>NZ_JAYMGI010000002.1:6710000-8122500 GCF_035825295.1 Actinacidiphila sp. DG2A-62
GAAGCAGCCATCCTTGAAAGAGTGCGTAATAGCTCACTGGTCAAGTGATTCCGCGCCGACAATGTAGCGGGGCTCAAGCGTACCGCCGAAGTCGTGTCACTCACACATGAAGGCCTAACGGCTGTGTGGGTGGGTAGGGGAGCGTCGTGTGCCGGGTGAAGCCGCACCGGAAGGTAGTGGTGGATGGTTCACGAGTGAGAATGCAGGCATGAGTAGCGATACACACGTGGGAAACGTGTGCGCCGATTGACCAAGGGTTCCTGGGTCAAGCTGATCTGCCCAGGGTAAGTCGGGACCTAAGGCGAGGCCGACAGGCGTAGTCGATGGACAACCGGTTGATATTCCGGTACCCGCTTTGAAGCGCCCAGTATCGAATCCTCTGATGCTAAGCCCGTGAAGCCGTCGGCTGAGTCTTCGGACGAGGTCGGAGTGGTGGAGCCGGTGACCCGAGGTGGTAGTAGGTAAGTGATGGGGTGACGCAGGAAGGTAGTCCAGCCCGGGCGGTGGTTGTCCCGGGGTAAGGGTGTAGGACGCCAGGTAGGTAAATCCGTCTGGCACACAGTCTGAGACCTGATGCCGAGCCGATTGTGGTGAAGTGGATGATCCTATGCTGTCGAGAAAAGCCTCTAGCGAGTTTCATGGCGGCCCGTACCCTAAACCGACTCAGGTGGTCTGGTAGAGAATACCGAGGCGTTCGGGTGAACTATGGTTAAGGAACTCGGCAAAATGCCCCCGTAACTTCGGGAGAAGGGGGGCCACACCTGGTGATCACTCTTGCAGTGTGAGCTGGGGGTGGCCGCAGAGACCAGCGAGAAGCGACTGTTTACTAAAAACACAGGTCCGTGCGAAGCCGTAAGGCGATGTATACGGACTGACGCCTGCCCGGTGCTGGAACGTTAAGGGGACCGGTTAGTCCTGCTTCGGTGGGGCGAAGCTGAGAACTTAAGCGCCAGTAAACGGCGGTGGTAACTATAACCATCCTAAGGTAGCGAAATTCCTTGTCGGGTAAGTTCCGACCTGCACGAATGGCGTAACGACTTCTCGACTGTCTCAACCATAGGCCCGGTGAAATTGCACTACGAGTAAAGATGCTCGTTTCGCGCAGCAGGACGGAAAGACCCCGGGACCTTTACTATAGCTTGATATTGGTGTTCGGTTCGGCTTGTGTAGGATAGGTGGGAGACTGTGATCATCGGGCGCCAGCCTGGTGGGAGTCGTCGTTGAAATACCACTCTGGTCGTGCTGGATGTCTAACCTCGGTCCGTGATCCGGATCAGGGACAGTGTCTGGTGGGTAGTTTAACTGGGGCGGTTGCCTCCTAAAGGGTAACGGAGGCGCCCAAAGGTTCCCTCAGCCTGGTTGGCAATCAGGTGGTGAGTGTAAGTGCACAAGGGAGCTTGACTGTGAGACTGACGGGTCGAGCAGGTACGAAAGTAGGGACTAGTGATCCGGCGGTGGCTTGTGGAAGCGCCGTCGCTCAACGGATAAAAGGTACCCCGGGGATAACAGGCTGATCTTCCCCAAGAGTCCATATCGACGGGATGGTTTGGCACCTCGATGTCGGCTCGTCGCATCCTGGGGCTGGAGTCGGTCCCAAGGGTTGGGCTGTTCGCCCATTAAAGCGGTACGCGAGCTGGGTTTAGAACGTCGTGAGACAGTTCGGTCCCTATCCGCTGTGCGCGTTGGAGTCTTGAGAAGGGCTGTCCCTAGTACGAGAGGACCGGGACGGACGAACCTCTGGTGTGCCAGTTGTCCTGCCAAGGGCATGGCTGGTTGGCTACGTTCGGGAGGGATAACCGCTGAAAGCATCTAAGCGGGAAGCCTGCTTCGAGATGAGGGCTCCCACCCCCTGTGAGGGGTTAAGGCTCCCAGGAGACGACTGGGTTGATAGGCCGGATGTGGAAGCCTTGTGAGGGGTGGAGCTGACCGGTACTAATAAGCCGAGGGCTTGTCTACAAGACTGTGTGTTCGCGTCCACTGTGCGGTTCTGAAACAACCAGCCCCACCCGTTGGCGGGGTGGGTGTGTTTCATGGTGTTTCGGTGGTCATAGCGTGAGGGAAACGCCCGGTTACATTCCGAACCCGGAAGCTAAGCCTTTCAGCGCCGATGGTACTGCAGGGGGGACCCTGTGGGAGAGTAGGACACCGCCGAACAATCTTTGAAGAAGCCTCAACCCCCGAGCTTGGTCTCGGGGGTTGAGGCTTTTTTACTGCCCGTTACCCCGCGTTCACGTCGTGCCGAGAACCTGGGCGCCTCGACAGCCGGAGGTGTGGAGACGTGCAGCAGATGACGACTGCCGGACGACGACGGCACATGGCCGCTTCCGACATGACGGCCGCCGCGTACCGCGACGCCCTCCGGGAGTTGGGGATCGGGGCGGGTGACGAGGTCATCGTGCCGTCGTTCGGGCCCGGGGCTCCCGCCGACGGTGTGCGGTTGGCCGGTGCGGAGCCGGTCTTCGCGGACATCGACCCCCGTACCTTCTGCCTCGACCCCGTATCGGTCTCGGCGAGCGTCACCAGTCGTACCGCCGCCGTGCTGCCGGTGAACGTCTTCGGGCACCCGGCGCCGCTGGACCGGCTCTCCGAACTGGCCGAGCGGTACGGGCTGGCCCTCGTCGAGGAGGCCCGCAGCGTTGAGGACGCCGGGCAGGTGGCCCGCCGCCGGGCCTACGCGCGGTTCCTGGACTCGGCGTTGAAGGGCGTCGTGGTCCCGTACACCGAGCCCGGGGCGCACCACCTGTATGTGCAGTACGCCGTACGCATCCCGGGAAACGGCCGGCCGGACCGGGACGCCTTCGCGCGGGCGCTGCGGGCCAGGGGCGTGCGGGCCGAGGTGAGCGTTCCGGTACCGGTGCACCGGATGCCGGCGCACCGCTCCGGGGTGCTGCTGCCGGAGACCGAGCGGGTGGCCGCGGACACGCTGTCTCTGCCGGTCCACTCCGGGCTGACGCAGCGGGAGTTGACGCATGTCGCGGACGCCTGCAACGCGCTCGGCGGACTGCTCTGAACGGGTTTCACCGGGGTGCCGTTCATAGGCTAAGATCGTCACATCCGACAGCGCCCCAATAGCTCAGTCGGTAGAGCGTCTCCATGGTAAGGAGAAGGTCTACGGTTCGATTCCGTATTGGGGCTCCGAGGAAGTAAAGGGAGAAGGCCTCCGCCGCTGCGGGGGCCTTCTCTTTTCGGTGTTCCGGTAGGGCCGGCGGGCTCAGTCCTTGGGAAGTTCCGGCACCCGCATGGCCAGGATCGCCATGTCGTCGGAGGGAGCGTCGGAGGCGAAGCGCTCCACCGCGCGCTGGATGCGGGCGGCGACCGCGCCGGCGGTCAGGCCCGTGCAGGTGGCGAGGACGTCCGCGAGGCCGTCGTCGCCCAGCATGCGGGAACCCTCACGGCGCTCGGTGACGCCGTCGGTGACGCACAGCATCACGTCGCCCGGGTCCAGGGTGATCGACTGCTCGACCAGTTCCAGATCCTCCATGACGCCCAGCAGCGGCTGCGGGTCCGCGGCCGGCTCCACCGTGCCGTCGGGCCGCAGCCGCAGCGGGAGCGGGTGGCCGGCGCAGACCATGCGCAGCACCGCGCTGCCGTCCTGCTGCGGCCACAGCTCGCCGTAGAGAAGGGTGAGGAAACGGCTGCGGGCGCCCTCGTCGAGGATGGCGGCGTTGAGGCGTTCGAGGACGGCGGGGCCGCCGAAGCCCTCGCGGGCCAGCAGGCGCAGCGCGTGCCGGGCCAGGCCGGTGACCGCGGCGGCCTCGGGGCCGGTGCCGCAGACGTCGCCGATGGCGAAGCCCCAGCAGCCGTCGCGGATCGGGAACAGGTCGTAGAAGTCGCCGCCGACCTCGTTGCCCTCACCGGCCGCGCGGTAGACGACCTCGACCTCGACGCCCGGGACGCTGGGCAGCTCCGGCGGCAGCAGGCTGCGCTGGAGCGCCTGGCTGATGGCGGTGCGCTCGCTGTAGAGGCGGGCGTTGTCCAGGGCGAGGGCGGCGCGGCGGGACAGATCTTCGGCCAGCTCCAGGATCTCCTGGCGGAAGCGTTCGTCGGTGGGTTTACCGAGGGTGAGCATGCCGATCACGCGGTTGCGGGCGACCAGCGGCAGCACGACGGTCTCCCCGCCCACGGCCGCGGCGGTGGCCAGGACGATGCCCGGGGTGCTCGCGGGGCGTGCGCCGGACGGGCCGTTGCCGACGCCCAGGCTGCGCAGTGACGCGCGCAGGGCGCTGGAGTGGGCGGCGTCCGAGGGCGCCGTCCAGATCCTGGCGCCGGGGGTCGGGTCGGGGTCGGGCGGCCGGACCTGGGACAGCAGCGCCTTGATGCCGTCGATGCGGTCCTCGTCCTCGTGCAGGACGAACGCCAACTCGGGCTCCGCCTGCTCGGCCATCGTGTAGACGGCGCACCAGGAGGCGAGGGTGGGCACGGTCATCTGGGCCATCAGGGCGAGCGTCTGGTCCCGCTCCAGGGTGCCGGCCAGCAGGTCGGAGGCCTCGACGAGGAAGGACAGCGAGCCGCGGCGCAGGCGCTCCAGCTCGGTGAGCCGGGCGCTCTCGACGGCGAGTGCGATCCGGTCGGCGGCGAACTGCAGCCGCAGCGCCTCCTGGTTGGAGTAGCGTCCGGGGGCCTCGGCCGCGACGCCGAGGGAGCCGGTGAGCCGGCCCTCGACCTTCAGCGGGACGGTGACGACCGAGCGCATGCCCGTGCCGGACAGCAGCGGGACGGCGCCGGGCGCCGCGGTGAGGTCCTCGTGCACCGCGGGCATCCGGGCGCTGCCGTAGCGGCCGGTGCCGGCCTCGACGGGGACGCGGGCGAACCGCTGGCGGGCCGAGGGCAGGCCGGTGGAGGCGCGTACCTCCAACTCCGTCTCGTCGTCGGTGGCCAGCAGCAGGTAGGCGGCGTCGCCGTCGAGCATGTCGCGGGCGCGCTCCACGGTGCGCTGGAGCAGTCCGTCGAGGTCGTCGGGGGCGGGGGAGCCGATGAACACCTCGAAGGCGTCGGCGCTCTTGCCCTGCCGTGAGGCGCCGCCGTCGGAGCCGGCGGGGCCGCGGCTGGGGGTCTGCAGGACGGCGCGCTCCTCGGCGCGCACCAGCAGGCAGACCGTGGAGGGGGCGCCGGCGCTGTCGCGGACCCGCAGGTGGGAGCCGTAGACGGGGAGCACGCGGCCGTCTGCGTCGCGCAGCCCGTAGGTGCCCTCCCAGCGGGACAGGCGCAGCGCCTCGGCGAGGCCGATGCCGGTGCCGGGGGTCTGCGGCCAGGCGGTGACGTCGGCGAGCGACTTGCCGACGATGTCGGCGGCGGCGTGGCCGAAGAGGTCGGCGGCGTCGTCGTTCCAGCGCGTGATGACGCCGTCGGCGTCGACCTGGACGACGGCGACCCGGACCCGTTCGTCGGCGACGGGCAGCTCGGCGGTGGGCAGCACCGGGCCGGCCGAGCGGGTGCCGGCCGGGCGCTCGGGCAGGTCGAGCTGGAACCAGACGTCCTTGCCCGCCGGGGTGTACTCCACACCCCAGCGGTTGGCGAGCGCGGCGCACAGCATCAGGCCGCGGCCGCCCTCGTTGTCGCTGTCGCGGAACTGGCGGCCGCGGGACTGCAGCGGCACCTCCCGCTCGGGGTAGTGGTCGGCGACCTCGACGCGCACCGCCGTGTCGTACCGCAGGCAGGTGACGTCGGCGGCGGTGCCGGCGTGGATGACGGCATTGGTCACCAGCTCGCTGGTGAGCACCACCGCGTCGTCCACGACATCGGCGAAGCCCCAGCCGTGCAGGGTGTCGCGGACGAAGGCGCGGGCGACCGCGACCGACCGCCCCACCGGTTCGAAGGTGGCCGCTGCCCGCGCCGTGATCACCGCTCTCCTCGCTGCTCGTGCCTGCTCGAGCGCCGCTCGTGTCTGGCCGGACGTCCCCGCACCGCTCCAGGGCGCGCCGCCGCGCTGCTGAACTCTCACCGACGGCTCCCAGGGATGTGTGCCGGGCACTGCGAAGGGAGGGACGGGCGGGTCCCCCCGATCACAGAGCCAGGTTACTGACCCCCGCGGACACCGTGTGCGCCGGTTGCGGGTGTTTCCACCCCGAAGTCGGCCACGGATGCGAGCGATGCTGCCGAACTGTTATGGCCGGGCGGTGCGAGGGTGAAACACTGGGCGTGTTCTGCAGTCGGCAAGGTTGCACATCTGTTGTACATCTGCGGGTCGGTCGACCCCACAGGAGGACACGGTGGAGTCTGGCGCATCGGCGCGGGGCACGGTCACGCGTACGAAGAACGGGCGATCCCGTGGCGGCGGGACCGTCGAGGTCGATGCCGCGGCGCTCGCGAAGCTGCTGGGGGCCCTCACCGCCATGCGGGACGGCAACTTCCGACGGCGGTTGCCGGTGGCGGGCGACGGGCCGATGGCGGAGATCGCCGCCGTCTTCAACGAGGTCGCCGACCGCAACCAGCACCTCACCGGTGAGCTGGCCAGGGTCCGGCGGGTCGTCGGGCGGGACGGCAAGCTCACCGAGCGGCTGGAGACCGGGGCCGGCGAGGGCGCCTGGGCGGCTGCCATCGAGGCGTCGAACGCGCTGGTGGACGACCTGGTGCGGCCGGTGTCCGAGGTGGGCCGGGTGCTGTCGGCGGTCGCCGAGGGCGACCTGGACCAGCGGATGGACCTGCGCGCGCAGAACGCGGACGGTTCGGCGCACCCGCTGCGCGGCGAGTTCCTGAAGGTCGGCCGGACCGTCAACGGCCTGGTCGACCAGCTGTCGGCGTTCACCGACGAGGTGACCCGGGTGGCCAGCGAGGTGGGCACCGAGGGCAAGCTCGGCGGTCAGGCGAAGGTGCGGGGGGTGTCGGGCTCCTGGAAGGACCTGACCGACTCGGTGAACACCATGGCGTACCGGCTGACCGCGCAGGTGCGCGACATCGCGCTGGTGACCACGGCGGTCGCCAAGGGCGACCTGTCCCGCAAGGTCACCGTGCACGTGGCCGGCGAGATGCTGGAGCTGAAGAACACCGTCAACACGATGGTGGACCAGCTGTCCTCGTTCTCCTCCGAGGTCACCCGGGTGGCCCGCGAGGTCGGTACGGAGGGCGAGCTGGGCGGCCAGGCGCAGGTGCCGGGCGTGGCGGGGGTGTGGAAGGACCTGACCGACTCGGTCAACCTGATGGCCGGCAATCTGACCGCGCAGGTGCGCGACATCGCGCAGGTGACGACCGCGGTCGCCAACGGCGACCTGACGCAGAAGATCACCATCGGCGCGCGCGGCGAGGTCGCCCAGCTGGCCGAGACGATCAACGCGATGACCGAGACGCTGCGCACCTTCGCCGACGAGGTCACCCGTGTCGCGGGCGAGATCGGCGCCGAGGGCCAGCTCGGCGGGCAGGCCCAGGTGCCGGGCGCGGCCGGCACGTGGAAGGACCTCACCGACTCCGTCAACACCGCCTTCCGCAACCTGACCGCCCAGGTGCGGGACATCGCGCAGGTGACGACGGCGGTCGCGGGCGGCGACCTGTCGCAGAAGGTCACGGTGGACGTCTCCGGCGAGATGCTGGAGCTGAAGAACACCGTGAACACCATGGTCGACCAGCTGTCGGCGTTCGGCGCCGAGGTGACCCGGGTGGCCCGCGAGGTCGGCGTCGAGGGCCAGCTGGGCGGGCAGGCGCAGGTGTCCGGCGCGGCCGGCACGTGGAAGGACCTGACCGACTCGGTCAACACGGCGTTCCGGAACCTGACGGCGCAGGTGCGCAACATCGCGCAGGTGACGACGGCGGTCGCCAACGGCGACCTGTCGCAGAAGGTCACGGTGGACGTCTCCGGCGAGATGCTGGAGCTGAAGAACACCGTGAACCGCATGGTCGACCAGCTGGGCTCCTTCTCCGCCCAGGTGACGCGGATGGCCACCGACGTGGGCACCGAGGGGCGCCTCGGCGGCCAGGCGCGGGTGGACGGCGTCAGCGGCACGTGGAAGGACCTGACCGACTCCGTCAACTTCATGGCCGGCAACCTGACGTCCCAGGTGCGGCAGATCGCCCAGGTGACGACGGCAGTGGCCCGCGGCGACCTGTCGCAGAAGATCGACGTGGACGCGCGCGGGGAGATCCTGGAGCTGAAGAACACCATCAACACGATGGTCGACCAGCTCTCGTCGTTCGCCGAGCAGGTGACCCGGGTGGCCCGCGAGGTCGGCACCGACGGGCGCCTCGGCGGCCAGGCGCAGGTGCCAGGTGTGGCCGGGGTGTGGCGCGACCTGACCGACTCGGTGAACTTCATGGCCGGCAACCTGACGGGCCAGGTCCGCAACATCGCGCAGGTGGCGACCGCGGTCGCGCGCGGCGACCTGTCGCAGAAGATCGACGTGGACGCCAAGGGCGAGATCCTGGAGCTGAAGAACACCCTCAACACCATGGTCGACCAGCTCTCCTCGTTCGCCGAGGAGGTCACCAGGGTGGCCCGCGAGGTCGGCACCGAGGGCATCCTGGGCGGCCAGGCGGAGGTCAAGGGTGTCAGCGGCACCTGGAAGGACCTCACCCAGTCCGTCAACTTCATGGCGAACAACCTGACCAGCCAGGTCCGCAACATCGCCGACGTGACCGGCGCGGTCGCCAACGGCGACCTGTCGCGGAAGATCACCGTCGACGCCAAGGGCGAGATCCTCGCGCTGGTGACGACCGTGAACACGATGGTGGACACGCTGTCGGCGTTCGGCGACGAGGTGACCCGGGTGGCCCGCGAGGTGGGCACCGAGGGGCAGCTGGGCGGGCAGGCCCGGGTGCGCGACGTCTCCGGCATCTGGAAGGACCTCACCGAGTCGGTGAACGGCATGGCCTCCAACCTCACCAGCCAGGTGCGGTCGATCTCCTCGGTGGCCACCGCCGTCGCCAATGGCGACCTGACGAAGAAGATCGACGTCGACGCGCGCGGCGAGATCCTGGAGCTGAAGAACACCATCAACACGATGGTGGACACGCTGTCGGCGTTCGGCGACGAGGTGACCCGGGTGGCCCGCGAGGTCGGCACCGAGGGCATCCTCGGCGGCCAGGCCCGCGTCCCGGGCGTGGCGGGCACCTGGAAGGACCTCACCGAGTCGGTGAACGGCATGGCGTCGAACCTGACCGGCCAGGTCCGCCAGATCGCCCAGGTGACGACGGCCGTGGCGCGCGGCGACCTGTCCAAGAAGATCGACGTGGACGCGCGCGGGGAGATCCTGGAGCTCAAGACCACGATCAACACCATGGTCGGGCAGCTGTCCGCCTTCGGTGACGAGGTGACCCGGGTGGCGCGCGAGGTGGGCACCGAGGGCCGCCTGGGCGGCCAGGCGCGGGTACCGGGCGTCTCGGGCATCTGGAAGGACCTCACCGAGTCCGTCAACCTGATGGCCAACAACCTGACCAGCCAGGTCCGCAATATCGCGCAGGTCGCCACCGCGGTGACCCGCGGCGACCTCAACCTGCGGATCGACGTCGACGCGGCCGGGGAGATCCTGGAGCTGCAGGACTACATCAACACGATGATCGTCCGGCTGCGCGAGACCACCCTGGCCAACAAGGAGCAGGACTGGCTCAAGGGCAACCTGGCGCGCATCTCCGGACTGATGCAGGGCCGCCGCGACCTGCGCGACGTGGCGGCGCTGATCATGAGCGAGCTGACGCCGGTGGTCTCCGCGCAGCACGGCGCGTTCTTCCTCGTGCAGGAGACCGCGGAGGACGGCGAGGAGTACGAGCTGCGGCTGATCGGCAGCTACGGCTTCTCCCGGCGCACCATGTCCACGGTGTTCCTGCCCGGCGAGGGGCTGATCGGGCAGGCGGCGGTGGAGAAGCGGACCATCCTGGTCGAGCACGTGCCGCCGGGCTACCTGAAGATCACCTCGGGGCTCGGCGAGGCGCCGCCGTCGCACGTCATCGTGCTGCCGGTGCTCTTCGAGGGCCGGGTGCTCGGGGTGATCGAGCTGGCGGCGTTCCAGCCCTTCACGCAGATCCAGAAGGACTTCCTCAACCAGATCACCGACATCATCGCGATCAGCGTCAACACGATCTCGGTCAACACCAAGACCGAGGGCCTGCTCAAGCAGTCCCAGGAGCTGACCGAGCAGCTCCAGGAGCGCTCGGCGGAGCTGGAGAACCGGCAGCGGGCGCTGGAGCTGTCCAACGGGGAGCTGGAGGAGAAGGCCGAGCTGCTGGCGCGGCAGAACCGCGACATCGAGGTGAAGAACACCGAGATCGAGGACGCCCGGCAGGTCCTGGAGGAGCGCGCGGAGCAGCTCGCGGTCTCCATGCGCTACAAGTCCGAGTTCCTGGCCAACATGTCGCACGAGCTGCGCACCCCGCTCAACTCGCTGCTGATCCTGGCCAAGCTGCTCGCCGACAACGCCGAGGGCAATCTGTCGCCGAAGCAGGTGGAGTTCGCCGAGACCATCCACGGCGCCGGCTCCGACCTGCTCCAGCTGATCAACGACATCCTGGACCTGTCCAAGGTCGAGGCAGGCAAGATGGACGTCTCGCCGACCAGGATCGCGCTGGTCCAGCTGGTGGACTACGTGGAGGCGACCTTCCGGCCGCTGACCGCGGAGAAGGGCCTGGACTTCTCGGTGCGGGTCTCGCCCGAGCTGCCGGTCACGCTGCACACCGACGAGCAGCGGCTGCTGCAGGTGCTGCGCAACCTGCTGTCCAACGCGGTGAAGTTCACCGCGAGCGGCTCGGTGGAGCTGGTGATCCGGCCTGCCGGCGCCGAGGTGCCGCAGTCGATCCGGGAGCAGCTGCTGGAGGCGGGAACGCTGCGCGAGCCGGACCAGCCGCTGATCGCGTTCTCGGTGACCGACACCGGCATCGGCATCGCGGCCAGCAAGATGCTGGTGATCTTCGAGGCGTTCAAGCAGGCCGACGGCACGACCAGCCGCAAGTACGGCGGCACCGGCCTGGGCCTGTCGATCAGCCGCGAGATCGCCCGGCTGCTCGGCGGCGAGATCCACGCCGACAGCCAGCCCGGCCGCGGTTCGACGTTCACGCTGTACCTGCCGATGAGCCTGGGCGACGTGCCGCCCGCCGCGCCGCAGCTGCCCCCGGGCAGCCAGGGCGGCGACGCCGAGCAGGGTTCGGGCGGCCGCACCCGCGGCCCGGGCAGCAGCCTGGCCCGGCTGCGCCGCCGCTCGGCCCAGCCCGCCCCGCAGCCGAACGGCCACGGGGACGGCGACGGCCACGGACACGGCCACGTCCACGGCGACGGTCAGGGCGACGGCGGCCAGGGGCCGGCCGCGCCAGGGGCGGCGCGGGCCGCCCGGCCGGAGCGGCCGCGGGCCCGCACGACGGCAGCCAGGACGGCGCCTACGACGGTGCGCACGCGGCGGCCCGGAACGGAGCCCGGAGCGCCGCCCAGAACGGCGCGCAGGGCAACGGCCGGCAGCCGGGACCCGAAGCGTGGGAGGACCAGGGCGCGGACGCCTACCCCGGCTTCTCCGGGGGCTTCAACGGCGAGAAGGTCCTGATCGTCGACGACGACATCCGCAACGTCTTCGCGCTCACCAGCGTCCTGGAGCAGCACGGCCTGACGGTGCTGTACGCGGAGAACGGCCGCGAGGGCATCGAGGTGCTGGAGCAGTACGACGACATCGTGGTCGTGCTGATGGACATCATGATGCCCGAGATGGACGGGTACGCCACGACCTCGGCGATCCGCAAGATGCCGCAGTTCGCCGGCCTGCCGATCATCGCCCTCACCGCGAAGGCGATGAAGGGCGACCGGGAGAAGGCCATCGAATCGGGGGCGTCGGATTATGTGACGAAGCCTGTCGACACCGACCATCTGCTCACGCTCATGGAACAGTGGATGCACGCGGGATGACGCGTGGCGCGCGGCGCGGGAGATCTTTGCCGACTCCTGTGCCGCGTGAGGTGTGACGGCCCGGAAAGCAGGGAACCTTCTGGTCTCCGCCTGCGTTTTCGGTACGTGTTGAGTGACCTGGCGGTGACAGGGTGTGGCGAACGGCGGGGTGCGACTACCATGACCGGCACAAGGACGGGCGGCGTGACGGAGTCGGCCGCGGGGGCGGCAACCGGCTCATTGCCGGGGCGAGGAGGTCGGGCCATGGTGCAGAAGGCCAAGATCCTCCTGGTCGATGACCGGCCGGAGAATCTGCTGGCGCTGGAGGCGATCCTCTCCGCGCTCGATCAGACCCTGGTCAGGGCATCGTCCGGGGAGGAGGCGCTCAAGGCGCTGCTCACCGACGACTTCGCGGTGATCCTGCTCGACGTGCAGATGCCGGGCATGGACGGCTTCGAGACCGCGGCGCACATCAAGCGCCGGGAGCGGACCCGGGACATCCCGATCATCTTCCTGACCGCGATCAACCACGGCCCGCACCACACCTTCCGCGGCTACGCGGCGGGCGCGGTCGACTACATCTCCAAGCCGTTCGACCCGTGGGTGCTGCGCGCCAAGGTCTCGGTCTTCGTGGACCTGTACATGAAGAACGTCCAGTTGCGCGAGCAGGCGGCGCTGCTGCGGCTGCAGTTGGAGCAGGGCGTGCCCGCCGCGGCCGGCGGCAACGGCCGGGGCGGCGGTCGCGACGGCCGTCGCAGCCGGCCTCGTCGCCGAACTCTCCGCGCGACTGGCCGCCGTGGAGGAGCAGGCCGAGGCGCTGAGCAAGCAGCTCAACGAGTCCGCGGACGCCGCGGCCGTGGCCACCGCCGCGCACCTGGAGCGCAAACTCACCGGACTGCGCCGGGCGCTGGACGCGCTGGAGCCGCCCGGTTCCGGCGGGGACGGCATCGTCAGGCAGCAGGGACCGGAGTAGACCCGGGCGACAGCGGGAGGCGTCCGCCCGGGCGCGGGCAATGGGCGTCCGCCCCGGCGCGTCACCCCGGGTTGACGGACCGTCAATCAGCTCATCTGTCCGATGCGACACGAACGGGCGTATGGGCGGCCACGCGTGTCCCGCGATCACAAGGGCGGTAATCTCGGCACCATGGCCCCCCGTACCTCCGGCACCGCCAAGAAAGCCCCGGCGAAGCCGGCGGCCAAGAAGACCGCGGCCAAGAAACCTGCGGCGAAGGGCGCTGCCTCGAAGCCGCCGGCGAAGAAGGCGGCGAAGGCACCGGCGGCCAAACCCGCGCCCAGGCCCGCACCCTCGCCGACCAACGGCCTCTACCGCATGGTCCGCGCCCTGTGGCTGGGCCTGGCGCACGCCGTCGGCGCGGTCTTCCGGGGCATAGGGCGCGGCGCCCGCGGACTGGACCCGGCGCACCGCAAGGACGGCCTGGCGCTGCTGCTGCTCGGCCTGACCCTGGTGGTCGCCGCCGGCACCTGGTCCAACCTCCAGGGCCCGGTCGGCGACCTCGTCGAGATGCTCGTCACCGGCGCCTTCGGCCGCCTCGACCTGCTGGTGCCGTTCCTGCTCGGCGCGGTCGCGGTCCGCCTGATGCGCCACCCCGAGCAGCAGGAGGCCAACGGCCGGATCGTGATCGGCCTGTCCGCGCTGGCCATCGGCGCGCTCGGCCTCATCCACATCGCCTGCGGCTCGCCGAGCCGCGGCGACGGCGCCCGGGCCATGCGCGACGCCGGCGGCCTCATCGGCTGGGCCGCCGCCTCCCCGCTGCTCTCCACCGTCGGCTCGTTCCTCGCGGTGCCGCTGCTGCTGCTCGTCACCGCCTTCGGGCTGCTGGTCGTCACCGCCACACCCGTCAACGCGATTCCGCACCGGCTGCGCCAGGCGGGCTCCCGGCTGGGCCTGTACGCGCAGCCCGCGGAACCGGACGCGGTGCCGCTGGAGGACTTCTTCGACGACGAGGAGCCGGACGAGCGGCGGCTGCCCGAGGACGAGTCGCCGGTGCGCCGGCTGCCGACCCGCTTCACCAAGCAGCCCGCCCGCTCCGGCGCCGCCGCGCGGGAACCGTACGACGTGGACGGCGACGGATCGTTCGACGAGGAGCCCAAGCCACGGCGCCGGCCCCGCCGCCGCGCCGAGACCGCGGGCGCCGAGGCCGGGGGCCCGGACGCGGTGGACGTGGCGGCCGCGGCCGCCGCATCCCTCGACGGCGCGGTGCTGCACGGCGTGCAGCCCTCGCCGCTGGTCGCCGACCTCACCCAGCAGGTCGGCAAGCAGGTCCCGGCCGCCCGCGCCGAGGACACCGCGGACCTCTCCGGGGCCGCTCAGACACCGCGGACGGCCGCCGACGCCGTCGGCTCCGTACCCGACCTGACCAAGCCCGCCGCGCCCGCCGCCGACGGCGACGGACTGCCCCCGCGCGCCGAGCAGCTCCAGCTCTCCGGCGACATCACCTACGCGCTGCCGTCGCTGGACCTGCTGGAACGCGGCGGTCCCGGCCGCACCCGCAGCGCCGCCAACGACGCGGTGGTCGCCTCGCTCGGCCAGGTCTTCAAGGAGTTCAAGGTCGACGCGGTCGTCACCGGCTTCACCCGCGGCCCGACGGTCACCCGCTACGAGATCGAACTGGGCCCCGCGGTCAAGGTCGAGCGGATCACCGCGCTGGCCAAGAACATCGCGTACTCGGTGGCGAGCCCCGATGTGCGGATCATCAGCCCGATCCCCGGCAAGTCCGCGGTCGGCATCGAGATCCCCAACAGCGACCGCGAGATGGTCAACCTCGGCGACGTGCTGCGCTCGGCCGACGCGGCGGGCGAGGACCACCCGATGACCGTGGCGCTCGGCAAGGACGTCGAGGGCGGCTACGTGATGGCCAACCTCGCCAAGATGCCGCACGTCCTGGTGGCCGGCGCCACCGGCTCCGGCAAGTCCTCCTGCATCAACTGCCTGATCACCTCGGTGATGTGCCGCGCCACGCCGGACGAGGTGCGGATGGTGCTGGTGGACCCCAAGCGCGTCGAGCTGACCGCGTACGAGGGCATCCCGCACCTGATCACCCCGATCATCACCAACCCCAAGCGGGCCGCCGAGGCCCTGCAGTGGGTGGTGCGCGAGATGGACCTGCGCTACGACGACCTGGCGGCGTACGGCTTCCGGCACATCGACGACTTCAACGCGGCGGTGCGCTCCGGCAAGGCCAAGACGCCCGAGGGCAGCGAGCGCGAACTCGCGCCCTACCCGTACCTGCTGGTGATCGTGGACGAGCTGGCCGATCTGATGATGGTCGCCCCGCGCGACGTGGAGGACTCCATCGTCCGCATCACCCAGCTGGCCCGGGCCGCCGGCATCCACCTGGTGCTCGCCACCCAGCGGCCCAGCGTCGACGTCGTGACCGGTCTGATCAAGGCCAACGTGCCCTCCCGGCTCGCCTTCGCGACCTCCTCGCTCGCCGACAGCCGGGTCATCCTCGACCAGCCGGGAGCCGAGAAGCTCATCGGGAAGGGTGACGGGCTGTTCCTGCCGATGGGCGCGAACAAGCCGATCCGCATGCAGGGCGCCTTCGTCACCGAAGAAGAGGTCGGCAAGGTCGTCGAGCACTGCAAGGCGCAGCTCACGCCCACCTACCGCACCGACGTCACGGTGGGCAGCGGCCCCAAGAAGGAGATCGACGAGGAGATCGGCGACGACCTGGACCTGCTGTGCCAGGCGGCCGAGCTGGTCGTCTCCACCCAGTTCGGCTCGACGTCCATGCTCCAGCGCAAGCTGCGGGTCGGCTTCGCCAAGGCCGGGCGGCTGATGGACCTGATGGAGTCGCGCGGCGTGGTGGGTCCCAGCGAGGGGTCCAAGGCCCGCGACGTGCTGGTCAAGGCGGACGAGCTGGACGGCGTCCTCGCGGTCATCCGCGGCCAGGAGCAACCTTCCTAGCCGCCCGGTCGTCTACCCCGGTGCGCGGACGGTTCGCGCGACGGCCGGGAACAGCCCCTGGACAGGTCGGTCGGCCCGAGTGGCGGACAAAAACGGCCCTCCGATTGCTCCCGCGTTCCCGACCGCCCCTAGACTGAACTTCCAGCAGGTGGCTGCACGCTCGAAAGGCGCCCTCGTGTCCATCGGCAACTCGCCCTCCGACGACCGCCCTTCGGTCGGTCGTGCCCTCGCCAAGGCCCGCATCGAAGCGGGGCTGTCCGTCGACGAGGTCAGCACCCGCACCCGGGTACGCGTCCCTATCCTCCAGGGGATCGAGCAGGACGACTTCTCGCGCTGCGGCGGCGACGTGTACGCGCGCGGCCACATCCGCAGCATCGCGCGCGCCGTGGGGCTCGATCCGGAACCGCTGATCGCGCAGTACGCGGCCGAGCAGGGCAGCCCCGAGACGCCCGCGCCGGTGCCGCCGCTGTACGAGGCCGAGCGGCGCATCCGCGCCGAGCCGCGGCGGCCGAACTGGACCGCCGCGATGATCGCCGCGATCGTCGCCGTGATCGGCTTCGTCGGCTACACCGTCGTCTCCGGCAGCGGGGGCGACGACAAGACCAGCGCGGGCGCCACCCCCAGCGCGACCACCACGACGCCCACGCCCAGCCAGTCCCCGCAGGGCAACGGCGAGCCCAAGCCCCCGCAGCCGTCGAACAGCGCCATCGCCGCGGCCCCGCCCGGCAAGGTCACCGTCAAGGTCACCGCGGCCGGCGGCACCAGCTGGATCCAGGCCATGGACGGCAACGGCAAACAGCTGTTCCAGGCGTCCCTGCACAAGGGCGACTCCAAGACCTGGACCGACGACAAGAAGATCAAGCTCATCGTGGGCAACGCGGGCGCGGTGCAGCTCTTCGTCAACGGCAAGGACCTGGGCCCGGCCGGCGACAAGGGGCAGGTCGTCCGGCTGACGTACACCCCCGGGGACCCGACGCAGGGCTGACCGCGGCGCCGCCCCCGGGGTCGGACCCGGGGCCGGTCGCGCCCGCGCGGCGACCGGACCGTACGACCGGGCCGGTGACCGGCGGGCGGGTACTCTGGGCACATGCCCGAACCCCGTACCGTCGCTCTTGTCACGCTCGGCTGCGCCCGTAACGAGGTGGACTCGGAAGAACTGGCCGGCCTCGCGGCGGACGGCTGGCGACTGGTCGAGGACGCCGCCGAGGCCGACGTGGCGGTGGTGAACACCTGCGGCTTCGTCGACGCGGCCAAGAAGGACTCCGTCGACGCCCTGCTGGAGGCCAACGACCTCAAGGAACACGGCCGCACCCAGGCCGTCGTCGCGGTCGGCTGCATGGCCGAGCGGTACGGCAAGGAGCTGGCGGACGCGCTGCCCGAGGCGGACGGCGTGCTCGGCTTCGACGACTACGCGGACATCTCCGACCGGCTGCGGACCATCCTGTCCGGCGGCGTCCACGCGCCCCACACGCCGCGCGACCGGCGCAAGTTGCTGCCGGTCAGCCCCGCCGAGCGGCAGCACACGCACGGCGTGGCGCTGCCCGGACACGGCGAGGCCGCGGCCCCGGCGGGCGCGGCCCCGGCGTCGGGGGCGCGCAGCGCGGACCACCGGGCGGGCATCGCCGCCGACGCCGACGCCTTCGCGTCGGGCGCCGAGGACCTGCCCGAGGGGCTCGCGCCAGCCTCGGGTCCGCGCGCGCCGCTGCGCCGCCGCCTGGGCTCCGGCCCGGTCGCCTCGGTGAAGCTCGCCTCCGGCTGCGACCGGCGCTGCACCTTCTGCGCCATCCCGTCCTTCCGCGGCTCGTTCATCTCCCGCCGCCCCTCCGACGTGCTGGGCGAGACCCGCTGGCTCGCCGGACAGGGCGTCAAGGAGGTCATGCTCGTCAGCGAGAACAACACCTCCTACGGCAAGGACCTCGGCGACATCCGGCTGCTGGAGAGGCTGCTGCCGGATCTGGCCGCCGTCGACGGCGTCGAGCGGGTGCGGGTCAGCTACCTGCAACCCGCCGAGATGCGCCCGGGGCTGATCGACGTGCTCACCGGCACGCCCGGCGTCGTGCCGTACTTCGACCTGTCCTTCCAGCACTCCGCGCCGGCCGTGCTGCGCCGGATGCGCCGGTTCGGCGACACCGACCGCTTCCTGGAGCTGCTGGACACCATCCGGGCCAAGGCGCCCAAGGCCGGCGTGCGGTCCAACTTCATCGTGGGCTTCCCCGGCGAGACGGAGGAGGACCTGGCCGAACTGGAGCGCTTCCTCACCTCGGCCCGCCTGGACGCCATCGGCGTCTTCGGCTACTCCGACGAGGACGGCACCGAGGCGGCCGGCCTCGACGGCAAGCTGGAGGAGGACGTGGTGGCCGCCCGGCTCGCCCGGGTCTCCCGGCTGGCCGAGGAGCTGACCGCGCAGCGCGCCGAGGAGCGGCTCGGGTCGACCGTGCGCGTCCTGGTCGAGGACGTGGACGAGGAGACCGGCGAGGTCACCGGCCGGGCCGACCACCAGGCGCCGGAGACCGACGGGCAGGTCCTGCTCACCGCCACCGGCGGCTGGTGGCGGCCCGCGCCCGGGATGTTCGTGACGGCGAAGGTGACCGGGACCCAGGGCGTCGACCTGGTCGCGGAGCCGCTGGGCGTGCAGGACCCGGACACCGGCGCGGACGGCGCCGAGGGGGTGGCCAGATGACGGAAGCCCCCGAGTCGCCGCCGGCGACGCCCGACCACCTCGGGGACCCGGCGACCGGCACGGCGAGCCTGCTGAACGTCGCCAACCTGCTGACGGTGATCCGTCTGGTCCTGGTTCCCGGCTTCGTCCTCCTGCTCGTGCACGGCGACGGTCACGACCCCGCCTGGCGCTCCTTCGCGTGGGCGGCCTTCGCCGTCGCGATGATCACCGACCTCTTCGACGGGGAACTCGCCCGCCGCTACGGCCTGGTCACCGACTTCGGCAAGATCGCCGACCCGATCGCCGACAAGGCCATCATGGGCGCGGCGCTGGTCGGGCTGTCCGCGCTGGGCGACCTGCCGTGGTGGGTGACCGTCGTGATCCTGGTGCGCGAGCTGGGCATCACGCTCATGCGGTTCTGGGTGATCCGGCACGGCGTGATCCCGGCCAGCCGCGGTGGCAAGCTCAAGACGCTCACCCAGGGCGTCGCGGTCGGCATGTACATCCTGGTGCTCACCGGACCGCTGGCGTCGCTGCGCGCCTGGCTGATGGCCGCGGCGGTGGTGCTGACCGTCGTCACCGGCCTCGACTACGTCCGGCAGGCGATCGTGCTGCGCCGGGCCGGTCTGGAGGCGCGCCGGCGGCGGGCCGCGGCGGTGGTGGCCCGGGGCACGAAGGAGGAGGCGGCGGCGCACGAGGCGCACGCGCCGGGGCACGGGCAGGGCGTGTGAGCGCCGGCGCGGCCCCGCAGGTGCTCGGCCTGCTCCGCGAGCGGGGCTGGACGCTGGCCGTCGCCGAATCCCTCACCGGCGGTCTGGTCGCCGCGGATCTCGCCTCGGTCCCCGGTGCCTCACGCGCCTTCCGCGGGTCGGTGACCGCCTACGCCACCGACCTCAAGCACCGCCTGCTCGGCGTCGACGAACAGCTCCTGGCCGCAAGGGGAGCGGTGGACCCGCAGGTCGCGCGGCAGATGGCCGAGGGCGTACGGGACCGGCTGGGCGCCGATTGGGGCGCGTCGACCACCGGCGTCGCCGGCCCCGACCCGCAGGACGGCCGGCCGGTCGGCACGGTCTTCGTCGCGGTGGCGGGACCGCACGGAGCCGCCGTCCGGGCGCTGAGGCTGACCGGCGACCGTACCGCGATTCGTCGCGCATCCGTGACCGCGGTGCTGGAACTGCTCGCCGCGGAGGTGGGAAGGAGTACGGTTGCGGGTCCGGGCTCCGACGGGTCGTGAGCGTCCTGCCGGAGCCGGTACGAGCGCGCAGACGGGCGCCGGGAGGAGTCCGGGGCCCCAGGAGAGGGAAGAAGACGGGGGGCAGTGATGTTTGCAGCCCAGAGTGAACACGTCTTTGCTCCCCGCACGGCCGGTGCCCGAGGCGGTACGGTGGGGCGAGAAGGAAGCGGCTACGCGGTCCGAGGAGGGAGCCAGCGATGATCCTGCTCCGTCGCCTGCTGGGTGACGTGCTGCGTCGGCAGCGCCAGCGCCAGGGCCGCACTCTGCGTGAGGTCTCCTCGTCCGCCCGCGTGTCTCTCGGATACCTCTCCGAGGTCGAGCGGGGGCAGAAGGAGGCCTCGTCCGAGCTGCTCTCGGCGATCTGCGAGGCGCTCGACGTGCCGATGTCCGAAGTCATGCGCGAGGTCAGCGACGACCTCTCGCTCGCCGAGCTGGCCCAGTCGGCCGCGGCCGAGACCGCCGCGGCGCCGATGCGGCCGCTGCTGGGCTCCGTCACCTCTGTGACGTCCGTCACCTCCGTCACGTCCGCACCGGACGAGCGGATCACCATCAAGGCGCCGAAGAAGTCGGCGGAGGCCGTCGACGTGGTCGCGGCGTAGCCGCCCTTCGTCGCACACGGCCCGAGGCGGCGCAGCACGCCTCCCGCCTTCGCCGAGCCTGCCGACGGCGGCTCCGTACCGGGTGAGCATCCCGGGCGGAGCCGCTGTTGCTTTTGCCATGTGTACCGGCCGGGGGCAGGGTAGGCGAAGGACACCAAGGGGGACGACGGGGGAGCACCAAGGCCACCTGTCGGCGTCGATCCGCGAGGAGACAAGCGCATGAGTGTCGTGAAGAGCCCGCTGCCCGAGCAGTCCCGGAAGGTCGTCGGCGACGCCCTGCAAGGGGCGCTGGTCGATCTCATCGACCTGTCGCTGATCGCCAAGCAGGTGCACTGGAACGTCATCGGCCCCCGGTTCCGCTCCATCCACCTGCAACTGGACGACGTGGTGGACGCCACCCGTGCGGCCTCGGACACCGTCGCCGAACGCGCCTCCGCGATCGGCGTGTCCCCTGACGGCCGCGCCGGCACCGTCGCCAAGTCCAGCGGCATCGACACGGTGACCGACGGCTGGGTCAAGGACGGCGAGGTCGTCGAGATCATGGTGGCCGCCCTGGACGCCTCGATCACCCGGATGCGGGAGCGGATCGAGGCCACCGACGAGCCCGACCCGGTCACCCAGGACATTCTGATCGGCATCACGGCCGATCTGGAAAAGTTCCACTGGATGTTCCAGGCGGAGAACGTCTGAGGCCCGGCGATGGGTCCATGGGCGGAAGCCCTGGTCGTCGGCGGCTGGAGCCTGGGGCTCATACCGCTGCACGCCGTGCCGGTGCGCATGCCCGCGAGGGCGCGCGGCCGGGCGGCGCGGGGGCGGGCGCGGGGTCCGCGTCCGCCGCAGCGGTTCGGGCCGCCGGTGCGGCCCGAGCCTGGGCCGCTCTTGCGGCGTGAGCGGCCTGGAGCGGTGGGGTCGCCGGGTGCGTCGGCGCCGCCGCCCGGGGTGGCCGGGGCGACTGGGGCGGCCGGGACACCCGCCGGGCCTTCGGCTCAGGCGGCGCCCGATGAACCCGGCTCGGGGCCGGCCCCGCTGACAGCGGGGGCACCAGTACGCCACCCTGGCCCGGTCGCCCTGGCCGTGCTCCGCCTTCCTGACCGGTGTGCCGCACCTCAGACAGGGCTCGTGCTCGCGGCCGTACACCCAGTGCGTCCTGCCGCGCCGCGTGTCGCCGGTCGTCACATGGCCGGGGCGCGCCTTGTTCGCCTCCAGCAGGCGCTTGGCCAGCGCCACCAGCTTCTCCGGGGCCGAGACCTGCCCGAACGGCGTCCACGGCGTCACTCCGCGCAGGAAGGACAGCTCGGAGACGTACACATTGCCCACGCCCGCCAGATTGCGCTGGTCCAGCAGCGCTTCGCCGAGCGGGCGCTCCGGCTGCGCGGCCAAGGCGGCCAGCGCCCTGGCCGGGTCCCAGTCCGGGCCGAGCAGGTCGGGGCCGAGATGGCCCACGACGCCGTCCTCCTCCGCGGTCGGCAGCAGCTCCAGCACCGGCAGCCGGTAACCCACGGCCGTGCGCGCGCTCGTGGCCAGCACCGCCCGCACCTGGTGGGCAGGCCCGCCGCGCCACCGCTCGCCCGGCGCGTACAGGTGCCAGGAGCCGTCCATCTGCAGGTGCGAGTGCAGCGTCAGCCCGCCCTCCAGCCTGGTCATCAGGTGCTTGCCGCGTGCGACGACCTCCAGCGTCGTGCGCCCTGCCAGCTCCACCGTCGCCAGCCGCGGCACCCGCAGATCGGCCCGCACCAGGGGCTCCCCGGCCAATGCGGCGTTCAACCGGTGTGCGGTCAGCCAGACCGTGTCTCCTTCGGGCACCTGTCCATCATGCCCGTGCCGCGCCCGGGGCGGCGCCTGCCCTCCCGGGGACGCGTCCCGGTCGCGCCGGCCGCCTCCCGCCACCGCACTGACGCCACACTGGCACCGCCCTGACGGCGTCCCGTTCGGGGACGGTCAGAGGCCGTCGCGTAGGCGGAGGCCGCGGGGGGTGGCGTGGAAGCCAGCGGCCTCCAGGGCCTGGCCGAGGGGAGAGGTGAGCGCGGACTCGCCGTTGGTGCGCTCCACCGTCAGTCGGCCGAGGGCGCCCTCGCGAACCGCCAGGGCCAGCGCGTCCGCCGCGGCCTGCACGCGTATCTCGTCCAGGGGCCAGGCCAGCAGCGTCTTGCCGCCCCGCTCGACGTAGAGCGCCAGCTCGCCGTCGCTGAGGACGACCAGGGCCCCGGCCTTGCGCCCCGGCTTGTGGGTGACGCCCGGGGGCTGCTCGGGCCAGGGCAGCGCCGCGCCGTAGGGGTTGGCCGGGTCGGCGGCGGCCAGCACGACTGTGCGCGAACCGCCGTGGCGCTCCTCGTCCCGCTCCCTGGCGGTGCTCAGCGCGCGCAGCCGGTCCACCGCGCCGTCCATGGCGAACTGCGCCGCGCCCAGCCCCTCCACCACATAGCCCCGCCGGGCCTGCCCGGTCTCCTCGAAGGCCGACAGCACCCGGTAGGCGGCGGAGAACCCGCCCGCCACACCCTCCGCCGCCACCGCGCCCCGGGTGACCACGCCGTGCCGGTCCAGCAGGGTGTGCGTCAGAGCGTGCGCCCGGAGCGTCGCGTCGGACTCGGCCGCGGGAACCAGCGACCACCGGCCCGCCGTGGTCGGCGGCCCGGACCGCGACGCACCGGTGCGCGGCGCCCGCGCGGCCAGCGAGCTGTACCGGCCGCGGGGCACGGCACGCGGCGCCCGGTGCGCGGTGGAACCGGCGGTGCGGCCGGAGCCGAGGAGCGCGCGCAGCGGCGCAAGGGTGTCGTTGGTCAGCCGGCCCGACCAGGCCAGGTCCCACACCGCGTCCGCGATCTGCGGATCGGCGGCCTCCAGGCCCGCCGCCCGCACTCGGTCGGCGATCTGCCGGAAGAACAGTCCGTACCCGCCGTCCAGCGCGGCCAGCACCGCGGCGTGCAGCGGCGTCTGCTCCAGCGGCTGCGGGGGCGGCATCAGCAGCGGCGCGCTGTCCGCGAGATACAGCGACACCCAGCCGTCCTTGCCCGGCAGCGCCCCCGCCCCGGCCCACACGACCTCGCCGGAGGCGGTCAGCTCGTCCAGCATCGCCGGGGTGTATCCGGCCACCCGTGACGGCAGCACCAGCTTCTCCAACGCGGAGGCCGGCACCGCGGCGCCCTGCAACTGCTCGACGGCCCGCGCGAGGCCGTCCATGCCGCGCAGGCTGTGGGTGCCGACGTGCTGCCACTGCGGCAGGAACACCCCGAGCGTGGCCGGCGGCACCGGCTCCAGCTCCTGCCGCAGCGCGGCCAGCGACCGCCGCCGCAGCCGGCGCAGCACCGCGGCGTCGCACCACTCCTGGCCCGCGCCCTCCGGCCGGAACTCGCCCTGCACCACCCGACCCGAGGCGGCCAACCGGTGCAGCGTGCCGTCGGCGACCGCCGCCCCCAGCCCGAACCGCGCCGCCGCCTCGGCGGTGGTGAAGGGGCCGTGCGTGCGGGCGTAGCGGGCCAGCAGGTCGCCCAGCGGGTCCTTCACCGGCTCGGTGAACGCCACCGGCACGCCCACCGGCAGCGCCGTGCCCAACGCGTCCCTGAGACGGCCGGCGTCCTCCACCGCCGCCCAGTGCTCCGCGCCCGCGATGCGCACCCGGATCGCCCGGCGCGCCTCCTCCAGCGCCCCGGCCCACTCCGGCCGGCCGCCGCGCTCGGCCAGCTCCCCGGCGGTCAGCGGACCGAGCACCCGCAGCAGATCGGCGACGCCCTCGGCGTCCCCGATCCTGCGGTCCTCGGTCAGCCACTGCAGCTCCTGGTCCAGCTCGGCCAGCACCTCGGCGTCCAGCAGCTCCCGCAGCTCCGCCTGGCCGAGCAGCTCGGCCAGCAGCCGCGAGTCCAGCGACAGGGCGGCGGCGCGCCGCTCGGCCAGCGGCGAGTCCCCCTCGTACAGGAACTGCGCGACGTACCCGAACAGCAGCGAGCGGGCGAACGGCGACGCCTCCTGTGTGGTGACCTCGACCAGGCGGACCCGCCGGGCCTCGATGTCGCCCATCAGCTCCACCAGGCCGGGCACGTCGAAGACGTCCTGGAGACATTCGCGGACCGCCTCCAGCACGATCGGGAACGATCCGAACTCCGAGGCCACCTGGAGCAGCTGGGAGGCGCGCTGGCGCTGCTGCCACAGCGGGGTGCGCTTGCCGGGGCTGCGGCGCGGCAGCAGCAGCGCCCGGGCGGCGCACTCGCGGAACCGCGAGGCGAACAGCGCCGAGCCGCCGACCTGGTCGGTGACCAGCTGCTCGATTTCGCCCTTGTCGAAGGCGACGTCCGCCGCGCCCACCGGCGACTGCTCGGGGTCGTACTCCGCGCCGCTGAGCCGGGGGTCGGAGTCCAACAGGTCGAGGCCCAGCAGATCGGCGTCGGGCAGCCGCAGCACGATTCCGTCGTCGGCGTGCATCGCCTGGGCGTCCAGGCCGTACTTCTCCTGGAGCCGGGCGCCGAGCGCCAGCGCCCAGGGGGCGTGGACCTGCGCGCCGAACGGCGAGTGGATGATCACCCGCCAGTCGCCCAGCTCGTCCCTGAACCGCTCCACAACGATGGTGCGGTCGTCCGGCACATGGCCGCACGCCTGCCGCTGCTCGGCCAGATACGCCAGCACGTTGTCCGCGGCCCAGGCGTCCAGGCCCGCCGCGGTCAGGCGGGCGCGGGCGGCCTCGGGCGCCAGCGCGCCCACCTCGCGCAGCCACGCGCCCTGCGCCCGGCCCAGCTCCAGCGGGCGGCCCAATTGGTCGCCCTTCCAGAACGGCAGCCTGCCGGGCGCGCCGGGCGCGGGTGTGACCAGCACCCGGTCCCGGGTGATGTCCTCGATCCGCCACGAGGTGGTGCCGAGGGTGAAGACGTCCCCGACCCGCGACTCGTAGACCATCTCCTCGTCCAGCTCGCCGACCCGGCCGCCGCCCTTCTTGGGGTCGGCCCCGGCGAGGAACACCCCGAACAGCCCGCGGTCCGGGATGGTGCCGCCCGAGGTGACGGCCAGGCGCTGGGCGCCAGGTCGCCCCGTCACCGTGTTCGCCACCCGGTCCCACACCAGCCGGGGCCGCAGCTCCGCGAAGGCGTCCGAGGGATAGCGCCCGGCCAGCATGTCCAGCACCGCCGTGTACGCCGACTGCGGCAGCGACGCGAAGGGCGCGGCGCGGCGCACCACCGCGAGCAGTTCGTCCACGTCCCAGACGTCCATCGCGGTCATCGCGACGATCTGCTGGGCCAGCACGTCGAGCGGGTTGGCCGGCACCCGCAGCGCCTCGATGGCGCCCTCTCGCATCCGCTCGGTGACCACCGCGGACTGCACCAGATCGCCGCGGTACTTGGGGAAGACCACCCCCGTCGACACCGCGCCCACCTGGTGGCCGGCCCGGCCCACCCGCTGCAGGCCCGAGGCGACGGACGGGGGCGACTCCACCTGGACCACCAGGTCGACGGCGCCCATGTCGATGCCCAGCTCCAGGCTGGAGGTGGCCACGACCGCCGGCAGCCTGCCCGCCTTCAGATCCTCCTCCACCAGGGCGCGCTGCTCCTTGGAGACCGAGCCGTGGTGCGCCCGGGCCAGCACGGGAGCCGCGCCGCGGGCCGCGCCGGACTGCGCCATGATCTGCGCGGGCGACTGCTCGTCGGGCAGCGCCTCGCCCTGCGCGCGCTCGTGCGCCAGTTCGTTGAGCCTGTTGCACAGCCGCTCGGCCAGCCGCCGGGAGTTGGCGAAGACGATCGTGGACCGGTGGGCCTGCACCAGGTCGGCGATCCGCTCCTCCACGTGCGGCCAGATGGACGGGCGCTCCGCCGGACCGGCCGCGGGCCCGGTGTGCTCGGCGGCCTCGGTGACCGGCGAGCCGCCCAGTTCGCCGAGATCCTCGACCGGGACGACCACCGAGAGGTCGAAGTCCTTCTCGGACGGCGGCTGGACGATCGTCGCCCGGCGCTGGGGGGACAGATAGCGGGCGATCTCGTCCACCGGACGGACCGTCGCCGACAGGCCGATCCTGCGGGCCGGGCGGTCCAGCAGCTGGTCCAGCCGCTCCAGGGAGAGCGCCAGGTGCGCGCCGCGCTTGGTGCCGGCCACCGCGTGCACCTCGTCCAGGATCACCGTCTCCACCCCGCTCAGCGCCTCGCGGGCCGCGGAGGTCAGCATCAGGAACAGCGACTCGGGGGTGGTGATGAGGATGTCCGGGGGCCGGGCGACCAGCGCGCGGCGCTCGGCGGGCGGCGTGTCGCCGGACCGGATGCCGACCCGCACCTCGGGCTCCGGCAGTCCGAGCCGCACCGATTCCTGACGCAGACCCGCGAGCGGGCTGCGCAGATTCCGCTCGACGTCCACCGCCAGGGCCTTCAGCGGCGACACGTAGAGCACGCGGCAGCGGCGGCGCGCCTCGGCCGGCGGCGGGGTGGCGGCCAGCCGGTCCAGGGCGGCCAGGAAAGCGGCCAGCGTCTTCCCCGAGCCGGTGGGCGCGACGACCAGCACGTCCGACCCCTCCGCGATGGCCGACCACGCCCCTGCCTGGGCTGCGGTGGGCTCGCGGAAGGCCCCCGTGAACCACCCGCGGGTGGCCGGGGAGAAGCCGGCGAGGCTGCTGGGAATGGACTGATCGGACATGGCTCCCATCCTGCCTCGCGGGACCGACAGTCCGCTGGCCTCCGCGTCCGGCCTGTGGATAACTCCTGGCGCGGTCATACCGTCATGTCGTCACAATGGCGTATGAGCGACGGCGAGCGGGCACGGCACTGGGAGCATCCCGGGCTGCCCGGCGTCGACCTGCTCAGGGCCCGCTACATCCGCCACACCTTCGCCCGCCACGCGCACGACGGCTATGTCATCGCCGCGGTCACCGGCGGCGTCGAGGGCATCGGGCTGCCCGGCGGACCCGAGCGGGCCGGCCCCGGCCAGGTCGTGCTGATCAATCCCGAGGTCGCGCACACCGCCTACGCGGGGGCCGAGGGCGGCTGGAGCTACCGCGTGCTCTACCCGTCGCGCGAGGTCGTCGCCTCCGTGGCCGCCGAGACCACCGCCCTGCGGGGCACGCCCAGCTTCACCGCGCACGTCCTGGACGACCCCTGGGCCGCGCGCATGATCGCCGACGTGCACCGCGCCGCCGAGGGTGACGACCCGCTGGCCGCCGACACCGCCATGCGGCTGGTGGTGGCCCGGCTGCTCGCCGGGCACGCCGCCGCCTCCCCCTCGGCCCCGGCGCCCGCCGCGCCGCACGGCGCCGGTCCGGCCGCCGCGGCCCGCGCCCGCGACCTGCTCGCCGCCTCGCTGACCCGGCCGCCGAGCCTGTCACGTCTGGCCGCCGACACCGGCACCAGCCACTTCGCACTGCTGCGCGCCTTCAAACGCGCCTACGGGCTGCCGCCGCACGCCTGGCTGACCGGCGAACGCGTGCGGGTCGCCCGCCGGCTCCTGGAGGCCGGCCTCGGCCCCGCCGACACCGCTGCCGCCGTCGGCTTCACCGACCAGTCCCACCTGAACCGCCACTTCGGCCGCATCGTCGGCGTCCCGCCGGGGGCGTACCAGCGTGAGCGCAAGAACGTCCAAGACCGCGTCCGCCGCGATCCGTAGCGTCGGACGGGTGACCGCACCTTCCGTATCCCAGAGCAGCCCGGTTCCCCAGGAGCAGCCGTCCGCCGACCGCGCGGCCGTCGTGCGCGACGCGCTCGGCGTGGGTGTCGCCGTGGGCCTGTCGGGCTTCGCCTTCGGCGTCACCTCCGCCGGCGCCGGGCTCTCCCTGGCGCAGACCTGCGCGCTGTCCCTGCTGGTCTTCACCGGCGCCTCGCAGTTCGCCCTGGTCAGCGCGCTCGGCGCGGGCGGCAACCCCTTCGCCGCCGCGGCCGGAGCGCTCTTCCTCGGCACCCGCAACGCCTTCTACGGGCTGCGCCTGTCGCAGCTTCTGAGACTGCGCCCGGCCGTGCGCCCGCTGGCCGCCCAGTGGGTCATCGACGAGACCTCCGCCGTCGCCCTCGCCCAGCCCGACCGCTCCCGCGCCCGCCTCGGCTTCACGGTCACCGGCGCCACCCTGTACGCGCTGTGGAACCTGACCACCCTGGTCGGCGCGCTCGGGGCGTCCGCGCTCGGCGACCCCGACGCCTGGGGCCTGGACGCGGCGGGCCCCGCCGTCTTCCTCGCGCTGCTCGCGCCGATGGTGAAGGGCCGCACCGAGCGGGCCGTCGCGGGACTCGCCGTGGTGCTCGCCCTGGTGTGCCTGCCGCTGCTGCCCGCCGGCGTCCCCGTGCTCGTGGCAGCGCTGGCCGCGCCCGCGGTGCTGGCCGCCGCACGCCCGCGGACCCGGGCGGCGAGATGAGCGCCGCGGCCGACACCTGGACCGCCGTCGCGGTCACCGCCGCGGGCTGCTACGCGGTGAAGCTGACCGGCCTGTCCGTCCCCGCGGGGCTGCTCCAGCGGCCGGTGGTCAGGCGGCTCGCCGCCCTGGTCCCGATCGCCCTGCTGGCGGCGCTGACCGCGCTGCAGACGTTCGGCGCCGACGACCTGCGCCCGGTCCTCGACGCACGCTCGGCCGGGCTCGCCGCCGCGGCCCTCGCCCTGCTGCTGCGCGCCCCCTTCCTCGTGGTGGTCGCGGCCGCGGTGCTCGTCACCGCCGCCGTGCGCGCGATCGCCGGGGGATGACGCGATCGCCGGGGGACAAGCCGCGCGGCGATCCGTACGCCGGTCCCCGGACAGGGTCTGTCGCCCCGTCGCCCCGTCCCCCGGATACGGCCGCGCGCACCGCCGCACCCGCCCTCGTGACGGCCGCGCCATACTGGCACCCATGCGGCTGACGATTTTCTGGGAACGGATGCGCGCGCAGTTCGGCGAGACCTATGCCGACTCCTTCGCCCGCGACCATGTGATGTCCGAACTGGGCGGCCGCACGGTGATGGAGGCGCTGGAGGCCGGCTGGGAGGCCAAGGACGTGTGGCGCGCGGTCTGCGTCGCGATGGACGTGCCCCAGGCCCGCCGCTGACGGCCCGCCGAGGGCGCGCGGGCGGGCCGCGCTCCCCGCGGATACGGGCCGTGCGCCGGTCCGCTCATTGGTGCAAATGGGTTGATATCAGGACTTGACGCCCGGCGGACCCCAGACTTGGCCCTGTGGCAGGAAGCGAGGAGACCCGCGAGCCGGACGGTGGCCCGCCGCACGGCGAGGCGCGGGCGACCCGCGCTCGGATGCCCCGGTGGCTGCCGCGCGCCATGCTCCTCGCGCTCGCGCTGGTCGCCTGCTACCAGTTCGCGCACTGGGTCTTCAGCCGCCTGATCGGCCTGCTCGTCAACGTCCTGGTCTCCTTCTTCTGCGCCGTGGCCATCGAACCCGCGGTCGACTGGATGTCCCGCAGGGGCATGCGCCGCGGCCTGGCCACCGGCGTGGTGCTGCTGGTGCTGTTCCTCGCCTCGGCCGGCTTCGTCCTGGCCCTCGGCTCGCTGCTGGTCGACCAGATCAGCACGATCGCCGACAACCTGCCGCAGTACGTGCACGACGTCGTGGTGTGGATCAACCGCACCTTCGGCAGCCACCTGGACACCGGCCACCTCAAGGACCGGGTGTTGCACTCCGACTGGGTGCGCACCTACCTGTCCAACGGCGCCAGCAGCGTGTGGGGGATCTCGGCCACGGTCCTCGGCACCGTCTTCCAGATCTTCACCGTGCTGCTCTTCACGTACTACATGGCCGCCGACGGTCCCCGGCTGCGGCGCGCCCTGTGCTCCCTGCTGCCGCCCGCCCGGCAGGCCGAGGTGCTGCGCGCCTGGGACATCGCCGTCGCGAAGACCGGCGGCTACCTCTACTCGCGCGCGCTGATGGCCCTGATCTCCGGCGTCTGCCACTACGTCCTGCTGCAGGTGCTCGACGTCCCCTACGCGCCCGCCCTGGCGGTCTGGGTCGGCGTGGTCTCCCAGTTCGTGCCCACCGTCGGCACGTACCTGGCGGGCGCGCTGCCCGTCCTCATCGCGTTCACCGAGGACCCGTGGGACGCGCTGTGGGTGCTGTGCTTCGTCGCGGTCTACCAGCAGTTCGAGAACTACCTGCTGCAGCCGCGGATCACCGCGCGGACCGTGGACATCCACCCCGCGGTGGCGTTCGGCTCGGTGATCGCGGGGACGGCGCTGCTGGGCGCGGTCGGCGCGCTCATCGCCATCCCGGCGACCGCCACCCTCCAGGGCTTCTTCTCGGCCTACGTGCGGCGCTACGAGGTCGACGACCCGCGGTTGTGAGCGCCGCCCGGGCCCGCCGCCGCGTCCGCGCCGTGCCGGCCGTCACCGGACGGTCCGGGCGGGGCGCGGTCCGGCGGGTCGCTTGACATGAAAATCGAACAGCCATTCTTATGATGGGGCGGGTGGTTTTCCACAGGCCCGTGAAGACGTCCGGCGCGTTGTCAGTGGCAGGCGCTAGCGTCGTGGACGTGAAGCGATCGAACCAGACATCCCGGGTGGAACCCATGGCAGGAAACGACCGCGAGAAGGCGCTCGACGCCGCGCTCGCACAGATTGAACGGCAGTTCGGCAAGGGCGCCGTCATGCGCCTCGGCGACCGGCCGAATGAGCCCATCGAGGTCATCCCCACCGGGTCCACCGCCCTGGACGTGGCGCTGGGCGTGGGCGGCCTGCCGCGCGGCCGCGTGGTGGAGGTGTACGGCCCGGAGTCCTCCGGCAAGACCACCCTCACGCTGCACGCGGTGGCCAACGCCCAGCGGGCCGGCGGCACGGTGGCGTTCGTGGACGCCGAGCACGCCCTCGACCCCGACTACGCCAAGGCCCTCGGCGTCGACACGGACAACCTGATCCTGTCGCAGCCGGACACCGGCGAACAGGCGCTGGAGATCGTGGACATGCTGGTCCGCTCCGGCGCGCTCGACCTGATCGTCATCGACTCCGTGGCAGCCCTCGTGCCGCGGGCCGAGATCGAGGGCGAGATGGGCGACTCGCACGTGGGCCTCCAGGCCCGCCTGATGAGCCAGGCGCTGCGCAAGATCACCAGCGCGCTCAACCAGACGAAGACCACGGCCATCTTCATCAACCAGCTCCGCGAGAAGATCGGTGTGATGTTCGGCTCGCCGGAGACCACCACCGGTGGCCGCGCGCTGAAGTTCTACGCCTCGGTCCGGATCGACATCCGCCGGATCGAGACGCTCAAGGACGGCACCGACGCGGTCGGCAACCGCACCCGCGTCAAGGTGGTCAAGAACAAGGTCGCGCCGCCCTTCAAGCAGGCCGAGTTCGACATCCTCTACGGCCAGGGCATCAGCCGCGAGGGCGGCCTGATCGACATGGGCGTCGAGCACGGTTTCGTCCGCAAGTCCGGCGCCTGGTACACCTACGAGGGCGACCAGCTCGGCCAGGGCAAGGAGAACGTCCGCAACTTCCTCAAGGACAATCCCGACCTGGCGGACGAGATCGAGAAGCGCATCAAGGAGAAGCTCGGCGTGGGCGTCCCCAAGACCGAGGCGCCCGGCGCCCAGCCGGGCACGGACGCGGCGGGCCCGGCGGTGGACGCCCCGGTCGCGGCCAAGGCCGAGGTCCCGGCCCCGAAGAAGGCGACCAAGGCCACCGCCGCCAAGGCCTGACGCCATGGTGCGCAGGTCCCAGGAACGCGGCGGCTCTTCCGAGTCGAGGGCCTCGCGAGAGCCGCCGCTCGATCCGGAGGAGCAGGCGCGGGCACTCTGCCTGCGCCTGCTCACCGGAACCCCCCGCACCCGCAGGCAGTTGGCCGACGCGATGCGGAAGCGGGAGATCCCCGACGACGTGGCCGAGCACGTCCTGGAGCGCTTCCAGGACGTCGGCCTGATCGACGACCAGGCGTTCGCCAACGCGTGGGTGGAGTCCCGGCACCGGGGGCGCGGGCTGGCCCGCCGCGCCCTGGCCCGGGAACTGCACCACCGCGGGGTGGACGCGGAACTGGTCACCGAGGCCGTCGCCCTCCTCGACTCCGAGCAGGAGGAGGAGACCGCGCGGGAGCTGGTACGCCGCAGGCTCCCGAGCACCCGGGGACTCGACCGCGACAAGCGCATCCGCCGCCTCGCCGGCATGCTCGCCCGCAAGGGCTACTCGGAGGGCCTGGCCCTCACAGTGGTCCGCGACGCCCTCGCCCAGGAGCGCGCCGCCGGAGAAGCCGAGGACGACGGCGCCGAGCCCTGGCTGTGGGACTGAACCGGTCGCCCGGAGGCCGTCGCACGGCTCCGGAGGCCGTCGCACGGCTAGCGGGTCGTGCCGCCCACCCGGCGTCCGTTCTGCTTGCCGCCGGCCGCCCGGCCCCCGCCGGCCGCCTCGCCGCGAGGCGCACCAGGCGCGCCCGGCGCACCAGACGTGCTCCCGAGCGCGGGCGGCAGGTCCTCGTCCGCTGCGCCCGGAGTCGGCGGGCCGCCGCGCGCCAGGTCGGCGTAGGAGTACAGCTCGGCCGGGCGGCAGCCCACCATCGCCGTCACCAGCCGGCCGTCCGGCCGGATGAGCAGCACGGTGTGCGCGGTGGCGCCCGGATAGCCCTCCGCCACGAGCAGTTCGGCGCGGGTCGGCAGCGCGGCCACCGCGGAGGCCAGCCGCGGCATCAGCCCCGCGGTCAGCCAGTGCCGGGAGTCCCACACACCGGTGCCCGGGGCGATCAGCACCACCACCAGGCCCCGGCCCAGTCGGTCGCGCAGCCGCCCCACGGTGCCGTCCAGCGCGGTCACCGGGACATCGCTGACCAGGCCGCCCGGCGGGGTGTCGCAGTCGGCCACCAGCGGGGACGCGCCGGTCCTGCCGCCGCCGCGGGGCGCGGGGAGCGCCAGCGGCGAGCGGAGGTAGGCCGAGGCGGCGGCGCTGCCGCGCCCCAGATGGCTGTCGGTGAGGATCTCGGCCTGGCCGCGCGAGGAACCCGACAGGCTCTGCCGCACGGTCTGCCAGGCCCCGGTCGCCCGCAGCAGCGGCAGCGCCTGGTCGGCGGCGCGCAGCCGGAGTCCGACGGCGCCGCGGCGCTCGGCCTCGTAACTGTCCAGCAGCAGCCGGGACGCGCCGTCGTGCCAGGCCAGGCCGAGCTTCCAGGCGAGGTTCTCGGCGTCCCGCAGTCCCTCCTCGACGCTCTGCGCGCCCAGCGCCCCCATCAGGTGCGCCGCGTCGCCGGCCAGGAAGACCCGTCCGGCCCGCCAGCGGCGTGCCAGCCGCTGATGCACCGGGTAGTCGGCCGAGCCGATCACCTCGTACGCGGGCACATGCCCGCACCAGGCGGTCAGCGAGGACCGTACCCGGTCCACCAGCGCGTCGGAGGTGAGCCGGCCGCCCTGGACCGGCAGCAGCCAGTCCAGCCGCCACAGGTCGCCCGGCAGCGGCCTGGCGGTGATCTCCTGCCCGGCCGGGGCGCCGGGCGGGTCGCGGTGCAGCAGCGCCACGCCGGGCTCCGGCAGTTCGGTGCGCAACACCGCGACCGCGTGCCGGTCCACCCCGGTGCGCCCGGGGAACCGTACGCCCAGCAGCTTGCGGACCGTGGACCGGGCGCCGTCGCAGCCCACCAGGAAGCTGCCCCGCCACCAGGTGTCGTGGGAGCCGGTGGTGTGCACGTTCACACCGCGGCCGTCCTGTTCGACCGTGTCGGCTTTGCAGCCCGGCACGATCCGCACCGAGCCGCAGGTCAGCAGCGCCGCGCGGAGTCCCTGCTCCAGCAGGTGCTGGGCGATGTGGACCGGGGCCTCCGAGGTCCAGGAGCCGGCGCCCGCCCCCGTCCCACCGGCCCCGGCCCCGCCTGCGCCACCGGGAGCCGCGCCCGCCCCCGCGTCCGCGCCGAAGTCGATCCGCAGCAGCTCGGTGCGGCGGCGCAGTGTGCGCCAGCCCGCCCAGGTCATACCGTCCTGGCGCAGCCGGCCGTAGCCCAGCCGCTCCAGGTTCGCGGCCGTGGCGGGCCCGAGGACCGCGGTCCGCAGACGCCGCATCCCCTCGGAAACGGAACTGTCGGGCGTCTCCGCCTCGTCCAGCACAATGACGGGGACGTCGCGGCGGCCCAGCCCCAAAGCGAGGGCGAGGCCCGTCGGGCCCGCCCCCGCGACGATCACCGGGTCCACGCAGCGGCCCCCGGAAGAAGTGCGGTCACAAAACGTATGCAACTCACTGCGACTGCCCACGTCAAGCGACGGTCCTCCCTCGGCGCGGTGTTCCGACGGCACGTCAGAGGCGCACCGGGGCACGCGGGCGGCGCCGGTGACGCGTACCGGGTCGGTAACGGTCGGGGGTGTGAGCCGGTACACCCTTGACGCACCCCGCCCCCATCGGCGTGGATTCGGTCGGGACGGTCCGAAGAACGACCGGAAAACGCCGGTGGAACATCCGTCCCGTGAGACGGCCGGCGCCACACCGCCGGCCCGCCGAGGACGGCGCAAGGGACTGGAAAGAGGTGAGGTGGCACGTGCGACTGCTTCTCGTGGAGGACGACGACCGCGTGGCCGCCGCGCTCTCCGCGGTCCTCGGCCGGCACGGCTTCGACGTCCACCACGCGCGCAGCGGCGAGGAGGCCATCCAGGCCATCCTGCCCGGTCAGGGACCCGCCTTCGACTGCGTGCTGCTCGACCTCGGGCTCCCGGACCAGGACGGCTTCGAGGTGTGCAGCAGGATCCGGCGCCGCACCGCCACCCCCGTGATCATGGTGACCGCCCGCGCCGACGTCCGTTCCCGCATCCACGGCCTGAACCTCGGCGCGGACGACTACGTCGTCAAGCCGTACGACACCGGTGAACTGCTGGCCCGCATCCACGCCGTCAGCCGCCGTCCGCCGCTGCGCCCGCCCGGCGACGTGCTGCCGGACGCCGACGGCTCGCCCGCCGACGACGGCGGCCACGGCGCGGCGGCCCCGGGACCCGGCGGCCCGGCGCTGCGCCTCGGGCCCGTCGCCATCGACCTGCCGACCCGCCAGGTCACCGTGGACGGCGCGCCGGTCGCGCTGACCCGCAAGGAGTTCGACCTGCTGGCGCTGCTGGCGCAGCGCCCCGGCGTGGTCTTCCGCCGCGAGCAGATCATCAGCCAGGTGTGGCGCACCGCGTGGGAGGGCACCGGCCGCACCCTGGAGGTGCACGTCGCCTCGCTGCGCTCCAAGCTGCGCACCCCGGAGATGATCGAGACGGTGCGCGGCGTCGGCTACCGGTTCGTCGTACCGGCCCGCTGACGGACGGCGAGGAACGCCCGCGTGCGCTCACGACTGCTCCCGCTGCTCATCGTGCTGATGGCCGGCGTCCTGCTCGCCCTCGGCTTCCCGCTCGCCGCCAGCCAGGCCGCCGCCCAGCAGCAGCGCGTGGTCGTCGACCGGATCGACGACACCACCCGCTTCGCGGCGCTGGCCCAGTTCGTCACCGCGGGCGACGAGCAGACCTCCGTGGGCCCGGACGACGACGAGCGGCTGCACACCCTGCGCACCGAACTCGCCCGCTACCAGGAGCTGTACGGCATCAGCGCGGGCGTCTTCTACCGCGACCGCACCGCGATGGCCACCGCCCCGGTGCACTGGCGGCTGCCGGCCCGCGGCGAGCTGTTCGACGCGTACTACTCCGCGCTGCTCGGGCGGCGCGCCCACAATCCGGAGCAGGTGTGGCCGTGGCAGCGCCGCAGGCTCGCCATCGCCTCGCCCATCGTGCGCGACGGCGACGTGGTCGCGGTCGTCGTCACCGACTCGCCCACCGGCGCCCTGCGGTCCCGCATCCTGCACGGCTGGCTGCTGCTGATCGCCGGCGAGTTGGCCGCGATGGCGCTCGCGGTCCTCTTCGCGGTCCGGCTGACCGCGTGGGTGCTGCGGCCGGTCGCGACCCTGGACCGGGTCACCCACGACATCGCGACCGGCAGGATGACCTCCCGTGTGGAGGAATCCGGCGGTCCCCCGGAACTCAGGCGCCTGGGCCGGTCGTTCAACGAGATGGCCGACCACGTCGAACAGGTGCTGGAGCAGCAGCGCGCGTTCGTCGCCGACGCGTCCCACCAGCTGCGCAACCCGCTGTCCGCGCTGCTGCTGCGCATCGAGCTGCTCGGGCTCGAACTGCCGGACGGCCACACCGAGGCCGAGTCGGTCAAGGAGGAGGGCCAGCGCCTCGCCCAGGTGCTGGACGACCTGCTGGGACTCGCGGTCGCCGAGAGCTCGGGCAGCCGCCGGGTCAGCACCGACGTCGCGGAGCTGGTCCGCGTCCGGGTCGCGGCGTGGGAGCCGGCCGCCCGCCACGCCCAGGTGCGCGTACGCCTCGACGAGCCCGCGGGCGCCGGCGCCGAGGTGACCGCCTGGGCGGACCCGGTCGCGCTCTCCAGCGCCCTGGACGCGGTGCTGGACAACGCGATCAAGTTCACGCCGGCGGACGCGACGGTGACGGTGACGGTGGCGGTGGGGGTCGACGCGGCCGGCGACCACGCCGCGATCACCGTCGCCGACAGCGGCCCCGGCCTGACCGAGGAGGAGCTGTCCCGGATCGGCGACCGGTTCTGGCGCAGCGCCCGCCACCAGAACGTGCACGGATCGGGGCTGGGCCTGTCCATCGCCCGCGCCCTGCTCGCGCAGAGCGGCGGCGGCCTCGCGTTCGCCACCCGAGAGCCGCACGGCCTGGAGGTCACGCTCACCGTGCCGCGCACCGCGCCGGTCAAGGCACAGCCCGGTTGACGGCTACCGCTACCGGTACGGCTGACCGCTACCGCTACCGCTACCGCAACGGCTGACCGCTACGGCTTGACCGACCGGTAGTACCGCGCCGCGCCCGTGTGCAGCGGCAGCGGATCGGTGAAGACGGCGGTGCGCAGGTCCACCAGCTGCGCCGCGTGCACCTCCTTGCCGATCGCGTCCCGGCTGTCGATCACCGCACGGGTCAGCCGCTGCACCAGCCCGGCGTTCGCCTGGTCCGTGGTGACCAGCAGGTTCGCCACCGCGATCGTCGAGACCGGCCGGCCGCCCTGTGCCTTGGGGTACGCGTCCGCCGGCATGACCGCCTGACGGTAGTACTGCATCTGCGGACCCATCGCGTGCAGCCTGCCGACCAGGTCGCCGAGCTGCACCAGCTTGATCCGGTCCACCGGCGTGGCCATCGCCGTGATCGCCGCGGTGGGCAGCCCGCCGGACCAGAAGAACGCGTCGAGCCGGCCGCCCAGCAGCATCCCCGGGGCCTCGTCGATGCCGACCGGAACCGCCTTGATGTCGGTGTCGATGTCGAGGCCGGCCGCGGCCAGCAGCCGGCGCGCGATCAGGTTCACGCCGGAGGCGCCCTGCCCGATGCCGACGGTCAGGCCGCGCAGGTCGCGGGCGGATCGCACCGGCGAGTCACGCGGCACGACGAGCTGCATGTAGTCGTCGTACAGCCGCGCGCAGGCGCGCAGCCGGGATTTGCCCGGGCCGTCGTACGCCGCCACCGCGTCCGCGGCGGCGATGGTGAAGTCGGCGTGCCCGGCGACCACCCGCTCGATGTTGTCGACCGACCCCTGGGTGTTCACCAGGTCGACCCGCACCCCCGGCAGCGCCGTCCGCAGGTCGGTCTTCAGCAGCTTCCCGTACGTCTCGTAGACGCCGTCGCGCACCCCCGTCGCCAGCGAGATCGGCCGGTGCGGGTACGACGGGCCGCCGGACGGCAGCAGCCACCACAGCAGCAGGGCCAGCACCGACGCGGCCGCCAGCACCGCCTGCACCGGCCCCGGCAGGCGTCCGCGGAGGCGGGAGAGGTCCATACCGGGCGATCCTGCCAGCACCGGGACGATCCGCGGAAGGGGCGGGCGGCCCGGCCGCGGGACCACGTACTCTGGTTGATTGTTATGAGCGCGCGCACTTACGAGGTCCGCACCTACGGGTGCCAGATGAACGTCCACGACTCCGAACGGCTGTCCGGCCTCCTGGAGGACGCGGGCTATGTCCGCGCACCCGAGGGCGCCGACGGCGCGGATGTCGTCGTCTTCAACACCTGCGCGGTGCGGGAGAACGCGGACAACCGCCTCTACGGCAACCTGGGCCAGCTCGTCCCCAAGAAGGCCGCGCGGCCGGGGATGCAGATCGCCGTCGGCGGCTGCCTGGCGCAGAAGGACCGCGACACCATCGTCAAGCGCGCCCCCTGGGTGGACGTGGTCTTCGGCACGCACAACATCGGCCGGCTGCCGGTGCTCCTGGAGCGGTCCAGGATCGCCCAGGAGGCGCAGGTCGAGATCGCCGAGTCGCTGGAGACGTTCCCCTCCACGCTGCCCTCACGCCGCGAGTCCGCGTACGCCGCCTGGGTGGCGATCTCCGTGGGGTGCAACAACACCTGCACCTTCTGCATCGTGCCGGCGCTGCGCGGCAAGGAGAAGGACCGCCGCCCCGGCGACGTGCTCGCCGAGGTCGAGGCGCTGGTGGCCGAGGGCGTCATCGAGGTCACCCTGCTCGGGCAGAACGTCAACGCCTATGGCTCCGACATCGGCGACCGCGAGGCGTTCGGCAAGCTGCTGCGCGCCACCGGCGGCGTCGAGGGCCTGGAGCGCATCCGCTTCACCTCGCCGCACCCGCGCGACTTCACCGACGACGTGATCGCCGCCATGGCCGAGACGCCCACGGTGATGCACCAGCTGCACATGCCGCTGCAGTCGGGCTCCGACCGGGTGCTCAAGGCGATGCGCCGCTCGTACCGGCAGGACCGCTACCTGGGCATCATCGAGAAGGTGCGCGCGGCGATGCCCGACGCGGCGATCACCACCGACATCATCGTGGGCTTCCCCGGCGAGACCGAGGAGGACTTCGAGCAGACCCTGCACGTGGTGCGCGAGGCCCGCTTCGCCCAGGCGTTCACCTTCCAGTACAGCAAGCGGCCCGGCACGCCCGCGGCCGAGATGGACGGCCAGATCCCCAAGGCGGTCGTGCAGGAGCGCTACGAGCGTCTGGTCGCCCTCCAGGAGGAGATCTCCTGGGCGGAGAACAAGAAGCAGGTCGGGCGGACCCTGGAGGTGCTGGTCGCCGAGGGCGAGGGCCGCAAGGACGACGCGACCCGGCGGATGTCCGGACGCGCCCCCGACAACCGGCTGGTGCACTTCGAGCCGCCCGCCGAGCCGGTCAGGCCCGGCGACATGGTGACCGTCGAGGTCACGTACGCGGCGCCGCACCACCTGCTCGCCGAGAAGCCCGCGCTGGGCGTCCGGCGGACCCGCGCGGGCGACGCCTGGGAGCGCCGCAGCGCCGCTCCTGCCAAGCCGGCCGGCGTGATGCTGGGCCTGCCGACGATCGGTGCCCCGGCGCCGTCCGCGCAGCCCGTGACGGCCGGCGGCTGCGCGGTCGACTGAGCGCCCGGCCGCACGAACGATCGGCGCACGGTCGGTCGGCGCACGGTCGCCGAGGGGCCCCGGCGCGCGCCGGGCGCGGGCGCGGCGCGAGGTGTCGGTGGGCGGTGTCGGTGGGCGCGAGTAGGGTTCCGCACATGCTCGTCGCCGCCGCTGTCTGCCCCTGCCCGCCGCTGCTGGTCCCGGAGGTCGCGGCGGGCGCCGCGTCCGAGTTGGACGCCCTGCGCCGGGCGTGCGCCGACGCCATCGGCGTGCTCGCCGCCTCGCGCCCCGAGCGGCTGGTCGTGATCGGTCCCGCGGAGCGCCCCAGCCGCGGCGTGTTCCCGCCCGGCGCCGCCGGCTCCTTCCGTGCGTTCGGCGTCGACCTGGACGTGACCCTGGGGGAGGCGGAGGCCGGCGCTGCGGACGGCGCCGAGGCCGCGGCGGACTCCGGGACGGAGGACGGCTCGGGGCCCGGTGCCGAGACCGGCGCGGCGGGCGGCGCCCCGGCGCAGGCGCCGCCGCTGCCGCCCTCGCTGGCCGTCGCCGCCTGGCTGCTGCGCGGCTGGAAGGCGGCGCCGGTCGAAGGGCTGGGCGTGGGGGAGCAGCTGGAGCCGGACCGGTGCGCCGCCGCGGGCCGGGCCGTCGCGGGCTCCGCCGAACGGGTGGCGCTGCTGGTGATGGGCGACGGCAGCGCGTGCCGTACGGTCAAGGCGCCCGGCTATCTGGACGAGCGCGCCGAGTCGTTCGACGCCGAGATCGCCCGGGCCCTGGGGTCCGCCGACGTCGGCGCGCTGGCCGCCCTCGACCCGGAGCTGGCCCTGGAGCTTCAGGCGGCCGGCCGCGCCCCCTGGCAGGTGCTCGCGGGCGCCGCGGAGGAGGCCCACCTGGGCGGAGAGCTGCTGCACGAGTCGGCGCCCTATGGCGTCGGGTACTTCGTGTCGTCCTGGACCTGAGCGCGGCGGTCTGGACGGCGGCGTGCCCGGGTGCGTCGCGGATACGAGCCGGGCGGATCGTCGAGCCGAGCGGATACGAGCCGGGCGGCGCGTACGGCCGGGGCGTGGACGCGCGGAACGACCGGTGAACCGGTGAACACCCGTGAACGAGGACGGGCCGCGGATGGTGGAAATCCGCGGCCGTCCGGCAAGGGGTGACTCGCCTCCCACGGCCCCGGAGGGACCCGGCCGGTCGGAAGGGGCCGGGCGACCGGACGGGTCGTCGTGGCGGCCGGAGGAGGCCGTGAGGCGGTCGTGGGGGAGGTCGTGGAGCCCGAGGGCTCGGGGGACCCGGGGAGGGCTCAGGCCGAGCCGCCGCCACCTTGGTCGCCGTAGTTGTGCGCGGCGTTCTTCGCCTTGTCCACGCCGGAGTCGATCTGGCTGCTGTACTTGCCGCCGGTCTTGGAGTCGACGGCCCGGCCTGCCTTGTCGAGGCCCTGGTCGACCTTGTCCCCGTGCTGGCGCATCATGTCGGAGGCCTTCCCCTTCGACATGCCGAGCTTTTCCTTGAGCGTGTCCATGAAGCTCATCTCGCACCTTCCCTCGAAGAACTTCTCTCGAAGATGACGGCCAAGGAAGGGGCGGGGTGCGCCGTCGCACCCTCCGGGCCGGGCCCATGAAGGCTCAGACCATGACAAAACGCCCTTCACTTCTTCCGACCATACCCGCGGTCCCGGCTTTTCGCTCCGGGGGCTTTGGGACACTGGGGGAGTGAAGAACCGTGTCATCGCCGTCGTCGGCCCCACCGCGGCCGGGAAGTCCGACCTGGGGGTCGCGCTGGCCCGGCGGCTCGGCGGCGACGTGGTCAACGCCGACTCCATGCAGCTCTACCGCGGCATGGACATCGGCACCGCCAAACTCACGCCCGCCGAGCGCGGCGGCGTCCCGCACCACCTGCTCGACGTCTGGGACGTCACCGAGACCGCGAGCGTCGCCGACTACCAGCGAATGGCCAGGGCCGAGATCGACCGGCTGCACGCCGAGGGACGGGTGCCCGTCCTGGTGGGCGGCTCCGGGCTCTACGTGCGGGCCGCGCTCGACGTGATGGAGTTCCCGGGCACCGACCCCGCCGTGCGGGCCCGCCTGGAGGCCGAACTGGAGACCCTCGGGTCCGGCGCGCTGCACGCCCGGCTCGCCGCGGTGGACCCCGAGGCCGCCCGCGCGATCCTGCCCGGCAACGGCCGACGGATCGTCCGCGCGCTGGAGGTGGTCGAGATCACCGGACGGCCCTTCACCGCCAACCTGCCGGGCCACGAGTCCTTCTACGACACCGTGACGATCGGCGTGGACGTGCCGCGCCCCGAACTGGACGAGCGGATCGCCCTGCGGGTGGACCGGATGTGGCAGGCCGGGCTGGTGGAGGAGGTGCGCGCCCTCGAATCCGCCGGACTGCGCGAGGGCCTCACCGCCTCCCGCGCGCTGGGCTACCAGCAGGTGCTGGCCGCGCTCGCGGGCGAGTGCGGCCTGGACGAGGCGCGCGCCGAGACCGTACGCGCCACCAAGCGCTTCGCGCGCCGTCAGGACTCGTGGTTCCGGCGCGACCCGCGGGTGCACTGGCTCTCCGCGCGGGGCGGGGAACTCACCGAACAGTCCCTGGCGTTGGTCGGACAAGCTCCGAAAAGCGGTCACAGCCTGATCACGTGATGGCATCGGGACGCCCCGGCGTCCCGGAGCACGCCCGCGACCGTGCCATCATCGAGCATCGAGCTACGGTGTCGGAGACTTGGGAGGGCGCGTGGCAATGGCAGCCGGCCCGCGCGACACACCCCACGGACGCGACACCGCCGCGGACTCCGGCGCCGCGCGCGAACCGCGGGAGGGACGCGTCCCGGAGTCCCGCGGCCCGCGCGAGTCCATGGACGCGATGGAGTCCGAGGACCCGGGCGATCGACTCGAACCCCTGGAACCGGGGGAGCCCCTGGGCTCGTTGGAGTCTCTGGAGTCACTCGACCCCCTCGGGCGACTTGAGCCGCTCGGGTCCGCCGAGGAGCTGCCGCCGATCGAGGACGGCGAGTCCTTCAGGGAGCTGCGCCCCGCCCGGCGGCTGAGGATCTGGCAGCTCGCGCCGATCACCGCGCTGGCCGTCGGCGGCTCGCTGATGTTCGCCTTCCCGCTGGCCTTCGAGTCCGGCGACGCGGGCCCCGTGGTGGCCATGCTCGGCCTGCTGCTGTGCTGCTGCGCGGCCGGATGGGGTCTGATGGCCGCCCGCCGGCTCGGCCAGACCTGGCCGGGACTGCCCTCCCGCGGCTCGGGCGCGCGCCCGGACTGGCGCTTCGTGGCGGGCTACGCGGTGCTGATCGCGCTCGTCGCGGTGCTCGCGGTGTGGCGGGTCGCGCGGCTGCGCTGAGCGGGCGACGCGGGATTGCTGGCCTGCGCCGAGGGAGCGACGCGGGATTGCCCGCCCGTGCTGGGCAGGCGACGCGGGATTGCTGGCCTGTGCCGAGGGGGCGACGCGGGTGGCGCCGCCGCGCCGGGCCGCCGTCGCGAGGCGCCCGGCCGCGGCGGGCCGCTGTCGCAGGTACCGCGTACGATCGGACACGTGACCGACACGCACCACGGCCCCGCGCCCCTGGGCCCCCTCGCCTTCCTCAAGGGGCACGGCACCGAGAACGACTTCGTGATCGTCCCCGACCCGGACGGCCGGATCGAGCTGTCCGCGGCCGACGTGGTCCGCCTGTGCGACCGCAGGGCCGGCATCGGGGGCGACGGCGTGCTGCGCGTCGTCCGCTCCGCCGCGCACCCGGAGGCCGCGGCGATGGCCGCGGAGGCCGAGTGGTTCATGGACTACCGCAACAGCGACGGCAGCATCGCCGAGATGTGCGGGAACGGCGTCCGGGTCTTCGCCCGCTACCTCCAGCGGGCCGGCCACGCCGGGCCCGGCGACCTCGCGGTCGCCACCCGCGCCGGAGTCCGCCGGGTGCACATCGCCAAGGACGCCGAGGACGGCGCCCCCGGCGACATCACCGTGCACATGGGGCGCGCCGCCCTGCCCGGCGGCACGGTGGCCGTGGCCGTCGGCGACCGGAGCTGGCCCGCGGTCCACGTGGACATGGGCAACCCCCACGCGGTCGCCTTCGTCGCCGCCCTGGACGACGCGGGCGATCTGCTGCGCGCCCCCGTGGTCAGCCCCGCCTCGTCCTACCCGCGCGGTACGAACGTGGAGTTCGTCGTCGACCGCGGCCCCGGCCACGTCGCGCTGCGCGTGCACGAGCGCGGCTCCGGCGAGACCCGCTCCTGCGGCACCGGCGCCTGCGCGGTGATGGTCGCCGCCGCGCGCCGCGACGGCCTGGACCCGGCGGTCGCCAGGCCCGTCACGTACACCGTGGACGTCCCCGGCGGACGCCTGGTCATCACCGAACGTCCCGACGGCGACGTGGAGATGACCGGTCCCGCGGTCATCGTGGCCGAGGGCACGGTGGACCGGGAGTGGCTGGAGGCGGCACGCTGAGGCCCGCAGGGCGCCGCCGTGGAACCGGCGTCGCCGTGGAAGGCCCCGCCGTGGAACCGGCGTCGCGGGAGCCGACGCCGTGACGGGTCGACGCCGTGAACGGGCCCATCTCCCTGCCCGCCGGACACCCGAACGCCCTTCGCCGTAGCGGAGTCAGACCGACCGTCACCCCTGCGGCCTACCCCCGTTCGCGGGTGGCGGGAATCGGGCGTATGGGGGCAGGTCGTTCCCTCCGGCATCCCTCGAACGGGTGACGGGAATCACTCTCGGCGAGAGCGCGACAGCCGCTCGTGGTGGGCTCGGTAGCATCAAGCACCGGCGCGGCCCCACGGGGCGTGGAGGGCTCCCGCAGCCGGTCCACGCTGCCGGAGGGCCGATGAGCGCACAGGACGCGGTGCGGGCGCCAGGCGCCGCGGACGACCGCAGGCGGGGCCTGCGCCGGATCGACCTGCGCAGGCTGAGCCGGGTCGCCCTGCTCGGATCGGGCGGAGGCAACCGGCATCCCGACGCCATCGAGCACCTGATCAAGGTGCACCACTCCCGACATCCCGAGGCCGGGCCCGCCGCGATCGAGCGGCTGCGCAAGGCGTATCTGCTCGCCGAGTCCTCGCACCGCGGCCAGATGCGCAAGAGCGGCGAGCCCTACATCACGCACCCGCTCGCCGTCACCCTGATCCTGGCCGAACTCGGCGCGGAGACCACCACCCTGACCGCGTCGCTGCTCCACGACACCGTCGAGGACACCGACGTGACCCTGGATCAGGTGCGGCGGGAGTTCGGCGCGGAGGTCGCCCACCTCGTCGACGGTGTCACCAAGCTGGAGAAGGTCGACTACGGCGCCGCCGCCGAGCCGGAGACCTTCCGCAAGATGCTGGTCGCCGCGGGCAGCGACGTGCGGGTGATGTCGATCAAACTCGCCGACCGGCTGCACAATGTGCGCACGCTCGGCGTCATGCGGCCGGAGAAGCAGGTCAGGATCGCCAAGGTGACCCGCGATGTGCTGATCCCGCTCGCCGAGCGGCTCGGCGTCCAGGCGCTCAAGAGCGAGCTGGAGGACCTGGTCTTCGCGATCCTTCACCCCGAGGAGTACGCCGGCACCCGCGCCATGATCGAGGCGCACGCCGCCCGGCCGGACCCGCTGGCGGCCGTCGCCGCCGACGTGCGCACGGTGCTGCGGGACGCCGGCATCGCCGCCGAGGTGGCCATCAGGCCCCGGCACGCGGTCTCGGTGCACCGCCTGATGCTCAAGCGCGGCGCCGAGCCCGGCGGCTGCGACTTCGGCCGGCTGCTGGTGCTGGTCGCCGAGGACGCCGACTGCTACGCCGTGCTCGGTGAGCTGCACACCTGCTTCGTGCCGGTGATCGCCGAGTTCAAGGACTTCATCGCGGCTCCCAAGTTCAACCTGTACCAGTCCCTGCACACGGCCGTCGCCGACTCCGAGGGCCGCATTGCGGAGGTTCTGGTGCGCACCCGGCGGATGCACAGGGTCGCCGAGGCGGGCGTCATCGCCCTGGGCGACCCGCATGCGGCGGGTGAGGCGTCCCGGGCCGCGGAGCGCTCCGCGGCGGCCGAGGGCGAGCGTCTGGACCCCACGCAGCCCGGCTGGCTGGCCCGGCTGCTGGAGTGGCAGCGGGCCGCACCCGACACCGACACCTTCTGGACCGCGCTGCGCGACGACCTCGCCCAGGACCGCGAGATCACCGTCTTCACCGACCAGGACGGCGACAGCTCCGGCACCATCCGGCTGCCCGCCGGGGCCAGCTGCATCGACGCCGCCTACGCGGTGCACGGCGAGGCCGCGCACGCCTGCGTCGGGGTGCGTGTCAACGGCCGGCTCGCGCCCCTGGGCACCCGGCTGCGCGACGGCGACACCCTGCACCTGCTGATGGACGACACCGGTGGCGCGGAGGGTCCCGAGGGCGCCGAGGACCCGGCCGACTCGGGTCCTGACCCGGCCTGGCTGGAGCACGCCGCCACGCCGGCCGCCCGCATCGCGATCAGCCGCTGGCTGGCCCAGCACCCCGCCTCCGCGGCGCAGGACGACGGCGACGCGGCGGACGGCCGGTCCGCTGAGTCCGGCGGGCGCCGGGGCCGCGGCCTCGCCGCCGCCGCGCGGGCGCGGCGGGAACGGCCGGTGCGCGCCGCGGGCGCCGGCGACCATGAAGGTCACGGGGGTCACGAGGGCCGCCGCGGCCACCGCGGTCACGAGGACCACGACCATCAGGGTGCGGACTCCGAGCCGGTGGCGCTCACCGACCTGCCCGGCGCCCCGGTGCGCCTCGCCCGCTGTTGTACGCCGGTGCCGCCGGACGGAATCACCGGCTTCGTCATCCGCGGCGGCACCGTCGCCGTCCACCGCACCGAGTGCCCGACGGCCGCCCGCATGGCCGCGACCGGGCGCACCCCCGTGCCGGTCCGCTGGCGCGACGGCGCCGCGCCCGGCGGCTACCGCGCCACCGTGCTGGCCGAGGCGCTCAGCCGCCCCCGGCTGCTCGCCGACCTCACCGAGGTGATCGCCTCCCAGGGCCTCGGCATCGTCTCCGCCGCCGTCGAGCCGCCGCAGGAGCACCGGGTCCGGCACACGTACACCGTCGAGCTGCCCGATCCGCGGGCGCTGTCCGCGCTGATGCGGGCGATGCGGGCGGTGCCGGGCGTCTACGACGTGTACCGCGCGCAGCCGGCCGTCACGGGCGCGGCCCGCGACTGAATCGGCCGGGGTCCGCTCCCGCCCAGGTCAGGCCGGGTGCGGAATTCCGGGGCGGCGCCGGCCGTTGTAGAGCGTGAAAGTCGCGTGACCCGCACCGTCCGGCGTGCGACCATCGTCGGTGTCGGCGCGGATGCGTTCCGTGCAACCGCGCGAGCGCTCGCCGAGCCCGCGATTTCCTGACCGTACGACCAAAGGACCCAATGACCTCCTTCACTTCATCCTCTTCCCAGAGCCGCCAGCGCCTCCCCGAGAGCCTTCGGGCCGACGCCCTGATGGAAGAGGACGTCGCCTGGAGTCATGAGATCGACGGGGAGCGGGACGGCGAGCAGCTGGACCGCGACGACCGCGCCTCGCTGCGCCGCGTGGTCGGCCTCTCCACCGAACTCGAGGACGTCACCGAGGTCGAGTACCGCCAGCTCCGACTGGAGCGCGTGGTGCTCGTCGGCGTCTGGACCTCCGGCACCGTGGAAGACGCGGAGAACTCCCTGGCGGAGCTCGCCGCCCTCGCCGAGACCGCGGGCGCGCTGGTGCTCGACGGCGTGACCCAGCGCCGTGACAAGCCGGACCCCGCCACGTACATCGGCTCCGGCAAGGCGCACGAGCTGCGCGACATCGTCGTGGAGACCGGTGCCGACACCGTGGTGTGCGACGGTGAGCTGAGCCCCGGCCAGCTCATCCACCTGGAGGACGTCGTCAAGGTCAAGGTGGTCGACCGGACCGCCCTGATCCTCGACATCTTCGCGCAGCACGCCAAGTCCCGCGAGGGCAAGGCGCAGGTGTCCCTGGCGCAGATGCAGTACATGCTGCCCAGGCTGCGCGGCTGGGGCCAGTCGCTGTCCCGGCAGATGGGCGGTGGCGGCTCCGGCTCCTCGGGCGGCGGCATGGCCACGCGTGGTCCCGGTGAGACCAAGATCGAGACCGACCGGCGGCGCATCCGCGAGAAGATGGCCAAGATGCGCCGGGAGATCGCGGAGATGAAGACCAGCCGCGATCTGAAGCGCCAGGAGCGCAAGCGCCGCAAGGTGCCGTCGGTGGCGATCGCCGGTTACACCAACGCGGGCAAGTCCTCGCTGCTCAACCGGCTCACCGGCGCCGGCGTCCTGGTGGAGAACGCGCTGTTCGCCACCCTGGACCCGACGGTGCGCCGCGCCGAGACGCCGGCGGCCGGCTCTACACGCTGGCCGACACCGTGGGCTTCGTCCGGCATCTGCCGCACCACCTGGTCGAGGCGTTCCGCTCGACCATGGAGGAGGTGGCCGACGCCGACCTGATCCTGCACGTGGTGGACGGTTCCCACCCGGTGCCGGAGGAGCAGCTGGCCGCGGTCCGCGAGGTGTTCCGCGACGTCGGCGCGCTCGACGTGCCGGAGATCGTGGTGGTCAACAAGGCCGATGCCGCCGATCCGCTGGTGCTGCAGCGGCTGCTGCGCAACGAGAAGCACGCCATCGCCGTCTCGGCCCGCAGCGGCATGGGCATCGACGAGCTGCTGGAGCTGATCGACGACGAACTGCCGCGGCCGGACGTCGAGGTGGAGGCCCTGGTGCCGTACACCCACGGCGGCCTGGTGTCCCGCGTGCACGCGGGCGGCGAGGTGCTGTCCGAGGAGCACACCGGCGAGGGCACGCTGCTTCGGGTGCGCGTCCACGAGGAACTGGCGGCGGAACTCGCGCCGTTCACCCTGGTGGCCCGGCACTGAACGAGCCCGGCACTGAACGAGCCCGGCGCTGAAAGACACCGTGTAAGGACCGGCCTCCCCGGAGGCCGGTCCTTACACGTGTCGGAACCGGGTCCGCTGCCGGCGCGTGCGACCGCGAAACCGCCGCCGCCGATTCAGCGGAAGCGGTTGCTCACATCGTCGAAGACCTGCTGCGCCTGGGCGCCGAGCCGCGGACCGGCCACCCAGATGTCGGTCTGCGGGCCGATCGAGGTGTTGCTGACCAGCGCGGTCGTGCCGTCCGGCCGTGAGGTGAACCAGCCGCCGCCGGACGCGCCGCCGGTCATCGTGCACCCGATGCGGTACTCCCCAGGGGCGTCCGCGTCCAGCGACAGCCGCCCGGGCCGGCCGACGCACGCGTACATCCGCTGGCCGTCGTACGGCTCGGCGGCCGGATAGCCCCACGCGCCCATGGTGTCGATCCGGGTGACCGACGGAGCGTCGAACCACACCGGCATTGCCGCGCCGACCGTCTCCTGCAGGGACCTGCCGCCCTTCTCCGGCACCACGTGGAGCACCGCGAAGTCGTACGCCGAGCCGTTGCCCCCCTCGGCCGATCCGCCGGAGATCCACTGGTCCGAAGTGCTCGCCCAGTCCGCCCAGAACACCCCGTAGGGCGCGAGCCGGTCCCGGGAGGCGCCCTTGAGCTGATCGGCGCTCAGCCCGGCGTCGTTGTAGTCCGGCACGAAGGCGATGTTGCGGTACCAGCCGCCGTCCTTGCCCGCGTGCACACAGTGCCCGGCCGTCCACACCAGATCGGACTTCCCGGGGTGCGCCGGGTTTTCGACGATCGTCGCCGAGCAGACCAGCGGCCCCTGCGGGCCGTCGAAGAACAGCTTTCCCACCGCGGCTGCGTTGGTGTGGTACGGCGGCGTCACCGGCCGCGCCCGCACGGGCGCCGGCTGCGGGTCGGTCCTGCCGCGGTCGGCCGGCACGTCGGCGGCCACCTGCTTGTCGCTCTGGTCCGCCGCGCGCATCCGGTCGTCGCTCCACAGCCCCTCGATCACCGGGTTGACGAAGTCCTTCGCCTTGCGCAGCCACGTCGTCCGGTCCCAGTCGCGCCAGCCGCCGTCGCGGTACGCCCGCTCCCACATCTTCAGGTCCTCGGCGCTGGTCGGGAAGGAGGTCGGCAGCTTCGGCAGGCCGGCGTGCCCGCCGTGCGAGGCGCTCGCCGGCGGCCCGTCGGCGGCGGGGCCGGAGCTGCCCCCGGAGGACCCGCAGCCGGTCAGCGTGCCGGCGAGGAGCAGCGCGGCGACGGTCGCGGCCGGCGCGGTCGAGGCGTGCGTGACGGGGCGCACGGCAGCCCGTGTGCCGGTCCGGCGCCGGCTCGCGCGGCCCCTTCTGCCGCGGCTCCTGCGGCCGCCGTGCCGGGTCGCCTCGGGCGTCTGCGGATGGATGGCGTGGCCCGCATGGTCGTGTCCCCCCTGGCTGCATGCTCGACCGTCGGTTCCAGGGACGGCGGACGGACCGCGCCCGGTTCCGTACGGAAAGTCTGGCGACCGACCGTGATCGGTTCGTCACACCGTCGTTAGTACGGACGGGGGACGAGGCGACGGGACGCGAGCGCAAGGGAGAACACGTGGCGGCGAATTCCGGGACGCCGGGCGGACCGGCGGCAGCGGCCGGCGACACCGCCGCGGATGAGGCGATCCTGCGCCGCCAGGCCCAGCGGGAGTCCGCGGCACGCACCTACGCCAGGTCCCTGCCGGTGGTGCCGGTACGGGCCCGGGGGATGACGGTGGAGGGCGCCGACGGCCGCCGCTACCTGGACTGCCTGTCCGGCGCCGGCACGCTCGCGCTCGGCCACAACCACCCGGTGGTGCTGGAGGCGATCAGAGGCGTCCTGGACTCCGGCGCGCCGCTGCACGTCCTCGACCTCGCCACGCCGCTGAAGGACGAGTTCACCACCGCGCTGTTCGAGACGCTGCCGCCCGAACTGGCCGCGCACGGCCGCGTCCAGTTCTGCGGGCCGGCCGGCACCGACGCGGTCGAGGCGGCCGTGAAGCTGGTCAGGACCGCCACCGGCCGCGCCGGGCTGCTCGCGTTCTCCGGCGCCTACCACGGCATGACCGCCGCCGCGCTCGCCGCCACGGGTGACGTCTCCCTGCGCGCCACGGTCGGCGCGGGCGACGCCGGCGTCACCCGCCTGCCGTACCCGTACGACTACCGCTGCCCGTTCGGCGTCGGCGGCGAGCGCGGCGCCCGGCTGGCGGCACGCTGGACCGAGCACCTGCTGGACGACCCCAAGGGCGGCGTCCAGCCGCCGGCCGCGATGCTGCTGGAACCGGTCCAGGGCGAGGGCGGGGTGATCCCCGCGCCGGACGCCTGGATGCGGCGCATGCGGGAGATCACCGCCGACCGCGGCATCCCGCTGATCGCCGACGAGGTGCAGACCGGCGTGGGCCGCACGGGCACCTTCTGGGCGGTGGAGCGCAGCGGGATCGTGCCCGACGTCATGGTGCTCTCCAAAGCGATCGGCGGCAGCCTCCCGCTCGCGGTGATCGTCTACCACGAGGAACTCGACGTGTGGCGGCCCGGCGCCCACGCCGGGACCTTCCGCGGCAACCAGCTCGCCATGGCCGCGGGCGCCGCCACCTTGCGGTACGTCCTGCGCAACGCCCTGCACGAGCGCGCGGAGGAGGTCGGCGCGCGGATGCTCGGGCGGCTGCGCGAACTGGCCGCGGACCACGCCTGCGTGGGCGATGTGCGCGGACGCGGTCTGATGATCGGGGTGGAACTCGTGGACCCCGGCGGCGAGCCCGACGACGCGGGCGCGCTGCCGGCCGCGCCGCGCCTGGCGGCCCGCGTCCAGCAGGAGGCGCTCCGCCGCGGTCTGATCGTCGAACTCGGCGGCAGGCACTCCGCGGTGGTCCGGCTGCTGCCGCCGCTGACCATCACCGACGAGCAGGCCGACGCGGTCCTCGACCGGCTCGCGTCGGCGGTCGAGGCGGCGTGGGCGGCCGAGGCCGACGGACCCGCGGGACCGCCCCCGCCGCGCCCTTCCGTGGTCGTCGCCTCCGGCGGCCCCCGCGCCCCGCTGCGCGCCCAGGCCGGCGCCGGTCAGGCGTCGTCGGCCACCACACCAGGCCGTCCGGCCGAACCGACCAGGGGAGCCCCGGCATGACCACACCAGAACCACGGCCGACCCGGGTCGACGCCGACACGGGACGCGACGCCGACCCGCGGGCCCGCGAGGAGCGCGACCGCGGCCCGGACGCGCTCGGCGCGGGCGGAACGCTCCGGGAGACCGGGGGAGTCGCACCGGACGGCGGGGTGGCGAACGCCGCGGCGCGGGACGGCGGGGAAGGCGCGGGCTCCGGGGACGCGGCGCCCGAGGGCGTCGTTCCGCCGCAGCGCACCGTCGAGCGCGCGCTCGACAGCGCGCCGGAGCTGCCGGAGTTCACGGCCGCCGCAGGTGCGCTCGCGCCGGCGGGCGCCGGAGCGGTCTCGTCGGCAGAGGCCGCGGCGGCCCTGTCGGCGGCTGAGAGCGCACGACCGGTCGGGCGCGCGGCACGCGACGCGGCGTACCACGTCGCGGACGCGGCGGGGGCCGAGGCGCTGCTGCGCTGCTGGACCCGCGAGACGGGCGCGCCCCGGCCGGCCGACGCCGTGCTGCGCCTCGCCCTCCCCGCGTCCGGCACCTGTGCCTGGGCGCCGGTCCACCACTGGTCGCCCACCGGCCACCACCGCTTCGGCCCGGTCCACATCGCCGCGGAACCTCCGGCCCCGGCGCCGACCCCGGCTGCGGCACCGGCCCCGGCCCCGGCCGCGCCGCCGATCCCGATCGCCCCCCCGGCGGCCCCCGCTCCGGCAGGCTCCGCCCCGATCGACGCTCCGGCAGACCCCGCCCCGGTCGACGCCGCGCCCGCCACCCCGGCGCCGGGCAGCGTGCCCGACCCCGTGACCACCGCCTCCGCGGCGGTACCGACGCGCCCGGACGTTCCCGAACGCGCGCCGCTGCCCGACCCCGCGCCGGGCGCCGCCGTATCCGGGAACGTCCCCACCGCCGCCGTGGCAGTCCCGCCGCCCGGTGCCGGACCCGACGGCGGATCGGCCGGGCCCGCCGGACCCCCGACCGCCACGGGCAGGCCCGCCGCGCCCGTGTCGGCCTCCGGCGGCGCGCCCGGTCCCGCAGCGGGCCACCCCGGCGCATCGACCGCCGCCTGCGCGCCGGAGGACGCGCCGTTTCACCCGGGCTCCGCCGACCTCGACGGCCGCGCCGCCGGACCCGCGCGGGCGCTGAGCGCCGTCGAACTGGCCGCGCTGCTCGCGCGCGAGGCCGGTGGTGACGGCGCGGACGCCGCCGACCTCGTCGCGCGCGTCGCGGACTCGGTGCGGCGCACCGCGATGTTCGTCGCCGAGCGGCGCGAACGGCCGGGCCCGGCGGAGCCGGAACTGCCGTTCCTCGACTCCGAGCAGGCCTTGCTGCTCGGGCACCCGATGCACCCCGCGCCCAAGGGCCGCGAGGGCCTGTCCGATGCCGAGAACGCCGCCTACTCGCCCGAACTGCGCGGACGCTTCCCCCTGCACTGGCTGGCCGTGCACCCGTCCGTCCTCGCCTGCGACTCCGCCTGGACCGAACGCGGCCGGCCGATCCAGGCCACCGCGCTGCTCGCCGGACTCGCCGGGGCCGGGCTGCGGCTGCCGGAAGGCGCCGCGCCCCTGCCGCTGCACCCGTGGCAGGCCCGCGACATCCGGCACCGGCCCGGCGTGCGCGCGCTGTTCGAGGCCGGGCTGCTGCACGACCTCGGCCCGCAGGGCGAGCCCTGGTACGCCACGTCCTCCGTGCGCACCGTCTACCGGCCGGACGCCCCCGCCATGCTGAAGCTCTCGCTCGGCCTGCGGATCACCAACTCCCGGCGCGAGAACCTCCGCAAGGAGCTGCGCCGCGGCACGGAGGTGCACCGGCTGCTGCGCAGCGGGCTCGCCGCGCAGTGGCACGCCGCCCACCCCGGCTTCGACATCGTGCGCGATCCCGCCTGGCTCGGCGTCGACACCCCCGAGGGCCGGCCGGTGCCGGGCCTGGACGTGGTGCTCCGGCACAACCCGTTCGGCCCGGGGGATCAGGCGCACTGCGTCGCGGGGCTCACCTCGCCGCGCCCCTGGCCGGGCCGGCCCGCCGCGGAGATGCGCTCGCTGCTGGCCGTGCTGGTCGACCGGCTCGCCGCCCGCACCGGCCGTCGGACCACCGCCGTGGCCACCGAGTGGTTCCTGCGCTACCTCGACACCGTGGTGCGGCCGGTGCTGTGGCTCGACGGCCACGCGGGCGTCGCGCTGGAGGCCCACCAGCAGAACACCCTGGTGCTGCTGGACGCCGACGGCTGGCCCCGCGGCGGCCGCTACCGCGACAACCAGGGCTACTACTTCCGCGAATCCCGCCGCGCCGACCTGGAACGCCGGCTGCCCGGCATCGGATCGGCCAGCGACACCTTCGTCCCCGACGAGGTCGCCGACGAGCGCTTCGCCTACTACCTCGGCATCAACAACGTGCTCGGCCTGATCGGCGCCTTCGGCTCCCAGCAACTGGCCGCGGAGGAGGTGCTGCTCGCCGCCTTCCGCCGCTTCCTGGCCACGGCGGACGGGCACGGCTCCCGGCTGCCCGGCCGGTTGCTCGGCGAACCCGAACTGCGCTGCAAAGCCAACCTGCTGACCCGGTTGCACGGCCTGGACGAGCTCGTCGGCCCCGTCGACACCCAGTCCGTCTACGTCACCCTCCCCAACCCGGTCGCCGCCACGGCCGCACCCACCGGCCGACCGACGGCGCCGGCCGCCGAGGAGTCCTGATGACGCCCGACGACTCCGGCGCCGAGGACACCCTCGACCTGAAGCTGCCCGCCGAGGCCGTCGCCCTGTTCGCGGCGACCCCGGAGCCGTCCGACGACACCCGGCGCCACGACGGGCCCGGCGACGACGGGCCGGCCCACGAAAAGTCGCCGTACGGACCGGGGCACGGGCCCGACCGCGGCGCCGACCGCGCCCCCGGCCGAGGACCGGACCGCGGACTCCACGACGACGGCCGCGACCTGCTGCTGGACCGGATCGCCGACTGGCCCGCCGCCGACACCGCCGCCGGGACCTTCCGGCTGGTCCCGGTGCTGGCCGCCCGGGACCTCGCCCTGATCAGCAGGTGGATGAACGATCCGGCGGTCGCGGAGTTCTGGGAGCTGGCCGGCGAACAGGACGTCACCGCGCGGCACCTGAAGGACCAGCTCGACGGCGACGGCCGCAGCGTGCCCTGCCTCGGCGTCCTCGACGGCGTGCCGATGAGCTACTGGGAGATCTACCGGGCCGACCTCGACCCGATCGCCCGCCACTACCCCGCGCGACCGCACGACACCGGCGTCCACCTCCTCATCGGCGCCGTCGCCGACCGGGCCCGCGGCCTGGGCGGCACCCTGCTGCGAGCCGTGTCCGACCTGGTCCTGGACAACCGGCCCGGTTGCACCCGCGTCGTCGCCGAACCCGACCTGCGCAACACCCCCTCCGTCTCCGCCTTCCTCACCGCCGGCTTCCGGTTCAGCCAGGAGCTGGACCTGCCCGGGAAACGCGCGGCGCTGATGATCCGCGACCGCGCCCTGCGCAACCGCCTGTAGAACCTCCCGTCCCAGGAGCCCACCGTGATCGCCTCCGCCCCGACGTCCGACTCCGCCGCCTGGCGGCACGCGGCCCGCCGCCTGCTGGCCAAGATGCTCGCCGAGTTCGCGTACGAGGAGGTGATCGTCCCCGAGCCCGACCCGTCCGCCGGCCCCGACGCGTACCGGCTCGTGCTCGACGACCGGACGACGTACCGCTTCCGGGCCCGCCGCGGCTCGTACGACAGCTGGCAGGTCGACGCGGACAGCATCGAGCCGACCGGCGACCCGATGCACTTCCTCGTGCACGCCCACGACACCGTGCTCGGCCTCAGCGGCGACACCACCGGTCACCTGATCCGCGAACTGCTCAGCACGCTGCGCGCCGACACCAGGCTGGACGCCTCGGCGCTGACCGCCGCCGAGCTGGCCGACCTGGACTACGCCGACCTCGAAGGGCACCAGACCGGCCACCCCTGGCTGGTGGCGAACAAGGGACGTATCGGATTCTCGGACGCCGACGCCGCCCGCTGGGCGCCGGAGGCCCGCAGACCCGTCCGGCTGCCCTGGATCGCCGTCCACCGCGACCTCGCCGAATACCGCGGCACCGGCACCGTGACCACCCCCGAACTCCTCTACGCGCAGGAGCTTGCCCCCGCGACCCTCGACACCTTCCGGCACGCCGTGACCGACCGGGACCGGGACCCGGCCGACTACCTGCTGCTGCCCGTGCACCCCTGGCAGTGGGACCAGGTCGTCGCCCCGCTCTTCGCGCCCGCGATCGCCGACGACCTCATCATCCACCTCACCACTGACAACGACCTCCGACTGCCCCAGCAGTCGGTCCGCACCTTCCTCAACACCAGCCGCCCGCACCGCAGAACCGTCAAACTCCCGCTGTCGGTGCTCAACACCCTGGTGTGGCGCGGGCTGCCGACCGAACGCACGCTGGCCGCGCCCGCCGTCACCGCCTGGGTCCACTCGCTGCGCGACGACGACCCGTTCCTGCGCGACGAGACACGCGTGGTCCTGCTCGGCGAGGTGGCCTCGGTCACCGTCGCCCACCCGCAGTACGACCGGCTGCCCACCGTGCCCTACCAGTACCGCGAACTGCTAGGCTGCATCTGGCGCGAGCCGCTCGGCGCGTACCTCGACCCCGGCGAGCGGCCCAGGACGCTCGCCGCGCTGCTGCACACCGATCCGGCGGGGCGGTCCTTCACCGCCGAGCTCGTGGAGCGTTCGGGCCTCGAACCCCGGGTGTGGCTGCGGCACCTTTTCGCCGCGCTGCTCCCGCCGCTGCTGCACTTCCTCTACCGCTACGGCACGGTGTTCTCCCCGCACGGCGAAAACGCCATCGTGGTCTTCGACGACCACGACGTCCCCGTGCGACTGGCGGTGAAGGACTTCGTGGACGACGTGAACGTCTGCGAGCAGGTGCTGCCGGAACACCGCACGATGCCCGCCGACGTCCGGGAGGTTCTGCTCACCGAGTCCGCCGATTTCCTTCCGCAGTTCATCCATTCGGGTCTGTTCGTCGGCGTGCTGCGCTATCTCGCGCCGCTGTGCGAACACCGGCTCGGGGTGCCGGAGCAGGAATTCTGGACGATGGTGCGCGAAGAGATCCTGCGCCACCAGGACCGCTTTCCCGAACTGAAGGAACGGTTCGCGCTCTTCGATCTGCTCACCCCGCGGATCGCCCGGCTGTGCCTCAACCGCAACCGGCTGCACCTCGACGGCTACCGCGACCGGGCCAGCCGCCCGCACGCGGCCGTCCACGGCACCGTGCCCAATCCCCTGCACGCCCCCTGACGTCCTTCTGCTCGCCGGCCGCCCGGCCGCCCGGCCGCCGGCCCAGCGGGTCGATACGATTTCCGTACGGCCGGGAGGCGACACCGGGCGGTACGGCAGAAGGACGCGAAGGACCCGGGGGGCGACATGCGCGCGGAGGCGGGCGACGGGACGTGTCCGGGGTGCGGCACGGCCGGCGCCCGGCCGGGCCAACTGGTCTGCCGGGGGTGCTTCGCGCCGTTCGCCCTGATACCCGCCCCGGCCGACCACGACCCGGACGCGACCGACGCGCTGCCGCGGGTCGAGGAGGCCGGCGAGCCCGCGGTGGCCGGCCGGCCCGGCGCATCCGGCACCCAGGGCGGCCGGACCGGCGCCCCCGCCGAATCCGAGCACACCCGGATCATCAACGTCATCCCCGGCGCGCTGCGCGGCGCCGAGCAGACCCGCAGGGACGCACCCGGCCGCGCGCTGCGGCTGAGCTTCCCGAGCGGCGAGATCGTCGCCGTCGAACTCGGCGAGCACATCAGGCTGGGCCGCGAGCCGCAGCTGTGCCCCGCGGTCAGCTTCCTCGCCGTCCACGACAACCTCTCGCGCCTGCACGCCACCGTGGGCGTCGAACTCGACGGCGCCGCCTGGATCGTCGACGAGGGCTCCACCAACGGCACCTTCGTGCACGGCTACCGGCTCGGCTCCGGCGAGCGCGCGCCGCTGCGCCCCGGCGACAAGATCCGCCTCGCCGCCGACGTCAACATCCGCGTCATGCCGTAGCGCACGTCATGCCGTAGCGCACGTCATGCCATGGCGAAGGTCACGCCGCGGGGCGCGCCGCCGCATAGGACGCCACGCAGCGCGTCAGCGGGTGCTGCGGACCGAGCGCCGAGGCGGTGTCCCGCGCCAGCTCCTGCAGGCGGCGCGCCACCGCGGGCGTGCCGTTGATGCCCTCCAGAGCGCGCACCCGGCCGAAGAGCGCGGCGAAGGACGCCGGATCGTCCTGTGCGCCCTGCCGCAGGACCTGCTGCAGGGCCTGCCAGTAGCGGCCCTCCGCGTCGGCGTAGCGGCCCGTCGTCAGCAGGCCCTCGCCCTCCTCAAGGAGCGACCACACCAGGTGCCGCGCGCCCTGGTCGAGCGCGGTGGGCGTGCGCGGCACGGGAGCGGCGCCCCGCGCCAGGGCGCGCAGCCGGGACGCGGCCTCGCCCGCGCCCGAGGGCCGGTCCCGCGGGTCCTTGGCGAGCATCTGGTGGATCAGCCCGGCGAGTTCCGGCGGCACGTCGGGGCGGCGCCGCTCGATCCGCTCCGGCGCCTCGTGCACATGGAGGTAGGCCAGCCCCAGGGAGGTGCCGGAGGAGAAGGGCGGTCCCTCCGCGAGCAGCGCGTACAGCACGCAGCCGACCGCGTAGAGGTCCGAGCGCGCGGTGACGGTCCTGCCCTGCGCCTGCTCGGGGGAGAAGTAGGCGGGGGAGCCCATCACCGCCCTGGGGTCGGTGTAGCGGGTCAGCCCTGAGTCGCGCTGCGAGACCAGGCCGAAGTCGAGGATCTTCACCGTGCCGTCCGGCAGCACCATGAGATTCTCCGGCTTGACGTCCCGGTGCACCAGGCCGTGCTCGTGGGCGTGCTCCAGCCCGGCGCATATCTGCGCGCCGTAGGCGACCACCTCGGAGACCGGCAGCCCGCCGCGGTCCAGCAGCACCCTGCCCAGGTCGGTGCCGCGCAGCAGCTCCATCACCATGAACGGCCGGCCGTCGTGCTCGCCGGTGTCGTGCACCACCGCCACGTTCGGATGACTCAGCGCCGCCGCCGCGAGGGCCTCCCGGCGGAACCGCCCCTGCCGCTCGATCCGCTCCCCGTCCGCCCACTCCGCGCGCAGCGTGAGCACCTTGACCGCCACCCGGCGGCCCAACTGCTCGTCCAGCGCGGCGTACACCCGGCCGAACCCACCGCCCCCGAGATGCTCCTCCAGCCGGTAGCGGCCGCTCAGAAGCGTGCCCACACCGATCTCGTCCGCCACCGCGTCACCCCCCCATGCCGCACGCGCGACCGCCGTCCCGCGCGTCCCCGGCCCTCGAACCGAGCGTCAGTCGTCGAACCCGTCGAACCGTACGTCCACCATCGTCGGCCCGGCCGCCGCGGGCGCCGGCGGCGCGGACGCGGCCTCGGCACCGTCCTCCTCGAACACGAAACGACGCCCGCTCGGCAGGAGTTCCAGCCGGTCGTGCAGGACCACCGCGTCGCCGGTCCGCAGGTGCCAGACGACGCCGTGGTGCAGCGGGACCAGCTCGTCGCCGGCGGGGCGGACCCGGCGCACGCGGGTGCCGTTGGCGCTGCGCTCGTCCAGGACCCAGAGCACCGAGCCGTCGTAGGAGAGCACCACGTGGGTGCGGCTGACCGACTCCACCGCCCGGTCCTCCACCCACGCGCCGAGCGCCACGCCGCCCTCTCCGGGCGCGCGGCCCACCGCCAGGGGGACGTCCGCCGTCACCATGAAGCGGCCCCTGACCGTGCCGTCCATCACCACCTTCACCTGGGCGCGGCGGGGCCTGGGACCCGCGTCCACGAGGTCCAGGCCGTGCGTCGGGCACAGCACCCGGTCCTTGCGCCGTCGCGGCAGGGCCGTGCCGGGCCGGTCGCCCGCGCCGAACAGCGGGCAGCCCGGCTCCGGGCAGCGCCACTCGCGGCTGAGCACCGCGCGGTGCGCGGTCGGCGCCCAGCGCCGCAGCACCCCCGCCTCCAGCAGCAGCCCTTCCTCCTCCTTGCGCGAGACCTGCCACTCCGGCGGCACCGGCATGATCCTCGGGCGCACCCCGATGACGCCGTCCTCCCCGAGGAACGGGCGCAGGAAGCGGTCCCGGCTGCCGGGGATCCACGGATAGGCGCGGTGGAAGTCCAGGAAGTTGTCCGCGCTGACCACCCGCACCGCGAGGGCGTCCGCCAGCTCCAGGATGCGGTCGTCGGCCCGCGGCAGCACCTCCAGCAGACCGGCGGCGTACCACTCCCGCAGCCGCTCCCGCTCCTGCGGCGTCAGCCGGCCGTCGGTGAGCAGCGAGCGGTCGGTGATCGCGTACACCTGCACCGACGGGTCCCGGGTGAAGGCGGCGAGCGCGTCGAGCAGGCCCTCGAACCGGGCCAGGTCCGCGGCGCGTTCACCGCCCAGCGCGGGTTCGCGGACGACGTTCGCCACGTCGATCACGTACTCGGCGGCGGAGGTGTCCAGCGTCAGGCGGCTTTCGCACTGCATGCGACCAGAAGCTAGCACCGGCGGCCCCGACCGGCCGCCGGATCGGTTCTCCGGCCGGATCGGGACGGCACTGTCGGTGGTCCGCCGTAGGCTGGCCTCCCTATGGACGCCACCACCAGCCCCCTGCCGCCGGCCGCCGAGGCGCAGGGCAAACCACAGCTCACCGACCTGCTCCACGCCGCCGTCACCGCCGTCGGCGGTGTGGAGCGGGACGGGCAGGTCACCATGGCCAAAGCCGTCGAGGCCGCCGTGGCCGACCAGTCCCACCTGCTGGTGCAGGCGGGCACCGGCACCGGCAAGTCGCTGGGCTATCTGGTGCCCGCGCTCGCCCACGGCGAGCGGGTCGTGGTGGCGACCGCGACCCTCGCCCTGCAGCGGCAGCTGGTCGAGCGCGACCTGCCGCGCACCGTGCAGGCGCTGAAGCCGCTGCTGCGCCGCGAACCGCAGTACGCGATGCTCAAGGGCCGGTCCAACTACCTCTGCCTGCACCGGCTGCACGAGGGCGTGCCGCAGGACGAGGAGGACGGCCTCTTCGACCCCTTCGAAGCCGCCGCGCCGACCAGCAAGCTCGGCCAGGACCTGCTGCGGATGCGCGACTGGGCCGACGAGACCGAGACGGGCGACCGGGACGGCCTCACCCCCGGCGTCTCGGACCGCGCCTGGAGCCAGGTCTCGGTCAGCTCCCGCGAGTGCCTGGGCGCCACCAAGTGCGCCTACGGCGCCGAGTGCTTCGCCGAGGCGGCCCGCGAGCGCGCCAAGCTCGCCGACGTGGTGGTCACCAACCACGCGCTGCTGGCCATCGACGCCATCGAGGGCGCGCCGGTGCTGCCGAGCCACGAGGTCCTGATCATCGACGAGGCCCACGAACTCGTCTCCCGCGTCACCGGCGTCGCCACCGGCGAGCTGACCCCGATCGGCGTCAACCGCGCGGTCAAGCGCGCCTCCAAACTGGTGAACGAGAAGGCGGCCGACGCGCTGCTGAGCGCCGCCGAGGGCTTCGAGCGGCTCATGGAACTCGCCCTGCCCGGCCGTCTGGAGGAGATCCCCGAGGACCTCGGGTACACCCTCGCCGCGCTGCGGGACGCCTGCCGCCTGGTGATCACCTCGCTCGGCGAGACCCGGGACCGCTCGGTCCAGGACGAGGACGCGGTGCGCAAGCAGGCGCTGGCGTCCGTCGAGCATGTCCACGAGGTGGCCGAACGCCTGGTCCAGGGCTCGGAGTACGACGTGGTGTGGTGCGAGCGGCACGACCGGTTCGGGGCGTCGCTGCGGGTGGCGCCGCTGACCGTGTCCGGGCTGCTGCGCGAGAAGCTTTTCACCGAGCGCTCGGTGGTGCTCACCTCGGCCACGCTCAAGCTGGGCGGGGACTTCAACGGGGTGGCGGCGTCGCTGGGCCTGGCGCCCGAGGGCACGCAGCCGGCCGACGGCGAGGAGATGCCGCAGTGGAAGGGCGTCGACGTCGGCTCGCCCTTCGACTACCGCAAGCAGGGCATCCTCTACGTCGCCCAGCACCTGGCCCAGCCGGGGCGCGAGGGCAGCCGCGGCGACATGCTGGACGAACTGGCCGAGCTGATCCAGGCGGCGGGCGGCCGCACCCTCGGGCTCTTCTCGTCCATGCGCGGCGCCCAGGCGGCCGCGGAGGCGCTGCGCGAGCGACTGGACCATCCCATCCTGCTCCAGGGCGAGGAGACCCTCGGCGAGCTGATCAAGACCTTCTCCCAGGACGCCGAGACGTGCTTGTTCGGCACCCTGTCGCTGTGGCAGGGCGTGGACGTGCCGGGGCCGAACTGCCAGTTGGTGGTGATGGACCGGATTCCGTTCCCGCGCCCCGACGACCCGCTGATGAGCGCCCGGCAGAAGTCGGTCGAGGAGCACGGCGGCAACGGCTTCATGGCCGTGGCCGCGACGCACGCCGCGCTGCTGATGGCCCAGGGCGCCTGGCCTGGTCCGCGCCGCCTCGGACCGGGGCGTGGTGGCCGTACTGGACCCGCGGCTGGCCAAGGCCCGCTACGGCGGCTTCCTGCGCGCCTCGATGCCCCAGTTCTGGTACACCACCGACCGCAACCAGGTGCGGAAGTCGCTCGCGGCGATCGACGCGAAGGCGAAGGCGGAGGCGGAGGCGGCCGGGGCGTCCGGCGCGTAGCGGCCGCAGCCGGAACGCGCAGGTCCCGGCCGGGGCGCCCACCCCGGCCGGGCCCGTGCGACGCCGGAGAGGCGTCCCGCTCCGGCTCAGACGCGGCGCAGGACCGCCACCACCTTGCCGAGGATGGTCGCCTCGTCACCCGCGATGGGCTGGTACGCCGCGTTGTGCGGGAGCAGCCACACATGACCGTTGTCCCGCTTGAAGCGCTTCACCGTGGCCTCGCCGTCGAGCATCGCCGCGACGATGTCGCCGTTCTCCGCGACCGGCTGGCGGCGTACCGTCACCCAGTCCCCGTCGCAGATGGCGGCCTCGATCATCGAGTCGCCGACCACCTTGAGCACGAACAGCTCGCCGTCGCCGACCAGCTGCCGGGGCAGCGGGAAGACGTCCTCGACCGACTCCTCGGCGAGGATCGGGCCGCCTGCCGCGATCCGGCCGACCAGGGGGACGTACGAGGCCGACGGCTTGCCCGTGGTGTCGGTCGGCTGCGGGTGGCCCGCGTCCGAGGCGCGCACCTCGTACGCGCGCGGCCGGTGCGGGTCCCGCCGCAGGAAACCCTTGCGCTCCAGCGCCATCAGCTGGTGGGCCACCGAGGAGGTGCTGGACAGGCCGACGGCCTGGCCGATCTCCCGCATGGACGGCGGGTACCCGCGGCGCTGCACCGAGTCCCTGATGACCTCGATGACGCGCCGCTGGCGCTCGGTGAGGCCGGAGCTGTCCGCGCGAATACCCGGGGGCCGTCCGGGAAGCGCGCGGGCCGCCTTGGGGGCGTTGTCGTCGTTCATCACGTCCAAGCTGCCGATTCGGTCCGGGGAGCGGTCATGGGCGTTGAGTGTGGCTGTGGCGCTCTCAGCGGCGGTGGTCACGGCGGCCCCTTTTCACGATGTTCTCCACGTTCTCCCACCGCATGGACTGCGGTCGGCCCGCTGGCGGCACGGGCAGTTAGTACAACGGTAGTGGGTTTCGAAAGGTTGCGCCAAACACACGTTCGAGTGAATTTGCATAAATCCGCTGACGTGATCAAGGTACCGGGTGTATTGATCGAATGGAAGTTCGATTCCCGAATTTCCCCCGGAAGCCCGAGCGGACCCCTGCGGCGACTCCGCCTCCCCGCGGGTGTCCCGCTCCCGAAGTGTGTCACCGCGCGCCCGGCGTGTTCACGGAAGCGCTTCTTCCGGTGGCCGCACACGCTCCGCGGCGTCTCGGGTCCGGTGCGTGTCCGCCGCGCCGCGATCGGCCGGGCATCGTGGCGACACGCCGCGAACGTTGGGGGGTGGTTGCGCGCCGATCCCACATCTAGTGGTTAGATGGGACCCGGCCACCACAAGTTGTGGTCGCGGACAAGGCTTTGGGAAGCTTGGAAGGAAGTGGAGAACCGTGCACTGCCCCTTCTGCCGGCACCCTGACAGCCGTGTCGTGGACAGCCGGACCACCGACGACGGCGCGTCCATCCGCCGTCGCCGCCAGTGTCCGGACTGCAACCGGCGCTTCACGACGGTCGAGACCGCGACCCTCATGGTGATCAAGCGCAGCGGCGTCACCGAGCCCTTCAGTCGTAACAAGGTGATCGCCGGCGTGCGCAAGGCGTGCCAGGGGCGTCCCGTCACCGAGGACGCGCTCGCCCTGCTCGGGCAGCGCGTCGAGGAGGCGGTCAGGGCCACCGGCAGTGCCGAGCTGTCCACCCATGACGTGGGACTGGCCATACTCGGCCCGCTCCAGGACCTCGACCTGGTCGCGTACCTGCGCTTCGCGTCCGTCTACCGCGCCTTCGACTCGCTCGAGGACTTCGAGACGGCCATCACGGAACTGCGCGAGCAGTTGCCACCCCAAACCCCCGGCGGACTCGACGAGGATCTCGGGATCCCCGCGCCCGCCCCCGCGGCCGCGGCGGACTGAGCCCGGCGGCACACCGGGCGGCGAAACGAGGCGAGCGCCGCCCGACGACTTGAACTTGCCGGAGCGCCATACGGGTGCGACGGCGGCAGACGACACACCGTGCCATGGGGAACAACCGGGCACATCGGGGCGTTTACGCCCATAGGGAGGCGGCATGACAGAGACGACGAGCGGTCCGGCACGCGGTTCACGGACCAAGGGCTCGAAGGCGGCCAAGGGCGTGCGGATCGAGCGCATCCACACCACCCCGGGTGTGCACCCGTACGACGAGGTGACGTGGGAGCACCGTGACGTCGTCATGACGAACTGGCGCGACGGCTCGATCAACTTCGAGCAGCGCGGCGTGGAGTTCCCCGACTTCTGGTCGGTGAACGCGGTCAACATCGTCACCAGCAAGTACTTCCGCGGCGCGGTCGGCACCCCGCAGCGCGAGAAGAGCCTGAAGCAGCTCATCGACCGCGTCGTGCTCACCTACCGCGCGGCCGGCGAGAAGCACGGCTACTTCGCCGGCCCCGCCGACGCCGAGATCTTCGAGCACGAGCTGACGTACGCCCTGCTCCACCAGGTCTTCAGCTTCAACTCGCCGGTGTGGTTCAACGTGGGCACCGCCCAGCCGCAGCAGGTCTCCGCCTGCTTCATCCTGTCCGTCGACGACTCCATGGAGTCGATCCTCGACTGGTACAAGGAAGAGGGCATGATCTTCAAGGGCGGCTCCGGCGCCGGCCTGAACCTCTCCCGCCTCCGCTCCTCCAAGGAGCTGCTCTCCTCCGGCGGCAACGCCTCCGGCCCGGTCTCCTTCATGCGCGGCGCCGACGCGTCGGCCGGCACCATCAAGTCGGGCGGCGCCACCCGCCGCGCCGCCAAGATGGTCGTCCTGGACGTCGACCACCCGGACGTCGAGGCGTTCATCGAGACCAAGGTCAAGGAGGAGGAGAAGATCCGCGCCCTGCGCGACGCGGGCTTCGACATGGACCTCGGCGGTGACGACATCACCTCCGTGCAGTACCAGAACGCCAACAACTCCGTCCGGGTCAACGACGAGTTCATGAAGGCGTACGAGTCCGGCTCCTCCTTCGGGCTGCGCGCCCGCAAGAACCACGAGGTCATCGAAGAGGTCGACGCCAGGGCGCTGTTCCGCAAGCTGGCCGAGGCGGCGTGGGCCTGCGCCGACCCGGGCATCCAGTACGACGACACGATCAACCGCTGGCACACCTCGCCCGAGTCGGGCCGGATCACCGCCTCCAACCCGTGCAGCGAGTACATGCACCTGGACAACTCCAGCTGCAACCTCGCCTCCCTGAACCTGCTGAAGTTCCTGCGCGACGACGGCAAGGGCAACCAGACCTTCGAGGCCGAGCGGTTCGCCAAGGTCGTCGAGCTGGTCATCACCGCGATGGACATCTCGATCTGCTTCGCCGACTTCCCGACCGAGAAGATCGGCGAGACCACCCGCGCCTTCCGCCAGCTCGGCATCGGCTACGCCAACCTGGGCGCGCTGCTCATGGCCACCGGCCACGCCTACGACTCCGACGGCGGCCGCGCCCTGGCGGGCGCCATCACCTCGCTGATGACCGGCACGTCGTACAAGCGCTCTGCCGAACTGGCCGCCGTCGTCGGCCCGTACGACGGCTACGCCCGTAACGCCGACGCCCACAAGCGCGTCATGAAGCAGCACTCGGACGCCAACAAGGCGGCCCGGCGGATGGACGACCTGGACACCCCGGTCTGGGCGGCGGCCACCGAGGCCTGGCAGGACGTGCTCCGGCTCGGCGAGAAGAACGGTTTCCGCAACGCCCAGGCGTCCGTGCTCGCGCCCACCGGCACCATCGGCCTGATGATGGACTGCGACACCACCGGCGTCGAACCCGACCTGGCCCTGGTCAAGTTCAAGAAGCTGGTCGGCGGCGGCTCGATGCAGATCGTCAACAACACGGTGCCCACGGCGCTGCGCCGGCTCGGCTACCAGGAGGAGCAGATCGAGGCGATCGTCGCCCACATCGCCGAGCACGGCAATGTGATCGACGCGCCCGGCCTGAAGCCCGAGCACTACGAGGTGTTCGACTGCGCCATGGGCGAGCGGGCGATCTCCGCGATGGGCCACGTCCGGATGATGGCGGCGGCCCAGCCGTTCCTGTCCGGCGCCATCTCCAAGACGGTCAACCTGCCCGAGACCGCGACCGTCGAGGAGGTGGAGGAGGTCTACTACGAGGGCTGGAAGCTCGGCCTGAAGGCCCTCGCCATCTACCGCGACAACTGCAAGGTCGGGCAGCCGCTGTCGGCCAAGAAGAAGGACGGCGACAAGGCCGGCGCCGAGGGGAGCGAGGAGTCCCGCGCCGCCGCCGAGGCGCCCGCGCAGGTCGAGAAGGTCGTCGAGTACCGCCCGGTCCGCAAGCGCCTGCCCAAGGGCCGCCCCGGCATCACCACGTCCTTCACCGTCGGCGGCGCCGAGGGCTACATGACGGCCAACTCCTACCCGGACGACGGCCTGGGCGAGGTCTTCCTGAAGATGTCCAAGCAGGGCTCGACCCTGGCCGGCATGATGGACGCCTTCTCCATCGCCGTCTCGGTCGGCATGCAGTACGGCGTCCCGCTGGAGACGTACGTCTCGAAGTTCACCAACATGCGCTTCGAGCCGGCCGGCCTCACCGACGACCCGGACGTGCGGATGGCGCAGTCGATCGTCGACTACATCTTCCGCCGTCTGGCGCTGGACTTCCTGCCCTTCGAGACCCGCTCGGCCCTCGGCATCCACTCCGCCGAGGAGCGCCAGCGGCACCTGGACACCGGCTCCTACGAGGCCGCCGAGGACGAGGTGGACGTCGAGGGCCTGGCCCAGTCGGCGCCGCGCGAGGTCGAGTCCCGCAAGCCGCTGTCGGTGGCCAAGCCCGCCGCCGAGTCGGAGGCCGACGCCGATGTCGCGACGGCCGCGCCCGCGCCCAAGGAGGCCCACAACTCCACGGAGCTGCTGGAGATCCAGCTCGGGCTGAACGCCGACGCCCCGCTCTGCTTCTCCTGCGGCACCAAGATGCGCCGCGCCGGAAGCTGCTACCTGTGCGAGGGCTGCGGCTCCACCAGCGGCTGCAGCTGATCGCGCCGGGACCGCGCCGGGCGCCCTGCCCGGCGCGGTCCCGCGTACGGCCGACCGACGTCGTGGAGCGAGGACGAGAGCGAGGACGAGGGGGCTCGGATGGACATCCGGTACGTGGGCGGTCCGACCGCCGTCATCGGCATCGGCGGGCTGCGGCTGCTCACCGACCCGACGTTCGACGAGCCGGGGGAGTATCCCATCGGCTCGCGGGCCCTCACCAAGACCGCGGGCCCGGCCGTGCCCGCGGACGGGATCGGCCCGGTCGACGCGGTGCTGCTCTCCCACGACCAGCACCCGGACAACCTCGACCGCTCCGGGCGCGCCCTGCTGTCGGACGTGCCGCTGGTGCTGTCCACCGCCGCGGCCCGCGACCGGCTGCACGGCGCGGTGCGGGCGCTGCCGACCTGGCAGCACGTCGACCTGCCCCGACCGGGCGGCGGAACGCTGCGGGTGACCGGCGTGCCCGCGCTGCACGGCCCGCCCGGCAGCGAGCGCATCGTCGGCGAGGTCACCGGATTCGTCCTCGCCGGGCAGGACCTGCCGACCGTCTACGTCAGCGGGGACAACGCCTCGCTCGACCATGTGCGGGCCGTCGCCGAGCGGCTCGGACCCGTCGACGTCGCGCTGCTCTTCGCGGGCGCGGCCAGGACGGCGCTGGTGCCGGACGCCCCGCTCACCCTGACCAGCGAGCAGGCCGCCGCGGTGCTCGGCGCGCCGCAGGTCGTGCCGCTGCACTTCGAGCACTGGGCGCACTTCACCCAGGACGGTGACAGCCTGGAGGCGGCCTTCGCCGCGGCGGGCCTGGCCGACCGGCTGCACCGCCTGCGGCCGGGAGACGCCGTCACGCTCTGACCGCCGCCTGGGCGGCCCGGACCACGCCGTCGCGTGCCGGCGGCCCGCCGAAGTCGGTCGGTCGGCGTCTCCGGCACCACTACGATGGCGCGGTGTTGGTGAAGTGGATACGCTGCGGCGTCGTCGACCGGCCGGGTTTCGACCGTGCGCAGCGCCGGTGGGCCGCCCTGCGGGAGCAGCCAGGGTTCTGCGGTCAGGGCGGCGGCTGGAGCAGGTCGCAGCCGGGGGTGGCGCACCTCTTCGGGTTCTGGGACGGGCGGCGCTCGTACGACGCGTTCATGGCCGGACCGCACGACGGCATCGCGGCCGGCCAGGAGGGCACCTTCGAGATGCTCGGCGCCCGGCTCTTCGAACACCGTCTGGACGTGAAGGTCGGCTTCCAGCCGCTCTTCGCCGACGCCGATCTGCTGCGGGTCGCGCTGTGCAAGGTGCGGCCGGGACACGCCGACCACTTCACCCTGATGCAGCAGCGGGTGTGGAACCCCGCGATGGCGGGCTCCCCGGGGATGCTGCGCGGCTTCTTCGGGCAGGACAGCGGCGACGACTTCCTGGTGCTGTCCCTGTGGGACACGGCCACCGAGCACGGCAAGTACCGCGAGACGGCGGTCTCCCGGCTGTCCGAGCGCGCCGAACTGGACGCGGACGTGCTCTCGGTCGCCGGCGACGTCGTCGACGTGGTCGGGGCCTGGACGGTCTGAGCCCCGACCGGGGCTTGGACGGTCTGGGCCGACGGGGCTTGGACGGCTGGGCCCCGGCCGTGGCTTGGACGGTCTGGGCCCCGACCGGGGCTGCCGCGTGGAGATCGGCGCGGCAGGCCCTAGGCTGGCACTTATGGGACGACCCCGCCGTATCGTGCTCATCCGCCACGGCGAGTCCCAGGGCAACGAGGACGACACCATCTACCAGCGGGTGCCGGACCACGCACTGGAACTCACCGCCAACGGACTCTCCCAGGCCAAGCACGCCGGGGCGGTGCTGCGCGAGGTCTTCGGCGAGGAGCGGGTGCAGGCGTTCGTCTCCCCCTACCGGCGCACCTGGCGGACCTACCGGGCGCTCGGCCTCGACCCGCGGCTGGTCCAGGCCCGCGAGGAGCCGCGGCTGCGCGAGCAGGACTGGGGCAACTGGCAGGACGTGGACGACATCCACCGCCAGCGCAAGGCCCGCGACGCCTACGGGCATTTCTTCTACCGCTTCGCGATGGGGGAGAGCGGTGCCGACGTCTACGACCGCGTCGGGTCCTTCCTGGAGACGCTTTACCGGGCCTTCGACAAGCCGGACTTCCCGCCGAACGTGCTGCTGGTGACGCACGGCCTGACCATGCGGCTGTTCTGCATGCGCTGGTTCCACTGGACGGTCGAGGAGTTCGAGACGCTGTCGAACCCGGCCAACGCGGAGACGCGGATGCTGCTGCTCACCGACTCCGGGCGGTACGTCCTGGACCGCCCCTTCGAACGCTGGGGCACCCCCGGCCCGCCCGGCGGCGGCCTCGGCTGAGCACGCCGCGCCGAGGTGACGTCCGGCACTTGTGGATTGACCGGGAACGGACTGAATGCCAGAGTTCTCCGCGCCATGACCGCTGACACCCCGACCTCCGGACGTTCCGGAGCCGCCGATACCTCCGGAGTCACCGACACCTCCGGAGTCACCGAAACCTCCGGAATCTCCGAGAAATCCAGCTCTTCCGGAACCTCCGCGGCTCCCGAAGCATCGGAGGCCGCCGAGCGTCTCGGCCGCGCCCTGTCCAGCCTGTGCGGGCTGGCCGTCGGCGACGCCCTGGGATCGCAGTTCTTCGTCCCCGCCAACCACGCCGCGCTGCTCGACGGCGACCTGCCGCCCGGGCCGTGGCAGTGGACCGACGACACGGAGATGGCCTGCTCGGTCGTCGCCGTCCTCGCCCGGTACGGCCGCGTCGACCAGGACGCCCTGGCCCGGTCGTTCGCCGAGCACCACGACTTCGACCGCGGCTACGGCCCGGCCGTCAACCGGATGCTCCGGCAGATCCGGCAGGAGGGCGCCGACTGGCGGGAACTGGCCGCCGCGCTCTTCGACGGCCAGGGCTCCTGGGGGAACGGCGCCGCGATGCGGGTCGCCCCGCTCGGTGCGTGGTACGCGGACGATCCGGCCCAGGCCACCCACCAGGCGGAGATCTCGGCCTACACCACGCACCAGCACCGCGAGGCGGTGGCCGGCGCGATGGCCGTCGCCGCAGCGGCGGCGCTCGTCGCCGATCCGCACGGCCCGCACGCCCCGGACGCACTGCTGGCGGCCGTGCTGGACCTGGTGCCGCGCAGTGCCGTGCACGCCGGGGTGCGCCGGGCCGCGGACATGCTCGACTACGACGACGTCGCGACGGTGGCCGCGGTGCTCGGATGCGGCCGCCGCACCAGCGCCCACGACACCGTCCCGTTCGCGCTGTGGTCCGCGGCCTGTCATCTCGACGACTACGAGCGGGCGTTCTGGACCACCGCGCGCGCCGGCGGCGACGTCGACACCACGTGCGCCATCGTCGGCGGGATCGTCGCGGCGCGGCCGGGCGGCAGCCCGCCGGCGACCTGGACGGATCGGACCGAAAGCCTCCCCGGATGGGCCCTGCCGTCCTGAACCCGAGGGCACGCGGCCTTTTCCACGACCCCTTGTGGACGGCCGAATCGCCCGGGGTAGGCTGAGGCTGTCATGCCGTACGAACCACCCACCCACAGCGTCGAGCGCTCGATGCGCGCCACCTTGGGCGTCCGCACCGTCGCCGGCGTGGACGAGGTGGGCCGGGGAGCCTGGGCCGGGCCGGTCACCGTGTGCGCCGCGATCACCGGTCTGCGCCGTCCGCCGGAGGGCCTGACCGACTCCAAGCTCATCACGCCCAAGCGCCGCACCCGGCTGGCCGCCGTCCTCACCGACTGGGTCACCTCGTACGCGCTCGGGCACGCCTCCAACGAGGAGATCGACGAACTGGGCATGACGGCCGCGCTCCGGCTGGCCGCGGTACGCGCCCTGGACGGCCTTCCCGAACGCCCCGACGCGGTGATCCTCGACGGCAAGCACAACTACCTCGGCGGCTCCTGGACCGTCCGCACGGTCATCAAGGGCGACCAGTCCTGCGTGGCGGTCGCCGCCGCGTCGGTCATCGCCAAGGTGCACCGGGACGGCGCGATGGCCGAACTCGGGCGGGAACACGCGCCGTTCGCCTTCGCGGAGAACGCCGGCTACCCCTCGCCCGTGCACCGGGCCGCGCTGGAGGAGTTCGGCCCCACCGGCCACCACCGCCTGTCGTGGTCGTACCTGGACGCCCTTCCGCGCTGGCAGCACCTGAAGAAGGTGCGCGAGGGCGTGGACACCGGGGAACAACTCGGTTTCGATTTCTGATGCACGACCCACCCCCCGCTGCGTTTTCCCTGCGCGTTTGATAGACATCAACTCATGCCTCTCATCCCCGAGGAGCCTCAGATTCACGAGAGCGTCCCGGGTCCCCGCACTGCTCCGGCCGCCGGCCGGAGTGCGTCGACCCCCCGTCCTGTTCCCGGTCCGCCGCGACCCGCGGCGTCCCGACCCACCGCACCCCGCCAGGCAGCGCCACGACCGCTGCCCAAGCAGCGTGCCCAGGAGCGCGCGGGTGCCCAGCTCCAGCTGATCCCCGCTCCCGTCGACGGCGCGGTGGACGCCGCCGACGAGACCGTCGACCTGCTGCTGGACACCGGTCGCGCCCCCGGCGAGATCCTGGTGCTGACCACCGGCGACCCGCACCCCTGGGCCGCCCACGAGCTCAGCTTCGGCGAGGCGTCCTACTGGGCGCAGCACGACGCCGCGGACGACGTCTTCTACGCCGACATCGACGCCACCCGCGCCACCGGACGCCCGGTGGTGGTCGTGGCGGTCAACGGCGGGACCGACGAGACACTGGCCGCCTCGCTGGCCGGCGCCCTCGCCCGTGCCGGGGTGCTGCTCATCGTGTGCGGCGACCCGGCGCGCATCAACGCGATGCTGGGCGCCAGCGCCTGACGGTCAGTTCGCGACAACCCGGCGCACAGGCTCCGGGGCACCGCCCGGAGCCTGCCGCGCCGCGCCCGCGTCCGGCGTGGAGGCCGAACGGGCGTTGGGCGTGCGCCCGCTGCGGTTCTCGCCCAGGACGTTCCACCCCTCGTCGGTCAGCGCCACGTAGGAGCCGCAGCGCAGGCCGTGCAGCACGCAGGCGTCCCGCAGGCCCCACATCCACGCGCCGTCCTCCGCGGTCCAGGCGGACGAGCCGTCCCGGCAGACCATGAGCACCGCGGTCCTGACCGGATGGCGCAGCCGCAGGTCGTGCGGGATGACCCGGCGCAGGTGGGACAGCACCGCGTTGCGGCGCTCCCACCCGTCGAACACGCCCACCCGGCCGGCGAAGGACGCGCTGGCCCTGATGCGTCCGTCCGGGTCGTACACGGCGACCACCGCGACCGACGGCGACGGAAGGTGCCGTGCGACCAGGTCCTTGATCACGTCACGGGGGTTGGCCAGCAACGGGACCACGGAGTCCGCCCATTCGGCGGGTTCGAGACTGCGTGTCACGAGAGAGGAAGTGGAGGCGGACGTCCCCGTCACGAAGCCGGTGGTCACGGTCCTCCCTTCGCGGATGCACCCGCGGACCGGGCGCGCGGGCGCACGCCGGTCGCAAAGGGCTCGGAGAGCCGGTCGGGGAATCCGCTGCCAATTCTTCCTCCCGCACTGCCCTGCGGCAACGGGCAATTCGCTGCGGTCGACCCGCTATGGCGCCGTTCGCCCGTTAGATCCCTCCTTTCCGCGCCGCGGACCCGGCGCTATCCCTGAACTGCCAGGACCAGCGGGAACACCGCGGGAACCCCGGCCCGCCGCAGCATCCGGGCCACCACCGCGAGCGTCCAGCCGGTGTCCGCCAGATCGTCCACGAGCAGCACGGGACCGGGCGTCTCCCGCAGAGCCGTGACCAGGTCCGGCGGCAGCGTGAACGCGCTGTGCAGGGCGCGCACCCGCTGTGCGCTGTTGCTGCGGGGCACGCCGCCGGGGTCGCCGTCGGGCGCGTACCCGACCCGGCCGAGCAGCGGTATCCGGCCGATCTCGGCGATACGGGCGCCGAGCGACTCGATCAGCCGACCGTGGCGGTGCGAATCGATGGTGACCACGCCGACCGGGCGCCCCGGCGCGTCGGACCCGCCGCTGGCCCAACCGCCGTCGCTCCTGGCCCAGTCGGCGAGCACCTTGACCACCGCGTCGGCGGCGTCGGCCGGCACCGGTTCGTCGGCCGCGCCCTGGGCGAACAGTGGACGCAGCCTGTTCCCCCACCCGATGTCCGACAGCCGTCCCAGCGCGCGCCCGGCCTCCGCCTGCTCGGCCGCGGGGATGCGGCCCTTGAGCGCCACGCCGGCCGCCTCCAGGCCGGTCGGCCACATCTTCCGCGGCTCGACCTCGACCCCCGGCCTGCCCAGCGCCGCGCGGGCGGCGTCGAGCGTCGCGGCCGAGACCTCCACCGGGTGGCGTGCGCCGGCGCAGTTGTCGCACCGGCCGCACGGCGCTGCCTGCTCGTCGTCCAACTGCCGCCGCAAAAACTCCATCCGGCAGGCCGTGGTCCGCGCGTACTCCCTCATCGCCTCCTGCTCGGCCTCCCGCTGCCGGGCCACCCACGCGTACCGCTCGGCGTCGTAGACCCACGGCTGCCCGGTGGCCGTCCAGCCGCCGCGCACCCTGCGCACCGCGCCGTCGACGTCCAGCACCTTCAGCATGATCTCCAGCCGGGACCTGCGCAGGTCCACCCGCGCTTCCAGGGCCGGGACCGACAGCGGCCGGTCGGCTGCGGCCAGGACGTCCAGGGTGCGCACGACCTGCTCCTCTGGCGGGAAGGCGAGGGAGGCGAAATATCGCCAGATCGCGGCGTCCTCGCGCCCCGGCAGCAGCAGCACCTCGGCGTGGTCGACGCCGCGGCCGGCCCGGCCCACCTGCTGGTAGTAGGCGATGGGGGAGGACGGGGAGCCGACGTGCACCACGAACCCGAGGTCCGGCTTGTCGAAGCCCATACCGAGCGCGGAGGTGGCCACGAGGGCCTTGACCCGGTTGGCGAGGAGGTCGGCCTCCGCCGCCTCCCGGTCCGCGTTCTCGGTGCGGCCCGAGTAGGACGCCACGGTGTGCCCGCGCTGGCGCAGGAACGCGGTGATCTCATCGGCGGCGGCCACGGTCAGCGTGTAGATGATGCCCGACCCCGGGAGGTCGTCCAGATGGTCGGCCAGCCATGCCAGCCGGTGTGCGGCGTCCGGCAGGTGCAGCACCCCGAGCGAGAGGGACTCTCGCTCCAGCGGGCCGCGCAGCACGAGCGCTCCGCCGCCCTCCGACTCCTCGGCTTTCCGGCCGCCGGTGCCCAACTGCTCGGCCACGTCCGCCGTCACGCGGGCGTTGGCGGTCGCGGTGGTGGCCAGGACGGGCACTCCCGGCGGCAGGTCGGCGAGCATCGTGCGCAACCTGCGGTAGTCGGGCCGGAAGTCGTGGCCCCAGTCGGAGATGCAGTGCGCCTCGTCGACGACGAGCAGTCCGGTGCTGGCGGCCAGCTTGGGAAGGACCTGGTCGCGGAAGTCCGGGTTGTTCAGCCGTTCGGGACTGACTAGCAGCACGTCGACCTCGCCGGCCGCGACCTCGGCCTGGACGCCGTCCCATTCCTCGGTGTTGGACGAATTGATCGTGCGCGCGCGGATGCCCGCGCGTGCGGCGGCCTCGACCTGATTGCGCATCAGGGCCAGCAGCGGGGAGACGATCACCGTGGGTCCCGAACCCCGCTCGCGCAGCAGCGCCGTCGCGACGAAGTACACGGCCGACTTCCCCCACCCGGTCCGCTGCACCACCAGCGTTCTGCGGCCGTGCGCGACCAGCGCCTCGACGGCGCGCCACTGGTCCTCGCGCAGCCGCGCGGTTCCGGGCTCGGCGCCGACCAGTCGGGCCAGTACGGTGTCGGCTGCGTCACGCAGCGCGGTGGTCGATTCGGTCATGACCCCATGCAACCCCATCGCACCGACACTTCGCCAACGGCGACCGCGAACCTGTGGATAACTACGGAGCGAAGTTATCCACAGGCTTTCGGGGGGTCTGGCGCACGGTCGGTGGCATGCGTCATCGTCGAGTCATGACACAGAGCAACGAGAATCAGCACGGACAGTCACCGAATCCCGACGAGATCAAAGTCACCCTGCGTAGTACGGAGGAGCTGGCGGACGCGTTGCCGTTCCTGCTCGGCTTCCACCCGACCGACAGCGTGGTGGTCGCCGGCCTGCACGGCGAACGCGGCCGTTTCGGCGGCCGGGTGCGCCTCGCCCTGCCCGACGACCCGGCGCAGTGGGCCGACACGGCCGCTCAGCTCGCCGACTGCCTGATCGAGAACAGCACGCGGCGCGGACAACGGCCGGACGCCGTGGTCGCGTTCCTCTGCCAGGACCCGCGCGAGGGCGAGCGGCCCGGCGACGTGCGGCACCGGCTCGAACCGCTCGCACAGAGTCTGCGGCTGGCCTTCGGACGGCTGGAGGTCCCGGTCGTGGAGGCGCTGTGCATCGCCGCCGGCCGATGGTGGTCCTACTGCGCGCCGCACCCGGACGGCGGACCTCCCGAGGGCAGCGTGCTGCCACCACCCGGCAGCACCGCCATGGCCGCCACCGCCGCCTACGCCGGGCTGCCCGCGCCCGTCTCCCTGCGGGATCTGGAGAGCAGGCTCAGGCCCGCCGCCGAACGGCACCGCGGCCACGAGATCGCGCTGGACATGGCCTCGGCCGAACTCGTGCCGCGCATGCTCGCGGACGCCTCCGCGGGTGAGGCGGTCAAGGAACGGACGCTCGTGCTGGCGCGCACGGCGCTCGAACGGTTCCGCGCGTCACCCGCGATCAGCGACCCGGCGCGCTGCGACCGGCGCGACGACCGGCTGCTCACCGACGACGAAGCGGCCTCGCTCATCCTCGGCCTGCAGGACAAGGAGGCCCGCGACCGTGCCGCCGAGTGGATGGAACCCGAACAGGCCGACGCCGCGCTGCGGTTGTGGCGGGCCCTGGCCCGGCGCTGCGCCGGTCCGTATCAGGAGCACGCCGCCGCGCCGCTCGCGCTGGTCGGCTGGGTGGCGTGGGCGTCCGGCGACGAGGCCGAGGCGCGTGCGGCACTGGGCCTCGCGCTCGACCTCGACGGCCAGTACACCTTCGCCAGGCTGCTCCACCAGGCGGTCAACGCGGGTCTCGACCCGGAACTGCTCCGCCGCTCGCTGCGCCGGGACCGCCGCAGGCGGGTGATCGCCGCGACTACGACTCGCCGCGGGCCAGCCGGAGCAGCCGGTCGAGGACCCGGCCGTCACTCACTCGGAGGCCGTCGTGCTCGTACTCGTCGGTGACCCAGGTCCTCAGCCCGCGGATCGCGGCAGCCGTGGCGAGCGAGTCGGCGGTGTCGACATACATGTCGTCGTGGTAGACCGCAGCCGCGACCGGCACCTCGTTCCGGGCGAGGCGGTCCGCGTCGTAGAGATCCGGCCAATCGGTCATCTGCGCCAGCAGCTCCGCCGTCTCGCGCAGTGGTGCGAGCGCCGGGTCTGTGGCGAACATCCACGGATGGATGGTCTCGCCGGTGAAGAGCACAGGAGCGTCGCCGGCGAGCGCCGCCGCCGCGTCGAACTGAGGGAACTCGGCGCGGATGCGCTCGGCCGCCCAACCGGTGCCGGCCGCGGACACCGACCGCTGGCCGTAGGTCGGCTCGTGCAGCAGGGCGTAGAGAGGGTTGTCGGCACGGGACAGGTGGCTTCGCACCTGTTCCAGGAAGGAGTCGGAGAGGACCGGACCGGCAGACGTCCGGACGAAGGCGTCCTCGATCAGGTAGTGCAGGACATGGGACCCGTTCCCGGACCCGAGCATGAGGCCGAGCGACTGGAAGGCCTCCGCAGTGAGCGTGCCTCCGCCCGGCAGCGCCACCCGGTGCTCGCCGAGGTGCCGCACGATCGTGCGCACCGCCGCGACGTCCTGCGGGTAACGCGCGTAGTGGGCCCGGTTCTTGCGCTCAATCCGCGGATAGGCGGCGCGGTAGACGTCCTCCGCGGTGGAGCGCAGCCCCGGCAGCCCGCCGGTGATCAGCACTTCGCGCAGGCTCTGCGGGGCGAGCGACAGGTAGGTGACCGCGCAGAAACCGCCGAAGCTCTGGCCGAGCACGCTCCAGCGCCCGTGCCGGCCGAGCAACTCCTGCCGGATGCTCTCGCAGTCCCGGACGATCGAGTCGGCGCGGAAGTGCGACAGATAACGGGCCTGGGCGTCGGCGCCACCGCGCGCGGGCAGCGTCTGGCGGGTGGCGGGGGTGGACCGACCGGTGCCGCGCTGGTCGAGCAGCAGCACCCGGTAGTCGTCCAGCGCCCGCTTCAGCCACGAGTCCCGGCCCAGCGGACGGGGGAGCGGCTGCCCGGTCCACCCTGCAGGTAGACCAACCAGGGCAGGTCGTCCCGCTCCCGGCCCGCCGCCACGACCTCTCGGGCATACACCTCGATCTGCTCGCCCTCGGGCGCGCCGTGGTCGAGGGGAACGGTGAAGAGGTGGTCGGTGAGCACGGTGCCGGGCTGGCGGTGTACGGCCATGGGACGGATCTCCGAGAGGTGCGTGACGGCAGTTCGGGAACGAGGTGCGCGAACTCGGTGCGGGAAGGAGGTGCGAACGGACGGTACGGAAGGTGACTCCCGTCCAGGAACGGTAGACCGGCCGTGACCAGGGCGCTCGACCGGGCGTTCATCCTGTGTGCAGCAGTCAGCGAGGGAGCGCTCCCGTCCGCCCGGAGCGATCCCGGTGCAGCGGGCCGGGTCGGCGCCGGAGCCGCTCCACGAGGCGTTCGTCTGCGTCGCGGCCCCCGCGTTCGTGATCTCGCCCCGGCACGGCCGACTGGAGGGGGTGTCGGCGGCGGGCTTCTACCGCGACGGGCGCCGGCTGCTCGCCCGGTGTGAGCTGACCGTGGCCGGGACGGAGCCGGTGGCGGTCCAGGCACGGATGCAGGGCGCGGACCGCGTCCGGTTCCTGGCCACCCTGCGCACCGGCGTGGACCGGGGGCCCGACCCGTCCGTGACGGTGGAGCGGATCAGGACGGCCGCGGGCACCGAGCGGATCACCCTCACCAACTCCGGGCGCGCGGCGGTGAGGCTGCCCGTCGAGCTGGTCCTGGCGACCGACCTGGCGCCGTTCGCGGCCGTGGTCGCGGGGCGAGCGGGTCCGGAGGCGCCCGCCGCGGTCAGCGGGCCGGGACTGCGCTGGTCCAGGGGAGCGCTGGCCGTCAAAGCCGCGGCGCGCCCCGCCCCGGACGCGATCGTCGCGCCTCGCGGGCTGCTGCGATGGGAGGTCGTGCTGCCGGCGGGCGGCAGCTGGACGGTCGAGCTGGCGGTGGAGGCCGCGGTCCCGACCGGGACGGACCGTGTGTCGAGCCGTGTGTCGAGCCGTGTGTCGAGCCTGGGCGCTCGGCGGCGCCCCGAGCTGTGGCAGGACGCGGTCGCGGAGGCGGACGACCGGCGGGTCGGCGCACTGTTCGGCGCGTGCCTGGACGACCTGCGGGCGCTGACGGCGCGCGATCCGGAGCACCCGGCGGACCTGCGGGTCGTCTCCGGGGCGCCCTGGCGGCTGGGGCTGGTTCCCGCGGACGCTTTGTGGGCGGCGCGGATGCTGCTTCCGCTGGGTACGCGTCTGGCGACCGGCACGCTGCGCGCCCTGGCGCGCCTGCAGGACCCGGCGACCGGCAGGATCCCCGGCGTGGTGCGGGACTGCGGCCCGCACCTGCCGCCGCTGGACTCCGGCGCGGAGGCGACGCTGCTGTTCGTCACCGTCCTGGCCGAGGCCCGGCTGTGGGGTCTGCCGGAGCGGGAGACGCGGTCGCTGCTGCCCGCGGCGGAGCGGTGCCTGGGCTGGCTGCGCTCGGCCGCGTCGGCCGGACGCGGCGGGAAGGAGCCTGAATCCGGGTTCGTACCGGAAGGCAGCGGTGCCGCGCGGGTCGTCAGAGCCGAGACGCAGGCGCACGCCCACCGGGCGGCGCTCCAGGGCGCAGAACTGCTCGACGCGTACGGGCGGCCCGGCGCGCGGGAGTGGCGCGCGTACGCGGGGCGGTTGCGCGACCGGTTCGCCGCGGCGTTCTGGACCGACGGTCCGGGCGGCGGTCGTCCGGCCCTGGCGCTGACGGGCTCCGGTGAGGCACGGCACGTCCTGTCGTCCTCGCTCGCCCACCTGCTGGACACGGGCTCCGCCGCGGCGGGCGGGCGTGCGGCCGGCCTGCTGGACGCGGCGCGGACCGGGAGGCTGGCCCGTTTGCTGACCATGCCGGTGCTGGACAGCGGCTGGGGTCTGCGGACGGTGGCGGCGCGGACGCCGGGGTTCAACCCGTTCGGGCACCGCGGCGGCGCGGTGCGGGTGCACGAGACGGCGATGGCGGTCGCGGGGCTGGCCGACGCGGGGTTCGGGGAGCAGGCTTCGGCACTGGTGAAGGGGGTGGTGGACGCGGCGGAGGAGTTCGGATTCCGGCTGCCGGAGATATACGCGGGGGAGCAGCGCACGCCCGGGGCCGCGCCGTGCCCGCACCCGATGGCCTGTCGTCCCTCGGCGGTCGCGGCCGCCGCGGGGGTGCACCTGCTCGCCACGCTGGCCGGGGTGCGTCCCGACGCGCCCGGCGGCACGGTCGCGCTCCGGCCGCTGGGCGGAGCGCCGCTGGGTGCGCTGCGGCTGTCGGGGCTGCGGGTGGCGGGGCGGCCGTTCTCGGTGCGCGTGAACCGGCTGGGGATGGCCATGGTGGAGGAGGCCGCGCCGGAGCTGCAGCTCGGCGGCTGAGCCCGGCGGCTGAGCCCGGCGGCATCCGCGACCTGATCGCGAAGAGACCGGTTCCTGCTGTTTATCGTCAGGCAGACGCCTAAGATCGTCGGCATGTCGCCCTACGACCCGTCGGCCTACCCGCCCTTCGCCGTCACCGTGGACCTGGTCGTGCTCACGGTGCGGCAGCACTCGCTGTGCGCGCTGTCGGTGCGGCGCGGAGAGCCGCCCTTCCAGGGGCGGTGGGCGCTGCCCGGAGGCTTCGTGCGCGCGGACGAGGACCTGTCGCAGGCCGCGGCGCGCGAGCTGGCCGAGGAGACCGGGCTGCACGCGCAGAACGGCGCCCATCTGGAGCAGCTCGCGACCTACGGCGATCCGCAGCGCGACCCGCGGATGCGGGTGGTCAGCGTCGCGCACCTGGTGCTCGCGCCGGACCTGCCGGCGCCGCGGGCCGGGGGCGACGCGCACAGCGCCCGGTGGGCGCCGGTCGAGACGGTGCTCGGCGAGGGGATGTCCCCGGAGGGATCGGACGAGACGCCGCCGCTGGCCTTCGACCACAGCAAGATCCTCGCGGACGGCGTCGAGCGCGCCCGCTCCAAGATCGAGTACTCCTCGCTCGCGACCGCCTTCTGCCCGGCCGAGTTCACCGTGGGCGAGTTGCGCCGGGTCTACGAGGCGGTCTGGGGCGTCGCGCTCGATCCGCGCAACTTCCACCGCAAGGTGACCGGCACGGTCGGCTTCCTGGTGCCCACCGGCGGCACGACGACGCGTCAGGGAGGCCGCCCGGCACAGCTGTTCCGGGCCGGCGGCGCCACCCTGCTGAACCCGCCGATGCTGCGACCGGAGATCTGACCACGGGCAAATCTGTCCGTTTTACGGTAAATCGGGCGTTATGGTGCTGGGGTGATCCAGGCCATCGGTTTGACCAGCACGCCACGCCGCGACGCCGGGCCCGCCGTCGCCGACCTCACCTTCGACATCCGCGCGGGCGAGGTGACCGGCCTGCTCGGTCCCGCCGGAGCGGGCAAGACCGCGGCCGTGCGCCTGCTGCTCGGCGTCGACGACGGCCGCGGCGCCACCCTCGTGCACGGCCGCCCGCTGAGCGAACTGCCGCACCCCGAACGCGAGATCGGCGCACTGATCGGCGACGTCCCCGCGCACCCCCGCCGCTCCGCCCGCGGCCACCTGCGGATGCTCTGCGCCGCGTTCGGCCTCCCCGCGTCCCGCGCCGACGACCTGCTCGACCTCGTCGGACTCGACGCCGTCGCCGACGAGCCGATCGGCTCGTACTCGCTCGGCATGGACCGCAGACTCGGGTTCGCCGTGGCGCTGCTGGCCAGGCCCCGCGTCCTCGTCCTCGACGATCCCGTCCGCGGACTGCCGCCGCCCGAGGCCGCGTGGGTGCACGAACTGGCCCGCAGACATGCCGCGGCCGGCGGCGCCGTCCTGCTGACCGGCAGGGACCCCCGCGCCCTGGCCCGTACCGCGGACCGGATGCTCGTACTCGCCGACGGCCGGCTGGTCGCCGATGTGTCCGCCGCGCATTTCGCGAGGACCAGGCTGCGGCCGTACGTGGCCGTCCGCTCCCCGTACGCCTCACGGCTCGGGGACGTGCTGGCGGAAGGCGGCGCCGAGGTGGTTCCCGCCGGCGGCGGCCGTATCGCCGTCTACGGCGCCAGTTCGGCGGTGGTCGGGGAGGCCGCGTACCGGCACGGCATCCTGCTGCACCAGCTCGCCGACCGCGTCCCGGGCGACGAATCCACGGCCGCCCCTGCCGCCCCTGCCGCGCCGACCGCCCCGCCCGCCCGCGCCGCTCACCCCACTGCCCCGACTCACCCGACTGCCCCGGCTCACCCGGCCGCCACGACTCCCGCCGGACCGCACCCCCCGACCGCCGCGGGTCCGGGAACTGCCGTCGCCCCAAATTCCTCGACGCCGCCAGGCCGCGCGGGCCTCCCGGACGGGCTCACCCGGGCCACGGAGACGACCGACGCCGCCGCCCCCGGGGCCGACGCGCGGCCCCCCGCCTCCCGTACGTCGGTCACGCGCCTGCCGGAGAGCGGACGGCTGCGCACCGGTCCCGCCCGCCCTCTCCGCTACGAGCTGCGGCGCGCCCTCGGCATCCGCACCCCCTGGCTGACCGCGGCCGCCGCGCTGCTCGGATCGGCCGCCGGAACCGTCCTGATGGCCAGGTACGGGGCCCTCCCCGCGGGCCGCCTCGCCCTGCTGTCCGGCTGGTCGCCCGAACTGCCGCTGCCCGCCGCCGCGATCGGCGCCGGCGGACTCGGCGCGCTCAGCTACGGCCAGGAGTACCTGCACCCCGCCCTCACGCCCGGGTACGGGCCCGAGCCGCGCCACCCGGGACTGCTCGCGGCCAAACTCGCCGTCAGCGCCGCCCTCGCCCTCGTCCTGGCGGCCCTCGCCGTCGTCGTGGACGTCGCGCTCATGCGCACCTCGCTCGCCGCCGTCCCCACAGGCGCGCCCGACCCGTTCGCCGACCCCGGCACGCTCGCGGCCTGGGGCGGCCTCGCGGTCGGCTGCGCATGGGCCGGGGTGCTCGCTGCGGCGGCCTTCCGCACCACCGGCCTCGGCCTCGCGGCGGTCCTCGCCGTACCGCTGCTCGCGGTCCCCGCGGTCCGCGCCCTTCTGCACGCGCACGTCGGCCGGGAACTCCTGGACGCGGCCGGAGCGTTGTGGTCATTGGCGAGCGGGGTTCCGCAGGGCGGCGACGCCGAGCTGCCCGCGGCACTGCGCTTCGCCGCCCAACCGCTCGTCCTGGCACTGGCGCTGTGCCTGGCCGTCCTGATGGGCGCCTACACCGCGAGCACATTGCGCGGCAGGAGGCGCGGCCGCCGCCCAACTCCCGCTCCCGGCACCGCTGCTGCCCCGCTCACCAGCAAGAAAGGATGATTCATCCGCATAAACGTCAATTATCAGGTGATGAGTGCTCACCCTTTCGTGTGCTTTTCAGCAAAGCCCTCAAGGCGCGCATCGGCATCGCCGACAAAGGATGCGTGAGTACCCTTGCGCATTCCATGATGACCGCGGCTCGTTCCGCCGACTCCGGCATCGCCGGTCCGGGCGAGCTGGACCGCTATCCGTACGCCGAAGCCCACGGCTCCGACCGCTCCGGGCTGACGCCCTGGGAAGGCGTCGAGCCGGACATGAGCCGGGTCGGCCGCCGCGCCGGCGGCAACCGCGGCCGGGGACTGCACGGCCAACTCGTCCAGCAGCTCGGTCAGATGATCGTCTCGGGCGATCTCGGCGCCGACCGCCCCCTGGTGCCCGAGGAGATCGGCCAGCGCTTCGAGGTCTCCCGCACCGTGGTGCGCGAGTCCCTGCGGGTGCTGGAGGCCAAGGGCCTGGTCAGCGCCCGGCCCAACGTCGGGACCCGGGTCCGCCCGGTGAGCGACTGGAACCTGCTCGACCCCGACATCATCGAGTGGCGCGCCTTCGGTCCGCAGCGCGACGACCAGCGCCGCGAGCTGTTGGAACTGCGGTGGACCATCGAACCGCTCGCCGCCAGGCTGGCCGCCGGCCACGGACGCGAGGACGTCCAGCAGCGGCTCACCGACATGGCGGAGATCATGGCCCACGCCGCCGCCCAGGGAGACGCCCTCACCTTCACCCGTGCCGACGCCGAGTTCCACACCCTGCTGCTCCAAGTCGCCGAGAACCGGATGCTGGAGCACCTGTCCGGCATCGTGTCCGCGGCCCTGCACGTCTCCGGCGGCTCCGCCACCGGCTGCGAGCGCCCCGGCGACGCCGCGGTGGGCCTGCACCACCGCATCGTCGACGCCCTCGCCGCGGGCGACGGCGGCACGGCGGAGGCCGCGATGCGCGAGCTGCTCGCCGTCCCCTCCGCCCGGCCCGCCCTGGCGCAGCCCGTCCCCGGCCAGGCGGCCCCGGCTCCGGCGGCCGTCCCCGCCGCGGGCCAGAGCGCCGCGGGGGACCGCGTCGTCCCCCCACCGCGCGAGCACTGAGCGTGCCCGGACCGCCGCGGGCCCCGGACGCCGGGGCCGGCGGCGGACCCGTGCGTGGCAGATGCCCGCTTCTGTGATGTTCCGGAACGATTCGGGGTGTGACTCGGGCCACGTAAGCTGGGCGTAACGCTTGGCGAGGCAGCGCGATGACTTAAGAGGTGGCGGCCGCGGGAGGCGTACCCGGCGTCCCGTCCGGCGCCGAGCCGCTCGGCGGTCCCACCGAGTCGTTCCCATCGTTCCGAGAGGTTGTTCGTGTCGGCCAGCACATCCCGTACGCTCCCGTCCGAGATCGCCGAATCCGAGTCTCTGATGGCGCTCATCGAGCAGGGTAAGGCCCAGGGCCAGATCGCCGGCGACGACGTGCGTCGGGCGTTCGAAGCGGACCAGATTCCGGCAACCCAGTGGAAGAACGTTCTGCGCAGCCTCAACCAGGTCCTCGACGAGGAGGGTGTGACGCTGATGGTGACAGCCGCTGAGGCGCCCAAGCGCACCCGAAAGAGCGTCGCAGCCAAGAGCCCGGCGAAGCGTACTGCCACCAAGACGGTCGCCACGAAGACGGCGGCCCCAGCCAAGAAGACCGTAGCGCCCAAGGCCCCCGCTCCCGAGGCGGTGGTCGAGGCCGAGACCACGGTGGAGCCATCGGTGGAGGCGGAAACCCCAGCCAAGAAGGCGCCCGCGAAGAAGGCCGCCGCCAAGAAGACGGCCGCCAAGAAGGCCGCCCCGGCCAAGAAGGCGGCGGCGACCAAGAAGACCGCGGCCGCGCCGAGCGAGGACGAGGCGGTCGAGGCGGAGGACGTCCTGGAGGACGTGGCCCCCGACAAGGCCGGCGAGGAAGAGGCGGAGAAGACGGAGTCGGAGAGCTTCGTCCTCTCCGACGACGACGAGGACGACGCGCCCGCCCAGCAGGTCGCCGTCGCCGGCGCCACCGCCGACCCGGTCAAGGACTACCTCAAGCAGATCGGCAAGGTCCCGCTGCTCAACGCCGAGCAGGAGGTCGAGCTCGCCAAGCGGATCGAGGCCGGCCTGTTCGCCGAGGACAAGCTCGCCGCCGCCGACAAGCTCGCCCCCAAGCTCAAGCGCGAGCTGGAGATCATCGCCGAGGACGGCCGCTGGGCCAAGAACCACCTGCTGGAGGCCAACCTCCGGCTCGTGGTCTCGCTGGCCAAGCGCTACACCGGCCGCGGCATGCTCTTCCTGGACCTGATCCAGGAGGGCAACCTGGGCCTCATCCGCGCGGTGGAGAAGTTCGACTACACCAAGGGCTTCAAGTTCTCCACGTACGCCACCTGGTGGATCCGGCAGGCGATCACCCGCGCCATGGCCGACCAGGCCCGCACCATCCGCATCCCGGTGCACATGGTCGAGGTCATCAACAAGCTGGCCCGCGTGCAGCGCCAGATGCTCCAGGACCTGGGCCGCGAGCCCACCCCGGAGGAGCTGGCCAAGGAACTCGACATGACCCCCGAGAAGGTCATCGAGGTCCAGAAGTACGGCCGCGAGCCCATCTCGCTGCACACCCCGCTCGGCGAGGACGGCGACAGCGAGTTCGGTGACCTGATCGAGGACTCCGAGGCGGTCGTGCCGGCCGACGCGGTCAGCTTCACGCTTCTGCAGGAGCAGCTCCACTCGGTCCTGGACACCCTGTCCGAGCGGGAGGCGGGCGTGGTCTCCATGCGCTTCGGCCTCACCGACGGCCAGCCCAAGACACTGGACGAGATCGGCAAGGTCTACGGGGTCACGCGCGAGCGGATCCGCCAGATCGAGTCCAAGACGATGTCGAAGCTGCGCCACCCCTCGCGTTCGCAGGTCCTGCGCGACTACCTCGACTGATCGGACCAACGGATCGTCCGACCGTGAACGGGCACGCCTGACGACGGGCGTGCCCGTTCACGCGTACGGGTCCCGCTCGGCTGGACGCCCCGGGACGTATGCGCGCCCGGCGCCGGACACGCCCGGCGGCTTTTGGGGATGCGACCTCCGCCGCGATCGATCACTGTGGGTACCCAGAGTGCTCCACAGGGTCAGGAGGCCGTATGCGTTTCCCCTTCCGCGCCGCACTGCGTGGCCGAACCGTCCTCGCGGGTGTGGCCGCGGTGCTGCCCGCGCTCGCCCTGCCGCTGGCCGCGCCCGCGGCACCCGCCGCCGCCAACAGCGTCGTGGTGGGTGGCGATCCCACTACGACGCAGGCGCAGCCCTGGGTGGTCGCGCTGTCCAGCCGGTCGCGCTTCGGGGCGTCCCGTTCGGGGCAGTTCTGCGGCGGTGTCGCGGTCGGTCCGCGCACGGTGGTCACCGCGGCGCACTGCATGGGCAAGGAGGCGCTGGGGGTGAGCGACTGGCACCAGCTCACCGATCTGCGGGTCATCGAGGGCCGGACCGACCTCAGCACGAGCGGCGGACAGGAGCTGTCGCTGTCCGACGTATGGGTGAATCCGACGTTCGATCCGTCGACGAACGCCGGGGACGTCGCGGTCCTCACGCTGGCCCAGCCGATGCCGGCCGGCGCGACGATCGCCATGGCCCAGCCCGGCGACACGGCCGACTACGCGGCCGGCACCGCGGCTCAGGTCTACGGCTGGGGTGACACGACGGGTCGCGGCGACTACTCGAACACGCTGCGCACCGCCTCGGTCACGGTCTTCGCCGATTCCGTGTGCCAGAAGGCGTACCCGGGCGGCACCGACGGGACCTATGTCGCCTCGTCGATGACGTGCGCGGGTGCGAAGGGCGGCGGCCGCGACGCCTGCCAGGGCGACAGCGGCGGGCCGCTGGTGGTCTCGGGCCGACTGATCGGCCTGGTGTCATGGGGGAACGGCTGTGCGCTGGCCGCCTACCCCGGGGTCTACACGCGGGTTTCAGCGGTCGAGTCGCTGATCGCCCAGCACATGTGACGGCTGCGGGTCCTCGGTCAAAGCCGGGCGGGCGGACACCCCCTGCAGGGGTCTGTCCGCCCGCCCACCGAGAACTCGTCGCTGGTGCGATGTGTCAGCGCTCGTCGTCTCCCGCCGACGCAGGGGTGTCGGTGAGCCTGTCGGTCTCATCCTGTATTTCCGCTGCGATCTTCTTGAGCTCCGGCTGGAACTTACGTCCGTGGTGAGCGCAGAAGAGCAGCTCTCCGCCGCTGATCAGCACGACGCGCAGATAGGCCTGGGCGCCGCAACGGTCGCAGCGGTCAGCCGCAGTCAGCGGACTCGCGGGGGTCAGAACAGTAGTCACGTCGCCTCTTCTCTAGCTCGACGAGCTGTCGTACCAGGGTCAACATCCAACCAGGCCGAAAACGTTCCCGCTGACGGCATTTCCTTGGAGACCGGCTTCGGAGTGACTGGGTGTTACCGATTGGCGGCGAATAGGAGTCAGTTGCGTCAGATGTCGCGTGTGGATCTGTTGTCCAGTTCTGTCCCCGGCTGGCTGTCGGGTTGTTGATGAGGACGTGCCCGGAGCCTAAATGGTTCATGCCTCCTTGGGAACGTGACATGTGTATCACTCGCGCGGGTGATCGAACGCTTGCTCGATAACGACTAGTATGGGCACCTGGACAACGGGCGACGGCGGGTGGTGGCGCGGTCCGGGGGCGCGGTCTCGGTACCCTCTCCCTCGACGCGTTCACCCGCGCGTCGGCCGAGACGACCCTCCGGGTTGACGAACAACACCACATCTGGACCGAGGAGCTGCCCGCGTGACCGCCGAAACATCCGTGCCGTCCTCCGCGCTGCTGGCGGGCGCAGAGCGCGACGGCTCCAACTACACCGCGCGGCACCTGCTGGTACTCGAGGGCCTGGACGCGGTGCGCAAGCGTCCCGGTATGTACATCGGCTCGACCGACAGCCGCGGTCTGATGCACTGCATCTGGGAGATCATCGACAACGCCGTCGACGAGGCGCTCGCCGGCCACGGCGACAGGATCGAGGTGATCCTGCACGAGGACGGCTCGGTCGAGGTGCGGGACAACGGCCGCGGCATCCCCGTGGACGTCGAGCCCAAGACCGGCCTGTCCGGCGTCGAGGTCGTCATGACCAAGCTGCACGCCGGCGGCAAGTTCGGCGGCGGCTCGTACGCGGCTTCGGGCGGCCTGCACGGCGTCGGCGCGTCGGTCGTCAACGCGCTGTCCGCCCGCATGGACGTCGAGGTGGACCGCGGCGGCCACACCCACGCCATCAGCTTCCGGCGCGGCGTCCCCGGCGTCTTCGCCAAGAACGGCCCGGAGGGGCCCTTCGAGCCGACCGGCGGCATGCGCAAGACCAAGAAGGTCCCCCGCACCCGCACCGGCACCCGGGTGCGCTACTGGTCGGACCGGCAGATCTTCCTCAAGGACGCCAAGCTCTCGCTGGAGACTCTGCACCAGCGCGCCCGGCAGACCGCGTTCCTCGTGCCGGGCCTGACCATCGTGGTGCGCGACGAGCGCGGTGCGCAGACCACGGGTTCGGACGAGCCCGTCGAGGAGGTCTTCCACTTCGACGGCGGCATCAGCGAGTTCTGCGAGTTCCTGGCCGCGGACAAGCCGATCTGCGACGTGCTGCGGCTGACCGGCTCCGGCACCTTCAAGGAGACCGTGCCCGTCCTGGACGACCAGGGCCACATGACGCCCACCGAGGTCACCCGGGAACTGGGCGTCGACATCGCGCTGCGCTGGGGCACCGGCTACGACACCGCCGTGCGGTCCTTCGTCAACATCATCGCCACGCCCAAGGGCGGCACCCACGTGACCGGCTTCGAACGCTCGGTGACCCGTACGGTCAACGAGGTGCTGCGGGCCACCAAGCTGCTGCGCGTCGCCGAGGACGACATCGTCAAGGACGACGCGATGGAGGGCCTCACCGCGGTGGTCACCGTGCGGCTCGCCGAGCCGCAGTTCGAGGGGCAGACCAAGGAGGTCCTGGGCACCTCCGCGGCCAACCGCATCGTCGCCGCGGTCGTGGCCCGGGAGCTGAAGGAGTTCCTCACCTCCACCAAGCGGGACACCAAGGCGCAGGCGCGCGCGGTGCTGGAGAAGACCGTCGCGGCGGCCCGTACCCGCATCGCGGCCCGCCAGCACAAGGAGGCGCAGCGCCGTAAGACCGCCCTGGAGACCTCCTCGCTCCCGGCGAAGCTCGCCGACTGCCGCAGCGACGACGTCGACCGCAGCGAACTGTTCATCGTCGAGGGCGACTCGGCGCTCGGCACCGCCAAGCTGGCCCGCAACTCCGAGTTCCAGGCGCTGCTGCCGATCCGCGGCAAGATCCTCAACGTCCAGAAGTCGTCCGTCTCGGACATGCTGAAGAACGCCGAGTGCGGCGCGATCATCCAGGTCATAGGAGCCGGGTCCGGCCGGACCTTCGACATCGACCAGGCCCGGTACGGCAAGGTGATCTTCCTCGCCGACGCCGATGTCGACGGCGCGCACATCCGCACCCTGCTGCTGACCCTCTTCCAGCGCTACATGCGCCCCATGGTCGAGGAGGGCCGCGTCTTCTCCGCCGTCCCGCCGCTGCACCGCATCGAACTCGTCCAGCCCAAGAAGGGCCAGGACAAGTACCTCTACACCTACTCCGACAACGAACTGCGCCAGACCCTGCTCGACCTCCAGCGCCGCAACGTCCGCTACAAGGACAGCATCCAGCGCTACAAGGGCCTCGGCGAAATGGACGCCAACCAGCTCGCCGAAACCACGATGGACCCCCGCCACCGCACCTTGCGCCGCATCAACATCAGCGACATCGAGGCCGCGGAACGCGTCTTCGACCTCCTGATGGGCAACGAGGTGGCCCCCCGCAAGGAGTTCATCACCAACTCCGCCGGCACCCTCGATCGGTCGAAGATCGACGTCTGACGGGGTGCGGGGGCCGGGGTGGGTGGGGGTCAGGGGGTGGTGAGGTCGCCGGTTGTGGGGGTGCCGGTGGGGGTGTAGGTGAGGTGGAGGGCGCCGTTGGGGAAGGTGCGGGAGCTGGTGAGGCGGAGGGCCGAGGGGGCCGCGCCGCCCTCGAAGACGCGTTTGCCGGTGCCGAGGACGAGGGGGTAGACCCAGAGGCTCAGGCGGTCGACCAGGCTCTGGGCGAGCAGGGACTGGAGGAGGTCGAGGCTGCCGATCACATGGATGCGCTCGTGGCGCTCCTTCAGGGCCGCGACGCTCTCCGCGAGGTCGCCTTCGAGGGTGCTCGAACCGGCCCACGCCAGGGGCTCCGCGAGGGTGCGGGTGGCCACGTACTTGGGGACGCGGTTGAGCAGGCGCGTGAAGTCCCAGTCCGCCGGGGCCGTGGGCCAGTAGTTCGCGAAGATGTCGTAGGTGCGCCGCCCGAGCAGCAGCGCGTCCATGTCCTTGGCCTGGTCGAAGACCACCGCGCCGGCCTCGTCGTCGATCAGCGGCGCCTGCCAGCCGCCGTACGCGAAGCCGTTCTCGGGGTCCTCCTCGGGGCCGCCGGGCGCCTGCGCGACGCCGTCCAGGGTCATGAACTCGGTGACCACGAGCTCGCTCACGGCGGGCTCCTCTCTGCGGGGATCGGGTGGGAACGCTCTGTCCCTGCATACGACGGACCGAGCCCTATCCGTCGGCGCCACACCGGCCCGGAGCGGGCGCCGGCGAACGGAAGCCGGCGTCTCCACCCTGGGGTGGAACGGGACAGGGCACCTTCTCCACCTGGGTTCCACCCGAGGCTTGATCCGCTGACCTGTGCCTTCTCCGTAGATTCGGCGCCGTAGGGAAGGGTCGGACCAACGTTCGGAGGGCGGCTGTCATGTCCGGTCTTGGCAATGCCGTGGTGATCGTCGCGGTCATCGGGCTGGTGATCGCGCGTCAGATGCGGCCGCGGCGGATCCGGGCGGGCGGACGCTGGTGGCTGCTGCCCGCGGTCCTGGTGGTCCTGGCAGTGCGGGACGGCGGGGTCGTGGACTCCGCGCACCGGAGTACCTCGATCGGGATGCTGGCCGCCGAACTGGCCGTGGCCGTCGTGATGGGGTTCGGCTGGGCCTTCACCACGCGGATGTGGACCGAGGGCGACGGCTCCGTGTGGACGCAGGGCACGAAGGCCGCCCTCGGCGTCTGGGTCGTGGGCATCGCCGTGCGCGTCGCGCTGTACGGCATCGCCGCCGCGATGGGCGTGCACCAGCACTCCGGTTCCGTGCTGCTCGCGGTGGCGGCCACCCTGCTGATCCGCAGCGGCGTCCTGATGGCGCGCGCCCAGCACGCCGGGGGCGTCAAGCGCGCGATCACCTGAGATCGGGGCCGATCACCTGATGGGGTGAAGGTATCGGCATATTGAGCATGGATCTTCCCGCTCTGTCCATGATTGGGCGCATCGGCCTGGCCGGTGGAGCGAGGAGAGCACGGTGAACGAGCACGGCGGGGGAGACCCGGCGGCGTTGCGGACGGACGACCCCTGGCAGGAGTCGGCGGTGGCGGGATGGTTCGCGGATCAGCAGACCGAGAGAACCCAGCCGGAACACCTCCCCGCCGCCCCGCGTTCGGCTCCGGAGGGCTACCCCGAGGTGCCGAGAGCGCGTGACGGATCGGCGGACGCCTCGGCCGCGGTCGGTCCGACCGCGAAGGCCCCGATCACGAGGGCCACGGACGCCCCGATCACGCAGACCCCGGCCGCGGGCACACCGGACACGGACACGACGTCCGCCGCGACCGCGGTGGTGGACCGGGCCGCCCTGTACGTGGAGGTCCAGGCGAGCCCGGAGTTCGGGGAGGTGCGGGACCGCTACCGGCGGTTCGTCTTCCCCGCCACCGCGGCGTTCATCGTCTGGTACCTGCTGTACGTGGTGGCGGCGACGACCGCGCCCGGGCTGATGGCCCGGCAGCTGAGCGGCCCGCTGAACGTGGCGTTGGCCGCCGGGCTGGCGCAGTTCGCGACCACCTTCCTGCTGACGTGGGCCTACGCGCGGCACGCCAGGCTGCGCAGGGACCGCGCGGCGCTGGACCTGCGGTGGACGCTGGCCACCCGGAGCGGACAGGAGCGGCTGCGATGAGGGCCGCGGACACGGCCGTGCTCGCGGAGAAGGCGGGCGACCACCAGGGCCTGGCGATCGTGCTGTTCACGATCATCGTGTCGGTCACCCTGGGGATCACCGCGTGGGCGGGGCGGCAGCGCAGTTCCACGGTGGAGTTCTTCGCCGGCGGGCGGTTGTTCTCGCCGCTGGAGAACGGCCTGGCGATCGCCGGGGACTACATGTCCGCGGCGTCGTTCCTCGGCATCTCGGGGCTGATCGCGCTGTTCGGCTACGACGGGCTGCTCTACTCGGTGGGCTTCTTCGTCGCCTGGCTGGTGGTGCTGATGCTGGTCGCTGAACTGGTGCGGAACGTCGGCACGTACACGCTCGCGGACGTGCTGTCGGCGCGGATGCGCCAGCGGCCGGTGCGGATCGCCGCGGGCACGGCGTCGATCACGGTGTCCATCCTCTATTTGGTGGCCCAGATGGTCGGCGCCGGCAGCCTGGTCGGACTGCTGCTCGGCGCGGACGACTCGGGGGCGGCGCGCGGCTGGACGGTGGTGGGCGTCGGGGCCCTGATGGTGTTCTACGTGTCCTTCGGCGGGATGCGGGCCACCACGTGGATCCAGATCGTCAAGACCGTGCTGCTGATGGGCGGGACGGTGACGCTCACGGTGCTCGTCGCGGTCAGGTTCCACGGCGACATGGGACACCTGCTGGACTCGGCCGCTGCCGGCAGCGGGCACGGACAGGCGTTCCTGGCACCGGGGTTGAAGTACGGCGGCGGATGGACGCAGCGCCTCGACTTCATCAGCCTCGGCCTCGCCCTGGTGCTGGGCACCGCCGGGCTGCCGCACATCCTGTCGCGGTTCTACACCGTGCCGACCGCGCGTTCGGCGCGGCGCTCGGTGGTGTGGGCGATCGGGCTGATCGGGACGTTCTACCTGATGACGATCGTGCTCGGCTTCGGCGCCGCGGCGGTCGTCGGCTCGGACCGGGTGCGGGCGTCCAACGAGGCAGGGAACACCGCCGTGCCGCTGCTGGCCGAGGCCCTCGGCGGCGGGTCCGGGACCGCGGGGGGCACGGTGCTCTTCGCGGTGGTGGGGGCGGTGGCCTTCGCCACGATCCTGGCCGTGGTCGCGGGCATCACCCTCGCCTCGTCGGCCTCGGTGGCCCACGACCTCTACGCGACCTGGCGCCGGCGCCGGCAGGACCAGCGGGCCGCGGAGAACGAGTTGGAGGGCGGCGAGGTGACGGTCGCGCGGTGGGCGGCGGTCGGCATCGGCGCCACCGCGATCGCGCTCAGCCTGCTCGCACAGGACCAGAACGTGGCGTTCCTGGTCGGCCTGGCCTTCGCGGTCGCCGCCTCGGCGAACCTGCCGGCGCTGCTCTACTCGCTGTTCTGGCGCAGGTTCACCACCCGCGGCGCGGTGTGGTCGGTGTACGGCGGCCTGGTGCCGGCACTGGTGCTGGTCGCGCTGTCGCCGGTGGTGTCCGGGCGGCCCGACGCGCTGCTGCCCGGGGTGGACTTCCACCTGTTCCCGCTGGAGAACCCCGGACTGGTCTCGATCCCGCTGGGGTTCCTGGCCGGCTGGCTCGGCACGGTGCTGTCGCCCGAGCCCGCGGACCAGGCGCGATACGCGGAGACGGAGGTGCGTTCCCTCACCGGGGCGGGCGCCGCGTGAGACGGCCGGCCCGGGCCGCGTGAACCGTCGGACCGGCCCGGGTCGGTGGGCCGGGGCGGGTCGGCGGGCCTGCCCCTGCCAGCAGGCCGGCCCGGGTCAGTGGGCCGGCGCCCACGCGTAGAGGTGCTCGGGCCGGCCGGTGTCGCCGTACTTCAGGGTGAGGCGGAGCCGGCCGGACTGCTCCAGCGCCTTGAGGTAGCGCTGTGCGGTGGAGCGGCTCAGCCCGGCCCGCTCGGCGACCTCGTGCGCGGACAGCGGGCCGCCGGCCTCCCTCAGCACCTGCCGGATGAGGTCGGCGGTGGGCGCGGAGTGGCCCTTGGGCAGGGTGGCCGGAGAGGCGGAGGCGGTACGCAGCGCCCCGAAGATCCGGTCCACCTGCTCCTGCCCGGCCTCACCGCCGCCGCCCGAGCCGCGCACGCCGTCCAGGGTGCGGCGCAGTGCCGCGTAACCCTCCAGCTTGGCCCTCAGCCCGGTGAAGCCGAACGGCTTGACCAGGTACTGCAGCGCGCCGAGCCGCAGCGCCGCCTGCACGGTCGCCACGTCGCGGGCCGCGGTCACCATGATCACGTCCGCGTGGTGGCCGAGCTGGCGCATGCGGCGCACCAGCGTCAGGCCGGACTCGTCCGGCAGGTAGTGGTCGAGCAGCACCAGGTCCACCCGGTGCCGCTCCAGCGTGGCCAGCGCCTGCGCCGCGGTGTGCGCCCGCGCCGAGACCCGGAAGCCCGGCACCTTGGCCACGTAGGCCGAGTTGATCTCGGCGACGCGGAAGTCGTCGTCCACGACCAGTACGTCGATCATCGCGCACCTCCCGCTGTGCTGACCGTCCCTGCCGTGCTGACCGTGCCCGCCGCGCCCGCGCCTCCGCCCGCCGCGCCCGCGCCTCCGCCCGCCGCGCCCGCGCCTACACCCGCGCCCGCGCCCGCACCCGCGCCCACCGTCGCCGACAGCGCCTCCGGCAGCACCACCGTGAACACCGCGCCGCCGCCCGTCCGCGCGGCGACCCGCGCCATGCCCCCGTACCGCTCGGCCAGTCGCCGCACCAGCGCGAGGCCGAGGCCGCGGCCTCGGTGGGCCGGCGGCTGCTTGGTGCTCCAGCCCTCGGTGAAGATCAGCTCGCGCAGCTCCGGCGGCACACCGGGACCATCGTCGCCGACCCGCAGCACCGCCGTGCCGCCCTCGGCGCGCAGCTCCACCTCGACCTCGGCGGCGGCGGCGTCCAGCGCGTTGTCGATCAGGTTGCCCAGCACCGTGACCAGGTCCCGCGGGTCCACCACCTGGTCCGGCAGCCATGTCGCGGCGGTGAGCCGCAGCGTCACGCCGCGCTCCTTCGCGATCGCCGACTTGCCCACCAGCAGCGCCGACACCAGCGGGTCGCGGACCCGGTCGGCCACCTCCTCCGCGGACGCCCGGTGGGTGTCCGCGACCTGCGCCAGATAGTCCACCGCCTCCTCGTGCAGGCCGAGTTCGAGCAGCCCCAGCAGGGTGTGCAGGCGGTTGGCGTGCTCGTGGTCCTGCGCGCGCAGCGCGTCCAGCAGGCCGTGCGTGGAGTCCAGCTCGCGGCCCAGCAGCTCCAGTTCGGTACGGTCCCGCAGCGTCACCACCGCGCCGCCGTCCCCGGTCGGCATCCGATTGGCGACCAGCACCCGCCCGCCGCTGACCGTCAGCAGGTCCGCGCCCTCCGCGCGCCCAGCCAGCACATCGGTGGTGCGGCCCGCGGGCAGCAGCTCGTCCAGCGCCCGGCCCGCCGCGTCCGGGCCGAGGCCCAGCAGCCGCTGCGCCTCGTCGTTCACCAGCCGCACCCTGACCTGCGGGTCGAGAGCGAGCACGCCCTCGCGGATGCCGTGCAGCATGGCCTCGCGCTCGTCGAGCAGCGCCGCGATGTCCGCCGACGCCAGCCCGCGCGTCGCCCGCTGCAGCCGGCGCGAGCCCCACACCGCGGCCAGCGCGCCCACCGCGAGCGCCGCGCCCGCGTAGAGCAGCAGCCCCGGCACCGCCGCGAGCAGCCGGCTCTTCACCGTCCCGTACGCGATGCCGACCGACACCGCGCCCACGATCCGCCCGGAGGCGTCCCGCAGCGGCACCTTGCCGCGGGCGCTGCGGCCCAGCGTGCCGCTGTCGATCTGCATGATCTCCCGGCCGCCCAGCGCCACGCTGGGGTCGGTCGACACGTGCTGCCCGATCCGCGCGGGCTCGGTGTGCGACCAGCGGGTGCCGTGCAGGTCCATCACCACGATGTAGCTGGCGTGGGTGGCCTTGCGGACGCGTTCCGCCTCGCGCTGCACCGGCCCGTCGGGGGTCGGCCGCGAGGAGGTCAGCTCGGCGGCGGTCTGCGGCTCGGCCGCCACGGTCTGCGCGATGGCCAGCGCCCGGTGCTCCGCCTGGTCGTCGAGTTGGTGACTGAGCGGAGCCAGGAAGAGGCCGGTGGCCAGCGCGGTGACGCCGGTGGTCAGCGCCAGCTGCATCAGCAGCACCTGCCCCGAGACCCGCCGGGGCCACCCGAAGCGCCGCGCGCCGGCCACCGGCCGGGCCTGCGCGCCGGCCGCCCGCCGCGTCCGCCCGCCGGCCGCCCGCCCGGCCGGGACGCCCGCCGCCCGCCGGTCCCGCACGATCCGCGCCGACCGTCCGTTCCGCTCCATGGGTCCCTCCGGGTCCCGTTCCGCCGACTCCTGCCCGCAACGCAACGTAAGCGCTGGCCGTCCGGATGGGCAGGGGCCGTTTCGCTTTCGCTGCCCCGGGGCGAGCAAAACGAGCAGAAGCCCGGCTTGTGCGCACAAGGGGCCGAGCGCACACAAGGCTCCCGGCGATCCGCCGCCGCTCGTAGCGTCCCCGGCCATGACCGGCAACACGAGCCCCGCCATCGAGCTGCGGGGGGCGGGCAAGGCGTTCAGGACACCGTCCGGCGCCCTGCACACCGCCGTACGAGATCTGGACCTGACCATCGACCGCGGCGAGTTCGTCGCCGTCGTCGGTCCCACCGGCTGCGGCAAGTCGACCACGCTGACGCTGGTCAGCGGGCTGCAGGAGCCGACCGCAGGGGACGTGCTGGTGGGCGGCGAGCCGGTGCGCGGCATCGGCGCCGACGTCGGCTTCGTCTTCCAGCAGGACGCCGTCTTCCCCTGGCGGACCGTGCTCTCCAACGTCATGGCCGGGCCGCGCTTTCGCGGCGTGCCCCGCGCCGAGGCCAAGGAGCGGGCCCGCGACTGGCTCGCCCGGGTGGGCCTGTCCGCCTTCGAGGACCGCTATCCGCACCAGCTGTCCGGCGGTCAGCGCAAGCGCGTCGCGCTCGCCGCGACCTTCGTCAACGACCCGGCGATCCTGCTCATGGACGAGCCGTTCTCCGCGCTCGACGTGCAGACCAGGGCGCTGATGTCGGACCAGCTGCTGGACCTGTGGGCGGGCACCGGCTCGTCCGTCGTCTTCGTCACGCACGACCTGGAGGAGTCCATCGCGCTCGCCGACAAGGTCGTGGTGATGACCGCGGGCCCGGCGACCGTCAAGGAGGTCTTCACGATCGACCTGCCCCGGCCGCGCAAGGTCGAGGAGGTCCGGCTCGCACCGCGCTTCGTGGAGATCTACCGCGAGATCTGGTCCTCGCTCGGCGAAGAGGTCCGCATCACCCGGGAGAGGAGCAGCGGACATGCCGCCTGAGACGAGGCCCGCCGGACCCGCCGGACCCGCCAAACCCGCCAAACCCGCCGGACCCGCCCGGCCAGCCGCCACGGACGCCGCCACCGACGCCCCCATGGACGCCCCCGTGGACGCTCCGGCCGGCACCCCGCCGGCACCCCCGCCGACACCGCCCTCGGCACGGGCGACCGTACGAAAGCCCGCGCCCGCGCCGCCCGCAACCGCACCCTGCTGGTGTACGCCGCCCGTCTCGCCGTGCTCGTCGCGGTCCTCGGGGTGTGGGAGTGGTTCGCCCGCACCGGCGTCATCGACCCGTTCAACTTCTCCATGCCCAGCAAGATCTGGGACCAGATCCGGCAGTGGACGCTGCACGGCACCCCGCAGGGATCGCTGGGCGAGCAGATCTGGTACACGCTCTACGAGGCGGTGTACGGCTGGCTGATCGGCGTCGCGGCCGGGGTGCTGCTGGGCATCGCGCTGGGCCGGGTGCGGTTCCTGGCCGACGTGTTCGGCCCGTACGTGAAGATCCTCAACGCGATGCCGCGGATCGTGCTGGCCCCGATCTTCCTGATCTGGTTCGGGCTCGGCCCGGCCTCGAAGGTCGCCTCCGCGGTGGTCCTGGTCTTCTTCCCGGTCTTCTTCAACGCCTTCCAGGGCGCGCGCGAGGTGGACCGCAACCTCGTGGACAACGCCCGCATCCTGGGCGCGAGCAACCGGCGGGTCACCCTCCAGGTGGTCGTGCCGTCCGCGACCTCGTGGATCTTCACCAGCCTGCACGTCAGCTTCGGCTTCGCGCTGATCGGCGCGATCGTCGGCGAGTACATCGGCGCCAACAAGGGTCTCGGCCTGCTCGTCTCGGCCTCCCAGGGCACCTTCAACGCGGCCGGCGTCTACGCGGCCATGGTGATCCTCGCGGTCGTCGCGCTCGTCGCCGAGGGGCTGCTGACCTTCCTGGAGAAGCGCCTCTTCCGCTGGAAGCCCGCGCAGACCGGCGCGGACCGTTGACGCCCGCCGGCCCCGTACCGCCCCCGGCCCCCGTACCGCCCCGGCCCTCGTGCCGGCCTCCCTACCCGTGCCGGTCACCGCACCCGTGCCGGCCTCCCCTTCCGTACCGCCTCCGCTCACAAGGACGTGACCGCCATGCCCGTCAAGCGCACCCACCTCCGCGTCGCGGCGTTCGCCGCCGCCGGCGTGCTCGCCGCCACCGCCCTCACCGCGTGCGCCGACGACGCGTCGTCCGGCTCGGGCTCCGGGGCCGACGCGGGCGCCGGCTCGACCGGCGGCACGGCCGCGGGCGCGGCCAAGGACGCCACCAAGGTCAAAATCATGGTCGGCGGCCTGGACAAGGTCATCTACCTGCCGGCGGTGCTCACCCAGCGGCTCGGCTTCTTCCAGGCCGAGGGCCTGGACGTCACGCTGATGACCGAGCCGGCCGGCGTGCAGGCCACCACCGCCCTGGTCTCCGGCGACGTCCAGGGCGCGGTCGGGTTCTACGACCACACGCTGGACCTGCAGACCAAGGGCAAGCACGTCGAGTCGGTGGTGCAGTTCTCGCAGGCGCCCGGCGAGGTCGAGGTGGTCTCCAGCAAGGCGGCCGGTGACATCACGGCCGCCAAGGACTTCAAGGGCAAGAAGCTCGGCGTCACCGGGCTCGGCTCGTCCACCGACTTCCTCACCAAGTACCTGGCGGTGCACAACGGGTTGAAGGTCAGCGACTTCACGCCGGTCGCCGTCGGCGCGGGCCAGACCTTCATCGCCGCGCTCCAGCAGGGCTCCATCCAGGCCGGCATGACCACCGACCCGACCGTCGCGCAGATCCTGGACAAGGGCGCGGGCAAGGTGCTGTACGACATGCGGACGCCCGAGGGGTCGCGGCAGGCGCTCGGCGGCCTCTACCCGTCCTCCAGCCTCTACATGAACACCGACTGGGTGGACTCCCACCAGGAGACCGTGCAGAAGCTGGCGAACGCCTTCGTCAAGACGCTGCGGTGGATGTCGACGCACACGCCCGAGGAGATCGCCGCGAAGATGCCGGCCGACTACGCGCAGGGCGGTGCGCGGCTCTACGCGCAGTCGATCAAGGCGACGCTGCCGATGTTCACCACGGACGGGGTGATGCCGCAGGGCGGGCCGGAGACGGTGGAGAGCGTGCTGAAGGCGTTCAACCCCAACCTGCGGCACGCCACGGTCGACCTGTCGCAGACGTACACCACCCGGTTCGTCGAGAACGTCGCCCCGTGAGCCGGCGGACCGTCAGACCGTGACCTCGTGGACGTCCTCGACGTCCATCCGGGCCGGCGTGCCCAGGGCCGCCCCGCAGCTCTCGGGGCGGGGCGGCCCGCTCGCGCGCCGCACCACCGCGACCCGCCAGGCGCGGCCGTCACGGTGGGCGACGGCGACGGTCCAGGTTGCGCCGTCGCCGTCGCCGTCGTCGCGTCCGGCCGGGGCTTCCTCGGTCGAGGTCACGGTCAGGGCGTCCGCCCGGTCCTCACCCGTCAGCGCGCGCACCGCGAGCTCGGCGGCCTGGCCGGGGCGGTCCCAGGCGGAGCGCCCCCGGCAGGGCGGGAACGGGACCCGGCCGTCCCGCGCGGCCTCCAGGACGCCCTTGGCCTGCCCGCCGTCCAGCCGCCCGTAGGTGTAGCCGTGTGGCAGCACGAGCATGGTGGGCGCGAAACGATGGCCGCCGAGGTGGGTGACCTCCCATACGTGCTCGGTGCCGTACGAGGCCGCCAGCTCGGAGGCGAGCGGGCGGCCGAGGAGCGCGCAGCAGCGGTCGCGGCGGGCGTTGGTGCAGACGAAGGCGAGCGGCGGGCCGTCGTACGGCACGCCGAAGCCGCGGGGGTCGCCGGCGCCGAGGGCGGTGAAGTCCAGGTCGGCCAGCGCGGCCACGGCGGCGGGGTCCGCGAGGTCCGCGGTGCGGATCCAGGGGTCGTCCGGGGCGGTGTGCGCGAGGATCACGCGGCGGCGCGGCTCCGCGGGGCGGATCGCCGCCGCGGGGTGGCGTGGGCCCGCCTGGCCGCGGGGGTCCGCGTGGCGGCCGGGGCGGCGGATCAGCGCGACGCGCACGCCGGTGCGGGCGGTGCGGTCCTCCAGGGCGCGGCCCACCGCGGGGTCCAGGTGGCTGGAGGTCAGGGCCTTCGCGCCCCACGGACCGGGCTGCTCCAGCAGCAGCCAGGTGCGGGCTGTCGCCGCGGTCGCGGTGAGGGGTTCGCCGTGGGCGGCGGAGGCTTGCGTGCAGGTTGCGCTCACGCGGTGGAAGCGTAGTGCGTCGCGCCGTGGGGCTTCGCGCCTGGATGGTCGCGCTGTGGGTGGTCGCGCCGTGCCGGGCTGCGGGTCGCCTGCGGCGTCGCGCCGTCGGGGTTCCCTTGTCCCCGGCTCTCCCGCCGTCGTGGCTGCTCGCGCGCACGCGGCGCCAGCCGCATATCGGACGCAGCCCCGCGCCCCTTGCGGGGCGCGGGGTTCACGGGCCCTACGCGGGGGCGGCCACCGCGGCGATGGGCTTGGCGAGGGGGACTCCGGAGCCGTCGCGGCGGGGGTCCTTGGGGGGGAGGTCCGCGGGGGAGCCGCTGGCGGTCGCCGCGCGGGCGGGGGCCGCGCCGGCCCAGGCGAAGAGCAGCCCGGTCTCGCCGCGCAGGAAGCGCTGGCAGCGGACGCCGCCGGTGGCCCGCCCCTTGCGCGGGTACTGCTCGAAGGGCGTGAGCTTGGCCGTGCCCTCGGCGGAGCCGTCGAGCGTGCCGTCGGCGCGGGCGACGGTGAAGACCACCGCGTCGCCCGCCGGGTCCACCGCGGTGAAGGAGATCACCCGCGCCCCGTCGGCCAGCTTGATGCCGGCCATGCCGCCCGCCGGGCGGCCCTGCGGCCGCACCTGCGAGGCGGGGTAGCGCAGCAGTTGCGCGTCGTCGGTGATGAAGACCAGGTCCTCCTCGCCGGTTCGCAGCTCCACCGCGCCGACCACCTCGTCGCCCTCCTTGAGGGTGATGACCTCCAGGTCGTCCTTGTTCGCCGGGTAGTCGGGCACCACCCGCTTGACCACGCCCTGCCGGGTGCCGAGCGCGAGGCCCGGCGAGGACTCGTCCAGCGTGGTCAGGCACAGCACCCGCTCGCCGTCCTCCAGCGACAGGAACTCCGTCAGCGGCGCGCCGCCCGCGAGCGTGGTCGCGCCGCCGCTCTCCGGCAGGATCGGCAGGTCGATCACGGTGAGCCGCAGCAGCCGGCCGGTGGAAGTCACCACGCCGATGTCGGCGCGCGCGGTGGTCGGCACCGCGGAGACGATCACGTCGTGCTTGGCGCGCTTGCCGCCCTCGCCGACCGCGTCTCCGGTGGCGGTGCGGGCCAGCAGGCCGGTGGAGGACAGCAGCACCCGGCACGGGTCGTCGGCGACCTCCAGCGGCACCGCCGCGACCGGCGTCGCCCCCGCCTCCAGCAGCAGGGTGCGGCGCTCGGTGCCGTACTGCTTGGCCACCGCGGCCAGCTCCGCCGAGACCAGCTTGCGCAGCTCCGCGTCCGACTCCAGGATGCGGGTCAGCTCGACGATCTCCGCGTTGAGCCGGTCGCGCTCGGACTCCAGCTCGATCCGGTCGAAGCGGGTCAGCCGGCGCAGCGGCGTGTCCAGGATGTACTGCGTCTGCACCTCGGACAGGCCGAAGCGCTCCATCAGGCGCTCCTTGGCCTGCGCGGCGTTCTCGCTGGCCCGGATGATGGCGATGACCTCGTCGATGTCGACGAGCGCGATCAGCAGGCCGTCGACCAGGTGCAGCCGGTCCCGGCGCTTGGTGCGGCGGAACTCGCTGCGCCGGCGCACCACGTCGAAGCGGTGGTCGACGTAGACCTCCAGCAGCTCCTTCAGGCCCAGGGTGAGCGGCTGGCCGTCCACCAGCGCCACGTTGTTGATGCCGAAGGACTCCTCCATCGGCGTCAGCTTGTAGAGCTGCTCCAGCACGGCCTCGGGGTTGAAGCCGTTCTTGATCTCGATGACCAGCCGCAGACCGTGCTCGCGGTCGGTGAGGTCCTTGACGTCGGCGATGCCCTGGAGCTTCTTCGCCCCGACCATGTCCTTGATCTTGGCGATGACCTTCTCGGGCCCGACGTTGAACGGCAGTTCGGTGACCACCAGGCCCTTGCGGCGGGGGGTGACGTCCTCGATCCGCGCGGTGGCGCGGATGCGGAAGGTGCCACGGCCGGTCTCGTACGCGTCGCGGATGCCGGACAGTCCGATGATCCGGCCGCCGGTGGGCAGGTCGGGGCCCGGGACGTAGCGCATCAGCGTGTCCAGGTCGGCGCCCGGGTGCTTGATCAGGTGGCGCGCGGCGGCGATGACCTCGCCCAGGTTGTGCGGCGGCATGTTGGTCGCCATGCCGACGGCGATGCCCGACGCGCCGTTCACCAGCAGGTTGGGGTAGGCGGCCGGGAGCACGCCCGGCTCCTGCTCCTGGCCGTCGTAGTTGGGCGTGAAGTCGACGGTGTCCTCGTCGATCGACTCCACCATCAGCTGCGCGGGCCCCGACATCCGGGCCTCGGTGTAGCGCATGGCGGCCGGCATGTCGTCCAGCGAGCCGAAGTTGCCGTGCCCGTCCACCAGCGGCAGCCGCATTGAGAACGGCTGCGCCATGCGGACCATCGCGTCGTAGATGGACGCGTCGCCGTGCGGGTGCAGCTTGCCCATCACCTCGCCGACCACGCGGGCGCACTTGACGAAGCCGCGCTCGGGGCGCAGGCCCATCTCGTTCATCTGATAGACGATGCGGCGGTGCACCGGCTTCATGCCGTCCCGGGCGTCGGGCAGCGCGCGGGAGTAGATCACCGAGTACGCGTACTCAAGGTAGGAGCCCTGCATCTCGTCCACGACGTCGATGTCGAGGATGCGCTCCTCGAAATCGTCGTCGGGCGGCGGGGTCTTCGTGGTACGGCGGGCCATCTCGGCGTCGCTCCTTCGTCTGGACCTGGGCACACGTGTCGACCATTGTGGACCGCGGCACCGACACAGCGGACCGCGACCCGTCGGGAAGGCGCGGCGCCCGCGAGCCTCGCGCGGGAACTTCGCGCGGCGCGGGCACGCTTCCCTAGAGTGGCAGCACTCTACGCAGTCACGCAGCAGCGACCGGAAGGACAGCTTGCCCATGGGTCACACGGCCACGCCGGAGGCACACTCCAGCGGCCTGACAGCCACCGAGCACCGCTTGGCGAACGGCCTGCGGGTGGTGCTCTCCGAGGACCACCTCACCCCGGTCGCGGCCGTCTGCCTCTGGTACGACGTCGGTTCACGCCACGAGATCGAGGGGCGGACGGGCCTGGCCCACCTCTTCGAGCACCTGATGTTCCAGGGCTCGGCCAACGTCCACGGCAACGGGCACTTCGAGCTCGTCCAGGGCGCGGGCGGCTCGCTCAACGGCACCACCAGCTTCGAGCGCACCAACTACTTCGAGACCATGCCCGCCCACCAGGTCGAGCTGGCACTGTGGCTGGAGGCCGACCGGATGGGCAGCCTGCTCACCGCGCTGGACCTGGAGAGCCTGGACAACCAGCGGGACGTGGTGAAGAACGAGCGCCGCCAGCGGTACGACAACGTGCCCTACGGCACCGCCTTCGAGCGGCTGACGGCGCTGGCCTACCCCGCGCCGCACCCCTACCACCACACGCCCATCGGCTCGATGGCGGACCTGGACGCGGCGTCGCTTGAGGACGCCCAGGCGTTCTTCCGCACCTATTACGCGCCGAACAACGCGGTGCTCGCGGTGGTCGGCGACATCGACCCGCGGCAGACGCTCGCCTGGGTCGAGAAGTACTTCGGCACCATTCCCGCGCACGACGGCAAGCCCGCGCCGCGCGACGGCTCGCTGCCGCCGGTGATGGGCGCCCAACTGCGCGAGGTGGTCGAGGAGGACGTGCCCTCGCGCGCCCTGATGGCCGCCTACCGGCTGCCGGAGGACGGCACCCGGGAGAGCGACGCGGCCGACCTGGCGCTGACGGTGCTCGGCGGCGGCGAGTCCTCCCGGCTGCACAACCGCCTGGTGCGCCGCGACCGCACCGCGGTGACGGCCGGCTTCGGCCTGCTGCGGCTGGCCGGCGCGCCCTCGCTGGGCTGGCTGGACGTCAAGGCGTCCAGCGGCGTCGAACTGCCGGTCATCGAGGCCGCGGTGGACGAGGAGCTGGCCCGGTTCGCGCAGGAAGGGCCGACGGACGAGGAGATGGAGCGGGCCCAGGCGCAGTTGGAGCGCGAGTGGCTGGACCGGCTGGGCACCGTCGGTGGGCGCGCCGACGAACTGTGCCGGTACGCCGTGCTGTTCGGCGACCCGCAGCTCGCGCTGACCGCGGTGGACCGGGTGCTGTCGGTCACCGCGGCCGAGGTCAAGGCCGTCGCCGCGCAGCGGCTGCGCCCGGACAACCGGGCGGTGCTGGTCTACGAGCCGACCGGCGGCGCGGACAGCGCCGACGCGCAGGACGCGCAGGACGCGCAGGCCGAGCAGGGCGCGGACGAGGACAACGAGGCCGCCGCCGCGGCCCCCGCCGCCACCGAGCGGGCCGCCACCGTCGAGGACACCGTCGAGGAAGAGGGCCGGGCGTGAGCGAGACCGCCGCCGTCATGACGTTCCATCCGCAGCCGCAGGCCGGCGAGCCCAAGCCGTGGGCGTTCCCGGCCCCCGAGCGCAGCACCCTCGGCAACGGCCTGGCGCTGCTCACCTGCCACCGCCCCGGCCAGCAGGTGATCGCCGTCGAGGTGCTGCTGGACGCACCGCTGGACGCCGAGCCCGAGGGGCTGGACGGCGTCGGCACCATCATGGCCAGGGCGCTGTCGGAGGGCACCGACGAGCACACCGCCGAGGAGTTCGCGGCCGAGCTGGAGCGCTGCGGCGCGACGCTGGACGCGCACGCCGACCACCCCGGGGTCCGGGTCAGCCTCGAAGTGCCGGTCCGCCGGTTGGACAAGGCGCTCGGCCTGCTCGCCGAGGCGCTGCGGGCGCCCGCCTTCCCCGAGGACGAGGTCAAGCGGCTGGTCGCCAACCGGCTCGACGAGATCCCGCACGAGCTGGCCAACCCGTCGCGGCGCGCCGCGATGGCGCTGTCCAAGGAGCTGTTCCCGGCCGAGCTGCGCTGCTCCCGCCCCCGCCAGGGCACCGAGCAGACCGTGCGCAATATCGACGCGGCCGCGGTGCGCGCCTTCTACGCCGCGCACGTCCGGCCGGCCACCGCCACCGCGGTGGTCGTGGGCGACCTGGCCGGGATCGACCTGCCCGCGCTGCTCGACGGCACGCTGGGCCGCTGGACCGGCACGCCCGGCACGCCGCGGCCGCGGCCGGCGATCACCGCGGACGACACCTCCCGCGTGGTGATCGTGGACCGCCCGGGCTCGGTCCAGACCCAGGTGCTCGTCGGCCGCACCGGCGGCGACAAGCACGACCCGGTGTGGGCGGCGCAGGTCCTCGGCACCTACTGCCTGGGCGGCACCCTCACCTCCCGGCTCGACCGGGTGCTGCGCGAGGAGAAGGGCTACACCTACGGCGTGCGGGCCTTCGCCCAGGTGCTGCTGTCCAACGCGGACGGCACCGGCGCCGCGCTGCTCGGCATCAGCGGCTCGGTGGCCACCGAGGTCACCGGCCCGGCGCTGGCGGACGCCTGGCAGGTGATCCGCACGCTCGCCGCCGAAGGACTGACCGACGACGAGCGGGACGTCGCGGTGCAGAATCTGGTGGGCGTCGCGCCGCTGCGCTACGAGACGGCGGCAGCGGTCGCCGGCACCCTGCTGGACCAGGTCGAGCAGCAACTGCCCGACGACTTCCAGGCCGGGATGTACGCGCGGCTGGCCGCCACCGGAACCGTCGAGGCGACCGCGGCGGTGGTCAACGCCTTCCCGCTGGACCGTCTCGTGGTGGTGCTGGTCGGCGACGCGTCGAAGATCGCCGATCCGGTGCGGGAGCTGGGCATCGGCCCGGTCGCCGTCATCAGCTGACCGGCGCGCGCCGCGCCGCTCGGACCGCTCGGACCGCTCGCACCGCGGCGCTTGCACCGCCCTCGCGGTGACGCGTCCCCCGGACCCCGGTCGCCCGCACGGCGGCCGGGGTTCGGCGCGTCCACGGGCGCCCGGGGGCGTCCGAGAGTGTCCGAGGGGCGTCCGAGCGCCGGTTCCCCGCAGGCGTCGACTTGATGCCCAATATGCCGTTTTGGCCAGTTGTATGAGCCTGCGGAGGCGTGTGTGGCGTGCGCTACATATCGGCCGATCTGTTTGGTGCGGGGCCGAACGCCCGGTTAGCGTCAACGCTCGTTGTCCTCGGGACAGCGGCGTCCGGTCCTCCGGGCGCACACCCGTACATCGCCGAGTCCCCGTCCAGGGGAGCCGGGGACCCACTTTCCCCGGGGTGAATCGGGAGGAGGTCCGCCACCGCGGCGGCCGCCCCCGTAGGAGACCTTCCTGCTCCGAACCCGTCAGCTAACCCGGTAGGCGAGAAGGAAGGAAAGGAGTGACGCCTCCTCATGGCGTTCCCCGTTCGTCCCGCCCTGCGCGGGAAGCACCGCAGGCCGCGCCGTGGCCGCACCACCGCCACCCTGGCCGGCGTCGCCGTCCTGACCGCCGCGGGCGCGTTCGGCGCCACCGCGATGGCCTCGCCGGGCGAGGCCGAGCCGGCCACCGCCCAGAGCACCGTCTTCACCCAGGCCGCCGACGTCCCCGGCTCGCTCGCCCAGACGCTGGCCGCGCAGGCCGACGCCCAGCACAAGGCCGCCGCCGAGAAGGCCGCGGCGAAGGCCAAGGCGGAGAAGGCCCGCAAGGCCGCCGCGGCGCGCAAGGCCGCGGCCGAGCGCAAGGCCGCCGCAGCGGCGAGGGCCAAGGCCGCCGCCGCGGCGAAGGCGCAGGCCGCCGCCCGGGCCAAGGCCGCCGCGGCGAAGGCCGCGGCCGCCCGCAGCACGCAGGCCACCGCCAGCCGTTCCACCGCCCGCACCTCGCTGAGCGCAAGCTCCGGCTACATGAAGCCGGTCGGCGACGCGCCCATCGGCACCGGCTACAAGGCGTCGGGCTCGATGTGGTCCAGCGGCTCGCACACCGGCGTCGACTTCCTGGTCGGCTCCGGCACGCCGGTGCACGCCGTCGCCGCGGGCACCGTGGTCTCGGCCGGCGCCGACGGCGCGTACGGCAACGACGTGATCATCCGGCACGCCGACGGCAAGTACACGCTCTACGGCCACCTCACCGAGCCGCTGGTCTCGGCCGGGCAGACGGTCACCGAGGGCCAGGAGATCGGCATCTCCGGCGCCACCGGCAACGTCACGGGACCGCACCTGCACTTCGAGGTGCGCACCACCCCCGACTACGGCTCGGACATCGACCCGGTCGCCTACATGGCGTCCAAGGGCGTCACCATCTGACCCCGTCCGTCGCGTCCCACCCCGTTCCCCGAGAGCGGCCCGTCCCCCGAGAAGGCCCCGGCACCCCGCCGGGGCCTTCTCGCAATGCGGGGATACTTTTCTTTTCCCCGACGTGCTGGAATGGAGTCCGGCACAATGCCGGAAGGAAAACCGGGCGGATAAGGGGAGCAAGGGGTCTCGGTGATGGGCGATCGGCGGAATCGGGTGGGACGGATCGACCGGGTCGACCGGATCGTTCGGATCGACCGCGTCGGCCGGAATGACCGGCCGGATCTGCGGAACCGGTGGATTCACCGGTGAACGGGACGGACGGCGCGGGACGCCGCATCTCCGCCCAGGTGGTGTGCACCGCGATCCGCGACGACATCGTGGCGGGGTTCTTCCCGCCGGGCGGCCGGCTGACCGAGGAGCAGCTGGCGCAGCGCTACGGCGTCTCGCGGGTGCCGGTGCGCGAGGCGCTGCGCACCCTGGAGTCCGAGGGGTTCGTCCGCACCCGCAGGCACGCCGGCGCCTCGGTCGCCGAGCCCAGCGAGCAGGAGGCGGACGACCTGCTGGAACTGCGCGCGCTGCTGGAGCCGCTGGGCGCCGCGCGGGCCGCGCAGCGGCGCACCGAGGCCCATCTGAAGGTGCTGCGCGGGCTGGTCAGGCTCGGCCAGGAGCGCGCGCCGCAGGGGGAGTCCGCCGACCTGGCCTCGCTGAGCGGCTGGTTCCACGAGACGCTCGCGCAGGCCAGCGGCAGTCCGACGCTCGCCGCGTCGCTGATCCAGCTGCGGCACAAGATCGCCTGGGTGTTCCAGGACGCGTCCCCGTCGCACCCCGCGCAGTCCTGGGAGGAGCACGCGGCGATCGTGGACGCGGTGGCGCGCGGCGACGCCGAGCGGGCCCGCCGGCTCGCGGCCGCCCATGCCGAACGCACCTCCGCGGTGAGCACCCCGAAACATCCCGTACACGCGGTGCGCCGCCGCGCTTAACAAACGCGCCGTATACAGGAGTACGGATATCGGGGCGCGCTATGCGGACTGATATCCGTGGCGCGGATTTCAGCGACGGCGCGGATAGCGCCGGAATTCCGTGTGCGGATATCCTCGCGGAGGAACGCCTCGCCGACGCGTACGCCTGCGCGCGAATACCCGTGCCCGAGAACAGGCGTGCGCGCATACCGGTGCTCGCGCATATCCGTGCGTGCGAGACACTTCGCCCGAACACTTCGCCCGAACACCTCGTGCGCATCCGCGTGCGCGCATACGCCCGCGTGCGGAGATCCGCGGCGGACGGACCGCGCTCACACGGTCTCGGGAAGCTCCTCCAGCCCCTCGGCGACCAGCTTCGCCAGGCGGTCCAGCGCGGCGTCCGCGCCCTCGGCGTCCGAGGCGAGCACGACCTCCTCGCCGCCCCTGGCGCCCAGGCTCAGCACGGCCAGCATCGAGGCGGCGTTGACCGGGCCGCCGTCGGCCTTGGCGATCGTGACGGGCACCCCGGCGGCGGTCGCCGCCCGGACGAAGATGGAGGCGGGGCGGGCGTGCAGGCCCTCCGCCCAGCCGACGGTGACGCGGCGCTCAGCCATGGTGTTGCCCTTCGGGTCGGTGACGACGTGCTTCAGAGTGCCTCTCCGCGGGCCTCCCGCGCGAGTACGCCGCGCGAGCCCCGCCCCTGACTACGCTGGGGCCATGGACGACCAGGCCCAGCACCCGTACCCCGTGCACTGGGAGGCGGACGTCGTGCTGCGCGACGGCGGGACCGCCCACATCCGGCCGATCGGCCCGGACGACGCGACGCGGCTGGTCGACTTCTACGAGAAGGTCTCCGACGAGTCCAAGTACTACCGCTTCTTCGCCCCCTACCCCCGGCTGTCCGACCGCGACGTGCGGCGCTTCACGCACCACGACTACGACGACCGGGTGGGCCTGGCCGCCACCGTGGGCGGCGAGTTCATCGCCACCGTGCGCTACGACAGGACCGACGAGCAGGGCCTGGCCACCGGGAGCGCCGGCACCCGCGCCGAGGTCGCCTTCCTGGTGCAGGACGCCCACCAGGGCCGCGGCGTGGCCTCCGCGCTGCTGGAGCACATCGCCGCCGCCGCCCGGGAGCGCGGCATCCTGCACTTCACCGCCGAGGTGCTGCCGGCCAACCGGAAGATGGTGAAGGTCTTCACCGACGCCGGCTTCACCCAGGAGCGCAGCTTCGCCGACGGCGTGGTCCACCTCGACCTCGACCTGGAGCCCACCGAGCACTCGGTGCAGGTGATGCGGGCCCGCGAGCACCGCGCCGAGGCCCGCTCGGTGCAGCGCCTGCTGCGCCCCGCGTCGGTCGCCGTGGTCGGCGCGGGTCGCCGCGCGGGCGGCGTCGGGCGCACCCTGCTGCGCAACATCGCGGCCGGCGGCTACACCGGCCGCCTGTACGCGGTCAGCCGCTCCTTCCCCGCCGAGGGCGCCGAGGTCGACGGCGTGCCCGGCCATCGCTCGGTCGCCGCGATCGGCGAGGACGTCGACCTCGCGGTGCTCGCGGTGCCGGCCGAGCGCGTCCCCGAGGCCGTCGACGACTGCGGCGAGGCGGGGGTGCGCGGCCTGCTGGTCGTCGCCGCCGGCTACTCCGAGTCCGGCCCCGAGGGCCGCGAGCGCCAGCGCGACCTGGTGCGCAGGGCCCGCAGCCACGGCATGCGCGTCATCGGTCCCAACGCCTTCGGCCTGGTCAACACCGCCGCCGACACCGCGCTCAACGCCTCGCTGTCGCCCGAGATGCCGCTGCGCGGACGGCTCGGGCTGTTCACCCAGTCCGGCTCCATCGGCATCGCCCTGCTGTCCGGTCTGCACCGGCGCGGCGCCGGCCCCTCCACCTTCGTCTCCGCCGGCAACCGCGCCGACGTCTCGGGCAACGACCTGCTGCAGTTCTGGCAGGACGACCCGGAGACCGACGCGGTGCTGATGTACCTGGAGTCTTTCGGCAACCCGCGCAAGTTCACCCGCCTCGCCCGCCGCACCGCCGCCGTCAAGCCGGTGGTCGTGGTCAAGGGCGCGCTGCACTCCGGAGCGGTCCCGGCCGGCCACGCCGCGCCCGCCACCCGCATCCCCGACGCCACCCTCTCCGCGCTGTTCCGCCAGGCCGGCGTGCTGCGCGTGGACACCGTCACCGAACTGCTGGACGCCGGGCTCTTCCTCGCGCTCCAGCCGCTGCCGCGCGGGAACCGCCTGACCGTCCTCGGCAACTCCGAGTCGCTCGGCCTGCTCACCTACGACGCCGCGCTCACCGCGGGACTGCGCCCGGCCGCGCCGCTCGACCTGACCACCGCGGCCGGCCCGAGGACTTCGCCGCCGCGCTGCGCCGGGCGCTGGCCGACCCGGCCGGCGACGCCGTCGTGGTCACCGCGATCCCCCGGGTCGGCGCGCAGGACGCGCCGGCCGGCGACGACCCCGCGCTCGCCGCCGCGCTGCGCCGCGCCGCGGCCGGCGCGGACAAGCCGGTGGTGGTCGTGCACTCGGCGCTGGACGCGATGGCCGACCGGCTGGTCGCCCGCGAGGGCGACGGCGCCCGCGTCCCCGCCTACCGGGCCGCCGACCGCGCGGTGCGCTCGCTGACCGAGGCAGCCGCGTACGCCGCCTGGCGCGCCGGGCAGGCCGAGCCCGGCCGCATCCCGCAGTACGACGACATCCAGGAGGCCGCGGCCGCCGACGACGTGCGGCGGCTGCTGCCGGCCGGCGCGCCGCCCGGCGCCGCGGTGACGCTCGCCGACGCCGACGCGGCCGGCCTGCTCGCCCGCTACGGCATCGCGGTGCGGCCCGCACTGCCCGCGCCCGACGCGCACGCCGCGGTCGAGGCGGCGGCCCGCCTCGGCTACCCCGTGGCGCTCAAGACCACCGCGCCGCACCTGCGCCACCGCGCCGACCTCGGCGGGGTGCGCCTGGACCTGGCCGACGAGGAGGACCTGCGCCGCGGCTACGCCGAGTTGACCGCACGGCTCGGCCGGCCCGCCGAACTCCTCCCGGTGGTCCAGTCGATGGCGCCGCGCGGCGTCGACACGGTGGTGCGGGCCGGGGTCGACCCCGCGGCCGGCGCGGTGCTGTCCTTCGGGCTGGCCGGCGCGCCCTCGGAACTGCTGGGCGACGTGGCGCACCGGCTGATCCCGGTCACCGACAAGGACGCCGCGGAGCTGGTCCGCTCGATCCGGGCCGCGCCGCTGCTGTTCGGCTGGCGCGGCGCCGAGCCGGTGGACACCGCCGCGCTCGAGGACCTGCTGCTGCGGGTCTCGCTGCTCGCCGACGACCTGCCGGAGGTGGTCGGCGTCGACCTGGAGCCGGTGGTGGTCGGGGCCCGCGGGGTCGCCGTGCTCGGCGCCGAGGTCCGGCTGGCCCGGCCGCCCGCCCGCACCGACCTGGGACCGCGCGCCCTCGCGTCGTACTGAACCGGCGTCGCACCAGGCGGCACACCGGGCGGGCGTCGCACGGGACCCCCGCCGCACGGGACCCGCGCCCCACGGAACCCGCGCCCCACGGGACCCCCGCCGCACGGGACCCGCGCCCTGGGAGGACCGCGTCGTGCGGAACCCGCGCCGCGGAGGACCGCGCGACCCGGGGCCGCACCGGCGTCCGGAGGTCCGCCATCGTCACAGCGCGGCTTTAGGATGGACGCCATGGCGAAGACCGGTACGACGACGCAGGGGCTGCGCACGGCCATCGAGCGCAGCGGCTACTACCCGGGCCTGGTGGCCGAGGCCGTCGAGGCCGCGGTCGGCCGCGAGCCCGTCTCGTCCTACCTGGTCCACCAGGAGACGACCTTCGACGCCAACGAGGTGCGCCGGCACGTGACCGTGCTGGTGCTCACCGACAGCCGGTTCATCGTCAGCCACACTGACGAGCAGGCCGCCGACGACACCTCGCCCAGCCCGTACGCCACCACCTCGACCGAGTCGGTGAAGATCGGCCGGATCTCCTCGGTGGTGGTCAGCCGGGTGGTCGCCAACCCCGAGTCCTACACGCCGGGCACGCCGCCGCGCGAGGTGGTGCTGACCATCGGCTGGGGCGCGGTCTCCCGGATCGATTTGGAGCCGGCCGCGTGCGGCGACCCCAACTGCGAGGCCGACCACGGCTACACCGGCTCCTCCACCGCCGACGACCTGTCGCTGCGGGTCAGCGAGGCGGGCGACGGCCCCGACGCGGTGCGCGACACGCTCGCCTTCGCCCAGGCGCTGTCCGAGGCCACCGCGGCCACCGCCTGACGGCCGCGCCGACTCCCGATGGCCCACCAGCCCCTCCACGACCGCGACCCCGGCCCCGACCCCGCACCGCTGGACCTGTCCGCCGCGCCCGCTCCCGCCTACGGCAGCGCGGCGCTGTGCGACGTGATCCCCGCCGCCGTCGCCGGGTTCGACATCCCCGGCATGCCCCGGACCGGCCTGCGGCTGCGGCCCGCCGACCGGGTGTGCGTCTTCCTCGTCGACGGCCTGGGCTGGGAGCTGATCCTGCGCCACCCCGACGAGGCGCCGTACCTCACCTCGCTGCTGGCGACCTCGCTCGGCGGCACCGGCCGGCCGCTCACCGCGGGCTTCCCCGCGACCACCGCGACCTCGCTCGCCTCCGTCGGCACCGGCCTGCCGCCGGGCGGCCACGGCCTGGCCGGGTACACCACGCTCAACCCGGAGACCGGCGAGCTGATGAACCAGCTGCGCTGGCAGCCCTGGACCGCGCCGGAGGTGTGGCAGCCGCACCCGACGGTGTTCCGGCTCGCCGACGCCGCCGGCATCGCCACCTGCCAGGTCTCCTCGCCCACCTTCGAGCGCACCCCGCTGACCCGCGTCGCGCTGTCCGGCGGCGCCTTCCACGGACGGCTCACCGGCGAGGAGCGCGTCGACCTGGCCGCCGACCGGCTCGCCGCGGCCGACCGCGCGCTGGTCTACACGTACTACAGCGAACTGGACGCGATGGGGCACCGGCACGGCGTCGACTCCGACGCCTGGCGCGGGCAGTTGACCGCGGTCGACCGGCTGGCCCAGCGGCTGGCCGAGCAACTGCCGCCGCGCAGCGCGCTGTACGTCACCGCCGACCACGGCATGATCGACGTGCCCTTCGACGAGGAGTCCAGGATCGACTTCGACGAGGACTGGGAGCTGCGGGCCGGCGTCGCGGTGCTGGGCGGCGAGGGCCGCGCGCGGCACGTCTACGCGGTGCCCGGCGCCGCCGCCGACGTGCTCGCGGTCTGGCGCGAGGTGCTGGGCGACCGGATGTGGGTGGCCGGCCGCGACGAGGCCGTCGCCGCCGGCTGGTTCGGCCCCGACCCGGAGCCGCGGATGCTCGGCCGGATCGGCGACGTGGTGGCCGCGGCGAGCGCCGACATCGCGATCGTGGCGAGCCGCAGCGAGCCCAACGAGACCAAGATGGTGGGCCTGCACGGCTCGCTGGCCGCCGTGGAACAACTGGTCCCGCTGCTCGAAGTACGCTCCTGACGTCCCGTCCCCACCCTCCCCTGTCCCCGCTGCGAAAGGCCGCCGTTCCACCATGCCCGAGCTGGTCTTCTTCTCCGGAACGATGGACTGCGGCAAGTCCACGCTCGCCCTGCAGATCGTGCACAACCGCGCCGCGCGCGGCCTGCAGTCGGTGATCTTCACCCGGAACGACCGGGCCGGACAGGGCAAGCTCTCCTCACGGCTCGGCCTGGTGACCGACGCCGTGGAGGTCACCGACGGAATGGACCTGTACGCGCACCTGGTGGACGCGATCAGCCGCGGCGGCCGGGTGGACTACGTGATCGTCGACGAGGCGCAGTTCCTGGCCCCCGCGCAGATAGACCAGTTGGCCCGGGTGGTGGACGAACTCGACCTGGACGTCCACGCCTTCGGCATCACCACCGACTTCCGCACCCGGCTCTTCCCCGGCTCGCAGCGGCTGATCGAGCTCGCCGACCGGGTCGAGGCGCTCCAGGTCGAGTCGCTGTGCTGGTGCGGCGCCCGTGCCACCCACAACGCCCGCACCGTGGGCGGCGTGATGGTCGTCGAGGGCGCGCAGGTCGTCATCGGCGACGTGGACGAGGCGGCCGGCGAGGTCGGCTACGAGGTGCTGTGCCGGCGCCACCACCGCCGCAGGGTCACCAGCGCGACCGCGGGCGCCGGCGCGCTGTCACCCGACGTGCTCCCGGTCCACCCGTAGGGCGGGCGCGGCGGACCGGCCTTGACGCCGCGTCGCCCGGGACGGCTACCGTGCGGGGGAAGCTCACCCACACACGTCCGGGGGTCACGATCGACACGCCAGTGAACCTGCGCGAGGTGGGACGGCTACGGGTCCTGGAGGCCCTGCACACCGCCCCGCGCAGCAGCCGGCCCGAACTCGTCCGGGTCACCGGGCTGTCCCGGGCCACCGTCTCCTCGCTCATCGCCGACCTGATCGCCGTCGGCCTGGTCACCGAGGACGAGACGGCCGACGACTCCGAGCCGCGCCGCACCGGCAGGCCCGCCCAGGCGCTGTCCCTCGTGCCCACCGCCGGCTACGCCATCGGCGCCGACATCGGCCACCAGCACGTGCGGGTGATCCTGTGCGACCTGTTCGGCACCGTGCTGTGGGAGCACTGGGTCGCCAAGGAGGTCGACCGCGCCCCCGAGGAGACCCTCGACCTGGTGGCGGTCCTGGTCGGCCGGGCGCTGCAGGAGACCGGCACCGACCGCGCCCTGGTGCTCGGCATCGGCGCCGGCATCGCCTCCCCGGTGGAGAAGTCCGGCGGCGCGCTCGGCGCCGAGGGCATCATGCCGGGCTGGGTCGGCATGCGGCTGTCCGACGAACTGCGCCGCCGCACCTCGCTGCCGGTGCGGGTCACCAACGACGCCAACGCCGGGGCCCTCGCCGAACGGATGTACGGCGCCGGGCGGCACGCCGAGGACATGGTCTACGTCCGGCTGTCCGCGGGGATCGGCGCGGGCATCGTCAGCTCCGGCCGGCTGCTGCTCGGCGCCCGCGGCCTCGCCGGCGAGATCGGTCACCTGCCGCTGGTCGCCGGGGGGCTGATCTGCCGCTGCGGCAACCGCGGCTGCCTTGAGACGGTGGCGAGCCCGGTGGCCATCGCCCGCCTGCTGTCGGACAGCTGGGGCCACCCGGTGGCGCCGCGCGAGCTGCCGGAACTGCTCCGGCAGCGCGACACCGGTGCGCTGCGAGCGGTCCGGGACGCCGGCGACGCGGTCGGCCGGGCGCTGTCCACCCTGGTCACGCTGCTCAACCCGCGGCTCATCGTGGTCGGCGGGGACCTGGCGGGGGCCGGCGAGGACATCCTCGAACCCATGCGGGCGGGCGTGCGCCGGCACACCCTGCCGTCCGCGGGCGACGGCCTGGAGATCGTCACCGGCGGCCTCGGCGACGGCGCGGAGGTCCGCGGCGCGGCCGGCCTGGTGCTCGCCGACGCGCCGCAGCTCCTGGCCGCGCCGGCCTCGGTCCAGGCGGACTCGGCGTAGCGGGACGCGCCCGGACTCGGCGCGGGGCGGTGACGCGCGGGGCGCGACCGGCGGGTCCGGCGCGCGTCACCGCCCCGTGCGGCGGCCGGGCGCGCGGCGGCCGGTCGTCCGGCCGGACAGAATGGGGGCATGGAACCCCTGATCTCCGCGGCCGAGTTGGCCGCGACCCTCGCCTCGGACGCGAACCGGCCGGTCCTGATCGACGTGCGCTACCGGATGGGCGGCCCGCCCGGCCACGGCGAGTACGCCAAGGGGCACATCCCGGGCGCGCGGTACGTCGACCTGGACGCGGAGCTGGCGGACCCGCCGGGCGAGCGCGGCCGGCACCCGCTGCCCGACGCCGAGTCCTTCGGCGCGGCCATGCGCAGGGCCGGCGTCGGCCGGGACAGCGACGTGGTGGTCTACGACGACTGGAACGGCTGGGGCCGGCCCGCTGCTGGTGGCTGCTGCGCTGGGCGGGCCACGAGCGGGTCCGGGTGCTGGACGGCGGTCTCGCCGCGTGGACGGCCGCGGGCGGGGCGCTGAGCACCGAGGAACCCGCCCCCGGCGACGGCGACTTCGTCCCCGCGCTCGGCGCGATGCCGGTGCTCGACGCGGACGGCGCGGCGGCGCTGGCGCGGGACGGGCTGCTGCTCGACGCCCGGGCGGGGGAGCGGTACCGCGGTGAGGTCGAGCCGATCGACCCGGCCGCCGGGCACATCCCGGGCGCGGTCAGCGCGCCGACGCTGGACAATCTCGCGGCCGACGGGACGATGGCGCCGCCGGCGCGGTTGGCGGAGACGTTCGCGGAGGTGGGGCTGCGGCCCGGCGTCGAGGTCGGCGTGTACTGCGGGTCCGGCGTCTCCGCGGCGCAGCTCGCGCTCGCCCTCGACGTCGTCGGCGTCCGCGCGGCGCTCTACGTCGGCTCCTGGTCCGAGTGGTCCCGCGACCCCCGCCGCCCCCGCGCCACGGGCCCGACTCCCTGACCGCGGGGCCGACCGCGCGCCGGGCGTGTCGTTTCAAGGTGTCGCCCCTCGCCGGTCGACTCCGCGCCGGGCGTGCTTTCAGGGGCGCGGGGAATTGCGCGAGCAACCGTCCACGGACCGGTGGTCCGGAGCGAGCCGAATCGCCCCCCTGGGCGGTGACGTCCCGCGGGCGCGCGGTGGCGTGGGGGGCGCCCCGGGACGGAGTCCGGGGGGCGCAGTCCCCCGCGGCCCTGAGCTGAACGTCCAGCGTTGACAGGGCCACAGGACGCAGTCCGGCGCGAGCGGGACGCCCGGCGTGAGCGGGGCGCTCGGCGCGAGCCGCACGCCCGGCGGTGCGGGAGGCCTACTCCTTCTTGCGACGGCTGCCGAAGACGATCTCGTCCCAGCTGGGAACCGTCGCGCGGCGCCCCGGCCGCACCCCGTCCGCCTCGGCCTGCCGATCCGTCGTGCCGACCAGCCGCTCCCGGTGCCCGGCGACCGCCCGCGGCATCAGCACGTCCGCGTACGCGGACCCCGCGGACCCGGCCGCGCTGGCGGCCGGAGCCTCCTCCTCCGCCTCCTCGGCGGCGGCCTCCGCGGCAGGCTCGGCGTCGGGAGACGCCGTCGGAGCCGCGGGCACGACCATGTCGCCGCGGAAGCTCGGCACCGCCTCCAGCAGGCTGGTCAGCGAGTCCCGCTCCTCCGGCTCGGCCAGCTCCGCCGACGCCTCGCGCGGCTCGTCGGCCGACCGCTCCCGGTCCGGCCGCTCGGGCCGGTCCGAGCCGCGCTCCAGCGCCCGGTCCAGCGGGCGGTCGCGCGGCAGCCGGGCGATGCGCGGCACGAACGGGAAGCTCGGCTCCTGCGCCTGCGTCTGCGCGGTCTCGCCGATGAGCGAGCGCGCCTCGTCGTCCACCGCCTGCACCAGCCGCCGGGGCGGGTCGTAGGTCCAGCTCGCCGAGTGCGGCTCGCCGGCCACGCGGTAGACGAGCAGGACCTCCCACGTGCCGTCGTCGCGGCGCCAGGAGTCCCACAGCACGGTGTCCTTCTCCGCGCCGCGCAGCAGCAGCCGCTCGGACACCGCCTCGCCCAACTGCGGCCCGGTGCTCTCGCCCTGACGGCGTACCGGCGTCTTCCTGGCCCGCTCGGCCATGAAGGCGCGCTCGGCCAGCACCGGGCCCTCGAAGCGGCGGACCCGCTCGACCGGGATGTTGCCCATCTGGGCGACCTCCTCGGCGGAGGCGCCGGCCCGTATCCGCGCCTGGATGTCGCGGGGCCGCAGATGGCTCTCGACCTCGATCTCGATCTGCCCGAGGCGGGCCCGGTCGTTGCGGACCGCGGCACGCAGCCGCTCGTCGATGGGGAGCGTGTATTCCGTGCTGTCGGCAGCCTTGAGCACCAGTCGTGTGCCGTCGTTGCTGACGGCCACGACCCGCAGTTCGGGCACGGTTACCTCCCGGGTGGTGCCTGCCGACGTCACGTGCGTCGCTGCTCCCGCTGGACAGAGTGTGGCCTGCCCGGGTGCAGCGTGCCACAACCTTGCAGAGTTGCCCGGCGTGTCGGGACAACACGGTGACACGCCGTCATGGGACGGTAGTCGATTGGCCACGCTGCGTGACCAGTCGGGACGCCCCGGGACGAGCGCCTGCCGACTCCCCTCCCGCTCGTCCGAACCGCCGGTCGGGCACCGGCGGCCAGGATCGTCACGGTACTCCATTCGGGCCAGTCAGGGGCGGCTGCCGCGCCGCCGAATGTCGCGCGGGGGCGGGAGTTGGGTGACACGGCTCACGTCGGAGTGCGAAGTGCGCCGGGCAAAACGGGACGTACGGCTACGAACCCAGCACCCGGCGCAGATAGTCGTTGGCGAACAGCCGATCGGGGTCCAACCGGTCGCGCAGCGCCGTGAACTCGCCGAACCGGGGATACACCGATTCCAGGTACGCCGCGTCCCGGGTGTGCATCTTGCCCCAGTGCGGCCGGCCGCCCACCGAGGTCATGATCTTCTCCACCGCGGTGAAGTACTCCTGGTAGCGGCTGCCGCGGTACATGTGCACCGCCACGTACGCGCTGTCGCGGCCCGAGGCGGTGGACAGCGCGATGTCGTCGGCGGGCGCCACCCGCACCTCGACCGGGAAGCTCACCCGCAGGTCCGACCGCTCCACGGTGGCCTTCAGCTCGCGGATCGCCGCCACCGCGGCCTCCCGCGGGATCGCGTACTCCATCTCCACGAAGCGCACCCGGCGCGGGCTGGTGAAGACCTTGTACGGCACGTCGGTGTACGTCCGCGCGGACAGCGCCCGGCTGGACAGCTGCGCGATGCGCGGGATCACGGCCGGCGCGGCCCTGCCGACCGCGCAGGCGGCCTGGAAGACGCCGTTGGACAGCAGCTCGTCGTCGATCCAGCCGCGCACCGTCGGCAGCGGCGCGGCCGGCCCCTGACTGCGGTTGTTCCGCTTGGTGTTGCAGCCGTCGGTGTGCGGGAACCAGTAGAACTCGAAGTGCTCGTTCTCCTCGACCAGCCGGTCGAACTCCGCCATCACCCGGTCGAAGCGCATCGGCTCCTCACGGGCGGTCAGCAGGAAGACCGGTTCGACCGCGAAGGTCACCGCGCTGACCACCCCGAGCGCGCCGAGCCCGATCCGTCCGGCCGCGAACACCTCGGCGTTCTCCCGCGCCGAGCAGGTGAGCACCGAGCCGTCCGCCGTCACCAGCTCGAAGGCGGTGATCTGCGCCGCGATGGAGCCGGAGTCGCGGCCGGTGCCGTGGGTGCCGGTGCTGATCGCGCCGGCCACCGTCTGCACCATGATGTCGCCCATATTGGTGAGGGAGAGGCCCTCGGCCGCCAGTACCGCGTTCAGCTGGTGCAGCGGCACGCCCGCCTCGGCGGTCACCGTGCCGGCCTCGCGGTCGATCGCGCGTATCGCGCTCAGCCCCTCCGGGCGGATCAGCACCCCGCCGGTCGCCGCGGCGGCGGTGAAGGAGTGGCCGGAGCCCACCGCCTTGGCGGTCAGCCCGTCGGCCGCCGCCGTGCGCAGCACCTGCGCCAGCTCCTCCGCGGAGGCCGGCGCCACCACGCGTCGCGGCACGGCCGAGACGTTGCCCGCCCAGTTACGCCATGTCGCCGGTGCGGTCCCGGTCGCCGTGCCGGTCGGCCGGCGCGGGCCCGTCCTGGCGCGGCGGGCGGACGAGCGGCCCGTCAGCCCCGCGCGCGTGCGGCCCATCCCTGTGCGACTCATGGCCGTGCTCCTCCCGCTCCGGCGCCGGCCGCGGGCGCAGCCGGCGGTACCCGAGGAACGCCACCGCCACGGCGACGAGCGCCGAGCCGGCGGGTACCGCGAAGGCCGCCGAGGCGCCGTGCCCGTCGACCACCCGGCCGGCCAGCGCGGCGCCCGCGGCGACGCCGACCGCGAGCCCCGTGGAGGTCCACGTGATGCCCTCGGTCAGCCTGGACCGCGGTACCAGCTGCTCGACCAGGCCCATGGCGGTCACCATTGTCGGCGCGATCGTCAGGCCCGAGAAGAACAGCGCACCGGCCAGGAACCACAAGTTCCCGACCAGTAGTGGCGGGATCATACTCACCGCCATCACGGAGATCCCCACCCGGAACCGCTGGGCCAGCGTGCCCGGCGGCCGCAGCAGCCCGAAGACCAGCCCGGCCAGGCACGACCCGAGCGCGTACGAGGCCAGTACCAGGCTGGCCAGCGCCTTGTGGCCGCGCTCGTCGGCGAACGCCACCGTCGACACGTCCACCGCGCCGAACAGCGCCCCGGTGCCGACGAACACGCCCGCGAGGACCGGCATCCCCGGCTCGCGCAGCGCCGAGCGGCCGCCGCCGGACCCGCGCGGGTGCGCGGGCGGCTCGGTGGCGCGCTGCGCGGTCAGCAGCAGCACGCCGGCGGCGAGGAAGACCGCGGCGAGCAGCGGCCCCGCCTCGGCGAACCAGACCGTGCACAGCCCTATCGACAGGATCGGCCCGAGGATGAAGACGATCTCGTCCACCACGGACTCGAAGGAGTACGCGGTGTGCAGGAGTTCGGGGTCGCCCCGGTGGATCGCCGACCAGCGGGCCCTGACCATCGCGCCCAGGCTCGGGGTGAGGCCGGCGCCCAGCACGCACACGAAGTACACCCAGTCCGGCGCCCCGGCGCGCACCGCCACCAGCAGGGCGGCCACCGACGCCACCGTGACCGCGCACACCGGCGGCAGCACCCTGCTCTGCCCGTGCCGGTCGACCAGGCGGGAGACCTGCGGCCCGCACACCGCCCCGGCCAGCGCGAGCGTCGCCGACAGCGCGCCCGCCAGGCCGTACCGCCCGGTGACCTGGGAGATCATCGTCACGATTCCGATGCCCGTCATCGACAGCGGCATCCGGCCGACCAGGCCCGCGACGGAGAAGGCGCGGGTTCCCGGCGCGGTGAAGATGGCGCGGTAAGGGCTGTGCACGGTCCCTCCCGGGCCTGCTCACGTAAGGAACATCTCTGCTCTACACAGCTTACGGAGCCGGGCAACCGGTTTTCCGCGGCGCGTTCCGGCCGGGCGGGGCGCGGGTGGTGCGGGACCGGGCGGCGCCGGGTGGCAGGATCGAGGCATGCCCGATCAGTCCGACGCGACATCCACTCCCGGCACGACGCCCGGCACGGCCCCAGGCACGACGCCCGGCGCGGCGCCCGAGCCGGCGCCCGGCGCCGCCACCGACACCGCGCCCTACGACGCGCTGCTGCTGCTCTCCTTCGGCGGCCCCGAGGGGCCCGACGACGTGGTGCCGTTCCTGGAGAACGTGACCCGCGGCCGTGGCATCCCGCGCGAGCGGCTGAAGGAGGTGGGCCGGCACTACTTCCTCTTCGGCGGCGTCAGCCCGATCAACGCGCAGAACCGCGAGCTGCTGCAGGCGCTGCGCAAGGACTTCGCGGACCACGGCGTCGACCTGCCGGTGTACTGGGGCAACCGCAACTGGGCGCCCTACCTGACCGACACGCTGCGCGAGATCAGCGACGCCGGCCACCGGCGGGTCCTGGTGCTGGCCACCAGCGCGTACGCCTCCTACTCCGGCTGCCGCCAGTACCGGGAGAACCTCGCCGCCTCGCTCGCCGTCCTGGCCGAGGAGGGCCGGCCGCGGCCGCGGGTGGACAAGCTGCGGCACTACTTCAACCACCCGGGCTTCGTCGAGCCGATGGCCGACGCCGTGCTGACCGCGCTCGCCGAACTGCCCGAGCAGGTCAGGGACGGCGCGCGGATCGCCTTCACCACCCACTCCATCCCGACCGCCGCGGCCGACACCTCGGGCCCGGTCGAGGGCCACGGCGACGGCGGCGCCTACGTCGCGCAGCACCTGGACGTCGCCCGGCTGGTCGCCGAGCGGGTGCGCGAGGCCACCGGCGTGGACCGGCCGTGGTCCCTGGTCTACCAGTCGCGCAGCGGAGCCCCGCACATCCCGTGGCTGGAGCCGGACATCTGCGACCACCTGGAGGAGGTCCACGCGGCGGGCGCGCCGGCCGTGGTGATGGCGCCGATTGGCTTCGTCTCGGACCACATGGAGGTCAAGTACGACCTGGACACCGAGGCCGCCGCCAAGGCCGCCGAGCTGGGGCTGCCGGTGTCCCGCGCGGGCACCGTGGGCGCCGACCCCCGGTTCGCCGCGGCGGTGCGCGACCTGGTGCTGGAGCGGGCCGCGGCCGAGCGCGGCACCCGCCCGGCGCGCTGCGCGCTGGGCGCGCTCGGACCCAGCCACGACGTCTGCCCGGTCGGCTGCTGTCCGGCCAGGAACCCGCTGCCGGCCGCCGCGGGCGCCGACTGACCCACCCCCGGGCCGCGGACCCGGGCCGGTCCGGACCGACCCGCCCGACCGCGGGCGGGCGCACCGATCCGGTGCGGGCCACCGGCGCCGACCGATCTGGTGCGGGGCCGCGGGCGCCGACCGATCTGGTGCGGGGCCGCGGGCGCCGACCGATCCGCCCCTGGCTGTGGCACCCATCGCCCACTCCGGCCGCGGGCGTCCACCGATCCGCCCCGGCCCCCGCTCTCCCGCCGCTTCATCCGCTTCATCCGACCGAGGAGCTTTCGAACCGATGAGCACACCGGCGACCGCCGTCACCGCGCACCTGCTGGACGAACTGCTGAGCGTCGCGCTGGAGGCCGCCCGCGAGGCGGGCGCCCTGCTGCGCGACGGCCGCCCGGCGGACCTGGGCGTGGCCGCGACCAAGTCCAGCTCGATCGACGTGGTCACCGAGATGGACATCGCCGCGGAGCGGCTGATCACCGCCTCGATCGGCCGGGCCCGGCCGGACGACGGCGTGCTCGGCGAGGAGGGGGCGAGCAGCGAGGGCGTCAGCGGCGTCCGCTGGGTCATCGACCCGCTGGACGGCACGGTGAACTACCTCTACGGCCTGCCGTCCTGGGCGGTCAGCATCGCGGCGGAGCTCGACGGGCAGGCCCTGGTCGGCGTCGTGGAGGCGCCGATGCGCGGCGAGACCTGCCGCGCGGTGCTCGGCGGCGGCGCGTTCGTCAACGACGTGCCGGCGCACTGCCGCCCCGCCCCGCAGTTCTCCCACGCCCTGGTCGGCACCGGCTTCGGCTACATCGCCGAGCGCCGGGCCGCGCAGGCCGAGGTGGTCAGGGCGCTGGTGCCGCAGGTGCGGGACATCCGGCGCGGCGGCTCGGCGGCCATCGACCTGTGCGACGTCGGCATCGGCCGGCTCGACGCCTACTACGAGCGGGGCCTGAACCCGTGGGACATGGCGGCCGGCGCGCTCTTCGCCCGGGAGGCGGGCGCGCTGACCGGCGGACGCCCCGGTGAGCCCGCCTCGGGCGAGCTGACGGTGGCGGCCCCGCCCGGGCTCTTCGAGCCCCTCCAGACCCTGCTGGACGACCTCGGCGCCTGGCACGACTGACGGGACGCCCGGCCCGGTGCGCCCCTACCGGTACGCCCCGACCGCCGCGGCTGGCCCGGGGCGGTCGGGGCGTGTCCGGGCGTGCGAACGCCCCGGCACCTTCGCGGTGACCGGGGCGTGCGGCTTGTGGATGCCGACCGGACGGGACCGGACGGTCAGGCGACCTTGGGCCGTACGTCCACGCCGTGCTCGGCGGCGAGGCGGCGCAGGTCGTCCAGCTCGCCCTGCTCGACCTCGGCCAGGAAGTCGTCCCCTGTCTCCCGCGCCCGGCGCAGGTCGGACTCCGTGGTGTGTATACGCTGCAGGATTCCGGTCGTGAACGCGTCCATGGCGCCCCCTCATCGTCTCCGTTGACACGAGAGTGTCAAGCCCGAAGGCCCGCGTGGGAAACGCGTGACCAGGCATGGTGGGTGGGTGTACAGCCGTCCTCCCCGCCGTGCCCGCAGCGGAAACCTCCGGGGCGGGGAGGAAATTCCGGAAGTTTCCGCGACCCGGTCCCGATCCGCTCGCTTACCGCCGGTTTACGGCCCTCCGGTGCAGGATGTGTGGAGGATTCCCCCCTCAGCTCACGGAAGGAACACCGCGTTGCGCGTACTGGTCGTCGAGGACGAGCAACTGCTCGCCGATGCCGTCGCCACCGGCCTGCGCCGGGAGGCCATGGCCGTGGACGTGGTCTACGACGGCGGCGCCGCCCTGGAGCGGATCGGCGTCAACGACTACGACGTCGTCGTCCTCGACCGCGACCTCCCGGTGGTCCACGGCGACGAGGTGTGCCGTCAGATCGTCGGCCTCGGCCTGCCCACGCGGGTGCTCATGCTCACCGCCGCCGGGGACGTCAGCGACCGGGTGGAGGGGCTGGAGCTGGGCGCGGACGACTACCTCCCGAAGCCGTTCGCCTTCACCGAGCTGACCGCCCGGGTCCGGGCGCTCGGCCGGCGCACCACCACCGCGCTGCCGCCGGTCCTGGAGCGCTCGGGGATCCGGCTCGACCCCAACCGCCGCGAGGTCTTCAGGGACGGCGCCGAGGTGCACCTGGCGCCCAAGGAGTTCGCCGTGCTGGAGGTGCTGATGCGCAGCGAGGGCTCGGTGGTCTCCGCCGAGCAGCTGCTGGAGAAGGCCTGGGACGAGAACACCGACCCCTTCACCAACGTGGTGCGGGTCACGGTCATGACCCTACGGCGCAAGCTCGGCGAGCCCCCGGTGATCGTGACCGTGCCCGGCTCCGGCTACCGGATCTGAGCGCCCGTGGCCTCCCTCTCCTCCCCCAGCCCGCCGCGTCCCCGCCGCCGGACAAACCGCCCCTGCCGCCGCGCCCGCTGTGGGACCCGCAGCCCACCGAGGCCCCCCGGCCCTGGCTGCGGCCGACCATCCGGATACGGCTCACGGTGCTCTACGGCGGCATGTTCCTGATCGCCGGCGTGGTGCTGCTGTGGATCATCTACCTGCTGGCCGCGCAGGCGATCCACCAGGGCAGCGCGCTGCCGTTCAAGATCATCACCGCGAATCTGCAGCCGATCGACTGCAACGCGTTGCCGTCGGGCAGCAGCCTGCAGGCCGACGAGTTCAACCAGGCGGTCAACTCCTGCATGCAGCACCAGCGCGATCTGGCGCTGAACACGCTGCTCAAGCGGTCGCTGCTGGCGCTGATCGGGCTGGCCGTGGTGGCCTTCGCCTTCGGATACGTGATGGCCGGCCGGGTGCTGGCGCCGCTCGGCCGGATCACCAGGACCGCCCGCGGCATGGTCAGCTCCGACCTCAAGCGCCGGATCGAGCTGGACGGCCCGGACGACGAGCTGAAGGAGCTGGCCGACACCTTCGACGGCATGCTGGACCGTCTGGAGCGCTCCTTCGACGCGCAGCGCCGCTTCGTCGCCAACGCCTCGCACGAGCTGCGCACCCCGCTGGCGATCAACCGCACGCTGCTGGAGGTCCAGCTCGCCGACCCCGAGGCGTCGCCGGACCTGCAGCAGCTGGGCAAGACGCTGCTGGCCACCAACGAGCGCAGCGAGCAGCTCGTGGAGGGCCTGCTGCTGCTGGCCCGCAGCGACAACGAGATCGTGGACCGCAAGCCGGTGGACCTCGCCGAGGCGGCCTCCCAGGCGCTGGAGCAGACCCGCGGCGAGGCCGAGGCCAAGGGCGTGGCGCTGCGCAGCAGCCTGAGCCCCGCGGTGGTCCAGGGCAGCGGCGTGCTGCTGGAGCGCATCGCCCTGAACCTGGTCCAGAACGCCGTTCGCTACAACGTCGCGGAGGAGGGCTGGGTCACGGTCGACACCGCGGCGGAGGGCGGCAGGGCGCTGCTGGTGGTGACCAACACCGGGCCGGTGGTCCCCGCCTACGAGGTCGACAACCTCTTCGAGCCGTTCCGCCGGCTGCGCACCGAGCGCACCGGCAGCGACAAGGGCGTCGGGCTCGGCCTGTCGATCGTCCGCTCCGTCGCCCGCGCGCACGGCGGCACCATCTCCGCGGAGCCGCGCGAGGGCGGCGGCCTGGTCATGCGGGTCGCGATCCCGATGTGACCCGCGTGACCGAACCGAACCGGGCAACGCGCGGGATCTTGTGAACCCGATCACTGCCGGCCGCGTCCTAGAGGCGACAGGCCCGGGGCCTGTTCGCTATGCGAGTAATCTCCGGGTCTGCTCCCGCGCCCCGGAGCGTGTGACCGATCGCACATATCTCCAGCGACACGTGTACGCTCGGTGATCGCCAGATCAGGGGAAAAGACCGGAAAATCCATGTTTCCGCAGGTCATGATCACGGGAAGTACACGTGCATGCGGTGGTGACGTATGACTTTCGGACCGGCGCGGACCATGATCGGCCACCCGCACGATCACCTCTTCGGGGGCCTCGTCGGGTGTCGGTTGAGTAACAGGCCTTGAGGTGAGGCAAAATCTCCGCCTCGAGGCGGGCACAAGACCGGCCTCCCGCGCGTTACGTGCGCTGGAAGCTCCGCAGAGACCCACAGACACCCACAGGGGGAGAGCGAAAATGGCTACGGATTACGACACCCCACGCAAGACCGACGACGACGTCAACGAAGACAGCATCGAGGAACTGAAGGCCCGGCGGAACGAGAAGTCGACCTCCGCGGTCGACGTCGACGAGTTCGACCAGGCCGAGTCCTTGGAGCTGCCCGGCGCCGACCTCTCCAACGAGGAGCTGTCGGTCCGCGTCCTGCCGCGTCAGGCCGACGAGTTCACCTGCATGAGCTGCTTCCTGGTGCACCACCGCAGCCAGCTCGCGTCGGAGAAGAACGGCAACCCGATCTGCCGCGACTGCGCGGCCTGATCCGCGGGCGCCCGTGACCGGCACACCGGACCCCGGCACCCCCGGCCCCTCCGGCACACCGGACCGCCACAAGGGCGACGAGCGAGGCCGCGCGGCCTCGCTCGCGGTCGCGACCGCGCGCGGCGTGGGCCGCGGTCTGGGCCGCGGCGTCGGCAAGGGCGTGGCAGGTGGCGCCCGCGTCGGCCGCCGGATGGCCAGAACGGGCATCGGCTCGGTCGCCGAGCGGCTGGTCGACGCCGCCCCGCGCATCCCGGTCCGCCGACTGGCCACGCTGCGGCGGCAGTTCCCCGGGCTCGGCCCCGAGGACATCGCCGACCGGCTGATCGCCGCCGCGGTGAAGGGCACCATGACGGTCGGAGCGGGAGTGGGCGCGGCCGCGATGCTGCCGACCCCGCCCGCGATGCCGGCCGAGCTGGCCACCGAGACGCTCGGCGTCGCGGCGGTCGAGTACAAGCTCATCGCCGAGCTGCACGAGGTCTACGGACAGCGCGTGCACGGCACCGCCAGGGACCGCGCCACCGCCTACCTGTGGTCGTGGACCGAGCAGCGCGGCATCAACGTGCTCCGGCTGTCGACCGTCAACGCCGCGCTGGGCAGCGCGGCGAAGAAGGAGCTGCGGCAGCGCCTGACCCGCCGCACCCTGCGCCACACGCCGTCGCTGACGCCCTTCATGGTCGGCGCGGTCGTCGGGGCGCTGATGAACCGCCGGGACACCCTCAAGCTCGCCGAACGCGTCCGCCGCGACCTGCGGGCCCACCAGCTGCCCTGGCCGCCCGAGGACCCCGAGGACGCGGAGCCCGCCGACGACGGGGCGGCCGAGGCGTTCGAGGCGCACGAGCCCGACCAGGGCCCTCATCAGGACTGACCCGCCTCCGCGGCCCCGGCCGCCCGAGCGGGTCCCGCGGCGCCGGCCGCCCCCGGCTCGCTCGCACGCGCGCCCGCCGCGCCGCCCGCCGCCAGCGCGTCCGCCAGCCGCTGCGGCGACCGCGTGGACAGGTAGACGTACGGCGTGGGGTCCGCCGGATCGGTCACCTCGACCTTCAGCGCCGTCGGCACGTACGAGCGCAGCAGCATGAACGCCCGCGAGTCCGCCTTGTGCGACCGCCAGGCCACCGCCTCCGCCGGGTCCAGCACCTGCGCCGCGCCCAGCGCCTCCAGCGGGATGCGAGCCTTGCCCGCCACCAGCGAGCCGGCCACCACACGGATGCGCGCCGACCCGTAGGAACTGACGGCCATCAGCGCGAGCGCCGCGCCGCCGACCAGGCCGGCCAGGATCGCGAGCGGGCCGAAGGGGAACAGGATCAGCGCGAAGGCCACTCCCACCCCCAGGGCCAGGACCCACCAGGAGCGGGGCGCGGTGAGGCGTTCGTCGTAAGGCTGCGTGGCACCAGGCATGGCACAAGACTGCCATGCGCCGCTGTGCCGGCGACCGCACGGGCGCGCCGTCGCGCGGACGGCGGCCGGGCGGTCTCATGGGCGGGCGGCCCCGTGGACGGACGGGTCGGCGGTCGTCCGGTCCGGCGACCGCGCGGACGGTCCGGTTACCGCGCGGACGGTCCAGGGCCGGCCGGACGGTCTCAGGGCCGGCCGGACGGTCTCAGGGCCGGCCGGACGGTCAAGGGACGGCCACGGCTCGGCCAAAGCGTCCGCAGGACCTCCAAGAGCGGCGGACGCGGGACGGGAAACGATGCCCCAGGAGGGTAGGGTCTGCCGCGTGAGTGCAGCCACGACATCCGCGAATCCGCCGGGAGGCGGCCGCCGGCCCGGCCTCGTCCCGCCGTCCGACGCCGGAGAACCGGTACGGCACCCCGACGCCCCCGCGCCCGGCGAGGTGATCGGCTCGCACTACGACCAGTGCTTCGGCTGCGGCGAGGGCCAGCCGCACGGCCTGCACCTGGCCATCCGCGCGGGCGAGGGCGTCAGCGTCACCGCCGAGTTCACCGTGCAGCCGGCCCACCAGGGCGCTCCGGGCCTCGCGCACGGCGGCGTGCTCGTCTCCGCGCTCGACGAGACGCTCGGCTCGCTGGGCTGGTTGCTGCGGGTCATCGCCGTCACCGGCCGGCTGGAGTCGGACTTCGTCCGCCCGGTGCCGGTCGGCTCCCTGCTGCACATCTCCGCCCGCTGTACCGCGGTGGCCGGCCGCAAGATCTACAGCACCGCCGAGGGCCGCATCGGCGGCCCGGACGGCCCGCTCGCGGTTCGCGCCGACGCGCTGTTCGTCGAGGTCAAGCTGGAGCACTTCACCGACAACGGCCGCCCGGAGGAGATCAGGGCCGCCATGGCCGATCCCGACCAGGTCAAGGTCGCCCGAGCATTCGAGGTCAACCCGTGAGCGCCGTACGCCCCCCGGTCGACGTGCTGCTGCGGCGGCTGGACGACTCCGTGCCGGTCCCCTCCTACGCGCACCCCGGCGACGCCGGCGTCGACCTGGTCACCACCGAGGCCGCCGAGCTGGCGCCGGGCGAGCGCGCCGTGCTGCCCACCGGCATCGCGCTGGCCCTGCCGGACGGCTACGCGGCCTTCGTGCACGCCCGCTCGGGCCTGGCCGCCCGCTGCGGAGTGGCCATGGTGAATGCCCCGGGAACGGTCGATGCCGGGTACCGTGGAGAGATCAAGGTGATCGTGGTCAATCTGGACCCGCGCGAGCCCGTCAGGTTCGAACGGGGCGACCGGATCGCCCAACTGGTCGTCCAGCAGGTCGAGCGGGTCCGCTTCCACGAAGTGGCGGAGCTGCCCGGCTCTGCACGGGCCGCGGGGGGCTTCGGCTCCACGGGGGGCACGCCGCGGTGGAGACGCCGTCGGCGGGCACGTCCAGCTACGGATACGCATCGGTCGGCAGCGACCGGGAAGGACAGTGACCGTGTTCCGTCGTCGCAAGGAGCGCGAAGACGCCGTCGACGAGTTCGACGAGGCCGAGGGCCCGGACGAGTCGGCCGAGGACGCAGGGGAGCCGGAGGACTCCGGCGACACCCGGTACAACCTTCCGCCCGCCCCGCGCCCCGACGGGCCGTGGGACCTGAGCGAGGTGAAGGAGCCCGGCGAGGGCCGGGTGGACCTGGGCGGGCTCTTCGTGCCCGGCGTCGAGGGCATGGAACTGCGGGTCGAGGTCGCCGGCGAGTCGATCGTCGCCGCGACCGTGGTGCTGCGGGACAGCGCGGTCCAGTTGCAGGCGTTCGCCGCCCCGAAGTCCGAGGGCATCTGGGGCGAGGTGCGCGAGGAGATCGGCGCGGGCATCACCCAGCAGGGCGGCATCGTCGACGAGGTCGAGGGCCCGCTCGGCTGGGAGCTGCGCGCGCAGGTGCCGGTGCAGCTGCCGGACGGCACCAACGGCGTCCAGCTGGTCAGGTTCGTCGGCTGCGACGGCCCCCGCTGGTTCCTGCGCGGCGTCATCTCCGGCCAGGGCGCCGTCCAGCCGGCCGCGGCCGGCGTGCTGGAGGCGGTCTTCCAGGACACCGTCGTGGTCCGCGGCGAGGCGCCGATGGCGCCCCGCGACCCGATCGTGCTCAAGCTGCCCAACGACGCGCAGATGGTGCCCGACGGCGCCGGCGCGCCCGCGCCGGCCGAGCAGGGCAAGTTCGGCGACGGCCTGGACCCGATGCGGCGCGGCCCGGAGATCACCGAGCTGCACTGAGCGCGGCCGCGGGTGCTCGAGCCCCGACGCAACGTTGCACACGCCACCCGGTCACCGATACGTTCGGCGGCCGGGTGAGTCGTTCTCCGTACGGCGCACGCGGGGCTTTCACGGCGGGTTCCGGCAGGGGGAAGCGGTATGGGCGAGCAGTCCGCGTGGAGCGCGCCCGGCGCGGGCGCGGCCGGTGCGGGTGCGGGTGCGGGGGTGGCCGGTGCGGGTACGGCCGGTGCGGCGAGCGTGGTGGGCCGCGGGAGCGCGGCCGTCGCGGAGCCGCGCGGGGGCGACATGGTCGTCGTGGAGGACCTGCGCCGCACGTACGGCAGCGGCGACACCGCGGTGCACGCCCTGCGCGGGGTGAGCTTCACCGTGCCGCGCGGCGAACTCGTCGCGCTGAAGGGGCGTTCCGGCTCGGGCAAGACCACGGTGCTCAACCTGGTGGGCGGCCTGGACACCCCCGACGGCGGCCGCATCCTGCTGGACGGCGCCGACCTGGCCGCGCTCGGCGAGGACGACCGCCTGGCGCTGCGCCGCGACCGCATCGGCTTCGTCTTCCAGTCCTTCGGGCTGATCCCGATCCTCACCGCCGCCGAGAACGTCGGCGTACCGCTGCGGCTGCGCAAGGCCCCGGCGCGCGAGCGCGAGGAGCGCGTCGCGCTGCTGCTCGACCTGGTGGGCCTGGCCGACCACGTCGACCAGCGGCCCGGCGAACTCTCCGGCGGCCAACAGCAGCGCGTCGCCATCGCCCGCGCCCTGGCCAACCGCCCGCTGCTGCTCATCGCCGACGAGCCCACCGGCCAGCTCGACGCCGACACGGGCCTGGCCGTGATGGAGCTGCTGCGCGCGGTGGTGCGCAGCGAGGGCGTCACGGCCCTGGTCGCCACCCACGACCACCAGCTGCTCGCGCTGGCCGACCGGGTGCTGGAACTGCGCGACGGCCGCATCGTCACCGGGGAGTGAGGCGGGCCGCGACCAGTGCGCCGGGGTCGGCGGCAACCGGTGCGCCGGGGTCGGCGGCGACCAGTGCGCTGGGCGGCCTCGTCCGGTGCGCAGGGGCGGCCTCGTCCGGTGCGCCGGAGCGGCCCGGTGCCCCCGTTCGGGCCCCTGGTCCCCGTGGCCCCGGCCGGTACCCTGGAGACATGAGTGGTGCCATCCGTTCCGACCGGCCCGCGGGCCGCTTCCGCCGCATGCTCGACCGGCTGTCCTCGACGCCGGAGGAGCTGCACTCCGAGGAGCTGCGCAAGGACGCCGACGCGACCGGTTGCACCCGGATTCGCGACTGCTCCGACCGTCAGATCGTCTCCGTGACCGGTACGCTGCGTACGGTCACGCTCCGTCCCCGGGCGGGTGTGCCCGCACTGGAAGCCGAGCTGTTCGACGGGTCCGCCGCGCTGGACGTGGTGTGGCTCGGCCGGCGCAGCATCGCCGGCATAGAACCCGGCCGCAGGATCATCGCGTCCGGCCGGATCTCCATGAACCGGGGCCGTCCGGTGCTGTTCAACCCGAAGTACGAACTGCGTCCGGTCGGACAGGAGTAACAGGTGACGTCGATCGACAACCCGAACCGAACGGGCGACGACCCGTACCGCGCGGAAGGGTCCGGTGCGTCCGACGGACCCGGCGGACCGGTCGAGCCGGGCGGGCCGGGGGGTCCGGCCGCGCCAGGGGGTCCGTCCGCGTCGGGGGGCCCGGGCGGACGCCACGCCGCGGGCCGGGCCGGCGAGCCGACCGCCGAGGCGCGGGCGGTCACCGAGGCCGCGCTGTTCGAGGCCTTCGGCGGCGTGCGCGGCATGGTCGAGACCACCGTGCCGGGCCTGGTCTTCGTCGCGATCTACACCGTCAACAAGGACATCAAGTCCTCCGCGATCGCCGCGCTGGCGCTGTCGGTGGTCATGGGCGCGGCGCGCCTGGTCCAGCGCGACACCCTCAAGCACGCCTTCAGCGGGGTCTTCGGCGTCGCCTTCGGCGCGGTCTTCGCGATGATGTCCGGCAACGCCAAGAACTTCTACCTGCCGGGCATGCTCTACACCCTCGGGCTGGCGATCGCCTACCTGGTCTCGGCCGCGGTGAAGTTCCCGCTGCTCGGCCTGATCCTCGGACCGGTCTTCAAGGAGAACCTGTCCTGGCGCAAGCGCAACCCCGGCCGGCTGCGCGCGTACACCAAGGCGAGCTGGGCCTGGGGCCTGATCCTGCTGGGCAAGTCCGCGATCCTCTTCCCGCTGTACTGGTGGGGCGACGCCACGCAGCTCGGCTGGGTCAAGGTCGCCCTCGGCATCCCGCCGTTCCTGCTGTCGGTCTACCTCACCTGGATCTTCCTGGTGAAGGCGCCGCCGCCGATCGACGTGATCGCGGAGATGGAGGCGGAGGAGAAGGCGAAGAAGGAGCACGCGGCGTCGGTGTGACGCCCGCGCGGTCGGGCCGCCCGCCCCCGGGCTGCGGGGCGGGCGGCCCACCGTCGCCTCACTCCTCGCCGGAGTCCGCCCCGTCCTGCACCGACAGCAGGTCCTCCAGCTGCTCCTCGCGGTGCGGCGCGGCCACGAACAGCAGCTCGTCGCCGGCCTCCAGCGCGTCGTCCCGGGACGGGGTGAGCACCCGGTTCCCGCGGATGATGGTCACCAGGGAGGTGTCGGTCGGCCACTCCACGTCGCCGACGCGGGTGCCGACCAGCACCGCCTCCTGCGGCAGCGTCAGCTCCACCAGGTTGGCGTCGCCCTGGCTGAAGCGCAGCAGCCGGACCAGGTCGCCGACACTCACCGCCTCCTCGACCAGCGCCGACATCAGACGCGGCGTCGACACCGCGACGTCCACGCCCCAGGACTCGTTGAACAGCCACTCGTTCTTCGGGTTGTTGACGCGGGCGACCACCCGCGGCACCCCGTACTCGGTCTTGGCCAGCAGCGACACGACCAGGTTGACCTTGTCGTCGCCGGTGGCCGCGATCACCACGTTGCAGCGGTGCAGCGCCGCCTCGTCGAGCGAGGTGATCTCGCAGGCGTCGGCGAGCAGCCACTCGGCCTGCGGCACCCGCTCCACCGAGATCGACGTCGGGTTCTTGTCGACGAGCAGCACCTCGTGCCCGTTCTCCAGCAGCTCGCCCGCGATCGAACGCCCGACCGCGCCGGCCCCGGCGATGGCGACCCTCATGAGCGAGCCTCCTCGGGACCCTTGGCGAACGCCGCCTCGACGTCGGCGACCGCGTCGGAGCGCATCATCACGTGCACCAGGTCGCCCTCCTGCAGCACCGTCTGCGAGGTCGGCAGCATCGCCTCGCCGAGCCGGGTGAGAAAGGCCACACGGACCCCGGTCTCGTCCTGCAGGGTGCTGATCTTGTGCCCGATCCAGGCCGGGGAGGTGTGCACCTCGGCCAGCTGCACCCCGCCGCTGGGGTCGCGCCACAGCGGCTCGGCGCCGGACGGCAGCAGCCGGCGCAGCATCTGGTCGGCGGTCCAGCGGACGGTGGCCACCGTCGGGATGCCCAGGCGCTGGTAGACCTCGGCGCGCCGGGGGTCGTAGATCCGCGCCACCACGTTCTCGATGCCGAACATCTCACGGGCCACCCGGGCCGCGATGATGTTCGAGTTGTCACCGCTGCTGACCGCGGCGAACGCGCCCGCCTCCTCGATTCCGGCCTCGCGCAGCGTGTCCTGGTCGAACCCGACTCCGGTCACCCGGCGCCCGGCGAACCCGGAACCCAGGCGGCGGAAGGCCGTCTGGTCCTGGTCGACCACCGCGACCGTATGACCTTGCTGTTCGAGGGAGTGCGCGAGGGTGGAACCCACCCGCCCGCATCCCATAATCACGACGTGCACGACCGTCCTTCCGGCTGCCCAACGAACTGCCCACGTGTTTCGGTGTCGGCCTCAAGCGTCTCAGACCGCGGCCAAAGCTACACACGCGTAGGGCGGCGCAGAAGGTTGCGCCCGGGCCGCCTCACAAGTTCGCCACACTCGGCGGCACCGGGACCCCCACTCGGATGGACGATCCCTTAACATCGCGGGGTGTCCAAACTGACCGACCTGCCGAAACGGATCCTCATCGGCCGGGCGCTGCGCAGCGACAAGCTCGGGGAGACGCTGCTCCCCAAACGCCTCGCCCTACCCGTTTTCGCGTCGGACCCGCTGTCCTCGGTGGCATATGCGCCGGGCGAGGTGCTGCTCGTACTGTCCATCGCCGGAGCGTCGGCCTACCACTACAGCCCGTGGATCGCGGTGGCGGTCGTGGTGCTGATGTTCACGGTCGTGGCCTCCTACCGGCAGAACGTCCACGCCTATCCCTCCGGCGGCGGGGACTACGAGGTCGCCACCACCAACCTGGGCGCCAAGGCCGGCCTGACCGTCGCCAGCGCCCTGATGGTCGACTACGTGCTGACGGTGGCGGTGTCCGTCGCCTCCGGCATCGAGAACCTGGGCTCGGCGGTGCCGTTCTTCGCCACCCACAAGGTCCTCGGCGCGGTCGGCACCATCGTCGTCCTCATGCTGATGAACCTGCGCGGTGTGCGGGAGTCGGGCACCATCTTCGCGATCCCCACCTACGCCTTCGTCTTCGGCGTCTTCTGCATGATCGGCTGGGGCGTCATCCGGATCGCCGCCGGCCACGACATGCACGCACCCACCGCCGGCTACACCGTGCACGCGGAGTCCTCCGGCATCGGCGGCTTCGCATTGGTCTTCCTGCTGCTGCGGGCCTTCTCTTCCGGTTGCGCGGCGCTCACCGGCGTCGAGGCCATCAGCAACGGCGTGCCCGCCTTCCGCAAGCCCAAGTCGAAGAACGCCGCGACGACGCTGGCGCTGATGGGCCTGCTGGCGGTCACCATGTTCTGCGGCATCGTCGCGCTGGCCATGGACACCCATGTGCGGATGGCCGAGAACCCGGCGACCGACCTGCTGAAGAACGGCCGGCCGATCGGCTCCGGCTACACCCAGGACCCGGTCATCGCCCAGGTCGCCGAGGCGGTCTTCGGACACAACTCGATCCCCTTCATCTACCTGGCCTCCGTCACCGCGCTCGTGCTGTTCCTCGCGGCCAACACCGCGTACAACGGCTTCCCGGTGCTCGGCTCGATCCTGGCCCAGGACCGCTACCTGCCGCGCCAGCTGCACACCCGCGGCGACCGGCTGACCTTCTCCAACGGCATCGTGCTGCTGGCCGGCTTCGCCTGCGTGCTGGTGTGGATCTACGGCGCGGACTCCACCCGGCTGATCCAGCTCTACATCGTCGGCGTCTTCGTCTCCTTCACCCTCAGCCAGACCGGCATGGTCCGGCACTGGAACCGCCACCTGGCCACCGAGACCGACCAGAACAAGCGCCGCCACATGATCCGCTCCCGCGCGATCAACACCTTCGGCGCCTTCTTCACCGGCCTGGTCCTGGTCATCGTGCTGCTCACCAAGTTCACCCACGGCGCCTGGGTCGCCGTCGTCGGCATGGTCGTCTTCTTCGCCACGATGACCGCGATCCGCCGCCACTACACGCGGGTGTCGGAGGAGATCGCCGCCGACGACGAACCCGGCGAGGACTTCGTACGCCCCTCCCGCGTGCACTCGATCGTGCTGGTCTCCCGGCTGCACAAGCCCACCCTGCGGGCCCTGTCCTACGCCAAGCTGATGCGCTCGGACTCCCTGGAGGCGCTCAGCATCAACGTCGACCCCGACGACACCAAGGCCCTCCAGGCCGACTGGCAGCGCTACGGCATCGACGTCCCGCTGAAGGTCCTCGACTCGCCCTACCGCGAGATCACCCGGCCCATCATCGACTACGTCAAGGGACTGCGCCGCGACAGCCCCCGCGACGTGGTCAGCGTCTACATCCCGGAATACGTCGTCGGCCACTGGTACGAACACCTCCTCCACAACCAGAGCGCACTGCGCCTCAAAGGCCGCCTGCTGTTCACCCCCGGCGTCATGGTCACCTCCGTGCCCTGGCAGCTGGAGTCCTCCGAACTGGCCAAGGCCCGGGCCCGCCGCCGCGCCGACTGGAACGCCCCGGGCTCCATCCGCCGCGGCCCCGTCGGCCCGCCCCGCCCCAGCACCCGCGAGCGCAGCTCCTCCGGCCCCACGTAACCCGCGCCGCCGCCAGGCCCGGACCGCCGGCGGGCGGGCGGAGACGGGCGACCGTCCGCGGGCCCGGCGGCGGCCCGCGGGCACGTAGACTCGAAGGCCGACCCCGCCGCGCCCCGGCCGCCCGCCCTCCGGCCGACGGCCGCGTCCCGCGCCGGGCGCCGACCGACCCCGCGCCCCGCCCGCCCCAGCCCAGGAGCAGCCGCACCATGCAGACCGAACCCGCCCCCTCGCTGATCGGCCGCGAGTACGAGGTCGAGGTGGGGCCGGTCGCCCACGGCGGCCACTGCGTCGCGCGCACCGACGCCGGCCAGGTGCTCTTCGTCCGGCACGCGCTGCCGGGCGAGCGGGTCGTCGCCCGCGTCACCGAGGGCGAGCAGGGCGCCCGCTTCCTGCGGGCCGACGCGGTGGAGGTGCTCACCGCCTCCAAGGACCGGGTCGACCCTCCCTGCCCCTTCTCCGGGCCGGGCCGCTGCGGCGGCTGCGACTGGCAGCACGCCGCGCCCGGCGCCCAGCGCCGGCTGAAGGCCGCGGTCGTCGCCGAGCAGCTGCGGCGGCTGGCCGGCCTCGACCCCGAGCAGGTCGGCTGGGACGGCACGGTCGAGCCGGCCCCGGGGACAAGGTCGCCAAGGGCGAGGTGCCGGCCTGGCGGACCCGGGTGCAGTACGCGATCGACCCCCAGAGCCGCGCGGGCCTGCGCCGCCACCGCTCGCACGAGGTCGAGGTCGTCGACCGCTGCCTGATCGCCGCGCCCGGTGTCAGCGAACTCGGCGTCGAGTCCAGGACCTGGCCGCAGATCGCCACCGTCGAGGCCATCGCCGCCACCGGCTCCGGGGACCGGCAGGTCGTGCTGACGCCGCGCCCCGGCGGCCGGCTGCCCATCGTGGAGCTGGACCGCCCGGTCTCCGTGCAGCGCATCGGCGAACGCGACCACGCGGTGCACCGCGTCCACGGCCGCCCCTTCGTCCGCGAGCGCGCCGCCGGCCGCACCTGGCGGGTGGGCGACGGCGGCTTCTGGCAGGTCCACCCGAAGGCGGCCGACCTCCTGGTGGACGCCGTCATGCGCGGACTGATGCCCCGCAAGGGCGACATGGCACTCGACCTGTACTGCGGCGTCGGCCTGTTCGCTGGAGCACTGGCCGAACGGGTCGGCGACAAGGGCGCGGTCCTCGGCATCGAGTCGGCCAAGCGGGCTGTCGAGGACGCCCGGCACAACCTCCAGGATCTGGAGCGCGTCCGGATCGAGCAGGGCAAGGTCGAGCAGGTGCTGCCCCGCACCGGCATCACCGAGGCCGACCTCGTGGTCCTCGACCCACCGCGGGCCAGCGCCGGCCACGCCGTCGTCCGCCGCGTCGCCTCCCTCGACGCCCGCAGGATCGCCTACGTCGCCTGCGATCCGGCCGCGCTCGCCCGCGACCTCGCCTGGTTCGCCGAGGAGGGCTACCGCCCCGTCACGCTCCGCGCCTTCGACCTCTTCCCCTTCACCCACCACGTGGAGTGCGTCGCCATTCTCGCTCCGGCCGGGAAGTCCGCGACCTCGACGTCCGCGACCGCGACGTCCGCCGCCGGGTCCGCCTGATCCCGCGCCCGGGCACCACCCCCTTCCTGTTCGCCTCGTCTCCGCTCGTTCGTCTCCGCTTGCCGTACCGTCCGCGCGCCCGCGCCGTGCCGCGTACGCTGTGCCGTTCACGCCGCGTGCGCACGTTCCGTGCTGTGACCGTGCCGCTCGGTCACGTGCTGTCAGCGTACGCGGAACGGCCTCCGGCCCGGTTTCCGGCCTGTGGATAACTCGTATCCGGCCAGGTCGGAGGGGGTGGGGACGGTCGACGGGCCGGATCGAGAGCGCGGACGGATCGGTCGGGACGGTCCGGTCTGCGCGGTTCGGCGCGGTTCGGCGCGAATCGGCCCGGGGCGGTCGGATCGGCGCGGGTCGGCGCGGGTCCGGCGCGGATCGGCTCAACCGGGAGGGACCGGGCCGGACCGGCCGGCCTCAACTCTCGGCGAGGGCGAGCAGCTTCGTGACCGTGTTCCAGTTGCGCGCGGTCGCGGTCACGCTCAAGCGGCGGTCCGTGAACATCGTGGCCAGCTTCGAGTCGCGGATGCCGTTCGGAAGGTTGACGTACAACACCCGCTCGCCCGCGGCGAACGCGTCCGGCGCGTAGGCGGCCGGGTCGATCGCGGCCAGCCGCTCGGGCGGCGGCGCCGCGGAGAGGAAGACGACGAGGAAGCGAGCCCCGTCGATCCCCTCCATCGGGAACGGGTTCGCCTCGACCACCCGGCGAAGCTCCGGCGCCGACCGGACCAGGCACGACAGCGTCAGCCCCAACTCCTCGGCCAGCGCCTGCTCCAGCGCCGATGCGAGCTGCCGCGTGTCCTGCTCGGTGTGGCGGAAGACGGCGTTGCCGCTCTGCAGATGGGTGCGCACGTCCGTGCCGCCGATCCGTGCGATCAGCTCGCGCAGCGTCTGCATCGGAACCTTGTTCCTGCCGCCGACGTTGATGCCCCGCAGCAGCGCGACGCAGCTCGTACCGGTGGTGCCCGTGGTCGTCGTCACGGCGACACGCTACTTGCCCCGCGCCCCTTCTCCAGCAACCCGGCAAATCATGCGCGTTGTCCTTCTTTCGAAGGACGGCGGGACCGAGTGAACGGTTCGCCACCTCCGGGGCTGGCTACGTTCGCCGCCATGAGCACCAGGCACCACCGGCCCCTCGTCACCGAACTGCGGCTGTCGGCCTTCAAATCGCACCGGGGGGCGACGTTCGGGCTGGGCCCGCTGTCGCTGCTCACCGGTGGTAGCGGCACCGGGAAGTCCAGCGTGCTCGAGGGGCTGGCAGCGCTCGGCAGACTCGCCTGCGGCGACACGCTCGCCGAGGCCCTCGGGTCCGCGGTGCGCGGCGGCGCCGCCGCGTGCGTGCCGCAGGACGCGGCGGCCGACGCGCAGGGCCGCCGCGGCTTCCGGATCGGCTGCACTGTGACCGGCCCGGTCGGGCCGGTCCGGCTCGACGTCGCCGTGCAGGTCGAACCCACGCTGCGCATCGTCGGCGAACGCCTGACCGGCGCCGGCGAGACGCTGCTGACCACGGCGCTGCGCGATCCCTCCCGGTCCACCGTCCAGGCCGCCTGGCACACCGCCGGGGTCGTCGCCGTCACCCGTGCCCCGCTGCCGGACGACCGGCTGGCGACCGCCCTGCTGCCGCTGCGCGTCGCCGGACGCACCGACGGCCAGCGGCTCGTCCTGGCGGCGGTCGAACAGGTCGTCGTGGCGCTGCGCGGGGTCTTCCCCGTCTCGCCCCGGCCCGATCAGATGCGTGCCCCGGTCCCGGTCGGCGACGGGCGGCTGCGCAGCGCGTGCGACAACCTGTCCGCCGTGCTCGCCAGGACCGAAGGAGAGTGCAGTATCCGGCACGGCATGCTCGTGCACGCCGTACGTGCGGTGTGCAGCGGGCCGGTTGAGGGCCTCACCGCGCTGCCCGCCGTCCTTCCCGGCGACGGACGCGGGCCGCTCGCGGACGCGGTGATCGCCGCCGTCGACCGCGGGCCGCTCGGCGCCCTGCCCATCGACCGGCTCGGCGACGGCGAACTGCGTTTCCTCGCCCTGGCGCTCGTCCTGCTCACCGGCCCCGGCGTGCTCGACGTCGACACCAGCACCGAGCTGCTGCCCGCCGGGCAGGTCCTCACCGTCGTCGCCGACGGCCTCGACCTCGGCATGGACCGCAGACAGGCTCGCGAACTGCTGCGCCTGGCGGGTCTGGCCGCCTCCCGCGGGCACATCCGGCTGCTGGCCACCGTGCAGGACCAGACGTGCGCGGACGGCATGGGCGGGGTGTCCGTCACCGCGCTCGGCGGCGAGCAGGGCGGCGGAGCCGGACGGCAGGATGAGGTAGACCAGTCGGGGTGACCCGACGACACGACCTCGCCGCGCTCCGGCAGCGGCTGATCGACTTCGCCGCCGCCCGCGACTGGCGGCCCTTCCACACGCCGAAGAATCTGGCCGCGGCGCTCAGCGTCGAAGCGGCCGAGCTCCTTGAGATCTTCCAGTGGCTGACCCCCGAGCAGGCCGCGGCGGTCATGGACGACCCGGACTCCGCGCACCGCGTGCGCGACGAAGTCGCCGATGTCCTGGCCTACTTGCTGCAGTTCTGCGCTGTGCTCGGCGTCGACCCGCTCACCGCGCTCGCGGAGAAGATCGACCGCAACGAGCACCGCTTCCCCCGGCCCGGCGAGCGTCCGGCTCCCTCGTCCGGGTGACGGAGTTGTCCACAATCGCATAGTTGTCCACAGATCCCCGGCGGGGCCTCCGCGGCCGGCCGAACTCTGTCACGCTGAGTGACATGAGGTCGACGGCACGAGGCCGTCGCGGCTGGACCCGCCCGCGCGCGTACGCGGGCGGGCACGCGAAAGGGGAGCGGACATGGACGCGGCACGGCTGGTGGCCGAAGGCGAGCGGGTGATGCGCGGGACACCGCGCCCCGACCAGGTCATCGCGGAGGCATGGCAGGCATACGAGCTGGCGGAGGCCTTGTGGCGGCTGCTCGGGCACACCCCCGACGTGCCGGTCACGGGCGCCGGTCCGCCGCGGGCGGCACGGCTGACCCGGGCCGGCGACCCGGCCGGCACGCTCGGCGCACTGCGGCAGCTGCTCGGGGACATCGGCGTGGCCCTCGTCGACGCCACCTGCTCGGCCGAGGACGCCTCCGGTTACTGGCTGTGCATCGAGGCGCTCGACGTGGTGGACGAGGCGAAGGACCTGGTCGACAAGCTGGCACGGGAGCTCGCCCGCGGCGAACCGGAGGAGGGAGGTGACCGGGGAGGCGATTGAGGTCCGGCGCGGGCGGCGAGGCAGGATGGAGGCATGGAACTGCGCATCTTCACCGAACCCCAGCAAGGGGCGAGCTACGACACTCTGCTGGCGGTCGCCAAGGCCACCGAGGACCTCGGCTTCGACGCCTTCTTCCGCTCCGACCACTATCTCGTGATGGGCGACTCGGACGGACTGCCCGGACCCACGGACGCGTGGATCACCCTCGCCGGGCTGGCACGGGAGACCAGCAGGATCCGTCTGGGCACGCTCGTCACGGCCGGCACCTTCCGGCTGCCCGGTGTCCTGGCCATCCAGGTGGCCCAGGTCGACCAGATGTCGGGCGGACGGATCGAGCTCGGGCTCGGCTCGGGGTGGTACGAGGCGGAGCACACCGCCTACGGCATCCCGTTCCCCAAGGAGAAGTTCGCGCGCCTGGAGGAACAGCTCGCCGTCGTCACCGGGCTGTGGGGCACCCCCGTGGGCAAGACCTTCGACTACGACGGGACGTTCTACCAGCTGAAGGACTCGCCCGCGCTGCCCAAGCCCGCCCAGCCGAAGCTGCCGGTGATCGTCGGCGGCCTCGGCGCCAAGCGGACCCCGCAGCTGGCTGCGCGGTACGCGGCGGAGTTCAACATGCCCTTCGCGTCGCAGGAGGACACCGCGCGGCAGTTCGGCCGGGTCCGGGAGGCTGCCCAGGCCGCCGGGCGCGCGGCGGACGACCTCGTGTACTCCAACGCGCTGGTCGCCGCGGTGGGCAAGGACGACGCCGAGGTCGCCCGCAGGGCCGCGGCGATCGGCCGTGAGGTCGGCGAGCTGAAGGAGAACGGCCTGGCGGGCTCGCCCGCCGAGGTCGTGGACAAGATCGGGCGGTACGCCGAGGCGGGCGCCACCCGCTTCTACCTCCAGATCCTCGACCTGCACGACCTCGACCACCTGGAGCTGATCTCCTCGCAGGTCCAGTCCCAGCTCGGGTGAGCCGGCCGTGATGTCGCTGCCGGCCGCGGGGGAGGCGCTCGTCCTGGACGGCGGGCTGTCCAACCAGCTCGCCGACCAGGGGTGCGACCTGGACGACCCCCTGTGGTCGGCACGGCTCCTGGCCGACGCGCCCGAGCAGGTCGAGGCCGCGCACGCCGCCTACGCGCGGGCTGGGGCACAGGTGCTGACCACGGCCAGTTACCAGGCGACGTACGAGGGGTTCGCGCGCCGGGGGATCGGCCCGGCGCGGACCACGGCGCTGCTGCGGCGCAGCGTCGAACTCGCCCGGCGGGCCGCGGCGGCGGGGTCCGGCGTGCGGGTGGCGGCGTCGGTCGGGCCGTACGGCGCGATGCTCGCGGACGGCAGCGAGTACCGCGGGCGGTACGGGCTGAGCGTGCGGGAGCTGACGGCGTTCCACCGGCCGAGGATCGAGGCGCTGGCCGAGGCGGGTCCGGACGTCCTCGCGCTGGAGACGGTGCCGGACGTGGCCGAGGCGGAGGCGATGCTGAAGGCCGCCCAGGGGTGCGGCGTCCCGGTGTGGCTGTCGTACACGGTGGCCGGCGACCGCACCCGCGCCGGCCAGCCGCTCGCGGAGGCCTTCGCGGTGGCCGCGGGCCGGGAGGACGTCGTGGCCGTCGGCGTCAACTGCTGCAGCCCGCTGGACGCCGACGCGGCGGTGCCGCTCGCCGCGCGGATCAGCGGCAAGCCCGTCGTCGTCTACCCCAACAGCGGCGAGGGCTGGGACCCGGCCGCCCGCGCATGGACGGGTCCCGCCGCAGAGCCCGTAGGGCTCGCGGGCCACGCCCTGCGGTGGCGGGAGGAGGGCGCACGGCTCATCGGCGGCTGTTGCAGGGTCGGCCCGCCGGCGATCGCCGCCGTCGCCGGGGCGCTGCGCCCCTGACAGGTGACACGAGCCGCGTCTCGCGGTGGCGCCGGCCGCCTCCCGGCCCGCCACGCGGCGCAGCGCACCCGGCCACGGCTGTTCCCAAGGCCGCGCCCCGGGAAAAGTCGTGGCCGGGCGTCGTGGGGGCCGGGGATACTCGGCGGGTGTTCATGACGATCTCCACCACGCGCGACGCGGCAGGACCGGCGACGGACCTGGGATTCCTGCTGCACAAGCACCCGGACCGGGCCCAGGTCTTCTCGACCTCCTACGGGGACGCCCACGTGTTCTACCCCGAGGCGACGCCGGACCGGACGACGGCGGCGCTGCTGCTGGAGGTCGATCCGCCGGCGCTGGTGCGGCGCGGGCGGACCAAGGGCCGGGGCGGGGCGCCGGACGCGGCGCTGGCGCAGTACGTCAACGACCGGCCGTACGCGGCGTCGTCGCTGTTCGCGGTGGCGCTGCGGACGGTGTTCTCCTCGGCGTTGCGGGGGGAGTGCCGCACCATGCCCGAGCGGGCCGCAGCGCCGCTGCCGTTGAGGGTGGAGGTGCCCGCGCTGCCGGCGCGCGGCGGGCCGGCGCTGGTGGAGCGGCTGTTCGCACCGCTCGGCTGGCGGGTGGCGGCCGAACCCGTCGCGCTGGACGAGCAGTTTCCGCAGTGGGGCGAGTCGCGGTACGTGCGGCTGGTGCTGGAGGGCGAGCTGCGGCTGGCCGACGCGCTGCGGCACCTGTACGTGCTGCTGCCGGTGCTGGACGACGCCAAGCACTACTGGGTGTCGGCCGACGAGGTCGACAAGCTGCTGCGGTTCGGCGAGGGCTGGCTGCCCGGCCACCCGGAGCAGAAGCTGATCACCAGCCGCTACCTGTCCCGGCGCTGGTCGCTGACCCAGCGGGCGATGGAGCGGCTGGAGCTGGCCCGGCTGGCGGACGCCGACGACATCGAGGTGGAGGAGCTGGACAACGCGGTCGCGCCGCAGGCCCCGGACGACGAGCCGGAGCGGCCGACCCCGTTGGCGGTGCGGCGCCGTGAGGCGATCCTGGCCGTGCTGCGCGCGGCGGGCGCGGCCACGGTGCTCGACCTGGGCTGCGGGCAGGGGCAGTTGGTCGCGGCGATGCTCAAGGAGCCGCGGTTCACCGAGATCGTCGGCGTGGACGTGTCGGCGCGCGCCCTGGACATGGCCGCCCGGCGGCTGCGGCTGGACCGGATGGGGGAGCGGCAGGCGTCCCGGGTGACGTTGCTCCAGGGGGCGCTGACGTACACCGACGCCCGGCTGAAGGGTTACGACGCGGCGGTGCTGAGCGAGGTGATCGAGCACGTCGACGAGCCGCGGCTGCCGGCGCTGGAGTACGCGGTGTTCGGCGCCGCCCGGCCCGGCACGGTGGTCGTGACCACGCCGAACGTCGAGTACAACGTGCGCTGGGAGACGCTGCCGCACGGGCATGTCCGGCACGCCGACCACCGGTTCGAGTGGACCCGCGCGCAGTTCGCCGAGTGGGCGCGGCGGACGGCCGCGCTCCACGGGTACGCCGTCCGGTTCGCGCCGGTCGGCCCCGATGACCCCGAGGTCGGGCCGCCCACGCAGATGGCCGTCTTCACCCGCGGCGACGCGGAGCCGCGGACGGTCGGCGACCCCACCGAGAACGACGGCCGCACCGGCAGCGGCGGCCCGGACGACGAGAACGAGGAGGCGACGGCATGACCGAGACGAAGACCGGGACGGGGACGGCGGACGCGACGCGCGCGCTGGCCGTCACCGACCTGTCCCTGGTGGTGCTGATCGGCGCCAGCGGGTCGGGCAAGTCCACGTTCGTCGCGCGCCACTTCAAGCCCACCGAGATCATCTCCTCGGACTTCTGCCGGGGCCTGGTCAGCGACGACGAGAACGACCAGAGCGCGACGTCGGACGCGTTCGACGTGCTGCACTACATCGCGGGCAAGCGGCTCGCGGCGGGCCGCCGTACCGTCGTCGACGCCACCAGCGTGCAGCGCGAGGCCCGCGCCCAGCTGGTCAAGCTGGCGCGCGAGCACGACGTGCTGCCCATCGCGATCGTCCTGGACGTCCCCGAGCAGGTGTGCCTGGAGCGCAACGCCGCGCGCCCGGACCGGGCCGCGCTGCCGCGCCACGTCGTGCAGCGCCACCAGCGCGAGCTGCGCCGCTCCCTGCGCGGCCTGGAGCGCGAGGGATTCCGCAAGGTGCACGTGCTGCGCGGCGTCGCGCAGATCGACGCGGCGCGGATCGTCACCGAGCGCCGCTACAACGACCTGGCGCACCTGACCGGCCCGTTCGACATCATCGGCGACGTGCACGGCTGCGCCTTCGAGCTGGAGGCGCTGCTCGACCGCCTCGGCTACGAGGAGCAGCCCGCGCAGGCCCCGCAGCCCGTGCCGCCCGCGCCCGCCTCCGCCGCGCAGCCCGCCTCCGCCGCGCAGGCCGACGCCGCGTCCGCTGTCGCCGCTACGGCCGACGTCGCTACCGCCGACGTCGCTTCCGTCGGCGCCGCTTCCGCCGCCGCCCTCCCCGCGCGCCGCCGCGCGCCCGGCACCCCGCTGGGCCCGCGCGTGCACCCGCAGGGACGTACCGCCGTCTTCGTCGGCGACCTGGTGGACCGCGGCCCGGACAGCCCCGGCGTGCTGCGCCGCGTCATGGCGATGGTCGAGGCCGGCTCGGCGCTGTGCGTGCCGGGCAACCACGAGAACAAGCTCGGCCGCTGGCTCAAGGGCCGCCAGGTGCGGCACACCCACGGCCTCGCCGAGACCGTCGAGCAGCTGGAGCGCGAGCACGAGGCCGACCCGGCGTTCCGCGACCGGGTGCGCACCTTCGTGGACGGCCTGGTCAGCCACTACGTGCTGGACGGCGGCCGGCTCGTGGTGTGCCACGCCGGCCTGCCGGAGAAGTACCACGGCCGCACCTCCGGACGGGTGCGCTCGCACGCGCTGTACGGGGAGACGACCGGCGAGACCGACGAGTTCGGCCTGCCGGTGCGTTACCCGTGGGCGGAGGACTACCGCGGCCGGGCCGCCGTCGTCTACGGCCACACCCCTGTGCCCACCGCGTCGTGGCTGAACAACACGATCTGCCTGGACACCGGCGCGGTCTTCGGCGGGAAGCTGACCGCGCTGCGCTGGCCGGAGCGCGAGATCGTCGACGTCCCGGCCGAGCGCGTCTGGTACGAGCCGGTCCGCCCGCTGGAGTCGCGGACGCAGGCGCCGGGCGGCCGGGAGGGCCGGCCGCTGGACCTGGCCGACGTGACGGGCCGCCGCATCGTGGAGACGTCGCGGATGGGCCGGCTCGCGGTGCGCGAGGAGAACGCGGCGGCGGCGGTGGAGGTCATGAGCCGTTTCGCGATCGACCCGCGGCTGCTGACCTACCTGCCGCCGACCATGGCGCCGTGCGCGACCTCGCAGGCGGAGGGCTACCTGGAGCACCCGCGCGAGGCGTTCGCCGCCTTCCGCGAGAGCGGCGTGCGCCACGTGGTGTGCGAGGAGAAGCACATGGGCTCGCGCGCGGTGGCCCTGGTGTGCCGCGACGAGGCGGTGGCGAAGGAGCGGTTCGGCGTCGAGGGCGTCACCGGCGCGCTGCACACCCGCACCGGGCGGCCGTTCTTCGACGACCCCGCGGTGACCGAGGAGTTCCTCGCGCGGCTGCGCGCCGCGGTCGGGGCGGCGGGGCTGTGGGACGAGCTGGACACCGGCTGGCTGCTGCTGGACGCGGAGCTGCTGCCGTGGTCGCTGAAGGCGTCGGGGCTGCTGCGCAAGCAGTACGCGGCGGTCGGCGCGGCGGCGGGCGCGGTGTTCCCGCCCGCGCTTGCGGCTCTGGAGGCAGCGGCGGCGCGCGGCGCCGACGTGACCGGGCTGCTCGCCCGGCAGCGCGAACGGGCCGCGGACGCGGGGGCGTTCACCGACGCCTACCGCCGCTACTGCTGGACCACCGACGGGCTCGACGGGGTACGCCTCGCGCCGTTCCAGCTCCTCGCCGCCGAGGGCGCGAGCCTGGCCGGGCTCCCGCACGACCGGCAGCTGGAGCTGATCGACCGGCTCGTCGACGCGGACGCGGCAGGCGGATCGGGGAGCACGGACGGACCGGGGAGCACGGACGGACCGGGCAGAACGGGGCACGCCGACGTCACGGGGGACGCCGGCGGCGCCGGCCGCGCCCGCCCGGGCGGCCTGCTCCAGCGCACCGGCCGGCTGATGGTCGACACGGCGGACGAGCAGTCGGTCGAGGCCGGCGTCCGGTGGTGGCTGGACGCGACCGAGGCCGGCGGCGAGGGCATGGTCGTCAAGCCGCTGGACGCCCAGGTGCGCGACGAGGGCGGCCGGCTGGTGCAGCCGGGCATCAAGTGCCGCGGCCGGGAGTATCTGCGGATCATCTACGGTCCGGAGTACACCCGGCCCGAGCACCTGGCGCGGCTGCGGACCCGGGCACTGGGCCACAAGCGGTCGCTGGCGCTGCGCGAGTACGCGCTCGGTCTGGAGGCGCTGGACCGCCTGGCGGCGGGCGAGCCGTTGTGGCGCGTGCACGAGGCGGTGTTCGCGGTCCTCGCGCTGGAGTCCGAGCCGGTCGACCCCCGACTGTGATCCCCGTCGCGCCCGGCCCGCCGCTCGCCGGGCCGGGCGCGTGACGGCGGAAAAATGGGAAGGTCTGGTCTCATGGGATTCCACGTCGACTCCGAGACCGGCCGGCTGCGCAGCGTCATCCTGCACCGGCCGGATCTGGAACTGAAGCGCCTGACCCCGACCAACAAGGACGCGCTGCTCTTCGACGACCTGCTGTGGGTGCGGCGGGCGCGGGCCGAGCACGACGGGTTTGCGGACGTGCTGCGCGACCGGGGCGTGCAGGTGCACCTGTTCGGCGACCTGCTGGCCGAGACGCTCGCGCTGCCCGCGGCCCGGCGGCTGGTGCTGGACCGGGTGTTCGACGAGAAGGAGTACGGCCCGCTGGCCACCGGCCACCTGCGGGCCGCCTTCGACGAGCTGGACGCGGCCGACCTGGCGGAGGCGCTGGTCGGCGGGATGACCAAACGGGAGTTCCTGGAGCGCTTCGCCGAGCCGGTCTCGGTCCTCTTCCACGCCATGGACCTGGACGACTTCCTGCTCAGCCCGCTGCCCAACCACCTGTTCACCCGGGACACCTCGGCGTGGGTGTACGACGGGGTGTCGATCAACGCGATGCGCTGGCCGGCCCGGCAGCGCGAGACCGTGCACTTCGAGGCGATCTACCGGCACCACCCGCTGTTCGCCGGCGGCGGCTTCCACGTGTGGTCCGAGGGCCAGAGCGCGTACCCGTCGACCATCGAGGGCGGCGACGTGCTGGTGATCGGCCGGGGCGCGGTGCTGATCGGGATGAGCGAGCGCACCACCCCGCAGGCGGTGGAGATGCTGGCCCGCGGCCTGTTCGCGGCGGGCTCGGCCCGGACCATCGTGGCGCTGGACATGCCCAAGCGGCGGGCGTTCATGCACCTGGACACCGTGATGACGATGGTCGACGGCGACACCTTCACCCAGTACGCGGGGCTGGGCATGCTGCGTTCGTACACCATCGAGCCGGGCGCGGAGGAGGGCGACCTGAAGGTCACCGACCATCCGCCGGAGCACATGCACCGGGCCATCGCGGCGGCGCTCGGCCTGGACACGATCACCGTGCTCACCGCGACGCAGGACGTGCACGCGGCCGAGCGCGAGCAGTGGGACGACGGCTGCAACGTGCTCGCCGTGGAGCCGGGCGTGGTGGTGGCCTACGAGCGCAACGCCACCACCAACACCTTCCTGCGCAAGCGCGGCATCGAGGTGATCGAGATCCCCGGCAGCGAACTCGGCCGGGGCCGCGGCGGCCCGCGCTGCATGAGCTGCCCTGTCGAGCGCGACGCGGTGTGAGAACCCCGACCTACGCCTCGACCTACGCCCTAGCCTGTATAAGCATGCCGATGATCGTATAGACTTCCACCCGGCCGGCTGGTGCCTCACCGGTACGCCGCCGGTACGTCGCAGCACTCGATCTAGGAGCTTCGCATGGCCGTCGACCTCAAGGGCCGGCACTTCCTCAAGGAACTGGACTTCACCGCGGAGGAGTTCGGCCACCTGGTGGCGCTGGCCGCCGAGCTGAAGGCGGCCAAGAAGGCCGGCGCCGAGGTGCGGCGGCTGAGCGGCCGCACCATCGCGCTGATCTTCGAGAAGACCTCGACCAGGACCCGCTGCTCCTTCGAGGTCGCCGCCGCCGACCAGGGCGCGCACACCACCTATCTCGACCCCTCGGGCTCGCAGATCGGCCACAAGGAGTCGGTCAGGGACACCGCCCGGGTGCTGGGCCGGATGTTCGACGGCATCGAGTACCGCGGCCACGGCCAGGCGGTGGTCGAGGAGCTGGCCGCGCACGCCGGGGTGCCGGTGTGGAACGGCCTGACCGACGAGTGGCACCCCACCCAGATGCTCGCCGACGTGCTCACCATGACCGAGCACAACCCGAAGCCGCTCACCGAGATCTCCTACGCCTACCTCGGCGACGCCCGCTCCAACATGGGCAACTCGCTGCTGGTCACCGGCGCGCTGCTGGGCATGGACGTGCGGATCGGCGCCCCCGAGGGACTGTGGCCGGACGCCACGGTGATCGCCGAGGCCCGGCGGCTGGCCGACGCCTCCGGGGCGCGGATCACCCTCACCCACGACGTGGCCGAGGCGGTGGCGGGCGTGGACCACGTGCACACCGACGTGTGGGTGTCGATGGGTGAGCCGAAGGAGGTCTGGGACGAACGGATCGCGCTGCTCAAGCCGTACGCGGTGACCGCCGACGTGCTGCGCGCCACCGGCAACCCGCAGGTCACCTTCCTGCACTGCCTGCCCGCGTTCCACGACCTGGGCACCGGCGTCGGCCGGGAGATCCACGCCCGGCACGGCCTGGAGTTTCTGGAGGTCTCCGACGAGGTCTTCGAGTCGGAGCGGTCCATCGTCTTCGACCAGGCGGAGAACCGGATGCACACGATCAAGGCGGTCCTGGTGGCGACCCTGGCCGGCTGAGCCCGACGCCGGCCCTCGGCGGCGCGGCCCGAGCCCCGGCCCTCGGCGGCGCGGCCCGAGCCCCGGCCCTCGGCGGCGCGGCCCGAGCGCCGTGTCCCGACGCCGGCGTCCCGCCCGCCCCGTCCCGCTCGCCGGCTCCAGCGGCCGTGCCTCCCCTGTGTCGCCTTGGTGACGACGGTCACGAACGAGTGATACCGTCGAGACGGAGGAGGCCGCGCATGAGTCCGCATCCCAGCTCCGCGAGCCCGACGCCCCACTGGCGCCATCTGCGCCTGGAGCACGACGACGGCGTCGCCACCGTCACGCTCGACCGCCCGGACCGGCTGAACGCGCTGACGTTCGGCGCCTACGCCGATCTGCGCGACCTGCTCGCCGAGCTGGCCCGCGAGGGCGGGACGCGCGCGCTGGTGCTGGCCGGGTCGGGCCGCGGGTTCTGCTCCGGCGGCGACGTCGAGGAGATCATCGGCGCCACCCTCGCGATGGGCGCGGGGGAGCTGCTCGACTTCACCCGGATGACCGGCCAGGTGGTGCGGGCGGTGCGGGAGGCCCCGTTCCCGGTGATCGCGGCGGTGCACGGGGTCGCCGCGGGTGCCGGGGCGGTCCTCGCGCTGGCCGCGGACTTCCGGATCGCCGAGCCCGACGCGCGGTTCGCCTTCCTCTTCACCCGGGTCGGCCTGTCCGGCGCCGACATGGGCGCCGCCTACCTGCTGCCGCGGGTGGTCGGCCTCGGGCACGCCACCCGGCTGCTGATGCTCGGCGAGACCGTCGACGCCGCCGAGGCGGAACGGATCGGCCTGGTCAGCTCCACCGCGCCCGAGGGCGGCGCGGACAAGGCCGCCGCAGCGCTCGCCCGCCGGCTCGCCGACGGCCCGGCGCTCGCGCACGCCCAGACCAAGGCCCTGCTCACCGCCGAACTCGACATGCCGCTCGCCGCGTCGGTGGAGATGGACGCCGCGACCCAGGCGCTGCTGATGACCGGCGAGGACTACGCGGAGTTCCACGCCGCGTTCACCGGCAAGCGCCCGCCGCGGTGGAAGGGCCGCTGACCGTGGCGCCCCCGGACGCGTCCGGCCCCGGCGCGCGCGTCGCCGTCATCGGCGGCGGCCCCGGCGGCCTCTACGCCGCCGCGCTGCTCCAGCGCCTCGACCCCGGACGCCGGATCACCGTGTGGGAGCGGGGCGCGCCCGAGGACAGCTTCGGCTTCGGCGTGGTCTTCTCCGACGAGACGCTCGGCGGCATCGCCGCCGCCGACCCGGTCGTGCACGCCGCCGTGGAGCGGGAGTTCGTCCGCTGGGACGCCATCGACATCCGGCACCGCGGCCGCACCACCCGCTCCGGCGGCCACGGGTTCGCCGCGCTGGACCGGCGCCGGCTGCTGGCGCTGCTGCGCGACCGCTGCCTCGACCTCGGGGTCGACGTCAGGACCCGCACGCCGGCCCCGCCCGCCGCCGAACTCGCCGCGGGACACGACCTGGTGATCGCCGCGGACGGCGCGCACAGCGCCACCCGCGCCGCGCACGCCGACGCCTTCGGCCCGCACCTGACCGCGCACGACTGCCGCTACATCTGGCTGTCGGCCGAACTCGCGCTGGACGCCTTCCGGTTCGAGATCGTGGAGACGCCGTACGGCGTGATGCAGGCGCACCTGTACCCGTACCGCGCCGACGCCGCGACCTTCATCGTGGAGATGACCCGACAGGTGTGGCGGCGGGCCGGGTTCGACGCGATGGACGAGGCGGAGTCGGTCGCCGCGTGCGAGAAGCTGTTCGCCGAGGTGCTCGGCGGCCGTCCGCTGCACGGCAACCGGTCGCGCTGGCAGCACTTCACCACCGTGGTCAACGACCGCTGGCGGCACGGCCGTACGGTCCTGCTCGGCGACGCCGCCCACACCGCGCACTTCTCCATCGGCTCCGGCACCAAGCTCGCCATGGAGGACGCCCTCGCGCTCGCCGCGTCGCTGCGCGAACAGCCGGACGTGGACACCGCGTTGGAGGCGTACGAAGCCGAGCGGCGGCCGGTGGTGGCCAGCACCCAGCGGGCGGCGCTGGCCAGTCTGGAGTGGTTCGAGCGGCTGGCCGGCTACCTCGACCAGCCGGCCCCGCAGTTCGCCTTCAACCTGCTGACCCGCAGCCGCCGCGTCACGCACGGCAACCTGCGGCTGCGCGACCGGGAGTTCACCGACGCCGTCGAGAAGGACTTCGGCGCGCCGCCCGGCACCCCGCCGATGTTCACGCCCTTCACCCTGCGCGGGCTGACCCTGCGCAACCGCGTCGTGGTCTCCCCGATGGACATGTACGCGGCGCGCGACGGAGTCCCCGGCGACTTCCACCTCGTGCACCTGGGCGCGCGGGCGCTCGGCGGCGCGGGGCTGGTGATGACCGAGATGGTCTGCGTCAGCCCGCAGGGCCGCATCACCCCCGGCTGCACCGGGCTGTGGTCGGACGAGCAGGAGGCGGCGTGGCGGCGCGTCACCGACTTCGTGCACGCGGCGGGCCCCGGCGGCTTCGGCCTCGGTCCCGGACCCGGTCCCGCGATCGGGCTGCAGCTCGGCCACAGCGGCCGCAAGGGTTCGACCCGCCTGATGTGGGAGGGCATCGACCAGCCGCTGCCGGACGGCAACTGGCCGCTCAGCGCGCCCTCGCCGCTGCCGTACCGCTCCGGCGTCAACCAGGTGCCGCACGCGCTGGACGAGGCCGGACTCGTCCAGATCCGCGGGCAGTTCGCGCAGGCTGCCGCCCGCGGCGCCCGGGCCGGCTTCGACCTGCTCGAACTGCACTGCGCGCACGGCTACCTGCTCTCCTCCTTCCTGTCCCCGCTGACCAACCGGCGCACCGACCGCTACGGCGGCGACCTGGCCGGCGGGCTGCGCTACCCGCTCGACGTCCTGGACGCCGTGAGGCAGGCGTGGCCCGAGGACCGCCCGCTGACCGTGCGGATCTCGGCCACCGACTGGGCGCCGGGCGGCACCACCGGGGACGACGCGGTCACGATCGCCCGCGCGCTCGCCGCGCACGGCGCCGACGCGGTCGACGTCTCCACCGGCCAGGTCGTCCCCGACGAGACGCCCGCGTACGGCCGCTCGTACCAGACCCCGTACGCCGACCGCATCCGCAACGAGACCGGGATGCCGGTCATCGCGGTCGGCGCGATCTCCTCGTGGGACGACGTCAACTCCCTGCTCCTGGCCGGGCGCGCCGACCTGTGCGCGCTGGCCAGGCCGCACCTGTACGACCCGCACTGGACGCTGCACGCCGCGGCCGAGCAGTCCTACGAGGGCCCCGCCGCGCCCTGGCCCGCGCCCTACGCGGCCTGCCGCCGCCCGCCGCCGACCGGCCGCACCGACGCGCCCAAGCCCCGCCTCAGCCTCGACGCGTGAGGCGCCGGTGGCGGTGCCGCGCGGCACGGCCCGACGCCGCGCCGCGTCACGCCGCGTCACGCCGCGCCGCGCCGCGTCACGCCGCGTCACGCCGCGCCGCGTCACGCCGCGCCGCGTCACGCCGCGTCGCCTCACGCCGCGCGTGCCTGCCCCCGGGCCTGCTCGCGCACGTACGCCGCGCCGAGCTCCCGCAGCAGCTCGTGCAGCCGGCCGAAGACCGCGGCGGAGCGGGACCCCGGCCAGCCGTCGGGCAGCAGCGCCGCGGGCAGCCCCGGGTCGGCGTAGGGCAGCCTGCGCCAGGAGTCCAGCGCCCGCAGGTAGTCCGCGAAGGCCTCGGCGCCGCGGCCGTCCGCACCGCGCGTCCCCGCGCCGTCCGCGTTCGCACCGCGCGTCTCCGCGCCGTCCGCGTTCGCACCGCGCGTCGCCGCGCCTCCGGCGCCCGCGCCCGCCGCCGCCTCCCACCGCTCCAGCACCGGCTCGTGCGCCGCCAGGAACCCCCGGTGCAGCGCGGCCAGCGCGTCCAGGTCCCACCAGCGGCGCACCGCTTGCGCGGTCGGCGTGAAACCGGCGTGGGCGCCGCGGAACAAGTCCACGTAGGACGCCAGGCCCAGCCGGTCCAGGGCGTGCCGGGTCTCCTCGTAGAGCGCGCCGGGCGCGATCCACACCCCGGGCGCGGCGGAGCCGAAGCCGAGCCCGGCCAGCCGGGAGCGCAGCACGTGCCGCTTCTGCCGCTGCGACTCCGGCACCGAGAAGACCACCAGCAGCCAGTCGCCCTCCTCGCGCGTGCCGGCGCCGTAGATCCGCCGGTCGCCGTCCGCGAGCAGCTGCCGCGCGTCGGCGGACAGCCCGTAGGCCGCCGCGCCGCCGGTCCGCGTCGGCACCAGCAGCCCGCGGCGCTTGAGCCGGGACACCGCCGAGCGCACCGACGGCGCGTCCGCGCCGGCCGCGGCCATCGTCCGGATCAGCACCGAGACCGGGACGTCCCCGCCCAGTTCGGAGCGGCCGTAGGCGCCGTAGAAGCTGAGGATCAGCGAGCCGGGGGTGTACGGCTGCGGCTCGCCCACGACGTGTTCTGCGGTCACACGATCACTTTATGTCACGCAGCCGGAACCGCTGGAGTTTGCCGGTCGGGGTCCGCGGCATCTCTCGCAGAAAGCGGATCTCGCGCGGGCACTTGTACGGCACGATCACGCTCTTGGTGAAGTCCCGCAGCCGCCGCGCCGTCGCCTCGTCGTCCGCGACGCCCTTGCGCAGCACCACGAAGGCCCGCACGAGATGGCCGCGCTCCTCGTCCGGGACGCCGATCACCGCGGCCTCGCGGACGTCCGGGTGCCGCAGCAGGGCCTCCTCGACCTCGGGGCCCGCGATGTTGTACCCCGCGGAGATGATCATGTCGTCGGCCCGGGCCACATAGCGGAACCTGCCGTCCAGGTCGCGGACGTAGGTGTCGCCGGTGACGTTCCAGCCGTCGCGGACGTACTCCGTCTGCCGCTCGTCGGCGAGGTAGCGGCAGCCGGTCGGCCCGCGCACCGCGAGCAGCCCCGGTTCGCCGTCCGGCACCGGGCGCATCGCCTGGTCGACCACCTGCGCGCGGTAGCCCGGCACCGGCCGGCCGGTGGCGCCGGGACGCGCCTCGGCGTCGGCGCCGGAGATGAAGATGTGCAGCATCTCCGTCGACCCGATGCCGTTGATCAGCCGCAGCCCGGTCCTGTCGTACCAGTCCTGCCAGGTCACCGCGGGCAGGTTCTCACCGGCCGAGACGCAGCGCCGCAGGCTGGACAGGTCGTACGGGCCGGGGTCGCCGAGCATCGCGCGGTACGCGGTCGGCGCGGTGAACAGCACGCTGACCCCGTGCTCGGCGACCGCCCGCAGCAGCTCGGCGGGCCCGGCCCTCTCCAGCAGCAGCGTGGACGCGCCGGCCCGCATCGGGAAGACCACCAGGCCGCCGAGGCCGAAGGTGAAGCCCAGCGGCGGGCTGCCGGTGAACACGTCGGCCGGCTCGGGTCGCAGCACCTGCGCGGAGAAGGTGTCCGCGACGGCCAGCACGTCGCGGTGGAAGTGCAGGCAGCCCTTGGGCCGCCCGGTGGTGCCCGAGGTGAAGGCGATCAGCGCCACGTCCTCGGCCGCGGTCGGCACCGGGTCGTACGACGGCGGCCGCTCCTCGGCCAGCCGCAGCAGGTCGTCCGGCCCGGGGCCGCCGTACGCGAGCATCCGCAGCCCCGGCACCCCGGCCGCGACCAGGTCCTCGGTGCAGCGGTGGTCGCACAGCGCGTGCCGCACCTCGGCGATCCGGCACACCTCCGCCAACTCGCGGGCGCGCTGCGCGGCCAGCACCGTGACCGCGACGGCGCCCGCCTGGAGCACCGCCAGCCAGCAGGCCACCAGCCACGGTGTGGTCGGGCCGCGCAGCAGCACCCGGTTGCCCGGCACCACGCCCATCGGCCCGGTCAGCACATGGGCGATGCGCGCGACGGTCTCGCGCAGCTCGCCGTAGGACCAGCACTCGCCCCCGGGGGTGCGCAGGCAGGGCGCGCCGGCCGGGCCGCCGGCCAGCAACTCGGTCGCGCAGTTGAGCCGTTCGGGGTAGGGCGGGATGTTCTCCAGCCGGGGCCACAGCTCCGGGGGCGGCAGGTGGTCGCGCGTGAAGGTGTCCACATGGGCTGACGGCGGCGATACGTCCAGGTCCATGGCGGCAGAGCCCCTCGTCGGCACCTGAAAGCGGACCGTTTCAGCGTAACGTGTTCATGACGGCAGTCAACCAAGCGCGATAGAGCCCGCTGAGAATAGAGCCCGCTGAGAAGCGTGCCGAGGCCCGATGAGAAGAAGGCGGCGCAGATGAACGCTCCCGGCTCCCCCCGCACGGCCCCCGCCGGTCTCCCGCGGTCGGCCCCGGACGCCTCGCCCCCGTCGGCCGCGGCCGCGCCGCCGATGTTCCGGCTGGACGACCGGCGGGCCGCGTGGGCCGAGGAGGTGCGCGCGATCGCGCGCGAGCGGTTGGCGCCGCTGGCCGCGGCGGGACCCGAGGGCCGGGTCGACCGCGCGCTGGTCGCGGCGCTCGGCGAGGCGGGGCTGATCGCCCGGGTGCTCCCCGAGGGCCGCGCCTGCGCGCTGGACCTGTGCGTGCTGCGCGAGGCGCTGGCCCGCGAGTGCACCGAGGCCGAGACCGCGCTCGCGCTCCAGGGCCTCGGCGCCCATCCGCTGCGCGCCGCGCCCGAGGTGGCCGCGCGCTGGCTGCCCGAGGTGGTCGCCGGGCGCGCGGTCGCCGCGTTCGCGCTCACCGAGGAGGGGCCGGCTCCGACGCGGCGGCGCTCGCGCTGGCCGCCGAGCCGGACGGGCCCGGCCGCTGGCGGCTGACCGGCGAGAAGTGCTGGATCTCCAACGCGCCGGACGCCGACGTCTACACGGTCTTCGCCCGCACCGGGCCGCCGACCTCCGAGGCCGGGCCGCCGACCTCCGAGGCCGCGCCGCCCGCTGCTGACGCCGCGTCCGCCCCCGAGGCCGCGCCGCGCGACGCCGCGCCGCCCGCCGCTGACGCCGCGTCCGCCCCGCGCCGCGCCCGCGGCGCCCGCGGCGCCCGCGGCGTCACCGCCTTCGCCGTGCCCGCCGACCGGCCGGGGCTCGGCGGCGAGCCGCTCGACATGCTCGCGCCGCACGCGATCGGCCGGCTCACCTTCGACGCGGTGCCGGTCACCGCCGCGGACCTGCTCGGCGAGGAGGGACACGGCATCCGCGTGGCGATGGCGACGCTCGACCTGTTCCGGCCCAGCGTCGGCGCGTTCGCGGTCGGGATGGCGCAGGCCGCGCTGGACCTGGCGCTCGCGCACGCCGCGCGGCGCACCGCGTTCGGCGGGCCGCTGAAGGACCTGCAGGCCGTCGCGCACCCGCTCGCCGAGATGGCCACCAGGATCGAGGCGGCCCGCCTGCTGGTGCACGCCGCGGCCGCCGCCCACGACGCGGGCGCGCCCGACGTGACGCGGCGCGCCGCGATGGCCAAGCTGTTCGCCACCGAGACCGCGCAGTACGTGGTGGACGCCGCGGTGCAGATCCACGGCGCCCGCGCGCTGCGCCGCGGCCACCGCCTGGAGCAGCTGTACCGCGAGGTGCGCGCCCCGCGCATCTACGAAGGCGCCACCGAGGTCCAGCGGAGCGTCATCGCGAGGGAGCTGTACCGATGAGCGTGCGCCGGATCAACCCCGAGGGCCTCGCGCCCGCGAGCGGCTTCTCGCACGCGGTCGCCGCGACCGGCCGCACCTTGGTGATGCTCGCCGGGCAGACCGCGCTGGACGCGAGCGGGCGGATCGAGGGCGACGGCCTGCCCGCGCAGTTCGCCCGCGCGCTGGCCAACCTGCTCGCCGCGCTCGCCGAGGCCGGCGGCACGCCCGCCGACCTCGCCCGGGTCACCGTCTACACCACCGACGTCGCCGGCTACCGCGCGCACGCCCGCGAACTCGGCCGCATCTGGCGGGAGTCGGCCGGCCGTGACTACCCCGCGATGGCCGTGATCGGCGTCGTGCGACTGTGGGACGAGCAGGCGCTGGTGGAGATCGACGGCATCGCGGTCCTGCCCTGAGCGCGTCCCGCCCTGACGCGCGCCCGCCCTGACGCGCGCCCGCCCCGAGCGCGTCCTGCCCTGACGCGCGTCCGCCCTGAGCGCGTGCCTGCCGTGAGCCACGGCCTGCCGTGGCCGCCCCGCCCCGAGCCCTCGGACGACACAAAAGCGCCGGGCGCCCCCCCGAAGGGAAGGCGCCCGGCGCGCGGTCACGCGGCGGGACGGCGAGCGGTCAGCTCCCGTAGCCCAGCGCGAACAGGTGGACCGTGCCGGAGGCCCCGGTCACGGGCAGCGTCACCGACGCCACCGTCTTGCCCGCGTCCAGCGGGACCTTCACCGAGAAGACGTACGCCTTGACGTTGTCCCGGCCGCCGTCCCCGGTGTTGCGGTAGGTCGTGGTGATCGCCTCGGTGTTGCCGGGCAGCGGCTGGGTGGCGCCGCCGTTGAGCGTCCAGTCGGAGAAGACCACGTGCGCCTGCGAGGTGCTGCCGTCGGTGTAGGTGACGGTCAGGTCGCCGGGCACGCCGCTGCCGTCGGTCGGCGCGTTGGTGGCCGAGCCGAGCAGGCCGAGGTACGCGCCGGAGGAGCCGGCCGGCTGCGGGATGGTCTGCCCGCCGACCTCCAGGTTGTCCGGCTTGCCCGCGGCCACCGTCGGCCAGGTGTACGTGACGCCGTCCGCGGTGATCTTGCCGCCGTTGGTCACGCCGGCCGCGGTCAGCTGGTTCTGCGAGTACGCCCAGCCGCCGTCGTCGAACCCGCCGCTGAAGTGGGTGCCGTCGGGGTAGACGCCCTCGTTGGACTCGTACGGCCACAGCGCGCCCGGCTGCGCGACGGCCACCCGCAGGGTGGCGCCGCCCAGGTCCGCGCCGCCGGCGTGGTCGGTGAGCGCGAAGGTCACCGTGTACGCGCCCTCCGTGTCGCCGGCGGTGACCGGCACCCGCGCCTGCGCGGTCGCGGAGGCCGGCACGGTCAGCGAGCCGGAGGTGGCGCCCAGGCTCACGCCCGAGGAGGCGGTGGCCGTCCAGTCCACGGTCGTGGCCTTGTCGCCGAGGTTGGTCAGCTTCAGCGTCGCGTCACCGGTGCCGCCGGGCGCGACGATCAGCCCGTCGCTGGTCGGCCCGGTGGCCGCCAGCACCCGCTGGCCGCCGGTGGTGTCGGACGGCGGCGCGGCGTCGGGGCCGGTGGCCCAGGTGGTGCTGGGCGTCGTGGCGAGCGCGAAGTCCAGCGTCCTGGCCGAGTGGAACTGGTCGAAGGTCAGCCAGGCCTTGCCGTACTCCTTGCCCTTGACGTCGAGTGACTGCACGTAGGGCGCGTCGGGGGCGGCCTGCGGCGCGTTGATCGTGACCTGCTTGCCGTCGCCGAAGGTGACCCTGGCGACCGGGAAGGCCGGGCTGCCCAGCGCGAGCGTGTCGGTGCCGGGCGTCTCGGGGTACATGCCCAGCGACGACCACACGTACCAGGAGCTCATCGCGCCCAGGTCGTCGTTGCCGAAGGAGCCCACCGGCGCGTTGAAGTACAGCTGGGTCTGCGCCTGCCGCACCGCGGACTGCGTCTTCCACGGCTGGCCCAGGTAGTCGTACTCCCAGGGGATCTCCAGGCTCGGCTCGTTGGACAGGTCCGCGTCGGTGCCGCCCGGCTGGGTGATGTCGTCCAGCAGGCTGTCGAGGTACGAGGAGTAGGCCGCGGCGCCGCCGCGGGCGGTGATCAGCTGCTTGACGTCGAACGGGACCATCGGCGTGTACTGCGCCGAGGTGCCCTCGACGAAGCCGTTGGAGGTGCCGGGGGTGAAGCCGCCGGCAAAGCTGCCGTCCTTGTTGCGGCCCTGCATGTAGCCGGTCTGCGGGTTGAAGACGTTCATCCAGTCCTGGGCGCGGGTGGCGAACTTCTTGTAATCGGCAGTCTTGCCCAGCGACTTGGCGAACGACGCCAGCGCGTAGTCGGCGCTGTCGTACTCCAACTGGGTGGAGACCGGGCCGTAGAAGTTGCAGCAGCCGTAGTCGTTCTCGTCCAGCGGCAGGTAGCCCTTGGCGTCGCGGACCGCCTCGCCGGGACGGTCCTGGTTGGGCGTGGTCGCCTCGTGCTCCATGGCCTCCAGCGCGTGCGCGGTGTCGAAGTTCGTCGCGCCGAAGGCGTACGCGTCGGCGATGATCGCGGTGCCCGGGTCGCCGACCATGACGTAGCTCTCACCGTTGTTCGACGCCCACTTGGGCAGCAGACCGGTCTGGTCGTAGCCGTTGAGCATCGAGGTGACGACGTCGCCCGCGACCTTCGGGGCGGCCACCGCCATCAGCTGGGTCTGCGAGCGGTAGGTGTCCCAGCCGGAGTAGTTGGCGTACTGCGCCTTCTGGCCCTTGCTCAGCTTGTGGACCTGGTCGTCCATGCCCATGTACTGGCCGTTGTCGTCGGAGAAGACGTTCGGGTGCAGCAGCGCGTGGTACAGCGCGGTGTAGAACTCCACCTGCTGGTCGTGGCTGCCGCCGCCGATCGCCACCCGGCCGAGCAGGTCGTTCCAGGCGTCGTGGCTCGCGGTGCGCAGCTTGTCCAAATTCCAGCCGGTGATTTCCTTCGACAGGTTGCCGGCCGCGTTGTCGTCGCTGGTGTAGGAGATGCCGACCGCCGCGGTCACCGAGGCCGAGGACGCGGTGCCGAAGGTGAGGTACATGCCGTTGGCGCCGGTGACCGGGGCCGAGGCCGCGCTTGGCACCGAACCGCCAGCGGCGGCAGGGGAGTTCGCGCCGGACGTGCCCTTCGCCCCGGCGACGCTCTTCGCGCCGGAGGTCGGGTGCACCACGGGGGAGTGCGCCGGCGGCACGGTGAAGTGCTTCTCGTGCAGCGCCTTGCCCTGCTCGGCGGTCGTCGCGGGGGCCGCGGTGCGGCCGGCGGTCAGCGACGTCGCGTTCGGGTTGACCGTGCTGCCGACCCAGGTGCCGCTGGCGGAGAAGGGCCGGTTGAACTTGATGTCGAAGTGCAGCGTGTAGCGGTTGCCCGCGCCGCAGAAGTGGCCGCTGTCGATCGAGCCGCTGACCTCGCGGTCGCTGACCACCTTGACCCGGGTGCCGTCGACCTGGGTGGCGCCGCCGCTCAGCTTGAGCAGCAGGTTGCCGTCGGCGCCGGCCGGGAAAGTGAAGCGGCCGAGCCCGGCGCGGGTGGTGTCGGTCAGCTCGGTGGTGACGCCGGACGCGTCGGTCACCGTGTACGAGCCGATCGCCGTCTTCTCGTCGTCGTGCGAGAAGGTCGCGGTGGCCGACGAGGGGCTGGCCGGCAGCGCGCCGGAGACCGGCAGGATCGGCAGGTCGCCGGCCACGTCGCAGCCGGGGCCGGAGATGTGGGTGAGGCTGAAGCCGGAGATCTTGGTGCTGTTGTACTCGTACCCGCCGCCCTGCGCGCGGTGCGGGGTGGTGTCCGGACCCCACTGCATCATGCCGAACGGCACATCGGGCCCGGGGAAGGTGTTGACCGCCCCGGAGGTGCCGATCAGCGGGTTGACCAGCGACGCCGGGTCCGTCACCAGGGGCGGGGCGGACGCGGCGGACGCGGTGGTGAGGGACTGGAGCGACAGGGCCGCCAGACCCAGCAGCGAGGACACCAGGGCCAGCCGGCGCAGCGCGGCGCCGCGGCGGGGTCTGGTGGTGCTCAGGGGGCGGGATCGGGGGGTGTGGCGAGGATCTTCCGGGCCACGCTTGGGGACCATCGAGAGTGCCTCCGCTGTTCGTGCGCACGGGCGTGCCTGGGAGGACGGATGGCGTCCTCGGCCGGCAACGGCGCCGCGCGTTCGTGCCTCGCGGTTCAGGCGGTGACAGTCATGCGATGACAACGTTGCCAGACCTGCACGAGCGACGAGTCAAACGCCAATGCTGAGGGCATGTCAATGCCCTTGCACCGCATCCGTCCCGTCGCCCCCACATCACCCGGTCGTCTCGAAGGAGCTGAGGGTCGGGTCGTGGTCGAGGTCGCCGGTCTCGTACATGGGCGTCATCCAGTGGTAGAAGTTGTCGCCGCGCTCGCGCAGCAGGTCGTACAGGCGGCGGACCAACCGCACCCGCACCGGGCGCAGTTCGGGATGCGCATAACGGTTGACCAGCTCGTGCGGATCGGCCTCCAGGTCGTACAGCTCGTTCACCGACTCCGGGTTGACCACCAGCTTGTAGCGGTCGTCGCGGATCATCCGCTGCGGGTAGGGGAAGTGGTGGCCGTGGAACTCCGCCAGCAACTCGGCGCGCCACCGCGGGTGTTCGCCGCGCACCAACGGCAGCAGGCTGCGGCTGTCCACGGCCGGCGCCGGGTCGCAGCCGGCCAGGTCCAGCACCGTCGCGGTGCAGTCGGTGAGGGTCGCGAACTCCTGGCGCACCCGCGGCGCGTGGCCGGGCACCCGGACGATGCCGGGGATGCGGTAGATGTCCTCGTACATCGCCGGGCCCTTGTCGTGCAGCCGGTGCGCGCCGGTGAACTCGCCGTGGTCCGCGGTGAAGAACACTGACGTGTCCCCGGCCAGGCCGAGTTCGTCCAGCCGGGTCAGGATGCGGCCGATCTGCTCGTCGATCAGCGAGACGTAGCCCCAGTAGACGGCGATGAGTTTGCGGGTGGTCTCGATCGGCAGGGTGTCGAACGCCCAGTGCGCGCTGTAGTTGGCCTGCACCGGCGGCTTGCCGGCGAAGGTCTCGGCGATCGAGGGCGGCAGCTCGACCAGGTCCGGGTCGTAGGCGTCGTAGTACGCGTCGGGCAGCAGGTACGGCAGGTGCGGCCCGAAGAAGTGGGTGGCCAGGAAGAACGGCCGCTCGCCCGCCGCGTACCGCTCCAACTGCTCGATCGCCCGGTCGGCCAGATAGTGCTCGAAGGTCGCCTCGACGGGCTGGTGCAGCCGGGCGGCGAGCAGGTTGCCGGGGTTGCCGTTGGGGAACACCCCGCGCACCGGGTCGCTGATCCGGTACGGCGGCAGACCGCGTTCTGCGAGGTAGGCGCGGTAGTCGGGGTGGTCCACCGGGTTGTGCCAGCCGGCCAGGTCCGGGCCCTCGAAGCCGTAGGAGGCGGCGTTGCGCCGGGTGCCGCCGTGCCACTTGCCGACCAGGCCCAGCCGGTAGCCGCGCTCGGCCAGCGCGGCGGGGAAGGTGAAGACGTCCTCGCGCAGGTCCTCCAGGTAGCCGACGTTGCGCTCGTGGTTGGCCAGCAGCCGGTGGCGGAACGGCGCCTGGCCGGTGAGCAGGCTCGCGCGCGCTGGGGTGCAGATCGCGGTGGGCGTGTAGAAGCGGTCGAAGCGGGTGCCGGTTGCCGCCAGCCGGTCCAGGTTCGGCGTCGCCACGTGCGGGTTGCCGTAACAGCCGAGGGTGTCGACGCGGTGCTGGTCGGTCATCAGGAAGAGGATGTTCACCGGCCGGCCGCCCGGGTGAAGGCGGCGCCGTCGTAGTACGCGGACACGGCCGGCTTGCTCGTGACCTGGCCGGTGCCGACGAAGAAGTCGGCGAGGCCGTCCAGCCAGCCGTCCACCGTGCCGTCCTTCGTCTTCGCGACCAGGTCGGCGGTGGTGAGCAGCCGGACGTGCGCGGCGTCGGCGCGGGTCTGCTCCTCGGTGACCTGGAGCATCCGGGCGGCCAGGGAGATCGCCTGCTCCTTGTGGGCCGCCCGCCAGTCGTTGGCCCGCGCGAGCACGCCGACGACCTTCCGCGTGGTGGCCGGGTCGGCCTTCGGCGCGGAGACGAAGGCGGTGGGGAAGGCGTGGTCGGGGAAGTCGTGGTCGGCGGCCAGTTCGACCAGCTTCGGCACCCGCTTCCTGATGGTGTCGATGAGCGGGTAGTAGAAGCCGGCCGCGTCGATCTGCCCGGAGGAGAAGGCGGCGACCAGCGTCGAGGGGTCCATCGGGACCTTCTTGACGTCCGAGTCGGTCAACCCGGCCGTTTTCAGTGCCAGTTCGAGGATCATCTCGCCGGAGGTGCCCTCGGGGACGCCGATCTTCTTGCCCTTCAGCGCGGCCACGGAGGTGATTTCGGGCTGGGCGATCACCCGGTCGGCGTCGGTGAGCGTGTCGATGGCGATGACCTTCGCCTTGCCGGTGGCCGGCAGCCACATCGCGCCCGGACCGATGTAGCCGTAGTCGAGGTCGCCGGCGCCCAGCGCCTGGATCTGGATCGGGCCGTTGGTGAAGACCTTGATGCTCGGCGCGAGCCCGGCCTGTTTCCACAGGTCCTGGTCGTCGGCGATCGCCAGCAGGCTGGAGCCGTTGAAGTCGGCGATGTAGCCGAAGCGGACCTTCGTCCGGCCGCCCGAGCCCCCCGAGCCGTCGGAGGACGAGGAGCAGGCGGTCGCGGTCAGTGACAGCGCGGTCGCGGACAGGGAGGAGAGCAGGGCGCGGCGGGTCAGGGACACGGGAGCGGTCCTTCCGTGGGAGGTGCGGGCGGTGCGGGCGGGCGTGGGGATACGGAGAGGGGTCAGCGGGCGGGCGGCTCCTGGTGGTGGACCGCGCTCCAGACCTCGTTGCGCAGCGCCGCGAACTGCGGTGACAGGCGGGTGCGTTCGGTCCTCGGATACGGCAGCCCGACCTCGACGACCCGGTGCACGCGGCCCGGCCGCGCGGCCATCACCACCACCCGGCCGGCCAGGTACACCGCCTCCTCCACGTCGTGCGTGACGAAGACGACGGTGCGGGTCTGCCGACTCCAGGTGTCCAGGAGCTGGTCCTGCAACTGCACCCGGGTCAGCGAGTCGAGCGCCCCGAACGGCTCGTCCATCAGCAGCACGTCGGGGTCCACGGCGTACGCGCGGGCGATCGCACAGCGCTGCCGCATGCCGCCGGAGAGCGTCTTGGGCAGGGCGTCGGCGAAGTCGGCCAGGCCCACCAGCTCGATCGCCTCGTCGGCGCGCCGCCGCCGTTCCGCCGCGCCGACGCCGGCCACCCGCAGCCCGAACTCCACGTTGCGGCGCACGCTCAGCCAGGGGAAGAGCGCGTACTGCTGGAAGATCATGCCGCGGTCGGGGCCGGGGCCCGTCACCGGGCGGCCGTCCACCACCACCTCGCCCGAGGTGGGCGCGACCAGCCCTGCGGCCATGTTGAGCAGCGTGCTCTTGCCGCAGCCCGACGGCCCGACGACGGTCACGAACTCGCGCTCGCCGACGTCCAGGGACACCCGGTCGACGGCGGTGAAGGAGCCGTTCTTCACCGGGAAGCTGCGCGTCACCTCGCGGAAGGAGATCTTGGCGGTCATCGGCGCTCCTGCCAGCGGGTGAGCCGGCGCTCGGCGATCAGCAGCAGCCGGTCCATGACCAGGCCGAGCACACCGATGGCGACCAGTCCCACGAAGATGGTGTCGAGGTCGTAGTACGTCTCGGCGTGCTGCATCCGGAAGCCGAGACCCTCCTGGGCGGCGATCAGCTCGGCGGCGACCACCGTCGCCCAGGCCGAGCCGAGGCCGATGCGCATGCCGACCAGGATGAACGGGGCCGCCGCCGGGATCACCACGCGCAGGAAGACGGTCCTGTCGCGGGCGCCGAGCACCCGGGCGGCGTCGATGAGGGTGCGGTCGACGCCCAGCACGCCCTGGAGCGTGGCCACCACGCTGGACAGGAACGCGGCCAGGAAGATCACGAAGACCTTCGGCGTCTCGCCGATGCCCATCAGGACCACCGCGAGCGGGATCAGCGCGAGCGGCGGGATGGTGCGGAAGAACTGCACATAGGGCTCGATCACCGCGCGCGCCAGTGGGTACCAGCCCATCAGGAAGCCGACCAGCACCGCGGCGACGGTGCCCAGCGCGAAGCCGATCACCACCCGGCGCAGGCTGGCGAGCATGTCGTCCTCCAGCGTGCCGTCGCGCAGCATGTCCACCGCGCGCCGGCCGACCGCGAGCGGCCCCGGCAGGTCGCCCACGCCGCGCGCGGCCAGCAGCGCCCAGACGCCGAGGCCGGCGGCGAGCGAGAGCACGTTGACCACGGCGCTCGGCACGCGGCGGGCGGGCCCGGCGGCGGACCGGGCCGAGGCGCGCGGGCGAGGAGAGCGCGCATCGGGCTTGCGCGCATCGGGCTTGCGCGCATCGGGCGTGCCGGACCGGGGCTTGCCGGCACCGGCGTCCGGCGAACCGGGCGAGTCCAGAGGGGAGTCGGCGGTGCGGGACGCCTCGACCGCTGCGACCCTTTCCGCCGGGGGCGTCAGGTCCGCGGGCCCGGGGCCGCGGTCATGCGTCGTCGTGTCCGGGTCCATCGCCCTGGCCCTCCTGACTCGCGTGACTCGGGTAGCGCGACAGCAGCGGAGAGCGGTGCAGGACCAGGGCGATGCCGCCGAGCGCGGCGCCGACCTCGCCGAGCGCCGCGGGGCGCAGGTCGACCAGCGGCCGCGAGACCGGCATCAGCCCGGCGGTCAGCGCCTGCCGCACCGGCTCGGTCAACGCCTCGCCCGCGGCGGCCAGTTCGCCGCCGATCACCACGACGCCCGGGCCGACCGCGTTGCACACCGCGGCGAGCGCGGCGCCCACGTGCCGGCCGGCCTCGGCGAGGACCGACGCGGCGGGCTGCTCGCCGGCCCGCGCCGCCGCGGTGACGTCGGCGATGTCCGCCGCCGCGCCGCCGGCAGCCCGGTGGGCGGCGAGCACGGCGCCGACCGACGCGACGGTCTCCAGGCAGCCGGTCCCGCCGCACTCGCAGGGCGGTCCGCCGGGCACCGCGGTGATGTGGCCGAACTCGCCGGACAGGCCGTGGGCGCCGCGGTGCAGCGCGCCGTCCACCACCAGGCCGCCGCCGACGCCGTGCGACAGCCGCAGGTAGAGCACGTCCTGCGCGCCGGTGGCGGTGCCCCACACCGACTCGGCCAGCGCGGCCAGCCGGGTGTTGTTGTCCACCAGCACCGGCACGCCGAACCGCTTGCCCAGCAGCTCGGCGATCCGCTCGCGGTCGGCGGCGCCGTCGGCGGACGGCGTGACCGGGCCGACCACGCCGACGCCGATCGCGCTGAGCGCGGCCAACCGCAAGGAGTCGCCGGCCAGTTCGCCGACCATCCGCTCGGCCAGCGCGATCCGCCCGGCCAGGTCCAGGTCCGGGCCGTGCGGGCGGCTGGCGCTGCCGACCACCTCGTGGGCCACGTTCACCGCCGCGACGTGCACCGCGCGGCGGGCCAGGTCGATGCCGATGGCCTGCCCCGCACCGGGGTTGAGGGCGAGCCGTTCCACCGGTCGGCCGCGCCGCCGCCGTTCCGCGTCCGGCACCGACGCGACCACCGCGCCGTTGCCGACGAGCGCGCCGACGATGTCGTAGAGCGTGGTGCGGGACAGGCCGCACCGGGCGCCGAGTTCGGCCCGGCTCAGCGGTCCGTGGCGGCGCAGCAGGTCGAGCACCAGCTCCTCGTGGCCGCGCCGCAGGCGCGACAGGGGGCCGTCGTGTTGCTGCATGCCGAACAGGATGGGGAGCCCCGGATTTTTTCGTCAACAGCCCGGAAAAAAGAATCCGGTCCGCAGCCGCCGGGCACGCCGCGTCATCTCGCCTGGTGGCAGCGGGTGTTGGGGCGCGTCCGCGCGGGTCGCGGTGGCCGCGGGTTTATCACCGCTTTCGCACGGCCGTCACACGCGTTCACATTCGGCGCGGTCGCGCGGCCGGCCGTCGTTCACGCGTCGTAGGCGATGCGCAGGCCGAGGTTGCCGGTGGTGCTGTCGGGGGTGTTGGACGTGCGGGCCGCGACCCGGTAGCGGTTGCAGTACGAGCGGTGGCACAGGTAGGACCCGCCGCGCATGACGCGGGAGGCGCCGGAGGGCGGCCCGGTCGGGTTGCTGCGGCGGCCCGCCGGGTGGTCGGTGGTCCACCAGTCGGCGCACCACTCCCACACGTTTCCCGAGGTGTTGTGCAGGCCGAAGCCGTTCGGCGGGAAGGCGTCCACCGGCGCGGTGCCCTCGTAGCCGTCCTCGGCGGTGTTGCGGGTCGGGAAGGACCCCTGCCAGATGTTGCAGCGGTGCTCGCCGCCGGGCGTCAGCTCGTCGCCCCAGGGGTAGCGGCGCTGTTCCAGGCCGCCGCGGGCGGCGTACTCCCACTCCGCCTCGGTGGGCAGCCGGCCGCTGGCCCAGCGGGCGAACGCGGCGGCGTCCGCCCAGCTCACGTGCACCACGGGGTGGTCGCCCAGCCCGTCCAGCGTGCTGCCCGGCCCGAACGGCGCGCGCCAGTACGCGCCCCGGACGCCGCACCACCACGGGGTCTGCTCCGGCCGCGGGGCGCCGCGGCGCAGCGCAGCGGGCAGGAACCGCGCGAACACGTAGGACCAGCCGAAGCGTTCGGCCTCGGTGACGTAGCCGGTCGCGTCGGCGAAGGCGGCGAAGCGGTCGTTGCTTACGGCGTGCGCGTCGATCAGGAACGGCCGGACGGTGACCGGGCGGACCGGACCCTCGCCGTCGGCCGCGAACCCCTCCGGGTCGTCGGTCCCCATCAGGAACGTCCCGCCGGGGAGCGCGAGCGGTCCGGCGGGGCCGGGGCCGGCGACCGGCTCCGGGGTGCGGGCCGAGGCGTGCGGCAGGGCGACCGGCAGGGCGACCGGCACGGGTCCCGGCGTGCCGCGTGCCGGGGCGCAGCAGCCGTGCGGATGCGGCTCGGTCTCACCCATGGGTACCTCCGGATCGTCCGGGCGCTCGTCCCGGGGCGGTCCCGGCGTCCCGCGGCGTGCAGCATTACACCTGGTCAGCGGCATCGGCAAGGGCGGTCCTCGGCGGGCCGAGGGGCCGAGCGCGCGTTCCCGTGCCAGGGGACCCGCCCGCGCCGACCGCACAAGAGCGCACACGACCGCACCCGAGGGACCGCCGAACAGCCCCGTTTCCCCCAGGTGTTGACGCCTTCGACCATCCCTGCGTACGTTCTCCTGCCGGACGACGCCCTCGGGACCGATCGTCCACGGGTTCCTCATGCCCGCGCGGCGCACCGCCGTCCGCACCCGCCGTCCGCGCTCGTCCGTACGGTCCGTCCGCACGTCCGCATGCCTCCGCACGCCCGCGTACGTCGCCGCACCTCACGCCGCACGCGTCCGCTCGCGTCGGCTCGCGTGCGCCCGCACCGCCGTCCGCAGGCCCGCGGACGCCGACCGCCCGACTGCCCGCCCGCCCTCCGGCCATCCGTCAGGAGTCACTCCGCCATGCGCAGAAAACGCTCTCCCGTCACCACGCCAGCCCCCTCCACCCCACGCGTCCCGCCGCGCAGTGCGGCCGTGTCGCCGCTCTCGCCCGCCGCGAGCACGCCCGCGATCCCGGCCGCGGGGGCGCTGCGGCACGCCCTGCGGCGGCTGCTGGTCGCCGCGGGCACGGTGCTGGCGCTGGTGTGCGCGTGGCTCGGCGGCACACCCGGCCAGTCGCACGCCGCCGCCTCGCTGCCCTGCGACATCTACGCCGCCGCCGGCTCGCCCTGCGTGGCCGCGCACAGCACCGTCCGCGCGCTGTACGGCGGTTACGCGGGCCCGCTCTACCAGGTCACCCGCGCCTCGGACGGCGCGACCCGGGACATCGGCCTGCTCACCGCGGGCGGTTACGCCGACGCGGCCGCGCAGGACGCCTTCTGCGCCGCCACGAGCTGCACCATCACCCGGATCTACGACCAGTCGCCGCGCCACAACGACCTGACGGTGGAGGGCGCGGGCACCGCGGGGGCCGCCGACCACGGCGCCTTGGCCACCGCCCTGCCGCTGGTGGCCGGCGGGCACCGCGCGTACGGCGTGCTGGTGACCCCCGGCACCGGCTACCGGCACACCGACGCGGCCGGCGTCGCGGTGAACGGCGCCCCCGAATCGATGTACATGGTGGCCAGCGGCACCCACGTCAACGGCGGTTGCTGCTTCGACTACGGCAACGCCGAGCACACCATCAGCGACACCGGCAACGGCCACATGGACGCGGTCTACATCGGCACCCGCTGCCACAACCCGCCCTGCACCGGAGCGGGCCCCTGGGTCGCCGCGGACCTGGAGAACGGCCTCTACCAGGGCAGCGGCAACAATCCGGCCAACCTCGGCAACGCCACCCCCTTCGTCACCGCGCTGCTGAAGAACGACGGTCGCACCTCGTTCGCGCTCAAGGGCGGCAACGCCCGCTCCGGCGCGCTGTCGACCTGGTGGAACGGTCCGCTGCCCAGCGGTGGTTACACGCCGATGCAGCAGGAGGGCTCGATCGTGCTGGGCACCGGCGGCGACAACAGCAACGCCTCCGCCGGGTCGTTCTACGAGGGCGTGATGACCTCCGGCTGGTCCACCGACGCCGCCGACGCCGCGGTCCAGGCGAACATCGTGGCGGCCGGCTACACCGGAGGCGGCGACGGCACCTCGGGCGCCACCATCACCGGCCCCGGCGGCGCGTGCGTGGACGTGGACGGCGACGACGTGGGGGCCGACCACGCCGCGGTCCAGCTGTGGCAGTGCCAGTCCTGGGCGGTGGACCAGCACTGGACCCACGCCTCCGACAACTCCCTGGTGACTCTGGGCCGTTGCCTGGACATCATGGGCAACGCCACCGCGGCGGGCACCAAGGTCCAGCTGTGGGACTGCAACGGGGTCGGCGGCCAGAAGTGGGTGCAGCAGGCCGACGGCTCGCTGCGCAACCCGCAGTCGGGCCGCTGCCTGGACAGCCCGAGCGGCGCCACCGCCAACGGCACCCGGCTGCAGATCTGGGACTGCAACGGCTCCGCGGCCCAGCGGTTCGCCCTGAACTGACCGGGTGCGGGGGAGTGACCGGTTCTCGCCCGCGACCCCTTCCGCCGGCGCCGCGCCGTGGTGGACACTGCGCGCGACCGCGGTGCCGCCACTCCGGTCGCTCCCCCCACTCCCGGACCAAGGGCCTCCCCATGACGATGTCCCGGTCGTCCATCTCCCTGTCCCTGTCCCTGTCTCTGTCCCTGTGCATGGCCGCCGGACTGCTCCTCGCCGCCACCGGTGCGAGCGCCACCGCCGGAGCCGGCGCCTCCACCCGGGCGCCGGCCGCAGCTCCGGCTACCGCGGCGCCGGCCGTCACCCCTGCGGGCGCGTCGGTCCCCGGCCCGACCGCCGCTCCCGCGGACGTGTCCGCGTGGTACCCGCCGCTGTCCACCCGAGGCCGGTACATCGTGGACGCCCACGGCGACCGCTTCCGCCTCAAGGCCGCCAACTGGGACGGCGCGCAGGGCTCCTGGACCGGCAGCGGCGACATCGCCGACCCGGCGAACCACCACGCCGGCCAGGACTCGTACGGCATCCCGCTCGGCCTCGACCGCGTGCCGCTGGCCCAGTTGACGGCCGACTTCCACGACCTGGGACTCAACAGCATCCGGCTGCCGTTCTCCAACGAGATGGTGCACAGCACGACGCCGGTGCCCGACCGGGCCGTCGCGGCCAACCCCGCCCTGCGCGGCGACACACCGCTGCAGGTGTTCGACGCGGTGGTGGGCGCGCTCAGCGACAGCGGGTTCGCCGTCATCCTCAACAACCACACCACCACCTCGCGCTGGTGCTGCGGACTGGACGGCAACGAGCGCTGGAACACCAGCCAGTCCACCCGGCAGTGGGCCGACGACTGGGTGTTCATGGCCCGTCGCTACGCCTCGGTGCCCGGCGTGGTCGGGGCCGATCTGTACAACGAGGTCCGCAGGAACGCCCTGGACGACCCCAACTGGGGCCTGGGCGACGACCACGACTGGTACGCCGCCGCCCAACTGGCCGGCGACCGCATCCTCACCGAGGCGAACCCGCGGCTGCTCATCGTCGTCGAGGGCATCAACTGGACCGGTCTGCCGGTCGACGGGCTGCCGCACGGCCGCCCGATGCTCACCCCGGTCCGCGCCCTCTCCCACACCCTGGTGGACAGCCACAAGCTCGTCTACTCCGCGCACTTCTACGGGTACACCGGGCCGCACCACAGCGGCGCGACCGGCATCGGCGAGACCCACGACCCCCGCTACCGGGACATGACCCGCGCGGAGCTGGACCAGGCGCTGGACGACGAGGCGTTCTTCGTCGAGCAGCCGGAACAGCACTTCACCGCGCCGGTGTGGGTCAGCGAGTTCGGCGCCGGGGCCGACGAGACGGACGCGGCCACCCGCGCCTGGTTCGCCGACATCACCGACTACCTCGCCGACCACGACGCCGACGTCGCGTACTGGCCGCTGGTGGGCTACCAGGGCCACGACACCTGGGCGCTGCTGAGCTACGACACCGCCGGGAACCGTACCGGCATCCTCGACCCGGGGGACTGGCGGGCGGCCGGCTGGCAGCACCTGACGGCCGCCGCCGGCGTCACCGGCCCGGTCGCGCCGGTCCCGGTCTGGCGGATGCTCAGCACCGACCACGGCGACGCCGTCGAGTCCCTGCGCGCGCGGGCGGCCGGCGACTGGGACCCCGGCGCCTCCAAAGCGGTCTGCACCGACGGGCTCCGGCTGATCGGACTGAGCCACGACGGCGGCCGCGGCCTGTGCACGGACGCGGGCGCGCCCGATCCGCGCGCCGACGCCGGCGGCCAGAGCGTCGTGACCGACGAGAGCTACGTCCCGCCGGGCGGCGACTGGGCGAGCGGGTACACCAAGTTCCAGTGCCCGGCGGGCGACTTCCTGATCGGCTACAGCCTGCGCGGCTCGCGTGTCTCGGCCGCCCTGTGCGTGCCGGGCCGCACCGCCCTGGCCGGCGCGGGCCGCACGGTGTGGTTCGACCGGTCCGACGCCCGGCCCGCGGACGCGGCGGGGGGCGACTTCGCGGTGGGCCACTACAAGGGCCAGTGCGCGCGGGACGAGTACGCCGCCGGGATCGCCTTCACCACGCGGGTGGGCAGCGCCCAGGGCCCCGCCGCCTTGTTGTGCCGGGCGCTGGACGCCTCCTGACGGCCCGTCCGCACATTTTCACCATCGCGCGATGACGCGAACATGCCCTCCATCGGGCGGCCGGTGAATTCCGGCCACCCCGCCGAACGGCCCCGCCAAACCGCCGCCCGACCAAACGGCCGGTCGTCCGGAAATCCGGCCGACACCGCGGCGCCGTCCGGCGGACGTGACGCCCACCGACCATTGGTCTGGACCAGATGGAGACGCCGGTGCCCCCTTTCTTCCGTACCGGTCGGTAGTCCCGGCCTGCGCGGACGCCCCTGTGTGCGGGCCCGCGCCGCCCGGCGGCGCACCGAATTGCGCGCCGTGCTTGACGGCTTTTCAGAAGGGGAAATGCCGTGCCGTGAAATCAGCCCGCCATCATGTGTTCATCCTCCCCGTGTGCCGCGGTGATATGCGGAAACGAATATGCGGATGTCGGGGCCTGGTGATTCGGCTCCCGGAAATATCGGCTGCGGACTCGCCGTGCGGCGGGCCGGGCCCCGTGGGGACGTCCGATCCGCCGTGTGCGGGGCCCGTCCTCCGTCCGCGCCCGTGCGCGCCGGACCGGCCGCCCGCGCCGCTCGGACGGGTTTGGCGCGGGTCGGGTCGAATGCCCTGATTGTTCCTCCTCAAGTTTTGCTCAGAGAATGCCGTCGGCGGATCAGGTCCGCGTTCGCGGAAGGTGTGGGGAACGGGCGCGAGCACGCTGGGAGAAGTCACCGATTCGGGCCCGCGGGCTGCCCGTTGTGGCCCTCCTGGATGACCGGTTGCACGATGAAAAAGTCGATGTAACACCACCGCGCGGGTCGCCGCGGCGCTCTGCCGGCTCCCGGACGTCGTCCGTCCCCGGGCCGCCAGATCTCCGTCGACCCTCTCCTCACCTGCGACGATGACCCAGGCCGAGAGCGCTGCGGCGGCCCGGTCCCGGCGCGTTCCGCGTGAAGGCCGCAAGAAGCCCGGGGTGGGCAGGATTGAAGGGGATTCGCCGGGGAATACTGTCCTGCTGCGCTCGGGCCGGCCTTCCTTTGGAGTTCGGGGGAAAGTGCCTTCTTCGGGCCCGATGTCGCCTCCGGGGCGGTGCCCGGCAACTCGGGCGGCCATGCGTCGCCTTAGCGTGCCCGGCGCCGTGGAGGGCCGCCGGGAAAGGGAATTGGGGGCTGTTGCAAGGCGGGCGGATTCCCTATAGTCGCTGCGGTAACGGGGTGGCATGTACACCACTGCGCCGCATTGGGAGTCGCCGCTTTGAGTACGAAACCGGTGAAGCGTTCACCTCGCCGCGACGGGCCGCCGATGCCCGACGGGCAGACGGAGCTGGCCGAGCCTCCGGTACTCGGTGAGCCGGCCGGTGCGGATTTCAGCTCCGCCCTGATGTACCTGCCGATGGGCCTGGGCGCCGGCGCCATGGTGCTGATGTTCAGCGTCCGCAGTATGGGCCCGACGACGTACATGATGTCCGGGATGATGGGCGTCGCCATGATCAGCATGACGCTGACCCAGGTGGGCCGCCAGGGCGCCGAACGCCGCCGCCGGATGCGGGCCGAACGCCGCGACTACCTCCGCTACCTGGCGCAGAAGCGCCGCCAGGCCAGGACCGCCGCCGCCGAGCAGCGGGCCGCCCTGCTCTGGGACAACCCCGACCCGCGCGACCTGTGGGCGTTCGCGATGGGACCGCGGCTGTGGGAACGCCGCCCCAGCCACGAGGACTTCGCCCGGGTCAGGATCGGCCTGGGCATCCGCCGCGCGGAACTGGTGTTCCTGCCGCCCCAGACCAAACCCGTCGAGGACCTCGAACCGCTCACCGCGATCTCGCTGCGCCGCTTCACCAAGGCCCACCAGACCGTCCCCGACCTGCCCATCCCGGTGGCGCTGCGCCGCTTCACCCGGGTGGAGTTCGCCGGCGACGGCCAGGAGGCGCTCGGCCTGATGCGGGCGATGGTCGCCCAGCTCGCCGTCCTGCACGCGCCCGACGAGATGCGCATCGCGGTGCTCGGCAGCCCCGCCGCCCGCGCCGAGTGGGACTGGGTCAAGTGGCTGCCGCACAACGCCCACCCCGAGGAGCAGGACGACGCCGGCCAGGTCCGGCTGGCGGCCGGCGACCACGACGAGCTGATGGCACTGCTCGGCCCCGAGGTGCGCGACCGCCCCGACCACGACCCCGACGCCTCGCCGAACGTCACCGAGCCCTTCGTGGTGGTCATCGCGCAGGGCGTCCACCTGCCCGACAGCGCCCGGCTGGTGAACGAGGGCCTGCGCAACACGCTGCTGCTGGACGCCACCGGCGCGCTGCGCGGCGGCGAGGGTGTGCTGCGGCTGACGGTGCGCGACGGCACGGTCAGCTTCCCCGCCGGCGACGACTCCTCCGCATCGGCCACCGCCGACACGCTCAGCGCCGTGGCCGCCGAGACGCTCGCCCGGCGCCTCGCGCCGCTGCGCACCGGCGGCACCGTCGACCTCACCGAACGCCCGCTGGAGTCCGACTTCGACCTGACGTCGCTGCTCGGCATCCGCGACCCGCGCACCTTCGACGTGGCCGGCAAGTGGCGGCCGCGCCAGACGCAGTCGGCCCGGCTGCGGGTGCCGCTCGGCGTCACCGAGGACGGCGAGGTCGTCGAGCTGGACCTCAAGGAGTCCGCGCAGGGCGGTATGGGCCCGCACGGCCTGCTGATCGGCGCCACCGGCTCCGGCAAGAGCGAACTGCTGCGCACCCTGGTGATGGGCCTGGCCGCCACCCACTCCTCCGAGGTCCTCAACCTCGTCCTGGTCGACTTCAAGGGCGGCGCGACCTTCCTCAACATGGACCGCCTCCCGCACACCTCGGCCGTCATCACCAACCTCGCCGACGAGATCCACCTCGTGGACCGCATGCGCGACTCCATCAACGGCGAGATGATCCGCCGTCAGGAACTGCTGCGCGAGTCCGGCCACTCCTCGCTGCTGGACTACGAGAAGGCCCGGCTGGCCGGCGCCACCCTCGCGCCGCTGCCCTCGCTGCTCATCATCGTCGACGAGTTCTCCGAACTGCTCGCCAGCAAGCCGGAGTTCGTCGACCTGTTCGTCTCCGTCGGACGCCTCGGCCGCAGTCTCGGCGTCCATCTGCTGCTCGCCTCGCAGCGGTTGGACGAGAGCCGCATCCACAAGGTGGAGGGCCACCTGTCCTACCGGCTGGCCCTGCGCACCTTCTCCTCGATGGAGTCCCGCAGCGTCATCGGCGTCTCGCACGCCTACGAACTGCCGCCGGCCCCGGCAACGGCTATCTGAAGGTCGACACCACCAACCTGGTGCGGTTCAAGGCCGCCTACGTCTCGGGACCCGCCCCCGAACCGGCCGGCGGGACCGACCCGGCGGCGGCGCGGCTCGCCGCCCAGGAGGTCGCCGTCTTCGGCCTCGACCGCAGCGGCGAACTCCTCTCGCAGCGGGCCGAACAGGCCGCCGCGCTCGCCGAGGCGGCCAGGGCGGCCGAGGAGCGGGCCCGTCCCAAGGTCGGCCCGGACGGCGAACCGCTCAGCGAGGAGAGCCTGCTGGAGGTGCTGGTCGACCGGCTGGAGGACGCCAGCCCGCCGGCCCGCCAGGTGTGGCTGCCGCCGCTGGACTCCTCCGTCAGCCTCGACCAGGTGCTGCCCGCCATCGTGCCGGACCCGCACCGCGGCATGAGCGCCGCCGACCATCCCGGCACGGGCGCGCTGCGCTTCCCGCTCGGCATGGTCGACAAGCCCTACGAGCAGTCCCGCGACCTGCTCACCGCGGACCTGTCCGGAGCGGACGGCCACATCGGCCTGGTCGGCGCGCCGCGCACCGGCAAGTCCACCATGCTGCGCACCCTCATGCTGTCCCTGGCGCTCACCCACACCCCGCAGGAGATCCAGTTCTACTGCCTGGACTTCGGCGGCGGCGGCCTGGTGTCCACCTCGGGCCTGCCGCACGTCGGCTCGGTCGCCACCCGCCTGGACCGCGACCGGGTGCACCGCACCGTCGCCGAGCTGACGCAGCTGCTGGAGCGCCGCGAGGCCGCGTTCGCCGCGCGCGGCCTGGAGTCCATGGCCGGCTACCGGGCGCAGCGCGCGGCCGGCGACCTCGACGACCCCTACGGCGACGTGTTCCTCGTGGTCGACGGCTGGGGCACGCTGAAGCAGGACTACGAGGACATCGAGCCGCGCGTCATCGACATGGCCGCGCGCGGACTGTCCTTCGGCATCCACGTCATCGGCTCCGCGGTGCGCTGGTCGGAGTTCCGGCCCCGGCTGCGGGACCTGCTGGGCACCAAGTTCGAACTGCGGCTCGGCGACACGCTGGAGTCCGAGGTCGGCGCGCGGGCCGCGGCGGCCGTGCCGCACCAGCCGGGACGCGGCCTGACCTCCAGCGGCCACCACTTCCTCGCCGCGCTGCCCCGCCTGGACAGCTCCCCGCACACCGAGGACCTCACCGCCGCCACCAAGGAGGCGGTCGCCGAGATCGACGCGTTCTGGACCGGCCGCCCCGCGCCCGGCGTGCGACTGCTGCCCAGCCGGCTGTCCACCGCTCAACTCCCGCCCCCGGAGGGCGACCTGCGGGTCTGCCTGGGCTGGGACGAGCAGCGCCTCGAACCCGCCTGGCACGACTTCTCGGTCAACCCGCACCTGATGGTGTTCGGCGACAACGAGACCGGCAAGACCAACGTGCTGCGGCTGATGGTCGACGCCATCACCTCCCGCTACACCCCCGAGGAAGCCCGCATCATGGTCGCCGACCCCGGCCGCGGCCTGCTCACCGCGGTCCCCGAGGCGTACCGGGTCGGCTACGTCGTCGACAGCGAGGCGCTCGGCCAACTGGCCGCGAGCGCCGCCGTGTCGGTCGGCAAGCGGGTGCCCGGCGCCGACATCTCGCCGGAGAACCTGGCCCGCCGCGACTGGTGGAGCGGCCCGCTGCTGTTCGTGCTCATCGACGACTACGACCTGTTCTCCGGCGCGCCCGGCTCCCCCTCGCCGATGACGCCGCTGGTGCCGCTGCTCGCCCAGGCCCCGCACATCGGACTCCACCTGGTGGTCAGCCGCAGCACCTCGGGCGCCATGCGGGCGATGATGGACCCGGTGCTGCGCCGCCTGTGGGAACTGGGCAACCCGGCCCTGCTCTTCTCCTACCCGAAGGAGGAGGGCAAGTTCATCGGCGAGGCGAAGCCGCGCACGCTGCCGCCCGGCCGGGCCCAACTCGTCACCCGCCGCTCGGTCAAGCTCATGCAGACCGGACTGGTGGCCGCCGAATGAGCCGATCCCGCCCATCCGCCGCGCCCACGGCCGTCCCTACCGCGCCGGCCCCGCGTCCCGCAGCGGCCGTCCGTGCGACGGCAGCCGCCCGCGCCGCTGCCGGGCCCGCACGCCGTACCGCCGCTGCAGGGCCCGCACGCCGTACCGCCACCGCCGGTCCGCGGGCCGGCGCCGCACCCCACCGCACAGGAGCGTCGCGATGACCACTGCCTCCGTGGTTCCCGCCGCCGGGACCGGCACCGAGGTGTGCCGGCTGACCGTCCTCGGCCCCGGCGGCAAGGCCGACCTCGCCGTCCCCGTCACGCTGCCGGTCTCCGCGCTGCTGCCGGTCCTGGTCGAGCACGTGGTCTCCGACGTACGCGACCGGGGCGCGCCGTGGGCGCTGCAACGCCTCGGCGAGCCGCCGCTCGACCCGGACGGCACCCCCGCCGGGCTCGGCCTGCGGCACGGCGACGTGCTCCACCTGCGGCCGGTCGACGAGCCGCTGCCCACGCTGCACTTCGACGACATCGCCGACGGCGTCGCCCACGTGGTCGGCGCCCAGCCGGGACGCTGGCGACCGGAGCTGACCCGCGCGCTCGCACTGACCATGGCCGCCCTCGCCGTCGCCTTCCTCGCGCTCGCCCTGGTCAGCGGCGGTCCCGGCGACTTCGCCGGCTACGGCTCGGGCATCACCGCGGTGCTGTTCGCGGCGGCCTGCGCGGTCGGCGCCCGGTTCACCGCCGACCGCGGCGCGGTGCTGACCGCGGGCATCGCCGCGATGGCCATGGCCGGACTGGCCGGACTCGCCTTCCGGACCGGCCCCGGCGGCGGCTTCGACCCCGGCGTGCCCGGCCTGCTGGTCGCCGCGGGCTGCGTCACCGCCGTCGCCGTCGCGCTGATCGCACTGCGCGCCATGCCCTTCCTGCTGCCCGGCACCGCGGTCGTCGTCGCCGCCGCGGCGGCCTCCGCCATCGGACTGCGCGCCGCCTTCGACTGGCGGGCCGGCCAGGCCGTCGCCGTCGTCGGGGTCGCCCTCTTCGTCCTCGGCCACTTCGCGCCGCGCATCTCGCTGCGCGCGGCACGGCTGCGGGTCCCGCAACTCCCGCACAACGCGGCGGAGTTGCAAGAGGACACCGACCCCGAGCCGCAGGAGCGGGTGGAGCGCCGGGTGGCCGCCGCCACCTCCTACCTGGACGCCCTCAGCATCGGCTTCGCGCTGTCCTTCGCCGTCGTCTTCTGGTTCACGACCCGCGAACACGGCTGGATCGGCTGGGCGTTGCCGCTCGTGCTGGGCGCCGCCGTGCTGCTGCGCTCGCGCGGCCTGTCCGGCACCCTCCAGCGGGTGCCCACCGTCGTCGCCGCCGGCGCTGGCCTCGCGCTGCTGCTCCTGCAGCAGTGGACCACCGGCGGCCCCGGCCAGCGCGGCGTCGCCGTCGCGCTGCTGGCGCTGACCGCCGTCGCCCTGCTCGCCGCCGCCTGGCGGCTGCCGTCCACCCGGCTGCTGCCGGTGTGGGGCCACAGCGGCGACATCGCCGAACTGCTCGTCGCGATGGCGCTGCTGCCTCTGCTCCTGCAACTGCTGCACGTGTACGCGCGGTTGCGCCACATGACCAGCTGACCCGCCGGAACCGAGAGGAGGACCGCACATGCAGACCCGACGCGACCACGTCCAGGCGTACCAGTTCGCCGTCGGCCGGCTGGCCACCGCACTCGTCAGCGGCGACCCGGGCCGCGGCGACAGCCCCACCCGCCGCGCCTCGCTCGGCACCTTCTTCGGCGTCGGCATCGTCGTCCTGCTGTGCCTGGGCTTCGGCGTCTACGGCCTGATCTCCCCGGCCCCCGACCACTCCTGGCGCGCCTCGGGCGCGTACATCGTGGAGAAGGAGACCGGCAACCGCTACCTCTACGTGGACGGCGTGCTGCGCCCGGCCCGCAACTACTCCTCGGTGCTGCTGCTCGCCCGCGACCACACCGCGCACACCGTCTCCCGCGGCGACCTGGACGGCATCCCGCACGGCGCCGCCGTCGGCATCCCCGGCGCGCCCGACGAGGTGCCCGCGCCCGCGCAGGTCCTCGGCGGCTCCTGGACCCGCTGCCTGCGCCCGCGGTTCCCCGGCGGGCAGAGCGTCGACTTCAGCCCGGCGGCTGCCACCACCGCCTACCCCGACGACCGGCAGGCGCTGCTGGCCGGCGCCGACGGCGCCCGCTACCTGCTGTGGCAGGGCGTCAAGTACCGCGTCCCCGACCAGGCGACGCTGGTCGCGCTCGGCCTCGACACCGACCGTCCGACGCCCGCCCCCGCCGCCTGGCTCGCCGCCGTGCCGACCGGCCGCGCGCTGACCGCGGTACGCCCCGCGGGACTCGGCAAGCCCGCGGGCACGGTGGACGGACGGGCCGTCACCGTGGGCCAGTTGTTCACCACGACCACCACGGCCGGCGAACGCCACTACTACGTGATGACCGAGGCAGGGGTGGCCCGTACCACCGCCACCGAGGCCGCGCTGCTGGCCGCGCAGCCGCACGTCCCCCAGCCGATGTCGGTGCGGGCCGCCGCGCTGGCCGCCGTCAGGCTCGCCGACGACCCGGTCATGGCGGGCGCGCTGCCGGACGTCGCGGGCGCCCCCGCGGTCTCCGCCGACGGGCAGGCGGTCTGCCTGGCCCAGCACATCGACGGCGCCGCCCTGGACACCCGGATCGTCCTGGAACGCGGCGCCGCCGCCTCCGGCGCCCGCCCGGTCGTCGTCCCGCCCGGGCACGGCCTGGTCGTCCGCAGCCGCGAGGACGCGCTGCACAAGGTCACCCACCCCAGGACGTACCTGGTCACCGACGACGGCAGCGCCTACCGGCTGGCCGACGACGACGTCACCGCCGCCCTGGGCCTGTCCGGGCTGGTGTCGATGCTGCCCGACGAGGTGATCGCGCTGCTGCCGACCGGGCCCACGCTCACGATGCCCGGCTCGACGGGCGGGGGAGGCGGCCGTGTTTAAGGGCATACGCTCCCTGCTGCCGCCCGGCCAGCCGCTCCAGTGCCACCCGGCCGGCCACGCGCTGCTGGTCCAGCCCAAGGGGCGCACCGACCCGGCCGCCCGCCGGTTCGCCGGAGCGCTGGCCCCCGACGACCAGCACACGGTGGTCGTCGTGGACGTGCCCGGCGCCGCCCCCGACACCGTCGCGGAGGCCACGGCCCGCGCGCTGGCGGACGTCGGCGGCAGCCTGCGGCTGGTGTTCGGCGGCGGCACCGCCGCGGAGATCCGCAGGGCCGGACAGCGGATCTGCGACGAGTTGGGCACGGTCGTGGTGGTGCCCGACGGCGAGGTGGTGCCCACCGCGGGCGGCGGCCTGTACATCCCCGGCGGGCGCGGCACCGGATGGCTGCGGATGCGGCCCGGCCGCCCGGCCGAGCACGACTCGATGGGCTTCCCCAAGCCCCGCTGGCAGTACTCGACGCTGGACCGGCCCTGGGTGACCAGCCCGTACGCGGTGGTCGAGCCGCTGCCCTGCGGGGTGTGGGTGCGCGGCGCGCTGCCCGAGGCCGCGGACGACAACCGCCGCAGGCTCTTCGGCCGGCTGGCCGTCGACCCGGACGTGATGACCGTGGTCCTGGGCTGCCCCGGCGGCCCCGCGGTGCCGCTCGCGGACGTCGTGCGGTTCTGGGACACCGTGCTGCCGACGACCCGGTCGCGCGTCCGCTTCGTGCACTTCGGGCCGGTCGCGCTGCCCCAGGAGGGCGAGGCGCTCGGCCAGCAGCTCGCCGACGCGCTGGAGCACCAGGTGGTGCTGTACACCGGGATGAGCGGTGACGAGCGCGCGGGGGAGGGGGAGGCAGGGGAGCCGGCTGCCGGGTCCGGGAACGCGGTGTCCGTGGGCGCGGACGGGGCGACCGACGCGGCGGGCGACGCGGCGCGCGGGCGAACGGGTGCCGGGCGATCGGGTGCCGGGCGATCGGGTGCCGGGCGCGCGGGAGCCGGGGCGGGCGGGCACGACCCGGCGGCGTACGACGGGACGGCGCCGGACGGGATGCCGGCGGCCGGGGGCGAGGCCACCGCGGGCCGCGGCGCCTTCGTCCGCGAACTCCTGTACACCCCCAGGGGCGAGCAGGACGCACCGCCGCCGCCCGCGCTGCTCGGCGTGCGCGAGCCGCTGGCCGGCTTCCCGTCGCTCGCGCCCGGCGTCTACGAGTACGCCTTCGACGCGGTGCTGGAAGTCGTCCAGAGCGGGCTGTGGATGCGTCCGCAGACCGAGCCCGTCGACGCCGACGACGTGCGCCGTATCGCGGCCGCGCCCGGCGACCGGCTCTTCCTCTACCACCGGGGTACGCCGGACGTGGCCGCGCGCATGCGGGCGCTGGCCGAGGACGCGCTGTGGCGGCTCGGCGCGGCGGCCCGCGAGGCGTTCGTGCTGCGGCCCGCCGACGATCCGGCCGTCGACACCGGCGCGTGGTACGCCGAGCCGATCGCCGTGCCCGACGCGCGCGAAGCGGTGACCGCGGCGATTCCGCCGCCCGCCCGGCCGGCGGGCACCGCGCCCTGGGCGGTGGAGGCCGCTCAGGCCGCTCAGGTCGCGGAGGTCGCGGAGGTCGCGGAGGCGGCGCAGGTCGCCGCGTCGGGCGCCGCCGAATCCGGCGCGCCGGCCGCCGAGTCGCGGCACGCGGCCCCCCGCGAGGCGGTCGCGGCGCCGTTCGAGCCCGAGGTGTGGGCGTCCGCCGCGGAGGATCTGGCCGCCCCGGCCCCCCGGCCCGCCCCGGCCGAGCCCGCGCCGCCGCGCCCCCCGGAGACCCTGACCGCCGCCCTCCCCCTCCCCGACGGCTGGACCCCGTCCCCCGCCACCGAGTCCGCGGCGATCGCGGACCAGGCGGAGCCGGTCGCGGCGGCGGTGTCCGCGGGGGCCGCGGTGTCCGCGACGTCCGCGGTGTCCGCGGTGTCCGTGGCGGACGGCGGACCTGCCGAAGCCGCGGCGGCGGACGCTGACGCGGCGCCGGAGTACCCCGCGTGGTCGGCGGCGAGCGCGGAGCTGCTCCCCACCCCACGCCGCACGGCGGACCACACCCCGGACGCCGAGCCGGTCGGCCCCGCCGGGCCGGAAGCGACGCCGGACGACGAGCCCTCGACCACCGCGTGGCCGCCCGTCGACAGCGAAGCCCCGGCCGGCGCCGACCAGTTGGCCGAGGACGCGAACGCGGACGCGGCGCCCGAGCGGGGCGGCCGGCCACCGACCGACACCGAAACTCCCGACCCCACGGGGAAGTCGCCCGCGGACACGGAGGGGGACGTCGCCGGCGCGGACCCCGCCCCCGCGCGGCAGCCGGCCGCGGGCGGGGGCGCCGACGCCGAGTCGGCGGCCGGCGGCGAAGTCCTGGGCGGGGACTGGTCGTTGTCCGCCGGCGTCGGGTCCGGGCGGCCGGAGGCTGGCGGTACGGGCCCCGGGCACGCACCGCGCTCGTCCGCCGACGCGGGTGCCGGGCCCGAGGGGTCAGCGCGACCGGGGGCCGTACCGCAGTCGCCCGCGCCCGCCGCGGACGGTCACCCGCCGCTGGGCTCCTCTCAGTCGGGTGAGCCGCTCCCGTCGACCGCTTCCGGGGCGCCGTCGTCGCAGGTGCCCTCCGTGTCCGGTTCCGTGGCCTCGGGTGCCGCGGTGTCGTCCGCCGCGGCACCGCCTGCCGCGCCTGTCGCGCCGCCCGTTGCGGCTCCTCGGCCCGCGGGGCTGCGGCTGGAGTCCGCCGGGGCGTATCCCGCGGCAGGGGGTGTCGGGGACGCCGCCGGCGGGCCCGCCGCGCCCGTCGCCCCGGTCGTCCCGACCACCACTGCGGCCGCCCCGGCCGAACCCACCGCCGCGGGCGCGGAGGGCGTGCGGGTGCAGCCCGTGCCGAAGGGGGCGGCCTGCGCCGTGCCCCCGGAGCGGGGGATCGAGCGGGAGCGGGACTGGGTGCGCAAGACGTTCCGCGCGCAGTTCGACGTGGCGGCGGGCACCGTCTCGCGGGTGATCTCGCAGGTGCCCGGGCTGCGCGGGGCGAGCCGCGAGAAGGCGTCGGACGCGCTGATCGACCTGGTCGCCGTGCGGCTGTACCTGACCGGGAACAGCGCGGGGGTGGACGCGTCCGTGCGCTCCGCGCGGGTCGGCCCGCACGTGCCGCTGGCCCGCTGCGTGGCCTCCGGGCTGCGCCGGCTGCCCTCCTTCCGCGGCACCGCCGTGCTGGGCGCGGAGCCGACCGACGCCGAACGCGCCTGGTACCGCGACGGCCGGCTGGTGACCGAGTGGGCGTTCTGCCCGGCCGTCGCGCTGCCCTGCGACGACCTGCCGCCGCACCCGCGCTTCGTGGTCTGGTCGATGACCGCGCGCCGCACCGCCCTGCTGGACCCCACTGTCCCCGACCGGGTGGTGTTCCTGCCGGGCACGACGTTCAAGGTGCTGCGGCCGGCCGCCTCCGCGGCCGACCCGGTGCTGATCCGCGAGGTGGCGGCGACCGAGATCGGCGCGGACGGGCGGGTCACGCCGGGGCGGTCCGCGCTGGACGACCTCGCGCTGGAGAGCCTGGAGCGGGCCGTCGCGGCCCTGGCGCAGGCCCGGGACGCGGCGCCGGCCGCGGGCGGGACGGACCCGCGCGAGACGGACCCGCGCCGACCCGCCGCGCCGCAGACCCCGCCCGGCCTGATGCCCGCCGCGCGCCGGCAGCCCGCCGGAACCCGCGGCGCCACGCCGACCGCGCCCACCGCCCAGGGCGCGCAGGGCGCATCCACCGCACCCACTGCACCCACCGCACCGACCGCACGACCGAACGGACCCGCGCGGGGCAGCGCGGCACACGAGGGGGCGACGCTGTGAACCGGCAAGTGCTCGTGGTCTCGCCGGACCGGCCCGGCGCGTACCGCACGCTGACCGAGGCGCTCGCGGACGCCGCCGAGGGCGCGCTGATCACCGTGGGCCCCGGCCGCTACGACGAGGCGCTGCACCTGGTGCGCACGGTCACCCTGGCCGCCGAGGGCGAGGGCGGCACGGCCCATGTGCACGCCCCGGCCGGCAGCACGGTGGTGGTGGACGCCGAGGCCGTGCAGATGTCCGGGCTGCTGCTCACCGGCTCCGACCCGGAGGCCCCGGTGCTCGACGTGCGCCGCGGCCAGGCCGCGCTGGACGGCTGCCGGGTGGCAGGCGAGGCGTGGACCGCGGTGCTGGCGTGGGACGCCGGCACGGTGGCGCTGCGCGACTGCCAGGTCTCCAACCCCCGCGGCGCCGGCGTGGTGCTGACCTCCGGCGGCGGCAACGTCGTGGAGCGCACCACCGTCTCGGAGGCCGGCTCGTCGGCCGTGGTCGTCGCCGAGCAGGGCCGGCTGACGCTGCGCTCGTCCACCCTGGACCGCGCCGCCGGGAACGGCCTGTGCGTCAACGGCCGGGGCGCGGTGGTCGTCGAGGCCACTCGGATCACCGGCAGCGGCAAGCCGGCGCTGGCCGTCGAGCAGGACGCCCGGGCCGCGTTGAGCCGGGTGGAGGTCAGCGGCAGCGCCGGCCTGGACGCGTACCTCGCCAGCACCGCGGACGTGACGCTCTCCGACTGCGTGTTCACCGGTTCGCGCGGCGAGGCGGTGTACGTCAAGGACTGCGCGCCGGTGCTGCGCGACTGCGTGGTCACCGGCGCGGCCCAGGTCGGGCTGCACGCGGCGGCCGGTGGCCGGCCGGTCCTGGAGCGCTGCCGGATCGAGGGCACCCCGGTCGGCGCGCTGGCCGAGGACGGCGCCGAGATCACCGCGACCGGACTGACCGTGCGCGGCGCCGCGACCGCCGCGCTGCGGCTGGCCGGCGGAACCGCCCGGCTGACCCGGCTGTCGGTCGCCGACGGCGGCCCCGCCGTGCAGGCGCTCGGCGGCGCGCTGCTGGAGATGGCCGAGGCCGAGGCCGCGGTGACCGGGAGCACCGGTATCGAACTGGGCGAGCGGGTACGGGCCCGGCTGTCCGAGGTACGGCTGCGGGCCGGCGGCGGCCCCTCGCCCGTCCCCGCCCTCGCCCTGGCGGACTCCGCGCACGCCGAACTGGACGCCTCGACCGTGGAGGGCGCGGCGGTCGTCGTCGGCACGGACAGCGAACTGACCGCCCGTGACAGCGAGTTCCTCGGCTCCGACAGCGACGGCCTGCGGGTCGCCGGCGGCACGCTCACCGCGGTCGGCTGCCGGGTGCACGGCGCCCGCGGCCACGGCGTGCTCGTCGCGGCCTCCTCCCGCGCGGAGTTGACCAACTGCACCGTCTTCGACAACGAAGGCGAGGGCATCCGCACCGAGACCACCGAGCACGTCGGCGTCCAGGACTGCGAGGTCCGCGACAACTCCGGTGACCCCGGGGGCCGTTCCGGCGGCGGGCGACCCGGCGGCGCCCGGTCCGGCGACCGGTCTGGCGGTCAGGCCGCGGTCGGCCCGGCCGGCGCAGGGGGCGGCGCGGGACCGGCCAGACTTCCGGTCGTCGGCGCGACCGGCGTCGGCCCGCTCGCCGAACTCCAGTCCCTGGTCGGCCTGGAGAGCGTCAAGCGCGAGGTCACCGGCCTGATCGACCTGAACAAGATGACCAAGCGGCGCACCGAGATGGGTCTGCCGATGCCGCCGATGCGCCGGCACCTGGTCTTCGCGGGCCCGCCCGGCACCGGCAAGACCACCGTCGCCCGGCTGTACGGCGCGGTGCTGGCCGAACTCGGCATCCTGCGCCAGGGCCACATCGTGGAGGTGGCCCGCGCCGACCTGGTCGCGCAGATCATCGGCGGCACCGCCATCAAGACCACCGAGGTCTTCAACAAGGCGCTGGGCGGCGTGCTGTTCATCGACGAGGCGTACACCCTGACCAACCAGTCCCGCGGCTCGGGACCGGACTTCGGCCAGGAAGCCGTCGAGACGCTGATGAAGCTGATGGAGGACCACCGCGACGAGATCGTGGTCATCGTCGCCGGCTACTCGGCGCAGATGGACCAGTTCCTCGCCTCCAACCCCGGCATGGCCTCCCGCTTCGCGCGGACCGTCGAGTTCCCCAACTACGAACCGGACGAACTGGTCACCATCGTCCGCGGGCTGTGCGCCAAGCACTACTACGAGCTGGACGACAGCGCGCTGGAGGCGCTGAACCGCTACTTCGTGGAGGTGCCCAAGGGCGACACCTTCGGCAACGGCCGCGTGGCGCGCAAGATCTTCGAGGAGATGATCGGCCGCCAGGCCACCCGGCTCGCCGCGGGGCCGCCGCAGGACGACAGCGCGCTGAGCGTGCTGACCGGCGAGGACGTCACCGAGCCGGCGGCCCCCGTGACCGGCGACGCCGATCCCGAGCTGCCCGAACTGCCGGGCCTGCGCCGGCTGGCGTCGATGACCGGCCTGGACACCGCGCGTTCCGCGCTGCGCACCCGGCTGCGCGCCCTGGCCAAGGCCCGGCAGCGCGGCGGCGCCCAGGCCGAACCGCTCTCGGTGCGCGCCAACATCGTCCTCGAAGGCCCGCCGGGCAGCGGCCGCCGCTCCCTCGCCGCGCTCTACGGGCGCTGCCTGGCCGAGCTGGGGCTGCTGCCGACCGGCGCCACCCGGCACATCCGGCTGTCCTCGCTGCCCGCCCGCTGGGCCGAACAGCCCCTGCTGCGCCTCGCGTCGGCGCTGGAGGAGAACGCCGGCGGGCTGCTCGTGCTGGAGTGGACCGAGGCGTTCGAGCAGCGCAGCCCGCAGTCCCGCGAAGCCGTGCTGGACGCGCTGGCCCGTATCGTCGCGGTGCCGGGCGACACCGTGCTCGCGCTCATCGGCACGCCGGAGCACCTGATGGGCCTGATGCGCGAACGCACCGACGTCGCCCGGGGATTCGCCGAGTACGCGCGCCTGGAGCCGTACACGCCGGAGCAGAGCGTGGAGCTGGTGCGGCGCCGACTGCGGGGCTACGGCTTCCAGTTGGACGAGGACGCGGCGCAGGCGCTGGCCGAGACCTTCGGCCGGTCACCCGACCCGGCCGGCGCCCACCGCGCCCACAGGCTCGCCGAGAGCCTGGCCGCGAGCGCCCGCGCCCGTACCGTCACCACCGCCGATCTGCCGCGCCGGGCCGCCGAGCAGGCGCCCGTGCTCCCCGCGGCGCCGGCCGCCCCGGCGCCGGAACCCACCGCGCCGCCGCAGTCCGCGCCCGCACCGGCCACCCCCGAACCGCCCGCGCCCGCACAGCCCGCGCCCGCACTCTCCGAACCCCCGCCCCAGCGGCCCGAGCCGCTGGCCCGGCTGTGAGCTTCCGGTCCGCGGTGACCGCCGACGGCGCCCGCCGCGGACCGGGATGGAAGAGCACGACACGACCGACGAGACCGACGAGAGGACAGCCCGACCATGGCACTGACATCAGTCGAACTCCAGGGAATGACCGCCGCCCAGGGCACCTTCCAGACCGCCCTGGACGAGGGCGCCACCTCCTACGCCCAGATGGCCGGCCAGATCGACGGCCTGCGCGGCAGCTGGACCGGTGACGCGTCCACGATCTACGGCAACGCCATGCAGGCGTGGCTGGACGACTTCAACAAGGTGAACCAGGCGCTGCGCACGATGCTGGAGAAGCTCCAGCAGAACACGAACGTGTACGCCAACACCCACGAGGAGACCCAGCAGACGGCCAACCAGGTCGCGCAGAACATCGCCTCGGGCGTCACCAGCCTGCCCGGCTTCTGAGCCGTACCCCGACCGCACCGACCACGGGTCCTTCACGACCCGACCGACCGACCCTACGAGCCATCGAAGGAGCCTCCCCCATGGCCACGTACACCGTCCAGATGGAGCAGGTCGACGTCATCGTCGGCGAGATGAACGCCATCACCCAGCGCATCAACCAGGCGCTGTCCGACCTGGACAACCAGGCGAAGATCAACCTCAGCGAGTGGACCAGCGACGCGCAGGCCACCTACGCCCAGGTCAAGGCGCAGTGGGACGCCGCCGCCGCGGACATGACGCAGAAGGCCGCCCTGGCCACCCAGCAGCTCGGGAGCATCAACGAGTACTACTCCCAGGGCGAGCGCGCGGGCGTCCAGCTCTGGGGCTGACCCGCCATGACCTACGGAACCCTCGACGGCACCCTTCCGCCGCCGCCCCCGAAGCCGAAGCACGACCTCCAGCAGTACGACGGCGGCACCACGCTGCCGCCCGGGCAGGGGACGTACAGCAACGACACCCCGTTCAGCCCGCCGGGGGTGCCCGGCGGCAAGGGCGGCGGCAAGGGCACGACGGTGGACACCCCGTCCATGAAGCTGTTCGCCGACAACATGGACAAGCTCATCGCGCCCACGCAGGCGGCGGCGAAGAAGCTGGACACGGTCAACGCCGCGCCCGGCGCCTTCTACCACGCCGACCAGATCCGGACGAAGGTCAACGGACTCAACGCCGACGACGGGCTCAAGGCCCAGTACGGCAAGGTGCTCGCGGACCTGGTGCAGGGGCTCGGCGACCTCCGGGACGGCGTCAGGGAGCTGGCGTCGCGCTACGCCACCCTGGAGGACGCGAACAAGATGACGGCCACCGACCTGGAGAAGGCGATGCAGTCGGCGAACGGCGACTTCTCCGTTCTGCTGACCGACTCCGGCGGGACGCCGCCGGCCACCGGCGCGTGACCGCCCGGTCGGCGGGGCGGCCCGGACCACCCGGGCGCCCCGCCGACCGGAACCGGCGGGCCGGCGGCCCGCCCGGGACGCACCGGCGACCGGCCGGCGACCGGCCGGCGGTGTACCAGCGGCGGACTAGCGGCGGACCAGCGGCGGACCAGCGGCGCACAGCGACGGCGCAACGACGGGGCGACGACGGAGGACTTGCTCACATGGGCACCGACTACGACAGCAACGGATTCAAGCAGGGCGACGACGGCGCGATCTACGGTGACCCGACGGCCACCGGCTCCATCTCCGACTACGACAGTTGGGACTGGAAGCAGATCGAGGCCGCGATCCGCGGCATGTCGGCCGGCACCAGCGACGCCGACAACCTCGACCACGCCGCGTCCGTCGCCTCGCCGCAGAGCCTCCAGGACGCCGCCAACGTCTTCTACCACGTCCAGGTGGTGCTGTCGGGCGTCGCACAGGCCCTCCACGACCAGGCCAAGGCGCTGGCCGGCAGCGACGGCCCGTGGAAGGGCGACGCCGCCGACGCCTTCTACGACATGATGGACACCTTCTCCAAACAGGTCGCCGCGACCTCCGACGTGCTGTCCGGCGGCAAGTCCGCGGACGGCGGCACCGGTTCGGGGAACTCCGTCCCGCAGCAGCTGGCGGACAACGCCGTCAACCTGCAGAACGCGCAGAACAAGATCGGCGAGATCGACGCCTGGTACGCCCACCAGGCCACGCTGATGGGCGTCACGCCGATGAGCAACGGCCTGATCCCGGTGAGCAAGAAGCCCGAGATCGTCAAGATGCTCAACCACGACATGCGGCAGGTGCTGAAGAACCTGGCCGCGGACTACCAGGTCACCGTCGACTCGGTGCGCCCGCCGGGCAGCATCACCGGCCCGTCCACCACCGACCAGCCGCCGGTCGACCAGCCGCCGCCGGACGACACCTCGGGCCAGTACCAGGCCGGGGACATCACCCCGGCCGACGTCAGCCCCCTGGACTACAACGGCGGCGCGCTCGCCTCCCGGATGCCCGACGACGCGCTGAGCCCCACCGAGGGGTTCGACCCCGCCACGTACGCGGCGGCGAACCCGTACTCCGGCAGCCTGGACACCAACGGGCCCGGCTCGGGCCTCGGCGGCGACGGCGACGTCAGCGGCCTCGGGGGACTCGGTCCCGACGGCGGCCTCAGCCCGTTCAGCAGCACCATGTCCCCGGCCGCGCTGGACCGGATGCTCAACCCCGACGCGTTCAGCGGCGGCACCGGCGTCGACGGTCCCGGCGGCCTGGGCGACGACTCCGGCCTCGGCGGCCTGGGCGGCACGGACCCGCGCTCGCTCGCGCGGACCGCGGACCCGGCGCCCTTCGCCGGCGACACCGGTCTCGGCGGCGACGGCGGCCTCGGCGGCCTGCCGCTGACCACGCCCAACGCCTTCCGCGGCGGCACCGGCCTGGACGGCAACGGTCTGCTGCCCGAGTCCGACCTCGCCGAGGACCCCAGCACCTGGAAGGACGGCGTGGGTGCGGCCGACTTCCCCGGCGACACCGGCATCGGCGGCACCTCCGGCCTCGCCGACGACCTCGGACTCGGCGACGGCGCGGGCCTCGGCGGCCTGGGCGACACCAAGGGCTTCTCGCCGACCGCCTTCCCCGGCAGCACCTCGACCACCGGCGCGATCCCGGGCGCCGGCGACCTCGGCCTGGAGAGCGAGCTCCCCGGCTTCACCCCCTCCGCGTTCCCCGGCACCACCGGCCTGTCCGCGAACCCCGCGGGCCTGGCCGGCACCCCGGGCGGCGGCATGCCGTTCATGCCGGGGATGGGTGGTGCGGCGCAGTCGGCGCAGGGTGGGTCGGAGCGTAGTGATGCGTCCGGTTTGCTGGATCCGACGGCGGAGCCGTGGACGGGTGATGCGGCTACGGCGGGTGAGGGTCTGTTGCCTGCTGGTGGTGTTCCGGTGGGTGGCGGTGAGGGGCTGGATCTGCCGGGGTACGAGCCGTCGGAGTTCCCGGGGTCGGCCGAACTCGGCGCGCAGACCGGCGGTTTGGCGGGCAGCCCGGGTGGTGGGATGCCGTTCATGCCGGGGATGGGTGGTGCGGCGCAGTCGGCGCAGGGTGGGTCGGAGCGTAGTGATGCCTCCGGTTTGCTGGATCCGACTGCCGAGCCGTGGACGGGTGATGCGGCTACGGCGGGTGAGGGTCTGTTGCCTGCTGGTGGTGTTCCGGTGGGCGGTGAAGGGCTGGATCTGCCGGGGTATGAGCCGTCGCAGTTCCCGGGTACGGCCGAACTGGGCGCGCAGGCGGGCGGTTTGGCGGGCAGCTCGGGTAGTGGGATGCCGTTCATGCCCGGCATGGGTGGTGCGGCGCAGTCGGCCCCCGGTGGGTCGGAGCGTAGTGACGCCTCCGGTCTGCTGGACCCGACCGCCGAGCCCTGGACCGGCGAGGGCGAGCCCGCGTACGACGGCGAAGCGGCGGCCGGGACCGTACCCGGCGGGCAGGGGTCGCTCGATCTGCCCGGCGGCCTCCCCGAGGAGTCGGAAGCCGTCGCGGGCGGCGGCGTACCCGGCATGATGATGCCGGGCGCGGGCGGCCTCGGCGCGGGTGGCGCGGGCCGGGAGGAGGGCGTGGCCTCCGACGCGTCCGGGCTCCTGGCGCCCAGCGCGGAGCCGTGGACCGAGCCGGCCGCGCCGGACGCGGAGACGCCGGGCGCGACGCCGGCCGGAGCCGGGACGGACACGCTGTCCGGGTCGGTCGCCGGCGCGGAACCGGGCGTCGGGACGGGTGTGGCGCCGGCCGTCGCCGCCGCGCCGGGCGCGAGCGGCTTCGACGGCACCGGCGGCACCGGCGGCACCGACGGCACGGACGGCGGGTTCGCGGTGCCTGCCGACGCGGAGGCGCCCGCCGCGCCCGCCGCCACCCCGTTCATGCCGATGGGCGGGATGCCAGCCGCCGGCGGGTCCGGCCGCGGCGACGAGGACGACCGCGGCACGCTCGTGGAGCCGACCGCCGAGGAGTTCGCCGAGCCCGCGGCCCCCGAGGCGCTGGCCGCGGACGCGCTCGCGGCCGGCATCAGCGCCCCGGCCGCCGCGCAGGGCCCGGCCACGACGGGAGCCGCGGCAGCCGGGCAAGCCCCGGCCGCCGTCCCCGCCGCGCCGGAGTCCCGACTCCCCGCGCACGCCTCCTACGAGGAACCGGCCGGCGCGGAGCCCGCAAACGACCCGCTGGTCGTGCTGCGTCCGGCCGACGACGACCTGTCCGAGGACGACGCGGCGGCCTGGGGCGTGGCGGGCGCCTCGCTCGTACCGCTGCTGTGGGCCGCGCGCCCCGAGGAGGAGGGGGAGATCACCGCGCCCGGGTACGCGACCGCCGACGAGGGCACGTGGGGCACGGCGCCCGCGGCCGGCGCCCGTGCCGGTGACGGCTCCGCGCAGACGCAGGCCGGCCTCACCGCCGCGGACGGCGCTCCGGACGGCGCCGACGAGGGCCGTCCGCTGGCCACCTGGCGGCCCCAACGCCCCACCGCCTCCGGCGAGTCGGCCGTCCCGGCGGTTTCCGAGCCGCTGCTGTCCTGCGCGCCGGACGCGGAGGACGAGGAGTGGGACGAGGAGGAGCCCGAGGCGTCGGCGCCCGAGGAGCCCGCCGACGAGGAGGGCGCCACGCGCGGGATCGCCGACCTGCTCGTGCAGGAGGGCGACACCTGGGGCTCGGCGCCCGCCCCCGGCGGCCCGGAGGGGCTGTACTGAGCGGCCCGCGCAGGCCGGCGCCGTCGCGGACGCGGGAGCGAGGACAGGAGAGGGAGCCGTGAGCACACCGTACGACCAGGACATCGAGGAACTCCTCGCGCTGTACCGCAGGCAGCGTGAGGAGGCCGCCGAGACGCGGCGCCGGATCAACGAGGTCACCGGCACGGCGACCGCGCCGCGCCAGGCGGTGAAGGTCACCGTCGGCGCGCAGGGCGACGTGACGGCGATCGAGTTCCCCACCGGCGCCTACCGCCGCATGGCGCCCAAGGAGTTGGCGGACGCGCTGCTCGCGACCATCCGCGAGGCGCGGGCCGAGGCGCTGGAGAAGGTCGCCGAACTCACCTCGCTCGCCCTGCCACCCGGGGTGAAGGTCGCCGACCTGCTGCGCGGCGAGGTCGACCCGGCGGCGATCCTGCCCGACGATCCGGCGATGCCGGACACCGTCCGGGACTACATCGACAACGGACTGCCCGAGGGAGCCGCCCGCCGCACGTGACAACAGGGCTCAGCGGTCCGCAGCCCGGCGCGCGGTCGGCCGCCCGCGCGCACCTCCGCCCCTGGCCCGCCCCCAACCGCCCGCCCGCACCCGCCCGTTCACTTCTCACACCCCGAAGATCCCGCACACCCCAGGGAGTTCCCATGTCAGGCGAGTCGTTCTCGGTCGACACCGACGGTCTCACGGCGCAGATGCCGTACATGCAGGAGCTGGCCCAGCGCTTCGTGAACATCCACGACGAGCTGGAGTCGAAGCTGGGCTCGCTCGGCGAGTGCTGGGGCCGGGACAGGTCGGGCGAGGCGTTCCTGCGGCAGTACGCCAAGCCCAAGGGGCAGATCCTGGACGCCGCGCAGCAGGCCGGCGAGGTGCTGCGCAGCACCGGCGACGGCCTGGAGACCATGGCCAAGGGCTATCAGCGGATCGAGGCGCAGAACGCGGAGTCCGCCAGGAAGCTGGGAACGTCCCTGGAGCCGGGCTCGGTGCCCGGCGGCGAGCACGGCGGCCAGGGCGGCGAGGGCGGCGGCCGGGGGTCCGGCCGCCGGTGAGCGTCAACCTGCCTCCCGAACTCGGCTGGGTCGCCCGCCTCGCCGTCGGCCAGGCGTGGCCGAAGGGCGACGAGGACAAGATGCACAGCCTCGGCCTGGCCTGGGACGAGGCCGCGCAGGCGCTCGCCGCGATCAGCCGGGAGGTCAGCCCCGCCACGCGGGGCGTGCTCAACAGCATCGGCGGGTCGGTCGCGGACGAGTTCGCGTCGTTCGTGAAGCAACTCCAGTCGAACCTGCCGGACATGGCCGAGGCGTCGTCCCAACTGGGCGCGCTGGGCAAGAACACCGGGGCGCAGCTCGAGTACGCGAAGTACATGATCCTGGCCCAACTCGTGTGGCTGGCCTTCGAGATCGCCCAGATGGCGTTCTGGGCGCCGGAGGCCATCCCCGCGCTGATCACCTCCGCGCGGCTGGTCGTGCAGATGCTGCTGCGCCGGCTGCTGACGGCCATCGCCACCGGCGTCGGCATGATGGTCGGGATGGACGCGATCATCCAGAGCATCCAGCTGCTCAAGGGCGACCGCACCCACTGGAGCGTGGAGAACACGGTCTCCGCGATCGAGAGCGGGGCGATCGGCGGCGCCATCGGCGGACTCGCCTTCGGGCTGGGCGGCGCCTTCTTCCCGAAGTTCGGCAACTCGCTGTTCGGCAAGGGCGTCCTCGGCGGGATCTCCGGCGTGGGCAGCACCGCGGCACTCAACGGGCTGTTCAACAGCGGCGAGCCGGAGGACCTCGGGTTCGGCGGCGCGGCCGGCGCGATCGGCGGGATGGCGGGAGGCGGCGGCAGGCGCCGCTTCGGCGGCGGCGACAAGACCAAGGTCGACGACGTCGACTTCCACCTCCCGTCCACCCTGGACCTGCCGAACCTGCACGGCCCCGCCGAGGGCCCCGGCGGCTTCGGCGGCCACGGCGCGGGCTTCGGCTCCGACAAGGGCTTCGATCCCGGCGGCGGCTTCGCCTCCGGCAAGGGCGGCGGTACGGGCACGGGCGGCGGTACGGGCAGGGGCGCGGGCTCCGGCGGCGGCTCGGGGCGCGGCGCGGGGCGCGGCTCGGGGGGTGCGCCGCACGCGACGGGCGGCGGGCCCGTCAGGACCACGGGCGGCGACGGCCACGCGACGGGCACGGCCTCGGCGACACGCCCGCCCGTCGAGTCGGCGGGCGCCCACGGGCCGGTGGCGGAGCAGTCCTTCCGGCCCCCGGCCACCTCCCGCGGAGCCGGCGCTGGCGGCAGTGCGTTCACCCCGCGCGCCGCGCCACCCGCCGCGTTCGCCGAGACCCCGGCGAACGCGGGCGAGGGGCGCGGTGGCGCGCCCGCCGGGCGCCAGGGCGTACCGGCGAGCGGTGAACTGCCGGGCTTCAGCACGGCGTTCCCGTCCACCGCGAACCGGGCGCCGACCGGTACGGGAGCGGCCGGCGGTGACCGGACGCTGCCGTCGACCGCCACCGGCCGCGACACGACGAACACGCACACGGGCGCGGCCGGCGGCCTCGGCTTCTCGCCCGGGACGGACCGGGCGCCCGCGAGCACGGGGGCGACCGCTCCGCGGGCGTCCACCGACGCGCCGCCGGTCCGCGGGTCGGGCGGGACCGGAGCGACGGGCGACGGCGCGTCGCGGTACGCGGCGGCCCCGGGCCCGCAGACGACCCGCACGACGGGCGGCGGACAGGAGCAGACCCCGGCCCAGGTCCGGTCCGCGCCGACCGGCTCCGGCGGCGCGGCACCGGCGGCGCAGCCCGTGCGGGCGGGGTCGGGCCCGACGTCCACCGCGCCGGCGGCCCCCGGCCGGGGAGCGGGCCCGGCCGCGCCGGTCCACTCCACCGCCGGCCACGGCGGCGCCTCGCGCACCTCGCACACCGACCCCGCCGAGGTCGCGCCCCGCGCCCCCCGGCCCCCGACGACGACGGTCACCGACCACAGCGCCGCGGCCCCCGGCCCGAGCACGGGCGGCGGCGCACCCGGACACACCGCCGGCGCCGCGCCCGGCGAGGGGAGCGGCGCCACGACGCAGCCGCACCCGCCCCCGGCGACGACGCCCGAGCCCGTCGCGACGACGCCCGAGCCGCACCGGCCGCCCGAGACGATCGCCGAGACCACCGGACCCGGCGGCTCCCCCCTCACCGCGCCGTCGACGCCCGCCCACAGCCCGGCGGTGTCGACCGCGCCGAGTGGACCGGCCCCGTCCGGCGCCGGCGTCGGACGCGGCGGGACGGGCGGCGACGCACCCGTGCACACGCTGCCGGACGTGCCGACGCGCGCGCCCTCGCCCGAGTCGGCCCTGAGCAACTCGTCGACGCCCGGCGGCAGTTCGGCGCACACGCCGCCCGAGGCGCAGCCGCACGTCCCGGCCGTCACACCCGCGCCGGGCCCGGTCGCGTCCGGCGGCCTCGGCGGCGGGACCCACGCCGATACGGGCGGCGATCCCGTCCACGTGCTGCCGGACGTGCCGACGCGCGCGCCCGGCGCCGAGCCCGCGCCCGGTGAACCGGTGATCCTCGGCGGCGCCGGCGGTACCGGCGGGGGGCCCGCGCACGTGGCTCCGGACGTGCCGACGCGCGCTCCCGGGAACGGGCTCGCGCCGGCTGGGTCGGGCAGGGCGGCCGAGCCGGTGGCGGCCGCGGGCGCCGGCGGCGGTCCGGCGCGCACGGTCTCCGGGACGCCGGCCGCCGCCTCCGCGCCCGCCCCCGTCGTGCCGACCCGGTCGACGGCTCCGGCGGCGTCCGGCGGCGGTCCGGCACGGGCGTTCCCCGAGGCGCCGACGCACGCACCCGGCGCGGAACCCGCCCCGGCGGTCGCGACCGCGTCCGGCGGCGGCACGGGCGGCGCCCACGAGGGACCGGGCGGGGGTGCGCCCGTGCGCGCGTTCCCCCAGGCGCCGACGCACACCCCGGGCGGCGAGCCCGCCCCCGCGGCCGCGGCCCACGGGCCGGGCGACGGGCCGGCGCCGCGGGCCGTGCCGGGCGTCGGCGGAGGGCGCGGGGTCGCCGACCTGGAGGGGCTCGGCGTGCCCGACCACCCGGTGGGGGACACCGGAGGGTCCGCGCACCCCCTCGACGGCGCCCCCGACGCGCCGACCGCCCCGCCCGTCTCGCCGTTCGCGCACGTCGGGCCGCGCGTGGACGCGCTGGACCGCGCGGGGCAGGCCGCGGGGATGACGCCGTCGGAGCGGCAGGGCTACCGCCAGGCCGTCGACCAGGCGGCGCGCTCGGGCAATCTCGACGAGACCACTCGCCAACTCCAGGCGTTCCGCGAGCATGTGGAGACGCGGACGCTCAACCAGCGCTACGACGCGTTCCGTCAGCACGCGGACGGCGGTTTCGGCGCCACCCGGGCGCCCGAGTCGCAGCGCGGCACCTGGGACACCCTCGTGGACGCGGTCGAACAAGCCCGCCGCGGGGGCGATCCCGACCTGCTGGACAGCCATCTGCGGGAGTACACCGACTTCGTGGAGCAGCACGCCCCCTCGGAGGTGCTCACCGGACGCGACGCGCCCCAGCCGTACCACCCGGACGTGGAGAACGTACGACGCCAACTGGCCACCGCCACCGGCCCCGACGCGGACCGGCTGCGCGCCCAGCTCGCGGACCTCCAGCAGACCGCCGACCTCGGCGACCGGCTCGACCGGCTGAACGACCGGCCGGGCGGCCCGGACCCGCAGGAGGCCGCGCTCGTCCAGGCCGTCGGCCGCGCGGACAGCCCGGAAGCCGCGGCGCGGGCCCTCGACCAGCTCCAGGACCACCGCGCCGACCAGGCGCTCCAGCAGCGCATCGACCGGCTCGGCTCCGACCACGTGCCCGAGACCGGCGGCGGTCGCGGCACCCCCGCCGATCTGGGCACCCGCCTCGACGGGCTGCGCGGCGACACCGACCCGCACGAGCAGGCGCTGCTCCAGCAGATCGACCACGCGTCCACCCCCGACGAGGCGGCGCGTGCGATCGACGCCCTCCACGACTACCGCGACCAGCAGGACCTGCACAACCTCCAACAGCGCCTGGACCAGCTCGACTCCGGACCCGACGAGCGCTCCGGCGGCCGGCCGGACCTGCCCACCGACGACGAACTGCACAACCGCCTCGCCGCGTTGGGCGACGGCGACGACCCCGTCGCGAACAACCTGCGGCAGCAGGCGTTCGACGCGCACTCCCCGCAGGACGCCCAGCGCGCGCTGGACGGCCTCGCCGCGCATCAGGAGCAGGTGCGGCAGCAACGGCAGGACGAGGCGAACCGGCTGAGCCAGGCCCTCGACCAGGCGGAGCAGCAGCACACCCGCGACCTGCTGGACGGGCGGCAGGACGCCGCGGCGCGGTCCGCGCGTGCCGCCGCCGATCTGCGCGACCAGCTCGACCACGCACGGCCGCACGACCAGCAGACCTCCGACCTGCGGCAGGAACTCGGCCGGGGAATCGGCGGACCGCGCGGGCAACAGGACCCCGGCCACCTCGGCCGCATCGGCGCGGGCCGGAATCCGGCCGAGACCCACGGACCGGCGGCCGGCGCTGGCGACAGCCGGACGCAGCAGCGCCCCCAGCCGGTGGCCGAGGACGGCACGTCCCACGACGCGCCCGTGCAGCGCCCCCAGCCCGTCGCCGAGGGCGGCGCCTCGCACGCCACGCCGCTCGACACCGCGCACGACGCACCGGTCCGGCAGCCGCGGACGGACGGCGGTGACGGCTCCGCGGCCGTACGCCCTGCGCCCGACGCCGGCACGGGCCGCGTCCCGCTCCGGGAGGACTCGGAGCCGTCCGAGCAGCAGGCCGCGCCCGCGACCGTCCCGCCGGAGGAGAGCGCCGCCCGGACCGGCGACGACCCGGCGCACAGCCCGGTGCCGGACACCAGCGGCCTGGACGAACTGCTGCACCGCCCGCCCGCGGAGGGCGGCGACACGCCGCTGGACCAGCACGTGCCGGTGGGGGAGCAGCACACGCCGGTGGACACGCGCCCGCCCGCGGTCCAGCGTCCGCCGGCGAGCGAGCACCCGTCCGCGGTGCGGCGCACGCCGACGGGCCAGCACAGCCCCGCGGGCGACCACACGCCCGTGGACCAGCACGCCCCCGCCGTCGAGCACGCCCCCGCGAGCGACCACACCGCCGTGGCGCCGCCGCCGGTCCGGCTGAACCACGCGCCGCGGTTCGTCGTGCGGTCGTCCTTCGACCAGCGGCGGTTCACCGTCGGCGACCAGACGTACACCGATCTGACGGTCAGGGTCGCGCTGCACCCAGGAGACGCCGACCCGCACAGCGTCGCCGACACGCGGAACCGCGTGGACGAGGGCGTCCAGAGGTACTTCAACGACCCCGGCTACCGGCTGCCCAACGGCGACCGGCTGCACCTCACCGTCGAACACGTGGCTCCGGGTGAACAGGCCCATCTCGACGTTCAGTTGACACACGGCGACGGCGAGGGCGGCGGGCACACCGACCAGCGGACCTGGCCGGCCGGCGCGGCGCCGATCACGTACGCCCACGAGATCGGGCACCAGATCGGCCTACGGGACGAGTACCGCGGCGCCGACGACGAGCAAGGGCCCTCCGTCACCGGCGGGTTGATGGGCAACTACCACGTGCCCTCTGCACACGGCCTGCCGCAGGGCGGTCTGGGCGACCGGCACCTGTCGCTGCTGGGCGCGCTCACCGGGACCGGCGCCGAGGCGCCGCACCCGGGGGAGGGCGCGGCTACGGCCGCGGAGCCGAAGCCGGCCGCTGGCAGCGGCTCCCGCGGGGACGTGGCGGACGACCCCGCCTGGCAGGCCGCTCGCGCCCAGATCACGCCGACTCCCCGCAGCCACGTCCACGTCGATCCGGTCACCGACCCCCTGGCCCAACCCGCGCCCACCCCGCGCACGACGTCCACGCAGACCCCGCCGCCGCCCGTGGAGCACGAGCCGGTGACCGTGCCGGTGGAGCACGAGCCGGTGACCGTGCCCGCCGAGACCCCGGCCCCGCACGAGGAGCAGGTCACCGCCACCCCGCAGGAGACCCACACCCACACCTCCGAGCCGGAGCCCGAGCCCGCGACCACGACTGCCGAGCCCGCGACCACGACTGCCGAGCCCGCGACCACGACTGCCGAGCCCGCGACGACCGCCCCGGGGACGGAGACCAGCGGGCGGCCCGAGGGGGACCCGCCGCCGCAGCTGACGGACGACTGGCACAACTCCTCGCTCGCCGGCAAGCGGATCACCGAGGCGCCCGGGCCGGAGGCCGTACGACAGCGCGTCGAGTCGCTGCTCGGCGACAAGGCCCGCGACCCGCTGGTGGTGCAGCGGCTCAACGGCCAGTTCGACCCCGCCAACTTCCGCAAGCAGTACCCCCGGATGGTCAACGGCGGCTGGCGCTTCCCGATCCACGTCGACGGCCACCCGTACGAGGTGCGGGTCGGCGCGGACACGACGCCCTGGCAGCTGGACCCGTCCCGCGACGCGGGCAAGGACAACGACGGCGACGGGCTGGACGTGAAGTCCGGGAACGAGTTCGCGCCGCCCAAGGTCAAGACGGAGCTGTCCACGTCGCAGGCGGGGATCGACCACAACCCGCTGCTCATCCAGCCCGTCAACCCCGATCTGCTCGTCCTGGTGACCGGTTCGGCGAAGGCCGGCGGCGCGTCGCACGGTGTGGAGACGACGAGCAGCACCTCGGCGAAGTCCGGCGACGAGGTCAAGCTGACCGGGAAGACCGACAGTTACACCTCGCAGGCCACGTTCGACGTCCAGGTCGTGGACCACAAGGGACAGCCGCTCACGGCGCCAGGCCCGGACGGTACGGCGACCCGTCCCGCGCCCGCGCCGCCGATCACCGGCCAGTTGCGCGCCGACGTCCCCCGGTCCAACCCCCGTTCGGAGACCGGCCCGCAGACCTGGCAGGGCTGGAACCCGCCGGCCGCGGCGACCACAGCGGGCGCGCCGGCCACCGCGGGCGGCGCCCACCCCTCGACCGGCACAGCGACCGGCACAGCGCCCGGGACCATGCCCGGCACCGCGACCGGCACCGGCGCCCGGACCGCGCCTCCCCCGACCGCGCCCGCTGCCGGACACCCGCTGACGATCACCGGCCTCGGCGGCGTCCGCGACGCGGTCTTCGACGCGCTGCCCAAGGACGCGCAGCCCGGCGGCACCGCGCACCAGGACATCGTGGACTTCCTCGATCCCGACCACGTCACCGAGGAGTTCGAGCAGGTCTCCGGCAACGGCCTGGTCTCCAAGCCGCTGCGGCTGTCCGACGGCGGCACCGGCTTCCTGCGGCTGACCGCGGAACCGGGCACCTCCACGGTGCTGCACTCGACGGACACCACGACCGGCTCCGGGTTCACCAGCGGCGGCGAGCAGGCCCGCAACCACTCGCAGAGCAGCGGATGGGCACTGGGCCTGGGCGGCGGCGCCTCCGGCCAGGTGTGGCACAACCCGGCGACGAAAGAGACCAAGTGGCTGACCGGCACCGGCAGTTACACATACGGGCAGTCGACGGCCCATGGCGCCAAGGGCATCCAGAAGGTCGAGGAGAACAACTCCGTCGAGCACAAGGGTCCCGCCGACGTCGTGAGCACCCCGACCCGGTTCCGCGTCTGGCTGACCCGGCAGCAGCTGTCACCGGGCACCGACGGCCTGCACACCACCACGACCGAGGAGATCACCGACCACACTCCGCCGCCCGCCCCCGCGCCCGGCAGCCATGTCCTGCAGATCGAGCCGCCGCGGCGGGCGCCCACCGGTGAGGTCGTCCGCGTCCTGCCCCGGCCGCCGGAGCCGTCCGCCGGCACCGAGCACGCGCCCGCGACGCACGCGCCCGCGTCCCAGGCGCCTGCGACCCACGCCCCCGCGACGCACGCGCCTGGGACACAGGCCCCTGCCACCACCCCGACCGCCGGCGCCACCGCGACGCCCCCGCCCGCGGTCCGACAGCCGCCCGCCGGCGGGCAGTTGACCGGCCCCGGGCTCGTCCAGCGCACGACCTACTCCCACTTCCCGGGCTCCGAGCAGCTGGAGCAGCACATCGTCCGGACGTTGTGGCAGACGGCCCCCGGACTGCTGCCCCCGCCCGAGGCCGTGCACCCGCCGCAGGGCGGAACCGCCGGCGGCCACCCGCCGGTTCGGGTCTCGCCCAAGGCCTTCACCAACCTCGCCGACCTGCGGCGTCAGATCGCGCCCTCGCAACTCGACGGCAACGGCCGCAACCTCGTGGACGGCACCTTCAAGATCAGCCTGGACAGCTCGCACCTGCCCGGGCTGAACGCGAAGACCCACGACATCCTGGTGCGGGCGAACCTCGGCGACGGCGCCCACCAGGGCGCGCACCCGGCCACCGCCAAGAACTCCCTGACCCAGAGCGCGGGTTCGGAACGCTCGGTCAGCCAGGGCAGTTCGCACACGGTCGCCGGCAGCGGCAACCTGCGCAGCTCGCTCGACCACACGGACTTCCAGCGCGGCTTCTTCAACGTCAACGCCGACGGCGGTTACGCGCCCACGCACGGCACGACGATCGGCGACACCACCGAGGTGAAACGGACGCTGACGGTGGACGGCGACCGCGACCGCTACTCCTACCCGGTGTCCTTCGACGTCCTGACGGTCCGTCAGGACCCGGACCACCCGGTGCTGCGGGTGCCCACGCTGCCCACCGAGGCGCACCACCAGCAGGTGCGGCACGTCGACACCGGCGGCGGCCACGTCACCGTCGACGTGGGCAGGACCGAGACGCCCGCGACCCCGCCGCCGCGCCAGGTGACCGTCGACCGGCTGCCGGACCACCACCTCGTGGAGCACGTCGGCGACGAGGACGCCTACCGCGACCACGCCCGGCAGGCGATCGAGAATGCCTTCAACAGCCGCCACGACAACGGGCATTCGCCGCTGCCCGTGCACATCCCGTCCCTCGACGACCTGGTGAACCCGCTGGCCGGGCAGGCCCACCTGCGCGCGAACGTCTCGGCGTCGCACGGCGGCTGGTCCAACACGGCCGACCAGCACGTCGGTTCCGGCCGCAACCGGGACACCGCGGGGCTGTCCCAGCGCACCCAACTGCACAACCTCACCTACCGCGAGACGCTCTCCGGCGACGGCAAGCTGGACGTCGAGACGAAGACCGAGACGTCGGTGAAGGTGCAGGACAGCACGGCGATCACCGGAAAGGGCGGTGTGGGCGGGGACTTCGGGCGCTTCCCCGGCACCCCGCACGACCCGCACGCCTCGACGTACCAGCTGCGCGGCGGCGCCAAGGGCAAGGGATCGTACGGCCACAGCGGCGCCGACGCGGTCAAGCACACGTTCACGACGAGCCGCAAGACCTCGCAGAACGGCCCGTGGCACGTCTACGAGGGCGACGCGCGCATCACCTTGCAGGGCAGGGTGACCGGTTCCACCGGCGAGACCACGTACGGCGATCCGGTCAGCCACGACCATCGGGTCCGGATCCTGCTCTCGGACGACGACGTACGGGCCATGACGCAGCCGCCGCGCCCCGCGACGGACACCGGCACGGACGCGACCACCGGGACGGGCATTCGGACGGACACGGGCACGGGCACCGGCCCCCGTACGGGAACGGACACCGGTATGGGTGCCAGCACCGGCACGGTCCAACCGCCGCGCCGGTCCGTCCCGTTGGAGAACGGCGTCAGCGGCGGCAGCCGGATCGAGATCCCCTCGACCGACGAGATCCTGAAGGAGATCGACCGGCAGATCCGCGGCGGCTCGGTCCGCCCCGGCGACCTGGAAGCGGGCAACGGCCTGGGCGACGTCCCGGTGTCCGCGCTGCCGTTCGCCGACGTGATCACGCCCGACCACCTCGGAGCGCACTACGACGACCTGGTCGGGCCCGGCCTGCTCGTCCACCGGGTGGACAACCACCACGGCGTGCGCACGGTGACCCAGGCGCTGATCAAGGCGACGCCCGGCGGCTGGCAGCACGACGGGCGGCAGTCCGACGGCGGCTCGACCCGCAAGGTCACCGTCAGCGAGGCGGTCAGCGGTGACAGCGGCCGCTCCTGGTCGGCCGGCGGCGAGGGCAACATCCGCGCCTCGTACCGCGCCCCGACGGCCGAGAACCACCTCAACAACGTGACGTACAACGCGACCGGCGGCGCGGAGGCCAAGGGCAGCACCACGCACTCGTCCAGCCAGACCACCAAGGTCGACTCCAAGACGACCTCGTCGGGCAACCTGCACAAGTTCAGCAGCCCGATGCGGTTCGACGTCACGGTCACCCGGCGCAACGCGACGCAGCGCTTCGTCAACCTGCCCGCGCCCGTGCCCGTACGCCCGAACTGGCGGGCCACGGCGTGGGTGCCCGAGTCGATGACGACCACGGAGCCGGCGCCGGCCGCCCACCCGCAGACGGCCGGCGGCGCCACGACGGCCACGACCCCCGCCGGGTCGCACCCGCCGGGCACGCAGGCCGGACCGAGCACGCAGCACCAGCCGCCGGTCCAGCCCGGACCCGGCGCCCAGCACCGGCCCGGCGACCAGGGCGGCGACCGGCCCGGCGACCAGGGCGGCGGCACCGAGCTGGGCCCGGTGAACGGCACGCCCGAGCAGCGGCAGCAGTGGCGCGACGACTTCGCCTCCGGCCACGACCTGGTCGGCGTGTACCACCCCGAGCAGCTGATCGACACGGCGCACACCGTGCTGAACACGCCGCGTCCCTGGGGCAACGGCGTCCTCGGCCGCACCGGCTCCGCCATGTCCCAGGCGTGGAACACCACGAGCGGCGCGCTGGGCAGCGCCGCGCGGTCGATCACGCCCGACGCGGCCCTCGCCGTCGTGGACTCCTTCGTCCACGACCCGCGGCTGGGCCCCGGCCACCCACTGCACAACGAGCAGACCGCGCCGCTGCCGCAGCAGATCTCCACCCGGCAGGCGCTGTCCGGGCAGGCGCTGTCCACGGTCTTCCCGAACCTGAAGGACCCGGTCGGCGGCTACCGCACGGTGCCGCTCGGCGCGGACGGCAGCACCGGCCTGAAGGTCACGATGGAGCCGACCGGCCCGGCGCAGGAGGTGGGCCGTCGCGACGACGCCAAGGACGAGATCACCGTCTCCACCGAGGACGAGCTGACCACCTCGGCGAAGGCGGGCGCCTCGTACAGCGTCACCCCCGCCGACGTGCAGTTCCTGACCCGCAACCCGGGCGTCGTGGTGCCGGTGCCGGGCCTGAACTCGGTGCAGATCAGCCGCGACCAGTCGCTGACCGCGGACTCCGCCGTCACCCACGCGCCCGGCGTCCCCGGCCGCAGCCCGGCCCCGGTGACGGTCCCGCACGGCCTCACCGGCGACAAGCCCGGCCAGGGCACGACCGAGGGCGTCCAGCGCCTGCTGCGCCAGCCGGTGCGCATCACCCTCCAGAAGTACGACGGCAACGGCGTCTACGGAGCCCCCGCCACCACCGACCACCACGCCTACTACTGGTCCACGGCCCCCCAACAGCCCACCGAGACGCCGACCCCGGAGACGACGCAGACGCCGGCGGGGACGTCGACGGGGACCGCCCCGGAGACGGTCACGGTCACCGACACCGTCGCCCCTCCCGTCCCGACGATCCACGTCACCCCGCCGCCGGAGACCCACGTGGTGCCCGCGCCGCCGCCCGCCGCGCACCTCGCGCCGCCGCCCGCCGCGCATGTCCCGCCACCTGCCGCCGCCGCGCCCGCGCCGCCGTCGTCCGCCGCCGCGCCGGTCGTGCAGCACATGCCGCCCGGCGGCGACGAGAGCGCCGCCCCGGGGCAGTTGACGGACGCGCAGCGCGCCTGGGTGGCGAGCAGCGCGCGGCAGACGGCCGCGGGGATCGCCGCGGCGGTGGCCGGGGGAGGGCCGGTGCCGGTGGTCAGGATCGAGGGCAACGCGGTGGTGTCGGTCGACGGCGTGCCGCACTTCGGCCGCTCGCTCCAGCTCGCCGACGACCGCGCCAGGAAGGTCGCCGCGGCCTACGGCGCCGCGCTGACCGCCGCCATGGACGAACTGCGCGCCTCGGGCCGTCCGCTGCCGCCCGACCAGGACGTCCTGGTCACCTTCGGTCCCTCCGTGCCGTGGCCCCCCGTGGCCGGCGCGCAGGCGCCGGGCGGAGAGGTGACCGTCGTCCTCGCCCCGCCCCGCCCGGCGACCGCCTGACACCCCCGGACACCCCGGCGGACCCGCCGCCGGACCGCGTCCGGGGGCGGGTCCGCCCCGGGGCCCGGCCCGCGCCCGCCCGTTCGTCCGCAGGCCGGCATGGTCAACGACTCTGCCCGGACCCTGGCTCCACGACGGCTTCGGAAGCCGTCAGAACGGCGGTGGAGGCGGCGGCCGGGGGGTCTGCGGGGCGAGCGAGGGGATCGTCGGTCAGCCATCCGGAAGCCGCCACCTTGATGCCCGCCTGAAAGCGGCTGCGGGAGTCCAGACGGGTCATCAGGGCCGCCATCATGCGGCGTATGGTCCGTAACGAGACGCCCAGCCGCTGGGCGGCCCGTTCGTCGGTGAGGCCCTCCGACAGCAGGCGCAGCAGCTGGCGCTCCTGCCCGGTCAGGCCGTAGCCGTCGCGCTGGACCTCCTCCCCCAGGGGCTTGGCGTGCTCCCACACCTGCTCGAACAAGGCGCGCAGGGCGGCGATGACGCCGGGACTGCGCAGCAGGACGGCGCCCTGGTCGGAGTCGCCGGGATCCAGCGGGACCACCGCCGTGGTGCCGTCAGCGATGATCATGCGCAGCGGCAGGGCGGGCACCGTACGGACCGTGCCGCCGAGTTCGTTCAGCCACTGGGCGTACTGCACGGTGGCCTGGTCATTGCGGACGCTGTCGAGGAAGACGGTACGCATGCGCACGCCGCGTTCGAGGCTCTGCCGGTCGAGTGCGCGGCTGGCCTCCATCACGGCGGCGGGCTGCGGCCCGCCGGGGGCGAAGGACAGCACCTCCGCTACGGCCTCTGAGGCCAGTTGTTCCAGCCGCTCGCGTACGTCCTGAAGGCTGGAGATGATCTCCACCCCGGACGGGGGTGACGACTGCCGGGTCCTGCTGAACTCGGCGATCAGGCTCGCCATGGCACCGCGGCTGTGGTCCAGCTCCGCCTGCCGACGCGCGGCTTCGGCCTCCTGCCGTGCCAGCAGCACGGCCATGCCCGCCTCGGGGCTGAGGGCGCGCCAGCGCCCGGTGGCGCCGGGCGGCCGCACCAGAGCCAGGTCGGCGAGCCGTTCCAGGGAACCCAGGATCTCCGTCTCGGAGCGGGCCAGACGTCCGGCGATCTGCGGGGGGCCGTCCTCGGGATGGAGCAGCAGCAGTCGGTACACGGACTCCGACAGCGCGTCGAGTCCGAACGGAGGTGTTTCGCCGGCCGGAGACTCCCCGTCCCCGCCCCTGAGTCCATTTGTGGTCATCAAACGCACTCCCCATGCGGTCGCACAACACCGGTCGCAGCCGTCTATAAGCAGAGACGGAGATGGCATGCGGAGGCACAGCCTAACGGGCGAAGCGGATGACTCGAAAAGGGTTCACCGATTGTTTGTGTGCCATGTGCACATCCAAACGCTCGGGGCTTTTCCCGGCTCCTGCGCCCGTCCTTTCCTTTTCCTGCGCAGAACGTCACCCGTGTATCTGGGGCCACAGCGGCACCGGTGCGAGCGCCCCGGCGCCCGGCCCTGGCATCACAGTGCCAGGGCATCGTGGTGCCAGCTCCGGCTGCTGACACCCGTGATCCGTCCCCGCCATCCTGAATGCGTCGGCAGGCGACACCGGGCAATCGCCCCGGGGTCGCTCGGGCAGGACACGGGACGTACGTGCCGACGCCCGCCGTCCACTCCCCTTTCCCAGGCGTTCCAGAAAGGAATGGGCACCGTCATGCAGAAGGTCGCTGGATTTGCCGCTGTTGCCGTGTTTTCCATTGCCGTCCTCGGTGGTGTGACCGTCGCCGTCCCGGGCGCGCACCCCGGCGCCACCGTCGTGCAGGCCGACGGCGCGGACGACGACCCCGGCACCCCTGGTCAGCCGACCCCGCCGCCCACCCCCTCGTACCGCCCCGACACCTGGGGCTGGGGGGATGAGCGGTATCCGTCTCGCCGGCCGCCCACGGTCACGAGTTGGAGAGGACACGATGACCACTGCCACTGCCACTGCCACTGCCACTGCCACTGCCACCGCCCCTTCTCGCTCCTCAGCCTCCGCCTCCGGCACGGCTTCCGCCTCCGGCGCCACGGCGACCCGGACGACCGGCGTCTCCGTGATCAGCGTCCTGCTCGCCGACGGTCACCGGCTCTTCCGCTCGGCCCTGACCGCCCTGCTGGACCGCGAGGCCGATCTCAGCGTGGTCGCCGAGGCGGCCGAGGGGGACGACGCGCTGACCGGCGCCCTGCTGCTGCGGCCCGCCGTCGCCGTGCTCGACCTGGACCTGCCGGGCAGGCCCGCGCTGGACGTCGCAGCCGCGGTCGGGGCGCAGGTCCCGGAGACCCGGGTGTTGCTGCTCACCGCCTTCGCCCGGCCCGCCGACGTCAAACGCGCGCTCGCCGACGGCGTGGACGGCGTGCTGCTGAAGGATCTGCCGCCGGAGCGCCTGCTCGGCGCGGTGCGCACGCTGGCCGCCGGCGGCCAGGTCTACGAGTCGTCGCTGCTGGTGGACGCGGTACGCGCCCGGCCCGGCGGCCCGACCCCGCGGGAACTGGTCGTGCTGCGCCTGGTCGCCGACGGATGCAGCGTCGCCGAGGTGGCCCGGTCCCTGTCGCTCACCCAGGGGACGGTACGCAACCACGTGTCGTCGGTGATCGCACGCACCGGGGCACGCAACCGCGTCGACGCCATCCGGATCGCTCGGGAGAGCGGCTGGCTGTGACCAGGCTCCGCCCGCCGGCGCCCGCTGTCACCTGTGGTGTCCCCTGCTCCTGTCGTGACGGCGTGACGGCGTGACGGGTTCAGTCCAGGCTCCCCCTCGACCTCGCCACCACGTCCCGGAAACTTTTCGCGGCCGGCGCCGGGCCCTCCGGAAGACTTCCGATCAGGAACTCGCCGACCGAGGTCTCCTCCGTCCAGTCCAGCCCGAGCGCCCGCGCCGCCGCGTCGGTGTCACCCGAACCCAGCCCGCACGGGCCGAGCCCCATCGCCGTCGCCACCAGGTACAGCGTCTGGTAGAGCACGCCCACGTGCTTCAGCGTGAGGGCGTAGGCGATCTGGCTGTACTTCCACGACAGCCTCCCGAACCGGGAGGTCACCGTGAGCAGCACCTGCGGCTCCACCGTGCGGTTGGTGGCCCGCCAGGCCGCGGTCAGCAGCTCACGGAAGGCAGCCTCGTCAGCCGTGCCGCTCCAGCGGCGCGGCTTGAGGCGGTGTGCCGCCGCGTCGTAGCGGTACACCCCGGGCTCCAGGCCGTCGCAGTTCGCGACGGACAGGTACAGCTCCAGCTCGCCGGTGGAACCGCCGGCCGGATAGGGCCGGTCCACGATGTCGTACGCCGTGGGCGACTGCGGGTCGCCAGGGATCACCTGGCGCACCCGGGCCGCGCGGTAGAGCAGCTCACCGAGCTGGGCGACGGTGACCGGCCGGTCCCCGTAACCGCGCACCGAGCGGCGGCCCTCCAGCACTTCGGTGAACCCCGGCTCCCCGGCCACCACCCGCGACCAGTCCGGCACCGGCAGGTCGATGCCCGGACCCTCCTCGCGCGGGCCCGCCCCGGGCACGGCCGGCAACTGCGGGTGGTCCTGGTGGGCGAAGACGCCTCCGCTGGGGTAGTCGTGCCGCCCGGCACGGCTGCGGGAGTGGAACAGCAGGTCGTGGAAGTCCCACAGTTCGGGTTCCGCGCCGTCCTCCCCGGCGGCCGGCTCCAGGAAACCGGTGGCGGACAGCAACCCGGCCAGCGCCTCGCCCACCGGAGTCGACAGGCCCGCCACGGCCGCCGCCTCCGCCGGTACCCGCGGCGAGGTGAGCGCCGCGACGAAGGCGCTGACCGCCGGCTGACGCAAGGCCACCCGGTACGACGCCAGCGGCGATTCCACCACGCAGGCGTCGGCCCCGGGGTCGGGCAGCCGGCGCAGGTACGCAAAGCGGGACAGCACCACGGGGCGGTGCGCCGACGCACCGTCCGGGGCGCCCGCGGGCAGGGTCGCCGAGCGCGCGATGGGGACGGCGGTGGCCAGGGGAGCACCGTCTCCGGCGGCCAGGATCGACGTCACCAGGTAGGGGAACCGCTCCAGTAGCCGCAGCAGCCGAACCCCGTCCGGGTCCGCGGCGAGCGTCCCGGCAGCGGTGTCCTCCTCGGCCAGCCGTGCGAGCCGGGCCACCGTGGCCGAACCGAGGCTGTGCACCCGCTGACGTCCCCAGGGATGGGTCAGTTCGACGTCGTCGCCGTCCGGACCGACCAGGACGTCGCGGCGCAGCCGCAGCAGGTGGCGCGGCGGGTCCGCCGAGCCGGTCGGCGCAGGGGCGGGACGGTCGTAAATCACGGTCATGGAGCACCTCCGGTGGGTGGCGTGGTACGGCAGCGGTGAAGGGCGGCAGCGGACGGTGGCGGTGAAGGGCGGCAGCGGACGGTGGCGGTGAAGGGCGGCAATGGACGGCGGCGGCGCGGGTTTTCCCGGCCGGCGGGCCCGGGCCCCGGGTGTCCGCCACCGCGGCCGGGTCTCAGATGAAGACCGGGATCGGGTTGAGGTCGGCCTCGGCGGTGGGCTCCGGCAGCCAGCCCAGCCGCACCGGCACGTCGTAGAGGCGGCCGGGGGCGAACCGGGCCCAGAAGTGGCGCATGCCCGGCACGACGACCTTGGCGACCGGCAGGCCCACATCGGGCCGGGTCTGGTCGAGCACCAGCATCTCCATGCCCCGCTCCGCCACCAGCCGCTCGGCCAGCGCCAGGTCGTCGGCCAGGTCGTCGCCGGCCGGCGCGGGCCAGCGGCCCGGGCCCGAGGCGGGGACGGTGCGGTCCGGCAGCAGGTAGGGCTGGTTCGCCGTGGTGGCCGTCGTCCACCACGCCTTCTGCTCGGGGTCGGCTCCCGCGTAGGTGACGGCGCCGTCGGGACCGTTTCCGGCGACGGGGGCCAGGAACTGGTTCATCTCGGTCAGCGCCCGGGTCAGGGCGATGTGCGGGTCGAGGTGCGCGCCGAAGGCGATCAGGATGTCCTCGGCGGGCTTGTCCACGCGCCGGGAGAAGGCCCCCACGACCGGGATGCCGAAGTCGGAGGTGAGATCCAGCGCCCAGATCTCGCGGCGCAGGCCGGCGTAGACCTCCCGCATGCGCGGGATGTACGGGTCGCCGAACGCGTCCAGGTCCACGGCCGGACGGTTGACGCGGTTGTACCACCACAGGGCGACGGCGTCGCGTTCCACCAGCTCCAGGAAGCCCTGGAGCGCGGCGTCCTCGAAGGAGGTGCCCGCCGCCGAGCCGTTGGAGTCGCCGAGCGCGAAGAACGGCGAACGGTGCCGGTAGCCGTAGTAGAGGTTCATCGTGGGCAGCCAACGGGTGCGCTGACCGGTGACGGACCACGCCGGGGACCACTCGATCGGCACGTCCTCGCGGAATCGCTCGGGCACGGTGTTGAACATCGACCGGCGGGCGTTCCAGCGGTCCCGCTCGGCGTACTGGCGCTCGCTGAACAACAGGCCGGCCGCCGGGTGCACGGCGGCGTCGCCCAGTTCCCGGTAGGTGGCGGTGCGCCGGGCCTCGTCGCCCTGGAAGACACCCGAGTAGCGCTCCATGGCCTCGCCCATGGCGCTGGCCCGGGCCTGGATGTCGGTACGGCCCTTGCCGCAGCTGACCGAGCGCAGTCCGGTGCGCAGCTGGCGCAGGTCGCCGACCTGGCGGGCGAGGTTCTGTCCCGCGATGTAGACCCGCAGCCCGTCCGGAGTGTGCTGGGCCGGGACCAGCGAGGTGACGACGCCGGTGATCGGGCTGAGCTGCGGTCGGTAGGTCTCCAGCATCTCCTCGGGCGAGGTGGAGCGGTGGCCGCCGTCGTCGGTGAAGACCTTCAGGCGGCTCTCGAAGCGGACCGGCCGGGACTGCCGTTCGGCCATCAGCGTGTCGTCGCCGCAGGCCGGGCACTGCGGACGGCGGACCAGCTGGTGCCGTTCGGCTTCCAGGGTCACCGTGTCGAGGGTGAAAACGGCGGCCGGGCCGGAGGGACGCGCGCCGGCCAGCCACTTGGCCGCCTCGACGGCCGCGAGCTGGGTGCCGGCGGCGACGGTCGGGGCGATGCCCGCGATGGCCGTGGACAGCGGCGCGTCCTGGCCGAGCCGGTGCTGGAGGTAGCTGAGCGACTGCCGGTTCGCCGACAGCCGGTGGGCCAGGCACGCCCAGCAGCCGGTGGCGGCCGCGGGGCCGGCCCGGAATCCGCCGCGGCGCGGTCGGGGACGAAGACCGGCCCGATCCACACCAGCGAACCGACCGGGCGGGCGATCAGCCACGGCACGCCGGCGTCGAGCGCGGCCCGGTTGCGGGCGGCCAGGCCCGGGTGCAGATAGTCGTCCACCAGGGCGACCACCAGGTCGGGGGCGGCTCCGGCCGCGGTCGCCGGGTCGTACGGCCCGGCCACCGTCACCGTGCCCGCCCCCGCGGCGCGCAGGGCGGCGGCGAAGGCGGCGGCGTCCACCTCGCCGTAGCCCTCCACCCTGACCGTCGCACCGGCCAACGCGGCGACCCCGGCGGCCCCCTCCACCCCCGCCATCTCCAAGAACGCGGTCGCCGCCCGGTCCGCCGCGGGATCGGTCGGAGCGATCCAGCCGCCCTCCGCCAGCCGGTCCAGCGCCTGCCCGACCCGCTCGGCGGACACCGTCCCGGCGAGCTCCGCACCGATCTCCGCCGCGGTCCGGGTGCCGTCCAGCAACGGCGCGAGGACCTGCGCCAAGCGGCCGGACACCGTGCTGACACCGCGTTCGGAGACCAGGTAGACGGCCTCTCCCTCGACGACGAAGGACGTGAAGTGACGTTTGAAACCGACAGTGGGAGTGCGCGGGTGCTGCGTCATGGCGGTTCCTCCTCCCGGGATACGGGGCTGGGGGCGGGCGGTTGCTGAGTTCGTACGGGGCGGAGCCGGTGGTCGTGGCCGGTGGTCGTGGCCGGTGGTCAGGACCGCGGGTCGGGCGGTTGCGGAGTCGGTGGGCGGGCGGCGGGCGGCGGGCGGCGGGCGGCGGGCGGCGGGCCGGGTACGGGCCGGCCGGCGTCAGCGGAGGGTGGCGATGGGGGCGGTGGCCGGGTCGAGCAACCGCAGCAGCAGCAGGCCGACGGCGGGGGTGCCGTCCAGGACGCCGAGGGCGACCCGGTCGTCGGCCACGCGGTCGCCGTACCAGGAGCCGGTCGCGCGCCGCCGCCGGATCAGCTCGCCGACCAGCGCGGTCGCCGCCTCCCGGCCGTCGTAGAACGGCCCGGGCACCAGTCCGCGGACACCGTCCGGCAGCGAGTGCACCAGCCCCAGCTCGGCGGCGGTCAGCGCCTCCCCGGCGGTGGCGACCAGGGCGCGGGCGCCCAACCGGGCGACCTGTGCCTCGCCGACCGGCGCGGCCAGCAGGCCCATCTGCCGGGAGTCCAGGGCGTCGGCGCCCAGGCAGACGGCGGTCTCCAGGCAGGCCAGCCGCCCGCTGCGGGTGATGTCGAAGCGGTGGGCGCGTACCCGGCCGCGGACGGCGTCCGGGTCGTCCAGCAGGTGGGGAGCCTCTCCCAGGGTGCGGGCCAGGGCGGCGGCCACGCTGTCGGGACCGCCGGGCACCAGGTCCAGGAAGCGGGCGGCGCCGGCCCACCGCCGGCCGGACGCGTCCCCGGCGCCGCCCGTCAGCGACTCGTACGCCGCCGCGGCCAGCTCGCGGATGCCGCGGTCGGTCGCCGGGTCGGGCGCGGGCAGCGCCTGACGCAGCGTCAGCAGGTTGAGCAGCAGTCCCGCCGTGCCCAGCGGTACGTCCTGGTACGGGGTCGGTCCGGGCCGGCCGGCTGGCCTGCCGCCGGTTCGCGGGCCAGCGCCAGCGCACCGGGGACCAGAGCGCGGGCCGCGGCCAGGAACCGGGGTTCGTCCAGCAGCCGCGCGCCGCGGGCCAGCGCGTGGACGAGTGCGCCGGGGCCGGCGAAACCGCCGGGGACCGGCGCCCCGAGCGCGAGCCGGCTGTCGGTGGCGAACGCGAAGGCGTGCGGGGCGGCGGGGTCCACCAGCGCCGCGGCGGAGGCCAGGGTCTCGTGGGCGGCCTGCCGGAACCGCGGCTCGCCGGTGGCGGTCCACAGCTCGGCGAGGAAGAGGGCGACGCCGACGCCGCTGGTGAGCAGGTCCACGCCGCTGAGCGCCTCGACCTGGCGCAGTCCGGCCAGCGGATACCAGCTCTGCCCGATCCAGCCGCGTCCCTCGTCCGTGACGTGCCGTCCGGCCAGCAGCCGGTCGCCGATGCGCACCGCCTGCTCCAGCAGTTCGCCGCGGCCCGGCAGGGCGAAGGCCGGGGCGGTCCGCGGCGGGACCTCCCGCGCCGCGGCCGTCTCCTTCCCGCCCACGGCCGCGTCGAGGCAGCCGGTCAGCACGGCCGTGTGCGCGTCCAGGTCGAAGTCCGCGAGTTCGGCCACCCGGCCCATCAGCCGCTGCCAGCCGGTGCCCTGGAAGTGGCCCGGGATCTCCCGGCCGTCAGCGGTGAACACCGAGGAGGAGGTGGTCAGGGAGCGGAAGAACGGGATGTCCAGGTCGCGGAAGGAGTCCAGCTCGGACAGCACCACGTCCAGCAGGTCGTCGCGCTCGCGGTCGCCGGCCCGGGCGGCGACCGCGCCGCGCAGCGCCCCGGCGATCACCGTCTCCCGGGTGGCTCCGTCGGTGAGCGCCAGCGGGCTGCTGGAGGCGTTGAGGATCTTGTAGCCGTCCCAGGTGTGCCGCCAGATGTAGCGCACCCACACCCCGCGGAAACCCGCCAGCGGACCGTCGGCGTCCGCGAGCCGGTCGCGCATTGCGTACAGCGCCCGGTGCATCGCGCGGTAGCCGTCCACCACCTCGTCGGTGTACTGCCAGGGGTCGGCGGTCTGCCCGGCGTGCACCGGCCGGTAGGGCGGCAGCGGCAGAGTCAGCCCGTCCGGGGCGTCCTGCGTACCACCGCCGGCCCTGGTGAGGCAGCCGATGTCCAGCACCGGCTGGTCCTTGGCGATCACCCACGGCTGGGCGGCCATCGCGGTGCGCACCACGGTGGACTCCAGCCGGTCCAGCAGGCCGCGCTGCCCGGCCGGGAGCGCGGGAGGCGTCCGCACCCGCGGGTACAGCAGGCACTCCAGGTCGATGAAGACCGGGTGCTCGCCGTCGGCCAGCAGGTTGTCGGCCCACAGATCGCGGCCCTCCAGCAGCTGCATGAGACGGATCGTCATGCCCAGGCGGCGGTAGTAGCGGGCGAAGCCGGCCCGCTCCGTGCACGGGGTGGCCGGCACGAGCTGCTCCCAGCCGTACTCGCCGGCCCCGTCGCGGGACAGCGCGCTGCCCAGGCCGCCGGCGCCGTGGTCGCTGCAGGTGATCACGGTACGGGTGGGCAGGTCCAGCAGCCCGGACTCGGGGTGCGCGGCGGCGTACTCGTTGAGCCGGCCGACGAGTTCCATGTACGCGGTGGCGTGCCGCAGATCCTTGGGCTTGTAGACCACGGCCGCGCCGTGCTCGAAGTGCAGCAGTGCCACCGACCGGCCGCCGGCGTGGCGGTCCCCGGCGTCGGCGCGTACCGAGGCGAGCGCGCCGGGGTCGGCGCCGTCCCACAGCCGGGTGCGCAGCGTCTCGCGGTCGGCGGCGAGCCTGGCGAACATCTCCCAGGTGACCCGCTGCCAGTTCCGGCAGACCACACCGATCAGGTAGGCGAGCGCGGGCAGCCGCTCCAGCCGGGCCAGCCAGCCCTGCCGGGAGGCGTCCAGGCCCGGGTGGTGGTCCCAGTCGTCGGCGCCGGGACGGCCGGTGGCGGCCTGGAGTTCGTGGCAGAAGGAGAGCCGGCATGCCTCGGAGAGCCGGGCGGCCAGGCTCGCGGCGAGGTCCTCCAGCGCCGACGGGGTGACCGGCACGCCGAGCACGTTGCCGGACCGGACGGGCAGCAGCACCCCGGCGGCCCGGCGGAAGGAGGCGGTGAGCGACCCGGCGGCCGCGGTGGTGGCGTCGGGACGCACCGGCTGGGCGCGGAGGAAGACGGCGAGCGCCTCGCCCCAGTCGGGCAGCCGGGCGGCGTCGCGCAGCCGGACCCGGCGCAGGCCGGCGCCCAGCGGTCGCCCGGTGGCGGCCAGGTGGTCCAGCAGCACGGCCGCACCGGCCGGGTCGCCGACCGCACGGTCCAGCCAGCGGCCCAGCACGGCCCGGTCGGCGGCCCGGTCCCCGGGCGGCTCGGGGACGAAGACGGAAGTGTCCGCGTCGGGTCCGGCCGCCGCGGCGGCCCGGTCGGGGAACGCGGCGGCTGCGGCGATGACCGAACGCAGCCGTTCGTCGCCTCGGTAGGGGGGCGTCGCGAGACCTCCGGGCCGGTCGGACGGGTGAGAAGGGGCCGGCGCGCGGTCGGCGGCGGAGGCGGCACCCACGCTGGGCGCCGCGGCCTCGCTGTCGAGTGTCATCTCACAGCTCCTGGGGTCGGACGAGACGGGTGAACAACGGGTCGGAATCGAGCAGTTCGTCGTAGCCGCCCGCGGCCGTCACCCGGCCGCGGTCCAGGACGTAGATCCGGTCGGCACGGCGGATCGTGCTCAGCCGGTGGGCGATGACGAAGCGGGTGCGGTCCAGTGCCGCGATGCCCTCGGCCACATGGCGCTGGGTGGCGTTGTCCAGAGCGGAGGTGGCCTCGTCGAGCAGGAGGACGGCGGGGCGGCGGACCAGGGCGCGGGCCAGCAGCAGCCGCTGGACCTGTCCGCCGGAGAATCCCTGGGCGTCCTCGCCGACGCGGGTGCCCAGCCCCAGCGGCAGCCGGCGCAGGTCGGCTGCGATACCGGCGAGTTCGGCCGCCTGCCAGACGTCGTCCTCGGTGACGTCCGGGTCGGTGCCGGCCAGATTCTCCAGCAGACTGCCGCGCAGCAGCCGCCCGTTCTGCAGGACGGTGCCCAACTGGCGGCGCACCGTGCGGAGATCGAGGTCCGCCAGGTCCCGGCCGTCGTACCGTACCCGGCCGGCGGTCGGCTGTTCGAAGCCCAGCAGCAGCCGGATCAGGGTGGACTTGCCCGCGCCGGAGGGGCCGACCACGGCGATCATCTCCCCGGGCTCCGCGTGCAGCGACACCCCGTCCAGGGCGGGGACGGCGGCGTCCGGGTAGCGGAACGACACCTCGTCCAGGCGGACCGCGCCGCGCAGCCGTCCCGGGTCGCCCTGGCCGCGGGCCCGGCCGGACGTCCCGGCCGGCTGGGCGAGGACCGGCCGCAGCCGGTCCAGGACGGGCGCGATGCCGTAGGCGGTGGCGGCGGCGTGGGTGACCTGCCCCAGCGCGAGGGCGACCTGCCCCGCGGCGATGCCCGCGGCCATCAGGTGGCCGGCGCTGATCCCGCCCGCCCCGGCGCCCCTGGCCGCCACCCCGGCCAGCAGCAGCGCCAGGAGCAGGGGCTGCAGGGCGGCGGTGAGCGCGGTGGCCGCGGCGTCGGCGCGCATGGCGGCGGCGTCGGCGCGCTTCTGCTCGGCGAACGGCACGGCCCAGCGGGCGAACGCCTGGATCTCCCGGCCCGCGGTCTGCAGCTTGTCGATGCCCAGCATCAGCCCGTACAGGGTGCCGTGCAGCCGGCCGTGCAGGGCGTAAACCCGGGACTCGTACCGCTGCCGGCGGCGGCCCAGGGCGGCCAGCGCGGCGACGGCGGCCAGCGCGGCGGCCAGCAGCAGCCCGCCGAGGACCGGGTCGACGACGAGCAGCACCAGCAGTCCCGACAGTGAGAAGAACGCGCCGAGCACCGCGCCGACCAGCACTTCCGACAGCGCCTGCCGGGCCTCGGCGATGGCGTTGGCCCGGTGCACCAGGTCGCCGGTGCTGAAGTCGCGGAAGAAGCGGGCGTCGTGGTCGAGCAGCCGGTCCCAGACGGCCGGTTCCAGCGCGGCCTGGATGCGGCCGGTCAGCCGTACGGCGGTGACGTTGCGGACCACCAGCAGCAGACCGGCGGCGACCGTTCCCGCGGCGAGCAGCACCGCCAGCCAGCGCAGCGGGTGGTGGCCGGCGGCGACCAGGCGGGGCATCAGCAGGCCCGTGCTCAGCGGCACGGCCAGGGCGAGCACCGCGGCGGCGAGTCCGGCGGCGGCGAGCACCATCAGGTCCCGGCGGGCGCCGGGGGACGCCAGGGCGAACCGCAGCAGCGTGCCGGCGGTCGGGGTCCCGGCGGGCAGCGGGCGGTAGAGCAGGTACGCGCGCCGGTCCACGGCCCGGCCGTTGCCCGCGCTGCCCGCCCTCCTTGCGCCGCTTCGGTGCGCCTTCCTGGCGTACGGCAGCGCCACCGGCCGGCCCTCGCCGGCCGTGAAGCCGATCACGGGACCGGTCAGGCCGGCGGTGTCGCCGTGCCCGGACCCGTCGTCGGGCAGCGTGATCTGCCGCCAGCGGATGCCCTGGTGCCGCAGCAGCGCGATGAGCGGGTCCCTCGCCTCGCGTACCGCCGGCGGCACCTCGGCCGGGGCGGTACGGCCCAGTCGGGCGGCGAGGTCCCGGTAGGCGGCCAGCGCGTCGGCCGCCGTGGACGGGGTGGACGCTGCCGGGGCCGGGGCCGGGGCCGGGGCCGGGGCCGGGGCCGGGGCCGGTGCCGGTGCCGGTGCCGGGGCCGGGCGCGGCGGGCGGTCCGGCCCGAGACGCAACGCGCCGAGCGCCTCGGCGAGCGCGGCCCGGTTGGCGGTCGCGGTCTCCTCGAAGTACCGCGCGGTGTCTGACGACTGGGTGGGGGTCATGACGGATCTCCCGTGTCCTGCGCCGCGGCGTCCTCGTCGAGCAGGTCGCGATAGGGCCCGGCGACGCGGGCCAGCTCACTGGGCGGGCCTTCCTGCACGATCCGGCCGTCACGCAGGACCACGACGCGGTCGGCGGCCCGGACCGTACTGAGGCGATGGGCCAGTACCAGGCAGCTGCACCCGCGGGCGCGCAGGTGGCGACCGACCAGTTCCTCGGTGCGGGTGTCCAGGGCGGAGGTGGCCTCGTCCAGCACCAGCACAGCCGGGTCGAGGGCGAGCGCGCGGGCCAGTTCGAGGCGCTGGCGCTCACCGCCCGACAGGTTGCGGGCGCCTTCGTCGACCTTCCCGGCGTCCAGCCCGCCACGCCCGCTCACCAGGTCCGCGGCCTCGGCGTCGGCGAGCGCGCGGTACAGCGCGTCCGCGTCCACCGCCGGGTTCCACAGCGTCAGGTTGTCGCGGAAGGTGCCCTCGAACAGCCGCAACTGCTGCTCCACATAGGCGACCTGGGCGGTCAGCACCGCGCGCGGCACCTGCTCGCGCCGGCGGCCGTCCAGCAGCACCTCCCCGGACCAGGGCCGCAGCACCCCCGCGGCCAGCCGGGCCAGCGTCGACTTGCCGCTGCCGCTGTCGCCGACCACGGCGACCCACTCGCCCGGCCGGACCGTCAGCGACACGCCGGCCAGTGTCGGCGGACGGTTGGGGTCGTATCCGAAGGTGACCTCGCGCAGCTCCAGACCGCCGCGCAGCCCGGTGCGGTCGGCCGGCGCGTCCAGCACCGGGGTGAGGTAGGGGTCGGGCTCGGAGTGCTCGACGTCCTCCAGCAGCGCGGTCTGCGCCCGCGCCACCGTCAGTTCCGAGCCGATACCGACCAACTGGGCCACGGGCAGCAGGAACCCGTTGAGCAGCAGCAGGTACGCCAGCAGCGTGCCGAAGGCCAGTGAGCCGCCGAGCAGCAGCGAGGTGCCCACGACGACCACGGCGGCGCCGGCGGCGGTGTTCAGCGCGGTGGGCACGGTGAGCGGGGTGACCACGGCGGCGGCCATCGTCTGCGCGGTGTCCATGGCTCGCGCCTGCCAGCCCGACCAGGAACGGAAGAAGGACTCCTCGGCGCCCTCGGCCTTGATGGTCTCCATCGCCGAGACGCCGGCGAAGGCGACGCCGTCCCGCTTGTACTGCTCCGAGTGCAGTCGGTGCAGCATGCCGCCGCGCCGCTTGGTGGCCAGCCGCAGGGCCAGCACATCGAGCACGGCGACCACACCGGGGATGACCGACAGGCGCGGGGACAGCCAGATCAGCGCGGCCAGGTGCGCCGCCGCACCGGCCGCCGCAGCGGCGGCCCCGGCCGCGCGGTAGGACAGCAGCGCGGCCAGACCGTCGTTCATCTGCACCCGGGTGACCAGGCCGCCCAGCTGGCGGCGGTGGAAGAACGAACCGGGCAGTCGCAGCATCCGGGACAGGAACGCCGCCGAGGAACGGGCCGACATCGCCTCCAGCACCCGGCCCACCAGCGACTGCTGGAGCCACGTGCCGAGCAGGACGACGCCGCCCGCGCCCGCCGTGGCCAGCACCAGCGGCAGCCGCCAGGCGCTCTCGCCGCCCTCGGTGACGCTGCTGAGGTAGGCGCGCAGCAGGAACGAGGCCGTCACCGACGGCACGGTCAGGACCACGGCGGTGAACACCGCGAGCAGCAGGCCCGGCAGGTACCCGCGCACCCGGTCGGCCAGGCCGCGCAGGAACGGGAAGCGGGCACCGCCGGGCGTGAAGCCGGGCCCGGGCGCGAAGCCGACCGCTATGCCCGCGAAGGACTCCCAGAACGCCTCCGGGGTGGTCCTGTAGGAGCCCAGCGACGGGTCGTTGACATGGATTCGGCCATGCCGGACGCCTTCGTAGACCGCGAAGTGCGGGCCGGTCAGGAGCACCATGGACGGGACGGGCACCGCTTCGAGGCCGAGCAGCGGGCCGTCGCCTCGGGTCACGCGCCTGCCCCGGGCGGTCAGCCCGTACCGTGCGGCGGCTCTGGCCACCGCGGCGGCGCTGACGCCGTCCCGGGAGACGCCGCAGGCCCGCGACGCCTCGTGCAGGGTGGTCCGCCGGCCGAACGCGCCGAGGACGACGGCGAGACAGGCGGCCCCGCAGTCCTGCTCCTCCATCTGCGGGACGATCGGCGTGCGCAGGTAGCGGCGCGGCCGGCGCGCGGACGGAGCGGGCGGCCCGGACTCCGACACCGGCGGTGCCGCGGACGCGGACGCCGGGCCGGCCCCGGGGCGGGTACGGGCGCGGGTGTCCAAACTCATGACGCGCCTCCGGTGGAGCCGAAGAGCACCTGGTAGGGGTGGCGCGCGCCCAGGTCGACCGAGGCGTCGACGGCCGTCGGCAGGACGCCCGACAAAGCGGCGGCGTCCTGCGGGCGGTCGGGCGCGGTGCGCACCGTCCACACCGGCGCGGTGCCCGCGGGCACCCCGGGGACGGGTACGGGCAGGGAGCCGCGCAGGCTGTCCGCCGTCGCGGGGTACGGGTCCGAGCCGGTGATCCGCAGCCGGACCGTGCGCCCGTCCGGGAGCCCGACGAGGACCCGCTGGTCCGTCCGGAGGCGTCGCAGACTGCCGGCGTCGCCGGTGAACAGCCGGACGGTGGCGGGGGCGGCGCTCGGGTCCAGCGCGATCACCGCGGAGCCGGGGACGACCGTGCCGCCGGGGGCGGTGAGCACGGCGGTGACGATGCCGGCCTCCGGCGCGGTGAGTTCGGTGCCGCCGGCCGAGGTGTCCGGGGTGGCTGAGGTGCCCGGGGTGTCTGAGGTGGCTGAGGTGCCAAGGGTGGCCGGGCGGTGTGCGTCGGCCTCGGTACCGAGGCCGTTCCTGGCGGTCCTGGCGCTCCTGGCGGTCGTGTCGCCGGGTGACGTGGGGTCAGGGGGGTCGTCCTGGCCGCTTCGGCTGTCCGCCAGGACGGCCACCGGTTGCCCCGCCGCCACTCGCGCGCCCGGCGCGACCAGCACCCGCAGCACCGAGCCCGGCGCCGCGGCCCTGACCGTCACCGGTGCGGGGCCGTGGGCCAGCACGCCGTGCAGCACGAGCGTGTGCGGCAGCGAGCCCGCGACCCCCCAGGCGGTCCCCGCGCCGACCGTCAGCACCAGCGCGAGCGCGGCGAGCGAGAGCCGCCCGCCGATCAGCCGCACCGGCCGGTCGAGGCCGGGTTCCACGGCGGCCGTGGGCAGCCCGGCGGGGGTACGGGCCGGGGTGTCGCCGTGCGGTCCGGCGCCGGAAGCGGCGCCGTCCGGGACGGCCGGTTCGGCCGTGGTGCGCGCGGACGCCGTCATCGTCGGGTCACCCCCGCCGCGACCGGGGCCGCCTGGGAGACGGCCGGCGGACTGAGGAGCGGCAGGGAACGCAGGCCGCCGAACACGAACTGCTCGCTCCAAGGAGCGGTCTCCTCGGTGAGCGGGGTGCTGATCCGGCGGTGGGCGCCGGCCTCGGCCAGGGTGCGCAGTACGCCGGTGCCGACCATGAGCGAGAGTGGGGCGCCGAGGCAGTGGTGCGGCCCGTGGCCGAAGGCCAGGTGGCGGCGTTCGGCCCGGGCCGGGTCGAAGCGGTCCGGGTCCGGGAAACGGCGCGGATCGCGGTTGGCGGCGGCGTAGAGCAGCAAGGTCACGGTGCCCGCGGGCAGGACCGTGCCGCCCACCGGGACGTCGGCGGTCAGCGCGCGGGCGCTGGCCCGTACCGGGCTGCCCAGCCGCTGGCACTCGTCGAAGACGTCCTGGGCCAGCTCCGGACGGGCCCGCAGCAGCTCCATCAGGCCCGGGGTGCGCAGCAGCTGCCAGACCGCGACGGCGAGCCCGGAGGTGAGGGTCTCCAGCCCGTTGGCGAACAGCATCACCACGAAGGCCAGCAGATCCTCGTCGTCGAGCTGCCCGGCGGCGCGCGCCGCGGTCAGGCGGCTGATCAGATCGTCACCGGGATGTGCCGCGCGGCGGGCGCACAGTTCCTCGACGTAGTCCCGGAACTCCTCGAACTCGGCGTCCAGCGCGGCGGCTTCGGATGCCGCCGGGTCCGGGTCGAGCAGCGAACGGGCGACCAGGCCGGCCCACCCGGTGACGCGGTGCCGGTCCTGTTCGGGGATGTCGAGGATGCTGCAGGAGACGGCGACCGGCAGCGGCACGGCGAAGTCCGCGACAAGGTCGAAGGAGCCGGACTCCAGCAGCGGGGTGAGCAGGCGCTCGGTGGCGCCGGAGATCTGCCGGCCGATCACGGCGAGCCGGCGGGCACTGAAGGCGGCGGTGGCCAGCCGCTTCAGGCGCGTGTGGTCGCGGCCGTCGCGCAGCGGGAGCATCCGCGCCACCACCTCGGCCAGCGCGGAGGAGCCGGAGCGGGCCAGCCCGACCGCGGAGGGGTCCACGACCGTGCCGGGGTGCATGAGCACCGTGACGATCTCCTCGTATCCGGAGACGACGTGGACCCGCCCCAGGTCGAGCACTGGGGCGGTGGCCAGCAGCCGCCGGTAGAGCCCAGGGGGATCATGGCGCGCGGACGGACTCTGGATGAACCGCGCGAGTTCGTGCCGGAGGCTGTCCATGCCCGGCTCCTTGTCGTGAAGTGCTGTGGACGGTTCTGTCCTGTGGGTCGGCACCGCGTTCCGGAACCGGACCGGAGACGCGGGCCCGGGGCCGGCCGGTGCCGGTGACGGTGCCCGGGTGCCGCGGCGGAGGGCGGTGATGCGCCCCCGCCGCGGCACTGGTCCCTCACATCACGCCGGGGCGCCGGCGTGCGGTCGTGCACCAACGCCGCGCCCTGGTCCGTCGAGCCGGCGAGCCGGCGATGCGACGGGGCAGTGCGCCGTCTTGTCGCGTCAGTTGGAGAGCGAGCTGAAGGACGAGACGGGGCACGCCGCGCTGGCCAGCGAGCTGACGCTCAGACCGCCGGAGACCGAGTCCAGCTCCTCGACCTCGATGTCGAACTGCTCCTCGCCCTCGACCGCGGGGGTTTCGGTGATCTTCTCGTTGTCGGCCATGACCGCATCCCTTCGGAAATCCGTCACGATTTTTCCGGGGCCTTTCCCCGGTCGTTCCGGCGATGAGAAGAATGTGCCGCAAGAACGCTGCCGAATATAAGTGCGAGATATCACGAGGAAGCGATGGAAAATGTCAGCGCGGTGACCCATGACATGTGTCACCCCTTGCTCCATGGCATTCTGCACGCTGCCGCGGTCCTTGTTGTTCACCGCGGTAATGCTGCACCCTGTTCCCATGGGAAACGTTCTTTTCTCCGAACCGACCCGCGACGACTCCGTGCCCGCGGTGGACGTGCGGGAACTCCACCGGTCTTATGGCGGCTATCGGGCCGTGCGCGGTGTTTCCTTCACCGTCGCGCGCGGTGAGCTGTTCGCGCTGCTCGGCACCAACGGCGCGGGCAAGACGACCACCCTGGAGGTCCTGGAGGGATTCCACGCCCCCACCGCCGGCACCGTGCGGGTGTTCGGCCTCGACCCGTACCGCGACGGGGCCTCGGTACGCCGCCGGATGGGCGTGATGCTGCAGGAAGGCGGGTTCTTCAACGAATTGACGGTCCGTGAGACGGTCGATTCCTGGCGCGGTTTCATCGCCGGCGCCCGCCGTACCGCGCAGGTGCTGGAGCAGGTGGGCCTGGCCGGCCGCGGCACAGTCCGGGTCGGCCAGCTCTCCGGCGGGGAACGCCGCCGGCTCGACCTGGCGCTGGCGCTGCTCGGCGGCCCCGAGCTGCTCTTCCTCGACGAACCCACCACCGGCATGGATCCCGAGGCCCGTCGCGCCACCTGGCAGCTGGTCGGAGAACTGCTGGCCGGCGGCACCACCATCGTGCTCACCACCCACTACCTGGAGGAGGCGCAGCGGCTCGCCGACCGGGTGGCCGTCATGGCGGACGGCCGGATCGCCGCCATGGGCACGGTGGACGAGGTGCTCTCCGGACACGGCGGCCGGATCGCCTTCCGGCTCCCGGACGGCGTGCGGGCCGGGGACCTGCCCGTGCTCCCACAGGCTTCCGGTGGCGGCGCACCCGTCCTGGAGCACGCGGCCGGCCGGTACCGCGCCGCGTACACGGTGGACCGCACCGGACCGGCACTGGCCGAGCTGCACCGATGGGCCGCACGGCACGCCGTCGAGCTGGACGACATCGAGGTCCGCACCGTCTCCCTGGAGGACGTCTTCCTGGAGCTGGCGCGGCAGACGCACGGCAGCCCGGACGACCCGGACCGGGAGAGCCCGGGTGGTCCGCGGAGGACGGCGCGGCGGGAGAAACCGAGGGCGTCGGACAGTCCGCAGCGCACCGCCGGCACGCCGGGTGTCCGGCAGACCACGGACAGGGCGGGCACGCGATGAACGGGGACGCGATGAACGGGCACGCGGTGAACGGGCACGCGATGAATCGGATTCCGGCCCCCGCGCCGGCCCCGCGCCGGCCCCGCGCCGGCTCCCGAACCGGTTCCTGGAGCGGCCCCCGCGCCGGCTCCCGCCGCGGACCGGCTCGGCGCTCCGCGGGCCGTTGCCGCTGCCGCCGCCCCCGACCGGCGGACCGGTCTGCGCTGGGCCGGTTATGTCCGCGGCCAGTTCCTGCTGTCCTGGCGGGTGTTCTGGCGCAACCGGCGTTCCACCTTCATCGGCTTCCTGCTGCCGGTGGTCCTCGACCTGGTGGTCGCCGCACCGCTGCGGAACAAGGAGATCGGCGGGGTGAACGCGGCCGGCTACACGTCGGTGGGCTTCATCGGCCTGGCCATGGTCACGTCCTTCGTCAACCTGCTCAGCACGGTGGTGGCGCGGCGCGACGGGCTGGTACTCAAGAGGCTGCGCGGCACCGAGGTGCCCACCTCGGCCATCTTCGCCGGACAGCTCGCTGTGAGCGCGGTGGTTCTGCTGATACAGGCGGTGATCCTCGGGGCGGTGTCGGTCGGCTGGTTCGGCGTTCCGCTGCCGGCCGATCCGCTGCTCCTCCTGCTGACCCTGACCGTCGGCTTCCTGGTGTTCGGCGCGCTGGCCTGCGCGCTGGCCTGCTGCACACCGAGCGTGGAGACCGCCCCGGTGGTGGCCATGCCGGTGCTGCTGGTGTGCATGTTCGGCGCGGGCGTCTTCGCTCCGGTCCAGTCGCTGCCGTCCTGGCTGCGCGCCCCCGTACGCGGCCTCCCCCTGGAACCGGTCGTGGAGTCGCTGCGCGTCGCCTGGTTCGGCCGGGACTTCGGCGGCGAGACCTGGAACGGCGCCGCGCTGCCGCACCTCACCATGCTCGACGGTTGGCACTCGGCCGTCCCCGGCCTCCTGCTCGCCGTGGCCTGGGGCGCCGCCGCGGCCCAACTCACCCGGCGCTTCTTCCGCTGGGAGCCCCGCCGCGGCTGAGCCGAACACTCCCCGGCACCCGCCCGTGGCCGGTCGGTAGCGCCCGTGGAGCGCCGCCGCACCCCGTTCCGGCCCGGTACACCGCAGGTCGGTCAGGGTGCGGCGGCATCCGTGCGTCAGATGTCGCGGAAGATCTCGATCTGCGCGCCGATCGTGTTGAGCCGCTCCGCCAGGTCCTCGTACCCGCGGTTGATCACGTAGACGTTGCGCAGCACGGACGTGCCCTCCGCGGCCATCATCGCGAGCAGCACGACGACGGCCGGGCGCAGGGCGGGCGGGCACATCATCTCGGCGGCCCGCCAGCGGGTCGGGCCCTCGACCAGCACGCGGTGCGGGTCGAGCAGCTTGACCTGGGCGCCGAGCCGGGTCAGCTCGGTGAGGTAGATGGCGCGGTTGTCGTAGACCCAGTCGTGGATCAGCGTCGAGCCCTGCGCGGTCGCCGCGATCGCGGCGAAGAAGGGCACGTTGTCGATGTTCAGACCGGGGAACGGCATCGGGTGGATCTTGTCGATCGGCGCCCGCAGCTTGGACGGGCGGACCGTCAGGTCGACCAGCCGGGTGCGGCCGTTGTCCGCGCGGTACTCGCCGGTGAGGTCGTGGTCCAGGCCCATCTCCTCCAGCACCGCGAGCTCGATCTCCAGGAACTCGATCGGCACCCGGCGGATGGTCAGCTCGGACTCGGTGACCACGGCCGCGGCCAGCAGGCTCATCGCCTCGACCGGGTCCTCCGACGGCGCGTAGTCCACGTCGCGGTCGATGTGGCCGACGCCGTGCACGGTCAGCGTGGTGGTGCCGATGCCCTCGACCCGCACGCCCAGCTCCTCCAGGAAGAAGCACAGGTCCTGGACCATGTAGTTGGAGCTGGCGTTGCGGATCACGGTGACGCCCTCGTGCCGGGCGGCGGCCAGCAGCGCGTTCTCGGTGACGGTGTCGCCGCGCTCGGTCAGCACGATCGGCCGGTTCGGCGCGGCCTCGCGCTCGACCACCGCGTGGTAGGAGCCGTCGGTCGCGGTCACGTCCAGGCCGAAGTGGCGCAGCGCGTTCATGTGCGGCTGGACCGTACGGGTGCCCAGGTCGCAGCCGCCGGCGTACGGGATGCGGAAGCGGTCGGTGCGGTGCAGCAGCGGGCCGAGGAACATGATGACGCTGCGGGTGCGCCGCGCCGCGTCGGTGTCCATCGCGTCGAGGTCCAGCTCGGCCGGCGGCACGATCTCCAGGTCGTTGCCGTCGTTGATCCACCGGGTCTTCACGCCGATGCTGCCGAGCACCTCCAGGATGCGGTAGACCTCCTCGATCCTGGCGACCCGGCGCAGCGTGGTGCGGCCGGCGTTGAGCAGCGTCGCGCACAGCAGGGCCACGCACGCGTTCTTGCTCGTCTTGACGTCTATGGCGCCGGACAGCCGGCGGCCGCCGACCACCCGCAGATGCATGGGTCCGGCGTAGCCGAGGGAGACGATCTCGCTGTCCAGCGCCTCGCCGATGCGGGCGATCATCTCAAGGCTGATGTTCTGGTTGCCGCGTTCGATGCGGTTGACCGCGCTCTGGCTGGTGCTCAGCGCTTCTGCCAGCTGCGCCTGCGTCCAGCCGCGATGCTGCCGCGCGTCACGGATGAGCCTGCCGATACGGACAAGGTAGTCATCGGTCATGACGTCGAGGCTATCTCAGCTGTGAGATACGGCAAATCGACAGGGCCGTCATACGGCCGTCTGTGACACGGCTGCGACACAACACGGGAGCGACACGGCACGCGCCGCGCGGTGACCGCGCCGCCGCGACCCTACCGGCCGTGCGGCACGAACGCCCCCTCGCTGTCGTCGGCCGGCGGGCGCTGCGGCGGCACCCCGCGGCGGGTCGGCCACCCGGTCCTGCGCGGGGCCGGACGGGTGACGGGCGGACCCGCCTGCGCCGCCCGTCCCGCCTGCGCCGCCCGTCCCGCCCGCGCCGCCCGTCCCGCCCGCGGTGCCCGCGCCGCCGCGCCGCGCGGCGCCGCCCGACCCGGCACGATCATCGCCATCAGGCAGGACACCGCCATTCCGATCAGCCCGGCGACGACGCCCAGCTTGGTGCCCAGCGACACCTGGGGGAGCACGAACACCGCGATGTCCAGGCCGAAAGAGGCCGCGCTCACCACGGCGAGGGCCGCGGCGAGCCGGTTGAGCCGGGTGTCGAGCACCTCGGAGCGCATCGACGCCGCGGCCAGCAGCGAGTTGCTGACGTAGCCGAGCAGCTTGTCGGCCCGCTCCTGGGTGTCGTCCAGGCCGATCACCTGCCGGGCCGCGAGATAGGCGGCGCGGTGGCCCTGGGTGGACTCGATGCGGTAGCCGTCCAGGTGGTGGAAGTCCGACCACAGGCCGTCGAGGAACCGCCGGAAGGCGTGCACGTCGGTGCTGTCGGGGTGGCCGCGGGCCAGGTCGGCGAGCACCCAGCGGCCCGCGATCAGCGAGCCGACCAGCAGCGACTGCTGGGCCACCGCGATGTCGGCCGGCTCGGTCATGGTCAACAGGTCGTCCAGCAGGTCCTCGGGCACGCCGCCGGGGCCGGCGCCGTGAGGCCGCCCGGTGCGCCGGAGCCGCCGCCGCCCCCTGCGTCCGGGCCGTCGGCCGCCCACGCGCCCGGGTCGCGGTCCCACGCGTAGGTGTACGGCAGCAGGATGCGGCAGTCCGGGCCCGCGATCAGATCGGGAACCCGGGGGTCGGGCGGCCACGGCGGGTCCGCGGTGACGAAGTGCGCGTTGTAGCGTGCCGAGCGGCGGTCGACGGGGCTGCGGTCGCCGTTCAGCGCGAGGTCGGGCCGGAGCGCGACCCCGCCGACCAGGCCGGCGGCGATCGACGCGGCGAGCACCGCGGTCAGCACCGGCGCGTCGGCCTCGCGCAGCGCGCGGTTGATCCGCGCGTCCAGCGCGTCCAGCTCCGGCAGAGGCAGCAGCCGCAGGTCCGCCTCGTGGCGCAGCGCGTAGACCACCAGCACGGTGCCGGCCGGCAGGATGCGGGCGCGGCAGGCGGCGATCGCCACGCCCGGTAACGCGACCGAGCCGCGGACCACCGCGGTCAGGTCCAGCTCCACGGTGGCGTCCGGGTTGTACGACAGCGAGCGCAGCGTGCCGACCACCGGCCGCACGCCGCCGTGGCCGGGCACGTCGAACGCCGGGAGCGGGTCGCCCGGCACGGAGCTCCCGTCCGGGAACCCGGGCGTGCTGTGGTGCAGCGGGTACGCCCGGCACTGGAGGTGCAGCACTTCGCCCCCGTCCCCGGGACGGGGGCGGCCGCCGGAGCCGCCCGCACCGCCGTCCCCGGCACGCACTCCGCCCCCGCCCCCGGCACGCACTCCGCTGCCGGAGCCGCTCGCACCGCCGTCCCCGGCACGCACTCCGCCCCCGGCCCCCGCGCGCACTCCGCCCCCGTCCCCGGCACGCACTCCGCTGCCGGAGCCGCCCGCGCCCCCGGCCCCCGCGCGCACGCCGTCGCCCGAGCCGGCCGTCCCGCCGTCGGCCCCCGCGTCCCCGCCGCTCATCCCGCCGCCTCCGCAGCCCCTGCCACGCCCGCGACGCCCGCGACCGCCACGTACTCCGGGATCAGCTCGGACTCGGGCACGGCGACCTTGCCCAGATAGCGCCGCTGGAGGTCCTCCGGGCCGAGGTCGGCCACCTCGCCACCGAGCAGGCCGGTCAGCTCGTGGTGGGTGAGGTGGCTGGCCTCCTCGGGCACGCCGCGGCTGCGGAACCAGCGCCGCTGCCGCTCCAGCACCACGCTGCCGGCCGCCGCGGCCGGCCAGTAGCTGACCGCGGTGAGCACCGTGGCGCCGAACTCCTCGCCGAGCCGCACCACCGCGCGGGCCTGCTCCGCCGGCAGGTAGAAGAGCACGCCCTCGGCGACGTAGGCCACCGGCCGCCCAGCGGCCAGCTCGCGGACCCGCGCCGCCACCAGCGCGCGGTCCTCCGCCCGGCCGAGGTCGGCGGCCAGGTGCCGCACCTCGCGGCCGGCGGACCCGGGCACCCGGCCGGAGTCCGCCAGCTCGGCCGCCCGCCGCCGCTTGGCCGCCGCCATGTCCGGCAGGTCCACCTCCAGCGCGGCGCGGAACGGCAGCAGCCACGAATAGGAGGAGAAGCCGGCGCCGCAGACCACGAGCACCGTGTCGGGGTCGCGGCGCAGCGCCCGCGCCAGGGTGTCCGCGATGAACCGGCCGCGCAGCGACACCACCAGGTCGTCGTGCGGGTAGACCGCGCCCGCGAACTCCTCCCACAGCTCGCGCACCGCGCCGCGCTCGGCCTCCGGTATCCAGGCCGCGGCGAGCTCGTCCGCCGCCAGCTCCGGCCGCCTGGCCCGGGACTCGTTCACCAGGTAGGCGGTCAGCTCCACCCCGCCGTCCAGCCCGCCGTGCACCGTGCCCACCGCACGTCCCCCGTCCCCGTCCGTTTCCGTACCGGCGCGCCCTCCCCTGCATGCGGGCCGCCCGCCGTGACTTTCCGTCAGCCTCCTTCGTACCATCGCGGACCTCACCGCGGGGACCCCGGGACCGCGGGCTGTGGACAACCTGGACAACCCGGAAGGCGACAGCGGCCCCGCGGCGGGCCGACACTCGCCGGAGGGGCCCACCGCGCCGCGTGATAGAACTGCGGTAGAGTTATCTTGACATCGAGATATCTGCAGCGGCGTACCGTCCGTCGGATCGGCCGCATCGCGGTACGCGCGAGAAACACGCATGAAGGAGACTGTCGTGTCGGCGAACAGCTTCGACGCCCGCAGCACCCTGCAGGTGGGCGACGACTCGTACGAGATCTTCCGACTGGACGCGGTGGAGGGCTCCGCCCGGCTGCCGTACAGCCTGAAGGTCCTGCTGGAGAACCTCCTGCGCACCGAGGACGGCGCGAACATCACCGCCGACCACATCAGGGCGATCGGCGGGTGGGACTCGCAGGCCCAGCCGAGCCAGGAGATCCAGTTCACGCCGGCCCGCGTGATCATGCAGGACTTCACCGGCGTCCCCTGCGTGGTGGACCTGGCGACGATGCGCGAGGCCGTCAAGGAACTCGGCGGCGACCCGGCGAAGATCAACCCGCTGGCCCCGGCCGAGCTGGTCATCGACCACTCGGTGATCGCCGACCGCTTCGGCACCCCCGACTCCTTCGCGCAGAACGTGGAGCTGGAGTACGGCCGCAACAAGGAGCGCTACCAGTTCCTGCGCTGGGGCCAGACCGCCTTCGACGAGTTCAAGGTGGTCCCGCCCGGCACCGGCATCGTGCACCAGGTGAACATCGAGCACCTGGCCCGTACCGTCATGGTCAGGAACGGCCAGGCGTACCCCGACACCCTCGTCGGCACCGACTCGCACACCACCATGGTCAACGGCCTCGGCGTGCTCGGCTGGGGCGTCGGCGGCATCGAGGCCGAGGCCGCGATGCTCGGCCAGCCGGTGTCCATGCTGATCCCGCGCGTGGTCGGCTTCAAGCTGACCGGCGAGCTGCCCACCGGCACCACCGCCACCGACCTGGTGCTGACGATCACCGAGATGCTGCGGGGGCACGGCGTGGTCGGCAAGTTCGTCGAGTTCTACGGCGGCGGCGTGGCGGCCACCTCGCTCGCCAACCGCGCCACCATCGGCAACATGTCGCCGGAGTTCGGCTCCACCGCGGCGATCTTCCCGATCGACGCCGAGACGCTCAGCTACCTGCGGCTGACCGGCCGCAGCGAGCAGCAGGTCGCGCTGGTCGAGGCGTACGCCAAGGAGCAGGGCCTGTGGCTGGACCCGGAGGCCGAGCCGGACTACTCCGAGAAGCTCGAACTGGACCTGTCCACCGTGGTGCCGTCCATCGCCGGTCCCAAGCGCCCGCAGGACCGCATCGTGCTGGCGAACGCCGCCGAGCAGTTCGCGCGCGACGTGCGCAACTACGTCAGCGACGACCAGGAGGCCGGCAAGGAGTCCTTCCCCGCCTCGGACGCGCCGGCGCCCGGCAGCAACGGCGTGCCCACCAAGCCGACCCTGGTCACCGCCGAGGACGGCAGCACCTACGAGATCGACCACGGCGCGGTCACCGTCGCCGCGATCACCTCCTGCACCAACACCTCCAACCCGTACGTGATGGTCGCCGCCGCCCTGGTGGCCAAGAAGGCCGTCGAGAAGGGCCTGACCCGCAAGCCCTGGGTCAAGACCACGCTGGCCCCCGGCTCCAAGGTCGTCACCGACTACTTCGACCGGGCCGGCCTGACCCCGTATCTGGACAAGCTCGGCTTCAACCTGGTCGGCTACGGCTGCACCACCTGCATCGGCAACTCCGGCCCGCTGCCGGAGGAAGTCTCCAAGGCGGTCAACGAGGCCGACCTCGCCGTCACCTCGGTGCTCTCCGGCAACCGCAACTTCGAGGGCCGGATCAACCCCGACGTGAAGATGAACTACCTGGCCTCCCCGCCGCTGGTGGTCGCCTACGCCATCGCCGGCTCCATGAAGGTGGACATCACCAAGGACGCCCTGGGCACCGACGCCGACGGCAAGCCGGTGTACCTGGACGACATCTGGCCCTCGGAGTCCGAGGTCAACGACGTGGTCGCCTCCGCGATCGGCCAGGACATGTTCCGCGACTCCTACCAGGACGTCTTCGCCGGCGACGCGCAGTGGCAGGCGCTGCCGATCCCGACCGGCGACACCTTCGAGTGGGACCCGCAGTCCACCTACGTCCGCAAGCCCCCGTACTTCGAGGGCATGGGCACCGACCCCGAGCCGGTCACCGACATCACCGGCGCCCGGGTGCTGGCCAAGCTGGGCGACTCGGTCACCACCGACCACATCTCCCCGGCCGGCGCGATCAAGGCCGACACCCCGGCCGGCCAGTACCTCACCGAGCACGGCGTGGAGCGCCGCGACTTCAACAGCTACGGCTCGCGCCGCGGCAACCACGAGGTCATGATCCGCGGCACCTTCGCCAACATCCGGCTGCGCAACCAGATCGCGCCGGGCACCGAGGGCGGCTTCACCCGCGACTTCACCCAGGAGGGCGGCCCGGTCGCCTTCATCTACGACGCCTCCCGGCACTACATCGAGCAGGGCGTCCCGCTGGTGGTGCTGGCCGGCAAGGAGTACGGCTCCGGCTCCTCGCGCGACTGGGCGGCCAAGGGCACCGCACTGCTGGGCGTCAAGGCCGTCATCGCCGAGTCCTACGAGCGCATCCACCGCTCCAACCTGATCGGCATGGGCGTGCTGCCGCTGCAGTACCCCGAGGGCGCCACCGCGCAGAGCCTGGGCCTGACCGGCGAGGAGACCTTCTCGGTCACCGGCGTCACCGCGCTCAACGACGGGACCACCCCGCGTACCGTCAAGGTCAGCACCGACACCGGGGTGGAGTTCGACGCGGTGGTCCGCATCGACACCCCCGGAGAGGCCGACTACTACCGCAACGGCGGCATCATGCAGTACGTGCTGCGCTCCCTGCTGCGCAAGTAAGATCGTCGCCGCCGCGGGCGATCCGGGTGATCCCGCTGGGCCATCGGAACTAACGGTTCTTCGGATCGTATTCGAACACATAGGCCGCGCCTCCCGCCCGGGAGGCGCGGCCTGCGTGTTGCCGGGCCGTGACCCTCCGATGAGCGTCCACAACCCCGTTCACCTGCAATTTTGCCGATGGACGTTTCGGAGAGGTCTCAACTCGGGAAAGCTTATCGTCCAAACCGCCGCTTGATCTTGCCCTGTCCGAGCCGAGTGGACTATACCTGTCGCGTCCAAGGAACCCGCTGGGCGCGGGGACGCGCGGGGGATACGACACGGGTGGCACGGCTGGTCGTTCGATATCGTTCCTCGCCTCACTGGATGCACAGCATCACTCACGCTTCAACTGTTCGCGGTCGTCGGCGGATTCCGCTGCACCACCGCATGAGTCCTGATGAAGGCGAGGACTTGAGCATGGGATCCGAAATCAACCGCCGGGATCTGGTCAAGCGCTCCGCGGCGCTCGGCCTGGTGGCCATCCCGGCGACCGGCCTGCTGAGCGCCTGCGCGTCGAGCGGCGGCGACAGCAGCGGCGACTCCACCAAGCCCACCAAGGGCTCGACGAGCGCAAACAACCCGTTCGGCGTCAACGAGAGCACCGGTCTGGACGTCCTGATCTTCAAGGGCGGCTTCGGCGACGACTACGCCAAGCGGTTCGAGGCGCTGTACAACAAGGAGTACCCGAAGGCCAAGGTCTCCCACAACGCCACCCAGAACATCACCGGCCTGCTCCAGCCGCGCCTGAACGCGGGCACCCCGCCGGACGTCGTCGACGACTCGGGCAACGCCCAGATCAAGCTCGACGTGCTGCAGAAGGCGGACCAGCTCACCGACCTCACCCCGCTGCTGGACGCGCCCTCCATCGACGACCCGAGCAAGAAGGTGCGCGACACCCTCATGCCCGGCACCATCGAACTGGGCACCATCGGTGGCAAGTTCGTCACGCTGCAGTACGTCTACACGGTCTTCGGCCTGTGGTACTCGAACAAGCTGTTCAAGCAGCACGGCTGGACCGCGCCCAAGACCTGGGCGGACTTCATGTCGCTCAGCGGCGAGATCAAGAAGGCCGGCATCTCGCCCTTCGCCCACCAGGGCAAGTACCCGTACTACATCAACGTCGCCATCGTCGACCTGGCCGTCAAGCACGGCGGCCTGGACTGGCTGGACCGGCTGGACAAGCTGGACGAGACCGTCTGGGACGACGACGCCGCCAAGCAGGCGATCAACGCGATCTACCAGATCGTGCAGAACAAGTACCTGCTGCCCGGCACCAACGGCATGACGCACATCGAGTCGCAGACCGCCTGGAACCAGTACAAGGCCGCCTTCATCCCCTGTGGCGCCTGGCTGGAGAACGAGCAGCTGAAGGCCACCCCCTCGGACTTCGAGATGACCTTCATGCCGATGCCGTCGCTGCCCGGCGACAAGCTGCCCTTCGAGGCCATCCGCGGCGGCGCCAACGAGCCGTTCATCGTGCCCAAGAAGGCGAAGAACGCGGCCGGCGGCCTGGAGTTCATGCGCACCATGCTGAGCAAGGCCGGCGCCACCGCCTTCGCCCAGAGCGCCAACTCGCTGACCGTGGTCAAGGACGGCATCGGCGACGACGTCCAGCTGCGCCCGGGCACCAAGTCCACGGTGACCGCGCTGAAGGCGGCCGGGACGAACGTCTTCAACCCGACCTACCTGCAGACCGCCAGCTCGCTGGACATCGACATGGGCAACGCCAGCACCGAGCTGATGGCCGACCGCATCAAGCCCGAGGAGTGGCTGAAGCGCGTCAAGTCGGCCACCGTGAAGGCCAAGAAGAACGCCTGACACCGTCGGCGGCGGTGCGGCCGGACCCCACCCGTCCGGCCGCACCGCCGCCAGCCCGGACCGCAGCGGAGCCAGAGCAGGGGCATCAGCAATGAGAAGAAACAGTAAATACCCCTTCATCGTGGGATTCCTCATCGTCCCCGTCGCCTTGTACGCACTGCTGGTGCTGTGGCCGTACATCCAGACGTTCGGCTACTCGTTCACCGACTGGTCGGGCGAGTCGCAGAAGATGAAGTTCATCGGGTTCAAGAACTACAGCACGCTGTTCTCCGACGACGTCTTCCGCAAGGCGTTGTGGCACAACGTGCTCATGCTGATCTTCCTGCCACTGGTGACCATCCTGCTGGCCCTGTTCTTCGCGTTCCTGCTGAACGTGGGCGGGCGCGGCGGCACGGCCGGCATTCAGGGCGTCCGCGGCTCCGCCTTCTACAAGGTGGTCTTCTTCTTCCCGCAGGTGCTCTCGGTGGCGATCCTCGTGGTGCTCTTCGAGGCGGTCTACCGCAGCGACGGCGGCGGACTGCTCAACGGCATCCTGATCAAACTCCATCTGGAGAGCGCCAACAATCCCACCGAATGGCTGAACGACCCGACCTTCGTGCTCTGGTGCATCATGGGCATCCTGGTCTGGTCCGGCGTCGGCTTCTACCTGGTGCTCTTCTCCGCGGCGATGCAGTCCATCCCCAAGGAGATCTACGAGGCCGCGCTGCTGGACGGCGCGGGCCGCGGGCAGACCTTCTTCCGGGTCACCATGCCGCTGCTGTGGGACAGCGTGCAGACCGCCTGGGTCTATCTGGCGATCGCCGCGATGGACGGCTTCGCGCTGGTGTCCGCGCTGACCCCCGGCGTCTCCTACGGCGGCGGCCCGGACTACCACAGCGAGGTGCTCGCCACCTACCTGATGCGCAACTTCCTCTACCTCGGCAAGAGCGGGTACGCCTGCGCCATGGGCGTGGTGATCCTCTTGCTCACCCTGATCCTGTCCATCGTCACGCTCCGGGTCACCCGGCGCGAGCGCATCGAGTTCTGAACCGGGGCCGTGAGATGACCACACCCATCAAGGAGTCCCCCGCCTCCGGAATCCCCGCGGGACAGGTCGCGGCCCCCGGGCGGGCGCCGACCAAGCAGGCCAGATTCGCCGACAGCGGCAAGGTGCTCAACGTCTTCTCGCACGGCTTCCTGGCGCTGTGGGCGATCATGATCCTACTGCCGCTGGCGTGGATCGTCATCAGTTCCTTCAAGACCGACGCGCAGATCGGCGGCAGCGCCTGGGCGTGGCCGCACCACTGGTCGTTCAGCGTCTTCCACCGCGCCTGGGACAAGGGCATCGGCAGCTTCCTGCTGCACACCGCGATCGTGATGGTCTTCTCGGTCACCCTCACGATGCTCTTCGGCTCGATGGCCGCCTACGTGCTCTCGCGCTACGAGTTCCCCGGCAACCGGTTCCTCTACTACCTGTTCGTGGCCGGCGCGATGTTCCCGGTCTACCTGGCGCTGGTGCCGCTGTTCTTCATGGTCAAGAACCTCGGTATGCTCAACACCTACCAGGGCCTGATCCTGGTGTACGTCGCCTACTCGCTGCCGTTCACGGTCTTCTTCCTGCACTCGTTCTTCCGCACGCTGCCGACCTCGGTGCACGAGGCGGCGATGATCGACGGCTGCTCGCACACCCGGGCGTTCTTCCAGGTGATGCTGCCGATGGCCAAGCCCGGCATGATCAGCGTCGGCATCTTCAACGTGCTCGGCCAGTGGAACCAGTACATCCTCCCGCTGACCCTGATGCAGAAGCAGACCGGCACCGACCCGGACCGCTCGGTGCTGACCCAGGGCCTGATGAACCTGGCGTTGCAGCAGGGCTACGCCGGCGACATGCCCGCGCTGTTCGCCGGCATGACCATCGCCATGATCCCGGTGCTGGTGGTCTACCTCTCCTTCCAGCGGCAGGTCCAGGCGGGCCTGACCTCGGGCACCCTGAAGTAGTCCGCGGGCGGGCGTCCGCGCCTGCCCCGGCCTCCCACGGCCGCCGCGCCACGAGCAGCGGCCCCGCGTCCGGCGGGGCCGCTGCTCGCTGTGGTGAAGGAGGGTTTCGCGTAACGGTGTGGCTCTCCCCCTTGACGGGACATCACCCCAAACACTCAACTTAGAGTTCACATGTTGTAGACGACGGGGTCTCGCTGGTGTGGCACCTGTGGCACCGCGCACCGACCCCGTCCGGTGCGGGCAGTCGGAGAATGGCCTCCGGCCGCCGGGCAGGAGTGGATGTCGTGGAGACTCCGGGATCGCAGTCGTCGCTGCACCGGGCCAACCTGGAACGGGTCGTGCGCGCGGTGCGGCTGGCCGGGTCGCTCACCCAGGCGGAGATCGCGCGCAGCACGGGCCTGTCGGCGGCGACGGTGTCCAACATCGTCCGCGAGCTGCGGGACAACGGAACGGTGCAGGTCACGCCGACCTCCTCGGGCGGTCGGCGGGCGCGCAGCGTGGCGCTGTCCGGAGACGCGGGCATCGTGGTGGGCGTCGACTTCGGGCACTCGCACCTGAGAGTCGCGGTCGGCAACCTGGCGCACCAGGTGCTCGCCGAGCAGTCCGAGCCGATCGACGTGGACGCCTCGGCCTCCGAGGGCTTCGACCGGGCCGAGCAGCTGGTCGGCCGGCTGGTGGAGTCCACCGGGATCAGCCGGGGCAAGGTGCTGGGCGTCGGCCTCGGCGTGCCCGGCCCGATCGACGTGGAGACCGGCACCCTCGGCTCGACCGCGATCCTGCCGGGCTGGATCGGCATCAATCCGCGCCAGGAGCTGGCCGACCGGCTCGGCGTGCCGGTCCAGGTGGACAACGACGCCAACCTCGGCGCGCTCGGCGAGCTGGTCTGGGGCGGCGGCCGGGGGGTCAAGGACCTGGCGTACATCAAGGTGGCCAGCGGTGTCGGCGCCGGCCTGGTGATCGACGGCAGGATCTACCGGGGCCCCGGCGGCACCGCCGGTGAGATCGGCCACATCACGCTGGACGAGTCCGGGCCGGTCTGCCGCTGCGGCAACCGCGGCTGCCTGGAGACCTTCACCGCCGCGCGCTACGTGCTGGAGCTGCTGCGCGGCAGCCACGGCGAGGGGCTGACCATCCCGAAGATGGTCCAGCTCGGCCGGGAGGGCGACCCGGGCTGCCGCCGGGTGATCGGCGACGTCGGGCGGCACATAGGGATGGGCGTCGCGAGTCTCAGCAACCTCTTGAACCCCAGCAGGGTCGTCCTCGGCGGCGATCTGGCCGAGGCGGGGGAGCTGGTGCTCGGCCCGATCCGCGAGTCGGTCTCGCGCTACGCCATCCCCAGCGCCGCCCAGCGGCTGTCGGTGATGCCCGGCGCCCTGGGCGCCAGGGCTGAGGTTCTGGGCGCTCTCGCCCTGGTATTGTCCGAGATGGGTGATTCTACCCTCCTGGATGGAAACACGCCGGTTGACACGCCCGCATTCTCGGCATAACTGAGCGTTCACACAGCTAACGAAACGCGCCGTTGCCATCTCGTTAAGTGTTTACTTCTTGACGACATGGCGTCAGCCGGAGTTGACTCACGAGCACCTCGGCCGCGGTGTTGCGGCCCTGTCAGGGAGGCAACCTCACATGAACGCAATGACGCGTCGGATCGCCGTCGGAACGGTCGCCGTTTCGATCGCGCTCACCATGGCCGCGTGCGGCAAGGCTGGCGACAAGAAGGACTCGTCGAGCAGCGGCGGCGACAGCAAGAACAAGTCCATCGGCCTGCTGCTGCCCGAGAACGCCACGACGCGGTACGAGAAGTTCGACAAGCCGCTCATCGAGGCCAAGATCAAGGAGCTGTGCTCCGACTGCACGGTCAGCTACGACAACGCCGGCGCTGACCCGGCCAAGCAGGCCCAGCAGGTCAACACCATGATCACCAAGGGCGTCAAGGTCCTGATCCTGGACGCGCAGGACTCGGTCGGCATCCAGTCCTCGGTCGAGGCCGCCGTCGCCAAGGGCATCAAGGTCGTCGCCTACGACCGCCTCGCGCAGGGCCCGATCTCGGCCTACGTCTCCTACGACAACGAGAAGATCGGCGAGCTGCAGGGCCAGTCGCTGCTCGACGCGATGGGCGCCGACGCCAAGCCGACCTCGAAGATCGTGATGATCGACGGCGACCCGGCCGACCCGAACGCCGCCATGTTCAAGGCTGGCGCGCACAAGGTCCTGGACGGCAAGGTCGACATCGCCTACGAGCAGACCGGCCTGTGGAAGGACACCGTCGCCAACCAGAAGGTGACCGCGGCGATCACCCAGCTCGGCAAGGCGAACATCAAGGGCGTCTACTCGGCCAACGACGGCATGGCCGGCGGTATCGCCACCGCCCTCAAGGGCGCCGGCATGCACGTGCCGCTGACCGGCCAGGACGCGGAGCTCGCGGGCATCCAGCGCATCCTCACCGACCAGCAGGCCGCGACGATCTACAAGGCGTACAAGCCGGAGGCCGACGCCACCGCCGAGATCGCGGTCGACCTGCTGGAGGGCAAGGACTTCAAGTCCATCGCCGACACGACCGTCAAGTCCGGCTCCGGCCAGACCGTCCCGGCCCACCTGATCCCGGCCACGCCGGTCACCAAGGCCAACATCAAGGACACGGTCATCAAGGACAAGCTGTACACCGTGGCCCAGATCTGCACCGCCGAGTTCCAGGCGGCCTGCAAGGCGGCCGGCATCCAGTAAGGACCGGCCGAGGGACCGAGAAGCCTGTCCGGCGCCCCGCCTCAACCAACCACCCCGCTGCCGAGGCGGGGTGCCGGACGGAAACGGTTCCGCAGCCGGTCGCGGGTAGCCTCGGGGAAACGTTGTCCTCGGGGCGCGGGCATACCCCTGGCCCGTAACCCGTTCGATTTGTCATCATGTGCTTTGCGCACTCCCTCCGCCGCTGTTCCAGCGCGCGGCATCCCCGCCGGTCAGGCGGCGAAGGAGATGGTTCACGTGTCCGCTACGCCCGTGCTGGCGTTGCGCGGAGTCTCCAAGCGATTCGGTGCGGTCCAGGCCCTCACCGACGTCGAACTGGAGGTCCACCCCGGAGAAGTCGTCGCCCTGGTGGGTGACAACGGCGCCGGCAAGTCCACCCTGGTCAAGACGATCGCGGGAGTCCACCCCATCGACGACGGCGTCATCGAGTGGGAGGGCAAGCCGGTCAGCATCAACCGGCCGCAGGACGCCCAGGGACTCGGCATCGCCACCGTCTACCAGGACCTCGCCCTGTGCGACAACCTGGACGTCGTCGGCAACCTCTACCTCGGCCGCGAGCTGCTGCGCTTCGGCAGCCTCGACGAGGTCACCATGGAACAGCGCGCCCGCGAGCTGCTGAACACCCTGTCGATCAGGATCCCCAGCGTGCGGATCCCGATCGCCAGCCTCTCCGGCGGCCAGCGGCAGGTCGTGGCGATCGCCCGCGCCCTCATCGGCGAGCCCAAGGTCGTCATCCTGGACGAGCCGACCGCCGCCCTCGGCGTCGAGCAGACCGCCCAGGTGCTCGACCTGGTCGAGCGGCTGCGCGAGCGCGGCCTCGGCGTCATCCTGATCAGCCACAACATGGCCGACGTGACGGCGGTCGCCGACACCGTCCACGTGCTGAGGCTGGGCCGCAACAACGGCGCCTTCCCGGTCAAGGACACCACGAACGAGCAGATCATCGCCGCGATCACCGGCGCCACGGACAACGCCGTGACCCGTCGGCAGGCGCGCAACGCGGAGGCGGCCAAGTGAGCAGCGACAAGACCACCCTGGACAAGAGCAGCGCGGAGGAGGTGCCGCCGCCGGCGGTCGCCGCCGTCGACCCGCGGCTGCTGGTCCGCGAAGAGGGCTTCAAGGGCTACATCACCGAGTTCAAGCGCAAGCTGAAGGGCGGCGAGCTGGGCTCCCTGCCCGTCATCGTCGCGCTGATCATCATCTGGGCCATCTTCCAGAGCAAGGACAGCCTGTTCCTCAGCTCGGCGAACATGGTCAACATCAGCTTCTTCATGGCCGGCACCGGCATGCTGGCCGTCGGCCTGGTGTTCGTGCTGCTGCTCGGCGAGATCGACCTGTCGGTGGCCTCGGTCAGCGGCCTGTCGTCGGCGCTGTTCGCGGTCTTCACCACCACCCACGGGATGAACCTGTGGCTGGCGGCGATCCTCACCGTGCTGATCGGCATCGGCATCGGCGCCGTGCACGGCTTCTTCTTCGCCAAGATCGGCGTCCCGGCGTTCGTCGTCACCCTGGCCGGCTTCCTCGGCTGGAACGGCCTGATGCTGTGGGTGCTCGGCGACACCGGCTCGCTGTCCATCCGCGACAAGGGCCTGCTGCACGTGCTGGGCCAGCGGTCCTTCTTCATGAACCAGGACATCGCCGGCGCGTACATCCTGGCCACCGTGGGCGTCGCCGCCCTGCTGGTCGGCTCCCTGGTCGAGCAGACCCGGCGCCGCAAGGCCGGCGTGCCGTTCCGGCCCACCAGCGAGATCCTGCTCCGGGTGGTCGCCCTCGCGGTGGTCGCCTACGTCGCCGCGTTCGTGCTGAACAAGAGCGCCGGCGTGCCCAACGCGCTGGTCATCTTCCTGGTCACGCTGGTGATCTGCGACTTCGTGCTGCGCCGCACCACCTTCGGCCGCAAGGTCTTCGCGGTCGGCGGCGGCATCGAGGCGGCCCGCCGCGCCGGTATCTCGGTGGCCGCGGTGCGCATCTCGGTCTTCGCCATCGCCGGCGGCTTCGCGGCCATCGGCGGTCTCTTCCTGGCCGCCCAGACCTACACCGCCACCCTCCAGGCGGGCAGCGGCAACCTGCTGATGCTGGCGATCGCCGCCGCGGTCATCGGCGGCACCAGCCTCTTCGGCGGCCGCGGCAACGTCTGGTCGGCGCTGCTCGGCATGCTGGTCATCCAGTCCATCCAGACCGGTCTGGACCTGCTCAACATGAACCAGTCGATCCAGTACATGATCACCGGCGCGGTGCTGCTGGCCGCCGTGGTCATCGACTCGGTCTCCCGCCGCACCCAGCGCTCCTCCGGCCGCGTCTGACGCGCGGCCGCACGCGGCCACCGGCGGACGGACACGCGGACACCCGCGCGTCCGTCCGCCCGGGAGTAAGGCAGCTCACGAAACCGCCGGGCGGCCCTGGACCCTCCAGGGCCGCCCGGCTGTTTCGCGCCGTCTAGACTGCTCTGATCGGCCGGACCGGCCGGTAACACGTACTGGCGCGAGGACGCACCGGCGGCGCGGCCGGCGGTACCCACGCGCCGGGCCGCTGCACGCGACAGGCTAAGGAGGCACGGGTGGCACTGCTGACCCGTATCAACGGACCCCGCGACCTGGACCGGCTCGACAGCCAGCAGCTCGTCGAGCTGGCCGCCGAGATCCGCGCCTTCCTGGTCGACGCGGTGTCCAAGACCGGCGGCCACCTCGGGCCCAACCTGGGCGTGGTGGAGCTGACCATCGCGCTGCACCGGGTCTTCCACTCCCCGGCCGACCGCATCCTGTTCGACACCGGCCACCAGGCCTACGTGCACAAGCTGCTGACCGGCCGCCAGGACTTCGCCCGGCTCAAGAGCAAGGGCGGCCTGTCCGGCTACCCCTCGCGCGCGGAGTCCGAGCACGACGTGATCGAGAACAGCCACGCCTCCACCGTGCTGGGCTGGGCCGACGGCCTGGCCAAGGCCAACGAACTGCTCGGCCGCCAGGACCGGGTCGCCGCGGTGATCGGCGACGGCGCGCTGACCGGAGGCATGGCCTGGGAGGCGCTGAACAACATCGCCGCCGCCAAGGACCGGCCGCTGGTCATCGTGGTCAACGACAACGAGTGGTCGTACTCCCCGACCATCGGCGGTCTGGCCAACCACCTGGCCACCCTGCGCACCACCGACGGCTACGAGCAGTTCCTGGCCCGCACCCGGGACCTGCTGGAGCGCACCCCGCTGATCGGCCGGCCGCTCTACGAGACCCTGCACGGCGCCAAGAAGGGCCTGAAGGACTTCATCACCCCGCAGGGCATGTTCGAGGACCTGGGGCTGAAGTACGTCGGCCCGATCGACGGTCACGACATCGAGGCCGTGGAGTCCGCGCTGCAGCGCGCCAAGCGCTTCAACGGCCCGGTCATCGTGCACTGCATCACCGAGAAGGGCCGCGGCTACACCCCCGCCGAGCGCGACGAGATCGACCGCTTCCACGGCATCGCGCCGATCCACCCCGACACCGGCCTGCCGCGGGCCGCCGCCGGCGCCGACTGGACCTCGGTGTTCGGCGACGAGATGCTCGAACTCGGCAAGGAGCGCCAGGACATCGTCGCCATCACCGCGGCGATGCTGCACCCGGTGGGCCTGACCAAGTTCGCCGAGGCGTTCCCCGAGCGGGTCTACGACGTCGGCATCGCCGAGCAGCACGCCGCGGTCTCCGCGGCGGGCCTGGCCACCGGCGGCCTGCACCCGGTCGTCGCGGTCTACGCGACGTTCCTGAACCGGGCCTTCGACCAGGTGCTGATGGACGTGGCGCTGCACGGCTGCGGCGTGACGTTCGTGCTGGACCGGGCCGGCGTCACCGGCAGCGACGGCGCCTCGCACAACGGCATGTGGGACATGTCGATCCTCCAGGTGGTGCCCTCCCTGCGGATCGCCGCGCCGCGCGACGCCGACCAGGTCCGCGCGCAGCTGCGCGAGGCCGTCGCGGTGGACGACGCGCCCACCGTGGTCCGCTACTCCAAGGGCGCGGTGGGCCCCGCGGTCCCGGCCGTCGGCCGCATCGGCGGCATGGACGTGCTGCGCGAGCCCTCGACCGGCCCCGGGCAGGACGGCGCGGACCGGCTCGGCACGGACGCCCACGGCACGGAGACTCCCGGCGCGGACGTGAGCGCCGCGGACGCCGCCGCGCAGCCGGACGTGCTGCTGGTGTCGGTCGGCGCGCTGGCGCCGATGTGCCTGGAGGTCGCCGCGCTGCTGGACGCCCAGGGCATCACCTCCACGGTCGTCGACCCGCGCTGGGTCAAGCCCGTCGACCCCGAGCTGCCGGCGCTCGCCGCCCGGCACCGGCTGGTCGTCACCGTCGAGGACAACGGCCGGGTCGGCGGTGTCGGCTCGGCGATCGCGCAGGCGCTGCGGGACGCCGAGGTGGACGTGCCGCTGCGCGACTTCGGCATTCCGCAGCAGTTCCTCGCGCACGGCTCGCGCAAGGACGTGATGGCCGACATCGGCCTGACCGCGCCCGACATCGCCCGCCAGGTGACCGGCGTGGTCGCCACCATCGGCGGCCGGTTCGCCGACGAGGCGGCCGACGCCGAGCCCGCCCACGCGCCGGAGTCGGTCCAGGACTGACCGCCCCGGTGGGGAGGGGGTCCACCCGCACGGGTGGACCCCCTCCCCACCGGGCGTACGTGTAGGCGCGCCTCGACGGGTCAGACGCACCTCCGCAGTGGAGTGATCCCTGCCGCCCCGGGCCCGGGGCGGCGGAACCACCGGGAGGTAGGCAGATGGACAGCGCAGTGGGCAGGGGCACGGACTCCGGAGGCAGCGGCGGCGGGCCCGCCGGAGGGGCGCGCGGCGGCACCGCGGCGCCGCCGCGGGGGATGTTCCGCACCAAGACCGTCGAGCAGTCGATCGCGGACACCGAGGAGCCCGAGCACGGCCTGCGCAAGAGCCTGTCCGCGCTGGACCTGATCGTCTACGGGGTCGGCGTCATCGTCGGCACCGGCATCTTCGTGGTGACCGGCTCGGTGGCCAAGCAGTACGCCGGCCCGGCCACCGCGCTCGCCTTCGTCGCCGCCGCGGTGGTCTGCGGACTGGCCGGCCTGTGCTACGCCGAGTTCGCCTCGACCGTGCCGGTCGCCGGGTCCGCGTACACCTTCGGCTACGCCTCCATCGGCGAACTGCCGGCCTGGATCATCGGCTGGGACCTGGTGCTGGAGCTGGCGCTCGGCGCCGGCGTGGTGGCCGGCGGCTGGTCCGGCTACGTGGCGAACCTGCTCTCGCACGTCGGCGTCGAGGTGCCGACCCGGCTCAGCCACAAGAGCGGCCACTTCGGCTTCGACATCCTCGCCGCGGCCCTCGTGCTGGTGCTGACCGGGATCGTGATGGCCGGGATGAAGCTGTCCGCGCGGGTCACCGGGCTGGTGGTGGCGGTCAAGGTCACCGTGGTGCTGATCGTGATCTTCGCCGGCCTCTTCTACGTCACCGGCAGCAACTACCACCCGTTCCTGCCGCCGTCCCAGCACAACACCGGCAGCGGCTCGCACCTGCACGCGCCGCTGGTGCAGGTGATGTTCGGCTTCACGCCCTCCTCCTTCGGCGTGATGGGCATCTTCTCCGCCGCCGCGGTGGTCTTCTTCGCCTTCATCGGCTTCGACATCGTGGCCACCGCCGCCGAGGAGACCAAGAACCCGCAGCGCGACATGCCCCGCGGCATCATCGGCTCCCTGGTGGTCTGCACCGTGCTCTACGTCGCGGTGTCGCTGGTCGTCACCGGCATGCAGAAGTACAGCGAGCTGGACACCACCGCGCCGCTGGCGACCGCCTTCAAGTCGGTCCACGCGCCGTTCTGGTCCGGGCTGATCAGCTTCGGCGCGGCGGTCGGCCTGACCTCGGTGGTGATGATCCTGCTGCTCGGCCAGACCCGGGTGTTCTTCGCGATGAGCCGCGACGGGCTGCTGCCGCGCGCCTTCTCCCGGGTGCACCCGCGGTTCGGCACGCCGTACCGCACCACCGTGCTGCTGGGCGTCGTGGTGGCGCTGATCGCCGGCTTCTTCACGGTGGGGGAGCTGGAGGAGATGGTGAACATCGGCACGCTGTTCGCCTTCGTGGTGGTGGCGATCGGCGTGATCGTGCTGCGCCGCACCCGCCCCGAGCTGCCCCGGGCCTTCCGCGCGCCGTGGGTGCCGGTGCTCCCCGTGCTGTCGGTGGCCGCCTCGCTGTGGCTGATGATCAACCTCAGCGTGGAGACCTGGCTGCGCTTCGCCGGCTGGATGGCGGCCGGGTTCCTGGTCTACTTCGGCTACGGCCGCAGCCACAGCAGGCTGGGCCGCGGCGAGCTGGACCCGCGCCCGGACACCGGCCCGGCGTCGCCCTCACAGCCCCCGCGGCCGGGTCCGACGGCCGGCTGAGGAGCCCGCGGGGGCCCGGAATTCGGGGCCTGGGGCGCGCGATGGTAGAAATGCGCGAGAGCAGTGCGGGATGATCGAGGTGGCGTAGTCATGACGGAGTCCAAGGGACCCGAGCGGGCGGACCGTGCGACGGGCCCGGGCAAGAAGAAGCGCAGGGGCCCGCTGGAGCGGCTGCGGCCGTACGCCATCGGCATCGTCGCGATGGCCGTGGTCTTCGGCGGGTCCGCGCTGATCGGCGCCCATGTGCGCGCCACCAAGGACGACAAGGTCAAGACGCCGAACAACGCCGCGGGCCCCGCCGTCGTGCCCACCGGGCCGAGCGACTCCGCCTCGCCCACCCCGACCCCGAGCGGCCCCAAGCTGGACCTGCCGGTGCACCCCTCGGTGCCGGTCACCGTGACCATCTACGAGGACCTGCGCGACCCCGCGTCCAAGGCGTTCGCCGACGAGTACCAGCCGGTCCTGGACCAGCTGCTGACCACCGGTCAGGCACAGCTGCACTACCGGCTGGTCACCGCCTCGGACAAGAAGTACGGCGGCCACGGCTCCGAGGACGCCGCGGCGGCCGCCGCCTGCGCGCAGGACCAGGGCCGGTTCGTGAACTTCGTGGTGGCGCTGTTCAAGAACCAGCCGGACCCGACCAGCAGCAAGCTGTCCAGCCAGAAGTTCCTCAAGGACATGGCGCGCAGGGCCCACAAGATCAAGCCGGGCACCTTCGACCCCTGCCTGGAGCAGCGCGACCACATCGGCTGGGTGGAGAAGTCGCAGGCGCAGTACGCGTCCTCCGGCTACGGCGACGTGCCGGTGGTGCTGATCAACGGCAAGCAGGTCAAGGACGTGCAGGGCAAGCTGACGCCGAGCAAGCTGCACAGCATGGTGCTGGCCGAGGCCAAGCGGGTCATCAAGATCGAGGCGACGCCTTCGCCGACCGACCCGATGAAGGGCTGACGCCCGGGGCGGTGAAGGGCCGACGGCCGGCGCGGTGAAGGGCGGACGGCCGCCGCGCCGCCTCCCGGAGCGGGCTTCTCGTGTGCCGGGCCCGGTGTCATGTCACCCGATGTGGTCTGAGTGGTCACATTTTTGACAAAACCGGGTAATACGGACATGTGACACCCGATCACGAGGAGTGGTGCGCATGTCGATACCGGTGTTCGACGACGTCGAGCCCCTGCCCGCCTGCGGCTGCGAGGAGTGCGCCCGGCAACGGCTGGCGGACGCGGTGGCCCGGGGGAGCGCAGGCCTCGCGGCCACCGGCGCGACCCGCGCGGCCGTGGTCGCCGCCGTGGCGACCACCGCGCTGGGCGGCGCCGTGGTCGTGGCGGCCCCGGCCGGCGCCACCGCCTCCGTCAGCGGGACGCTCAGCGCCGCCGCGGCGGGCGGCACGCACGCCGCGCTGCCGGCCGCGCCGCTGCGGCTGACCCGGACGCAGATCCTGGCCCGGGCCGAGACCTGGGTCCGGGCCAAGGTGCCGTACAGCATGACCGCGTACTGGAAGGACGGCTACCGGCAGGACTGCTCCGGCTTCGTCTCCATGGCCTGGGGCCTGGACGCCAACGCCTGGACCGGCGACCTGCGGGACTACGCCGTGCGGATCGGCAAGGACGCGCTGCGGCCCGGCGACGTCCTGCTCTTCCACAACGCGGCCGACCCCCGGCTCGGCTCGCACGTGGTGCTCTTCGGCGGCTGGACCGACGCCTCGCACACCCACTACACCGGCTACGAGCAGACCCGGCCGGGCACCCGGGTGCGCACGACGCCCTACGCGTACTGGACCAACTCGGCGCGCTACGTGCCGTACCGCTACAAGTACCTGGCCGCGACCGCCGCGCAGGGCCCGGCGGCCGGAAACGCGTACCCGGGCGCCAAGGCGTTCGGTCCGGGCGCGGACAACGCCTACGTCACCCGGCTGGGCACCATGCTCGTCGGTCGCGGCGCCGCGCGGTTCTACGCGTCCGGCCCCGGGCCGAAGTGGAGCAGGGCGGACCGGGACGCCACCGCGGCCTTCCAGCGCGCTCAGGGCTGGACCGGCGCGGACGCGGACGGCCTGCCCGGTCCGACCACCTGGACGTACCTGGTCGGCCACCGCGGCAAGGACATTCCTGCGGCGCCGGGAGGCGCGGCCGGGAAGAAGCCCGCGGCGAAGAAGCCGGCGGGCACCAAGCCGGCGGGGACGAAGCCGGCGGCGGCGAAAGCCGGCGCGGGGAGAACCCGTGCGGTGACGCCCGGTGTGACGCCCGGTGTGACGGCAGCAGGTGCGACGGGAGCCGGCGCGCCGCAGGCCGGTGCGGTGCGTGCCGCCGGACCGGGGGCCGCCGCTCCCGTGGCGGTCGCCGCCGCGGCCGAGCCCGCTCGGGACGGCGGCGTCCCGGCCTATCCCGGCGCGGGGGTCTTCCGGCCGGGGCACGGCGGGGACGCGGTCCTCGCGCTCGGCCGCCGGCTCGTCGCCAAGGGCTTCGGCGGTCACTACCGGACCGGCCCCGGCCGAGCGTGGACCGAGGCGGACCGGCGCAATGTCGAGGCGTTCCAGCGCGCCCAGGGCTTCTCGGGGCGCGACGCAGACGGCCACCCCGGCCCCGAGACGTGGAGGCGACTGTTCGCGTGATGCTCTCGTGACCCCACCGGTCCCTTCGATCCCCCCACCCGGCGTCGCCGCCGCGACCGCCGCGACCGCCGCGTCCGTGCCCTCCGACGCCGCCGACACGCTGCGGCTGCCCGCGGCCCACCCGCCGGGCGACCCGGAGCCCGACCCGGACTGCGCGGAGGCCGCCGCGCCCGCCGAGCGGCAAGGGCCGTGCCTGCCCGGCTGGGCGGCGGTGCTGAGCCTGGTGGCCGCCGCGGGCGCGGCCGGCTGGCTGGTGGGGCAGGCCGGCCTGCTGCCGATCACGCCGGTGTGGCCGGACGAGCTGCCGCGCCCGCCGCGCACCGGAACCGGCCCCGGCCTGTGGAGCGGCCTCGGCGTGCTCGCCGCGGTGGCCGTCTTCGTGCTGTGCGGGCTGACCCGCAGCCGTGCGGGCAGCGTGTGGGTGCTCACCCGCTGCGGCGCCTACCGCGGCACCGTGCGCCGCACCGGGCTGCTGTGGATCAGCCCGCTGCTGCGCCGCCGCCGGCTCGACGTCACGCTGCGGCACTGGCGCAGCCGCCCGGTCGACGCGGTCGACGCGCACGGCACGCCGATCCAGGTGACGCTGCTCGTGGTGTGGCGGGTCAGGGACAGCGCACGGGCCGCCTTCGCGGTCCACGACCACCGGCGCTTCCTGCGCGAGACCGTCGAGGCGGCCCTGGCCCGGGCGGTCTCCCGGCACCCCGCCGACGACTTCCGCGGCCAGTCGCCCACCCTGCGCGACTGCGACCGGCTCGCCGACGAACTGCGCCGGCTGATCGCCGACGCGGTGCGCCCGGCCGGCCTGGAGGTCTTCTCCGCCACGCCGGTCAGGATCGACTACGCGCCCGACGTGGCGCCGGTCATGCGCCGGGCCCGGATCGCCGCGCTCGACGCCCGGCAGCGCAAGGCGGTGCTGGACGACGCGCTGGCCGCGGTGGCCGAGGCGGTGCGCGGCATCTCCGAGCGGGGCCTGGCGGACCTGGACGACTACGAGCGCAAGGCGCTGGTACGCGATCTGACGGTGAGCCTGCTCTCCCACCCCGCGCCCCCGGCGGCCGGCGCGAGGCTCAACTAGGGCCGCCGACCGGCGTCGGCGTCGACGCGGGTCGGCGGGGCCCCGGCCGGCGCCGTGACCCGGCCCGCAGCCGGGGCCGGGCTCAGGCAGCCGTCGCGGGCTTGGCGAGCGGCGCGTCCCGGGAGATCTCGCGGAAGCCGACGCCCTGGTAGAGGGCGCGGGCCGCGGGGTGCCCGGGCGCGCCCGCGCACGCCACGGTCGCGTGCCGCGCGCCGGCCGCGCGGGCCAGGCGCATCCCGTGCAGGAGCATCGCCCGCGCGAGCCCCCGGCGCCGGTGGCCCGGGTGGGTGCCGACCGGCTCGAACTCCACGGTCGCGTTGACCTCGTCCAGCCACATGATCGTCGAGCAGGCCATGGTGCCGTCCGCGCCTCGACCAGCACGTGCAGATCGCCGCGGTAGGCGGCGGTGGCACGTACGCCCTCGTAGGACTCGGCGGTGTACGGCGAGGGCGCCCACGCGTCCTGGTGGGCGCGGACGGCGGCCTGCGGACCGGCCTCGTCGGCGGTGCGGAAGCGGTAGCCGTGGGGGAGTGCGGGCTGTTCCAGGTCGGTCAGGTCGCGCTGGTTCAGCTGGGTCCACGAACCGTGCTCGCCGAGCGCGGCCTCGTCGCTCACGTACCCGTGGGCGGCCCACCGCTCCAGCCCGAAGGCGTCGGCGGCGCTCGGCAGCACGGTGCGGGTCAGGCCCGCGGCCACCTCGTCGTACCAGCCGATCACCTCGTCCACCAGGCCGGCCCGGCCGGGGTCGATCTGGTACGCCAGATACGCCTGGCCGACCTCCTTGACCGAGCCGTCGCCGCGGGTCAGCCGGTGCGGGAGCACCGCCCAGGCCCAGGCCGAAAGGTCCCCGTCGGCCGGCCACAGCCGGCGCCGCCAGCTCGGGTCCAGCGTGGCGTGCCCCTTGCCCCAGTTCCAGGCCAGTTCGCCGTACGACGCGTCGCTGGTCACCAGGTCCGGCCGGGCGGCGGTGACCCGCTGCGCCAGGCCCTGCATGAGCCGCAGGTCCGTGGCCGTCACGTGCTGGGCGTTCGCCATGGCAGGCCACTGTGCCAGCGGCCGGTGCGCCGCGTCGAACCGTTTTCGCCGCACCCCGGCCCGTCCGCGGGCGGACCCGGCCGCCGTCCGTCCGCCGCCGGAGAAGCCGGAGGAGCAGGAGAAGCCGGAGTCAACGCACCGGGCCCGGCCCCCCGTCGCTCGACGGAAGGCCGGGCCCGGCCCGTACCACTGCGGCTGTCGCTGGGAAAGCCGCGTGCCGAGGGCCTACTCCGGCACGCTGGCCACGCCCGGCGCGAGGAACGGCTTGCCGTTGACCCGCTGCGAGACGCCCTCGCGGTCCAGATACGGCGTGATGCCGCCCAGGTGGAACGGCCAGCCCGCGCCGGTGATCAGGCACAGGTCGACGTCCTGCGCCTCGGCGACGACGCCCTCGGCCAGCATCAGCCCGATCTCCTGCGCCACCGCGTCCAGCACCCGCTCGCGCACCTGCTGCTCGGTCAGCACGGTGTCGCCCTGCTTCAGCAGCGCCGCGACCTCCGGGTCCAGCTCCGGCGTGCCGGAGTCGTAGACGTAGAAGCCGCGCTTGCCGGCCTTCACCACCGCCGCGAGGTTCTCCGAGACGGTGAAGCGGTCGGGGAAGGCGCGGTGCAGCGTCTCGGAGACGTGCAGGCCGATCGCCGGGCCGACCAGCTCCAGCAGCACCAGCGGCGACATCGGCAGGCCCAGCGGCTCGACCGCCTTCTCCGCGACCGCGACCGGCGTCCCCTCGTCGATGACGTTCTGGATCTCGCCCATGAAGCGGGTCAGGATGCGGTTGACCACGAACGCCGGGGCGTCCTTGACCAGCACCGCGGTCTTCTTCAGCTTCTTGGCCACCGCGAACGCCGTCGCCAGCGAGGCGTCGTCGGTGGCGTCCGCGCGGACGATCTCCAGCAGCGGCAGCACCGCGACCGGGTTGAAGAAGTGGAAGCCGACCACCCGCTCGGGGTGCTCCAGCTTCTGCGCCATCTCCGAGACCGACAGCGAGGAGGTGTTGGTGGCCAGGATCGTCTCCGGCCCCACCACCGCCTCCAGCTCGGCGAAGACCTGCTGCTTGACGCCCAGCTCCTCGAAGACCGCCTCGATCACGAAGTCCGCGTCGCCGAACGCCGCGGCCTTGTCCAGGTGGCCGGTGACCAGGCCCTTGAGCCGGTTGGCCTTGTCCTGGCCGATCCGGCCCTTGCCGAGCAGCTTGTCGATCTCGCCGTGGACGTAGCCGACGCCCTTGTCGATCCGCTCCTGGTCGATGTCGGTCAGCACGACCGGCACCTCCAGGCGGCGGGCGAACAGCAGCGCCAGCTGCGAGGCCATCAGACCCGCGCCGACCACGCCGACCTTGTTCACCGGGCGGGCCAGCGACCGGTCCGGCGCGCCGGCCGGCCGCTTGCCGCGCTTCTGCACCAGGTTGAACGCGTAGACGCCGGCGTGCAGTTCGCCGCCCATGATGAGATCGGCCAGCGCCCGGTCCTCGGCCTCGAAGCCGTGCCGCAGGTCGCCGCCGCGGGCCGCGTCGATGATGTCCAGCGCGCGGTAGGCCGCCGGCGCGGCGCCGTGCACCTTGCCGTCCGCGATCGCCCGGCCGCGGGCCACCGCCCGGTCCCAGGCCTCGCCGCGGTCCACCTCGGGGCGGACCACCTCGATCTCGCCCCTGAGCACCGCCGAGGTCCAGGCGAGCGACTGCTCCAGGAAGTCCGCCGCCTCGAACAGCGCGTCGGCGATGCCCAGTTCGTGCACCTGCGCGCCCTTGAGCTGGCGGTTCTGGTTGAGCGAGTTCTCGATGATCACGGTGACCGCGCGGTCGGCGCCGATGAGGTTCGGCAGCAGCGTGCAGCCGCCCCAGCCGGGCACCAGGCCGAGGAAGACCTCGGGCAGCGAGAAGGCCGGGACCGAGGCCGACACCGTGCGGTAGGAGCAGTGCAGGCCGACCTCGACGCCGCCGCCCATCGCGGCGCCGTTGTAGTACGCGAACGTCGGCACCGCGAGCTGCTGGAGGCGCTTGAACACCTCGTGGCCGCCGCGGCCGATGGCGAGCGCGTCCTCGTGCCGCTTGAGCAGCTCCACGCCCTTGAGGTCGGCGCCGACCGCGAAGATGAACGGCTTGCCGGTGATGCCGACGCCGACGATCGCGCCCTCCGCGGCCTCCTTCTCGACCTGGTCGATCGCGGCGTCCAGGTTCGCCAGCGACTGCGGGCCGAAGGTGGTCGGCTTGGTGTGGTCGAAGCCGTTGTCCAGGGTGATCAGCGCGAACCGCCCGGCGCCGCCCGGCAGGTCCAGGTGGCGTACCTGGGCCTTCGTCACGACCTCGCCGGGGAACAGCTCCGCCGCGCCCCTGAGCAGTTCCTGGGTGCCCTGCGTGCTCACTTGGCCGCTCCCTCGAAGTGCGGGTTCTCCCAGATGACCGTGCCGCCCATGCCGAACCCGACGCACATGGTGGTGATGCCGTAGCGGACCTGCGGCTGCTCCTCGAACTGCCGGGCCAGCTGGTTCATCAGCCGCACCCCGGAGGAGGCCAGCGGGTGGCCGAAGGCGATCGCGCCGCCGTACTGGTTGACCCGCGGGTCGTCGTCGGCGATGCCGTAGTGATCGAGCAGCGACAGCACCTGGACGGCGAACGCCTCGTTGACCTCGATCAGGCCGATGTCGTCGATGCTCAGGCCGGCCCGGGCGAGCGCCTTCTCGGTGGCCGGGATCGGGCCGATGCCCATCACCTCCGGCTCGACGCCCGCGAAGGCGTACGAGACCAGGCGCATCTTCACCGGCAGGCCCAGCTCGCGGGCGACGTCCTCGGCGGCCAGCAGCGAGGCGGTGGCGCCGTCGTTGAGGCCGGCCGCGTTGCCCGCGGTGACCCGGCCGTGCGGGCGGAACGGGGTCTTCAGCCCGGCCAGCTGCTCCAGCGTGGTGCCCGGGCGCATCGGCTCGTCGGCGGTCGCCAGACCCCAACCGGTCTCCCCGGCCTCCTCGTTGGTGCGGCGGATCGCGATCGGCACCAGGTCCTGCTGGATCTTGCCGTTCGCGTACGCCTTCGCCGCCTTCTCCTGGCTGCGCACCGCGTACTCGTCGGAGCGCTGCCGGGTCAGCCGCGGGAAGCGGTCGTGCAGGTTCTCCGCGGTCATGCCCATGAACATCGCGGACTCGTCGACGAGCTTCTCCGACACGAAGCGCGGGTTGGGGTCCACGCCCTCGCCCATCGGGTGCCTGCCCATGTGCTCCACGCCGCCGGCCACCACCACGTCGTACGCGCCGAAGGCGACGCCGCCCGCGGTGGTGGTCACCGCGGTCATCGCGCCGGCGCACATCCGGTCCACGGAGAAGCCGGGCACCGTGGTGGGCAGCCCGGCCAGGATGCCCGCGGTGCGGCCGAGGGTCAGGCCCTGGTCGCCGATCTGGGTGGTGGCGGCGACCGCGACCTCGTCGATCCGGGCGGGGTCCAGGTCCGGGTTCCGCCGCAGCAGCTCCCGGATGCACTTGATCACCAGGTCGTCGGCGCGGGTCTCGTGGTAGATGCCCTTCGGGCCCGCCTTGCCGAACGGGGTACGGACGCCGTCGACGAAGACGACGTCCCTCGCGGTACGAGGCACGCTGGCTCCTGCTGTATTCGGGAAGCTGGACACCGTCATGCTACTCGCGGGTAACCGATGTGCACAGCTCCGGTCCCGGAAGCGGCGGAGGTCACACCGCGCGCTGCGGGGACGTGGGGTTACCCAGGGTTACGCGGGGGGTGCGGCAGGGGGTGCGGCGGGCGGCACGGCGGGCGGCGCGGTCTCCGCGGGCGGCGCGGGGCGGGCCCGCAGCGCGGTGGTCAGCAGCGGGGTGACCAGCTGGACCTGCCAGGGGCGCGCGCCCAGCGAGGTGAGCAGCGAGGCGACCACCTCGGGCCGGCGTCGGCCGGCGGCGCCCAGCAGACCCGGCGCACGGTGTCCGGCGCGATCAGGTTCTCCTGCGGCAGGTTCAGCTCCTCGGCCAGCGCCGAGACCGCCGCCCTGGCCGCCGACAGGCGCGCCGCGGCCACCGGGTCCTTGTCGGCCCAGGCCCGCGGCGGCGGGGGACCGGTGAAGGCCGCGGCCGGCTGCGGCAGTTCACGCTCCGGCAGCGCGCGGGCCCGGTCGATGGCCGCCTGCCACTGCTCCAGCTGACGGCGGCCCATCCGGTGCCCGAAGCCGGGCAGCGCGGCGAGCGCGTGCGCGTTCGGCGGCGACTCCAGCGCGGCGGCCACGATCGCCGCGTCGGTCAGCACCCGGCCGGGCGAGACGTCCCGCTCGCGGGCGGCGCGGTCGCGGGCCAGCCACAGCTCGCGCACCACCGCGATCTGCCGCCGCCTGCGCACCTTGTGCATCCCCGAGGTGCGCCGCCACGGATCGACCCGGGGGGCGGGCGGCGGCGCGGCGGCGATCGCCGCGAACTCCTGCAGCGCCCAGTCCAGCTTGCCCTGGACCCGCAGCTCCTCCTCCAGCGCGTCGCGCAGGTCCACCAGCAGCTCGACGTCCAGCGCGGCGTAGCGCAGCCACGGCTCGGGCAGCGGGCGGGTGGACCAGTCGACCGCCGAGTGGCCCTTCTCCAGGGTGAAGCCGAGGACGTTCTCCACCATCGCGCCCAGGCCGACGCGGGCGAACCCGGCCGGCCAGGCCAGTTCGGTGTCGAAGAGCGAGGCGGGGCGCATGCCCAGCTCGGCCAGGCACGGCAGGTCCTGGGTGGCGGCGTGCAGCACCCACTCGGTGTCGGCCAACGCGTCGCCCAGCGCGGACAGGTCCGGGCATCCGACGGGGTCGATCAGCGCGGTCCCTGCCCCGGCGCGGCGCAGCTGGACCAGATAGGCCCGCTGCCCGTAGCGGTAGCCGGAGGCGCGCTCGGCGTCGACGGCGACCGGACCGGAACCCGCGGCGAAGGCTGCGACCACGCCGGCGAGGGCGTCCGGGCTGGCGGTCACCGGCGGGATTCCCTCGCGCGGGTCCAGCAGAGGGACCGGCGCCGCGTCGGTTCTGGTTGCGGTCTCTCTGGCGTCGGTCACCTGTCAAGGGTAGCCGTGCGGGGCGTTTCCCGCGGAGATCCACCGCACAGGCGTCCGCACGGGGCCCCTCACGGGTGTGCGCCGGCGCGCCCGACGGGGCGCGGGGCGGGCGCGGGGGCCGGGTGAGCAGGGGATCGTCCCGCCCGCGCGCCCCCCTGCGCCGGGGGACGCGAGGGGACGCCGGGGGACACCGGGGGACGCCGGGGGACATGGCGCGGCGCCCGCCGGGGGAACGTTCCACCGACGGGCGCCGTGACCCAGCGGGACCGCCGCGGGCGCGGCGGGCTCTCAGTGGATGATGCCGGTGCGCAGCGCCACCGCCACCATGCCGGCGCGGTCGCCGGTGCCGAGCTTGCGGGCGATGCGCGCCAGGTGGCTCTTGACGGTCAGCGCGGACAGGCCCATCGAGACGCCGATCGCCTTGTTCGACTGGCCCTCCGCGACCAGCCGCAGCACCTCGACCTCACGCCCCGACAGCTCCCGGTAGCCGTTGCCCGGGTGGTGGTGGCCGGGCGCGCCCGGCGGGCGGCGCTGCAGCCGGGCGGCGGTGGCGCCGAAGGGCGCGAGGCCGGGGCGCCCGGCCAGCGCGCCCGCGGTGTTGCGGGTGCCGGTCACGACGTAACCCTTGACGCCGCCGGCCAGCGCGTTGCGCACCGCGCCGATGTCGTCGGCGGCCGACAGCGCCAGCCCGTTGGGCCAGCCCGCCGCGCGGGTCTCGGCGAGCAGCGTGAGCCCCGAGCCGTCGGGCAGGTGGACGTCGGCGACGCAGATGTCGCGCGGGTTGCCGACCCTGGGCCGGGCCTCGGCGATCGACGAGGCCTCGATCACGTCGCGCACCCCGAGCGCCCACAGGTGGCGGGTGACGGTGGAGCGGACACGGGGGTCGGCCACGACCACCATCGCCGTCGGCTTGCTGGGGCGGTAGGCGACCAGGCTCGTGGGCTGCTCGAGAAGGACGGACACCGGGCCTCCTGTGGCAAAAAAGGTGACTGAAACGGTCACAGTCTCCTTCGGCAGCAATTGCTCCGGCCTTTAGGGAAAGATCACGATTTGTTGAGTACCAATTCCGGCAAATCGGACGGCCGATCGAACGGGCGGGCGGCCGGGTGAACGCCCGGCCGCGCGTTCGGTCCGCGCGGGGCGCGTTCACCGGCGCGCATGCCGGCCGCGCGCAGGCGGCGTGAGGGGGTTCGAGGGGCGTGCGCGGGCGTACGCCGTCGGCATCGAGCGGCCCCGACCGGCGCGACCGGTCCCCGCCGGGCCGCGCCGTGACGGCCGGCCGGTCAGCTCCGGCGCTTGGGCAGCGGCAGCACGCCGCCCGGCCGCGCCGTGACGGCCGGTCAGCCCCGGCGCTTGGGCAGCGGCAGCACGCCGCCGGCGCCGCGCGCCTGCTGCTCCGGATCCTCCGACGGCGGCAGCCCGGCGCACGCGCACAGCAGGTCGCACCAGCCGGACAGGTGCGCGGACAGGTCGGGCCCCGCGCCGCCGGGCCGCTCCCGCGGCGTCCACGACGCCCGGATCTCGATCCGCGCGTCGTCCGCGCGGTCCGACAGCCCGCCGAAGTAGTGCGAGGACGCGCGCGAGACCGTGCCGCTCGGATCGTGGTACGACGCCCGGTGCGCGGACAGCGAGCCGGTCAGCCACGACCAGCTGACCTCGGGCAGCAGCGGGTCGCCGGCCATCTCCGGCTCCAGCTCGGCGCTGGCCAGCGTCACCAGCCGGAAGACCCCGTGCCACGCGTCCTGGCCGTCCGGCTCGTGCAGCAGCACCAGGCGGCCGTCGGCCGGCTCGTCGTCGCCGGTCCGCACCGTGGCCTCCAGCGCGTAGGCGTAGGAGGCGAGCCGGCGCGGCGCCGCGACCTCCTCGATCCGGATCTCCGGCCGCACCCGGGCCGCCCGCAGCGCCTCCACGGCCTGCCGGAAAAGAAAGGGGACCTCGTCTGCCTCGTCGCCCAGGTGCACGTGAACCGCTGCCATGCCCGGAAGGGTAAGCGCCCGCGCTGTGCTCCGGGCGGAGCAACACCGCCATATTGGAGCCGCGTGACAGCGCTTTCCCGCCACTTTCGGGCAGGGCCGCCGAAACCTGGCCCGAACACGGCGGCAAGGCGGCCGAGACGTGGCCGCGAGCCGCGTGCCGGGAGCCGCGTGCCGTGAGCTGTGCGCCGAGGGCCGGGGGCCCGCGCGCCAGGCGCCGGGCAGGGCGCGCCGGGCGGTGAGGGCAAGGCGGCGGTGGCCGGGCGGTGAGGGCAAGGCGGCGGTGGCCGGGCGCCTCCGCGGGCGTGCGAAAATGCAGAACGTGAGTGCGCTCCAGCAGACCGCTGCTTCCCCCTTCGTCCGCGCCTGCCGAGGCGAGTCCGTGCCGCACACCCCGGTGTGGTTCATGCGGCAGGCGGGCCGCTCGCTGCCGGAGTACCTCAAGGCGCGCGAGGGCGTCCCGATGCTCGACGCCTGCACGATTCCGGAGCTGATCACCGAGATCACCCTCCAGCCGGTGCGCCGCCACGGCGTGGACGCGGCGGTCTACTTCAGCGACATCGTGGTACCGCTCAAGGCGATCGGCGTCGACCTGGACATCAAGCCCGGCGTCGGACCGGTCATCGCCGACCCGGTGCGCCGCCGCGAGGACCTCGACCGGCTGCGCGACCTGACGCCCGAGGACATCCCCTACGTCACCGAGGCGGTCGGCATGCTCACCGCCGAGCTGGGCGCGACCCCGCTGATCGGCTTCGCCGGCGCGCCCTTCACCCTCGCCAGCTATCTGATCGAGGGCGGCCCCTCGCGCAGCTACGAGCACACCAAGGCCATGATGTACGGCGACCCCGAGCTGTTCGCCGACCTGCTGGAACGGCTCGCGCGGATCACCGGGGTGTTCCTGACCGTGCAGGTCGAGGCGGGCGCGAGCGCGCTCCAGGTCTTCGACTCCTGGGCCGGCGCGCTGTCCCCGCCGACTACCGGCGCTTCGTGCTGCCGGCCTCCGCGAAGGTCTTCGACGCGGTGGCCGGCTACGGCGTGCCGCGCATCCACTTCGGCGTCGGCACCGGCGAACTGCTCGGCCTGCTGGGTCAGGCGGGGGCGGACGTGGTCGGCGTGGACTGGCGGGTGCCGCTGGACGAGGCGGCCCGCCGGGTCGGCCCCGGCAAGGCGCTCCAGGGCAACCTCGACCCCGCGGTGCTCTTCGCCCCCACCTCCGTGGTCGAGGCGAAGGCCCGCGAGGTGCTGGACGACGCGGCCGCCGCGGGCGTCGGCCACATCTTCAACCTCGGCCACGGCGTCCTGCCCAGCACCGATCCCGACGCGCTCACCCGCCTGGTCGGCTTCGTCCACGAGCAGACCGCGGCCTGAGCCGCCGCGGTCTGCGGCCCGCGGACCGCGGTCCGGGCACCGGCCGGGGCGCGCGGGCGGGGACCCGGGTCCGCCGTCCACGCGTCACCCGCACTTCTCGCGCCCGCATCACCCCCACTTCTCGCTCACTTCTCGCCGGGCGGCTCCTCCGCGTCGCGCGCGCCCTCCGCAGGGCCGGCGCCGGGGGCCGGGGCCGCGCCCACCGGCGACTCCTCGTGCACAGGTGACACCAGAGACTCGGCGCCGGCCGGAGGCTCCGCGGCCACGGGGGATTGCGTGGCCGCCGAGGGGGCCGCGGCCGCCGGGGTTCCGGGACGGGCCACCCGGCGGGCCTGCGCCGCCCCGGGAAGGGGCCGGCGCGCGGGCAGGAAACGCCGGCGCACGGCCAGCACCGTCAGCCAGCAGGCGAGCAGCACCGCCGCGAACGGCAGCACCGCGAGGAACGCGACGAGCAGCGCCCGCAGCGTCACGTACAGGGCGTGCCAGCCGCCGCGGGCGGCGTGACCCGCCGCCGTCCAGAAGCCGTCGTGCTTCGCCGCCTTCACCGGCGCGGGCTTCGCGGGCGGCTCGGACAGCCGCAGCGTGACCGTCGCCAGGTTCGTCTGCGACCTCAGCGACGCCTGCTGGGCCTCCAGCGCCTCCAGATCGGACTCGCGGGTGCTCAGCTCGCTCTCCAGCGACACCACGTCGCCGAGCGAGCCGGCCCGGTCCATCAGCGCCCGCACCCGCGCCACGCTCGCCTGCTGGGACTTGATCCGGCTCTGCACGTCCACGACCTGCCCGGTGACGTCCTTCACGCTCACCGTGCGGCTCACCAGCGTGCCCAGCCCGGACAGCTGGGTGAGCAGCCGGTCGTACGCCGCGGCCGGCACCCGCAGCTGGACCGAGGAGGTGGCGTGACCCCCGGAGTCGACGGTGGTGTCCTCGTCGCCCGCGTACCCGCCGTCCTGCGCCGCGTAGTCGCGGGCCCGGTCCAGCTGCCGCTCGACGTGCGGCGTCCTGATGCCGAGCTGCGCGGTGCGCACCAGGTACGTGGCCGCGGGCGTCACCGTGTCGCCGCCGGCGGTCCGCCGCTTGCCGTTCGTGGTCGTGGTGGCGCCGGAGCCGTCGCCGGCGGCGTCGTCCGAGCCGCCGTACGCGTCCACACCGCCGGTGTTCGCCGTGGCCCGCGGAGTCGCCGCCCCGCTCCGGGCGGAGTCGTCGTGCGAGGCGCCGCTGCCGCAGCCGGCCACCGCCGCCACCCCCAGCAGACCGGCCAGCAGCAGCGCCGCCGCGCGCGCCCCGCGCACCCCGCCCGCGCCGGGCGTTCTCCGCGCGCCGCGCGGCCCCCTCGCCCCCTCCGTTTTTTCCGCCGTCGCCACCGTCTGCGTCGTCGCCATGAAGTCCCCCCGGATATCGGGCCGTTGAACGCTGTCGCCGATTGGACGCACACCGCCGCCGGCACGTTTCGGCCCGCCGGTCCCGAAGGGGTCACGTTCGGAACTCGATCCGGCGTCGCGGTCACCGTGCTGGAGGGCTCGGACCCGGCTGGGCCGCGTGCTGTCGGCCGACTCCGCGGGCACCGACCACGTCGTCGAACGCGGCCACGGCGTGCCGCGCCGCCCACCACCGACCCGACGCCCTCACCCACCTGGTCGGCGTCGTCCACGAAAAGTCCGCTGCCCGAGCCGCCGCGGCGGCGCCCCGGCCGCGGACGCTCGCGCTCCCGGCCGCTCCGGCGTGATCCGGGTCCGTGCGCGATGCGAAGTACGTGCGGGGTCCGGCCTACGGCTGCGGAGCCCGCGATCGCTTGGGGTCACCGGCCTGATGTCCGTCACGTCACTCGTTGCCTACGTGACCTTGCTCGATCTCTTCATAACCGAATTCTGATGTTCCGTACGCGGTGCTGCGTACTACGGCCTACGATCAGCCGGGTTGAGCCGTTGGCCGTCCGGTTGGCAGGAAGAGCAGGCGCCCGCCTGCGCCGTTCGTTGTGAACCGCGCGGTCCGGAGTGAGAAGTGGTCCTGCTGTCAAGACTGTTGCCACGGCCGAGGCGCGGGGAAAGGTGCACGGTACGACCCCTCCTATCTCTACCGGCTGGAAACGGGCGAACGGCTCGGCTCCCACGACGTCATGGTGGTGCTGGACCGGCTGTACGGGACCGGCGAGCTTCTCAGCACGCTGTGGCGCGCGGCCAAGCGTGAGGAGGGGCGGAGCCGATACCAGGGATTCGGGGACTTGGAGGCCGAGGCGACCGGCATCCAGGAATTCAGCGTCTGCACCGTGCCGGGCTTGCTGCAGACACCCGGCTACGCGGAAGCGCAGCTGCGTGTCCACCGTCCGGGCAGCGACGAGCAGTTGGCGGATCAGGTACGCGAGCGGATCGACCGGCAGATCCGTCTGACCGGCGACAAGCCCCTCGACTACCGCGGACTGCTGGATGAGGCCGTCATCCGCCGGCAAGCCCCCGACGCCGCCGTGTGGGCCGAGCAGCTCGAGCGGCTGATCGAGGCCGCGCAGTGGTCCAACGTCACGCTTCACGTCGTCCCGCTGGCCGGAAAGTTCCACAATCTGCTGGGCAGCTCGCTCCAACTGCTGTGGCTGCCCAGCGGGCGCACCGTCGCGTATGTCGAGAGCAGTTGGAGCGGTCAGCTCATCGAGGAAACGGAGGAGGTGGAACACCTCCGGTTGTCCTACGATCGGCTACGGGACTCCGCGTTGACGCCGTCCGAGTCCCTTGAGCTACTGCGAGCCACGCTGGAGGATCACAGATGATGAGCACCCGCCGGCCAGACCTGAGCGCTGCCGCGTGGCGTAAGTCGTCGTACAGCGGCAACTCCGACCCCAACAGTTGCGTCGAGGTGGCTGACGGCTTCCCGGTGGTCCCGGTGCGGGACAGCAAGGACCCCGAGGGTCCCGCGCTCGTCTTCGCCGCGGACGCCTGGACGGAGTTCCTGGCCGAGGTGAAGAACGGGCGCTTCGCCGTCTGAGCACTGGCGACCACCGACGGGTGACTTGCGCGAGAACCCGATCCGCCGTCTGGAACGGGTCCGGCGTCTGAGACAGTGGAGGACATGAGCCAGACGCAGCAGCGCAGGTCCGGCGGGCGGGCGGCCGCTCGGCGCGCGGTGGTCATCGGCGGCGGCATCTCCGGACTCACCGCGGCCCACGCCCTCGCCCGGGTCGGCGTCGCGGTCACCGTGCTGGAGGCCTCGGACCGGCTGGGCGGCAAGCTGCTGGCCGACGAGATCGCGGGCGTCCCGGTCGACCTGGGCGCCGAGTCGATCCTCGCCCGCCGCCCCGAGGCGGTGGACCTCGCCCGCGAGGTCGGCCTCGGCGACGACCTGGAGGCGCCGGCCGTGCTCGGCGCGACCCTGTGGACCCGCGGCCGGCTGCGCCCGATGCCCAAGGGCCACGTCATGGGCGTGCCCGGCGACCTCGCCCCGCTCGCCGCGTCCGGCGTGCTCTCCGCGGCCGGCCTGGCCCGGCTGCCGCTCGACCACGTACTGCCGCGCACCGAGGTCGGCGAGGACGTCGCGGTCGGTGCGTACGTCGCCGCCCGGCTCGGCCGCGAGGTCGTCGACCGGCTGGTCGAGCCGCTGCTCGGCGGCGTCTACGCGGGCAACGCCTACCGGCTGTCGCTGCGCGCGGCGATCCCGCAGCTCTACGGCGCCGCCCGCGGCGGCCGCTCGCTCATCGAGGCGGCCCGCGAGCTCCAGCGGAAGGCCGCCGCCGCGGGCGCCACCGGACCGGTCTTCAACGGCGTGCGCGGCGGCGTCGGCCGGCTGCCGCTCGCGGTCGCCGACGCCTGCCGGGCGCTCGGCGCGACCGTCGAGACCGGCGCGCGGGTGCGCGAACTGCGCCGTACCGGCCCGCACGGCTGGCAGGCGGTGCTCGACGACCGGGTGGTCGACGCCGACGCCGTGGTGCTCGCCGCGCCCGCGCCCGCCGCGGCCCGGCTGCTGGCCGCCGAGTCACCCGTCGCCGCCGCGGAGCTGGGCGCCGTCGAGTACGCCGGCATGGCGCTGGTCACCATGGCCTTCCGCCGCCGCGACGTGCACGACCTGCCGGTCAGCAGCGGCTTCCTGGTGCCGCCGGTGGACGGCCGCACCATCAAGGCGTCCACCTTCTCCGGCCACAAGTGGGGCTGGCTCGGCGAACAGGGCGCCGGCGGCGACGTGTTCGTGCTGCGCACCTCGGTCGGCCGGCACGGCGAGGAGTCCGACCTGGCCTGGGACGACACCGACCTCGTCCGGCTGTCCCGGGAGGACCTCGCGGCGGCGGCCGGACTGCGGGCCGCGCCCGTCGCCGCCCGGGTCACCCGCTGGGAGGGCGGCCTGCCGCAGTACGCGGTGGGCCACGTCGCCCGGGTCGCGCGGGTCCGTGAGCAGATCGCGAAACTGCCGGGGCTCGCGGTGTGCGGCGCGGTGTACGACGGGGTCGGCATCCCCGCCTGCGTCGGCAGCGGCCGCAAGGCCGCGGAACAGGTCCTGGCGGGCCTGACCCGGGTGCCGGACGCGGCGGACGACGCGGGAGAATAGCCGTATGACCGACTCGACTGCCTCTTCTGCTTCCTCTGCCCCTGCCGCTTCGTCCCCGACCGCCGCGCAGGGCCGCGCGCCCGAGCGGACCCCGCACGCCGGCAAGAAGGCCAAGGACCTCAACGAGGTCATCCGCTACACCCTCTGGTCGGTCTTCCGGCTGCGCGCGCCGCTGCCCGAGGACCGCGGCGGCTGGGCGGAGGAGGTGGACGAGCTGTTCGCGCAGCTCGCCGCGAAGGACGTCACGGTACGCGGCACCTACGACGTGTCCGGCCTGCGCGCCGACGCCGATCTGATGATCTGGTGGCACTCCGAGACCGCGGAGGCGCTCCAGGAGGCGTACAACCTCTTCCGCCGCACCCGGCTCGGGCGCGCGCTGGAGCCGGTGTGGTCCAACATGGCGCTGCACCGCCCGGCCGAGTTCAACAAGTCGCACGTGCCGGCCTTCCTCGCCGACGAGTCGCCGCGCGCCTACGTCAGCGTGTACCCGTTCGTCCGCTCGTACGACTGGTACCTGCTGCCCGACGAGGACCGCCGCAGGATGCTCGCCGACCACGGCAAGATGGCCCGCGACTACCCGGACGTCCGCGCGAACACCGTCGCGTCCTTCTCGCTCGGCGACTACGAGTGGATCCTCGCCTTCGAGGCGGACGAGCTGTACCGCATCGTGGACCTGATGCGGCACCTGCGCGGGTCCGAGGCGCGGCGGCACGTCCGCGAGGAGGTGCCGTTCTTCACCGGGCGGCGGCGGGAGATCGGCGAGCTGGTGGCGTCGCTGGCCTGAGCCGGCTGCCGGCTCCGGCTGAGGCCCGGCCGGGCTCGGCTCGGCCCCGCCAGGCTCGGCCCCGCTCGGCGCCGCTCGGCTCGCGGAGCCGGCCTGGTCGGCGCCGGCTCGGGTGGCCGGACCGGGTGGCCGGTCCGGCGCCGCGGGCCCGGGGCTCCGCCGGCGGCGCGTGCTACGCCGACAGGCGGGCGCGCAGCGCCGGGTGGTCGGCGACCACGGTCGCCGAGCCGGGCGCGATCTCGGTGAAGCCCGCGTCGCGGACCACCGGCAGCCCGCTCTCGGCCAGCCGCTTCCACTCCTCGCGCGACGGCGTGCGCACGGCGAGCGCGAAGCCGTCCGCGCGCCAGGCCGCGCGCTCGTCCGGCGACAGCTCCCACCACGCCAACTGGGCGCCGTGGCCGGCCTGCGCCATCGCCTTGCCCGCCGACATGGCGACGTCGGGGTTGAGCCAGAGCACCGGGCGCGCGGGGTCGGCGGGCGGCGCGGGCTCGGGGTCGTCCAGCTCGGTGCCCGAGACCTGGAGCCGGGCGAGGTCCTTGGGCCAGCCGTCCAGCGGCACGGGCGGGAAGACCCGCACCTCGGCGGGCGCGGTGCCTGCGGGTGCGGCGGCAGCGGCGGCTGCGGTGCCTGCGGGTGCGGCGGGTGCGGTGCCAGTGGGTGCGGCGGGTGCGGTGCTCTCGGCGTGGCCGGTGTCGGTGACCTCGGCGGCGTCCGGGGCGCTCCCCGCGCCGCCGGTCACGGTGATGCCGGCCAGCCCCCCGCCCGGCGCCACTCCGCGCCGCGGGCCCGCCGCACCACCTTGCGGATGCGCGCGTCCTGCCAGTCGCGGACGGCCCGCGTCCACGGCCCGTCCGGCGCGGTCGCGCGCTCGTCGGCGAGCAGCGTGAGCACCGCGCGCGCCGCGGTCTCCAGCGCGTCGGTCCGCGCGGGCGGGGCCGCGCGCTCGATCCGCACCACCAGCGGCAGCACGTACTGCGGCGCGGCGTCGCGGTCGGCCGCGCGGTCCGCGAACGGGCTGTCGACGGGGGCGCCGTAGCCGCGGTCGGTGGGCGGGGCGGGCGGGGTCGCGTCGGAGGCGTCGGGCGTGGTCACGGGCCAAGTCTGCCACCGGCGCCGCGCCGGGCCGCGGCGGTGGGCGAGGATGTGCGCGGAGCCGCGGAGCCGCGGAGCCGCGGAGCCGCGGAGCCTCCGGCCGGTGGGACGCGAGAGCGCCGCGGGACGGCCCGGAACGCGGGACGGGAGCGCGGGACGGAAGCGCGGAAGGGGGAGCGCGGCATGCTGCGGGTCGAGGGCGTGGGGCGCAGGTACGGTGCGCGCGGGCGCTGGGTGCTGCGCGGCGTCGATCTGGAGGCGGCGCCCGGGGAGCTGGTACGGGTCGAGGGCGCGAACGGCAGCGGCAAGTCCACGCTGCTGCGGATCGTGGCCGGGGCGGACCGGCCGAGCGCCGGCACGGTCACCGGCCGGCCGGCGCGCGCGACGGCGTACGTGCCGGAGCGTTTCCCGCCCGCGCTGCCGTTCCCCGCGCTGCGGTATCTCACTCGGCTCGGCGCCGTCCGCGGGCTGGGCGCGCCGGACGCCCTGGCGCGCGCCCGACACTGGCTGGACCGCTTCGACGTGGCGGGGTACGCGGCCACGCCGCTCGACCGGCTGTCCAAGGGCACCTGCCAGAAGATCGCCGTGGCCCAGGCGCTGCTGGCCGACCCCGAACTCCTCGTCCTGGACGAGGCATGGACCGGCCTCGACGCCGTCGCCCGCGAGACCCTCGACGCGGCGGTCCGCGAGCGCCTCGCCGCCGGCGCGACGGTCCTCTTCGTCGACCACGACCCCACCCGCCTGGCCGCGCACACCGCACGCGTCCCCACCCTCGCGCCGGCCGCGGCCCCGGCCGCCCAGGACTCCCGGGTCCCCGCCCCGCGGCCCGGTTCGCCCCCACCGACGCGCACCGCGCCCCCCACACCGGCCCTGCCGCACACCCCACCCGGCCCGGGCGGCGGCGTCGAGACGCTCACGCCTGGTGTCGGCCCGTCGGGCCCGGGTGGTGGGACGGTCGGCGTGGGGGCGCCGGGCTCCGGCGGTGGCGCCGGGGCGCTCGCGTCCGGTGCGGGGTCGGGTGGTTCGGGGGCGTCGGGCTCGGACGGTGGGACGGTCGGCGTGCGGGTGCCGGGCTCCGGCGGTGGCGTCGGGGCGCTCGCGGCCGGTGCGGGGTCGGGTGGTTCGGGGGCGGTGGGCTCGGACGGTGGGACGATCGGCGTGCGGTCCGGGGGTGGCGTGGGTGGGCCCGGGTCCGGCTCCAGGGGGCATGCTGACGAGACGTCAGGTGGAGCGCCCGCGGGGGGCGCGGGCAGCATGCAGCCGAACCCGGCCGCGGGCCCCGGCACGCGCGCGGCGGGACGCGGTGGCGACGCCTCGGCGACGGCGGACGACGAGACCGTGATCATGGTCGAGGCGGTCGGCGGCGGGGACGTCGTTCTGGGCGCGGGCGAGCCGAGCCGGCGTGCCGGCGGCGGCCTGCGGGTCGTCGTCGCGGCGACGCACTCCGACCAGGTCCTCCGTACGCTGCTCGACGCGCGACCGCCCTGGCACGTGACGAGTGTGCGGCCGGTCCGCCGTCCCTCGGCGCCGACCGACTCCACCGGCCCTGCGGGGCCTGCGGTTTCCGCAGCGTCGGCCGCGCCCGCGGGTTCTGTCGCGCCCGCGGGTTCCGCCGGGCGGGCCGGCCCGGCCGGGTTCGCGGCGTCCGCCGAGGCTGTCGGGCCCGCGGTTTCCGCAGCGTCGGCCGCGCCCGCGGGTTCCGCCGGGCTCGCGGGTTCTGTCGCGCCCGCGGGTTCCGCCGGGCGGGCCGGCCCGCCCGCGCCCGCGGCGTCCGCCGACGTCCAGGGCCGTGCGGGCACCGTGAGGTCTGCCGGTCCGGGACGGAGCGGCCGGGGCGGCCGGGGCGCCGGGCCCGGCGGGGAGCGGTCCTCGGGCGCGGCGGCCCTGGTGCGCTACCAAGCGGAGTTGCTGCTGCGCTCGCACCGGTGGCTGGCGCCGCTCGTGCTGTACCTCGCCGTCATGGCGATCGGCGTCGGCGGCGGGCAGCCCGTGCTGGGGTCGCTCGGATACGCCGCGGCCCTGCTGCTGCCCGTGGCCGCGTGGATCACCGGGATCTGCGTGGCCGGCGAGCCGGGCCGGCCCGCGCGTGCGTCGCCTCGGCGGTGGGCGCGGCCCGGGCCCACCGCGGCGTGCTGCTCACCGCGCTCGGCGCGTCGCTGCTGCTGGGAGCCGCGGGAGCCCTCGCGGTCGCGTCGATCGGCGGGCGGTACTCCGACGACCACCGGACCGCCGTCGCGTTCGGACCCGCGCTGGCCGCGGGGGTGACGGCCGCCGCGGTGTCCGCGCTGCTCGGCACCGCGGTGGGCGCGCTCGCCCACCCGCCGGGCCTGCGCCGCCGGCCGGGCTGGTCCGTCCTCGCCTCGCTCCTCGGCTCCGGCGCGGTGCTCCTCGTCCCCGGGTCGCCCGCCCGTACCGCCGTCTCCGCGCTCGTCACCGGCTCCGGCAGCGGGAGGGTCCACTGCCCCTTCCTCGCGCTCGCCCTCGCCGCGCTCGTGACCGTCGCGGTCGGCGTCCTCACCGCCCAGCGCGCCCACCCCGCCCGGACGTGACCCGCGCGCCCCCGCGCGCCCCCGCGCGCCTCCCGCGCGGCTCGCAGCGCCCGCCGGCCCGTCCCGGCGCCGCGGGCGTGGACGACGAACGCGGCTTGCCTTGGAGCGCGCTCCAGGTCTTAGCGTCGAGGGCGTTCGCCAGTCGTCGAGGTACCGCCCGGATCGCCGGGCAGGAGGAGTGTCCGCGCATGACCACCCGAACCACACTCGGCTCGCCCGGTCTCACCGTCAGCGCGATGGGCCTGGGATGCATGGGAATGAGCGAGAGCTACGGCGCCGCCGACTGGGACGGCGGCACGGCCACCATCGACCGGGCCCTGGAGCTGGGCATCACGTTCCTGGACACCGCCGACGCCTACGGCGCCGGGCACAACGAGGTGCTGGTGGGCCGGGCCGTCCACGGCCGCAGGGACCAGGTGCAGCTGGCCACCAAGTTCGGCATCGACCGCAGCGCCGGCGACCGGTCCCGCCGCATCCGCGGCGCCCGGGACTTCGTGCTGCGCTCCTGCGACGCCTCGCTGCTGCGGCTGGGCGTCGAGGTGATCGACCTGTACTACGCCCACCGTCCGCCCCAGGACGTGGAGATCGAGGAGACCGTCGGGGCGATGGCCGAACTGGTCCAGGCGGGCAAGGTCCGCCACCTGGGCCTGTCCGAGGTCGACGGCGACCTGCTGCGCCGGGCGCACGCGGTGCACCCGATCACCGCGGTGCAGAGCGAGTACTCGCTGTGGACCCGCGACGTCGAGGCGGTCACCCCGGTGATGGCCGAGCTGGGGGTCGGGCTGGTGCCGTACTCGCCGCTGGGCCGGGGGTTCCTGACCGGGGCCCTGGACCGCTCCGCGCTGGGCGAGAAGGACTTCCGGCGGACCAACCCCCGCTTCGCCGGCGAGGCGGGCGAGGCCAACGAGCCGATCGGGCGGACCGTGCGCGACGTGGCCGACCGGCTGGGCGCCACCCCGGCCCAGGTGGCGCTGGCCTGGGTGTACGCCCAGGCCGAGCGGCTCGGGGTGGCGGTGGCGGCCATTCCGGGCACCCGCAGCCCGGCCCGGCTGAAGCAGAACGCGGCCGCCCTGGAACTCACCCTGGACGCCGAGGCGCTGGCCGCGCTGGACCCGCTGAGCGACCAGGTCAGGGGCGAGCGCTACCTCCCCGTCCATACCGCCGAGGTCGCCCGGGGCTGACCGGTGTCCGCGACGTCGTGTCGCCGCGACCGCGCGTGCGCCGGCGGCCTCGCGCGGCGCCGGGTGGAACGCCGGGTGGAACGCCGGGTGGAACGCCGGGTCGAACGCCTGGTCGGGGCGGGGAGCCGGGTGTGCACGGGCCTGGTGCGGGGCGGCGGGGACGGGAGAGGATGGCGGGATGGGATCGGTGGGCGCGGTGGCGGGGACCGCCGTCGTGGTCGCCGTCGCCGCCGGGCTGCTGTTCCGCGTGGTCCGCGGGCGCCGCGGGTTCGGGACGCCCGCGGACAAGGCCGCGTTCGCCACGCTGCACGAGGCGTCGCTCGCCGCGCCGCCGCTGCGCGACGGGCTCAACCGCGACTCCGCGCGCCGCGCCGCGCGCCACCTGCGGGCGCTGCTGGGCACGCCCGCCCTCGCGGTGATCGGCGGCGACACGCTGCTCGCCTGGGAGGGTCCGGGCCGCCACCACAGCGGACAGGCCGTGGCGCACGCCGCCCAGGCGCTGCGGGCCGAACGCCCCTGGGTGGTCCCCGAGGAGGTCATCGCCTGCGGCGACCTCGACTGCCCGGTGCGCAGCGCCGTCGTGGTGCCGCTGGTCGTCGACGGGCTCGTCGTGGGCGCGCTGTCGGTCTACGCCCGGCAGGTCTCCGCCGCCCTGGTCCGCGCCGCCGGCGAGGTCGCCCACTGGGTCATCGCGCAGCTCGAACTCGCAGAGCTCGACCGCTCCCGCACCCGGATGATCGAGGCCGAACTGCGGGCCCTGCGCGCGCAGATATCGCCGCACTTCGTCTACAACTCGCTGACCGCCATCGCCTCCTTCGTCCGCACCGACCCCGACCAGGCCCGCGAACTGCTGCTGGAGTTCGCCGAGTTGACCCGCTACAGCCTGCGCCGGCACGGCCAGTTCAGCACGCTGGCCGAGGAGTTGAGGTCGGTGGACCGCTATCTGCGCCTGGAGCGCGCCCGGTTCGGTTCCCGGCTCCAGGTCGACCTGCTGATCGCGCCCGAAGTGCTGCCCGTCGCCGTGCCGTTCCTGTGCCTCCAGCCGATCGTGGAGAACGCGGTGCGGCACGGCCTCGGCCCCAAGTCCACGCCGGGCCGGGTGACGATACGGGCCGAGGACGCCGGCGCGGAGTGCCGGATCAGCGTGGAGGACGACGGGGTGGGCATGGACCCCGAGGACGTCCGCGCGCGGCTGGCCGGCGAGGCCGGCAGCGACTCGCTGGGCCTGGGCAACGTGGACGAGCGGCTGCGCGCGGTGTTCGGCGACGAGTACGGGCTCGTCGTGGAGACCGCGCCGGGCGCCGGCACCAAGGTCAACGTGCGGGTGCCCAAGTACCGGAACGGGGTGCGCGTGCCGTGAGACCGCTCAACGTCCTCGCGGTGGACGACGAGCCGCCCGCGCTGGAGGACCTGACATACCTGCTGCGCGGCGACCACCGGATCGGCCGGGTGCTCGCCGCGGACAGCAGCGACGCGGCACTGCGGCTGCTGGAGGGCGACACGGTCGACGCCGTCTTCCTCGACATCCGGATGCCGGGCCTGGACGGACTCGAACTGGTCGGCGTGCTGGGCCGGTTCGCCCGTCCGCCCGCGGTCGTCTTCGTCACCGCCTACGAGGACTTCGCGGTGGACGCGTTCGCGCTCAAGGCCGTCGACTACCTGCTCAAGCCGGTCGGCCGGGAACGCCTGGCCGAGGCGGTGCGCCGGGTCGCGGCGGCCGTGGCGGGGGCCGGGGGAGCGCTCGGCGCGGTGCCGGGCGGCGTGCCCGCCGGCGGTGCCGGCTGGCTGGCCGGCCGCCCGCGGTCCCCGACCCGGCCGGCGCCCGCATACCCGTCGACGTCGGCGGCGTCACCCGCTTCGTGGCGCGCGACGACGTGGCGTACGCCGAGGCGCAGGGCGACTACGTACGGCTGCACGCGGGCGGCCGCGCGCCGCTGGTGCGGATGTCCCTGGCGGTGCTGGAGGAGCGCTGGGCGCCGCACGGCTTCCTGCGCGTGCACCGCAGCTACCTCGTCGCGCTGCGGCACGTGGAGGAGCTGCGCTGGGACGCCGGCCACTGGACCCTGCGGGTCGCCGGCCGCGAACTCCCGGTCAGCCGCCGGCACAGCCGCGAGCTGCGCGACCTCCTCGTCCGCTGGTCCCGCGCCCCCGGCGAGGACACCCGGTGACCGTTCCCCCGTTCCCCCGCGCCCGACGACCCGCGCTGGCCCGACGCGGGCGCCCCCGCAGGCTCCGCCGACCCGCGCCCGGCCGGTCCGGGTGGCCCTGGCTGTGCATGTGCGGCCGGCCGCCGAACCTCCGCCGGCGCCGGTGATCCGCCGCCGGGCGTCGCCTCGCGCGGCGAGCATCCGGCAGCGCCTTCCGAGGCCGCCGCGGCCGGGCCCCGTGCCGTGCCGGTTTCGGCGCCGACCGGGCGGTGGCGGCATGCGGTGCGGGACGGCGACGCCGTCGGGGCGGCTCGGGGGGTGGCGGACGGGGGCGGCCCGGCGGAGCGGGTCGCGGTGACCGGGCCTCGCCGCAACCGGGCCGGAGGCTACTCCGCGCGGCCCGGCGCCGCCGACCTGCACGCGCAGCCGCGCCTCGGCCAGATCTACGTGCGCTCCCTGGTGCGCGACCAACTGCGCCTCGCGCTCGGCGTGTTCGCGGTGCTCGCCGCCGCGCTCGGCGGCCTGCCCGCGGCGTTCGCGCTGGTGCCCGCGCTGCGCACCGCCGAGGTGTTCGGCATCCGGCTGGCCTGGCTGCTGCTGGGCGTGGTCGCGTACCCGCTGATGGTCGCCGCCGCGTGGTTCCACGTACGGCACGCCGAGCGCGCGGAGCGCGAGTTCACCGAGCTGCTGGCCGGACCGCGCGCGGAGCCGGACCCGCGGCCCCCGGCCCGTCACGCCGCCGGCCGGAGGACCCCGCCGGCCCGGACGACCCCGCCGGCCCGGAGGGCGCTGCCGGATGAACCCCGCACTCGGCCTCGGCGCGCTCGTCGCCGTGCTCGTGGCGACCGTGGCGGTCGGCGTCTACGGGCTGCGCCTGTCGCGCGGCACCTCCGACTTCTACGTGGCCTCGCGCGAGGTCTCCCCGCTGTGGAACGCCTCCGCGATCGGCGGCGAATACCTGTCGGCCGCGTCGTTCCTCGGCGTCGCGGGCCTGGTCATGGCGTACGGCGTGGACATGCTCGCGTACCCGGTCGGCTACACCGCCGGCTACCTGGTGCTGCTCCTGCTGGTCGCCGCGCCGCTGCGCCGCTCGGGCGCGTACACCCTGCCGGACTTCGCCGAGGAGCGGCTCGGGTCGACCGCGGTCCGCCGGGTGGCCGGCGTCCTCGTCGCGGTGATCGCGTGGCTGTACCTGGTGCCGCAGCTCCAGGGCGCCGGGCTGACGCTGCAGACCGTCACGGGCGCGCCGCGCTGGGTCGGCGCGACCGTCGTCGCCGCGGCCGTCACCGCGGTCGCCGCGGCCGGCGGCATGCGCAGCGTCACTCTCGTCCAGGGCTTCCAGTTCTGGCTGAAGCTCACCGCGATCGCGGTCCCCGCGGTGTTCCTGGTGCTGGCCTGGCGCTCGGTCGGCGCGCCCGCGCTCACCGGTTCCGACGTGCCGCGCTTCCCGCACACCACCGTCGTCGCCCTCGACCAGACGGTCCGCTTCGACGTCCGCACGCCGGTCGCCGTCACCGTGACCGGCACCCTGGACGGCGTCCGGTACGCGCCGCCGCCCGCGGCCACCGCGCCGCCGCCCGCGGCCACCGCGCCACGCGTCGCCGCCGCAGATCCCGGACCCGCCGCCGGACCCGCCGCCGGACGCGGGTTCGCCCCCGGACCCAAACCCGCCACCCGCACCGTACGCCTCGGCGACGGCCCGCACACCGCCGCGGCCGGGACCCGGCTGACCTTCCCGGCCGGCGCCGAGGTCCCGCACGAGCAAGGGCTCGCGCCCGCCTCCGGCGCCCGCTGGGCGAGCCCGCTGTCCGGCGCGGGCGGGCGCGCGCACCCCGTCTACGCGATCTACTCGATCCTGCTCGCGACGTTCCTCGGCACCATGGGCCTGCCGCACGTGCTGGTCCGCTTCTACACCAACCCCGACGGCCGGGCGGCCCGCCGCACCACCCTGCTCGTCCTGGTCCTGCTCAGCGTCTTCTATCTGCTGCCCACCCTCTACGGCGCGCTCGGCCGGGTGCTGGCCCCCCAACTCCTGCTCACCGGGCGGACCGACACCGCGGTGCTGGTGCTGCCGCAGCTGACGCAGGGCGGCGAGGCCGGGCGGCTGCTCGCGGCGCTGGCCACGGCCGGCGCGTTCGCCGCGTTCGTCTCCACCGCCTCGGGGCTGACCGTCTCGGTGGCCGGTGTGGTCGCGCAGGACCTGCTGCGCGGCTCGGCGAAGGGCTTCCGCTGGGCGTCGCTGGCCGCGGGGGCGCCACCGCTGGTGATGGCCACGGCGACCGCGGGGCTGCCGGTGGCCGACGCGATCGGGCTGGCCTTCGCGGTCGCGGCCTCCTCCTTCTGCCCGCTGCTGGTCCTCGGCATCTGGTGGCGCCGGCTGACCGACGTCGGCGCGCTGCTCGGCCTGGTCGCCGGCGGCGGGCTCGCGGCGGTCGCGGTCGTCGTCACCAGCGTGCGCGGGCCCGGCCACGGCTGGGGCGCGGCGCTGCTCGAACAGCCCGCGGCGTGGACCGTGCCGGTCGCGTTCGCGGTCATGGTGGCGGGCTCGCTGCTGACCCGGCGCAGGCTCTCGCCCGCGGCCGTGGACCGGGTGATGCTCCGCATGCACCTGCCGGAAGAGGTCACCCACCTGCCCCGGGACGCCGCGATCCTGCCGGAGGGCGCCGCCCCGCCCGAGGAGCCGGCCCCGCGCCCGTGACACCGCGCGCGGGCCGCGCGTCCCCGGCCCCGCGTCCCCGGCCCGTCGCCCGCGGGCCCCTGCCGGGCGGCCACCCGCCGCGCCGCCCGCCGGCCGCCGACCGTTCGTCGCGCCGCACCGGCCGCCGACCGTTCGTCGCGCCGCACCGACCGCCCGTCGCACCGCGGGGACCGCCCGGCGAGCGGGACCGGCCACTGGGCGAAGCCCGCCGCGGCAGCGCTGTTCGGGGTCGCGGCCGCTGCCTAGCGTGACGAAGGGGCCCGAAACGGCCCCCGGGGGACACCGCGGACCGGACGAGGGACCCGGCCCGCGCCGCCCGCTCCCCGACGAGGAGGGAACACCCGCAGATGAGCACTCCCACGCCCGCCGCCACGGCCGCCGCGGACACCGCCGACCCCGGCCCGCTCGGCCTGGCCGGCTTCGCCGCCACCACCTTCGTCCTCAGCTCCTTCAACGCGCACCTGATCAACCAGAGCCTGCTGACCGTCGTCCTGCCGCTCGCCCTGTTCTACGGCGGCCTGGTCCAACTGCTCGCCGGCATGTGGGAGTTCAGGAAGGGCAACACCTTCGGCGCCACCGCCTTCGGCTCGTACGGCGCCTTCTGGCTGTCCTACGCGGCCTATGTGAAGTTCGTCGTCGCCGACCTGCCGGCGGACAAGGCGCACCAGGCCACCGGCCTCTACCTGCTGATCTGGGCGATCTTCACCGTCTACATGACGGTCGCCGCGCTGCGCACCAGCGGCGCGCTGCTCGCCGTGTTCGCCTTCCTGGCCGCGACGTTCGTGGTGCTGACCATCGCCGAGTTCGCGCAGTCCACCGGCACCACCAAGGTCGGCGGCTGGCTCGGCCTGATCACCGCCGTCCTGGCCTGGTACGCCTCCTTCGCCGTGGTCACCAACGCCACCTGGAAGCGCACCCTGCTGCCGGTCTTCCCGCTGACCGGGCCGGGCGGCGGACCGGTCGAGGGCGGCCACTGATGCCCGAAGGCAACGATCCCGGGGGTCCCGCGAGAGCGGGCCGGGCCGCGGACGGCGGGGCCGGAGGCGGACAGACGCTCTCCAACCTGCTGCGCGAGGAGCGCCGCTTCCCGCCGCCCGCGGACCTGGCCGCGCACGCCAACGTCACCGCCGCCGCCTACGAGGAGGCAGCCGCCGACGGCGAGGCGTTCTGGGCCGCCCAGGCCGCCCGGCTGGAGTGGGCCGAGCCCTGGACGACCGTACGCGACTGGAGCGACGCGCCCTTCGCCCGCTGGTTCACCGGCGGCAGGCTCAACGTCACGGTGAACTGCCTGGACCGCCACGTGCGCGCCGGGCACGGCGACCGGGTCGCCTTCCACTGGGAGGGAGAGCCGGGCGACACCCGCACGCTGACCTACGCAGGACTGAAGGACGAGGTGTGCCGGGCGGCCAACGCGCTGCTCTCGCTCGGCGTCACCGCCGGCGACCGGGTCGCGATCTACCTGCCGATGATCCCCGAGACCGTCGTGGCGATGCTCGCCTGCGCCCGGATCGGGGCCCCGCACACCGTGGTCTTCGGCGGCTTCTCCGCCGACGCGCTGCGCGGCCGGGTGCTGGACTGCGACGCCCGCGTCGTGATCACCGCGGACGGCGGTTACCGCAAGGGCGCGGCGTCCGCGCTCAAGCCGGCCGTGGACGAGGCGCTGGAGCAGTGCCCCGACGTGCGCAGCGTCCTGGTGGTGCGGCGCACCGGCCAGGAGGTCGGCTGGACCGAGGGCCGCGACGTGTGGTGGCACGACCTGGTCGCCGGGCAGTCCGCCGAGCACGAGCCCGAGGCGTTCGACAGCGAACACCCGCTGTACATCATGTACACCTCGGGCACCACGGCCCGCCCCAAGGGCATCTTGCACACCACCGGCGGCTACCTCACCCAGGTCGCCTGGAGCCACTGGGCGGTCTTCGACGTCAAACCGGAGACGGACGTCTACTGGACGGCCGCCGACATCGGCTGGGTCACCGGCCACTCGTACATCGTCTACGGGCCGCTGGCCAACGGCGTCACCTCGGTGCTCTACGAGGGCACGCCCGACACCCCGCACCAGGGCCGCTGGTGGGAGATCGTGCAGAAGTACGGCGTGACGATCCTGTACTGCGCGCCGACCGCGATCCGCACCTTCATGAAGTGGGGCGAGCAGATCCCGGCCGGCTTCGACCTGTCCTCGCTGCGGCTGCTCGGCTCGGTCGGCGAGCCGATCAACCCCGAGGCATGGGTGTGGTACCGGCGCGCCATCGGCTCCGACCGCTGCCCGGTGGTGGACACCTGGTGGCAGACCGAGACCGGCGCGCACATGATCAGCCCGCTGCCCGGGGCGAGCACCTGCAAACCGGGTTCGGCGCTGCGCCCGCTGCCGGGGATCTCCGCCGAGGTGGTCGACGACACCGGCACGCCGGTGCCCAACGGCTCCGGCGGCTACCTGGTGCTGACGCAGCCGTGGCCGTCGATGCTCCGCACCATCTGGGGGACGAGCAGCGGTACGTCGACACGTACTGGTCCCGCTTCCCCGGCTGGTACTTCGCCGGCGACGGCGCGAAGAAGGACGAGGACGGCGACATCTGGCTGCTGGGCCGGGTGGACGATGTGATGAACGTGTCCGGGCACCGGATCTCCACCACCGAGGTGGAGTCGGCGCTGGTCTCCCACCCGCTGGTCGCCGAGGCCGCGGTGGTGGGCGCGGCCGACGCCACCACCGGGCAGGGCATCGTGGCGTTCGTCATCCTGCGCGGCGCGGGGGAGCAGGCGGCCGGGGCGGCCGGCGGGCAGGACGTGGCGCGGGAGCTGCGCGGCCACGTCGCCAAGGAGATCGGGCCGATCGCCCGGCCGCGGCAGATCCTGGTGGTCGCGGAGCTGCCCAAGACCCGCTCCGGCAAGATCATGCGCCGGCTGCTGCGGGACATCGCGGAGAACCGGGAGCTGGGCGACGTCACCACGCTCACCGACTCCACGGTGATGGACGCGATCCGCCAGCGACTGCCGTCCGGACCGGGCGGCGGGGACGAGGAGTAGCGGACGAGGAGGAGCGCCGGGCCGGACACGGCGGTGGACGCCGTGTCCGGCCCCCGGCTCAGTCCTTCGGGCTCAGCTTCAGCGACACCGAGTTGATGCAGTACCGCTGGTCGGTGGGCGTCGGGTAGCCCTCGCCCTCGAAGACGTGGCCCAGGTGGGAGCCGCAGCGGGCGCACCGCACCTCGACCCTGACCATGCCCAGCGAGCGGTCCTCGATCAGCTCGACCGCGTCGGAGTCGGCCGGGTCGTAGAAGGACGGCCAGCCGCAGTGCGACTCGAACTTGGTGTCGGAGCGGAACAGCTCGGCGCCGCACGCCCGGCAGGAGTAGACGCCCTCGGTGGTGGTGTCGGTGTACTCACCGGTGAAGGGGCGCTCGGTGGCCGCCTCGCGCAGGACCGCGAACTCCTGCGGGGACAGCTCCGCCCGCCACTCCTCCTCGGTCTTCTGCACCGGGTACGCACCCGCGCCGTGCGCGCCCGTGCCGTGGGTGTTCGCGTCGTGCGACATCTCGGACCTGCCCTTCTCAGCCGGCGAGGCGGGCCAGGATCCGCGGACCGAGATCGGTCACGTCGCCCGCCCCCATGGTGAGAACGAGATCACCGGGCTTGGCCATTCCTGCCACCACCTCCGGGACCGCGTCCTTGTCGTGCTCGGCGGTCGCGTCGGCGCCGGCCGCCCGCGCCGCCTCGATGATCAGCTCGCTGGTCACGCCCGGGATCGGGTCCTCGCGGGCCGGGTAGACGTCCAGCACCACCGAGGCGTCGGCCAGCGCCAGCGCGGCGCCCATCTCGGCGCCCAGCTCACGGGTCCTGCTGAACAGGTGCGGCTGGAAGACCACCAGCACCCGCGCGTCCGCGGCCGCCGCACCCCGGATCGCCTCCAGGTCGGCGGCCATCTCGGTGGGGTGGTGCGCGTAGGAGTCGATCACCTGCACGCCCGACGCCTCGCCCTTGAGCTGGAGCCGGCGCCTGACCCCGGTGTACGTCGCCAGTGCCGAGGCGAGATTGCGCGGCGGCGCGCCCGCGGCGATCCCGGCGGCCAGCGCGGCGACCGCGTCGTGCGCGTAGTGCCGGCCGGGCACGGACACGGTGAAGGTCAGCGGGCGGCCCTCCAGCAGCACGGTCACCTCGCTGGTCAGGCCGCGCGGCGTGATCCGGGTGATCCGCACGTCGGCGCCCTCGGACTCGCCGACGGTGACGATCCGCAGGCCCTCGCGGCCGCGCACCCGCGAGGTCAGCTCGACCGCGCCCGGCTGGTCCGCGGAGACCACCAGGGTGCCGCCGTCGCGCACCTTGCCGACGAAGGTCTCGAACGACTCGAAGATCTCGTCCATCGAGGCGTAGTTGGCGTGGTGGTCGAGCTCCACGTTGAGCACCACGGCCACCTCGGGGGAGTAGGCGTGGAAGCTGCGGTCGCTCTCGTCGGCCTCCGCGACGAAGATCCGCCCGCTGCCGTGCCGGGCGTTGGACCCGGGTCCGTCCAGATCGCCGCCGATCGCGTACGACGGCTCCAGGCCGAGCGCGGTCAGCGCGACCGCGAGCATCGAGGTGGTGGTGGTCTTGCCGTGCGTGCCGGCCACCGCGACCGGCCGGGTGCCCTCCATCAGCGCGGCCAGCGCGGCGCTGCGGTGCACCACCGGCAGGCCCCGCTCGCGGGCCGCGGCCAGCTCCGGGTTGTCCGGGCGGATCGCGCTGGAGACCACCACGCCGCTGGCGTCCGCCGCGAGGTGCGCCCCGTCGTGCCCGATGTGCACGGTCGCCCCGGCCTCCCGCAGGGCCTGCGCGACCGGCGAGTCCTTGGCGTCGCTGCCCGCGACCCGCGCGCCGCGCTGCGCCAGGATCTTGGCGATGCCGGACATCCCGGCCCCGCCGATCCCGATGAAGTGCGGCCGCTCCAGGGCGGGCGGAACGGACGGGCTGGACTGGCTCATGCGCGGATCTCCCGAGGTGCAGCGGTTGGGGCCGGTGCGGGCCGGAGCGCGGCGGGGCGGCGCTCCGGAGCCGCGGTGACGATTCTCGCACCTGCGCGGCCACGGACTACGCGTCGCGCCACCCGCGGGCCGTACGCGCCGCGCCGCGGTCCGCGCTCGCCGTGCCCTGCCGCGCCCGGCGCCGGCGGTACGGACCTGTGTGCTACTCCTCCTCCTGGCCCTGGGCGAAGAGCTTGAGCACCGGCACGCCGACCTTGTGCCGGGCCCGCGAGGTCCAGTCCCGGTGGAAGAACTCCTCCACGAAGTGCGGCGCGGTCAGCACGATCACCTCGTCGGCCTTGGTCTGCTCGACCACGGTGCGCAGCAGGTCCAGCGGGTGCTTGGCGACGACCTCGCCGACCGCCTCCGCCCCGGCCGCGTGCAGCGCCTCCAGCGAGTGCGCGAGCGAGCGCTCGGCGGGCGGCGCGGCCTCCTCGCCCTCGGGCACCCGGTTCTCGCCGGCGGCCTCGTCCAGATGGCCGAGTGCCACGTCGTCCAGCGCCCGCAGCAGCCGGTCCTGGTCGCCGCGCGGCTGCATCAGGACGACGAAGGAGACCGGCTCGTCGCCGTGGAGGGTGGTGACCATCTCCACATCGGCGGGCGTGAGCGGCTTCTCGATCATGAGTACGGTCGTGAACACGGACACGTCCTTCTCTCTTCGGAGCCCCGTTCCGATCTTCACAGGGCGCGAAGGTAAGTGTTCCCGTGCGACGCGAAGTGGAACGGGGGAATCCGCTTTTTCGGCGGGACTGGTGATCCAGGAGTGTGTGCTGGTGAACGCGGGTGCGAGCCGGTGGCGGGGTCCGGGCGTGCGCGTCAGGCGCGGACGTAGCGGGTGAAGAGGAAGCCGTCCTCCTCCAGCACCGAGCGCGGCACATAGCGGGCCGGCGGGGTGACGCCGGGGCCGTTCATGATCCGGGGCGCGTCGCCGCCGGTCAGCAGCGGCGAGACGGTCAGGCACAGCTCGTCCAGCACGCCGGCCGCGGCGAACTGGGCGAGCACCCGCGGACCGCCCTCGTGCAGCAGCCGGGCATGGCCGCGCGCGGCCAGCTCCCGCACCACCCGCGCCGGCTCCACGCCGTCGCCCTCGCCGGCGATCACCACCTCGGCGCCGGCCGCGCGGGCCCGGTCCAGCGCGGCGCGCGGCGCTCCCGCGCCGGTCAGCAGCAGGGTGGGCACGGACGGCGCGGCGAACAGCGGCGCGTCGAAGTCCAGGTCCAGCCGGCGGCTGATCACCGCGATCGCCGGGGCCGGCGACTGGCCGTCCGCGGCCCGCCGCGCGGCGAACGCGGCGCGGGCCTTGGCCGGGCGGTAACCCTCGTGGCGGGCGGTCTCCGCGCCCACGAGGATCACGTCGGCGAGGGCGCGCAGGACGCCGAAGACGCGCATGTCGGCGTCCGAGGACAGCGGGGCGGAGCGGCCTTCGGCGCGGGCGGCGCCGTCGAGCGACCCCACCATGTTGGCCCGTAGGTACGGGCCCGCCTCTCGCGGCGGGTACGCGTACGCCTCGGCCAGGCCGAGGGGCGTGTCCAGGGCTTCGCCCTGGCGGGCGGCCTCTTCCTCTTCCGGAACGGGATAGATCCGCAGCACTCCGCGATCCTCGCACGTCGCTCCCGCGCTGTCCGTTCCCCGCCCCGGTCAGCCCGGCGGTGGGCGTTGCGCCCCGAGGGGCGCGGGGAACTGCGCGACAAGCCACCGCGCGCCCGCGGGTCGTCACCGTCCCAAGGGGGCTGTTCGGTTCGATCCGGACCACCGGCGCGTGGGTGGTTGTTCGCGCAGTTCCCCGCGCCCCTCAAAAGACACAGGGGCGGCGCCCGGCGTCGGGGCGGGGCGGGCTAGGATCGGGCGGCGTGTCGAGAACGCCCGCGCCGGACGGCGCCCGCACCGTGGAGAGCCTGACCGGCCGGCGCCCGGAAGTGGACGCCGCACGCCTGGTGGGCGACATGGTCCCGCCACCGCGGTTCGACTCCGTACGGTTCGAGACGTACGTCCCCGACCCCGGGCAGCCCAGCCAGGCCGCCGCCGTCCAGAAGCTCGCCGCCTTCGCCGCGACCCTCGGCGAGAACGGCAGGACGCCCCGCAGGCGCTGGTTCACCCGCCACGCCTCCGCGAGCCCGGCCGGCGAGGCCACCGGGGTGTACCTCGACGGCGGCTTCGGCGTCGGCAAGACGCACCTGCTCGCCTCGCTGTGGCACGCCGCCCCCGCCCCGCGCGAGCGCAAGGCCTTCGGCACCTTCGTCGAGCTGACCAACCTCGTCGGCGCCCTGGGCTTCCAGCAGGCCGTCGAGGCCCTCAGCGGCCACCGTCTGGTCTGCATCGACGAGTTCGAGCTGGACGACCCGGGCGACACCGTCCTGGTCTCGACGCTGCTCGGCCGGCTCGCCGACGCCGGCGTACGGCTCGCCGCGACCTCCAACACCCTGCCCGGCAAGCTCGGCGAGGGCCGCTTCGCCGCCGCCGACTTCATGCGCGAGATCCAGGGCCTGTCCGCCCGGTTCACCTCGCTGCGGATCGACGGCGAGGACTTCCGGCACCGCGGCCTGCCCGAGGCGCCCGCGCCGTACCGCGACGAGCAGGTCACCGAGGCGGCGCTGAGCACGGCGGGCGCGGCGCTCGACGACTTCGGGCCGCTCGTCGCCCACCTGGCGACCGTGCACCCCAGCCGGTACGGCGCGCTGTGCGACGGCGTCCACGCGCTGTTCCTGCGGGGCGTGGAGCAGGTCACCGACCAGGCCACCGCGCTGCGGCTGGTCGTCCTCGCGGACCGGCTCTACGACCGGGAGGTCCCGGTGATGGCCTCGGGCGTGCCGTTCGACCGGCTCTTCGCGCAGGAGCTGCTGGCCGGCGGCTACCGCAAGAAGTACTTCCGCGCGGTCTCCCGGCTCACCTCACTGGCCCGCGACTCACTGACCCGCGACGCCTCCTCCTGACCGCCGGGCGCCGGGCGCCGTGCCCCAGCAGCAGGCCCGCGACCGCGCCTGCCGCCGGTCTCGGCCCTGGTCTCAGCCCGAGCAGGCGGTCCGCTGGGCCTCCTGCCACTCGCAGACGGGGCACAGCGTGACGCCGCGGGTGGTCGCCGGGTACTCCGTGGGCTCGCCGCAGTGGACGCAGTCCGCGACCTCGACCCCGGCGGCGGTCCCGGCCGCCGCGCCGACGGCGACCGCGACCCCGGTCTCGTTCTCCGTGGAAGTGCTCACGGCTCCAGCGTAACCTCGGCCGCCGGCACGGCCGCCTCCCGCAGGACCGCGGCGCCGCGCGGCGGGAGCTGGACCGCGGGTCCTGGCAGCACCTTGCAGGGCGGCCGGGACAGGACCACGTCGCAGGGCGCGTTGAGCGGCACCCGGGCCGGCGCGTCGGAGAAGTTGACCAGCACCCGGAAGGGCCCGCGGGCGATCCGCAGCGTCCGGCCGCCCGCGGTGGCCGCGACCGTGTCCAGCCGGGGGTCGCTGAGCGCCGGTTCGGCGCGGCGCAGCGCGATCAGGTCGCGGTACCACGCCAGCAGTTCGCGGTGCTCCGGCCGGCCCGGCTCGGACCAGTCCAGCACCGAGCGGTCCCGCGTCGCCGGGTCCTGCGGGTCCGGCACGTCCTCCTCGGCCCAGCCGTGCGCGGCGAACTCCCGCCGCCGGCCGCGGGTGATGGCCGCCGCCAGCTCCGGGTCGTCGTGGTCGGTGAAGAACTGCCACGGCGTGGACGCCCCCCACTCCTCGCCCATGAACAGCATCGGGGTGAACGGCGAGGTGAGCACCAGCGCCGCCGCCGCGCCGAGCTGCACCGGCGTCAGGCGGTCGCCGGTGGCCCGGTTGCCGATCTGGTCGTGGGTCTGGGCGTAGCCGAGCAGCCGGTGGCCCGCGGTCTCCGAGGTGTCGACCGGGCGGCCGTGGCGCCGGCCGCGGAAGGAGGACCAGGTGCCGTCGTGGAAGAAGCCGTGGGTGAGCACCTTGGCCACCGCGGCCGGGCCCGCGGCGGCGAAGTCGGCGTAGTAGCCCTGCGACTCGCCGGTCACCGCGGTGTGCACCGCGTGGTGGAAGTCGTCGTTCCACTGCGCGTCCAGGCCGAGGCCGCCGGCCTCGCGCGGCGCGGTGGTGCGCGGGTCGTTCAGGTCGGACTCGCCGATCAGGAACAGCGGCCGGCCCACCGCGGCCGACAGCCCCTCCACCGCGGTCGACAGCTCCTCCAGGAAGTGCAGCGCCCGCGTGTCGACCAGCGCGTGCACCGCGTCCAGCCGCAGCCCGTCCAGCCGGTAGTCGCGCAGCCAGGCCAGCGCGCTGCCGATCAGAAAGTCCCGGACCTCGTCGGAGCCGGGCGCGTCGAGGTTGACCGCGTCGCCCCACGGCGTGTGGTGCCGGTCGGTGAAGTACGGCCCGAACGGCGGCAGATGGTTGCCGGACGGACCGAGGTGGTTGTGCACCACGTCGAGCACCACGCCCAGGCACTGGCGGTGCGCCGCGTCGACGAACCGCTGCAGCGCCCGCGGGCCGCCGTACGGCTCGTGCACCGCCCACAGCGACACGCCCTCGTACCCCCAGCCGTTGACGCCGGGGAACGGGCACAGCGGCATCAGCTCCACGTGCGTGACGCCGAGCCTGGCCAGGTGCGGCAGCCGCTCGATCGCCGCGTCGAGGGTGCCCTCGGGGGTGAAGGTGCCGACGTGCAGCTCGTAGAGCACCGCGCCGGGCAGGCCGCGGCCGGGCCACGGCACCTGCCAGTCGAACGCGTCCAGGTCGACCACCGCGCTCAGGCCGTCCGGGCCGTCCGGCTGCCGGCGCGAGCGCGGGTCCGGCAGCAGCGGGCCGCCGTCCAGCCGGTAGCCGTACCGCGCGCCGGGGGCGGCCGGCAGCTCGGCGTGCCACCAGCCGGCCCTGGCCGGGTCGGGGCCCAGGCGCTGGGCCCGGCCGTCGACCTCGATCTCCACCTGCCGTGCGTTCGGCGCCCACACCTCGAACAGCACCCGCTGACTCCCGTCGGATCGGCTCATCCCCGCGTCGGCCCTGCGGGCACATGCATGCCCGGCCTCCGGCGGCTTCGAACGAGGATCACACACCCCGCGCCCCGGCCCGCCGGATTTCCCCTCCCTCTGCTGCCCGCCACCGCCGCACGCACGCCGGACCGCCGTGCGGCGCGGCGCGGCGGATGCGGTCCGCGTGGACGCGGTCCGGGGGCGGCCGTCCGGCGTGGACGTGGTCTCACCCGTCGCGGGTCAGGAGCGCGACCGGCGAGGTGGCGAACAGGGTCGAGACCGGGACCGTGCCCTCGTGGGAGGCGCCGGCCAGGCGGTCGGTCCAGCGGCCGGGCGGCAGCGGCAGGTCGGTGTCCCGCCAGCCGCCCGCCTCCTCCAGGCGCCGCGAAAGGCGGGTCACCGCGGTGAGCGCGCCGCCGCCGCGGACGTACGCCACACAGTGCTCCGCGGCCGGGCCCCGCGCCGCCAGCGGCTGGTACGACGCCTGCGGGCCGTACCACTGCGGGTGGTCCCGGCGCAGCCGCAGCGCCACCGCGGTCAGCCGCAGCTTGGTGTGCTCCAGGTCCCGCGGGGGAGTCCCGTCCAGCGCGGCGCGCAGCGCGCCCGGCAGGTCGAAGCGGACCATGCCCGGCTCGGCCTCGGTCAGCGGCCCCCGGTTGTCCGGGTCCACCAGCGTGAAAACCGGGAACTCGGTGCCCTGGTAGACGTCCGGCACGCCCGGCATGGTCAGGTGCAGCAGCGCGGCGGCCAGGATGTTGGCCCGCGCGTACGGCTCCAGCCGGCCCGCCAGCTCGCCGACGTCGTAGACCTGCGCGCCGCACGGCCCCCGGTCGGTGAACTCGGCGACCGCCTTCTCGTACGCCTCGTCCTGCTCGGTCCAGCTGGTCCGCAGGCCCGCCTCGCGCACCGCCTTGAGCGCGGCGGGGATCAGCCGGTCGGGGTGGCAGAAGCCGAGCCCGAGGGCGGTCTGGAAGACGGTGTACGCGGTGTGCGGGTCGGGCGCCGCGGGGGAGGGGCGGCGCTCGGCGAGCCACTCCCGCCACGCCCCCGGCATCTCCGACAGCACGGCCAGCCGCAGGCGTACGTCCGCGCTGCGCTTGGTGTCGTGGGTGGACAGCACCGTCCCGGTGGCCGGCCGCTCCCGCGCGATCCGCGCGCAGTAGGCGTGGAACTCCTGCGGCGCGGTGGCCGGCCGCCCGGGGTCGCGGCCGACCTCGCACAGCGACAGCAGCGGCGTGTAGCGGTAGAAGGCGGTGTCCTCCACCGACTTGGCGTGCAGCGCGGAGGCGACCTGCGCGAACCGCACGGCGAAGTCCGCGGCGGCCTCGGCGGTGCCTTCCCCGGCCGCGCGCTGCCCGGCGGTGCCATCCGCGGCCGCGCCTCGCCCGGCCGCCTCCGGGCCGGGCGCCCGCCCCAGCGCCAGATCGCGTACGGCGTCGATCGCCGGGCCCAGCTCCGGTGGGCACCCGGCGCGCGCGGCATCGGCCGCGGCGGTCAGCATCGCCGTGTCGTGCGCGGAGGCGGGGACGCCGGGCACCACGTACGGCCGGTACACCGGCACCCGCACCAGCAGCGCGCGCAGCGCCTGCGCGAGCGCCTCCTGGCCGAGCCCCCCGTCCGGCGCGAGCGTCTCCTGGCCGAGCCCCCCGTCCCGTCCGAGCGCCTGCCCACCGGGCGTCCCGCCCAGCGCGCGCGACGCCGCCCGGGTCAGGCGGTCCACCTCGGCCGCCAGGTCGTGGCCGGCCACGCGGTCGGCGGCGCGCCGCACGGTCGGCTCCCAGCGCCCGCCGCGGTCGTCCTCGGCGCCGGTGAACTTCCGGTAGAAGTCGGCGAGTTCGGCCACCCCGCCCGGATCGGTGAACAGGCCGTCGACGCGGTCGAGCGCGTCGTAGCCGGTGCTGCCGGCGCAGTCCCAGTCGGCCGGCAGCACCTCGTCGCGCTGGAGGATCTTCTCGACCACCGTCCAGCGCCCGCCGCTCGCCGCGGCGAGCCGCCGCAGGTACGCCGCCGGGTCGGCGAGCCCGTCCGGGTGGTCGATCCGCAGGCCGTCCACGACGCCCTCGCGCAGCAGCCGCAGCACCGTCGCGTGCGTCGCGGCGAACACCTCGGGGTGCTCGACCCGGACCGCGATCAGGTCGGAGATGGTGAAGAACCGCCGGTAGTTCAGCTCGGTGCGGGCGGTGCGCCAGTACGCGAGCCGGTAGAACTGCCGCTCCAGCAGCTCGGGCAGCGGCAGCTCCTCGGTGCCGGCCCGCAGCGGGAACCGGTGGTCGTAGTACCGCAGCACCCTGCCGCCGGCCGCCTTGTCCCGCACCACGCCCAGCGCGCCCGCGGCCAGCACGTCCGGCAGCGGGTCGCCGAGCACCGGCAGCAGCACCTTGCCGCCGAGCGCGTCCCAGTCGACGTCGAACCAGGAGGCGTGCGCGGAGGAGGGCCCGTCGCGCAGCACCTCCCACAGCGGCGCGTTCAGGTGCTCGGGGGCCGGCACGGCCATGTGGTTGGGCACGATGTCCAGCACCAGCCCGAGGCCGTGGCCGCGGGCGGTGCGCGCCAGCTCCCGCAGCCCGTCCTCGCCGCCCAGCTCCGCGCGGACCCGGGTGTGGTCCACCACGTCGTAGCCGTGGCGGGAGCCGGGCACCGCCTCCAGCACCGGCGACAGGTGCAGATGGGTGACCCCCAGCTCCGCCAGGTAGGGCACCGCCTCCGCCGTGTCGGCGAAGGTGAAACCGGGCTGCACCTGTATCCGGTACGTCGAGCCGGGCGTCGCGCGCGTTGCGGTCATGGGATCTTCTCTACCCCGGATCTGCGGAAGGAGCGCGCGGAAAGGGTCCGAACGCACCAGGGCCGCGCGGGGGCCGCGGGCGACACCCCGCGACGCCCCCGCGGCGCCCCCGCGGCGCGGCCCGCCCGCTTCAGTCCGCCGGCCGCTGCAGCACCACCAGGCTGCGGTCGGCCAGCAGCAGCCGGTCGCCCGCGCTGACCAGCTCGCCGGTGCCCGGCGGCACGCCCTCCGGCCGCTCGGTGTCGATGATCACCTGCCACTCCTTGCCGTGGTTGGCCGGCACCGAGAACTCCTGCGAGGACGGCGCGGCGTTGAACATCAGCAGGAACGAGTCGTCGGTGACCCGCTCGCCGCGCGGCCCGGGCTCGGAGATCGCGTTGCCGTTGAGGAAGACCACCAGCGAGTGAGCGCTCGCCGCCTGCCAGTCGCGCTGGGTCATCTCCCGGCCCTCGGGCGTGAACCACCCGATGTCCGACAGCTCGTCGTGGGTGCCCTCCACCGGCCGGCCGTGGAAGAACCGCCGCCGCCGGAAGACCGGGTGGTCCCGGCGCAGCCACACCATCGCCCGCACGAACTCGTGCAGCCGCAGCGCCTCGTCGTCCTCCTCCGAGGTGCCGGCCTTGTCCGGCCAGGCGATCCAGGACAGTTCGTTGTCCTGGCAGTAGGCGTTGTTGTTGCCGCGCTGGGTGCGGCCGAACTCGTCGCCGTGGCTGATCATCGGCACGCCCTGGGACAGCAGCAGGGTGGCGATGAAGTTGCGCATCTGCCGGCCGCGCAGGGTGCGCACCGCGCGGTCGTCGGTCTCCCCCTCGGCGCCGCAGTTCCAGGACCGGTTGAAGCTCTCGCCGTCCCGGTTGTCCTCGCCGTTGGCCTCGTTGTGCTTGTCGTTGTACGACACCAGGTCGCGCAGGGTGAAGCCGTCGTGGCAGGTGACGAAGTTGATGGAGGCCAGCGGGCGGCGGCCGTCGTCCTGGTAGAGGTCGGAGGAGCCGGTCAGCCGGGAGGCGAACTCGGCCAGCGTGGCGTTCTCGCCGCGCCACAGGTCCCGCACGGTGTCCCGGAACTTGCCGTTCCACTCCGTCCACAGCGGCGGGAAGTTGCCCACCTGGTAGCCGCCCTCGCCCACGTCCCAGGGCTCGGCGATCAGCTTGACCTGCGAGACCACCGGGTCCTGCTGCACCAGGTCGAAGAACGACGACAGCCGGTCCACCTCGTGGAACTGCCGGGCGAGGGTGGCCGCCAGGTCGAAGCGGAAGCCGTCCACGTGCATCTCGGTGACCCAGTAGCGCAGGCTGTCCATGATCATCTGGAGCACGTGCGGGCTGCGCATCAGCAGGCTGTTGCCGGTGCCCGTGGTGTCGGTGTAGTAGCGCGGGTCGTCGGCCAGCCGGTAGTACGAGGCGTTGTCCAGGCCGCGCAGCGACAGCGTCGGGCCCAGGTGGTTGCCCTCCGCGGTGTGGTTGTAGACCACGTCGAGGATCACCTCGATGCCGGCCCGGTGCAGCGCCCGCACGGCCGTCTTGAACTCCAGCACCTGCTGGCCGCGGTCGCCCAGCGAGGCGTAGCCGTTGTGCGGGGCGAAGAATCCGATGGTGTTGTAACCCCAGTAGTTGGCCAGCCCCGCGTCCGCCAGCCGGTGGTCCCGGACGAACTGGTGCACCGGCATCAGCTCCAGGGTGGTGACGCCGAGTTCCACCAGATGGCTGATCACGGACGGGTGCGCGAGCGCCGCGTAGGTGCCCCTGATCTCCTCCGGCAGCCCCGGGTGGGTCATCGTCAGACCCTTGACGTGCGCCTCGTAGATCACCGTCTTGTGGTAGTCGATGCGCGGCGAGCGGTCGTCCGCCCAGTCGAAGTACGGATTGACGACCACCGAGGCCATGGTGTGCGGAGCGGAGTCCAGGTCGTTGCGCGAGTCCGGCTGGCCGAAGCGGTAGCCGTAGACCGCCTCGTCCCAGTCGATCTCACCGCTCATCGCCTTGGCGTACGGATCGAGCAGGAGTTTGGAGGAGTTGCAGCGGTGCCCCTGGGCCGGGTCGTACGGCCCGTGCACCCGGAACCCGTAGCGCTGGCCCGGCATCACGCCGGGCAGATAGGCGTGCCGGACGAAGGCGTCCGCCTCGCGCAGCTCCACCGCCGTCTCGGAGCCGTCGTCGTGCAGCAGACACAGCTCGATCCGCGTCGCCACTTCGGAGAAGACGGCGAAGTTGGTCCCCGCCCCGTCGAAGGTGGCACCGAGGGGGTACGACTGACCCGGCCAGACTTGCATGTAGTGACTCTTCCACTTCTCGAGTTGCCCGAACGTCGCTGACGTCTCCGACGTCGCATCCTCCCATCCCTGCCCCCTTCCGAGGGTGACACGGCGACAACAGGCAGCGACCGCACGGGTGACGGGGTTGTCCGGTAGTAGTCAAGTAGGGTCGATACGGCTGCGGCGCCCCCGGAGCCGCAGTACCCTTCCTTGATCGTGGACGGGGGTCCAAAGGCGGTGAAGCGGTGACGTCCGGAGGTCTGATGCTCCCGGGTGGCGGTGAGCAGGGCGGCCAGCAGGGCGACCAGGACACCGCCGCCGAGGGTCAGTCCGGCGCGGTCACGCTCGCGGCGCCCCTGGAGATCGGAGCGGAACTGGACTGGGGCGACGACGCCTGGGCCGAGGTGCGCACCCGCGCCCGCCGGGCCGGGCGGGCCTACGTGTGGCTCAACCTCGTCGAGCAGCGGCTGCGCGCGGTGGTCAACGCCGTGCTGCGCCCGATATACGAGCCCGTGCACGGCGAGGAGTGGGTGGTCGCCGCGGCCGGCCCGGCCGGCAGCGAGTGGGTGCAGCGCGCGGTCGCGGTCCGCGAGGTCAGCCGCCGCAAGGGCTTCCTGCTCGACCCGGCGGACGACAACGTCCTCAGCTTCCTCACGCTGCCGCAGCTGCGCGAGCTGCTGGTGCAGCACTGGCCGATCTTCGAGCCCTACTTCGACGACCGCCGCGACCTCGAACTCGCCCTGGACGAGCTGGAGGTGGCCCGGCACGTGGTCTCCCGCAACCGGGCGCTGTCGCGGACCGTGCTGGACCAGGCCGAACGGGCCGCGGCCCGGCTGCTCGACCTGCTCGGCGCCGGCCCCTCGCGCGAGGCCGCCCGGCGGCTGCCGGTGGACGTGGTCGAGCAGCTGGTCGCCGACCGGTACTCCGACGTGGTCGGCGTCTACCCCGACCGGGTGCGGCTGCAGCGCCAACTGCCGGTCGAGGACCTGTTCTCCGGGGCGCGCCGGCTGGACGCCGTCGGCATCGGACTCAACCTGCTGGTGCAGAACTACTCCGGCCGCCGCCTGGTGCGCCTGGCCGAGAACGGCTGCCGGATGCGGCTGGCCTTCCTCAACCCGGCGAGCAGCTCGGTGCGCCGCCGGGAACGCGAACTGGGGCTGTCCCGCGGCGAGCTGAGCCGGTCGGTCGAGATGAACATCATGCACATGCGCCGGGTGCGGGCCCGGCTGCGCGACCCGGACGCCTTCGAGATCCAGGTCTTCGACGAGACCCCGCGGTTCACCGCCTACCTGGTCGACGGCGACACCGGCGACGGCCTGGCCGTCGTGCAGACCTATCTGCGCAGGGCCCGCGGCATGGAGGTGCCGGTGCTCGTGCTGCGCGGCGGCTCGCGCCGCACCGTCGAGGGCGAACGCCCGGCCGACGGCGGGCTGTTCGACGTCTACCGCGAGGAGTTCGAGGGCATCTGGGCCGACGCGCGGCCGGTGTCCTGACCGCCGTGGAGCGCGGCGGCGGGGCCGCGCGGCGGCCCCGCCGCGCCTCGGGCCGGGCCGTGCCGCGCGGCCGACTGTCAGTGCCGCACGGGATGATGGCGGAGCAAACGGGGGATTCGGGAGGGAAGGACGCGCCATGGCATGGCACGAGGAGCTGCTCGTCGGCTTCGACCTGGAGACGACGGGCACGGACCCGCGCACCGCGCGGATCGTGACGGCGGCGGTCACCGAGGTCAAGAGCGGGGAGCCGGTCAGGCACCTGACGTGGCTGGCCGACCCGGGGGTGCCGATCCCGCCCGAGACGACCGCGATACACGGCGTCAGCACCGCGCGGGCCGCCGCGGACGGGCGCCCGGCCCCCGAGGTCGTCGCCGAGGTCGCCGACGCCCTGCGCGGCTACTGGGCCCGCCGGGTGCCCGTCGTCGTCTACAACGCGCCCTTCGACCTCACCCTTCTGGATGAGGAACTGAGGCGCTACGCCCTGCCGCCGCTGGTCGCCGCGGGCGCCCCCGCGGGACCGGTGGTCGACCCGCTGGTGGTGGACCGCGCGCTGGACCGCTACCGGCGCGGCAAGCGCACCCTGGAGGCCGCCTGCCAGGTCTACGGCGTGGTGCTGGAGGGCGCGCACGACGCCGGGGCCGACGCGCTGGCCGCGGTCCGGGTGGCGCGGGCGCTCGCGCTGCGCTTCCCCGAAGTCGGCGGCGCCGACCTGGTCGAACTCCAGGCGCTGCAGACCGGGTGGTACGCCGCGTGGGCGGAGGACTTCGCGGCCTGGCTGCGCCGCAAGGGCTCCGCGGACCCGGACGTGGACCCGTCCTGGCCCCTGCGGTCCGCGGCGACCGAGGCGGTCCGGCCGTAGCCGCCACGGCGGCGCCGCCGGGTCCGCGGCCGTCGCCGGGCGAGGCCGCGTGCCTCCGGCAGAGGGCGTGTGTCTCCGGGGGAGGGCGCGCCGGCGGGGTCGGCGCGCCCGCGGATCAGGGGCCGGCGGAAACGGCCGGAGCTAGAAGGTGTACCAGCGGACCGTGGGGTCCGCGTTGCGCAGCGAGGCCACCCGGCGGCGGAACTCGGTGAGCGCCGCCTGGCTGGCCGGCGCGAACTGGGCGACCCAGGCGCAACTGGCCGTCTCGCGGGCACCGCGCAGCACCTCCCAGCCGTCCCAGGTCGTCACATCCCAGCCGTAGGCCTCGGTGAAGGCCGCGTAGTCCGCCGCGGGCACCCCGTAGCGGTCCCGGCTGAGCGCGAGCACGATCAGGTCGTGCTCGCGCAGGTCGCTGGAGAAGGTCTCCAGGTCCACCAGGACCGGGCCGTCGGGACCGATGTGCACGTTGCGCGGCAGCGCGTCGCCGTGGATCGGTCCGCGCGGCAGGTGCGGCCGCAGCGAGGCGGCGGCCTCCGCGTAACCGTCCCTGCGCCGGCGCAGGAACGAGGCATCGGCCGGGTCGATCGCGTCCCCGGCGATCCGCAACCAGCGCTCCACGCCGCCCAGCAGGTCGCGCGGCGGCAGCCCGAAGTCCGGCTCGGGCAGCGCGTGCACCAGCGTCAGCAGCGGTGCCACGTCGGCCGGTTCGGCCGGCCGCAGCGACTCCGGCAGCCGCTGCCAGTACGTGATCGGGTGGCCCTCGACCAGCCGCACCTCCGACTCCGCGGAGCGGACCGCGGGCACGTCGTGCTTGGCCAGCCAGTCGGCGGTGCGCACTTCGCGGCGGGCCCGGTCCAGCAGGTCCGCGCCCCGGCCCACCTTGATCACCAGGCGGCCGGCGGCGAAGACCGCGTTCTCCCCGAAGGAGAGCAGCTCGGCCTCGTGGTGCCCGGCGGCGTCGAGTACCGCACGTGCCCGGTCCTGCGTGAACACCGCTCCCGCCATGCCCAGCCCCTCGAAGCCCTCGAAGTCCGCCCGCCCGGCGCGGTCCGCCCCGCCGCGTCCGGTGTGTCCTGCTCTGCCCTGCCGCGTCTGATGATGTACCACGGGCCGCCCTCCCGTGTCCCGTCCGTCCGCGTCCACCGTGTGCCGCCCGTCACCCGACGTGCGGCGCGCCTGCCGTGCCCTTGCGTGGCCTTGCGTGCCCTTGTCGTTGTCGTGCCGTTGTCGTGCCGTTCGCCCGCTGTGCCCGTGTCGTACCGGCGCCGTACGCGTGCGGTACGCGCGCCGGGTCGACCGCGTCCGCCCGCATATGCCGGCGGCACCGGCGCGCGTGCGCAGGGCAAGTCTCGCATCCGCACGCCGGCGCGTCTCGCCGGGTCCCGAACACGCCGTCAGGCCACGGCGCGCCGGGTATTCCTACCCCGGCACACCGCGGCCTGACCGCTCGTCATGTGACGTTCCGTGAACCGGTCCGAACCGGGCCCTGCCGGACCGCTCCGCCGCTCACACCCGGTCGGCCACCGGGCGTTCCGGCCGCTGGTCGCCGCCGTGCGGCGCGCCGCCGTACGCCGGATGACCGGGCTGCGCCGGGTGGCCGGGGTGGCCCGGCCGGACCGGGTGATCCGAGGCGGCGGCCGGCGCCTTCGGCAGCGACGACTCGTCGTGCGTCATGTCCGGCAGCCACCGCAGGGCCTTGGGCAGGTACCAGTTGCGGTCGCCCAGCAGCGTCATCACCGCCGGCAGCAGCACCCCGCGGATCACCGTCGCATCGATCAGCACCGCGAAGGCCAGGCCGACGCCCATCTGCTTCATGCTCTGCATCGACAGCGTCCCGAAGATCGCGAACACCGCGACCATGATGACGGCGGCGCTGGTGACCACGCCCGCGGTGGTGGTGACGCCCTGCTCGATCGAGTCCCGAGTGCTCAGGCCGCGCATCCGCGCCTCGCGGATCCGGGAGACCACGAACACGTGGTAGTCCATGCTCAGCCCGAACAGGATCACGAAGAGGAACAGCGGCAGCCAGGCGACCACCGCGCCGGTGCCGGTCGCGCCGACCAGCGAGGCGCCCCAGCCGTGCTGGAAGACCACCGTCAGCACACCGTAGGCGGCGCCCACCGAGAGCAGGTTGAGCACGATCGAGGTGATCGCGATGGTCAGCGACCGGAAGGACAGCAGCATCAGCAGGAAGGCGAAGACCGTCACGAAGGCGAACACCGGCGGCACACTGCTGGTGATCTTGTGGTTGAAGTCCATCGAGCCGGCCGTCTCACCGCTGATCGGCGCCTGGAGTCCGGCCACCTTGCCCAGCGTGTCGGGCCTGACGTGGTCGCGCAGCAGCTTCAGATCGGCCTCGGCGCGCTTGTGGTCGGTGCCGCCGGCCAGCGGCACCTGGATCTCCGCGACGTTCTGCCGGGCGTGCACCGTCACCGTGACCGGGCCGGTGCTGGCCCCCGAGGCCACCGCCTCGGTGCGGAAGGCGGCGATGGCCTGCCGGACCGCGGGCGCGCCGATCGCGTCGGCCTTGACGACCACGCTCGCCGGCTCGGGGCCGCCGGGGAAGGCCGCGTCGATGTGCTCGTAGGTCTGCACGATCGGCAGGCTGTCGCCCAGTTCCTGATCCATCGACAGGTTCTCGGTGTGCATGCCGAACGCGGGGATCGCGATGGCCACCAGAGCGCCGCCGGCCACCAGCACGGCCGCTTTCGGGCTGCGCAGCACCGGACGCAGCACCGCGCGCCAGACCCGGCTGCCGTTCGCCGCGGCCCCGGTGCGCCGGGCGCGGGCCCGCCGCGCCCTGGCCAGGAACGGCACCCTGCCCTTCTCCACCCGGTGTCCCAGCAGCGACAGCAGCGCCGGCAGCACCGTCACCGAGCCGAACATCGCGATCGCGACCACGATCATGGTGGCGACGCCCATCGCCTTGAAGTCGCCGATCCCGGTGAAGAGCATGCCCGCCATGGCCACGATCACCGTGACGCCGGAGATCAGCACCGCGCGGCCCGAGGTGGCCGCCGCGATCCGCAGCGCCGTCTGCGGGTCGTGCCCCGCGGCCCGCTCCTCGCGCTCCCTGCGCAGGTAGAACAGGCAGTAGTCGACGCCGACGGCCAGACCCACCAGCAGCATCACCGAGTTGGCGGTGTCGCTCATCGGCACCTTGTGGCTGACCAGCGCCACCACCCCGGTCGCGCCGAGGAAGGCGCTCATCGCCAGCACCACCGGCAGCAGCGCGGCGACCAGCGCGCCGAAGGCGATCAGCAGGATGCCCAGCGCCACCGGCAGCGCGGAGAACTCGGCGGTCTTGAAGTCCGAGCCGAAGGCGTTGTCGATCGCCTTGTTCGAACTCGCGTCGCCGAACTCCTCGACCTTCAGGTCGCCGTGCTGCTTCTGCACCTTCGCCACCGCGTCCAGCACCGGCTGCACCCGGTCCGAGGCCGTGTCGGGATCGCCGCGCATGTCGAAGCGGACCAGCGCCGAGCGGTGGTCCTTGGAGACCGCCCCGGTGTCGTACGGGGAGGTGACCGCGGTGACCTGGCCGGTCGCCTTCACCGCGGCGATCACCTGGGCGACCGCGGTGTGCGCCGCCGGGTCCGACACGCTCGCGCCGGGCCGGGTGACCTGGACCAGGACCATCTCGCCCGCCGCGTCCTGCAGCCCCGCGTCGTCGATGATGGTGGCCGCCTGGGCGACCTCGCCGGGCATCGCCCGGTCCTCGTCCACGTCGACCCGGCCGGCGGCCTGGCCGATCATGAGTGCCGCGATGACGAAGAGCAGCCAGCCGCCCACCGCCGCCCAGCGGTGCCGGGCGCTCCAGCCGCCCATCGCCGCCGCGATTCCCGTCCTGCTGCCGTGTGCGCGTGCGCGACTCACGGTGTGCCCCCTTCGAGGAGTCTGGGTGGCGGCTGACCTGCCGCTCCGTCCACCCATGACGCTAGGGGGGCGGGGACGCGCGACCCATCCGGCCAACCGGTGACTTCCCGGCGGGTGTTCTCCCCCTCAGGGGTGGGGACAGCCCCACCCTCCCCTTCCTGGTTGTCCCCTACACCGGTCGGCTCCCGGGGCCGGCGCGGGCCGCGCGGCGCCTGCCGGCGGGCCGGCGCCGGCCGCTCAGCGCCGCGGCGCCGGCGGCTGCAGGCTGAACGCGGCGGTCTTCAGCGAACGCCGCATGGCCAGCGCTATCGGCTGCTCGGCGAACCGGTGCACCAGATAGGACAGCCCCACCAGGGCCGCCACGGTGACCCCGACCAGCACCCAGGGGTCGACCCGGGTGCCGTAGCGGTGGGCGACCGTCATGCCGACGGTGTCGTGCAGCAGGTACAGCGGGAAGGTGAGCGTGCCGGCCACCGTCAGCCCGCGCCAGCGCAGCCACCGGGTCCAGCCCAGCGCGATCGCCGCGATCAGCGCGAAGAACACGGTGATGACCAGCACCAGCCAGCCCCGCCACGGCGACCATGTGTCCCAGTTGTTGCGCCCGCCGCCCGGCGCCAGCAGGAAGTGCAGCGCCAGCAGCCACGACATCGCCACGATGCCCCACAGCAGCGGCGTCGGCCGGTAGCGGTACATCAGGTAGAAGGCCATCCCGGCGATGAAGTACGGCGCCGAGGTCGGGTTCACCATCAGCGTCAGCAGCGGGATGCGCGCGCCGGGCGCCAGCACCGTGGCGACCGTCCACAGGCCGCAGAAGACCACCACCCGGCGGTAGCTCAAGCCCTTCCACACCACCACCGCGAAGGTCAGGTAGAAGCACAGTTCCGGCCAGAGCGTCCAGTACGCCGGGTCCAGGTTGTCCACCCCGAGCGGCGTCTGCAGCATGGTGAAGTTCGCGAACAGCAGCCGCGGGTTGGGATGCCCGAACGGGCTGTCGGTCAGGTAGATCACGCACGCCGACAGCACGATCGCCACCCAGTACATCGGGTAGAGCCGGGTCACCCGGGAGATGAAGAAGTCCCGCGGGCTGCGCCCCCACGCGCTCATGCAGATGACGAAGCCGCTGATCAGGAAGAACAGGTCGACGCCGAGCCGCCCGAAGGCGAAGTAGCGGTGCACGGCGGGGAAGGTCTGCTGGTACGGCAGCCCCCAGATGTCGACCATCGCCCACGGCGTCTGGCCGATGAAGTGGAAGAGCACCACCGACATCGCGGCCAGGAACCGCAGCCCGTCGAGGGCCGCCAGCCGGTCCCTGCGCACTCCGGGGCGCGGCGCCGCGACGCTCCCCGTCGGCGCCGCGGCCGGCAGCGGGACCTTCGTCGTCGTCCCCGCCCCGGCGGCGCCCGCCGTAGGTCCCCCCGGTCCGCCCGCTCCCTCCTCCGTCCCCCGTGTCGCTGCCTGCGGCGCGGTCGTCTCCCGATGCTCGATCTGGGCCATGCGTCCACCGTTCCGGTGTCGTCCTCCAGTTACAGGGCTCCGGAACCCTCGATCACATGACCGACCAACCGACCGAAAGGTTGCTCTCAGGCAACCACAAGACGACCCACAGGCGAACGCGCCTCGTCGTACCGGCGCAGCAGCAACTCGGCGACCTCGGGGGCGTCGCCCAGCACCGGCGCCAGCACATCGGCCCCGGCCTCGCGGGCGCCGCGCTCGATGCGGTCCGGCAGGAAGCCGGGCGCGAGGACGTACGGAGCCACGGCGACCGACCGTACACCGTCGGCCCTCAGCCGCCGGACGACGTCCCCGGTGCGGGGGAGTGCGGCCGAGGCGTACGCGGGCCGCACCGCGCGCCAGCCGCTGCGCCGCCACCGCCGGGCGATCCCGGCGATCACCGCGCGCGCCTCGGGGTCGGTGGAGCCCGCGGAGGCCAGCACCACACCGGTCGAGGCCCGGTCGGCCGCGGTCAGGCCGGCCTCGCGCAGCCGCCGCTCCAGCGCGGCGACCAGCAGCGGCGACGGCCCGAGCACCGCGGCGGTGTGCAGCCGCGGCACCGGCAGCCCCAGCGGCGGCAGCGCCGCGGCGGCCTCCCGCAGCACCGCGGGGATGTCGGACTTGGCGTGGAAGGCGCGGGTCAGCAGCAGCGGCAGCACCACGGCCTCGGCCACCGCGTCGGCGGCCAGCAGCCGCACCGCCCGCGGCACGGACGGCGCGCAGAAGTCCAGGAACGCGGTCTCCACCCGCAGCCCCGGCCGCGCCGCCGCCACCCGCGCGGTCAGCGCCCGTACGGTCGCCGCGTGCCGGGGGTCGCGCGAGCCGTGCGCGACCACCAGCAGCGGCGGCGGCGCCGGCGCCGGCGGGACCAGCCGCAGGACGCGCCGCGCGCTCACTGGTTCCTTGCGGTCAGGCCGCGGCTGCGCAGCACCCAGCGCTCCAGCGGACTGAAGACGATCTGGTCGATGGCGATGCCGACGAACAGGATCAGCAGGATGCCCAGGAAGACGCCGGCCATGTCCGAGCCCTCCCGCATGTTCTCCAGGTAGCGGCCGAGGCCCACGCCGAGGTCGGGGGAGGAGGCGATCAGCTCCGCGGCCATCAGCGACCGCCAGGAGAACGCCCAGCCCTGCTTCAGCCCCGCGACGTAGCCGGGCAGCGCGGCCGGCAGCAGGACGTACCAGGCGCCGCGCACCCCGGTCGCGCCGATCACCCGGCCGGCCCGCAGGTACAGCGGCGGCACCTGGTCGATGCCCGACACCAGGCCGTTGGCGATCGAGGGCACCGCGCCCAGCAGGATCACCGCGTACATCGCCGAGTCCTCGATGCCCAGCCAGATCACCGCGGCCGGCACCCACGCCACCGACGGCAGCGACTGGAGCCCGGACAGGATCGGGCCGATCGCCGCGCGGACGAACGGCACCCGGGCCACCACCAGGCCCAGCGGGGTGCCGATGGCCAGCGCCGCCAGGAAGCCGAGCAGGCCGCGCTCGACGCTGGTCCAGATGATCGAGAACAGGTCGCCGGCCTCCCAGCGGTCCCGCAGCTCGCCCCAGACCGCGTGCGGGCTGGGCAGCTTGGTCGGGTCGGACACGCCCGCCGCCACCGCGATCTGCCACACCGCCACCACCAGCACGATCGCGGTGAGCGGCGGCACCACCTTCTTCAGCAGCACCTGCCCGACCGGGGCGCGGCCGACGGACACGGTCTCCAGCGCGTCCAGCCCCGCCTCCAGGCCGGACAGGTCGTCGCGTGGACCGTGCGGGCCGTTCGGGTCGCCCCGGTCCACCACCGCGCCGGCCGCCTCCCCGGACGTTCCGGTCTTCCCGGTCTTCCCGGTCTTCCCGGTCTGCCCGAGCTGCTCGGTCTCCCCGGTGTGCCCGGTCTTCGTGTCGGCGCCCTGCGCGCCGGCCTCAGTGCTGGCCATGACGGCGGATCTCCCCCCGCAGTTCCTCGGTGATCTCCACGGACAGGTCCGCCACCGCGGCGTCCTCGATGCGGCGCGGCTGCGGGATGTCGATGCGCCACTCCCGGGCGATCCGGCCCGGGCGCGAGGACATCAGCACGACGCGCTGCGCCAGGCGCACCGCCTCCCGCACGTTGTGGGTGACGAACAGCACCGACAGCTCGGTCTCCGACCAGATCCGGGTCAGCTCGTCGTGCAGCACGTCCCGGGTGATCGCGTCCAGCGCGGCGAACGGCTCGTCCATCAGCAGCAGCGAGCTGTCCTGGGCCAGCGCCCTGGCCAGCGCCACCCGCTGCCGCATGCCGCCGGACAGCTCGTGCACCCGCTTGCGGTACGCGCCGCCCAGCCGGACCAGCGACAGCAGCCGCTCGGCCTCCGGGCGGCGCTCCTCGCGCGGCACCCCGCGCAGCCGCAGCGCCAGCTCGATGTTGCGGCCCGCGGTCAGCCACGGGAACAGCGCGTGCTCCTGGAACATCAGCGCCGGCCTGCTGCCGGGCGCGTCGATGCTGCCGGCCGACGGCTGGTCCAGCCCGGCGACCAGGTTCAGCAGCGTCGACTTGCCGCAGCCCGAGGCCCCCAGGAGGCAGACGAACTCGCCGGGCGCCACGTCCAGCGTGATGCCGTCGAGCACGGCCTGCCGGGCGCCGGGCCGGCCGAACGCCTTCGACACGTGGTCCAGGCGCGCGGCGTACGCGGCGGGGCGGGCGGCCGGCGCCGCGGGTCCGGTCAGAGTGTCGGCCATGGGTGTCACCTCCTGGGGGTCATCGGATACGGGATCGGTGTGCGGATACGGGATCGGTGCGCGGATACGGGATCGCTCGGGGGTCGTGGGTGTGGGACCGGTCGCGGCCAGCGGTGGCGGGACCGGTCACGGGCGCCTACTGCGTGCCGAGGCCCGCGGCGCTCACCGCCGGCTTGCCCTGCGACGTCAGCACCTTGTTGAGCAGCGTCAGGTCGTAGATCCCGTCCAGCTTGGGGGCCTTGAGCAGGCCCGCGGCCACCGCGTGCTCGGCCTCGGCCTTGGCGGTGGACGCCAGCGGGTCGTCCAGCACCTTGATCGACTGCCAGGCCGGGTCCAGGACGTTCGCCGGCAGCGCCTTCTGGGTCAGCGCCTTGAGCTGGTCGTTGGCGTCGGCCTTGGCCTTGTCGGAGTTGGCGTTGATCCACGCGTTGGTCTTCACCGAGCCGCGCAGCACCGCCTCGACCACGTCCGGGTGGGCGGTCAGGAACTTCTGCGACACGATCACGTTGGTGATCACGAAGAGCTTGTCCGGCCACAGCGTGCTCTCGTCCAGCAGCACCTTGGCGCCCTCGGCGACCAGCTTCGAGGCGGTGGGCTCCGGCACCCACGCGCCGTCGATCGAGCCGTTCTTGTACGCGTCCGGGGTGATCTTGTTGTCGGTGCGGATCACCGACACGTCGCCCTTGCCGCTCTGCGCGTCGACCTTCCAGCCGCGCGAGCTGATCCAGTTCAGCAGCGCCACGTCCTGGGTGTTGCCCAGCTGCGGGGTGGCGATCTTCTTGCCCTTGACGTCGTCCAGGGTCTTGATCTTCTTCGGGTTGACCACCAGCTTCACGCCGCCGGAGGCCGAGCCCGCGATGATCCGCAGGTCGCTGCCGCCGGACTTGGTGTAGCCGTTGATGGACGGCGAGGGGCCGATCCAGCCGATGTCGATGGAGCCGGCGTTCAGCGCCTCGATCTCCGCGGGCCCGGCGTTGAAGGTGGCCTGCTTGATCTTCGTGGCGCCCAGCTCCTGCTGGAAGAAGCCCTCCTTCAGCCCGACCAGCGCGGTGGCGTGGGTCAGGTTCGGGAAGTAGCCGATCTTCACCTCGTCGGCGGACAGCTTGACGGCGCTGCTGCTGCCGCCCGTCGCGGCGGGCGTCGCGGCGCTGTCGTCGGACTTGTCGGAACCGTAGCCGCAGGCGGCCAGCGCGCCGAACAGGATCGGCAGGGCGGTCGCCGCGGCGACGAGTCTGCGACGGCGGGAGGAGGAGCGGGCGGACGGGCGGAGCTGGGCAGACACGGAGGTGTCCTCTCGTAAGGCCCGGCGTGTCGCGCCCGTCGTACGTCAGGGCGCGGCCGGAGTGGCGTCAGGTCTTCGACAGCGGTGCGGCGCGGGGAGCGCCGCGCGGATCGCGGGCACGGCGGTGGCGCGTGCGCGGCGGGAACGGCGGAAACGCGAGCGGACCGTCAGCCCGCACATCGCGCGACCCCGCCCGTGCCCGAGCCGAGCGAGCCGCTGCCGACGCGCCCGCCCTCCTTCGCGAAACCGGAGAACGCCTCCGTGGCCTGGTGCTGCACGGTCAGAAGTCCCATCCGCCGTCGTCCGCGCCCGCCCCGGCGGGCGCCTGGGCGCCGGCGGGCGCGGCGAACGCCTCGCCGGCCATGCCCGCGGTCAGCGTGGCGCCGTCGGCCGGGTCGATCAGCAGGAACGATCCGGTCAGCCGGGACACCGCGTACGGGTCCATCGGCAGCGGCTCCGCGGTGCGCAGCACCACCGTGCCGATGTCGTTGACCTCAAGACGCTCCGGCAGGTCCTGGTGGGCCAGCCCGTGCGACAGGTCGATCCGGTAGGGCAGCTCCTTGACCAGCGCCTTGACGGTCCGGGTGCCGTGCTTGAGCAGCACCCGCTCACCGATCCGCAGCGGCCGCTCGTGCAGGTGGCAGACCGTGGCCCGCACGTCCTGGCCGATCGGCGGCGCGTCCGCGGCCGGCGCGATCAGGTCGCCGCGCGAGACGTCCAGGTCGTCGGCGAGCAGCAGCGTCACCGACTGCGGCGCCCACGCGCTGTCCACCGGCTCGCCCAGCGCGTCGATGCCCGCGACCGTGGTGGTCCGGCCGGACGGCAGCACCGTCACCGCGTCGCCCACCCGGAACATCCCCGAGGCGATCCGGCCCGCGTAGCCGCGGTAGTCCGGGTGCTCGGCGCTCTGCGGCCGGATCACGTACTGCACCGGGAAGCGCGGCGGGCACCCGGCCAGGTCGTGGCTGACCGGCACGGTCTCCAGGTGCTCCAGCACGGTCGGGCCGCCGTACCAGTCCATGTGCGAGGACGGCTCCACCACGTTGTCCCCGGCCAGCGCCGAGATCGGGATCGCGGTCACGTCGGGCACGCCCATCGAGGCGGCGTAGCCGGTGAACTCCTCGGCGATCGCGGCGAACACCGGTTCCGCGTAGTCCACCAGGTCCATCTTGTTCACCGCGAGCACCACGTGCGGCACCCGCAGCAGCGCGGCCACCGCGGCGTGCCGGCGGGTCTGCTCGACCACGCCGTTGCGCGCGTCCACCAGCACCACGGCCAGCTCCGCGGTCGAGGCGCCGGTGACCATGTTGCGGGTGTACTGCACATGGCCGGGCGTGTCGGCGAGGATGAAGCGGCGGCGCGCGGTGGCGAAGTACCGGTAGGCCACGTCGATGGTGATGCCCTGCTCCCGCTCGGCCCGCAGGCCGTCGGTCAGCAGCGCGAGGTCCGGGCCCTCCTGGCCGCGGGTCAGCGAGGCGCGCTCGACCGCCTCCAACTGGTCGGTCAGCACCGACTTGGAGTCGTGCAGCAGCCGCCCGACCAGCGTCGACTTGCCGTCGTCCACCGAGCCGGCGGTGGCGAAGCGCAGCAGCGTGGCCTGGGCGTCCGCGCCCGGTCCGGCGCCGAGGGACTGCGTGGTGCTCGTCATGGCTAGAAGTACCCCTCGCGCTTGCGGTCTTCCATCGCCGCTTCGGACAGCTTGTCGTCGGCCCGGGTGGCGCCGCGCTCGGTCAGCCGGGACGCGGCGATCTCCGCGATCACCGCCTCCAGCGTGGTCGCGTCGGAGTCCACCGCGCCGGTGCAGGACATGTCGCCGACCGTGCGGTAGCGCACCAGGCGGGTCTGCACCGGCTCGCCGTCCCGCGGCCCGCCCCACTCGCCGGGGGTCAGCCACATGCCGTTGCGCGCGAACACCTCGCGCTCGTGCGCGAAGTAGATCCGCGGCAGCTCGATCCGCTCCCGCGCGATGTACTGCCACACGTCCAGCTCGGTCCAGTTGGACAGCGGGAAGACCCGGACGTGCTCGCCCGGCGCGTGCCGGCCGTTGTACAGCGACCACAGCTCGGGGCGCTGGCGGCGCGGGTCCCACTGGGAGAACTCGTCGCGCAGCGAGAACACCCGCTCCTTCGCGCGGGCCTTCTCCTCGTCGCGCCGGCCGCCGCCGAAGACCGCGTCGAAGCGCAGTTCGCGGATCGCGTCGGTCAGCGGCACCGTCTGCAGCGGGTTGCGGGTGCCGTCGGGGCGCTCGCGCAGCCGCCCGTCGTCGATGTAGTCCTGCACCTTCGCCACGTGCAGCCGCAGGGAGTGCGCGGCCACCGTGCGGTCCCGGAAGTCCAGCACCTCGGGGAAGTTGTGCCCGGTGTCCACGTGCAGCAGCGCGAACGGCACCGGCGCCGGCGCGAACGCCTTCAGCGCCAGGTGCAGCATGACGATCGAGTCCTTGCCGCCGGAGAAGAGGATCACCGGCCGCTCGAACTCGCCCGCCACCTCGCGGAAGATGTGCACCGCCTCGGACTCCAGCGCGTCCAGGTGGGTCAGCGCGTACGGGCTGCCCGTCGCCTCCGGGTGCGCCACGGTGGTCGTCATGCCGCCAGTCCCCTCTCCACGAGCAGTGCGTGCACGGCCGCCGCCGACTGCTCGACGGTGCGCCCCTGCGTCTCGATCCGCAGGTCCGGGTCCTCCGGCGGCTCGTACGGATCGTCCACGCCGGTCAGCCCGCTCAGCTCGCCCGCGGCCTGCCGGGCGTACAGGCCCTTGACGTCGCGCCGCGCGCAGACGTCGACGGGGGTGGCGACGTGCACCTCGACGTAGCCGGTGCCCTGGGTCTGGTGCCGCTTGCGGACCGCCTCGCGGCTGTCCGCGTACGGCGCGATGACCGGCACCAGCACCAGCACCCCGTGGGAGGCCAGGAGTTCGGCGACGAAGCCGATGCGCTGCACGTTGGTGTGCCGGTCCTCGCGGCTGAAGCCGAGGCCGGCGGAGAGGAACTCGCGGATCTCGTCGCCGTCCAGCACCTCGACCCGGCGGCCGTCGGCGCGCAGCCGCTCGGCCAGCGCCAGCGCGACGGTGGTCTTGCCGGCGCTCGGCAGGCCGGTGAGCCAGACGGTGGCCCCGGTGCTCATGGCGTCCTCCCGGTGGGTCGCGGCGGTCGCGACGGTGGATGTGGTCACAGGTGTATCCCGCACTCGGTCTTGCCCAGCCCCGCCCAGCGGCCGGCGCGCGCGTCCTCGCCCTCCAGCACCCGGCGGGTGCACGGCGCGCAGCCGATGGAGGCATAGCCGTCCATCAGCAGCGGATTGGTGAGTACGCCGTGCTCGGCGACGTACGCTTCCACGTCTTTCTGAGACCAACGTGAGATCGGGGCGATCTTCACCTTGCCGCGGCGGGCGTCCCAGCCGACCACGGGGGTGTTCGCGCGGGTCGGCGACTCGTCCCTGCGCAGCCCGGTCGCCCACGCGTCGTAGCCCTTCAGGCCCTCCTCCAGCGGCGCGACCTTGCGCAGCGCGCAGCACAGGTCGGGGTCCCGGTCGTGCAGCCGCGGGCCGTACTCGGCGTCCTGCTCGGCCACGGTCTGCCGCGGGGTGAGGGTGATCACGTTCACGTCCATCACCGCGGCGACGGCGTCGCGGGTGCCGATGGTCTCGGGGAAGTGGTAGCCGGTGTCCAGGAACACCACGTCCACGCCCGGCGCCACCCGCGAGGCCAGGTGGGAGACCACGGCGTCCTCCATCGAGGAGGTCACGCAGAACCGGCTGCCGAAGGTGTCGACGGCCCAGCGCAGGATGTCGGTGGCGGACGCGTCCTCCAGGTCGCGGCCCGCCTGCTCGGCGAGCTGCCGCAGTTCCTCGTCGGTGTGCTGTGCGGTGGTCACGTGGCGCCTCCAGACGGCGGTACGTGCGGGGTGCGGGAGGCCGACGCCTCCCGGGCGGCGAACCCCTCGGCCAGCAGGCCGAGGAACTTCAGCTGGAACGCGCGGTTGCAGGCGTGGCACTCCCACGCGCCGTGCCCCTGCTCGGAGGGGCGCAGGTCCTCGTCGCCGCAGTAGGGGCAGTGGAAGGGCGCGGCGCGCTCGGTCACGACAGCGCCTCCTCGGAGGCGCGGGCCGCCCACTGGGCGAACCGCTCGCCGTCGGTGCGCTCCTGCTGGAAGCGGCGCAGCACCCGCTCGACGTAGTCGGTGAGTTCGGCGGAGGTGACCTTCAGGCCGCGGACCTTGCGGCCGAAGCCGGCGTCCAGGCCCAGGCCGCCGCCCAGGTGCACCTGGAAGCCCTCGACCTGGTTGCCCTCGGCGTCGGTGACCAGTTGGCCCTTCAGACCGATGTCGGCGGTCTGGATGCGGGCGCAGGAGTTGGGGCAGCCGTTGACGTTGATGCCGATCGGCTCGTCGAACTCCGGCAGCCGTCGCTCCAGTTCGTCGATCAGTGCGGAGGCGCGGTCCTTCGTCTCCACGATCGCCAGCTTGCAGAACTCGATCCCGGTGCAGGCCAGGGTGCCGCGCCGGAAGGACGACGGCCGCACCCGCAGGTCCAGCGACTCCAGCGCGGCGGTGAGCGACTCCACCCGCTCGCCCGGCACGTCCAGCACCACCATCTTCTGGTCGGTGGTGGTGCGCAGCCGGTCCGAGCCGTGCTCGGCGGCGATCTCGGCGATCTTGGTGAGCGTGGCGCCGTCCACCCGGCCGACGCGCGGCGCGAAGCCGACGTAGAAGTTGCCGTCCTGCTGCCGGTGCACGCCGATGTGGTCGCGCCAGACCTGCTGCGGCAGCCGCGGCGCGGGGCCGTCGACGAGCGGGCGCTTGAGGTACTCCTCCTCCAGCACCTGGCGGAACCGCTCGGGGCCCCAGTCGGCCATCAGGAACTTCAGCCGGGCGCGCGAACGCAGCCTGCGGTAGCCGTAGTCGCGGAAGATGCCGACCACCCCGGCCCACACCTCGGGCACCTCGGCCAGCGGCACCCAGGCGCCGAGCCGCTCGCCGAGCCGCGGGTTGGTGGACAGCCCGCCGCCGACCCACAGGTCGAAGCCGGGGCCGTGCTCGGGGTGCTCGACGCCGACGAAGGACACGTCGTTGATCTCGTGCACCACGTCCATCAGCGGCGAGCCGGAGATGGCGGTCTTGAACTTCCGCGGCAGGTTGGAGAACTCCTTGCTGCCGATGTACCGGTCGTGGATCTGCTCGATCGCCCAGGTGCCGTCGATGATCTCGTCCTCGGCGATGCCGGCCACCGGCGAGCCGATGATCACCCGGGGCACGTCGCCGCACGCCTCGGTGGTGGACAGGCCCACCGCCTCCAGCCGGCGCCAGATCTCGGGCACGTCCTCGATCCGGATCCAGTGCAGCTGGATGTTCTGCCGGTCGGTGATGTCCGCGGTGCCGCGGGCGAACTCCTGGGACACCTCGCCGATCACCCGCAGCTGGGCCACCGTCAGCCGGCCGCCGTCGATCCGGACCCGCATCATGAAGTAGCGGTCGTCCAGCTCCTCCGGCTCCAGCACCGCGGTGCGGCCGCCGTCGATCCCGGGGCGGCGCTGGGTGTACAGGCCCCACCAGCGCATCCGGCCGCGCAGGTCGGCGCCGTCGATCGAGTCGAAGCCGCCGTGGGCGTAGATCGTCTCGATGCGTGTCCGCACATTGAGACCGTCGTCGTCCTTCTTGGTCTGCTCGTTGCCGTTGAGCGGGGTGAAATGCCCTTTCGCCCACTGGCCCTCGCCGCGGTGGCGCCCGGACTTGCGGCGGCCCGCGGGCGCGGCGGCGCGTGCGGGCGCGGCCGGGGGCTGGGGGTGTTCGGGGCTGGCGGCCATGGCGTTGCGTCCTTCGGGCAGGCTTGACGAGCGGGTCGGAAAGGCGCGCGCCGGTCCCCTGACCTGGCCGGTCGGGCGCGACGCGGGCCGCTCGACGGGCGGCGGGCGTGGCGAGGCCCGCGCGTCCACGACGGCGGGGACGGCGCAGGAGTGACAGGGGTGACGCGTCAGGGGCGCCGGGTGCGGTCAGCCCGCCGGACAGATGGCGCTGGACACGCGGCAGAAGTCGACGTGCGGCCGACCTACCAAGGCGATTCCCGTGCGCGACATGACGAAAGCGTGGCACGCCGGTCTCCGGAGCGTCCACCGACATCCGCTATGTGGACGTCAATATCCCATTTAGTGAGACGATGTGGTCCGGGTCACCCTGAAGCCGCGGCGCTCGTAGTTGGCCAGCGCGTACGGGCCGTCCAGCGAGCAGGTGTGCACCCACACCCGGGCGGTCGGCTCCCGGCCCGGCCACCGCGCGGCCAGGTCCCAGGCCCGCGCGGCGCCGTAGGACAGCAGGTGGCCGCCGATGCCCCGGCCGCGGAAGTCCGGCAGCAGCCCGAAGTACACGATCTCCACCGCGCCGTCGTCCTGCGCCTCCAGCTCCACGTACCCCGCGGGCGTGCCGCGTTCGTACGCCACCCATGTCTCGCAGCCGGGCCGCTCCAGATACGCCGCCCAGCGCTCGGGCGGCCACTCCAGCCGGTCCGTCCACGACACGTCGCCGCCCACCGCCGTATACAGGAACCGGCTGAACGGCGCGGAGGGTATCTCGGCCCGCACCACCGACACGCCGGCGCCCGAGGCAGGCGCGGCGGCCGGCCGCAGCTCGGCCGCGGCGGTCATCTCCAGATACCACGTGGTCACGGGCGTGGTCCCGGGCTCGGTGGGCGTCGCCGTCATACCGGCCACTGTACGGGCGGGGTGTGACAGCCCGGCCCGGGGCGGCGGGGCCGGCTGCCGTGACGTTTCCGCACAGCTCAGGGGCCGCGGACGTCAAGGCGCCAGCCGCGCCGCCAGCACCGCGGGGGCCACCGAGTGGGGGAGCAGGTCGTGCGCGCGGGTCGGCCGCAGCAGGCTCACGTCCACGCCGTCGGCGAAACGATACGGCCGGTGGGCCAGCACCCCGCCGAGGTTGCGCCGCAGCCGGGACATCTCCGCCCGCACGGTGACCGTACGGCTCGGGTCGCCGAACAGGTCCGCCGCCAGCTCGGCCGCGCTGCGCCCCGAGCGCCGCGCCGCCAGCACGAACAGCAGCTCGGCGTGGCGCGGACTCAGCCGCTGCGACCAACTCCCCGCCGCGCCGCTCACCGTCACCGTCGCGGCCCCCGGCCGGCTCACATCGAGCAGCACCCGGCTCGGCGCGGGCAGCCCGTCCTGCGGGGCGACCCGCACCAGCCAGCCGCCGGGCAGCGGTTCCAGGGTGCAGCGGCCCAGCGACGGCAGCCAGGTCTGCCCGGCCCGGGCCGGCGCCGGCAGCGCCACCCGGTCGACCGGCGCGAGCCCGGTGACCGCGGCCGTCCAGCCGTTGGGGTCGACGGCCAGCGCCCGGCCGCCGATCCGGGCCAGGATCGGCGCGGCGATCGCCCGCAGCCGCTCCACCGCCGCCCAGTGCGCCGCCCGCAGCTCCGCCTCGGCGACCCGCGCCACCGCGGTCACCAGGGACAGCGTCGACGGATGCAGGTTCGCCGCCGGACCGCTGACGTCCACCACGCCGATCAGCCGCCCGTCGCGCGGGTCGTGCAGCGGGGCCGCGGCGCAGGTCCACGGGTGGTGCAGGCGGACGAAGTGCTCGGTGGAGTGCACCTGGAGGGGCGCGCGGGTGATCAGCGCGGTGCCGATCGCGTTGGTGCCGACCGATTCCTCCGCCCAGGACGCGCCCTCCGCGAAGCCCAGCCGGTCCGCGCTCCTGCGCACCGCGAGGCTGCCGTCGCGCCACAGCACCCGGCCCTCGGCGTCGGTGACGACCATCAGGTGCAGCGCCGCGTCCGCGATCGGCACCAGGCCCTCGCGCAGCGCCGGCAGCACCGTGCGGATCGGCCCCGCGCCGCGGCGGTACTCGATCTCGTCGGTGCTCAGCGGCTCGGTGCCGCGGCCCGACTCCGGGTCCACGCCGAGCCGCAGCGCCCGCGACCACGACTCGGAGATCACCGCGCGGGCCGAGCCGTGCGGCGCGTCCCCGGCCGGTGCGGCCTCCTGGGCGGCGACGTCCCTCGCGGGCACCGCCGGTCCGACTGGTGGTTGAGCCACGTCCCTCCCGCTCTGTCCGCGTCGTGCCACGGTCCCATGCTGCCCCTCGGGCCCCGCCGGGCGCAGCGCAATCGGTCATCACCGCCGCGGCGGGTGGCTGCTGTCACCCGGGCGGTGAGCTGCGCCCCGCCGCGCGTTGCAACCGGCTGCAACCCTTGCGGCGCGCGCGCCCTGGACCGAGAGTGACGCCGCGTCACCGAAAACGGCGCCGAGTCGGCGCGGCGCCGTTTTCGTTTTAGACTTCGTTTCTTATGGCGCGATCGTTCGTTGTTCCGTGCATGACGGATCTGGTTGAGCGGTTGGTGCCGGACGAGTTGTGGGTGTTGTTCCGGCGGGTGGTGCCACCGACTGAGGTGATACGTCCGCAGGGCGGCGGCCGACGCCGGGCTGGTGACCGCGAGGCTCTGGCTGCGATCATCTTCGTGGCGACGTCGGGCTGCACGTGGCGGCAGTTGCCGCCGGTGTTCGGGCCGGCCTGGCAGACGGTCTACCAGCGGTTCGCCCAGTGGAGCCGGGAGCGGGTCTGGGCGCGGTTGTATCGCGTGATCCTCGACGAGCTCGGGGCGCGGGGCGAGTTGGACTGGTCGCGGTGCGCTATCGACTCGGTCAGTCTGCGGGCGACAAAAGGGGGCCTTTGACGGGACCGAATCCGACCGACCGCGGCAAACTCGGATCGAAGATCCACCTGATCACCGACCGGAACGGGCTGCCCCTGTCCCTGGGGATTTCCGGCGCGAACATGCACGACAGCCAGGGCCTGGAGCCGCTCGTGCGAGGCATCACGCCCATCCGCTCCCGCTGCGGGCCCCGGCGACGGAAGCCGGCGAAACTGCACGCCGACAAGGGCTACGACTACGACCACCTGCGCCGATGGCTCCGCGAGCGCGGCATCCGCCCCCGCATCGCCCGCAAAGGCATCGAGTCCTCACAACGGCTGGGCCGACACCGCTGGGTCGTGGAGAGAACCGTCTCCTGGCTGGCCGGCTGCCGACGGCTCCACCGCCGCTACGAACGCAAGGCCGAGCACTTCCTCGCCTTCGTCGGCATAGCCGCAATCCTCATCGGCCACCGCCGACTCGCCCGCCTAGATGCGCAAGGGCATTCAGTGTGAGGTTCCAACGCTGCTGGTGCAGACACGCAAGGGCGCGATCTCAGGCTCCGTCATGACCTGCTCCAAGTGGCCGTCCGCCTCGTCCAGCTCCGGCCAGGCGACGACCCCTGGCATGTTGTCGGCCAGGAAACCCTCCACGATCGGACCAAGTTGGTCGGCAACCCTGTAGGTGCCGTCGAACGGCAACTCCTCCGGAGGAACGGAGCCGGTCGAGCACCGGAGCTGCCCGGCCTGCCCGTCGTGCCACACATAGAACGTCGCCACTCCGGAGAAGCCCAGCTCGCGAATGCGTTCCCGGATGCCGGCAGCAGTCTGTTCGAAGGCAGCGACCACCTCGGCAGCGGACAACGGCCGCCCGTCCTCGTCACCTGCACCCAGCGACCAGGTGTTCGTCTCCCACTCCACCCGCCGGTTACCCGGCTCCAATGCAAGCGGCTCTTCGGCCACCTCAGCGATCCATGTCAACAGCACTGAAAGCAGTATCCCCGCCTGGAAGGGGGTGGGGCCGACCATAAGAAACGATGTCTTATTGCCGGCGTCTCGCCTCCGGGCCCTCAGCCCCGGTGTTCGTCGTGTCCTCGCCCCTCGGTTACTCCGCCTCCACCGGGGCGGCCCGGCGGACGATCGCGGCGTGGTCGAGGCCGGCCGGGAGGGTGCCGAAGGCGGCTCCCCAGTCGCCGCCGAGGCGCGAGGCGCAGAAGGCGTCGGCGACCGCGGGCGGGGCGTGGCGTACCAGCAGGGAGCCCTGCAGGACCAGGGCCATTTGCTCGACCACCCGGCGTGCGCGGGCCTCGATGCCCTCCAGGTCGGCGAGGTCGGCGAACAGGTCCTTGACCGCCGCGTCCAGCCGGTGGTCCGCGCCGCGCGCCAGGCCGATCTCGGTGAGGAACGCGTCCAGCGCCCGCGGCTCGCGCTGGAGCACCCGCAGCACGTCCAGCGCCTGGACGTTGCCCGAGCCCTCCCACACCGAGTTCAGCGGCGACTCGCGGAAGATCCGCGGCATCCCGGACTCCTCCACGTACCCGTTGCCGCCCAGGCACTCCAGCGCCTCGGCCGCCACCGCGGGACACCGCTTGGTCACCCAGTACTTGGTGACCGCGACGCCGAGCCGGCGCAGCGCCCGCTCCTGCTCGGTGTCCGCGTCGTACGCCGCGGCCATCCGCAGCGCCGTGGTGGTGGCCGCCTCGGACTCCAGGGCCAGGTCCGCCAGGACGTTGCGCATCAGCGGCTTGTCGACCAGCGGCCCGCCGAACGCCTGCCGGTACGTCGCGTGGTGGACCGCCTGCGCCACCGCCTGCCGCATCAGCGCCGCCGAGCCGAGCGCGCAGTCCAGCCGGGTCGCGGCCACCATGCCGATGATCGTGGCGACGCCGCGGCCCTCCTCGCCGACCCGCCGCGCCCAGGTGCCGCTGAACTCGACCTCGCTGGAGGCGTTGGAGCGGTTGCCCAGCTTGTCCTTCAGCCGCTGGATCGCGAAGACGTTGCGGCTGCCGTCGGGCAGCACCCGCGGCAGCAGGAAACAGGTCAGCCCTCCCCCGTAGCCTTCGGCACGGGAGGTGCCCCCGGGCACCTGCGCCAGCACCAGGAAGCCGTCCGACATCGGCGCGGAGCAGAACCACTTGTGCCCGGTCAGCGCGTAGGCGCCCGGCTCCGCCAGCGGCTCGGCCCGGGTGGTGTTGGCCCGCACGTCCGAGCCGCCCTGCTTCTCGGTCATGCCCATCCCGAACAGCGCCCCGGGCTTGGCGCCGGGCGCGACCAGCTGCGGGTCGTAGGTCCGCGACCCCAGCCGCGGCTCCCACTCGGCGGCCAGTTCCGGTTCGGCCCGCAGCGCCGGGACCGCCGCGTGCGTCATCGAGACCGGGCAGCCGTGCCCGGCCTCCACCTGCGACCACACCAGGAAGCCGGCCGCCCGGCGCAGATGGCCGTCCGGGCGCGACCAGGCGTCGGTGAGCCCGGCGGAGACCGCGTGGCCGAGCAACCGGTGCCAGGACGGGTGGAACTCCACCTCGTCGATCCGGTTGCCGTAGCGGTCGTGCGTCCGCAGCACCGGTGCGTAGGTGTTCGCCTCCTCCGCCCACTTCTGCGCCTGCGCGGAGCCCGCGGCCCGGCCCAGCTCGGCCAGCTCCGCCTCGATGCCGGCCAGCCGGCCGGGATCGGCGTGCCGCGCCACCGCCTCGACGAGGGCGCGGTCGGTGCTGTAGACGTCGTGGCCCACCAGCGGGGGAGCCTGGTTCGTCACCGTGTGAGTGAGGGTGGTCATGCCAGCTAACGTAAGGGCGTGCAAGCAGCGGAAGAAAGAAGCCATCGGCGTCCGACCCGGTGGCACAGGGCGCGGGCCCTGTACCGGAACGTCTCCAAGCGCAAGGTCGCCTGGCTGCTGCTCAAGGACACGGTCGACTCCTGCATGGAGTACCGCGTCACCGGGCTCGCCGCGGAGGCGGCCTTCTTCGTGCTGCTCTCGCTGCCCCCGCTGCTGCTCGGCCTGGTCGGGGCGCTCGGCTACGTCGACACCGTCATCGGGCTCGACACCATAGACCACATCCGGCACAACATTCTGAGCGCGTCCTCGACCGTGCTCTCCGACAAGGGCGTCAACCAGCTGGTCAAACCGCTGGTCGACGACGTCTTCCACGGCCGCCGCCCGGACCTGATCTCCCTCGGCTTCCTGATCGCCCTGTGGTCGGGCTCGCGCGCGGTCAACGTCTTCGTCGACACCATCACGATCATGTACGGCCTGGAGGGCCGCCGCGGCATCGTCATGACCCGCCTGATGTCCCTGGGGCTGTACGTGGTCGCGCTGGTGCTCGGCGCGGCCGTGCTGCCGCTGGTGGTGGTCGGCCCGGACGCGGTGACCGACGTGCTGCCCGGCGGCGCCGGCACCGTGCACGTCCTGTACTGGCCGTTCGTGCTGCTCGCCTCGATCGCCTTCCTCACCACCCTCTACCACGTGTCGGTGCCGGTCAGGTCGCCCTGGTACGAGGACGTGCCGGGGGCGCTGGTCGCCCTGCTGATGTGGGTGGTCGGCAGCTTCGTGCTGCGCATCTATCTCACCCACGCGGTGGAGGGTCCGACCATCTACGGCTCGCTGGCCGCGCCCGTCGCGGTGCTGCTGTGGATCGGCGTGTCCGCCTTCGCGGTGCTGGTCGGCGCGGCCGTCAACGCCGCGGTCGACCGGGTCTGGCCGTCGCTGGCCACGAAGGCCGCGCGCGAGGAGAACGCGCGGCTGCGGGAGGCCGCGGCGGCCGAGGTGGTCGCCCGCGCGGCGGCGCGGCGGGCCCGTCAGGCCGCCGCGGCCGAGGCGGGGGAGGACGAGGACGACGACGGCGAGCCGCCCGCGGAGTACCCCGAGCGCTGGGCGGACATCCTGCCGCACGGCGACGTGCGCTCCCGGCTGCGTCGGCGCTCCGAGCCGCCGCTGCCGGGCCGGACGATGCCGGGGCAGCCGGCCGCCGGCCAGCCGCTGCCCGGGCAGCCGCTGACCGGGCAGCCGCTGCCCGGTCAGCCCTCGCCCGACCGGTCGATGCCCGGCCGGCAGCCGTCCGACGGGCCGACCCCTGGCCGGCCCGTGTCCGGCCCGCGCGGACAGGACCCGGCGCGGCAGCCGCCGGAGCCGCCGCCGGGGCTGCGCCCCCCGGCGTCGCCGCTGCCGCCTTTGTCGGCGCCTTCACCCGTGCCCGCGCCGGGAGCGCCGCAGCCGGTGTGGCCGGACCAGCCGCCGAGGCTGCCCCCGCAGCCTCCCCGGCCGCCGCTGCCTCCCGAGCCGCCGCAGGGACCGCCGTACGCCGCGCCCTCTCCGCACCCGTCGCACCCCCCGCACCTGCCCCCGGGGCCGCCCGCCTCCCCGCGGCCCCGGCATGGCTCCGACCACCGTCAGCCCTGACCCCGCGCGCCGTACGGCCCCAGCCCGGTGGCCCGGTGGCCCGGTCGGCCCGGTCGGCCCGGTCCCGTCCCGCCGGCCGGCTCGCCGCCGCGCGGCCCGGTGCGACCATGGGGGAGTGGGCCGGTACCAGGAGTGGAGCGGGCGGGCCGCGGGCGTCACGGTGTGGACCCGCACGGTCGGCGCGGACCCGCCTGCCGCCACGGGCGTACGTGCCGGGTACGCGGCCGGCCCGCTGGACATTCGCCCCCAGGACGCCGCGAGCGCTCCGCGAGCATCGGGCGGGCCGGGCGCGTCCGCGCGGTCCGGACCCGTGACCCTCGCGCGGGCGCCGTACCGGGTGCTGCCCGACGGGTGCATGGATCTGCTCTGGTGCGAGGGCGAACTGCTGGTCGCGGGCCCCGACACCGTGGCGTACGTGGCGAGCGCGCGGGTCGGGACGCGGTACGCGGGGCTGCGTTTCGCGCCCGGGTCCGCGCCGCGGGTGCTGGGCGTGCCGGCGAAGGAGCTGCGGAACCGGCGGGTCCCGCTGGACGCGCTGTGGGGGGACGGACCGGCCCGGCGGCTCGCCGAGCGCGCGGCCGAGGACCCCGCCGCCGCCCTCGACGCCTGGGCCGCCCGCCGTGTCCTGCGGATGGCAGGGGAGGAGACGTCGGGCGACGCGGCCAGGCGCGGCGAGCGGCGGCTGCCGGCCGAGATCGCGGCGCGGCTGGCCGCGGGCCGCGGTGTCGCCGAGGTCGCGGCGGCCGTGGGCCTGGGCGAGCGGCAGTTGCGGCGGCGCTGCGAGGACGCCTTCGGTTACGGGCCCAAGACGCTGGCCAGGGTGCTGCGGTTGCAGCGGGCGCTGGAACTGGCCCGCGGCGGGCTGCCGTTCGCGTCGGTCGCCGCCGACGCGGGCTACGCCGACCAGCCGCACCTGGCCCGCGAGGTCAGGGCGCTGACCGGGCTGCCGCTGAGCGAACTCCTCACCGCGTAGCGGCGGTTCGCGTCACCGGGCCGCTCGTGCCCACCACCCGGCGGCCGTTGGCTCGCTGGGAGCTTCACGCCCATCGCCTGGCGGGTGTGCGCCCTCCGGGAGTTCGCGCCCACCGCCTGGCAGGTGTGCGCCCCACCGTAGTTCGCGCCCACCGCCCACCGTCCGGCATTCACCGCCCGGCGGCCGTGCGCCTTCCGCCCGGCCGCGCACCTCACCGCTCGCGCGGGGTTCAGCCGGCGGCCGGGGGCTCTTCGGAGGCGGCGAAGAGGTCGACGGTGTTGCCGTCCGGGTCGTGGACGACCGCGTACCGCTGCCCCCAGAAGGCGTCCCACGGCTCCAGCCGGCCGGTGTGGCCCGCCGCCGTCAACTCCGCGTACACCGCGTCCACTCCCGCGGGCGACCCGCAGTCGAAGGCCAGGCCGATCCGGCCGTCCCCACCCGTCGGGGTCCAGTCCGGGTGGAAGGAGCGGACCGTCGCCTCGGTGTCCCAGGCCAGCCGCGGGCCGCCGGGCAGCGCCGCCTCCACGTGCGGCTCGCCGTCCGCGCCGGGCGGCACCTCGACGCCCAGGCGGCGGTAGAAGGCCAGGGACGCCGCCATGTCGGCGACGACCAACCCGATCAGGTCGAAGCGCGGCGTGACCCGCTGACCGGGCCCGCCGTCCTGGCGGCCCGCCGCGTCGTGCGTGTTCTGTGCGTTCATGCCCCTCACGCTAGGCGGCGCGCCCCCGCGGGTCTTGAACGAAACGGACACGCCGCGATCCGGCCGCGATCCGGCCCGCCCGCCGTTCGCCCGCCGCCCGCGCGCCGCCCGCCCGGCCCCGGCGACCGCTCCCGTGGCCCCGCCCCCAGGCTCCCGCGGGGTCATGGATCTGACCACGAGCCATTGACATGAACATAGTCTGGACCTTTCAATCAGGGCCACAGGCGCGCGCCCCCACCGTCGCCCACAGGAAGGCCCCCCACATGCTCAGACGACGTACCGCGGCCCAAACGCTGGTACGGCTGTTCGCGCTGCTCGCCGTGCTGCTCGGCTACCAGGCCGCGCCCGCCGCCCACCCCGCGCACGCCGACACCCCGTTCCACGTGATCGCGTTCTACGACGGCACTTACGACGCGGCGCACATCAGCTTCGTCCACGAGGCCAACGCGTGGTTCCCGCAGCAGGCCGCCGCGAACGGCTTCACGTACACCGCCACCAACGATTGGTCCCAGCTCACCGCCGCCAACCTGGCGAACTACCAGGTGGTGATGTTCCTCGACAACTACCCCGGCACGGCCGCCGAACAGAGCGCGTTCCGGACCTACATGGACAACGGCGGCGGCTGGATCGGCTTCCACGTCGCGGCGTACAACGACTCCTCGTCCGACAGCTGGTCGTGGTACCACCAGACGTTCCTGGGCACCGGCCTGTTCCAGTCCAACAGTTGGGGGCCGACGGCCGAGACGCTGCGGATCGAGGACCCCGCCCACCCGGCGACCGCGGGCCTGCCCGCCACCATCACCTCGTCGGTCAGCGAGTGGTACAGCTGGCAGAACGACCTGCGGAACAACCCGGACATCGACATCCTCGCGTCGATGGACCCCTCGACGTTCCCGATCGGCACCGATCCCGACCAGACGTGGTACAGCGGCTATTACCCCATCGTCTGGTCCAACCGGAACTACCGCATGGTCTACAACAACTTCGGCCACAACGCGATGGACTACACGACGAACACCGCCCTGTCGTCCACCTTCGCCAGCGCGCAGCAGAACAAGCTCCTGCTCCAGGAGATCGCGTGGGCGGCCGGCAGGTCGGGACCGGTCACCCCGCCGTCGGGTGGGGCCACCGGTGCGATCCGGTCGGGTTACGCGGGCAAGTGCGTGGACGTGGCGGGGGCGAGCAGTGCGAACGGCGCGGCGGTGCAGCTCTACGACTGCAACGGGACGAACGCGCAGAGCTGGACGGTGGGTTCGGACCGTTCGCTCAAGGCGCTGGGCAAGTGCATGGACGTGACCGGGGCGGGTACGGCCAACGGCACGACCGTGCAGCTGTACGACTGCAACGGCACGGCCGCGCAGAAGTGGCACGCCTCCGGCTCGACGCTGGTCAACGACGGCTCCGGCAAGTGCCTGGACGCCACCGGGCCCAGCTCGGCCAACGGCACCCGGCTGCAGATCTGGAGCTGCACCGGATCGGTCAACCAGCAGTGGACATTGCCGAGCTGACCGGATGAGGCGCGGGTGTGGGGCAGGTCAGGCCGGATAGGCGTGCGTCTGGGCGGCCTTGACGGTGGCCCACACCCGCGCGCCCCGCACCAGGGCGAGTTCGGCGACCGCGACCGCGGTCAGGTCGGCGGTGAGCGCCAACCCGCCGGGCTCGGTCGCCGTCCCGCCGGCATCGGTCGCCAACCCGCCGGGCCCCGCCGCCGTCCCATCGGGCTCCGCCGCCGTCCCGCCGGGCTCGGCGGCCAGTGCGACGCGGATCTGGTCGCCGTGCGACTCCATGCCGGTGACCCGGGCCGGCCAGGCGTTGCGTGCGCTGGAGTCCGGGCGCGCCGGGTGCAGCGTCACCGCGCTCGGCGGGAACGCGACGAAGGCCGGGCCGGACAGCGACTCCGCGGCGGTCAGGGCCAGTTCGGGCCCGAGCGTCACCAGGTGACCGTCCGCCTCGCCGCGGTAGAGGTTGAGCCCGACCAGCCGGGCGACGTAGTCGGTACGCGGCCGGCGGGCGATCTCGGCCGGCGTGCCCTCCTGCACCACCTCGCCGTGCTCGACCACCACCAGCCGGTCGGCCAGCACCATCGCGTCCAGCGGATCGTGCGTCACCAGCACCGCGACCGCCTCGAACTCCGCGAGATGGCGGCGCAGTTCGGCCCGCACCTCCAGCCGTGCGGCCGCGTCCAGCGCGGCCAGCGGCTCGTCGAGCAGCAGCAGCCGCGGCGCGGTCGCCAGCGCCCGGGCCAGCGCCACCCGCTGGGCCTGGCCGCCGGACAGCCGCCGGGGCCTGGCGTGCGCGTGGTCGGCCAGACCCATCCGGTCCAGCAGGTCCGCGGCGAGCTGCCGGGCCCGCGCCCTGCCCATGCCGCGGCAGCGCGGCCCGAAGGCGACGTTGTCCAGCGCGCTCAGGTGCGGGAAGAGCAGGTAGTCCTGGAAGATCACGCCGCACGGCCGGTCCTCGGGCGGCACCCGCAGCCGCAGCGCCGGGTCCTCCAGCACCGCGGCGTCCAGCGTCAGCGCGCCCCCGGTCAGCGGGGTCAGCCCGGCCAGCGCGCGCAGCGCCGTGGTCTTGCCCGCGCCGTTCGGCCCGAGCAGCGCCAGCACCTCGCCAGGGGCCGCCGCCAGCCGCACGTCCAGCCGGAACGCGCCCCGGTCCACCACCAGGTGCGCGTCGAGACCGGCGCTCCCGCTCCCCGCCGTCACGCCGCCGCCCCCGTCCAGCGGTCGCGCAGGCCGGCCAGCACCGCCACCGAGACCGCCAGCAGCACCAGGCTCAGCGCGATCGCCGCGTCCGGGTCGTCCTGGAGGGCGAGGTAGACCGACAGCGGCATGGTCTGGGTGCGGCCGGGGAAGCTGCCCGCGAAGGTGATCGTCGCACCGAACTCGCCGAGTGCCCGCGCCCAGGCCAGCACCGCGCCCGCGGCCACGCCCGGCGCGATCATCGGCAGGGTCACCCGGCGGAAGGCGGTGAAGCGCGAGGCGCCCAGCGTCGCCGCGGCCTCCTCGAAGCGCGTGTCGGCGGCCCGCAGCGTGCCCTCGACGCTGATCACCAGGAACGGCATCGCCACGAACGCCTCGGCCACCACCACCCCGGCCGTGGTGAACGGCAGGGTGATCCCGAACCACGCGTCCAGCCAGCGCCCCACCACGCCGTTGCGGCCGAGCGCCAGCAGCAGCGCCACACCGCCCACCACCGGGGGCAGCACCAGCGGCAGCGTCACCAGGGCCCGTACGATCCGGCGGCCGGGGAAGCGGGTGCGGGCCAGCAGCCAGGCCAGCGGCACGCCCAGCACCAGCGCCACCACGGTCGCCGAGGTCGCCGTCTCCAGCGACAGTCGCAGCGCCTGCCACACCGCGGCGCCGGTCAGCTGGTCCGGCATCGACCGCCACGGCGCCCTGATCAGCAGCGCCAGCAGCGGCACCAGCAGGAACGCCATGCCCACCACGGCGGGCGCCAGCAGCGGCAGTGGAGCGCCGCGCGGCCGTCGCCGCGGGCCCGCGGACCGTCGCACGCGCGGCTGCGAGGACCGCCCCGCGCCAGGACCGGGAAACCGCTTCACGGGCTGCCTCACGGCTTGAGGAAGCCCGCCTCGCCCAGGACCTTCTGCCCCTGCGCGGACTCCACCAGCGCCACGAACGCCCGCGCGGCCGCCGGGTTGGGCGCGTGCTCGAGCGTGACGATCGGGTACGCGTTGACCGCCTTCGCCGCCTCGGGGAAGTCCACGCCGGTGACCTTGCCGCCGGCCGCCTTCACGTCCGTCCGGTAGACCACCGAGGCGTCGACCTCCTTCAGCTCCACCTTCGTCAGCGCCGACTTCACGTCCTGCTCGTACGACACCGGGGTCAGCCGCAGACCGCCCGCGCGCAGTGCGGTCTGCGCGGCGGCCCCGCACGGCACCGTCTTCGCGCACAGCGCGACCTTCAGGCCGGAGCCGGTGAGGTCCTTCAGCGTGGTGATGTGCCGGGGGTTGCCGGGCAGTGTGGCAATCTCCAGCCGGTTGCGGACGAAGGTGTCCGGCGTGCCGTCGCCGTCGCCCGCGTCGGTGACCGTCTTCATGGTCGTCGGGCTGGCCGCGGCGAAGACGTCGGCGGGCGCGCCGCCGGTGATGCTCGCCGCGAGCGTGTCGCTGCCGCCGAAGCTGAAGACCACCTTGGTGCCCGGGTACGCCTTCTCGAAGTCCTCGCCGAGCGTGGTGAAGCTCTCCTTCAGCGACGCCGCCGCGAACACCACCACCGTGCCCGACACCTTCGTCGCCCGCGAGCCCGCCGTGCCGGTCGGCGTGGCGGCCGGGGCGTCGGAGGACGTGTCGTCGTCCGACGAGGAGCAGGCGGTGAGCGCGAGCAGTGCGGTGGCGCCGGCGGCGACGGCCACCAGGGCGCGCCGTCGCGCGGAACGGGTTGTCACAAGGTTTCTCCCTTTCGGCGCCTCTCGGACCACGGCTGACCTGGCTGTGCCGATGATAGTGCCGCATCTGCGAGGCAGATGTCTGCTGGACCATTGCATAATCCGAACATCTCCCGGCTCGGGGCTCGCTTGTGCGATCCTCCGACGATCGGATGCGGACTGCCGCCGGGCGGGAACGGCCGCGTCAACGGGAACGGCCGCCCACACGGGAACGGCCGTCTCCTCGACGCGTGGTGCGTCGAGGAGACGGCCGCCGTGGTTCGACCGGTCAGCCTTCTCAGCCGGTCGCCCAGCTGGTCAGGCCCGCGCCGTACGCGTACAGCGGATTGCCGTACGTGGTCGGCACCGTCTGTCCGGCGTCGATCTTCGCCCGGATGTCCTGCCGCTCGGCGTCCGTCGCGCCGAGGTCGTACGGCAGGTCCCACGCCTCGTTGGCGTCGGCCTGGGTGTCGCCGCCGCCCGGCTTGAGCACCTGGTCCAGGCTGCGCGGCAGCTGCCAGGGCAGGTGGCCGTGCGGGGTGTAGTCGCCGAAGAGCAGGCTGGCGGTGGCCGGGCCCACCTCCTCGCCGCCGCGGTAGGTCACCACGATGGCGTCGGCCAGGTTGTTCCAGTCGCTGATCACGATGGGTCGCGGCAGCGTCAGCACGACCACCACCGGGACGCCCTGGTTCTTGAACTTCTGGATCAGCGCGACCTGGTCGGCCGGCAGGTACGGCTGGGTGTCCGGCCACGCGGTGGCGTGGGTGTACGACGGCTCGCCCACGTCCACCACCGCGAGCTTCGGCGTCGGACCGGTGTCCTGGTAGACGTTGACGCCCGCGGTCGCGGCCCGCTTCTTGATCGCGTCCAGCATGTCCAGCGAACCGTCGTCCGGGTGGAAGTAGCTGGACCAGATGCAGCAGGCCGCGCCGTCGGTCGCCCGGTCGCCGGTGACCACGATGTTGTCGCCGGCGTTCAGCTTCACCGGCAGCACGCCGTCGTTCTTCAGCACGGTGTCCGACTCGCGCGCCGCCTGGTTCGCCAGCTGCACGTAGGACGGCTGGTGGAAGCGGTACGGGCCGTTCACCGGGTCGCCGTACGGGTGGTCGAAGATCCCCAGCTCGAACTTGAGCTTCAGGATGCGCCCCACCGCGTCGTCGATCCGCGACTGCGGCACCTGCTGCTCGAAGCTCGCCATGGTGAACCCGGTGGCGCCCGGGTCGGCGCCGCCCATCACGTCCGAGCCGGCGTTCGCCGCGTTGATCCACGCCGACGACGGCAGCCAGTCGGTGGTGATCAGGCCGGTGTAGCCGATGTTCTGCCGCAGGTAGGCCAGGATCTTGGCGCTGTCGCCGGCCCGGGACCGCCCGGGTCGAGGTACGAACTGCCCGCGTAGCCCGGCATGATGTTCACCGCGCCGGCCTCGATCGCCGCCTTGAACGGGATCATGTGGTACTTGATCGTGACTCCGTCGTAGACGATCCCGGCCTCGCCGCCGGCGCCCTCGCCCGGCCAGTGCTTGACCGTGGCCAGCACCGAGTGCGGGTTCAGCTCCGGGCCGCCCTGCAACCCGGCGACCAGCGCCCGCAGTTGGGCCGCGGCCACGTCGGCGTTCTCGCCGCCGCCCTCCTGGATGCGCGGGTAGAGCACCTTGGTGCCCACCTCGGCCAGCGGCGACAGCGTGCCGCGGGCGCCGACCTCCAGCTCCTCCTTGCGCTGCATGTCGCCCAGTTGGTAGTCCAGCGGGTAGTCCTTGCCCGCCGCCAGCGTGCTCTGCAACGGGTACGTCGTCTGGTAGCCGGCGGTGGTGTCGCCCGCGGAGACCGGCGGGATGCCGAGCCGGGTGGCCGCCGTCGACAGCAGCACGTTGTTCAGGTCGGCCGGCTGCGCGGGCCCGAAGTGCCAGCCGGACATGGGGTACTGCTGCACGTTGTAGAACATCTGGTACGCCTTCTCCTCCAGGGTCATCCTGGAGAGCAGGTCGCTCACCCGCGTGTCGACCGACAGCCGCCAGTCCTCGTACGGCTCGATCGTGCCGTCCTTGTTGAGGTCACGCGCGCCGTTGATGACGTTGATCCCGTCGTTCACCTGCTCGATGTCCGGCAGGTAGACGCTGAAGGTGCGGATGTTCGAGGTGGCCCGCGTACCCGAGCCGCTCACTGCGACGACGAACCACTTGTACGTCCAGCGGTCGGTGATGTCCCAGCTCGGCGTGTAGCTGGTGCCGGTGGGCTCGGCGACCTTGGTGTAGAGGTCCAGCAGGTTGCCCGACGCGGTGAAGTCGTAGTCGGTGCGGCTGATGTTGATCCACACCTCGTAGTGCGCCGCGCCGCCGACGGCCGCCCAGGACAGCGCGGGACGCCGGGTGTTGGTGACCATCGCGTGGTCCGCGGGGGCGGACAGCGCGAACTGGCCGGTGGTGGCCGGGGCCTTGGTCGGCCCGGACAGCAGCGGCGGGGTCGAGGTGGAGGAGTCCACCGTGCCGTAGACCTGGAACTCCCAGAGGGAGTAGCCGTATCCGGTGGCGCGCGCGGTGCCGGTCAGCCGCACGTAGCGGCCCTTGCCGGTCACCGGGAGCTGCTCGACGCCACCCTTGCCGTCGGTGGTGCTGTAGAGCTGCGTCCACGCGGTGCCGTTGTCCGACACCTCGATCCGGTAGCCCTTGCCGTACGCCGACTCCCAGTTGAGCACGATGCCGGTGACGGAGCCGATGGCGCCCAGGTCCACCTGGAGCCACTCGTTGTCGGTGTACAGGCTCGACCAGCGGGTGTCGGTGCGGCCGTCGAGGGCCGCGGCGGGCGCGTTGCCGCCCTCGTAGGACGACGCGGAGACCTGCTTGTAGGCGGAGATCACCGAGCCGGAGAAGTCGCCGCCGCCCGGGTTGGTGCCGCCGGTGCTGCCGCCGTTCGTCCCGCCGCCGTTGGTTCCGCCGCCGGCGGTCGATCCGCTGCCGGTGTAGACCTCGAACTCCCACAGCGAGTAGCCGTATCCGGTGCCGCGCGCGGTGCCGTACATCCGCACGTAGCGCCCGGAGCCGCTGACGTCGAGCGACTGGGTGCCGCCCGTGCCGGTGGTGGTGGAGTAGACGTCGGTCCAGGTCTGGGCATCGGCGGAGACCTGGATCGTGAACGCCTTGCCGTACGCGGTCTCCCAGTTGAGCACCACGCGGCACACGCTCGCGCTCGCGCCCAGGTCGACCTGGAGCCACTGGGGGTCGGAGGCGCCGCTGGACCAGCGGGTGCCGGTGTCACCGTCGACGGCCGCGGAGGCGGGGGTGCCGGCGCTCTCGGTGGAGGAGGCGGTCGCGGTACGTCCGCGGGCCGCGTTCACGGTGCCGCAGCCGCCGGCCGCGCCGGCCGTGCCGTAGACCTGGAACTCCCAGAGGGAGTAGCCGTATCCGGTGCCGCGCGCGGTGCCGTACATCCGCACGTAGCGACCGGAACCGTTTACGGCGAGCGTCTGCGTGCCGCCGGCGCCGGTGGTGGTGGAGTAGACGTCGGTCCAGGTCTGGGCATCGGCGGAGACCTGGATCGTGAACGCCTTGCCGTACGCGGTCTCCCAGTTGAGCACCACCGAGGTGATCGTGTCGGTGCTGCCCAGGTCGACCTGGAGCCACTGGGGGTCGGAGGCGGCGCTGGACCAGCGGGTGCCGGTGTCGCCGTCCACCGCCGCGGAGGCGGGGGTGCCGGCGTTCTCCGTCGAGGAGGCGGTGGCCGTCCGGCCCTGGGACAGCAGCGTGTCCGCCGCCTGCGCCGTCCCGCTAGTCGCGCCGATGGCGCCGCCGATCGCCAGCGCCATCACGGCGACGATCGCCACCAGCGATCTGTGTCGTCTCGTGCGTCGCACGAGGGGGGTAAGGAACCTCATCTGCATCTCCACGGGAGGCGCCGTCCGCGGACGGCTGGGGGACTGCGGACTGCCGCGACGGCATCCGGAGTTGACTCGGGAGAGCGCTCTCCGGGGGAGTGTCCCGGCCGCGTCGAACCCGTGTCAATCCCTGTGCGTCCGCTGTGGAACGCCCCCGTGGGCCCGGCCACGCGGCCGTGTGCGGGGCGGTCGGCCGTCGTGCGCCGGTCCGCCCGGACGGTCGACGATCCCCCGGGGCAACCCTGCTGAGCTGCGAGGGGAGCCCGGCGCGTCGGCCGCCCGTTCGAGGGGTGTGGCGTGAAAACGACCCGTGCGCCGCGGCGGAGAACGTAATCTCTTCTGCGTGAGCAGAGGTGTGGAGAGCCGACAGTGTGCCCGTTGTGGCGAACTGGAGGCACGGTTCCTGGACCCGGAGACCCCCAATCCGGGCGCTTTCCTGTACCGCTGGGCCACTCACCACCTCGACGACCACGGCACCCGGCCGGGCCCCCGCGAGGGGTGCGCGGAGTGCGACACCTATGCGGAGAACGCGGTCGGGGTGCACAGCGTGGTGTGGGAGCGGTGGCGGCAGACGCACTACATGCAGTGCGCGCTCGCGCCGGACTGGAAGCCGCGGACCGACTAGACCGACCAGCCGGGCCGGCCCACGCTCGCCCCGGGTGAGCCGGGCGCGCCCGGGGTGCTTCCCGCGGCGCTCGGGACGGTGCCGCTCATGGCGCCTCGTGCGGCGCCCGCCTGGCCGCCTCCCGGGATGCCTCCCGCGGCGCGATCATCGTCATGCCGGCGGGCGAGCCGCCGCTGAGCGCCGCCAGGGCGGCCGGGGCCTCGTCCAGGCCGATGACCGACCCGGTCAGCAGCTCCGGGCGCAGCGTGCCGGCGGCCACCTGGCGCATCAGCTCGGGGTAGGCGTGCGCGGGCATGCCGTGGCTACCGAGCAGTTGGAGCTCCAGGGCCAGCACCCGGTCCATCGGCACGGGTGTGCCGCCGGCCGGGAGCAGGCCGACCTGGACGTGCCGGCCGCGGGCCCGCAGCCCGGCGACCGAGGCGGCGCAGGTCGCGGCGGAGCCGAGGGCGTCCAGGGACAGGTGCGCGCCGCCGCCGGTCAGCTCGCGCACGGCCTCGGCGGTGTGGTGTGCGGCGGATGCGGTGGCGGGTCCCGCGGATGCGGTGGCGTGCGCCGCGGACGGCCCGGCGGGGGAGGGGGAGGTGGCCGGGGCGGAAGGGGCGGGGGCGGTGTCGGAGAGCGCTCCCCCGGCGTGGAGAGCGTTTCCGGCGTCGCCACGGGGGTCTCGGCCGCGCCGGGGGCGGTGGCGGCCGGGTCCACCGCGGCCTGTGCGCCGAGCGACAGGGCCAGCTCGCGGGCGCGCGGCGAGGGGTCGACGGCCACCACCCGGGCACCCGCCGCGACCGCGATCATCACCGCGGAGAGCCCCACGCCGCCGCAGCCGTGCACCGCGACCCACTCGCCGGGCCGCACTCCGCCCTGCGCGACCACCGCGCGGTGGGCGGTGGCGAAACGGCAGCCGAGCGAGGCGGCCGTGGTCGTCGCCATGCCGTCGGGCACCGCCACCAGGTTCACGTCGGCGTGATGGAGCGTCACATACTCCGCGTAGGAGCCCCAATGGGTGAAGCCCGGCTGCTGCTGGCGCTCGCACACTTGCTGGTCGCCGCGGGCGCACGCCGCACAGGTCCCGCACGCGCAGACGAACGGCGCGGTGACGCGGGCGCCTTCGCGCCAGCCGGTCACGCCCGCGCCCGTCGCCACGACGGTGCCCGCGAGTTCGTGGCCCGGCACGTGCGGCAGCGTGATGCCGGGGTCGTGGCCGAGCCACCCGTGCCAGTCGCTGCGGCACAGGCCGGTGGCCTCCACGCGGATCACCACGCCGCCGGGCGGCGGCGCGGGGTCCGCCACCCGCCGTACCTCGGGCAGCCGCCCGAACTCCTCGATCAGCACCGCTCGCATGTCCGCACCCTTCCGTTCCTTCCCGCGCTGGCCGCGCCGCCCGCGCCCGGCGTGGCCCGTGCCGCCCGTGCCGCGTGCCGCTCGCGCCGCTCGGCCGCTCGCGCCGCCGCTCCGTCCGTGCGCCGCGGCGCGCCGTTCGGGCGCTGCGCGCTTCCGCCGGGCCCGGTCCATCCTGCCCGGTCCTGGCACACTGGTCCGCATGGCTGGGGCGTGGGGTCGGGCCGGCGAGCCGCCGGGGGCCGCGGGGCGGCGCGGACCGGGCGCGGTGCGCAGGATCGGTGTCACCGGGCACCGGGCGATCCCGGCGGAACTGACCGGGCACGTACGGAGAGCGCTCACCCGGGAGCTGCGGGCGGTCGTGGGGCGGCCCGGGTCCGTGGAGGCGCTCAGCTGCCTCGCGGCCGGCGCGGACCAGCTGTTCGCCGAGATCGCGCTCGACAGCGGGGCGCGGCTGACCGCGGTGACGCCCGCGGACGACTACGAGAGCACGTTCGCGCCCGCCGAACTGGCCCGGTTCCGCGTGCTGTTGCGGCGGGCGGACACGCATGTCGCGCTGGACTTCGCGCGGGTCTGCGGCGAGGCGTACTACGCCGCGGGGGCGTATATCGCCGACCACTGCGACCTCATCGTCGCGGTGTGGGACGGGATGCCGGCGCGCGGGCAGGGCGGGACGGCCGAAGTCGTCCACTATGCGCGGGCTTTGGGCAAGCCCGTCTCCGTGATCTGGCGCCCCGGCGTCCACCGCCCCTGACGCTGTCGCCGAGTCGGCGGCTCGGGCCGCGCCTCCTTCGACGACTCCGCGTCGGCCTCCGCATCACCTCGGGCCGGTGGCCCTTCCCGTCAGCTCGGCGCCGGACGCCGCGCCGCCGGGCACCCCAGGCTGGTTCAGCCCCGCGCTGGGCGTCGACCCCCAGGGGCGCGGGGAACCGCTCCCCCAGAGCTTCGCCCGGGAGGTACCCCCGCACGCCTCCCCCAGACCTTCGCCCGGGAGGTACCCCCAGCCGGTGATGGGCTGCTCGCGCGGTTCCCCGCGCCCCGAAGCGCACGTCCGGCGTTCTGCTGGCGTACGAGGGCCCGCGCCCGATGAATTCAGCGGCCGGCGTCGTGGTGGCGGGCGAGCCAGGCCGTGTGGTCGGGGGAGATCGCGTCCTCGGCGGCCCGCACGGCGACCGACCAGCGCGACTCCTCCGTGATCTTCGGCATGGTCACGACCATCGTGTCCAGCTCCTGCGCGACGACGGAGTGCGCGGCCACCAGCGGCTGGTACTGCCGCAGCTCGCTCCAGGCCACCCCGGCCGCGGCCGCGGAGGACGCGAGGCCGACCAGGTCCATGGACGTCCCCCACTCGAACGCGCGGGCCGCCGCCGCGGCCAGCGCGGCGGCCGTGCCGGCGAAGGCGACGGACTGCCAGACCGCCGCCGCCCGGCGCGACTCGCCGGTCCTGCGCCGGTACCAGTCGCGCTGCTCCATCACCCGGTCGCGCACGTACACGTCGCGGCGCACCGCCAGCGGCCTGCCGCGCAGCTCCCGCATCGCCGGGGTGATCAGCGCCCGTTCGTGCGCGGCGCCGGCCGGTCGTGGGTCGTGCCAGCCCGCGGTCCGCAGCTCGTGCAGGCTGTCGTTGACCCGGACCTCGAAGTCGCCGTCGGGATCGGCGAGTCCGCTGTCGTACGGACTGCCGCGCACCGCGTACCGCCAGCAGTGGGAGCGCAGCAGTTCGGCGGCGCTGCGGTGCAACTGCCAGTTCTCGCGGTGGTGATGGCGCGCGGTCTGCCAGGTGAACCACAACGCCCCGACGTAGGCCGCCGCGCTGGTCGCCGCGAGCAGGTCGACATGGCCGACCCGCCACCGCCACGGCGTCGCCGAGCAGGCCGCCGCCGCGACCAGCAGCACCAACTGCCGCCGCACCCAGTCGACCGTCAGCCGCTGCCGGCGCACCGCCGCGGCGTCGGCGACGCGGAACAGCGCCGGCAGCTGCGCGTCGCCGACCACCGTGCTGCGGCCGACCACCGTGCCACGGCCGGTCGCCGTGCCGCGCCGGGGCGGCCGTCCGGACACGCCCACGCGTCACCCCCGTCCCCCGGCGGTCCCGGTCCCGCGCCCGCTTCGTGGCCAAAAGCGCCGCATCCTCCGGTAGCCCGGAGCATGCGGCGCGGCGCGTCACCTGAACAGAGCACTTCACGCCAAGGAGGACGGTCGACGCCTTTCCTGGGAATTCATTCGCACAATAGGGTCAAGGTTGACCCCGAATTCCGGTCCGGGGTCGCCTTTCCGCATGACACCGGGATCGTGTTTTCGGATGAACGCGAGTCCCACGTGCGCGCGTACCCCGCTGCGGGATGCGCGCGGCGGGATGCGCGCGAAGTCCACTCGCGCTAGTATCCCGAATTGCCTATCCACTCCGCTCCGGCAAGCCATGATCCCGTTTGTCCGGGGCATGGACCGCGCCGGACCTCCCGCCCATAGGACGGCCGTGAACACTTCCGCGCACTCTTCTCACTCCGCCACGCCGGAGATCCGTGTTCCCCAGGCCGCGACGCGTCTGCCGGGCGGCGGCGCGCTGGAAAGGAGCCTGCGGCGGTCCGCGTCCGCGCTCACCGGTCGCAGGGAGTCGGGGGCCACCTTCAACTCCTGCATCTGATCCCTTCCCGATGTCCGGACCGCTGGTCCCCTTCCGCCAGGTCGTGCTGAAGGTCCACAGCAGATGCGATCTGGCGTGCCGCCACTGCTACGTTTACGAGCACGCGGACCAGAGCTGGAGCGCGCGGCCCAAGGTGGTCTCCGAGGAGGCGGTCTCCTGGACCGCGCACCGGCTGGCCGAGCACGCCAAGACGCACGCGCTGCCGTCGGTCCACGTCATCCTGCACGGCGGTGAGCCCCTGCTGGCCGGCCCGGCGCGGCTGCGCCGGGTCTGCGAGGAACTGCGCGGCAGGCTCGACGGGATCACCGAGCTGGACTTACGCATCCACACCAACGGCGTCCAGCTCAGCGAGCGCTACCTCGACCTGTTCGCCGAGTTCGACGTCAAGGTGGGCGTCTCCCTCGACGGCGACAAGGCCGCCAACGACCGCCACCGCGTCTACGCCAACGGCCGCAGCAGCCACCAACGGGTCCTGGACGCCGTCGCGTTGCTCCGTCAGGAGCGCTACCGGCACCTGTACGCGGGCCTGTTGTGCACCGTCGACGTCGCCAACGACCCCGTCGCGGTCTACGACGCGCTCGCCGAACTCGCCCCGCCCCGCATCGACTTCCTGCTCCCGCACGCCACCTGGGACGAGCCGCCGGTACGTCCGGACGGTGCGAGCACCCCCTACGCCGACTGGCTGATGCGGATCTTCGACCGCTGGGACGCGGCCAGGCCGATGCCGGTACGCCTGTTCGACTCGGTGATCAGCACCCTCGACGGCGGTCCCAGCCTCACCGAGTCGCTCGGCCTCGGCCCGGCCGACCTCGTCGTCATCGAGACGGACGGCACCCTGGAACAGGCCGATTCGCTCAAGACCGCCTACGACGGCGCGCCCGCCACCGGCTTCGACGTGTTCGCCGACAGCCTCGACAGCGCCGCCCGCCACCCCGGCGTGCTGGCCCGGCAACGCGGTCTCGCCGGGCTGAGCCGGCAGTGCGTGAACTGCCCGGTGGTCCGCTCCTGCGGCGGCGGCCTCTACGCCCACCGGTTCCGTACCGGCAGCGGCTTCGACAACCCCTCGGTCTACTGCGCCGACCTCAAGTCCCTGGTGGAGCGGATCGGTTCCCGCACCGGCCGGCCCGCGCCCGGACCGGTCGCCGCCGCGGCGGCCCGGGCGGAGCGCGAGGCCGCGCCGCTGGTGGCCGCGGTCGCCGACGTCGCGGACGAGGCCGTGCTGGCCGAACTCGCCGCGGCGCAACGGCTGGTGACCCACGACTGGCTGCGGCTGATCGACGCCAGGCTGGCCGGCAGCGACCCGCGGTGGGACGCCGCCTGGCAGTGGCTCACCGCGCCCGGCGCGCGCACCGACGTGCTCGACGCCGTGCTCGCCCATCCGTACACGCGCAGTTGGGCCGCGGCCTGCCTGGACGCGCTGGACGTGCGCGACGCCCAGGACGTCGGGGGGACCGGGCACGAGGCGGCGGACCTGTCGGACCCGACGGGCCGGGCCCATCCGGACCGCCCGGACCGTTCCGACCGCCCGGTCCATCGCGCCGACCCCGCCCACCCCGGCGCCGGCCGTCCGTTCGCCGGCGCCGGCCCGTCCGGCGGGCACGTCGCCGAGCCGTTCCCGGTACGGCTCCCGGAGTTCGCCGTGGCCGAGGACGTGTTCGGGGCGCTGGACGAGGAGTTGTTCGGCCCCGACACCCACCGCGCGGCCGGCGTCGGCAGCGGGCTCGCCGCCCCGGCGCACCTCGCCTCCCTCGCCGCCGCGGCGGCCCTGCGCACCGCGGGCACCCGCCACCCGCTCCCGGTGCCGGTCGCCGCCGACGGCACGGTCTCCCTGCCCGGCCTCGGCCGGGCGGTCCTCGCCCGCAGCGGCCCCGCCACCGCCGATGTCCAGGGAACGTCCGCCGCGTTCGTGATCCGCCGCGGCGAGGAAGAGGTCAGGGTGCTCGCGGGCACCCCGCACGACCGCCGCTGGCAGCCCGTTCGCGCCCTGGCCGCGACCGACCCGGTCACACCCGCGGTCCCTGCCACGCCCGCTGCCCCGGCCGCGGACCCTGCCACCGTCGCGGAAACGGCCGAGCTCGCGGAGCCCGCCGCGCCCACCGGCTCCGCCGCGCCCACCGGCCCCGCCGCGTCCGCCGCCGCGGACCTCCCCGCCGGCGGCCCCGTCCTCGCGCCGCTGCTCGACGACGTGGACCCGTACCGCGACAGCCACCACCGGGCCGCCGCGCCGCGACTCAGCGCGGGGGAGGCCGAGGCGTGGGGCCGCGGGCTGACCGGGGCGTGGCGGGTGCTGCGCGCCGCCGTGCCCGCGCGGGCGGCGGAGCTGGCCGCCGGGCTGGTCGGCGTCACGCCGGTCGTGCCCGGGGCCGGCGCGCGGCGGGCGTCCGTGCTGGCGGGCGGGCGCCGCGGGCTCGGCGCGGTCGGCGTGGTGTTCTCCTCGGACCCCGCCGTCCTGGCCGGACGGCTGCTCGCGGCCTGGCAGCACGCCAAGCTGGACGCGCTGCTGGAACGCGTCGAGCTGTACGACGAGACCGCGCCGCACTCGTTCCCGCCGCCGTGGGGCGGCGCGCCCCTGCCCGCGGGCGAACTCCTCGCCCACGCCTACGCCCGTACCGCCACCGCCGCGCTCGCGGCGGACCCGGCGGCCCACGCCGCGGCGACCGTGCGCGCCCTGGACGACCTGCGCGACACCGGCGTCCTCACCGCCCCCGGCGCGCTCTTCGCCGCCCGCCTGCGCTCGGCGCTGACCGGGAGCACCGGCGTGCGCCGTTCCGGGACGGCCGCCGGCGCGCGGGACGCGGACACGGCGGCCGGCGGGCGCGCGGACGCGGCCGGGAGGTGAGCGGGCGGTGCACACGCGCGACTCGCTGGCCGCGGACTTCCGGGCGCTGGGGCTGACCGCCGGGCAGACCGTGCTGGTGCACGCCGCGATGCGCCCGGTCGGCCCGGTCGCGGTGCCGGTCGGGGCCGCGTCCGGGCGCATGGCGCCCACCGCCGGCTGGGGGCGTCCGGCCGCGTGGCGGGCGCCGACCTGGGCCCGTAGCGCGCACGCGTCGCTGCACCAGGGCTTCAGGAGCTGGTTCCGCCCGGCCGCCGAGGTCCGCGGCGCGGTCCCCGGCGACGCCCTCGCCGGGGCGCTCGCAGTCGCCGGGGCCGTCGCGCCCGCCGAACTCGCCGTGTCCCCTGAACCCGCCGTGCCCGCCGAGGCCGTCGTGTTCGCGGCGGGCGAGGCGGCCCTCACGCCCGGCGCCGCGACCGGGTTCGGAGCCGCACGGCGGCCCGCGGCCGCGACGCCCACCGCCCCCGGGCCCACCGCGCCGGTACGCCGCCGCGCCGCCGCGCCCGTACCCGTCGCATCCGTCGCACCCGCGCCCGTACCCGTCGCACCCGCGCCCGTGGCGCCCGCCTCCCTCGACGCCGCCGCACCCGCACGCGCGGCCCGCCCCACCGGGTCCCGGTGGTCCGCCGCGCCCGCGCCGGACGAGCCACGCGGCCCCCGCCGCGCCGACGCCACCGCTGAAACGGTCCTCCACGCGCTGCGCGACGTCCTCGGCCCCGAAGGCACCGTCGTCGTGCCCGCGTTCACCGAGTCCAACTCGGACACCTCGCGGGCCCACCGGGAGGCGACCGCCGGCATGACGCCGGGCGAGGCCGCCCGGTACCGCGCCGCGATGCCGCCCTTCGACCCCGCGCGTTCGCCGTCCGAGCGCGTCGGGCGGCTCGCCGAGACGCTCAGGACGACGCCCGGCGCGCTGCGCAGCGGCCACCCGCAGACCTCGTTCGCGGCGCTCGGCAGGGACGCCGAGGCGATCGTCGGCGGCCACGATCCCACCGACCATCTCGGAGAACGCTCTCCGGTGGCCCGGCTCTACGACGCCGAAGCGGTCGTGCTGCTCATCGGCGTCGGATTCGGGGTGTGCACCGCCTTCCATCTCGCGGAGTATCGAATTCCGGATACTCCGTTGCGTGACTACAGTTGCGTGGTGATGCGCGAGCGCGACGGCGCGCGCGGCGGGAAAAGCGGGGACGCCGGTCAGTGGATCACGTACCGCGACATCGTTCTCAACGACTCGGATTTCCCGCAGCTCGGCGCCGCTTTCGAACGGTCCGGGGCCCGGGTGGAACGCGGCCCGGTGGGCGATGCGGACAGCCGCTGCCTTCCGCTGAAGGACGCCGTGGACTTCGCGGGCCGCTGGCTGTCCGAAAACCGACGCCCCGGGTCCGGCCGAATGTGAGGGGCTTGCGTATTCCGGCCGCCCGAGTTCCCGCCACGGTCGATAATTCCTACACTGTGGACATCCGGAACCGGGTGGGGGACGCGCGTGCTCGTATCGGGACAGGGGCGGGGCGATGATCGCGCCCCGTATTTCTTTCTGAGTTACGCCCATACGCCCCGCCCCGATTCCAATGTGCAGGACCCGGACATGTGGGTGGGCCGGCTCTACCAGGACCTGTGCGACCACGTCCTGGCGCTCACCAACATCGGGCCGGGCGCTCCGGTCGGCTTCATGGACCGCGACATCCGCTCCGGCGAGGGCTGGTCGGAGCGGCTCGCCGAATCGCTGGCCACCTGCCGGGTGTTCGTGCCGCTGTTCTCGCCGCGGTACTTCGACAGCGTGCACTGTGGCAAGGAGTGGTTCGCCTTCGCGCAACGCGCGTTGACCGACGGCGCGCGCGGCAACCGGGTCTCCGAGGCGATCGTGCCGGCGCTGTGGGTGCCGGTGCCGCCCAACCGGCTGCCGAGCGCCGCCGAGCGCCTCCAGTTCAACCACAGCGCGCTGGGCGACACCTACGCCACCGAGGGCCTGTACGGGCTGATCAAGCTCAGCATGTTCCGCAGCGCCTACGAACTGGCCGTCTACGAGCTGGCCAAACGCATCGTCAAGGTCGCCCAGAGCGGCGGCGTGGGACCGGGCCAGCCGGTCAACTACCGCCTGATACCGAGTGCGTTCGGTGATCCGCGCGGGCCGCGGTCACTGCGGATCACGGTGGCCGCGGGGGTGCGCGGCAGGCTGCCGGAGGGCCGCAGCGCCGACTACTACGGCGACCGGGCCGCGGACTGGAACCCGTACCATCCGGTGACCTCGCGGCCGGTCGCGGCCTTCGCCGCCGACCTCGCGCGCAGCTTCGACTACGAGCCGACCGTCGTCTCGCTGGACGACGAGCCGCCCACCGAACTCGGCGCGGTGGACGGGTTCTCGGACCCGGGGCCCGGGGCGGCGGGCGTGCCGGACGGGTCGCCGCGGCCGGGGGAGCCCGGCGGGCCCACCGGCCCGGCGGGGCGCGCCGCCGGCGCGGGCGGCGGCCCGGAGATCCTCATCGTGGACCGCTGGACGGCCGCCGACCCGCGCTGGCGGGCCCGGCTCGCGGCCTTCGACGCCGCCCGGCCGTGGACCGCCGTCGTCGTCGCCTGGAACCGTGACGACGGGCAGAGCCGGGACGCCGAGGACGAGTTGGCCGCGAGCCTGGAGCGGACCATGCCGCGCGGCACCGGTCAGGGGCCGCCGGCCTGTCGCGTCGCCGCGCGCGGGGTGCACAGCCTGGAGGCGCTCAGCGACATCCTGCCGCAGGTGGTGGAGTGGTCCGCCGCCCAGTACCTCAAGCACGCCCACGCCTATCCGCCGGACGGACCCAGGACGGAGCGGTTCCGGCTGCTCGGCCCCGAGGCCCCGGCGCTCAGCGCGGCCGCGCACCGCGGCTTCCCGCGGGCCGGCGCCCCGGACGACACGGAGGACCCGCGATGACCATGCCCGCGCCCACCCCTGGGCCGACGCCCGCGCCCGCGCTCGGGGCCGCCACCGCCGCACCGGGCGGCCGCGGGCGCGGCGGCACCATCGTCACGTTCTACTCCTACAAGGGCGGCACCGGCCGGACCATGGCGCTGGCCAACACCGCCTGGATCCTGGCCGCTTCCGGCAAGCGCGTGCTGACCGTCGACTGGGACCTGGAGGCGCCGGGACTGCACCGCTTCTTCCACCCCTTCCTCGACCCGTCCACGATCGGCGCCACCAGCGGCGTCATCGAACTGATCCGCGACTTCGCCGAGGCCGCGACCATCCCCGGCCGCCCGGCCGGCGACTGGCACAAGGACTACGCGCGCATCCGGCAGCACGCCGTCTCGCTCACCTGGGACTTCCCCGACGGCGGCACCCTGGACTTCGTCTCGGCCGGCCGCCAGGACCGCACCTACTCCGCGATCGTCAGCAACTTCGACTGGGACAACTTCTTCGACCGCCTCGGCGGCGGCCAGTTCTTCGACGCGGTCCGCGAGGACATGAAGGCCCACTACGACTACGTCCTGATCGACAGCCGCACCGGCATCAGCGACATCGCCGACATCTGCACGGTGCTGCTGCCGGACGTGCTCGTGGACTGCTTCACCCTCAGCGGCCAGAGCATCGACGGCGCGGCGAGCGTGGCGCGCAACATCAGCGAGCGCTACCACGAGCGCCGTATCCGCATCCTGCCGGTGCCGATGCGCATCGACGAGGGGGAGAAGGAGAAGGTCGACGCCGGACGGTGGCTGGCCCGCGCGAAGTTCGACCGGATGCCGCAGGGCCTGTCCGCGCAGGAGGCGGCCCGCTACTGGGGTTCGGTGGAGATCCCGTACCGCTCGTACTACAACTACGAGGAGACGCTGGCCACGTTCGGCGACGAGACCGGGCTGACCACCTCCCTGCTGTCGGCGTTCGAACGGCTCACCGCGGTGATCACCGGCTCCGAGGTCACCGCGCTGCCGCCGATGCCGGAGGACGTACGCCTGCACTACCGGGCGAAGTTCACCCGCTCGCACCGGCCGGCGCCGGTCGCCGACGTGCACCTCAGCTTCGCGCCGCAGGACCGGATGTGGGCCGACTGGATCGAGTGGCTGCTGACCCGGGCCGGCTTCCAGGTCACCGCCCGCCCGCTGGCCGAGGGCGTGGAGAGCGCGGGCGCCGCGGTCGGTGCGGCCCTCGCGGTCGGCGCGGGCGGCGCCGGCGGCGCCGGGGACACCCTCGGCGGCGCCGCTCCGGACGGCGCGAAGGGCGCGAAAACCGTGAAGGGCGCAAGGGACGCCACCTCCGAGGCCGCCGCGCCCGGACCCGGTGTCGAGACCGCCTCGCGCACCGTGGTGCTGCTGTCGCCGGCGTACCTGCGTGCGCCCGAGGCCCGCGCGGTGTGGGAGCGCGCCGTCGCGGCCGACCCGACCGGCACGCGGCGGCAGTTGGTGCCGATCAGGGTCGGCGACGTGCGCCCGCCCGCGCCGTTCGCCGAGCGCGGCGCGGTCGACCTGGTGCGCCGCGACGAGAGCTACGCGGCCGCCGCCGTCTTACGCGCCCTGGACCGCTCGGCCCGCCCCCGGGAACTGCCCGACGACGACGCGCCCGCGCCGCGCTTCCCCGGCACCCTGCCCCGGGTGTGGAACGTGCCGCCGCGCAACCCCAACTTCACCGGCCGCAGTTCGGGCCTGGACCGGATCAGGGCCGAACTCGGCGGCGGGATGACCATCGTGCTGCCGCGCCCGCAGACCCTGTTCGGCCTCGGCGGCGTCGGCAAGACCCAGATCGCCCTGGAGTACGTCCACCGGTTCATGGGCGACTACGACCTGATCTGGTGGATCTCCTCGGAGCAGACCGAGCTGATCACCTCCTCGCTCGCCGAACTGGCCGGCCGGCTCGGCCTGCCGGTCGGCGAGGACATCGCCGCTGCCGCCGCCGAGGCGCTGGACCACCTGCGGCACACCCCGCCCGGCGAACGGTGGCTGCTGGTCTTCGACAACGCCGACGACCCCGCCGCGGTACGGCCGTTCCTGCCCGGCCCCCAGGGGCACGTGCTGCTCACCTCCCGCAACCAGAACTGGTCGCAGATCGGCAACGCCCTCGAAGTCGACGTGTTCGAACGGGAGGAGAGCATCGAGCACCTGACCCGGCTGGTGCCGTCGCTGGCCCGCGAGGAGGCAGACGAGGTCGCCGCCGCGCTCGGCGACCTGCCGCTGGCGGTCGAGCAGGCCGGCGCCTGGCTCGCCGAGACCGCCACCCCGGTGGCCGACTATCTCGCGGAACTGCGCGAGCAGACCACCCGGGTGCTCTCCCTCAGCCAGCCCGCCGGCTATCCGGAACCGGTCGCGGCCACCTGGAACATCTCCATCAACCGGCTGCGCGAGCGGGCGCCCGCCGCGGTCCGGCTGCTGCAGCTGTGCGCGTACTTCGCCCCCGAGCCGATCTCCGGCAACCTCGTCTACAGCGACCAGATGATCGGCGCCCTGCTGCCGGACGACGAGAGCCTCCAGGACCGGCTCAACCTGGGCCAGCTGATCCAGGAGCTGAGCCGCTTCGCGCTGGCCAAGGTCGACCAGTCCACCCGCAGCATCCAGGTGCACCGCCTGGTCCAGTCGGTGATGCGCTCCCAACTCACCACGGCCGAGGCCGAGGAGACCATGCACCAGGTGCACCGCATCCTGGTCGGCGCCCGGCCGATCCAGGGCGACACCGACGACCCGGCCAACTGGGAGCGCTTCGGCGAGATATGGCCGCACCTAGACGCCTCGGAGGCCAGCCGCTGCGACGAGCCCGACACCCGCCAGCTGCTCATCGACCGGGTGCGCTACCTGTGGAAGCGCGGCGACCTGAAGGCCGCCGAGGCGTTCGGCAACCAGCTCGCCGCGCAGTGGGGCCGGCGCGACATGGCCGCCGAGACCCCGCAGCGCCGCAAGTACTTCGAACGCCTCAACCACTTCCTGGACTTCCACCTCGCCAACATCCTGCGCTCGCAGGGCAAGTACGTGGAGGCGTACGAACTCGACGCGCGGGTCCTGGCCTGGCAGCGCGCCAACCTCGACCGGCCGGGACGCCCCGACACCCACACGCTGATGACGACCACCGGCCTGGCCACCGACCTGAGCACCCTCGGCCGCTTCGACGAGGCGCTGAGCACCGCCCGCGAGGCGTACAACGGCTTCAAGGACCTGCTGGGCCTGGACCACCCCAGGACGCTCGCCGCCGCCAACAACCTCGCGGTCTGCCTGCGCATGGTCGGCGAGTGGTACGAGGCCAGGGACGTCGACCAGGAGACCCTGGAACGCCGCCGCAGGGTGCTCGGCGAGAAGCACCCGTACACGCTGTTCTCCACCACCAACCTCGCCCGTGACCTGCGCGAGGCCGGCGACTACGAGGAGTCCGCGACGCTGCTCGCCGACGCCTACGCCTCCTACCGCGACGTGCTCGGCCAGGACTTCCCCGACACGCTGCACGCCGCGAAGAGCTACGCGGTGTCGCTGCGCAAGGCGGGCCGGCTGGAGGAGGCCCGGCAGCTGTCGGCCGACACCCGGGAGCGCTACTCCGAGAAGTACCCGGGCCTGGTCACCCCCGACATCCTGTCGTGCACCCTCAACCTGGCCGCCGACCTGTACGCCACCGGGCAGCGGGACAAGGCGCTGGAGCTGACCGAGGAGGTGATGCGCGAGTACCGCGTCGCGCCCGGGGTGCGGCACCCGGCGACGCTCGCCGCGGAGAACAACCTGGGCGTCTACCTGCGCGGCACCGGGCAGTTGGACCGCGCGGAGGCGGTGCTCGCCGGCGACCTGGAGCTGCTGCGCGAGGTGCTGGGCGACACCCACCCGTACACGCTGTCCTGCGAGGTGAACCTCGCCAACGTGCTGGCCGAGTCCGGGCGTCCGCACCTGGCCGAGGAGCGCGAGCGGAGGGTCGCCGACGCCTTCGAGCGCAGGCTCGGCTCCTACCACCCGGAGACGGTGATCTGCCGCTCCAATCTCGCCATCACCTTGGGCCAGTTGGGCCTGGAGCAGGACGCGCGGCGGGGCCTGGAGATCGCCGGGGAACAGCTGACCCGGCTGCTCGGCGCGGGCCACCCGTACACGGTGAGCGTGAAGGAGCACAAGCGGATCTACCGGGACATCGAACCCCCCACAGTGTAGGGGGAGCCGGCGCGGGTCAGGCGGGGACCTGGCCGGCCCACGGGCGGTCGCCGAGCAGCCAGACCAGGATGTCCGGCATCACCCGCAGCGCGGTGAAGTGCGCCGCGGCCGGCTCCAGCACCGCGGTCGCGCACGGGATGCGGCGGGCCAGCCAGCGCGAGTGGCTGATCGGCGAGAAGACGTCCTCCTCGCCGTGCCACAGCAGCACCGGCACCGTGATGTCCGCCGGGTCGAAGCCCCAGGGCGTCGCGAACGCCACCGCGTCGTCGATCCAGCCGGCCGCCGACGTCCGCAGCGCCTCGCGGTAGTTGCGCACCAGCAGCGCCCGGATGCCGGCGTCGGAGACCACCCGGCGGTCCGGCTCGGTCAGCTCCAGGCGCAGGTCCGCGAGCAACTGCACCGGGTTCTCGCGGATCTGCGCGGAACGCGACTCCAGGCCCGCCGCCAGCCGGTCGGGTCCCGCGGAGGCCGCGGTGTACTCGGCGACGTTGGACTGCGACATGCCCGCGAACCAGTCCAGCCCCTCGGCCTGCCACGGCGCGAGGCTGACCAGCGCCGCCGCCCGCGTCACCCGCTCCGGCAGGAGCGCCGCGCAGGCCAGCGCGTGCGGACCGCCGCCGGAGCGGCCCACGACCGCGAACCGCTCCACGCCCAGCGCGTCGGCGACCGCCGCGACGTCCTGCGCCACGTCGGCCACCGTGCGCAGCCGCAGCCGGTCCGAACTGCCGTAGCCGGGGCGGTCGTAGGAGATCAGCCGCACCCCCTGCTGGTAGAGCACCACGCCGCGCGGGGCCGGTCCGAGCCGGCTGCCAGGGGTGCCGTGCAGCAGGAACACCGGCTTGCCGCGCGGGTCCCCGGTCGTCTCCACGATCAACTGCCGCCCGTCCGCGGCCCGTACGCTCTGGCGCACCGCCACCTCCCCCGGCCGCCCCGCGAGGCTTCCCGCGTCGAAGAACCCCAGGTGTACATTCTGGGCTCCGCTGTGCGGGCTGCCACCCCCGTGCCGGACAATCCGCCCGGCGGATCCGGCCGCGGCGGGCACGGCACGGGCCGCCGAGCCGGCCCGGGAGCGGGCGCGCGGCGACGAAGGCCCGGCCGCCGGGCTCCGGCGCCCGACGGCCGGGCTGTCTGTCCCCCGTGGCCGACGTCGCGACGGCCGCTCCCCATGTCCGGTCGCCGCGCCTCCCGGCCCGTATCACCGCCTCCGGCGGTGTGCTCCCATGATGCGGTACGCGCGCTGCCGGCCGCCTCTCCCTCGTTGCCACGTGTGCGGCGCACGGGGTGCGCGAGGCACACGAGGCGGACCCGGGGCGGTGTCGGTCGGCTCGTCAGCCCCGGGCGCGCAGCGTCGCGGCGAACGCGCGCAGGTCCGCGACCAGCAGATCGGGCTCCTCCGCGGCGGGGAAGTGGCCGCCGCGGTCGAACTCGCTCCAGTGCGCGATGTCGCTGAAGTGGCGCTCGGCGAACCGGCGGATCGGCTGCGCCGGATCGTGCGGGAAGATCGCCACGCCGAGCGGCGTGTCCAGCACCGGCGGGGCGGGCGGCCGCGTCGGCGCGGTCGGCAGCAGCGCGGCGTTGTCGAAGTACGCCTGCGCGGAGGACGCGCCGCTGCCGGTGAACCAGTACAGACTGGCGTTGGCGAGCAGCAGGTCCCGGTCCACCGCGTCCTCGGGGACTTTCTGGACGTCCGCCCACGCGTGGAACTTGTCGATGATCCAGGCGAGTTGGCCCACCGGTGAGTCGTTGAGCGCATAGCCGAGGGTCTGCGGCCTGGTCGACTGGACGACCATGTACGCCGATCCCCGTTCGCCGAACTCCTGGAGCCGTCCCAGCCGGGCGAGTTCGGCCGGTTCCAGACCGGCCAGGTCCCGCGGATCGGGCCCGGGCGGTGTGGCGAGGAAGTTCAGGTGCAGGCCGGCCACGTGCTCGGCGTCCGTCCCGGCCAGGATCTGCCCGACCCACGAGCCGAGGTCGCCGCCCTGCACCAGGTAGCGGTCGTAGCCCAGCCGGGCCATCAGCCGCGCCCACGCCGCGGCCACCCGCGCGAAGGTCCAGCCGGGGCCGGACAGCGGGGTGGAGAAGCCGAAGCCGGGCAGGCTCGGGATCACCAGGTGGAAGGCGTTTGCCGGGTCGCCGCCGTGCGCGCGCGGGTCGGTGAGCGGCCCGATGACGTCGGCGAACTCCACGAACGAGCTGGGCCAGCCGTTGGCCATGAGCAGCGGGGTCGCGTCCGGCTCGGGCGAGCGCACGTGCAGCAGGTGGACCGTCGTGCCGTCGATCTCGGTGCGGTACTGCGGGAAGGAGTTCAGCCGCGCCTCGACCGCCCGCCAGTCGAACTCCGTGCGCCAGTACTCGGCGAGTTCGCGCAGGTAGTCCAGCGGCACGCCGCGCTCCCAGCCCGCGGCGGGCGAGGCGGGCGCCCAGCGGGTGGCGGCCAGCCGCCGGCGCAGGTCGTCGAGGTCCGCCTCGGGGATCTCGATCCGGAAAGGCTTCATCCTGCCGTCCTCCGATGTCGCGGTGCGTCCTGGCGTGCGGCGGAACAGCGAACCAACGTCGACGGTAGTCGGCGGCCCGGCCGGCACCGAGCGCCACGGGACAAAACCCCGGGTGACTGAGCACTCCTGAAGAAATCCCCGCGCCGCCGGAGCCGCGCAACGGCGGCTACGCGGTCAGCGTCGCCGGGTCGCTGGTGGACGGCGTGCCGTTCTCCACGTGGCCGGCGAAGCGCCGCACGTAGGACGGGTCGGCGTCGCAGGTGACCGTCACGTCGTACCAGCGGTTGCCGGCCGGGACGCCCCAGTGCGGCACCACCCGCGACTGGCCCGGTGCCACGGTGTACCTGTAGTGGTCGCCGGGCGCGTACGCGTCGGTCGCGGTGAAGGTGACGGTCCGGCTGCCGCCGCCGGTGAACGTCAGGGTGACCTGCCCGTTCGCCGCGTCGTGCCGGGCGGTCACCTCGGGGCCGAGTCCGCCGACCGTGCCGGCCCACTCGCGCAGCCAGCCGCCCGGCCCGAACACCGAGAACTGGTAGCGGTCGCCCGCGCCCGTCGGCAGCTTCCAGGTGTCGCTGACCGACGTGCCGGCCCCGACGGTGTACGGCCACGGGCTGTCCGAGCGGACCGCGGACCTGACGTGGAAACCCGCCCCCGCCGAGCCCGAGTTGATGAAGGTGAACTGCCACCGGCCGTTCACCACCGCGGCGTCCGCGGCCAGTTCGTACGGCAGCGGGCGGGCCTTGCGCAGCCCCGGCTCCTGCTTGGGCAGCGCGCCGGAGGACGGCGGCGCTGGGTGGAAGACCGGCGGCGTGCTGTGGTCGGCCGGCGGCGCCCAGCTGACGGTCGACGGCAGCCCCGGGACCGTGGAGTTGGCGCCGGTGAAGTCGAACGCCGAGGTGAGGTCGCCGCACACCGCGCGCCGCCAGGCCGAGACGTTCGGGTTGTGCACGCCGAACCGCCGCTCCACCAACTGCACGATCGAGGTGTGGTCGAAGGTCTGCGAGCACACCCAACCGCCGGTGCTCCAGGGGGAGACGACCAGCATCGGCACCCGCGGCCCGAGCCCGTACGGCACCGAGGTGCGGTACGACGAGGAGGCGCCGCCGGTGTAGATCTCCCCGGCGGTGCTCACCGTGGACAGCCCCCAGGACGCGTCGACCGGCGGGTACGGCGGGACGACGTGGTCGAAGAAACCGTCGTTCTCGTCGTAGGTGATCAGCAGCACCGTCCGGCTCCACACGTCGGGGTCGGCGGTCAGCGCGTCCAGCACGCCGGAGATGTACCAGGCGCCGTAGTTGGCCGGCCAGCTCGGGTGCTCGCAGTAGGCCTCGGGCGCCGCGATCCAGGAGACCTGCGGCAGCCGGCCGCCCAGGACGTCGGCCCGCAACCGGTCGAACAGGCCGCCGCCGGAGGAGACACGGGTGCCGGTGCGCGCGTTGTCGTACAGCGGGCTGCCGGGCTGCGCGGTGCGGAACTGGTCGAAGTACAGCAGCGAATTGTCGCCGTAGTTGCCGATGTACGGGTCGGAGGTCCAGCCCCAACTGCCCGCCGCGTCCAGACCCGTTCCGGTGTCCTGGTAGACCTTCCACGACACCCCGGCGGCCTGGAGGATCTCCGGGAAGGTGCGCCAGCCGTAACCGGCCTCCTCGTTGCCGATCACCGGGCCGCCGCCCGAGCCGTCGTTGCCCACCCAACCGGTGTACATGTAGTACCTGTTGGGGTCGGTCGAGGACAGCAGCGAGCAGTGGTAGGCGTCGCACACCGTGAACGCGTCGGCCAGTGCGTAGTGGAACGGGATGTCCTGGCGGGTCAGATACGCCATCGAGGTGGTCGACTTGGCGGGCACCCAGCTGTCCCAGCGACCCGAGGCCCACGCGTTGTGCGTGCCGTTCCAGTCGTGGTTGAGGTCCTCGATGAAGGTCAGGCCGAGATCGTCGCCCCGGGGCGGCTTCGGGCGGAACGGCAGCGTGACCGCGCCGGCGGAGTCCGCCTGGTACCACACCGGCTTGCCGCTGGGCAGCGCCGCCGGCCGCGGGTCGCCGAAGCCGCGCACCCCGCCGAGGGTGCCGAAGTAGTGGTCGAAGGACCGGTTCTCCTGCATCAGCACGACGATGTGCGCCACGTCGGCCAGGGTGCCGCTGTCCACCGCGGCCGGCACGGAGGCGGCGCGGGCGATGGCGGAGGGCAGCGCCGAGGCGCCGGCGGTGGCCGCGGCGATCTGCAGGAAGCGCCGGCGATTGACGTCGGTCATCGTGGTCCCCTCGGAAGACGGCGGAGCGGCGTGCGGGGGCAGCGGCGGGCGGCCCGGTGGCGTGCCGCCGGACGCGTCGCCGGAACGGCGGTCCGGCGACCGCCCATTGGTCTGGACCGCGCGGGCCTCATTGCACCGTCACGGCAGGCACAGTGTCAATAAGGCGGCACACCCGCCTCATGGGGACGGCCCACCCCCCTCGAACGCTCGAACCCTGCGCACGCGGCTCGCAAAGGCGGCCCGGTCGCCTCGCCGACGCCGCCCACCTGTCCGGTCCGAACACCGCCCGCCGGGTCCGAACACCGCCCGCCCGTGTCATTGACGGGTTCATGGCATATGGCTACCTTCACGAGAGCGCTCTCCGCCCGGACGCCGCGACGCGCCGGGCAGCGCGGCTCCGCGGCTCCACCTGTGTCCGACATCGGCTCCACCGGCGGCGACCTGGCAATTGACAACGTTGCCATCGGCTGGGGTCGCGACGGTCCCGATCACGTCCTCCCTCCCCCACCGATCCCCCCAGGAGGCGGAAGAATGACTTCCCCGTTCACAGGCGCGCTGCGGCACCGGCCGCAGGACAGACGCCCCGGCGCCCGGCGGCTGACCGCGCTGCTCGGCGCCGGCGTCGGCGTCGCGCTGGTCGGAGTGTTCGCGATGCCCGCGCAGGCCGCCCCGGCCGGCGGCCACGGCGCCGCCAGGGCCGCCGCGCTGGTCACCTCGCCGGCCGCCCTGGTCAACCCGTTCATCGGGACGTCCAACCAGGCCGACGACTTCCCGGGCGCCGACGTGCCGTTCGGCATGGTGCAGTGGAGCCCGGACACCCCCTCGCGCCCGTCCGGCGGCGGCTACGAGTACAACGACTCCTCGATCACCGGCTTCAGCCTGACGCACATCGCCGGGCCCGGCTGCGGCGCCGGCGGCGACATCCCGGTGCTGCCCACCGTCGGCGCGGTCGACAACTCCGCCAACGACAGTTTCTCGCACGCCTACGAGTCCGCCTCGGCCGGCTCGTACAAGGTCACCACCGACAACCAGGTGACCACCGAGCTGACCGCGACCGCGCGCAGCGGCATGGCGCGCTTCACCTTCCCCGCCACCACCCAGGCCAACCTGATCTTCAAGCTGACGGGCAGCCAGAACGGCGCCGGCAACACGCAGTTCACCGTGGTCTCCAGCACCGAGGTGAGCGGCCAGGTCACCAGCGGCCACTTCTGCGGCGCGGGCAACACGTACACCGTGTACTTCGACATGGTCTTCGACCAGCCCTTCACCGGGCAGGGCACGAACGCCACGCCGGCCGCCACGTCCGCCACGCCGGCCACCGGCGGCAAGCGCGCCTCGAAGAACGCCGCCGAGAAGCCCAACCAGCCGCAGCTGCACGGCGCCATGCCGAAGCCGGCCGCCACCGCGAAGACCGCGGCGCCCGAGGCCGCCGCCTCCGCCGCGCACGTCACCTTCAACACCACGTCCAACCGCGTGGTGCAGGCCAAGGTCGGCCTCTCCTACGTGTCGATCGCCAACGCGACCGCCAACCGCACGTCGGAGAACTCCGGGTGGAACTTCGACACCACCCGCGCCGCCGCGCAGAGCGCCTGGAACGCCGCGCTCGGCACCATCCAGATCGGCGGCGGCACCGCCGACCAGCAGACCGAGTTCTACACCGGGCTGTACCACTCGCTGCTGCATCCGAACATCATCAGTGACGTGGGCGGCCAGTACTTCGGCTTCGACGGCAGGACCCACACCGTCGACTCCGGCCACAAGGCGGCCTACGCCAACTACTCCGGCTGGGACATCTACCGCTCCCAGGCCCAACTGGAGGCCCTGGTCGCGCCGGACGTCGCCTCCGACACCGCCCAGTCGATGATCGACGACTACGCCCAGACCGGCATCTTCCCCAAGTGGTCCGAGGACAACGGCGAGTCGTACGTGATGGTCGGCGACCCGGCGGACGGCATCCTCGCCGACTACTACGCCTTCGGCGCGCGGAACTTCGACACCGCCACCGCGCTGGCCGACATGGTCAAGCAGGCGAGCACCACCAACAACGACCGGCCGGGCCTGAACTACCTGAGCGCGCCCGGCTACGAGCCGCACGACGGCTCCTACGGCTGCTGCAACTTCTACGGCCCGGTGGCCACCACGCTGGAGTACGACACCGCCGACTTCGCGGTGTCCGCGCTGGCCGGCGCCCTCGGCGACACCGCGAACCAGCAGAAGTTCGCCGACCGCGCGCAGGACTGGCGCAACGTGCTCGACCCGGCCTCCGGCTTCGTCCAGCCGCGCAACGCCGACGGCAGCTGGGTCAACGGCTTCGACCCCACCAGCGGCGACGACATGGTCGAGGCCGACTCGTGGATCTACACCGGCATGATCCCGTTCGACGTCGCGGGGCTCGCCCAGGCCAAGGGCGGCAACGCCGCGATGAACGACTACCTCGACACCGTGCTGCGCAGCTACACCGGGGACAACGGCTACGCCTGGGTCGGCAACGAGCCCAGCATCGAACTGCCCTGGGAGTACGACTACACCGGGCAGCCGTACAAGACGCAAGGCACCGTCCGGTCGATCCAGGACAGCATCTGGGCGAACAAGCCCAGCGGCCTGGCCGACGGCAACGACGACCTCGGCGCGATGAGCGCCTGGTACGTCTGGTCGGCGCTCGGCATGTTCCCGATGACCCCGGGCACCTCCGATCTCGCCCTGGGCTCCCCGGTGTTCACCCAGGCCGTGATCACCCTGCCGTCCGGCAAGACGCTGACGATCAACGGCAACGGCGCGGCGGACAACGCCCCTTACGTGCAGTCCGCGGCGTGGAACGGCGGGACGTGGAACAACGCCTACGCGCCCACCGCGGCCCTCACCTCCGGCGGCACGCTGGACTTCACCCTGGGCACCGCCGCCAACACCTTGTGGGCGACCGGCGCCTCGTCGGCCCCGCCGTCCTACGGCGGCAGCGTCACCGCCCCGCCGAAGCCGCGGATCGGCGCGATCACCTCGGGCGCCGGCGCCGACCTGTGCGTGGACGTGGCGCAGTCGGGCACCTCCGACGGCACCGCCGTGCAGATCTGGGGCTGCGACAGCACGTACGCCCAGGACTGGACGGTCGCCGGCGACCAGACGCTGCGCTCGCTCGGCAAGTGCCTGGACGTCTCCAACAGCGGCACCTCCGACGGCACCGTGGTCCAACTCTGGGGCTGCAACGGCACCGGCGCCCAGAAGTGGACCGCGGGCGCGAACGGTTCGCTGGTGAACCCGCAGTCCGGCAAGTGCCTGGACGACCCGAGCGCCTCGACGGCCAACGGCGCCCGGCTGCAGATCTACACCTGCAACGGCAGCGCCGCGCAGAACTGGACGCTGCCCGCCGTGCCCGCCGCCGCCCGCACCGGCGCGGTCGTCTCCGGCGTGTCCGCCACCCTCTGCCTGGACGACAACGGCGGCGCCACCGCCGACAACACCGCCATCCAGCTGTGGATTTGCAACGGCTCCGACGCGCAGAAGGTCACCGTCGCCGCCGACAGCACCCTGCAGATCCTCGGCAAGTGCCTGGACGCCGCGGGCAGCGGCACCTCCAACGGCACGCTGATCCAGCTCTACACCTGCAACGGCACCGGGGCGCAGCAGTGGCGCGCCACCACCTCGGGCCAACTGGTCAACACCCACTCCGGCCTGTGCCTGGACGACCCCAACGCGTCCACCACCACCGGCACCCGGCTGCAGCTGTACACGTGCAACGGCAGCGCCGCACAGAAGTGGAGCCTGCCGGCCTGAGCCCCGGCCTGACTCAGGCCTGAGTCACCTGCGCTCCGGCCTGACCTGCGACAGGTCTGCGAGCCGGTCCCGGCCGCCGGCCCGCGCGCCCCGTGCGCGCGGGCCGGCGCTGTAAGGGGCGCAGGGGAGTGGCGAAGGCAACGGTCCGCGACATTGACGGCACACCGTCCGGCATGGTGCGATGAAACGCATTTCCGAATCAGCAGCACCAGCAGCAGGGGAAGCCGGTCGAAGTCCGGCGCTGACCCGCAACCGTAGGCCCGCCGTCCGGCGGGCGAGCCGGACCACCTGCGCTGGTCGGCTAGTCACGATCGCCGTCGAGGACTACGGCACGGACGACTGGAGACGACCGCGCGCGGTCGCCCGCGCCCGGCCCGCCCTCCCCGTCGGCCGACCAGGGGGGCCACCCGTGTTCCGTCCCGTACCGCGGCCTCGTCGCGGACGACCGCGCGCCGTCGCCGTGCTCACCGCCGCCGCCCTCGCGGCGGCCGGGCTGGCGAGCGGCCTGCTGCCGGGCGCGCCGGCCGCCCACGCCGACCCGGTCGGCGCGTGCACCCCCGCTTCCGGCGTGATCGTCGCGGTCGACTTCGGCCACTGGAACGGCCCGGTGCTGCGCGGCTGCGACGCCCACCCCACCACCGGCCTCGACCTGCTGCACGACGCCGGGTTCAGCACCGCCGGAACGGCCCACGACGGCCCCGGCTTCGTCTGCCGGATCGGCGGCGACGGCTTCCACGACGGCACCCCGTACCCGACGCTCGCGGACGACGCGTGCGCGGTGGCCCCGCCGGTGAACGCGTCCTGGTCGTACTGGACCGCGCCGGCCGGGCAGGACACCTGGTCCTCCGGCACGGTGGGCCCGCAGAGCGACCATCCGCGGGACGGCGAGGTCGAGGCGTGGGTGTTCGGCCCCGCGGACATCGGCGGCCCCTCGTTCACCCCCGACTCGGTACGCGCCCGCGCCGCGACGACGCCTCCCGCGACCACGCCCGCCACGACCCCCGCCACCGGCCCGGCGACCGCCGGCCCCGTCGCGACGCCCGCCACGCCCGCGGCGACGGACACCGCGACGGACACCGCGACGGCTTCCCCCTCCACGGCGGCGCAGCCCACGGCCACCGGCGGCGCCCCCTCCACGAGCCCGGCAGCGGACCCCGCCGACGCCGCCGACCCCGCCGACCAGAAGGCCGCCGCGGCCGGCGCCGGCTACCTGGAGAGGCAACTCGCCGGCGCGGACCACCTGTCGAACGCCTACGGCCCCGACTACGGCCTGAGCGCCGACCTCGCCCTCGCGCTCGCCTCCACCGGAGGTCAGGACGCCGCGCTGACCGAGGTCACCGGCTACCTCGCGGGACACGTCGCCGAGTACGCCGACCCGGCCGGCGCCTCGCAGTACCCCGGCCCGTACAGCGGCGCCGCCGCCAAACTCGCCGTGCTCGCCGAGGTGACGGGCCAGGACGCGCACGCCTTCGGCGGCTTCGACCTGCTCGCCACCCTCACCGGCCACGTCTGCACGGCCGCGAAGGACGACGGATCGTGCACCGCCGAGGGCGACTTCGACCAGGCGTACTCCACCGTCTCCCAGGCGCTCGGCGTGCTCGCGCTGGCCCGCGGCGGCGTCGCACCGCCGCCGGCCGCGGTCGCCCGGCTGCTGCAACTCCAGTGCGCGGACGGCGGGTTCTCCTCCACGCTGATCGCGCCCGGCGCGGAGTGCACCTCGGACGTGGACACCACCGGCTACGCCCTGCAGGCCCTGACCCTCGTCCCCGGCCACGCCGAGCAGGTGGCCGCCGGGCGCGCGTACCTGGTGACATCCCAGCAGAAGAACGGCGGTTACCAGGGCGCCGCGGGCGTCAGCAGCAACTCCACTGCGCTCGCCGTGCAGGCGCTGCTGGCCGCCGACAACGGCCGCTCGCAGGAGGCGCGCGCCGGGCAGGCGTTCCTGCGCGCGACGCAGAACGGCGACGGCGGCTTCCGCGTCACCGACGCGGCGGGCGACTCCGACGTGCGGTCGTCCACGCAGGCGGTGAACGCGCTGGCCGGCACGCCGCTGACCACGCTCACCCACGCCCTCGGGCCGATCACCCCGGTGGGCGGCACGTCGGGCGGTTCCGGCGGCGCGTCGTCCGGGGGCTCCTCGGGGGGCCCGGCCGGTCCAGGCGGTCCAGGTGGCTCGTCGAGCGGCACGGGGACGTCCGGGGGCTCGTCCTCCGGCACGTCGTCCGGGTCGTCCGGGTCCACCGGTGCGTCGTCCGGCGGCCTCGGCCCGGACGGCTCGCTCGCCGCGACGGGCACGGACGTCCTGGCCGCCGCGTGTCTGGCGGTGCTCCTGGCCGCGTCCGGCGCGGTGATGGTCGCGGCGCGGCGCCGGGTCGCGCGCGGCGGCGGAGGCCACCGATGAGCCGCGCGGTCGTCCGTCCGGGTCGCGTGCGCCGCGCCGCCGCGTGCCTGGCGGCCGTGTGGGCGCTGGTGGTCGCCGCGTTCGCGGCCGGCGCCGGGCCCGCCGCGGCCTCGGCGCTGCCCATCGGCCAGTGCACCACCACCTCGGGCGTCGTGCTCGCGGTGGACTTCGGCCACTGGGGCGGGCCGCTGCTGCGCTCCTGCGGCAGCACACCCACCACCGGCTACACCCTGCTGAACCAGGGCGGTTGGGCCACCACCGGCACCCAGCGCGACGGCCCCGGCTTCATCTGCCGCATCGGCTACGCCCGTTACCAGGGGGGCAAGCAGTACCCGACGTCCGCCGACACGTCGTGCGTGGTCACCCCGCCCGCGACCGCGTACTGGTCGTACTGGCACGCCGATCCGGGCCAGGACACCTGGACCTTCACCCGGTCGGGGCCGATGAGCTACCACCCGAAGCCGGGCAGCGTCGACCTGTGGACCTTCGGCGCGACGAACTCCACGGGCACCCAGGGCCGCCCGACGTTCTCCCCGGACGCGGTGCGCGCGCACAACTCCGCGCCGACCGGCGGCAGTTCGGCGTCCGGCGGATCGAGCGGATCGGGCGGATCGAGCGGGTCCGGCACGTCCGGGGGTTCGGGCGCCTCGGGAGGCTCCGGCGCCACCGGCGGCTCGGGCTCGGCCGGCGGGGTCTCCGGCGGTTCCGGCGCGCGGCCGCCTGCCACGGGCGGTTCGCGCAGCGCGGGCGGTTCCGGCGGCGTCGGCGGGAAATCCGCGACCGGCGGCGCCGCGAACCCCGGGGGCGGGCATGCCACCGCGACCCCGCACCCGCGCGGCAGCGCGACGGCCGGAACTCCGACGCCCTCGGGGACGGCCGCGCCGGGCTCCGCCTCCTCGGCAACGCCCTTCACCAGTCCGTCGAGCGGCGTCCCGGTCGTGCGGGACGCCGAGCCGACCGCCGCGGTCGGCCACTCCTCCGGCTCCGCGCTGCCGCTGGTGATCACCGCGGCGGTGGTCGTGCTGCTCGGCTCGGTCGTCGCGCTCCGCGTCCGCCAGCGGCGCCGGTCGGGATGACGGCGGTGCCCGCACCGCAGCTCCCGCCGCCGTCCGAGCAGCCGCAGCCGCAGCAGTCCGCGTCGTCGGTGTCGTCCGGGTCGTCCGCGTCGTCGGGGTCGCCCGCGTCGTCGGGCTCGCCCGCGCGACCCGCGCGGGCCCCGCGGTCCGCGCCGCCCGCGTCCACGCGGCGCTCCGGCGCGTCCGGCATGACCGGCGGTCACGCCGGTCGGCGGCTGCCGCGCACCCTGCACCCGGTGGCGTGGTGGATCTGGGGCATCGCCATGGCCACCGCGGTCAGCCGCACCACCAACCCGCTGCTGCTGGGCCTGGTGCTCGCCGTCCTCGGCCTCGTCGTCACCGAGCGCCGCACCGACGCGCCGTGGGCCCGTGGATTCCGCTACTACCTGTGGCTGGCGCTGAGCGTCGTCGTCATCCGCGTGGTGTTCCGCTGCGTCTTCGCCTCCGCGACCACACCGACCGACCACATCCTCTTCTCGCTGCCGCACATCCCCACCCCGCACTGGTACGCCGGCATCCGACTGGGCGGCCCCGTCTCGCTGGAGGCCACGCTCTCCGCGGCGATCGACGGGCTGCGGCTGGCCTGTCTGCTGTGCTGCATCGGCGCCGCCAACACGCTGGCCAACCCCAAGCGCGCGCTGCGGGTGCTGCCCGGCGCGCTCTACGAACTCGGCGTCGCCGTCACGGTGTCGATGAGCGTCGCGCCCCAACTCGTCGAGAGCGTCCAGCGCGTGGCGCGCGCCCGCCGGCTGCGGGCCGGACGCGCCAAGGGAGTGCGGGCGCTGCGCGGCATCCTCGTCCCGGTCCTCGAAGACGCGCTCGAACGCTCGCTGCTCCTGGCGGCGGCCATGGACTCGCGCGGCTACGGACGCAAGGGCTCGGCCAGCCGCGCCTCGCGCCGGACCACCGCCGCGCTCATGCTGCTCGGCATGCTCGGCCTGTGCGCCGGCGTCTACGGCCTGCTCGACGCCACCACGCCGCGGGCCCTCGGGCTGCCCGCGCTGCTCGCCGGCACGCTGCTGTGCTGTTCCGGACTGGCGCTCGGCGGTCGCCGGGTGCGCCGCACCAGCTACCGCCCCGACCCCTGGCGCGGCCCGGAGTGGACGGTCGCGCTGTGCGGCTGTCTGTGCGCGGGGGTGCTCTTCGCGACCGCCGGGTACCACCCGGCCGACCTCAACCCGAGCCTGTATCCGCTGCGGTGGCCGTCACTGCCGTGGCCGCCCGCGCTGGCGATCCTGCTGGCCGGGGCCGCGGCCTTCGCGGCGCCCCCGCCGGTCCGTACGCCGCCGGTCCGTACGCCTCCGGTCCGTACGCCTCCTGTCGGCGCGCCTCCTGCCGACGCGTCCCCGGTCCGTACGCCCCATGCCCGTACGCCGCGGACGTCCGCCCCCGAGCCCGACGCCGGCCGCGCGCCCGCGTCCGGCGCCACCGATCCCACCCATGGCGAGGCCCTCCTGTGATCCGCTTCGACCACGTCAGCGTCCGCTACCACGGCGCGCGGACGCCGGTGCTCCGCGACGTCGACCTGCTCGTGGAGGAGGGCGAGCTGTGCCTGGTCGTCGGCCGCACCGGCGCGGGCAAGTCCACGCTGTTGGGCGCGGTCAACGGCCTCGTGCCGCACTTCACCGGCGGCACCCTGGCGGGCCGGGTCACCGTCGACGGACGCGACACCGCGCACCACCCGCCGCGCGAACTCGCCGACGTGGTCGGCGTGGTGGGCCAGGACCCGGTGGCCGGCTTCGTCACCGACACGGTCGAGGAAGAACTCGCCTACGCGATGGAGCAGTTGGCGATCCCCGCCGAGGTGATGCGCAAGCGCGTCGAGGAGACCTTGGACCTGCTGGGCCTGGCCGACCTGCGGCACCGCGCGCTCGGCGAGCTGTCCGGCGGCCAGCAGCAGCGCGTCGCCATCGGCTCGGTGCTCACCGCGCACCCCAGGGTGCTGGTGCTGGACGAGCCGACCTCGGCGCTGGACCCGACCGCCGCCGAGGAGGTGCTCGCCGCCGTCACCCGACTGGTGCACGACCTCGGCGTCACCGTGCTGCTGGCCGAACACCGCCTGGAGCGCGTCGTGCAGTACGCCGACCGCATCCTCCACCTGGCCGGTGACGGCACGGCGGTGTGCGGGCCGCCCGCCGAGGTCTTCCGCACCGCGACGGTCGCGCCCCCGGTGGTCGACCTCGGGCGGCTGGCCAGCTGGGACCCGCTCCCGCTGTCGGTGCGCGACGCCCGCCGCGCGGCCAGGACGCTCAGGGACCGGCTCACCGGCCGCCCGGTGCCGCCGGCCCGCCCGGCCGCGCCCGCCCCGGCCAGGCCACCGCTGCTGTCCGCGCGCGGCGTCGTCGTCCGCTACGGCGACGTGGTCGCGGTCCGCGAGGCCGCGCTGGACCTGCACGCGGGACAGGTGACCGCGCTCATGGGCCGCAACGGCTCGGGCAAGTCCTCGCTGCTGTGGGCGCTGCACGGCGCGGGACCCCGGCACGCGGGCACGGTCGAGGTGGGCGCGCCCGGCGGGCCCGACGGGGAGCGCGCGCCGGATGGGGAGCGTGCCAAGAACGCGGACGCTGCCCCGAACAGCGGCGAGAGCGGCGGCCCGCCCGGAAGCGGCGAACCGCCGCGCCGCAGGCGGCTGTTCGGCGGTCGGCAGCCGCGCACGAGCACCGCGCGCCGCGGCGTCGCGCTGGTCCCGCAGACCCCCACCGACCTGCTCTACCTGGACACCGTGGCCGCCGAACTCGCCCAGGCCGACCGGGAGTCGGCCGCGGTCCCCGGCGCGGCGCGCGGCATCCTGGACCGACTGGCGCCCGCCATCGGGGACGACACGCACCCCCGCGACCTGTCCGAGGGGCAGAAGCTCGCCCTCGTGCTCGCCGTCCAACTCGCCGCGGCGCCCTCGGTGGTGCTGCTGGACGAGCCGACCCGCGGCCTGGACTACCCGGCCAAGCGCGCGCTGGTCCGCATCGTCGACGACCTGGCCGCCGAGGGCCGGGCCGTGGTGATCTCCACGCACGACGTGGAGTTCGTGGCCGCGGCGGCGGACCGGGTCGCGGTGATGGCCGAGGGCGAGATCGTCGCCGACGGTCCCACGGCCGACGTGATCGTGGCGTCGCCCGCGTTCGCGCCGCAACCGGCGAAGATCCTCGCGCCCCTGCCTTATCTGACGGTGGGTCAGGTAGCCCACGCGATCGACGCCTTGGACGCGCTGGACACCTCGGACGCGCTCGACACCTCGGACGCGGCGGAGGCGGGACGATGAGCGCGGGGCGCGTCGCGGCCGTCCGCCTGCACGCCACGGCGAGCCTGACCATCGTGCTCGCCGCGCTCATCGGACTCGTCGCGTTCTTCTGGCCGTTCGTCGTCGCGCCGGGCCGCTTCGGCGCCTCGTACGCGCCGCCGCTGATCTTCGGCGTGCTGCTGGTACTGGTGCTCGCGGTCGTCTTCGCGCAGATCGCCGACGGCGGCATCGACGCGAAGGCGCTGGCCATGCTCGGTGTGCTGTCCGCCGTCGACGCGGCGGTGCGCCCGCTGGGCGCGGGCACCGCCGGGGTCGAGACGATCTTCTTCGTCCTGGTACTGGCCGGCCGGGTGTTCGGCCCCGGCTTCGGCTTCGCGCTCGGCTGCACCTCGCTGTTCGCCTCGGCCATGCTGACCGGCGGGGTCGGGCCGTGGATGCCGTACCAGATGTTCGGCTGCGCGTTCGTCGGCATGCTCGCCGGCGTCCTGCCGCGCGCCCGGGGCCGCGCCGAGGTGCTGATGCTCGCGCTCTACGGCTCCGCGTCCGGCTACCTCTTCGGCTTCCTGCTCAACCTGTCCTTCTGGCCCTTCTCCACCGACCCGGGCAGCTCCATCGCGTACCTGCCGGGCCTGCCGTTCACCGAGCAGTGGCACCGCTACCTCGCGTTCGACGCGGCCACGTCGCTCGGCTGGGACACCGGCCGCGCGGTCACCAACTTCCTGTGCATTCTGCTCGCCGGGCCCGCGGCCCTGGTCACCTTCCGCCGCGCCGCCCGCCGCGCCGACTTCACCGCGCCGGTGCGCTTCGAGCCGCCGAGCCCCTGACGCGCCGCGGCGCACCAGCGGCGGCGACCGACCGCGGGGACCGCAGACCCGGCCAGGGACCGTACTCCCGGCCCGGGACCGTGCGCCCGGCGAGCGGCCGTCCGGGCGATCGATCCCCGGACGGTCAGCCCAGGACCAGCGGCACCGCCGGCGCCGCGCCGCCCGCTCCCGCCGCCCGCGCCAGCGCGGCGCGCTCCTCGGCCGTCGCCGCGCGCCGCCCGGTGCCGACCAGCAGCGCGTCCCGGTCCGACCAGGCCGCCGGGTAGGCGGCCCCGGCGATCTCCTCCAGCATCGCGCGGGACCGGGCGAGCCCCTCGGCCGGCGGTTGCGCCGCGTCCGGCAGGTGCGCGACCAGGTCCAGGTGGTGCAGCGTCCACTCCATCACGTACGCGCCGAGGTAGTCGGCCACCGTCAGCACCTCGTCGCGGGTGCCCACCAGCCCGGCCGGGTCGGCGAGTTCGGCGGCGCGCCCGGCGGCGGAGCCGACGTCGTCCAGGTGGAACGCCAGCAGCCACGGCTCCTGGTAGGCCGCGGCCAGCCGTACGGTCAGCGCGTCGAGCGGATCGTCGCCGGCCGGGGGCGTCCGCGAGACGTTCCAGTACGTCACGGCGGTGCGCGTCGGCTTCCCGTCCGCGGGGGTGGCGAGGGTGATCAGGACGTCCTGGGCGTCGATGACCAGATGGCACACCAGGTCCCGGACCAGCCAGCCGGCGCACCCGGACGGCCGCTCGAAGTCGGCGTCGGCGAGGTCCTTCACCGCCGCGCGCAGCGCCGCCCAGGTCTGCGTGAAGAGCTCCATCCGGGCACGCTACCGGCACGGCGGGACGGGGGCGCGGGCGGACGCGGCCGGAGCGCGGGCGTGGCGTCGGCCGTGTGCGGCGACGGGCCGGGAGCTGCCGGCTACGCGCCGAGGTCCACCTCCGCGATGCGTTCGATCAAGCGGTCGCGGAAGCCCGGGTTGTGGGCGGAGAACTCCTGGGCGCGCGACGCCCAGGCCGGGTGGCCCAGCACATGGTCGACAGCCGCGGCGGCGCGGCCGTCGGCGGCGCCGAGGTCGGCCGCGCCCACGAGGTCACGGACCGCGGCCGCCGCGACGGCCGCGGGCGCCTTCTGGTCCGCGAGGCTCGCGAGCAGGGCGGGCAGGCCGCCGTCCCGGTACGCCGCGCGGCACGCGTCCAGCCACTGCGCCGACCACTGCCGCCGGGCCCCGCGCGGATCGTCGATCAGCGGCCGGAACGTCGGCTCCAGTGCCCAGCGCAGCCGCCTGAGCCATTCGTCCGGATCGCCCGCGAGGTGCGGATACTCCGCGACGAAGTGCCGCCACTCGTCGTCCGGGGACATGTCCGCCGTCACGTCCGGCGTGACCGGGGTGCCCGCGTAGTACGGGTCCGCGGCGATGAACACCGCGCCCAGGGTGGCGTAGTCGAGCGTGCAGTGCTCGGCGAGCAGCACCGCGTCGTACAGGTCCTTGCCCTGCGGGTGCATGTCCTGGGCCAGCCACACGAGCTTCCAGGCGAGGGAGAGTTCGGGCGTCGCGCCGAGCAGCCGCACGCCCGCGACCGTCGTCGTGACCGGCTCGACGGGCAGCAACTCGTTGAAGACGACGTCGAGTTGGACGATGCCGCCCGGGGTGCCCTGGCAGGTCCAGGGCAGCACCAGCCGGCGGCCGGGCACGCGGTCGTACGTCCAGATGTCCTCGCTCACCGCGTCGCGGGCGTCGAACCGGACGGCGGGGCGTGCGGGCTCGGCGGCCGGGGAGTCCGGGTCGCCGGGGGAGTCCGGGTCGCCGGGGGAGTCCGGGCCCGCCTCGGCGGCGGCGGTGGCAGCCGTGCGCTCGGCCGACCGCGCGATGTCCCGCAGGAGTTCGCCTGTGCGGTCCTCCTCGATCCGCCAGTCCCGGGGCACGACCACGAAATCCAGGTCCTTGGGCTCGCGCGCGGCCGCGCCGAACCACTCCGCGAGCAGCACGCTGCCGCGCAGCACGAGGTGGTCGCGCCAGGGCGAGCCGGCGATCGCGGCCAGCACGAGATCCATGGCGGTGCGGCGCGCCCTCCGCCACGCCGCCCGCGCCTGCCGGTCGGCGAACTCCGGGTCGCTCGTGCGGTAGGCGTGGGAGCGGTGCTTGAGCGCGGGGTCGAAGACGAAGCGCTGCCGGGCCGCCGCGTCCTCGATCCGGCGGAACGTGCGCGGCAGCCCCAGCCGGTCCAGCTCCGCCTCGGACAGCGGCGTGCGCGGCACCTCGACCCCGCTCACCCGCAGCGTCTCCCCGTACTCGCTCACCGCCCCGCCACCTCCTCGCGCCGCGCCGCCACGATCCACCCCTCGTCCACGGCGGTGTCGCTGTCGTACACCACGAACTCCTGCTCCACCTCGGCGATGTGCACGCCGAGGTCTGCCAACGCCCGCCGCAGCGCCGCCAACCGGCCCCGCGCGGTGGGCAGCCCGACGCCGTGGCAGCGCTGCGTGACGAACCGCTGCTCGCGCCCGGCCGGTCCGGCGACGCGGCGCGCGTTCCACGACACGTGCGCGTCGTGGGCCACCGCGACGGCGGTGAGCGTGGCCAACGGGCTTACGCCGGGGGAGCGTTGTCCGTCACGCGCGGCGGCCCCCGGCCCCGGCCCCAGCCCCGGCCCCGCGTCGAGCAGCACCTTCACGTGGTGCTCGAAGTAGCGCGGGGCGGTGCCATCGGCCGCCGTCCCGGGGCCGCAGCGGAGGGCCCACGCCCGCGCCTCCTCGTCGGAGCGCGGCACCGCGGGGTCCCACGGCGGGACCTCGATCTTCACCCGCACCGGCACGAATCCCGCGGCCCGCAGGTCGTCCGCCGCCGCGCGGCAGATCCGCACCTGCTCCTCGTACGGCCCGCATCCGCCCAGCGTGACCATCGGCTGCGACGGCACGCGCCCGCGCGCCAGCACGATGTGCGCGCACTTCCACCCCCGCGCCGCGGCCCACCGCTCCAGCCGCCCGACCTGCGCGTCCCCACCGTCGCAGCGCACGGTGACGTGCGCCTCGAACTCCCCCACCCTCATGCCCCGATGATGCCAAGCGCTCCCCGCGCACGCGAAACGACTTATCCCCGCCGCCCGGGCGACGAGCGGCGGGGCCGCCTCGCGGGCGGGTGGTCAGTGCCTGCCCGCGAACCGTCCCGCCTTGACGTCGGCGAGGAACGCGGTCCAGGCGTCCGTGTCGAAGGTCAGCGCGGGGCCGTGGGGGTCCTTGCTGTCGCGGACGGGGATCACGCCGAGGACGCCGTCGCCGACCTCCACGCACTGCCCGCCGTTGTTGCTGCTGTGACTGCTCTTCCGCCACGTGAGCGTGTGCTCGCCGTTCATGTGCTCATTCCTCCTCTTGGGACGGACAGGGCACACGGCCCCGCTGCCCGAGCCGGGGAGCGGGGCCGTTCGTGGCCGGTGGTCAGCGGGCTGCCGGGAAGCGGCCCGCCTTGACGTCGGCGACGAATGCGGTCCAGGCGTCCGCGTCGAAGGTCAGCACGGGGCCGTGGGGGTCTTTGCTGTCGCGGACGGGGGTCACGCCGGGGATGCCGTCGCCGACCTCCACGCAGTCGCCCCCGTTGGTGGAGTAGGTGGACTTGCGCCACTGTGCGGGAAGATCGCTTGCGCTGGTCATGCTGGAAGTCCCTTCAAATGCTGCCGGATGCGATCGGCGGATGCATCGGGCGACAGGGCGTAGCTGTTGAGTAGATCATAGGCGCGTTGCCCCGCTGCCACCTCCGCCGCGTCCAGCGCAGTCCTGCCCTGAAGGAACGCGTCCACGTACAGCACGTCCGCGCCCTGGTCGAAGCTGAGCAGCGTGAAGGGTCCGGCGAGACCGGGATGCGCGGCCACATCCTCGGGCAGCACCTGGATGACGGTGCGGGGATGCCGCCCGGCAACCAGCAGCCGTTCGAGCTGTGCCCGCATGACCGCCGGGCCGCCCAGCTTCCGTCGCAGTGCCTGCTCGTCGATGATGAACCAGGTGCGCGGGGGAAGTCCGCGCCCGAACACGTCCTGGCGCGTCATCCGCGCGGCGACCAGACCGTCGAGGTTGTCCAGCCGCTCGGGCGTCAGCATCGCACGCGCGTAGTCCTCGGTCTGGAGGAGCGCCGGGATGATCTGCGGCTGGAAGGACCGAATCGACGTCGCCTCACGCTCCATCTCGACGTACGGCAGGAACCAGCTCGGGTACGCGTACCGGACGACCAAGGGGTAGAACTCGCCGAAGAAGTCCGTGCCGAACGCGCGGTCGAGATCGGCGGCGAGATCCTTCGTCGGGACGCGCTTCGCGTTCTCCAAGTAGCTGATCATCGCTCCCGTGGTGAAGGCCCGCCGCGCGCTCTCCTCCTGCGACCACCCGCGCAGTTCGCGCTGCTTCTTCAGGTGACGGCCGAAGAAGGCCAGCAAGCTCTGGTTCGGCTCCGGCCGGCCGTTGTCGCTCTCCATCGGCACGTCGGGTCCCCTCTCCTCTTAACTCTCGGCCTGTTAAGGCTCGCCCTCTGTTGATCGTAGTTCGCAGTGCGCAAGCTTGTGTGCGGAAGGTCAGGACTCGATCACGGAGAGAGCAGGCGCACCATGCAGGCAACGGCGGAGGACGTCGCGACGTCCACGGAGATCGTGACCCGGCGGTGGCCGCAGCGCCCGGCGGCCGTGCGCGGGGCGAGGCGGCTGCTGCGCAGTACGCTCCTCGGCTGGGACCGCGCGCAGCTCGTGGACGACGCGGAGTTGGTGCTCTCCGAGCTGCTGGCGAACGCGGTCGTCCACGCCCGGGTCGCCGGGGCCACCGTCGAGACGCGCTTCGCGGCGCTCGGTCCCGCGGCCGTACGGGTCGAGGTGTGCGACGAGGACAGCCGCCATGTGCCCCGGCTGCGCGCGGCGATGCCGGGCGACCAGCGCGGGCGCGGCCTGCAGATCGTGGACGAGCTCACGGAACAGCGCTGGGGCTACGAGTGGCGCACGGACGACGCCGGGGCCGCCACCGGAAAGGTGGTCTGGGCTCACCTCGGCAGGCTGCGGCCGCTCTGACCTTTCCCGGGCCCGGTCGCCCGACCCGGCCCCCGAGTCACTCCCGACACCCGACGCCCGACAGACGAAGGACGAGAAGAAACCATGGGTATTCCGCAGAGCCGGAGCAGCGAGAGCGTCGCGGAAGGCCGCGTACCGGTCGTGTGCGAGGCGTCGACCTACGTACCGCCCGCCGTGAGGGCCGAGTCGGCGAAGGCGTATCTCGAGGTGAACCCCAGCCTCATCGCCGACGACCTGATGTGCCACCTGGAGGCGCACGCCGAGGGATCGCACTTCGCCATCGTCTACGACCACCTCGCCGGACCCGACGCCGGTGCCATCTGGACCAGTTGGGACGAGGACTTCCCCGCCGCGTTCTTCCTCCGCCCCGACTGCACGAGCGTCTCGCCGCAACAGGGCGTCCCCTGCGGGCACTTCGCCGCCCACCCCGGCGTCTGCTCGTGGCGGACCGAGAACCGGCGGTGAACCGGCCCGCCGGACGGCGGGGTCGGTCCCGGGAGCTTCGTCGTCGCACGCGAAGGGACGATGATCGGCCGGGTCCTGCTCAGGCGGGCCACCGGGCACCGCCGCCCGGTCGCCGACGGGAAGAGGGCGGCCCGGCCCCCGGCAGCGGGCGCGGATCGGGCCTGCGACGACGGCGGAAAGGCACGGAGTCAGGAACGGCGTCAAGGAACGGCGTCACGGCACGGCGTCACGGCATGGCGTGGACGTCCGCGCACGCGGGCCCTCGGGAGTTCGCAAGCGCTGTCCCGGGCCGGCGGTCGGCGCGGTGCTGCCGGCGGTAACGACCGGCCGAGATCCCGAACTCGCGCGTGAAAGCGTTGGCGAAGGCATAGGCGGAGCCGTAGCCGCTGCGCTGCGCTGCGCCACGGTGGACAGCGGGACGTCGGTCGTCTGGAGCAGGCGTGCCGCCACGGTGAGCCGCCACCACGTCAGATAGGTGAGCGGCGGCTGCCCCACCATGGCGGTGAACCTGCGCGCGAAGGCGGCGCGGGACAGGCCCGCGTGAGCGCCCAGCGACTCAACGGTCCAGGGATCGCCGGGGCGTTCGTGCACGGCACGGAGCGATCGCGCGATCACCTCGTCGTCGAGGGCCACGCACCAGCCGGTGGCCCGCAGGCCCGCACGTTCGGCCAGGCAGGCCCTGATCAGATGCACCAGGAGCACGTCGAGCAGCGCGGGAAGCACCAGGTCCCTGCCGTGCATCCGTTCGCCCAGTTCGCCGAGCAACAGGTCGATCGACGCCTGGAGACCCCGGTAACGGTCCGGCCGCGCCGGAAGACCCACCAGATCGGCGAGGTCCTGGAACAGCGGGTGCGGACGGGCCCGCTCAAGACGGTAGGCGCCGGACAGGAACCGGGCAGTGCCGTCGGCGGCGTTCACGAGTGTGTGCGCGGTCCCGTGCGGGAGCAGAACGGCGTCCCCCGGTCGCAAGGTGATGACCGCTTCGTCCGGCGCCGTCACCCGGAGGCGTCCCGCGGCGCCCACGTAGAACCGGGCACCCTCGAAGGCCGACACCTCCTCCTGCCACGACGGGGCCGCCGCTTCCAGGGACAGGGCGGGGCGCCCCACGCGCATGGTGCAGATCACGTCGCTGACCACGTCCATCGCCTCATCCTCCCTCGTCCGCCCCCGCCGGGTCAGGTGCCCGAGAACGGCGCCCATCGCTTGATCGCGAGCGAGCCGTGCGACCGCACGACTTCGGCGGCGCCCGCTCCGCTCAGGTGCGCCTGGCACGACCAGGCTGTTCGTCGCGGCGGCCTGCTCCAGGACGCGACGCCGGGACCGGGCGGCCTCGGCCTGGTCCTCGCTCAGGCAGGTGTCGTGATCGGGTTCCACCATCTGCAACGGGGTGTGGACCAGGTCGCCGACGAACACGGCCCGGTCGCCGCCGGAATCCAGCCACAGCACCGTCGAACCGGGTGTGTGACCGGGGGCGCGTTCAAGGACCAGGTCCTTCCCCATGCGGTGACTGTCGCCCTCCCACAGCACGGCCTGACCGGCCCGATGGACGGGCAGCACGCTGTCGTCGAACGTGACCCCGGAGCCGGCGGCGGACTGGAACGGCGACGTCGGCACGTGGCCGTTGGCGGGGTTCCAGAAGTCGAAGTCGGCCCGGCTGATCAGATACCGCGCGTTGGGGAACGTCGGCACCCACTCGCCGTCGACCAGCCGGGTGTTCCACCCCACGTGGTCGTTGTGCAGGTGGGTGTTGACGACGAGATCCACGTCCTCCGGCCGCACCCCGGCCGCCGCCAGACGGTCGAGGAAATCGCCGTCGCGCTCGTTGAACACCTCAACCTCGCGTTGCTTGTCATTGCCGAGGCCGGTATCGACCAGAATGGTGCGGCCCTCGCTTCGCAGCACCCAGGTCTGCACGGTCGCCTGCCACGCACCCGTCGTGGGGTCCAAAAAGTCGGGCGCCAGCCAGGATTCGTGCCGGCGCCACAACTCACCGGGCACGGACGGGAACAGCACATCGGTGGTGACGAACGCACCCTGCCACTCGACCACCCGCGAGACCTCGACATCACCGAGAACGATTTTCTTCACCCCTTCACCGTAGGAAGGGGCGGTGAGACACGAAATGTTCCGGGGTCTCTCCTTTTTAAGGCAGCGTCTCGCGGGAGCTTGGTACGTCATCGGTGGCCGAAAACGGACCACGTCCGCCATGCGCGCGCGAATGCGGGGCAGACACCGGGTGGCAGACGGTCTGCCCGCCGGTTCCGGCGTCCTGCGGTGAGGGGGAGTCGTGGCGACTCGCGACGGCGCGGCGCGTGACGCGCGCGAGGAGGCGCGGCAGCGGCCGACCGCGGGTGCGCAGCCGCGCACCGGCAGGGAGGCCCGCGTCCACCGCCGCGTCGGGCGCGCCGTCCTCGCCGGCTTCCGGTTTGCCCGGACACTGGGCCGGGCGTTCGCCGCGGCCTGGGACATGGACGCCACCGAGCGGGCCGCCGCCCTCACGTACTACGCCGTGCTCGCGCTCTTCCCCGCGGTGCTCATGACGTTCGCGCTGATCGGCCTGGCCGGCGGGCCCTCCGACAACAGCCTGTCCGCCGAGGTGACCGCGCTGCTGCCCGCCCAGTCGCGGGCCACGGTCGCCGGCGCGCTGGACCAGATGGCCGCCGACCACTCCGCGACGGCCTCGCTCGCCGCGCTCAGCGGATTCGGCGCGGCCTGGTCCGCGTGCAGCTACGCCGCCGTCTTCCGCCGCGCGCTGCACCACATCCACGGCGTGGACGACCACCGCCCGGCCTGGCGCACCGCGCCGCGCATCCTGCTCACCTCGCTGACGCTGCTGGTCCTGCTGGTCTGCGCGGCCGTCCTGCTGGTCGTCAGCGGCGAACTCTCCCGCCGCGCCGGGCACGTGCTGCACATCGGCGGGCCGCTGGTGTCCGCGTGGCGCTCGCTGCGCTGGCCCCTGCTGCTGGTCGTGGCCGGCGTCCTGGTGCTGCTGCTGTTCCGCTCCGGGCCGCGCGGCACCCGCTCCCTGCGCGCCATCGCACCCGGCGGCGCGGTCGCGGTCGGGCTGTGGCTGCTGGCCTCCGCCGGCTTCGCCGTGTACGCCGCGCGGATGGGCACCTACCACCGGCTGTACGGGCCGCTGGGCGGCACGGTGGCGTTCCTGGTCTGGCTGTGGCTGTCCAACCTCGCGCTGATGATCGGCGCGCACTTCAACGCCGAGCACACCAGGGCGGTGGCGCGACGCGACGAACGCGAGCGGGACACGTCAGCGCCGCGGAAGGCGAGTTCCGCGAACACGGCGTCCGCGAAGGCCGGGTCCGCGAAGACGGCGTCCGCGAAGGCCGGGCCCGCGCAGTCCGGTCCGGCGAACGCCCCTTCCGCGGGCTGAGCCCGCCCCGCCCGCGCGGGGCGCGGCCGTCGCGCGCCCCCGCCGTTTCGCCCGTGCCCCGCTCCTTGACGCGCCCACGTCCGGGCGCGCAGCATGTGGGAGCGCTCCCATAGGGTGCTGTGCCGGGGCCCTATGGGAGTGCGATCCCCCCACTCCTCGTTCTCCCTGGAGGACGCGTGTCCAGCATCCGCAGACCGTTCCCCCGTCGCCGCGGGGACGCCCCCGCCGCACCCGATCACCCTCCCCGCCCGCACCGGCGGTCCCGCCGCCTGCTCGCCGTCGCGGTCGCCGCGCTGCTGCCGCTCGTCGGCGTCGCGGCGCAGGGGGCCGCCCGCGCCGCGTCGGCCCGGCCCGCCGCCGCGTCCTCGTACAACTACGCCGAGGCGCTCCAGGACTCCATGCTGTTCTACGAGTCGCAGCGCTCCGGCGCGCTGCCCGCCGACAACCGGGTGAGCTGGCGCGGCGACTCGGACCTCGCCGACGGCAAGGACGTCGGCCTGGACCTCACCGGCGGCTACCACGACGCGGGCGACGAGGTGAAGTTCGGCTTCCCGATGGCCTTCTCGATGACCATGCTCGGCTGGGGCGGCATCGACGAGGCGCCGGGCTACGCCGCCTCCGGCCAGAGCGCGTACCTGCTGCGGAACCTGCGCTGGGGCGACGACTGGCTGCTGAAGGCGCACCCCTCGGCGAACGTCCTCTACGGCCAGGTCGGCGACGGCTCCAGCGACCACGCGTTCTGGGGCCCGGCCGAGGTCAACCCCGAGCCGCGCCCGGCCTACAAGATCGACGCGTCCTGCCCCGGCTCCGACCTGGCCGGCGAGTCGGCCGCCGCACTGGCCTCGTCCAGCATGCTCTTCGCGTCCTCCGACCCCACGTACGCCGCGAAGCTGCTGACCAACGCCAAGCAGCTCTACACCTTCGCCGACACCTACCGCGGCACGTACGACAAGTGCATCACCGCGGCCCAGGGCTACTACAACTCCTGGAGCGGCTACTGGGACGAGCTCGTCTGGGGCGCCCTGTGGCTGTACCGCGCCACCGGTGACAGCGCGTACGTCGCCAAGGCCGAGACGTACTACGCCCAGCTGCCCAAGATGCAGCAGACCAGCACGCCCGAGTACAACTGGACGCTGGCCTGGGACGACAAGTCCTACGGCGACTACGTGCTGCTGGCCGAACTCACCGGCAAACAGGTCTACATCGACGACGCCGAGCGCTGGCTCGACTGGTGGACGACCGGCGTGAACGGGCAGAAGGTCGCCTACTCGCCCGGCGGCGAGGCGTTCCTCGACACCTGGGGATCGCTGCGGTACTCCGCCAACACCGCGTTCGCCGCACTGCAGTTCGCCTCCTGGCTGAGCGCGCAGGGCAAGGACGCGGCCAAGGTGTCGACCTACCGCGACTTCGGCGCGCGGCAGATCGACTACATCCTCGGCGACAACCCCCGCCACGAGAGCTACGAGATCGGGTTCACCAACTCCGGCGCGAACAGCGCCTGGCCGCAGAACCCGCACAACCGCACCGCGCACGGCTCGTGGGACCAGTCGATGAACGACCCGGCGGCCACCCGGCACCTGGACTACGGCCTGCTCGTCGGCGGCCCGGGCTCGGCGGACGACGGTTTCTCCGACGAGCGCTCCAACTACGGTGAGACGGAAGGCGCGCTGGACTACAACGCGGGCTTCTCCGGCGCGCTCGCCGCGCTGACCGCGAGCTACGGCGGCACGCCGCGAGCGAACTTCCCGCCGAAGGAGACGCCCAACGGCCCCGAGGAGTACATGCAGGCGGCGGTGAACACCGCGGGCACGAACTTCTACGAGATCAAGGCGCAGGTGGTCAACACCTCCGGCTGGCCGGCCCGGCACCTGCTGCACGGCTCCTTCCGCTGGTACTTCACCCTGGACCCGGGTGTCGACCCCTCCCAGGTCGTCCTCAGCTCGCCGTACAACCAGTGCTCCGCGCCCACCGGTCCGACCCGGCTGTCCGGCGCCGTCGCCTACGTGACGATCAGCTGCGAGGGCCAGGACATCGCCCCGGCCGGGCAGTCCGCGTACCACCGCGAGGTGCAGTTCCGGCTCACCTTCCCCGGCGCGCACAACCCGACGGCCGACTGGTCCTACGCGGGCGTGGCCACCACGCCCGGCGCCGCGCCGGTCACCGTCGACCACGTCGTCCTCTACGACGGCGCCACGCAGGTCTGGGGCACCGCCCCGAGCGGCGACGGCGGCACCGCGGGCGGCACGAGTGCGGGCACGACGGCGGGCACGTCGTCGGGCACCTCCTCGGGCACCTCGTCCGGGACGAGTTCGGGCACGTCGTCCGGCACGACCGCCGGAACCACCACCGGCACGACCTCGGGGACGTCCTCCGGCGCCACCACCGGCGCCTCCGGCGGGACGTCGTCCGGCACGACGACCGGCACGACCGCTGGAACCACCACCGGCACGACCTCGGGGACGTCCTCCGGCGCCACCACCGGCGGGACCGGGACGCCGCCCGCCGTGGGATGCCGGGTCACCTACACCGTGTCGAGCCAGTGGTCCGGCGGCTTCCAGGCGGACGTCGCGGTGGTCGACACCGGCACGAGCACGGTCAACGGCTGGACGCTGACCTGGACCTTCGGCGGCGACCAGCACATCGGCAACGCGTGGAACGGCACCGTCACGCAGTCCGGCCAGAACGTCACCGCGCACGACGCCGGCTACAACGCCTCGATACCGCCCGGCGGCGGCGTCGACGTCGGCTTCACCGCCACCTACAGCGCGAGCAACGCCGCGCCGCACGGCTTCGCGCTCAACGGAACCGCTTGCACGACCAGTTGACCGGCGCCGCTCCGGGCGCCGCCCGCCCGGAGCCCCGTCCCGTCCCCGACCGCTCGGCCGCCGCACCCGTACCGCGGCGGCCGAGCCCCTTTCTCACAGCCGCATCACCAGCAGCGACACGTCGTCCTGCTGGCCGCTCGGGTCGGCCAGCCGCGCCAGCAGCGCGTCCGCCAGGTGCTCGACCGGCCGGTCGCGCAACGCGCCCGCCGCCTCGGCCAGTCGACCGAGCCCCACGTCGAGGTCCTCGCCGCGCCGCTCCACCAGCCCGTCGGTGTACAGCACCAGCGTGTCGCCCGGCCCGTACTCCACCGTGGCCTGCGGGCGCGGCACATGCTCCAGCCGCACGCCGAGCGGCGGATCGGTGGCCTGGTCGAGGAACTCGTGCCGGCCGTCGGCGCGGACCAGCAGCGGCGGCACGTGGCCCGCGTTGCTGTACGTCAACAGCCGGCTCTCCGGGAAGAGTTGACAGGCGAACGTGGTGGTGGCGAGCGCGCTCTCATGGGACCGCGCGTACAGCCCGAGCGTCTGCAGCGCGCTGTTCGGCCCGTCCGAGACGCGGACCGCGGCGCTCAGCGCACTGCGTAGCATGCCCATGATGCTCGCGGCGGCCACCCCGTGGCCGACCACGTCGCCCACCGTCAGCGCGAGCCGCCCCTCGGGCAGGTCGACCACGTCGTACCAGTCGCCGCACGCGTTCAGCCCCTCCAGCGCCGGCCGGTAGCGCACCGCGATCTCCGGGTGGACGGCCAGGTCGGGCGTCTCCAGCATGGCCCGCTGGAGCGCCAGCGCGGTGTCGTGGACGACCGCGGTCGACTCCTGCAACCGGCGGTTGGCACGCTGCAACTCCTGTGCATGCAGGAAGAGTTCGGCGTACGGCGCCTCGGCGTCCGGGTCCGTGCCGCTGCCCGGGTCCCGGCGCTCCTCGCGGACGAAACCGGTCACGTCCTCGATCCGGTGGATGATCAGCTCCACCCGGCCGTCGGGGCCCTTCACCGGCTGGTTCACCACGTTCCACCAGCGCGGCTCGAAGCTCCGGGAGTCGCCCGACCGCGGGATGGCGAACCGGTGCAGCATCAGCAGGCTCGCCCGGCCGGAGACCAGCACCGTCTCCAGCGAGCGGCGCTGCACCTCCGCGCCGTGCGAGGTCGGCTCCTGCGGGTCGGGCGGGAACGCGTCGAAGAAGTTGCGCCCGATCAGCGAGTCGGCGGAGCGGCCGGTCACCTCGCGGTACGCGTCGTTCGCGGTGACGATCCGCAACTGCCGGTCGAGGACCACACAGGCGACCGGCACGGCGGCGAACAGCGCGGCGTAGTCGATCCCGTCGCCCGCTCGCTGCTCCACCTCGGCCCCGCTCTCCTCGTCCCGTACGCCCGCCCGGCCGCGAGCACCCCGACCCGCGGCCCCGCCGGCCCCGCCGGCCTGCCCGGCCGCTGTGATCCGCCCGACCGCCGTGATCCGCCCGGGGCCCGCCTCCGGCCCACCCTGCCGTGGCCCGGCGCACGCGGCGCGCGGCACGCGGCTCACCCCGACAGCGGTCCGCCCGGTCGGCGGAACGCGCCACCGGCCCCCAGGGCTCCGGCGCGGCCCCTGGCGTCCCGCGTCCGGCGTGGGCGTCGCCGGAAAGCGGGCCTGGCGCGGCCCCCGGCGGGGTCCCCCCGGGCCCTCGCGGTGGTGCGGGCGGTTCGTCGGGCAGCAGCGCGACCCCGCGGCCCGCGGGGGCGCGGGCGGGCGCGAGGGGCCGGGCACAGCGCCTCGACCGAACCGGCCGCAGGCCCCGCGAACTGGGCTTCCGGCGGACCCCGCCGTAGCGTGGCGAGCCTCGTGACGTGCTTCGTGGGAGGGGGTCCGGGTGGACCGGGACATCCGTACGGTCGAGGACGTACTGGAGCTGCTGGACGGACTGTTCCCGGCGCCGGCCGACCGGTGGACGGCCGGCGCGGCCGACTGGTGGGACGGGTTCTACGCCGACCGCGCCCGGCCCGTGCCGTTCTTCGCCGACCGGCCGGACGAGAACCTGGTGTCGTATCTCGACCGCGGCCTGATCGCCCCGGCGCGGGCGCTGGACCTGGGCTGCGGGCCCGGCCGCAACGCCCTGTACCTGGCCGCGCGCGGCGTGCGGGTGGACGCGGTCGACCTCTCGCCGAAGGCCGTCGCGTGGGCGCGGGCCCGCGCCCGCGAGGCCGGCGCCGACGTGCGCTTCCACTGCGGCGACGCCTTCGCGGCCGACGCGCCCGTACCCGAGGGACCGTACGACCTGGTCTACGACTCGGGCTGCTTCCACCACCTGCCGCCGCACCGGCGGATCAGCTACCTCGCGCTCCTGGACCGGGTGCTGGCCCCCGGGGGTCATGTCGCGCTCGCCTGCTTCGCCGCCGGCGCCATGGGCTGCGAACTGCCCGACGCGGACCTCTACCGCCGGGCCACCCTGGACGGCGGCCTCGCCTACACCCCGCAGTCCCTGCGGCGGATCTTCGCCGACCTCACCGAGGTCGAGCTGCGGCGCATGCGCGACGAGCCGCCGGGCTCGCCGCACTTCGGCGAACCGTTCCTGTGGACGGCCCTCTTCCGCCGCCCGCCCGCCTGACCCGCCCGCGCCGGCCCACCCCCGCCGACCGGTCCCGGGCCCCTACGCCCGAGCCCGCGTCACCTGGCCGGGGCGTCGTCCGCCCGCGCCGCGAGCCGTACGGTCACCGTGGTGCCCACGCCCACCGCGGAGCTGACCGCGACACTGCCGCCGTGGGCGTGCACGATGGCCTCCACGATGGCCAGGCCCAGGCCCGAACCGCCGTAGGCGCGGCTGCGGCTGGCCTCGGCGCGCCAGAAGCGCTCGAAGACCCGCGGCAGGTCCTGCGGCGCGATGCCGGGGCCGTCGTCGGACACCTCGGCGCTGACCTCCCCGGCCGAGGCGGCCACGGTGACGTGCACGGAGGTCCCGGCCGGGGTGTGCTGCACCGCGTTGCCGACCAGGTTGCGCAGCACCTGCTGGAGGCGGGCGGCGTCGCCGGTCACCGGCGCGGGACCGGCCGCGGCCAGCGTGATGTCCCGCTCGGGGTGGATCACCTGCGCGTCCTCGACCACGCTGGCGGCCAGCGCGGTCAGGTCCAGCGGATCGCGCCCGATCGGACGGCCCGCGTCGAGGCGGGCCAGCAGCGACAGGTCCTCGACCAGCAGCCGCATCCTGCCGACCTCGTCCTCGATGTGGCCGAGCGCGGTGTCCAGGTGCGGACCGGTCAGCCCGCCCTGGCGGTGCAGGTCGAGCCAGCCGGAGATGGTGGACAGCGGGGTGCGCAGCTCGTGCGAGGTGTCGGCGGCCAGCGACCGCACGGTGGCCTCGGCGCGGGCCTGCGCGTCGAAGGCGCGGTTGACCGCCTCGGCGAGCTGGTCGGTCTCGCTGCGGTTGCCGCGCACCGGCAGCCGCTCGGACAGATGGCCCTGCGCGATGGCGTCGGCGGTGTCGGCCATCTTCGCCAGCGGCCGCATGCCCAGCCGCAGCACCAGCACGGCCAGCGCCAGCAGCAGCACGAGGGCCGCCGCGACGATGGACAGCTGGCGGACCACCAGCCGGTGGACGGTCGCGTCGTCCACCGACGTGTCGACGGTGAGGATCAGCGCGGCCGGCCGCACGGTGGGCTCGCCGTCGCGCCGCAGCGCCAGGCCCGGACTCGGGATGCGCACCGCGTCCAGGTCGTCCAGTCCCTCGCCGTTCTCGTAGTGCACGACGCGGCCGGCCGGCACCGCCGCGGTCACCCGCACCAGCCCCCGCGGGGCCAGGTCGGCCGAGCCGGTGGACAGCAGGACCCGGTCCCGCCCGTCCACCGCGATGCTGCCCAGCGGCGGCCCGAGCAGCGCCGACACCTGGTCGCCGTCGGCGGTCTGCGGGCCGCGGGCGAGCACGGCGCGGACCCGGGCCGCGCTGTCGCGCAGCGTCTGGGTGGAGCGCGAGTCCAGGAAGTCGTCGAGCAGCAGCGCGCTCGCCACCGCGCCGGCCGTCAGCCCGGCCACCAGCAGTATCGCGAGCCCGGCCAGGATGCGCAGCCGGACGCTGGAGCGGGTCCATTGGAGCCGGCCGCGCAGGCCCGCGACGATCACCGGGCGGCCTGCTGCCGCAGGGTGTAGCCGACGCCGCGCACGGTGTGCAGCAGCGGGGTGCGGCCCTGGTCGATCTTGCGGCGCAGGTTGGACACGAAGCGCTCGACCACGACCGAGTCGCCGCCGAAGTCGTACTGCCACACCGCCTCCAGGATCTGCGAGCGGGACAGCACCTGGCCCTGGTGGGACATCAGGTAGTGCAGCAGCCGGTACTCGGTGGGGGACAGGTCCACCGGCTCGCCGCCGCGCCGCACCTCGTGCCGCGGGTCGTCGATCTCCAGGTCGGCGCAGCGCAGCACCGGGTCGGGCTCGACGGCCGGGCCGCCCTTGGCGCGGCGCAGCAGCGCCTGGAGCCGGGCGCCGACCTCGACCACGCTGAACGGCTTGGTGACGTAGTCGTCGCCGCCCAGCCGCAGCCCGCGGACCCGGTCCTCGACCGCGTCGCGCGCGGTCAGGAAGAGCACAGGGACGGTGACGCCGCGGTCCCGCAGGAGCTGGAGGATCTCGAAGCCGTCCGGGCCGGGGAGCATCACGTCCAGCACGATCACGTCGGGCGGCCGGCGGTCGACCAGGGCCAGCGCCCCGGTCAGATCGCCGACCGCGTCGACGGCGAACCCCGCGAAGCCGAGCGCGGAGACCAGCAGCTGCCGGATACCGGGGTCGTCGTCGACGACCAGCACACGGTCCTGGCCGGGGCCGGTCCCGGCGCCGGCCGCGGCACCCCGGGCGGCGTGCGGGCCGGGGCCCCGGCCGGGGCCGCCGGCGGACGGGAGGTCGTCGACGTTCATGTGCGCTCCTCGGGCCGGGCCGGCGGGGTCCGCGCCCCGGTATCGGCAGGGTGGATCATCGTGCCACGGACTCCCGCTCCTGGCCGCCGCCGGCCACCGCGGTCCCCGCGCCGGGCCCGTGCCCCGCCTCGAAGCCGTCGCCCTCGACGTCCAGCCGGGGCAGGACGCGGGCCAGCCGGCGCGGAGCCACCAGGCGCGGTCGCCGAGCAGCGCCAGCACCGCGGGCACCAGCGTCATCCGCACCACGAACGCGTCGACCAGGACGCCGAAGGCCAGCGCGAAGGCGATCGGCATGATGTCCGGGTCCTTGCCGAACAGGAAGCTGACGAACACCGCGATCATGATCAGCGCCGCCGAGGTCACCACCCGGGAGGCGTTGCGCGCCCCGCCCAGGATCGCCCGGCGGGTGTCCCGGTGCCGGCCGTACTCCTCGCGCATCGCCGAGACCAGGAACACCTCGTAGTCCATGGCGAGCCCGAAGAGCACCGCCATGACGATGATGGGCGCGAAGCTCGCGACCGGTCCGGTGCTCGGCACGCCCAGCGGGCCCGACAGCCAGCCCCACTGGAAGACCGCGACGGTCGCGCCGAACGCCGCGCCGACCGACAGCAGGAACCCGGCGGTGGCCTTGACCGGGATCGCCAGCGACCGGAAGGCGACCATCAGCAGCAGCAGCGACAGGCCCACGACCACCACGGCGAACGGCAGCAGCGCGCCGTTGAGCTTGGCGGCCACGTCGATGCTCACCGCGGTCTGCCCGGTCACCGCGACCCGGCCGCCGTCCTGCCGGGCCACCGGCGCGGTGGCCGCGCCCAGCCGGGACACCAGGTCGCCGGTGGCCTGTGTGCGCGGCCCCGTGGTTGGGACGACCTGGATACGGGCGGCGACGCCGTCCTTCGCGGTGTCGACCGGGCTGACGTCGGCGATGCCGGGCAGGTGCGCGATCCGCTGCTCCACGGCGGCGGCGGTGCGGGCGGTGGACGCGGCGTCGGCGCCCTCGACCAGCACGATCAGCGGGCCGTTGGCGCCGGGCCCGAAGGCCCGGGAGACGGCGTCGTACGCCTGGCGGGTGGCGGTGGACCTCCCGTTGGAGCCGTCGTCGTTCAGGGCGGTCTTCAACTGCAGCGCGGGCGCGGCCACCAGCAACAGCCCGGCGGTGACGACGACCAGATTGCGCAGCGGGTGGCGCAGCACGCCGCCGACCCAGCGGGTGCCCAGGGTCGTCCGGTCCCGGTGGCCGGCCCGGGCGGCCCGCGAGCCGGGCCGGGGGACCAGCCGGCGGCCGAGCAGAGCCATCAGCGCGGGCAGCAGCGTGAGCGCGGTGACCACCGCCATCGCGACCGCGCCCGCCGAGGCCAGCCCCATCGAGGTGAGCATCGGCACGCCGGCCACCGACAGCCCGGCCAGCGCGATCAGCACGGTCGCGCCCGCGAAGACCACCGCGCTGCCCGCGGTCGCGGTGGCGCGGGCCACCGACTCCGCGACCGGCATGCCCGTGGCCAGCTGCGCCCGGTGCCGGGAGACGATGAACAGCGCGTAGTCGATGCCGACCGCGAGGCCGAGCATGATCGCCAGCGTCGGCGCGTTGTCGGAGATCCCGACCACCGAGGCCAGTCCCATCAGCGCCGTCATGCTGCCGACCACGCCGAGGACGGCGGTCAGCAGCGGCATCCCGGCCGCGGTCATCGACCCGAAGGTGATGAAGAGGATCGCCAGGGCGACCAGCACGCCGATCAGTTCGGTCGGTCCGACGGGTGCGGTGGAGGGTCCGTACGCGTCCCCGCCGTAGAGCGCGGTGAGCCCGGCGTGCCGCGCGGGCGCGCCGGTGGCCTTCAGCCCGTCGAGCGTCGCGGCGGGCACGTCGCCGTCCTTGGGCGTGCTGAAGTCCACCTGGGCGACCGCGGTGCGCCCGTCCGGGGAGACCGCGCCGTCCGCGGCGGGGTCGCCGACGGACACCACGCCGGGGACCTTCGCCGCGGCGGCCAGGCTGGTGTGCAGCGGCCCGTCGTAGGCGGGCTCGCTCAGCCGGTGGCCGGGCGGCGCCTGGAAGACGACCTGCGCCGACTCCCGGTCCGGGTCCGGCCAGTGCCGGTCCATCCGGGTCAGCGCGGTCTGCGCCGGGGAGCCGGGGATCGAGCTGCTGTTCTGGAAGGAGCCGGAGAACAGCAGTCCCAGGCCGACGACGGCCGCGAGGGCGACCGCCCATCCGATCACCATGGTGCGCCGGCGCCTGGCGCCGAAGGCGCCCAGCCGGTACAGGAGCGTGGCCATGAACCGTCCCTCGTGGGTCGCGGTGGAAGTGACACCGGCGATCCTGCGCGGCGGTCTTGAGGCCCGGCCTCCGCGGGAGTTGACGGTTCCTTGACGGTCGGGGGAGCGGTCCCGCGGCGCCCGACGGGCGGCTACCCGCGGACGGGGTCCTCTCCCGGGCGCTTCACGACGCGGTCGCCCACCGCGAGCGACTTCCACAGCCGGCGGCCGATCCGGAACCTCGTCGTGGCACCGTCGGCGAGGCGGATCTCGGCGACGTGGTACAGGTTCGAGCCGTCGAGCAGGCCCCGGGACTTGTCGGTGACGACGCCCTCCCAGGCGTCGTTCTGCCCGATTTTGTGTGATGTGACCATGAACCGGAGTCTAGGGGCGTGGGCGTGCGGCGGTGCAGTGCCGGGCGGCACCTCTTGCGGATGACACCTGTCATACGGCTCGTGCGGCTTGAGCGGCTCATACGGCTCGTGCGGCTCGTGCGGTCGGGGGCGCCGGTGCTCCTCCCCGGCGCGAGGGGACGGCCCGGGTGCTCAGCCGTGGGCGGTGGCGGCGATCCCGGCGAGGACGAGGTCGATGCCGGCCAGGTACTGCGCCCGGTCGTCGTGCTCGCGCAGGTGCGGGGCGACCTTGTGCGCGAAGGGGAAGCGGGCCGGGTCGCGCTCGGTCCAGCGGGCGGCGACGTCGGACAGGAAGGACGCGCGGTCGGGGTAGCCGCGGGCGGCGAGCCGGGCCGCCGCCGCGTGCTGCCCGGCCAGCCCGAGGACGTAGTTGAGCAGCGCGGACGCCGCGTCGAACTGCGCCCGCTCGGGAACGCCCAGCGGCTGGAGCTGCCCGCCGAAGCCCTCGAAGATCCGGAGCGTCGCGGACTCCCAGGGCTCCCGCGAGAGCTGGGCGCCGATCCAGGGGTGCGCCTCGATCGCGTCGTACAGGGCGAGCGCGATCGCGCGGACCGCCTCCCGGGGCGGCCGGTCCTCGGCCACCCAGGCCAGCGCCCGCGCGACCACGTCGTCGGTCGCCGTGCTGAGCAGCTCGTGCTTGTCGGCGACGTGCCAGTAGATCGCCCCGCTGCCGGTCGACAGACGGGCGGCGAGCGCGCGGAAGGTCAGGGCGGCCTCGCCCTCGCCGTCCAGGATCTCCACGGCGGCCGTGACGATCCGCTCCTTCGACAGCGCGTCGGCGCGCCGCTCACCGCGCTGGGGCCTGCTGCTCATGGCTCCAGTCTGGCACGGGTGGAACGCTGATCCACCCGCGCGGGGCCGGCCCGCGGACGGTCAGGGCCGCGTCTCCTCCGCGAAGTACAGGAACGCGCCCAGCCCGTGGAAGTCGTTCGTCGCCTGCGGCCGGTCGATGTAGTAGGAGTAGTCGGCGACGTTGGTGCCCACGGAGATCCCGGTCAGGTACGTCAGCCCGTCGTCGTGCAGCCAGATCCGGTTCAGCTCCCCGCGCACGCCCGCGGTCACCGTGGACCCGTACGCGGCGGCGGACACGTAGCCGCGCTTGACCGCGGTGTCGACGGTCTGCGTGAACATCGCCGAGCACGACGTCTCGGTCCAGTTGCCGGCGCTGTCGCCCTTGTCGACGACCTGGAACCACCGGCCGGTGGACGGGTCCTGGTAGGCGGCCATGCCCCGGACCAGATTCCGTACGATCGAGACGAGTTGGGCCCGGCGCGGGTGGTCGGCGGGGATCAGGTCGAGGATCTCGGTGGCGGCGATGCCGTACCAACCCACCGCGCGGCACCAGTATTCGGGGGCGAGCCCGGTCGACGGGTCGGCCCAGGAAGCCGACCGGGACGCGTCGTAGGCGTGCCGCATCAGGCCGTTCGGCTGCTGCAGATGGCTCGCGTACACCACCAGTTGCTCGGTCGCGATGTCGAAGGACCGTGCGCTGTCGCCGATGTATTTGCCGTACTGCGCCATGAACGGGTCGGCCATGAACGTGCCGTCGGACCACAGCTGGTTCGCCCGGTCGGCGCTGTCGCCGTGCCAGAACCCGCCGTCGGGGGTGGTCGGGTAGCCGCCGGAGGGGATCAGCCGGTCGTGGATCTGCTGGGCGGCCAGGCGGTACTTGACCTGCCCGGTCTCCCGGTACAGCGCGATCATCACCTGGCCGGGCATCATGCTGTCCAGGGTGTCGAAGGCGATGCTGATGTGCCCGGAGGAGTCGACGAAGCGGTCCGCCCACGCCTGGATGTACGCGATCAGCGCCGCCCGCCGCACCGGGTCGGTGGTGCGCTGCGCGACCTGGTACTGGCCCATCAGATACAGGGCGACGGGGTAGCTCCAGCCGCCGATGGTCGCCGGGGTGTAGCGCCGCATGGTCGAGTCGACCATCGCGTCGGACCAGTCCGTGCCCGGGAGGTCGGCGACGGTCAGCGCGTCGAGGTTGGGCAGGCCGCCGGTGTTCGTGCTGGTCACGCGGATGTGATGGACGCCCGCGCCCAGCGTCACGGCGATCCGCGCGTCGGCCCAGTGGTCCCAGGCCGCGGTCGGGGCGAAGCCGGGCGTGGCGGCGGCCTTCGCGTCGACCGTGACGCTGCCCGGGCGGTCCGCCGTGGTGCCGTTGGCGTAGCGCAGGTCCAGCGTGGCGGCGCCGGCGGAGGGCGCGGTGACGGTGAAGTCGACGTACGCGCCGGTCTCGTTGGTGGAGTTGACGAAGCCGGCGCCGGTGAAGCCCGGGTGGTCGAAGTCCACGGTGCCGTGGAAGACCGTGGCGCTCTCGGCCTGGTACACCGAGGAGAACGCGGGCTGGTAGGCGGTGTCCCCGGCCGGGGCGTGCGACGTGGCCGGCGGCGGGGCCTGCGCCGAAGCGCGTGCCGGGACGGGCGCCGACGAGGACGCCTGCGCCGAGCTGAGCGTTGCCGAACAGGTCGCGACGAGCACGGAGACGAGCGTTGCCACGGTGCGTGTGCGCATGTGACTCCCTTTCCCCTCACACGTGACGCCCTCCTCGGGGAGAAGGGCGTGATGGTGGTGGCGGCGTGAGGGATCGTCGCGTCCGGTGGGACAGGAGTCAAGAGTTAATACGTATTATCTGGCGTTCGGTCAGCGGGCGCCGGAGGGGTCAAGGTCGAGCCGGTACCACCCGCCCCGCTTGCCGCCGAGGTCCGCGGGATCGGCCGGGCCGTCCGGTACGAACCCCGCCTTGGCGAGCACCCGCCGGGACGCGGCGTTCGCGTCGGCCGCCGCCGCCCGCAGCGTCCGCAGGCCGTGCCGCGCCACCGCCAGCCGGGCCAGCTCGCGTACCGCCGCGGTCGCCACGCCGCGCCCGGTGGCGTCCCGCGCGACCCGGTAGCCGAGCGACGCGGCGCCGTCCGCGATGTCCATCAGGTTGAACCTGCCGAGCACCGAGCCGTCGTCGTCCACCAGCACGTAGAACGCGCAGATTCCGGCCGCCTGTTCGGCCAGCCGCTCGCCGAGCAACTCGTCGAACCGCTCGAAGAAGGCGTCACCGCGGTCGGACACCGAGGCGGCGAAGTAGCCGCGGTTCGCGACCTCGAACGCCAGGACCGCCGGACCGTGGTCGGCGCGCAACTCTTCCAGGACAGGCACCCCCGGACCCTACGCGCGCGCACGGGCCGCCGCCCAGCTGTTTTCGGGCGGCCGTACCGGCGCACGGGCGGGCCGCACGGGCGCGGTCCGCACCGGCCCACGGGCGCGCGCCACACCGGCGCACGCCGGACCCCGCGGAAAACCCGTGGCGACGGCGACGGCGGGACGCTAGGGTCGCCGTGTTCGTGAGGGCGGCCCGGTGCGGGCCGGGCCCTCGTCGGCCGTGGAGCGAGCAGGGAGGTGTGACCAGATGGCTGTCTTTGCGATGGGCGCTGCCCAGGACCAGAAGCTCGTCATGTTCACCTCCGTGGTCTCCGGCTGACCTCTTCCCACATGTCCGCGCGTGGCGCGCGCGGCGCCGGGGACTGCTCTGTCGAAGGGTTTCCCCTTGTCTTTCTCTTTTCGTGACGCCTCCTCGCACGCGCTCGTCCCCTACGGCTGGGACGACGTGTGGGAGGCGGAGTTCGCGCCGCACGCCGCGCGGGGGCTGCTGCCCGGCCGCGTGCTGCGGGTGGACCGCAACGCCTGCGACGTGTTCACCGCGGCCGGCACCGTCCGCGCGGACACCGCGCTGGTGATGCCGCACGACCCGATGCGGATCGTGTGCACAGGCGACTGGGCGGCGCTCGACCCGCAAGGGACGGACCCGCGGTTCGTCCGCGAACTGCTGCCGCGGCGCAGCCAGTTCGTCCGCTCGGCCTCCTCCAAGCGGTCCGAGGGCCAGGTGCTCGCGGCCAACGTCGACCACGCCGTCGTCTGCGTGTCGCTGGCGGCCGAACTCGACCTCGGGCGACTGGAGCGGTTCCTCTCGCTGGCCTGGGAGTCCGGCGCGGCCCCGGTGGTGGTGCTGACCAAGGCCGACCTGGTGCCGGACACCACACACCTGCTGGCCGACGCCGAGGCCGCCGCGCCCGGCGTGCGGGTGGTCGTCGCCAGCGCGGCCACCGGCGAGGGCGTCGAGACGCTCGCGGCGCTGCTCGGCGGCGGCACCTCGGTGCTGCTCGGCCAGTCCGGCGCCGGCAAGTCCACCCTCAGCAACGCGCTGACCGGCCGTGACACCCAGGGGGTGCAGGCCGTCCGGGACGCCGACGGCAAGGGCCGGCACACCACGACCACCCGCGACATGCTTCCGCTGCCGGGCGGCGGGGTGGTCATCGACACCCCCGGACTGCGCGGCGTGGGGCTGTGGGACGCCGAGACCGGCGTCGCCCAGGTCTTCGCCGAGATCGAGGAACTCGCCCGCGACTGCCGCTTCCACGACTGCTCCCACCAGGCCGAGCCCGGCTGCGCGGTGCTGGCCGCGCTGGAGGACGGCACGCTGCCGCACCGCCGGCTGAACAGCTACCGCAAGCTCCTGCGGGAGAACGGCTGGCTCGCCTCGCGCACCGACCAGCGGCTGCGCGCGGAGATGCGGCGCGAGTGGAAGCAGCGCACGGCGGCCGGCCGCGAGATGTACGAGCGCAAGCGCGGCGGCGGAGGAGGCCACCGCCGCACCTCCTGACCGCGGGGATCCGAACCGACCGCGGGGTCCGAACGACGGACGCGGGAGCCCCGCGGACGCCTCACCCGGCGCCGCCGTCCCTTCCCTGGCGGCGCCGGACGGCGATCGGGCTGCCCGCGCTCCAGAACGAGCCGATGACGCATGCGATCACGAGCGCGACGATCACGACCCCGAGAATCACGCTGTAGGCCATGCCGAACCTCCTCGCTGCCGGGCGGTCTTCACCTCCACCGCACCTTCACGTTCGCTGCCTGACCGTGACCTTCCCGTTGCCCGGCGTTTCCAATCCAGCGCTGGCGAACATGAATTCGGGACGGACCGCCCGGCTCAGGCGGAGGCCCGCACCACCAGCTGGGTCGGCGTCACGATCGGCGCGAGCGGGGCGGCGTCGGCCTCCGCGTCCGGCAGCGGCGCCACCCGGCGCAACAGCAGCCGCGCCATCATCCGGCCCATCTCCTCGATGTCCTGCCGGATGGTGGTCAGCGGCGGGTCGGTCCACTCCGCGACCGACACGATGTCGTCGAAGCCGACCACCGCGACGTCCTCCGGCACCCGCCGCCCGCTGGTCCGCAGCACCCGCAGCGCACCCGAGGCCATCACGTCCGAGGCGGCGAAGACCGCGTCCAGGTCGGGAAAGCGCTCCAGCAGCTCGGCCATCGCCGCCGCGCCGCCCTCCGGCGTGAAGTCGCCCTTGGCGATCAGCCGCGGATCGGCGTCCGGCAGCACGTCGCGGAAACCGTCGAGCCGGTCCACCGACGCCGTCTGGTCCAGCGGCCCGGCGATGTGCGCGATCCGGCGGCGGCCCAGGCCCAGCAGATGGCGGACCGCGTCCCGCGCGCCACCGCGGTTGTCGCAGTCCACGTAGAGCGTCTCGCCGTCCGACCAGGCCAGGCCCCCTATCACGGTCGGCACGCCCGCCCGCCGGGCCAGCGCGGGCAGCGAGTCGTCGTCGTGCAGCGAGAAGATCAGCGCGCCGTCCACGTGGCCGCCGGCCAGATAGCGGCCGACCCGGGCGTAGTCGGCCGTGCCCTCGGTCAACAGCAGCACCAACTGGTTGTCGCGCGCGGTCAGTTCCCGGCTGATGCCGCGGACCTGCTGGGCGAAGAACGGGTCGGCGAAGAAGCGCGTCTCGGGCTCGGCGACGACCACCGCGATCGCGTCGTTGCGGCGGGTGACCAGCGTGCGGGCGGCCTGGTTCGGCACGTAGCCGAGTTCGTCGACGGCCTGCCTGACCCGTTCCGCCAGCGGCGCGCGCACGCCCTCGCTGCCGTTGACCACCCGCGACGCGGTCGCCCGCGAGACCCCCGCGCGCGCGGCGACGGCCTCCAGTGTGGGTCGGGACGCGAAGCTCTGGTCGGACAACGGAGGGCTCCTTCGCGTACGGATAACAAAAACTCGGCGACGAATTGCGGCTGTGCACAGCGTAACCGTTTCGGCGGCGGCTGTGAGAGCGCTCTCTCGGAGACGCGGCCGGAAGTCGTGGGCTTCGGGGCCGGTCCCCCGGACGCCTCAGCCCGCGATCACCGCGCCCAGCCACGCACCCGTGACCAGCAGGCACGCCATCAGCTCGACCAGCACGGACCCGCCGACCGCCCGCATCGTGCGGCGGGTCGCCGCCCAGGCCGCGCGGTGGCCGCCGCCGTGCCGCACCCGGTCGCGTCCGTAGAAGGCGCCGACGAAGCCCAGGACCGCGCCCAGCACCGGCACCACGAAGAACCCGACGACCGCCACGCCCGTCGCGGTCAGCACCGCGCGCCAGTCCACGCCGGACTCGCGGATACGGCGCGCGGGCAGCAGCCACACCACGACCTGCCCGACCGCCAGCACGCCGGTCGCCGCAGCCAGAACCGCCCAGGTCAGCCCGGTGTGCCGGGACGTCGCCCACCACAGCAGGGCGGCCCAGCACAGCAGCGTCCCGGGCACGCCCGGAGCCGCGACGCCGAACAGGCCGAGCAGCAGCACCGCGGCGATCAGCGCCTCCTGTGCGGTCCCCATGAGGCCCACCCTGCCCGATTCCGCCGAGCCGCGCGCCCCGACCGCCCCCTTCGCGCTGTCCGCGCGCCGGTACGCGCCGTACGCGCGTTTTGTGCGCTGGGTGGGAACGGTGTGCGCCGGGGAGGGTGTGCGCCGGGGAGGGCTCAGGGCGCGCTTCGGCGCCGGGCTCAGGGCCGTACCACCCAGCCCCGCTCGTAGGACTGCCAGCCCAGCTGGAGGCGCGTGGTGACCTGGGCGATCTCCATCAGCCTGCGGACGCGCCGCTGCACCGTGCGCAGCCCGAGGTCGAGCTGCTTGGCCGCCGCCGCGTCGGTGAGGCCGGCCAGCAGCAGCGACAGGATCTGCAGGTCGGTGGCGTCCGGCTGGTCCAGCGGCGACTCGACGACCGCGCCCGCGCCGTCCAGCCGCAGCGGCACGGCCTGCCGCCAGACCGCCTCGAACAGCCCCATCAACGACTCCAGCAGCCCGCTGGCGTGCACCACCAGCGCGGCGGGTTCCGCGCGGTCGCGGGCGGTCAGCGGCACCATGGCGAGCGCGGCGTCGGCGACGACCAGCTTCGTCGGGACCCGCTCCACCACCCGCACCCGTTCCTCGCGGCCGAGCGCGGCGGCCAGTTCGGCCAGGCCCCCCGGGCCGCTGAGCACGTCCCTCTCCACCACCACGCGGTAGGCGACGCCGCGTCGCGTCGCGTCCTCCTCCGCGGCGTTGTCGGCGCCGGTGATCGCCACCGGCCGGTCGGTGACCAGGGCGCACACCTCGGACTCGGCGCCGAACTGCAACTGCAGAAAGCGCTGCGCCACCGCGTTCGCGCCGGTCACGACCTCCACCAGGTCGTGCACCGCCGGCTCGGTCGCCTCCGCCCGGAACTCCGCGGCGAGCACCGCGGCCGCCAGCTCCGCCTGCTCCAGCTCGTGCCGCTGCCGCGTCAGCAGCGCCGCGAGTGCCACGGCGGGCGGCGCCGCGACCCACCGCCCCGGCCGGGCCGAAGAACGCGCCACCAGCCCGTGGTCCTCCAGCCGCCGCAGCACCCGCCCGGTCTCGTCCTCCGCCAGCCCCAGCCGGTGCGCCAGGTCCGCGACCTCGGCCGCTCCCAGCCCCACCAGGGCGCGGTACGCGGATTCCTGCACGTCGTCGAGTCCGATGGCGGCCAGCACGGCGTTTCCCTCCGGGGGTGGTGTCGGATACGTCCCGTACGCCCCGGCGGCGACCTCCTCCGCGGGGGCGGTACGTGGACCGTACGCGGGGGCGCGGACGGGACCCGTAGGAGGGGAGCGATCGCGTGCGCGAGCGGGCGCGGCGCGGGGAGTCGTCGGCGTGCGCGGGCGGGGGCGGACGGGGGCGGGGCCGCGGGCGGGTGCGGGCGGGGGCGGACGCGGGCGAGTGCGGGCGGGGCCGCGGGCGGGTGCAGACGGGGACGGACGGGGGCGGGGCCGCGGGCGGGGCGGACGCGGGCGGGTGCGGCGCACCTGTGGGGCTCCGGCGGGGGAGGGTCGGCCGAGAGAACCGCCGCGAGGGCTGCGCGCAAGCCCTGCGCAGGCGGGGCCAGGCCGGGACGTGTGGGTCGGAAGGCGGGTATGCGTAGCCGGTGGCGGGAATGAGCCACGGCGGGTTTCCGCCGCGGGGGCTGCTCTCGCGGGTCCGCGCGGGCGTGCCAGTGTGATCGTTCGCCGTACACGTGATCAGCCCGGGGAAGCCGCGGGTGCGGCCGTGGCCGGGGCGGCCCCGGCTGTGGGGGCGGGGCCCGCCCCGGCGTTTCGCGTTTCCCCGCCGTCCACGCGGTGGACAATAAGGGCATGAGTCAGCGGGGCGACGCACCGGGAAGCCAAGAGGACGACTGGTGGCGGCAGTTGTACGACGAGGACGCCACGCGGGGGACCGCGCCGCGCACCCCGTCCGACGCCGCGCCGGACGTTCCCGGACCTGACACCGGCGCCGGGGGCGGCGCGGGCGACGCAACGGAGTCCGGGGCCCGTGCGAACCCCGGCCCGGCGGCCGGGGAGTCGACCGGACCGTCCGCGGGCCGCCCGCAGGGAGCGCTGCGGGGACCTCGGCCGGACCTCGGCCGGGAGCGCGACCCGCTCGACGCCCACTTCGACTCCGCCGTCAACGCCATGTCGCCGCCGCCCGCCCCGCGCGAGGGCACGATGCGGCTGCGCCGCCCGACGCCGCCGCCCGCCCCGCCCTCCTGGCCGCGCCCGACCCGCGCCGTCCCGCCGCCGCCGCGCCGCCCCGACCCGTGGACCCCCGACCCCGCGGCGAACCTCCCGGACGCGCCGGAGCTGCCGGACACGCCCGGCCTCGGCGACGCCCCGAGCGTTCCCGAGGCGCCCGAGGTGCCGGCGCCGCCGGACCTGTCCGACATCCCGAGGGTCCCGGAGGGTCCCCGCCTCGACACGCCGAGCGTCGCCGACGCGCCGGGCCTTCCGGAGCCGCCCGACCTCCCGGAGACCCCGGACCTGTCCGACTTTCCGCACCTGCCGGACACGCCGAGTCTGGAGACGCCGCACGTCCCGGAGGCCCCGGACCTGCCCGACTTCCCCCACCTCCCGAGCGCGCCGCGCCTCGGCGCCCCACGGCTGCCGGACGCCCCCCGCCTCCCCGCACCCCCGGACCTCCCGGCACCGCCCGAGACCGGGCCGCCGCCGGCCGTCGGCGACGCGAGCGGGGGCCGCTCCGCGGCGGACACCGGGACGCGGGCCGAGGCGCTGCCGCCCGCGGACGAGCCGTTGGCCCAGCCCTCGGACGTGCCCGCGAACGAGCCCGCCGAGGCCACCGGTTGGGACCGCTGGGCGACCCCGCGACCCGGCGCCGGGCCGGCGTCCCCGCCGACGTCCGACCCCCGCGATCGGGACTCCGCGTTCTGGGACCCCTGGACCGCGCCCCCCACCTTCGGCCGCGCCGCCCCGGCGGTGCCGCCGTCTCCGCCCGCCCCGGGCCCTGCTCCCGCGCCCCTTGAGGACGCCCGTCCCGCCGCGTCTCGGTCGTCGTCTGCTGCGGTCCCGGACTCGGACTCAAGCGCCTCCGCGCCCGCGCCCCTTGAGGACGCCCGTCCCACCGAGTCCCGGTCGCCGTCTGCTCCGGCCCCGGGTTCGGGCTCAAGCGCCTCCGCGCCCGCGTCGCGTGAGGACGCCCGTCCCGCCGCGTCCCGGCCGCTGTCGGCGCCCGCGCTGGGCCCTGCCGCCCCTGCGGCTACGCCCGACCCGGGCCCTGTCGACCGGTCCGCGACGCCCGAGGATGCCCGCCCCGCCGAGCCAAAACCCGCTCCCGGCTCGACGGCACGCCACGACGCGCGCCCGTCGTCGGCGGAGGCAGAGGCGGAGGTGGGGGCGGCGTCGCGCTCGCCGGACCGGGAGCTGGCCTCGTCGGAGGCTGCGCCGACGCCCCCTTCGGACGACGCCACCGGGGACGCCGGCAGCGCTCAGCCGTGGGACCCGTGGAACGCGCCGCCGACGTTCGGCCGCCGGGCCGAGGAACCCCGCCCGGAAGCCGAGCCGGTGGCCGAGTCCCCGGACGTCGCCGAGGAGTCCTGGGAGGACCCGTGGACCGCCGCTCCGACCTTCGGCGGCGCGGTGCACGAGGAGCCCGAGGACACTCCGCCCCCGGCCACGCCGCCGCCCCCGCCCCGTAGCTGGGACTCCTGGGTGACCCCGCGTGCGGCCACGCCCACCGCCCCCGCGCCGGCGGAGAGTTGGAGCAGCCCCACTCCGGCCCCGACCGCGGCCCCGGCCCCGGCTACGCCGCCGGAGCCCGAGCAGGCGCCCCGAGCCCCCGGCGCCGAGCGTCCCACGGCCCCGCGGCGCGACGACGACGTGGCCGGCGGCGGGGACGAAGCGCCGCCCGAGCCGACGCCGGGACGGCCGCAACCCTCCTTCAGGGACGACGCGTTGGAGACCGCCGCCAGCGAGGTCGAGGACGAGGCCGCCCGGGCGCCCGAGCCCACGCCGAGTCCGGCGGCGGAAGTCGGCGCGCAGCAACGGCCGTACCAAGAACGGCAGTTCGGCGCGTCGACCCCACAACGCCACCCCGTGTCCGCGACACCGCCGGCGCCCGAACCTCCGGCGCCCGAAGCTCCGGCGCCCGCACCCCGCCGGCCGCGGACGACGACCAGCCGGTGGCCGCGGATGCCCGCGCCGACACCGACGTCACCGACCCCGCCACCCCCGCTGCCACCTCCACCGCCGCGCCCCGCGAGGGGAGTTCCGCGGGGGAGACCGCGTTCGGGGTCGGAGAGGTGCGGTGGGCCCCGGAGTTGCCGCCGGGCTGGGTCCCGGCGCAGGGCGCGCGAGCCGAGGACGTACGGGAGCCGGAGGTGGTGGGCGGCGGGCCGCCGACGTACGGCCCGGAGCCGACCGCGTGGCCGGAGGCCCAACCGGACGCGCTGGACGGGCTGTTGGCGGACACGGTGCTGGACGGCGCGAGCTACGGCACGTGGACGCTGCGCACGGCGTCGATCCGTGGCGACTCCGCGCGCTATCGCGGCCAGCCCCGCCGCGACGCCCTGCTGACCGCCCGCTTCGGCGACGGGGACGACGCGCTGCTGCTGATCGCGGTGGCGAGCGGCGCGCGCGCCGCGGACGACGCGCACCGGGCCGCCCAGGACGCGGTCCGCTGGATCGCCGGGGCGGTCGGCCGCAGCAGGGCCCGGCTCGCGGACGACCTGCGGGCCGCCCGGCGCGGTTCGCTGAAGTCCGGGCTGCACCGGCTGACCGACCGCTGCTACGGCAGGCTGCGGGCCCGCGGCGAGGACCTGGGCCTGGACGAGGGCACGTACACCGCCTCGCTGCGCTGCCTGCTGCTGCCCGCCGACCCCGAGAGCCGGGTCCGGCTGTTTTTCGGGGTGGGGGAGGGCGGCCTGTTCCGCATCAGGGACGGTGCCTGGCAGGACCTGGACCTGGCGCCGGACGCGGCCTCCGCGCCGTTCCGGTTCCGGGCCACCGTGGCCCAGCCGGGCGACGCGCTGGTGATGTCCAGCGCGGGCCTGGCCGAACCGCTGCGCGGCGAACCGGAGTTGGGCGCACATCTGGCCGCGCGCTGGGGCGGCGGCCGGGTCCCGGGCCTGGCCGCGTACCTCGCCGACGCGCAGACCCGGGTGAAGGGTTACGCCGACGACCGCACCGTCGTGACGGTCTGGGACGCCTGAGCCCGCGAGACGCCTGAGCCCGCGATACGTCGGACGAATACCCCCGACCCTCAAGAACTCGTCAGAGCATGACTGGACGCAACCGGCGTGGGCATGCCTATCGGCAGAGACCAAAGGGGAAGCAGGACGCGCGATCGGGGGAAGCACACGGACATCACGGGGTTCCGGTTACGGCACACGGTCGCTCAATCCGACCTGCCCGCTGTCGCCGAGACGCGAAGACTGCTGCGGGAGTCGCTACGGCGGTGGGGAGTCCCGACACTGACCGACACCGCCGAACTGCTCACGACCGAACTGGTCACGAACGCGCTGCAGCACACGGCGGGCGGCGCCGTCCTGACCGCGACCCTCACCGAGGAACCGGGCGCGCCCGACGCGCCGCCCGGGAGACCGGTGGCGGCCCGCCTGCGCGTCGAGGTCCACGACTCGCTGGCCCGCCGCCCCAGCCCCGACACGCCCCACCGCGCGGCAGCGGCGGCCGAGGCGGGCGACCACGGCACCTCCGGCCGCGGCCTGCTCCTCGTCCAGGCCCTCGCCGACGCCTGGGGCGCCCACCCCCGCGGCACCGGCAAGGTGGTCTGGTTCGAACTGCGGGCGAGACCGGCGTAACCGCCCTGGCGGCACGAGCAGACGGACCATCGGCCGTCACGCACGGAAAAAGGCGGTCCCGGGCCGGCCCCGACCGCGACAGCGGAGGGACACCGGACCCGGGACCGCCCCAGCCCGAGAACGAACGGACGCTCAGCCGAACTGCCGCTCCATCTCGGCGAGTTTGCGCTCCAGCGAGTCCAGCCGCGGCAGCGTCATCGTGTCGTCCTCGGCCGTGAGGTCCACCGTCCGCGCCACCGGCGCCTCCGCGCCGCCCGCCTGCGCGCCGGAGGGCGAACCCGCCTCGTCCCGCACCGGCTGCAACGCCGGAAGCGCCCGCACGGGCAGCTCCCCGGCCGGAAGCTCCCCCGGCGCGCCCGCGGGGGCGCCCGCCGCGCCGGCCCCTATGGCAGGCTCCGTCGACGCCTGTCCCGACGCCGCGCCCCCGGCCGGCAACTCCACCTGACGCCCGCCGCGCGGACCCCGCGGCCAGGTCCGGTGCTGCCGGGTGAGCGCCTTGATCCGGGCCCGCTCCATCCGGTCGTGGTCACGGCGCCGCGCGTTGTTCTGCTCGCGCTGCCGCTTGTCCTCGCGGACCTCCTCGACCGCCTCGTCCAGCGAGCGCACGCCCTCCAGCAGCATCAGGGACCACGCCGCGTAGGTCTCGCGCGGCGCCCGCAGCCAGCGGACCATCCGGATCTGCGGCAACGGCCGCGGCACCAGGCCCTGTTCGCGCAGCGCCGCCCGGCGGGTCTGCTTCAGCGCGCGGTCGAAGAGCACCGCGGCCGACAGCGACATGCCGGCGAAGAACTGCGGCGCGCCCGCGTGGTCGACGCCGCGCGGCGCGTGCACCCAGTTGAACCAGGCGGCGGCGCCGGCGAACAGCCACACCAGCATGCGCGAGCCGAGGGCCGCGTCGCCGTGGCTGGCCTCGCGGACCGCGAGCACCGAGCAGAACATCGCCGCGCCGTCGAGGCCGAACGGGACCAGGTACTCCCAGCCGCCGGACAGGTTGAGGTTCTCCCGGCCGAAGCCGACCAGCCCGTGGAAGGAGAGCGCGGCGGCGACGGCGGCGCAGCAGAACAGCAGCACGTACGACGCGCTGCCGTAGATCGCCTCCTTGCGGCGGCGGCGTTCCTCGCTGCGCTCCCAGGAGTCCGTGGCAGCGCTCTCGCCGGACGCGCGGCGGTTGCGGAACACGACGACGCAGGCGACGAGGACGATCAGGCCGATGGCGCCCGAGATCACCCAGTCCAGCGTTATGTCGTTCAGTCTCATGTGCGGATTCCTCGGGTCGCTTCCGTCGCGCTCGGGCCGCGGGACGGCGTACGACCGACATCATGGCGAAGAGCGCGGCTGTGTGCAGACGTTACGGCACAAGAGCACGCGTACGGATCGCGTAGTCGAACTCCCGTGCCAGACAAGATGAGTTGAGCGAAATCGTAGCGCGGACGATCATCTTGTACGCGCGGGTCGGCGGATCGCCGGGCCGCGGCGGGTGCGGGGGCAGCCGGCGCAGGTGTCACCGGGGCTGACGGTGTAGAAGAGGCAGCAGGTGAGTCGGTCGCGGACCGGCGCGGACCCGGAGGCCGGTGCGGACCCCGCCTCGGCCGCGGAGCCGGCCGTCGCGCCGGACGCGGAGGCGGAGTCGCACGGGCCGGTGGGCGCGGCCGCCGAGCCGGGCGCCGCCGTGCCGGGCGCCGCCGGGGCGGGCGTCCGGTCCGCGCGGCGGAACCGGGCTCCCTCCGGCAGGAGTTCGGTCAGCTCGGCCACCGCGCGCCGCTCCTCGCCGAGCAGTCGGGCGATGTACCACAGGCCCTCGGCGATCTCGTCGGTCGCCTGGCGGCGCAGGGCGTGCGGGTGGCGGCGCACCAGCGGTGCGAAGGCGGCCAGCACGGGGTCCACATGCTCAGCCAGCGCGGTGCGCAGTTCCTCGCGCAGGGCGGCGGGACCGGCCACCGTGCGGGCGCCGGGCAGGAGTTCGGCGTCGTCGCCCGGCAGGCAGGCGAACTCCCGTACCCGTACCGAGAAATGGCCGTCGATCGGATGGAACGCCACGTCGGCGACGGGAAGTCGGGGCACTCGGCGGTGCAGGAACCACGGCACCGTGAACAGCAGGCAGGCCGGCCACAGATAGCGGTGCAGGGCGAGCGCGGCGGCGGCGTCGGGACGCGGCGGGACGCCGTGCGCGCCGCCGACGCGGCGGACGTCGCCGGCCACGAAGCGGGCCGTCGCCGGGCCGCCGCGGGCCAGCTCGGCCGCGGGCAGCCAGCCGGCGCTGGCCGGGGGAGCGGCGTGGGTGATCCGCAGACCGGGGAAGACCGCGGACAGGCGGGCGTAGGCGTCGCTGGTCGCAGGCATGGTGAGGCTTACCTTAACGATCATCGCCGGGTTTACCCTGGCTCGGTACGCCACCCGGGTGAGGGTCGTCCGGGCGACAGGGCACGCACGGCAGGGCAGGGCAGAGCAGGGCAGGAGGCGGCGCCGGTGGAGCAGGCCGAGCGGACCGGGCCGGTACGGCGGTCCGTACGCGACCAGGTGCTCGCGGCGCTGCGCGCGGAGATCACCGCGGGGGAGCTGGCGCCCGGGTCGGTGCACTCGGCGCCGGTGCTGGCGCTGCGGTACGGCGTGTCGGCGACGCCGGTGCGCGAGGCGATGCAGACGCTGGAGCGCGAGGGGGCGGTCGAGGTGCTGCCGAACCGCGGGTTCCGGGTGGCGGTGCGGACTCCGCGGGATCTGGCGGACCTCGCGGAGGTGCGGGCGCTGCTGGAGGTGCCGGTGGTGGTGTCGCTCGCGCGGACGGTGCCGCCGGCGCGGTGGGCGCGGCTGCGGCCGTTGGCGGAGGCGGGGGTCGTCGCGGCGGCGCGGGGGGATCGGGCGGGGTACGCGGAGGCGGACCGGGCGTTCCACCAGGCGCTGCTCGGGCTCTGCGGGAACGCGCAGCTGGTCGCGGTCGCGGTGGATCTGCACCGGCGGGCGCAGTGGCCGGCGCTCGGCTCCGCGGCGGCGCCCCGCCCGGCCGCGCTCACCGCTGACGCGGCGCAGCACGGCGCCCTGCTCGACGCTCTCGCGGCGGGCGACGTCGCCCTGGTCGAGCGCCTGGCCCGCACTCACGTCGCCGCCCCCTGGGGCTGACCGCCCCGGCGCTGAGCATCGCGCCCCCAGGGGCGCGGGGAACTGCGCGGCCGGCCTCCCCCAGAGCTTCGCCTGGGAGGTACCCCCAGCGGTGCGGAGGGTCGCCTCCGTCCCGAAGGGGCAATTGCTGTTGTGGACGGCCACCCGCCGGTGGACGGTTGCTCGCGCAGTTCCCCGCGCCCCCGGGGTGCGGGTTGGGCGTCGGGCCGGCCTGGCGCTAGGCCGGGAGCCAGGTGGGGAGGCCGCCCAGGAGGGTCTTGAGGCGGGCGGCCTCGGCGCGGAGGGAAGCCGCCTCGTCGTCGGGGGAGACCTCCGCGAGAGCGACGAGCGCGGCCGGCGTACCGACCACATGGCCGAGCGACACGCGAATCGCGAGCGACTCCGCGAACCCGTGCCGCGCCTCCGCGAGATCCCCCTCGGCCGCCGCGAGCCCGGCGAGGTGCCGCCACGTGAAGGACGTGAGGAAGGTGTCGCCGTGCGCCACGGCCCCCGCGTGCGCCCGGCGGTACGCCGCCTTCGCCGCCGCCGGGTTCGCCGCGATGTTCTCCGCCACCAGCCCCCGCCGGAAGTCCAGCAGCGGTCGCCCCGGCGAGGCCGGCGACAGCAGCGCCGCCGCGCGTCCGTACGCGCTGCTCGCCTCGTCCGCGCGGTCCCGCACCGAGAAGACCGTCGCCCCGTACGCCAGATACCCCCGCTCCGAAGCCGCGGCGCCGCGCTCCTCGTCGGTGTGGGCGAGCGCCTCCGCGGTGCGCAGCGCGTCCTCCGCCTCGGCCCACCCGGTCAGCTGGTAGAAGCACCCCTCGATGAGCAGTTCCGCCCGCGTCAGCGCGGCCCCCGGGTGCTCCGCGCAGAAGGGCGCGAGCAGCGCCGCCGCCTCCGCCCAGCAGCCGCGGGCCCGCAGCCGCCAGACGTCCGGCACCACGGCCGCGCCACCCGCGGACCCCCCTGAGCCCGCCGGTCCCGCCGCGTCCGCGGAACGCGATGAGTCCGAGGAATCGGACAAGGCCGTTTCCGTCACAGTTCTCCCCCAAGCACGTCGTCGAGCCCGCGTGATGAACAGTGGCGGCAGTCCAGCACGTGCGGGGGCCCCGCGCCAAGGGGTCGGAGATCACTTCTTGTGAACGGGATCACTTTCACGAGCGGACAAGGCGCGGCACACATGTCACCGCGCCGCCGCCCACCGGCCCGGTCGCGTTCAACCGCCGGCACCCGGTCCGCGGGGTGCGAGACGCGGACCGGGCGCCGGCGGGTCCGTCGCCGACGCCGGGTCCGCCGCCGGTCCGCGTCGGGTCGCGCCGGTTTGCGCCGGGCGCGCGCCGGGTCCAACCCGGCCCGCGTCGGGTCAGCCGCGCACGGCCGGCGCGAGCACCTCCTCGCACCACTGCCGGAACGTGGTCGGCATCGTCGCGCCGGGCGTGCGCGGCGTGTCCGGGCCCAGCTCCGCCGCGCGGAACATCTCCAGCGCGGCGTCCGCCATCGCCTCGGACGCGCCGAAGCCGAGCAGCCGCGCGCGGAACGCCTCGTCGGGGGTGCGCTCGAAGCGCACCGGCAGGCCCAGCACCTCGCCGGCGATCCGCGCCATGTCCTCGAAGGACAGATCCTCCGGGCCGAGCACCGGGACCTCCGCCACGCCCGTCCAGGTGTCGTCGAGCAGCAGCCGCGCGGCGACGGCGGCGATGTCGCGGGTCGCGACGGTGGGCACCTTGCGGTCGCCGGCCATCGGCACGGAGATCACGCCGCGGTCCCTGATCGCCGCGGTCTGGCGCAGCAGGTTGTCCATGAAGGTCGGCATGGTCAGCGCCCGGTAGGCGACGCCGGTGCGGGCGATCGCGTCGTCCATGGCGAGCGTCGCGGTGATGTTGCCGGCCGGCACGGTCAGCCCGCGGCCGACGGAGGAGATGCCGACCACCCGCTCGACGCCCTGCTCGGCGAACGCGCGCAGCCCGGCCCGGGCGAAACCGGAGTACGCCTCGTCCACGCTGGGCGCGGTCGGGTCCGCCGGCACCAGCCAGAAGACGGCCCGCGCGCCCGCGAACGCCTTGTCGACGACGGCGGCCTCGGAGTGCGAGCCCTGGACCACCTCGGCCTGCTCACGAACCCGCTCCGGCAGCCGCGAGGGGTCGCGGGCGATCACCCGGACGGCTTCGCCCGGCGTCCCGCCCGGCTCGCCGAGCAGGTGGTCCAGGAGCTGGCGTCCGATGGAACTGGTGGGTGCGGTGACGACGATCATGGAGATCTCCACGGGGTGCGTGACGTAACGGTCGGGACGGGCGCGGCGGCCCGGTCCCAGAAGTAAACTCTACCGTACCGTTTACTTCGGGGGGAGGGGAGCCGGGGCGAGGGGAGCCAGGGCGAGGCGGGGGCGAGCGAGGTGCGCCGAGGCGATGCGGGCGGGGGCGCGGCTCCGGGCGGGCGCCGCGACAGGGGAGACTGGGGTCCGGCGCACGGCCGGGCGGCCCGGCGGGACCGGACCCGGCCCGGCAGGGCCCGGCACGGATCGGCGCGGCGACGCGTGGAGGCGAGGAGTACGCATGGCGAGGCGCGGTGAGGAGCTGCGGCGGCACATCCTGTGGACGGCGAAGGACGTCTTCCTGCAGACCGGCTTCGAGCGCGCGTCCATGGACGTGGTGGCCGCGCGCGCGGAGACGTCCAAGCGCTCCCTCTACGCGCACTTCGAGAGCAAGGACAAGCTGTTCGTCGCCGTGGTCGACCTGGTCCGCGAGCTGTACCTCGGCCGGCTCGGCACCCCGGGGGACTACGCGCGGGACACCGCCGAGGCCGCGGTCCTCTTCTGCGGGCGCTTCCTCCAGCTCCAGCTGTGGGAGCAGTCGGTGCGCACGGTACGGCTGGGCATCGCCGAGGCCGAGCGGCTGCCCGAGGCCGCGGCGGAGCTGTACGACGCCGTCTTCGAGGCCACCGCTGAGCGGCTCGCGGCGTTCCTGGCCGAACGCTGCCGGCTCACCCCCGAGCAGGCGGCCGGGACCGCGCTGGCGCTGCTCGGCCGCACGGTGCACCCGCGGCTGTTCCGCGCGCTGCTCGGCGTCGACCAGCCGCTGTCCGACCGCCCCGAGGAGTCCGCGATCGCCGCCGACGTGGACCTCGCGCCGATCCGCGAGGCCGCCCGCCTGCTGCTCCCCGCGGACGCCTGACTCCGGCGGACGCCTGACTCCGGCGGACGCCTGACCCCGGTGGGCCCGCGACGCGCGCGCTCGGCCGGCGTACGGCTCGCGCGGTCCGGTCAGCGTGCGCGATCGGGTCAGCGTGCGCGGTCCGGTCAGCGTGCGCGGTCCGCTCAGCTCATCCGCAGCGCCAGGAAGAAGTCCACCTTGTCCTCCAGCCGGCCCAGGTCGCGGCCGGTGAGCTGCTCGATCCGGCCGATGCGGTAGCGCAGCGTGTTGACGTGCAGGTGCAGGCGGGTGGCGCACCGGGTCCAGGAGCCGTCGCAGTCCAAGAACGCCTCCAGCGTCGTGATCAGCTCCGCGCGGTGCCGCCGGTCGTACGCGCGCAGCGGGTCCAGCAGCCGCGCGGTGAACGCCCGCCGCACGTCGTCCGGCACGAACGGCAGCAGCAGCACGTGCGAGGCCAGCTCCTCGTGGCCGGCCACGCACACCCGGCCGGACCTGGCGGCGGCCACCCGGCGGGCGTGCCGGGCCTCCTCCAGCGCGCCGCGCAGCCCCTCGGGGGAGTGCACCGCCGCGCTGACGCCTATCGTCAACCGCCCGTCGCCGTCCAGGCCGCGCGACAGCGGGACGCGCAGCGCGCCCTGGAGCCGCTGGGCGGCCAGCGGCCGGGGCGGGCCGGGCTCGCCGTCCGGGCCCACGGGCTCCGGCAGCAGCGGCACCAGCGCCATCGCCTCGCCGTCGGCGTGCGCCACCGCGATCCGGTCGGCCTCGTCCGGGCCGGCCGCCGCGGGGTCCGCGAGCACCTCCTCCAGCAGCGTCTGCGCCACCGGCCCGGCCGGCACCTCGCCGCCCGACCAGTCCACCCTGGCCACCACGACCTGCCACCGCGGCTCGACGCGCCCGGCCCCGACGCCCGCGCCGCCCTGCGCGCCGCCGCCCGAGCCGCCCACGCCGCCCTGCGCGCCGCCCGTCCCGCCCGGCAGCAGCACCGGGGCCGCCGCGCGCAGCCGCGCGCCGATCTCGGCGGGGGCCGCGCCGCCGCGCACCAGCTCGAAGATCTCGCCGGCCAGCCGCCGCCGGACCGTGCGGGCCGCCTCGCGCCGGTCCCGCTCGACCGCGATCAGCTGGGTGACCCCGCGCAGCAGGTCGAGCCGCTCCTCCGGCCACTCGCCCGCGTCCGCCTCCACCGCGAGGAACCAGTCGGAGAGCACCGTGGCCCGCACGTCCGGCTCCGCGCCCGCGCCCGTCCCGCCGCCGCCCGCGCCCGCACCGCCCGCCGCCGCACCGCCACCGCCTGTACCGCCCCCGGCCGTGCCGCTCCCGCCGCCCGTGCCGCCCGCGCCCACCCCGCCCTGCGCGCCCGCACGGACCGGGAACAGCGAGTACACCCGGCCGGTCTGCGCGGTCACCCGGTGCGGCGCGGGCCGCCCGGTGCGCACCGCGGCCTGCTGCGCCCCGGCCAGCTCCGCCCGCACCGGCGCCGGCAGCGCGCGGCCCGCGCCGCCGATCTCCCGGCCGGTGGAGGAGAACACCCATGCCCGCAGATCCAGGTCGCCGGCCAGCAGGTCGAGCACCGCGTCCGGGCCGCCGCCGGCCGGGCCCGACGCCATCAGCCGCCGGTGCCGGTCGACCACCGCGGCCAGGTCCCCGGCCCGCTCGGCGGACACCTGCCGGACCACGTACTCCGTCACGGTGGCGAAGGCGACCGCGTCGTCCACCGCGAACAGCGGCAGCCGGTGCCGGGCGCAGGCGGCCACCAGGTCGTCCGGGGCCCCGGCCAGGTCGGCCTCGCCGGCCGCCAGCGCGGCCACGCCCGCGCCCGCCAGGATGCGTACGAACGGCTCGCAGTCCTGCGGGCCGCGCCGCCAGGCCAGGCCGGTCAGCACCAATTCGCCGCCGGTCAGGTAGCGGCTGGGGTCGCGCAGGTCGGTGGTCATCACGCCGCGGACGGTCCGGTCCAGCTCCTCGGCGCCGCCGAGCAGGCGCAGGCCCAGTGCTTCGGTGTCCAGCAGTGCGCGCAGCCGCATCGTTCGCCGCCTCGTCGTGGCAGGAGTCCCTGGCGGGGGCCGGCAGGGATCCGTGGGGGTCCGGGGCCCGGCGGGCTCCGGCGGGGACGCGGCGCCGCCGCGCCCGGCCGGCGCCGGGTGCAGGACCGCGCCGGCGCCGCCGGTGGGATACGGCGAGATCTCCGGCGGAGTCCTTTCGGAGGAATCTACAAGACCGGACCCCTGGCCAGCCAAGTGCTTCATGCGTTCGGTGACTGCACCCGGACGGCCGTACCGCCGTGTACTGGGCCCACACCACGTGCATTCCTGAACGGGAGGACCGCCGCCGGCGCCCGCCCCGACCCCCGCGCGAGACACCCCGCCCCCGCACCCCCGCCCGGGACACCACAGCCCCGAGCGGGACCCCGCACCCCCCAACGATCCCTCCGATCCCTCCGACCCCTCCGACGAAGAGAGCCCTCATGGAGTTCCTGCGTCCCGCCACCTGGCAGGAGGCGCTCGCCGCCAAGGCCGAGCACCCGGCGGCCGTGCCCATCGCCGGCGGCACGGACGTGATGGTCGAGATCAACTTCGACCACCGCAGGCCCGAGCGCCTCATGGACCTGGGCCGCATCGGCGAACTGGCGCAGTGGGAGACCGACGGCGACACCGTACGGCTGGGCGCGTCCGTGCCGTACAGCCGGATCATGGAGCAGCTGCGGACCGAGCTGCCGGGGCTCGCGCTGGCCTCCCATACCGTCGCCTCCCCGCAGATCCGCAACCGCGGCGGCGTCGGCGGCAACCTCGGCACCGCCTCGCCGGCCGGCGACGCCCACCCGGCGCTGCTGGCCGGCGGCGCCGAGGTCGAGGCGGAGTCGGTGCGCGGCACCCGGCTGATCCCGATCGACGACTTCTACCGCGGCGTGAAGCGCAACGCGCTTCAGAGCGACGAGCTGATCCGCGCGGTCCGGCTGAAGAAGGCGACCGGACCGCAGGCGTTCTCCAAGGTCGGCACCCGCAACGCGATGGTCATCGCGGTGTGCGCCTTCGGCATCGCGCTGCACCCCGACACCCGGTCCGTGCGCACCGGCATCGGCTCGGCCGCGCCCACCCCGATCCGGGCCCGGGCCGCCGAGGAGTTCCTCGCCGCGGCCCTGGACGAGGCCGGCCTGTGGGAGGACCGCGGGCCCGTACCGCCGTCCGTGGCACGGCAGTTCGCCGAGCTGGTGGCCGGCGCGGCCAACCCCATCGACGACGTGCGGGGACGGCCGGCTGACCGCAGGCACGCCCTCGGCGTGATGGCCCGCCGCACCCTCGGCTGGACCTGGGAGCAGTACCGCGGCGACGGACGAGACGACAGGAGCCGGTCATGCGCGTGACCTTCACCGTCAACGGGCGCCGCCAGGAGGCGGACGACGTGTGGGAGGGCGAGTCCCTGCTGTACGTGCTGCGCGAGCGGATGGGCCTGCCCGGCTCCAAGAACGCCTGCGAGCAGGGCGAGTGCGGCTCCTGCACGGTCCGCCTGGACGGCGTGCCGGTGTGCTCGTGTCTGGTCGCGGCCGGCCAGGTCGAGGGCCGCGAGGTCGTCACGGTCGAGGGGCTGGCCGGCGACAACGGTGAACTGTCCACCGTGCAGCAGGCGTTCGTGGACGCCGGCGCCGTGCAGTGCGGCTTCTGCACACCCGGGCTGCTGGTCGCCGCCGACGAACTGCTGGAGCGCTGCCCGCAGCCCTCCGACGCCGACATCCGCGAGGCGCTGTCGGGCAACCTGTGCCGCTGCACCGGCTACGAGAAGATCCTCGACGCGGTCCGCCTGGCGGCCGCCCGCACCGAACAGGCGGTCTGACACCATGGCCGGCACCCGCATCACCCGCACCCCCACCAGCCTGACCCAGGGCTCCGGCGGCGCCACCAGGGGCGGCGTCGGCGAGTCCACTCCGCGCCCGGACGGGGTGCTGAAGGTCACCGGGGAGTTCGCGTACAGCTCCGACCTCTGGCACGAGGACATGCTGTGGGGCTACACCCTGCGCAGCACCGTCGCGCACGCCAGGATCCGCTCCATCGACACCTCGCAGGCGCTCGCCACCTCCGGCGTCCACGCCGTGCTGACCTACGACGACCTGCCGACCGAGGTCACGCACTACGGCCTGGAGATCCGCGACACCCCGGTGCTCGCCCACGGCAAGGTCCGCCACCACGGCGAGCCGGTCGCGCTGGTGGCCGCCGACCACCCGGAGACCGCGCGCCGCGCCGCCGCCAAGATCGTGGTCGACTACGAGGAACTGCCGGTCATCACCGACGAGGCGTCCGCGACCGCCCCCGGCGCGCCGCTGGTGCACGAGGACCGCGACGACCACCACAGCGGCCACGTCCCGCACCCCAACATCGTGCACCGCCAGCCGATCGTGCGCGGCGACGCCGCCGCGGCCGCCGCCCGCGCCGACGTCGTGGTCCGCGGCTCCTACGTCTTCGGCATGCAGGACCAGGCGTTCCTCGGACCGGAGTCCGGGCTCGCGGTGCCGGCCGAGGACGGCGGCGTCGACCTGTACGTGGCCACCCAGTGGCTGCACTCCGACCTGCGGCAGATCGCACCCGTGCTGGGCCTGCCGGAGAGCAAGGTGCGGATGACGCTGTCCGGCGTCGGCGGCGCGTTCGGCGGGCGCGAGGACCTGTCGATGCAGATCCACGGCTGCCTGCTGGCGCTGCGCACCGGCAAGCCGGTGAAGATCGTCTACAACCGCTTCGAGTCCTTCTTCGGCCATGTCCACCGCCACCCCGCCAAGCTCTGGTACGAGCACGGCGCGACCCGCGACGGCCGGCTCACCCACGTCCGCTGCCGGATCGTGCTGGACGGCGGCGCGTACGCCTCCTCCTCGCCCGCGGTGGTCGGCAACGCGGCGTCGCTGTCGGTCGGCCCGTACGCGGTGGACGACGTCGACATCGAGGCGCTCGCGCTCTACACCAACAACCCGCCGTGCGGGGCGATGCGCGGCTTCGGCGCGGTCCAGGCGTGCTTCGCCTACGAGGCGCAGATGGACAAGGTCGCCGCCGAACTCGGCATGGACCCGGTGGAGTTCCGGCGGCTCAACGCGATGGAGCAGGGCACCGTGATGCCCACCGGGCAGGTGGTGGACTCGCCCGCTCCGGTCGCCGAACTGCTGCGCCGGGTCAAGGCGATGCCGATGCCGCCGGAGCGCCAGTGGGAGACCACCGAGGGCGCCGACGTGCGCGCGCTGCCCGGCGGGCTGTCCAACACCACCCACGGCGAGGGCGTGGTGCGCGGCGTCGGCTACGCGGTCGGCATCAAGAACGTCGGCTTCTCCGAGGGCTTCGACGACTACTCCACCGCCCGGGTCCGGCTGGAGGTCGTCGGCGGCGAGCCGGTGGCCACCGTGCACACCGCGATGGCCGAGGTCGGCCAGGGCGGCGTCACCGTGCACGCGCAGATCGTCCGGTCCGAACTCGGCGTCACCCAGGTGACCATCCAGCCCGCCGACACCCAGGTCGGCTCCGCCGGCTCCACCTCCGCCTCCCGGCAGACGTACATGACCGGCGGCGCGGTGAAGAACACCTGCGAGGCGGTGCGCGAGAAGGTCCTGGAGATCGGCCGCCGCAGGTTCGGCGCCTACCACCCGGCCTGGGCCACCGCCGAACTCCTGCTGGAGGACGGCAAGGTGGTCACCGACGGCGGCGAGGCGCTGGCCGGCATCGCCGAGGTGCTCGGGGACGAAGCGGTCGACCTGGAACTGGAGTTCAGGCACCGGCCCACCCAGGCCTTCGACCTGCGCACCGGCCAGGGCAACGGCCATGTGCAGTACAGCTTCGCCGCGCACCGCGCGGTGGTCGAGGTCGACACCGAACTCGGCCTGGTCAAGGTGGTCGAACTGGCCTGCGCCCAGGACGTCGGCAAGGCGCTCAACCCGCTGTCGGTGGCCGGCCAGATCCAGGGCGGCACCACGCAGGGCCTGGGCGTCGCGGTGATGGAGGAGATCGTCGTCGACCCGGTGACCGCGAAGGTCCGCAACCCCTCCTTCACCGACTACCTGATCCCCACCATCCTCGACACGCCGACCATCCCGGTGGACGTGCTCGAACTCGCCGACGCCAACGCCCCGTACGGGCTGCGCGGCGTCGGCGAGGCCCCGACCCTGTCCTCGACCCCCGCCGTGCTCGCGGCGATCCGGGCGGCGACCGGGCTGGAGCTGAACAGGACCCCGGTCCGCCCCGAGCACCTGACCGGGACGGACTAGGAAGCCGGACGCGGCGGCGCCACCAGCGGGCGCCGCGGTCCGGCGCGGCAGTACGGCAAGGCACCTCGGGCCGTCCCCGGGTCGTGCAGACCACATCCATCCCAAATCCCGCACCCCTGGTGCGGGTGCCCCTGTGAACCTTGGGAGTCGGCACATGACCCAGACGCCAGTGGAGCCGCGCACCGCGGCCGGGGACCCGCGCCCCGGGCCGCGCGGCCCGGACCAACGCCCGTGGCTCGACCGGTACTTCCACATCACCGCACGAGGCTCGACGATCCCCCGCGAGGTCCGCGGCGGCGTCACCACCTTCATGGCGATGTGCTACATCCTGCTGCTCAACCCGCTGCTGCTGTCGGGTCCCGACGCGCACGGCCACCGGCTCGGCCACGCCGCGCTGATCACCGCGACCGCGCTGGCCGCGGCCGTCTCCACGCTGCTGATGGGCCTGCTCGGCAAGGCGCCGCTGGCCCTCGCCGCCGGGCTGAGCGTCGCCGGGGTGATCTCCACCCAGGTCGCGCCGAACATGACCTGGCCGCAGGCGATGGGCATGTGCGTGCTGTACGGCGCGGTGATCGTGCTGCTGGTGGTCACCGGGTTGCGCGAGATCGTCATGAACGCCATACCGCTGCCGCTCAAGCACGGCATCACCATCGGCATCGGCCTGTTCATCGCGATGATCGGCCTGGTCAACGCCGGCTTCGTGGGCAAGGGCGACCCGCACGGCAGTGCGCCGGTCACCCTCGGCGCCGGCGGGCAGCTGGCCGGCTGGCCGGTGCTGCTGTTCTGCGTGACGCTGCTGCTGATCTTCATGCTCCAGGCCAGGGACGTGCCCGGCGCGATCCTGGTCGGCATCGTCACCGGCACCGTCCTCGCGGTGGTCGTCAACGCCGTCGGGCACCTGACCGCCGCCGACTGGGGCGGCACCGCGCCCCGGCTGCGGGGCAGCGCGGTGTCCATGCCGGACTTCTCGCTGCTGGGCCACGTGGAGTTCGGCGGCTGGGGCTCGATCGGCGGGATGACCGTCGGCGTCATCGTCTTCACCCTGGTGCTCGCCGGGTTCTTCGACGCGATGGCCACCATCATCGGCGTCGGCACCGAGGCCGGCCTCGCCGACGAGCGGGGCCGGATGCCGGGGCTGTCCAGGGCGCTGTTCGTCGACGGCGCGGGCGGCGCGATCGGCGGTGTCGCGGGCGCCTCCGGGCAGACCGTGTTCATCGAGTCCGCGACCGGCGTCGGCGAGGGCGCGCGCACCGGGCTGTCCGCCACCGTGACCGGACTGCTCTTCGCGCTCGGCCTGTTCTTCACCCCGCTCGCGCAGATCGTGCCCGGCCAGGTCGCCGCCGCGGCCCTGGTGGTGATCGGCGCGATGATGATGGGCAACGCCCGGCACGTCGACTGGTCGGACCGCGCGGTGGCCGTGCCGGTCTTCATGACGGTGGCCCTGATGCCCTTCACCTACTCGATCACCGCCGGCGTCGGCGCGGGCGTGGTGTCGTACACCGCGATACGCGCCGCGCAGGGCCGATGGCGCGAGCCCGGGCCGTTCATGTGGGTCCTGGCCGCCGTCTTCACCGTCTACTTCGCCCTGCACCCGATCGAGGGCTGGCTCGGCGTGAGGTAGCGCCGAGCCTCCGGAGCCGGCGCCCGACGCCCGGCGCCCGACGCCTTCCAGGCTGTCCCACGAGGAGACGATCACCATGCTGGACATCGCCGAGGAGCTGCACCGCTGGTGCGGGCTGGGGCGGCCGTTCGCGGTCGCGACCGTCGTCGCCACCGGCGGCAGCGCGCCGCGGCAGCCGGGCGCCGCGCTCGCCGTGGACGGCGACGGCGCCGTGATCGGCAGCGTCTCCGGCGGCTGCGTCGAGGGCGCGGTCTACGAGCTGTGCCAGGAGGCGCTGAACGGCCAGGGCCCCGACGTGGTGCTGGAACGCTTCGGCTACTCCGACGAGGACGCCTTCGCGGTCGGGCTGAGCTGCGGCGGCGTGATCGACGTGCTGGTGCAGCGGATCGACCCGGCGCGGCGGCCGGAGACCGCGCACGCCCTGGCCGCGGCGGCCGGCGGCGCCACCGCGGCGCTCGCCAGGATCGTGCGCGGCCCGGCCGAGCTGCTCGGCGCGGCCCTGCTGGTCGACGCCGACGGGGGCTTCGAGGGCACCCTCGGCGACCCGCGGCGGGACCGCGCGGCCGCGGCGCAGGCGCACGCCCTGCTCGCGGCCGGCCGCACCGGCACCGTGGAGATCGGCGCGGACGGCAGCCGCTGCGGCGTCCCGCTGACGCTGCTGGTGGAGTCGCGCACGCCGCCGCCGCGGCTGCTGGTGTTCGGCGCGGTCGACTTCGCGGCGGCGCTGGTCCGCGCGGGCGCCTTCCTCGGCTACCGGGTCACGGTGTGCGACGCGCGTCCGGTCTTCGCCACCGCCGGGCGCTTCCCGGACGCCGACGAGGTGGTGGTGCAGTGGCCGCACCGCTATCTGGAGGCCGAGGCCGCCGCGGGCCGACTCGACGCCCGCACCGCGGTGTGCGTGCTCACCCACGACGCGAAGTTCGACGTGCCGCTGCTGGAACGGGCGCTGCGGCTGCCGGTGGCGTACGTCGGCGCGATGGGGTCGCGCCGCACCCACCTCGCGCGGCTCGACCGGTTGCGCGAGAGCGGGCTGACCGACCTGGACCTGGCCCGGCTGCACTCGCCGATCGGCCTCGACCTCGGCGCGCGCACCCCGGAGGAGACCGCGCTGTCCATCGCCGCGGAGATCGTCGCGCACCGCTACGGCGGCACCGGCGCGCCGCTGACCGGCGCGCACACCCCGATCCACCGGACGCCCGGCGCCCCGGCCCGCCACCTCGGGCCGCCCGCGGCCTGAGCCCGGCAGGGCCGGGCCTGAGCGCGGCGTGAGCGCGACGCGGCCGCAACCCGGCCCGAGCATGGCCCTGGCCCGACCCCGGCTCGGCGCCCCGGCGCCCCGGCGCCCTGGCGCCCTGGCGGCCAGGCGGCCCCGGGCCCGGCGCGAGTCCGACCCGGGCCGGCCACGGTCCGACCCCGGCCCCGGTCCGACCCGGCCAACCACGCCCCGGCGCGCCGGCGGCCCGGGCCGCCGCGGCCCACACCCGTGCGCGGGGCCGTCCGCACCGGTGGCCGGGGCCGTCCGCACCCGTGTGCGGGGCTGTCCGCACCGGTGGCCGGGGCCGTCCGCACCCGTGCGCGGGGCTGTCCGCACCGGTGGCCGGGACCGTCCGCACCCGTGCGCGGGGCCGTCCGCACCCGTGGCCGGGGCCCGCTCACACCCGTGCGCGGGACCCGTCCGCCGGGACCGTCCGCACCCGTGGCCGGGCCCTCTCACTTCCCGGGCGGGAGCTGCGGCACCGGCTGGACCAGCCGCCGCCTGCGCAGCGCCGTGGTCCACGCGGCGACCTCGGCGGCGTCCGCCCCGCGCGGGTCCCACAGGCGGACGGTGGCGGAGTCGGCCACCTCGTGGAAGTGGCCGCGGAGATCGCGCAGCGCCCATCCGCCCGCGCGCCCGCGCCGGACCGGGAGCCCGACGACCGGGCCCGCGACGGTGTCGGCCTGCCAGACCAGCGCGCGGGTCAGCGGTTCCAGCAGCGGCGGGTCGAGGTGCAGGGCCCGCCACCGCGCCCAGGTCTGCCCGGGATCGTCGTGCAGCCGCTCGGTGAGCGAGCCCTTGAACGCGGTGGTGCGCGCGGTGAGTTCGGCGACCCGGGCGCGCAGCGCCGCGTAGGCGGCCGGGGTGTGGGTCCTGACCCGCCGCGGCACGTGCAGCAGCCGCACCCCCTGCTCGTTGCGGAAGCCGAGGCTGACCCGGCCGGTCGGGTCGACCGTGAAATGCGCCGTGTACGCGCCGACGGCGACGCTCATGGCCGCCGGGTCCAGCTCGGCGGGGTAGCGGCGCAGCCGCCGCAGCGCCTCGGCCGCCGCCGTGCCGGGCCTCCCCGACGCGGTGGCGAGCAGCCGCTCGTCTGCCGCGTCGGCCGGCTCGCCGGCGAGGGCGCCGAGGGCCGCCAGGCCGCCGCGCAGGAACAGCGCGGCCCCCGCCGACAGCTCCTCGGGCGGCCTTCCCGCGTACCGCGACAGGGCCCGTTCCAGATCGCGGAGCGCCGGCACGCGCTCGGCCACGCACGCCGCCCACGCGGCGCCGGTCAGCAACCGCCCGCTGTCCTCGGTGAGTTCGGCGTCCTCGTACCGTACCGCCCCGGGGCCGTCGAGCCGGACCCCGACCGACCGCAGCAGCGGGGCGAGCGCCGCCCGCGCGCCGGGCTCGCGCTGCACCAGCTCCCGCACCCGGCCCAGCCACGCGTACGACGGGCGTGCTCCGGTCACCTCGGCGCACAGACCGACGAAGGCGGCGATCTCGGGGCGGTACGCGGTCGCGCCGAGCGCCTGGCGGACCGCGGTGGCGTACGCGTCGCGGTGCGCCAGCAGGCCGTCCACGTCGTACGCGGACGGCAGCAGGGCGCGCACCCGCTCCACCAGGGCGCGGCGTCGCGGCGGCACCGGGATGCCCGCCGGGCGCAGCAGCAGGTCGAAGTGGTGCATGGCCAGGACGGTGCGCAGATACGGGTGCAGCCGCTCGCGGTCGGCCGCGGACAGCTCCTCGAAGGCGGCCAGCGGCAGTTCGAGCGACCCGGGCGCGTCGGGACGCCAGGCGGCGCCGGGTGGACCGGGTCGACGCTCCGGAGGGCGAGCCGGAACAGCTCCTCCACCTGCGGCGCCCTCCAGCCGCAGCGCGCCGCCGCCAGCGCCGCCGAGATCCGCTCCTCCCGGTCGGCCACGGACAGCGCGGTCCGCTCCCGCTGGATGCGCAGCGCCACCGTGCGGCGGTCCTCCTCGGACAGCGCGGCGACGGCGGCGGCACTGCGCGGGCCGGGCGCGGTCGCGCCGGGAGCCGAGCCGGGCGGCGCGCCCGGACGGACGCGTGGCTCCGCCGCCCCCGCCGCCCCCGCCGCGGACTCCGCGCGCTCGTCCGCCCGCGCCGCCCGCGCCAGCGCGCGGCTGAGCGCCCGCGGCCGCAACGGCGCGACCGTGCCGCCCCGCGCCATCCGCGGGAAGTCGTACCCGCGCCGCGCCGCCCACCACGGCCCCACCGGCGGAACCATCGCCGCCCCCTTCCGTCCACCCGCACCGCCGACCGACCGGGTCATTGCGGACAGGAACCGTCCTCAACGACCCCTACCGTGACAGCCATGCACAAGCCGCTGGACCTCCGCACCCTCAACCGCACCCTGCTCTCCCGGCAGTTCCTGCTGGAGCGGCGGGCCATGCCCGCGCAGGACGCCGTCGCCCATCTGCTCGGCCTCCAGTCGCAGCAGCCCACCTCCCCCTACCCCGGCCTGTGGTCCCGGCTCGACGGATTCCGCTTCGGGGAGCTGGGCTCCCTGCTCACCGGGCGCACGCTGGTGCGGCTGGTCCTGATGCGCGGCACCGTGCATCTGGTGACGGCGGCGGACGCGCTGCGGTTGCGGCCGTGGCTGCAGCCCATGCTGGACCGGGGCCTGCGCGCCTCGCCATGGGCGGCCGGCTGCGCCGGCGTCGACCGCGCGACGGCGGTCGCGTACAGCCGCGCGCTGCTGGCGGACCGGCCGCTGTCCTCCGCCGAGCTGCGGGCCGGCCTCGCCGAGCGGTTCCCGGACGCCGACCCGCTCGCGCTGCTCAACGCGCTGCGCCTGTGGGCGCCGCTGGTGCAGGTACCGCCGCGCGGGCTGTGGGGGCAGAACGCGGGCCCGCGCCACGCGATGCTCGACGCCTGGGCCGGCGCGCCGCTCGCCGAGGACCCGGACCTGCCGGGGCTGGTCCGCCGCTACCTGGCCGCGTTCGGGCCGGCGACCCCCGCCGACATGCAGAAGTGGTCGGGGCGCACCGGCCTGAAGCAGGTCTTCGCCGGGCTGCCGCTGCGCACGTACACCGCCGAGGACGGCCGTGTGCTGTACGACCTGCCCGACGCCGAACTCGCCGACGGCGACCGGCCGGTGACCGCGCGCCTGGTCGCCGACTTCGACAACCTGCTGCTCTCCCACGCCGACCGGGCCCGCATCCTCGCGCCGGCCGACAGGAGCCGCGTCATCAGCGTCAACGGGATGGTCAAGGGGACCGTGCTGGTCGACGGATTCGTGGGCGGCACCTGGCAGTTCGCGGGCTCCGCAGGAGGCTCCCGCCCGGCGCGCGGCCGCGGCGGTCGCAGGGAGGACGAGGACACGGCGGCGATCAGCGTCACGCCGTTCGCGCCGCTGCGCCCGGCCGACCGCGACGCGCTGGAGGCCGACGCGCTGCGGCTGCTCGCCGCCGCCCACCCGGACGCGCCGGCCCACGCCGTACGGTTCACCGCGCCGTGACGCGGGGACGCGGACGCCGTACCCCCGCGTCCCCGGCCGTCGCTCAGCGCGCCGCCTCGAACGCGCGCCCTGCCGGCGTCTCGGCCGGGCCGCTGTGGAACAGCCCGCTGCTCGGGCCGTCGTCCTTGGCGGGCAGGCCGAACCAGGCGTAGCGCTGGAGGTAGGGCAGACCGTCCAGCATCTTCGCCGCCGCGGTGACGAAGGCGGCCTGCTGCTGGTCGGTCGGGAAGCGGGTGCCGTGCGAGAAGTCGATCAGCGCGAACTCGGTGAGCCAGATCGGCTTGTGGTACCGGTCGTACACCGCCTGCAGATACGACCTGAGCTGCGCGACCGCGTCCGGCGTGGTGAAGTCGCCGCCGTACCAGTGCAGTGCGATGAAGTCGACGCGGTAGCCCTTGGCCCGCGCGCCGGACATGAAACGGTCCAGCCAGCCGCCCGGGGTGTCGCCGCCGTACGCCACCGCCGGGCTGCCGAGCACCTTGCCGGTCCGCATCAACGCCGGCCACAGCGCGAGCGCCTGATCGACCGTCATGTTCGACTGCCCTGACATGTCGGGCTCGTTGAAGCCCAGCAGATACGGACCCGCGGCCTCGGCGCGGGCCAGCGACGCGTCGTCGGCGCTGCCCGCGCCCCAGATCATCGGCACGAACCCCGGGCCGCTGATGCCGTCGTGGGAGGTGGACCAGGTGTAGTACCAGCTCGCGCCCGAGCGCTTCAGCGCGGTGTTCACGCCGTCGAAGCTCCACACCCCGACGCCCTTGCGGTCCGAGACCGCGGGCGCGGCGGGCGGCGGCGCGGCCGGCGCCACGGTCCCGCGCGGCGTGGCCTTCGGCGGGCGCGCGGCGGCGGAGGCGCCGGGCGTGCGGCCGGCGGTGCGCGTCGGGGTGGGCGAGGCGCTCGTCGTGGTGGGTGCGGGCGTGGCCGGCGCGGGCACGGCCGCGGTGACGGCGGGCCCGCTCGGCGCGGCGTGTGCGGCGGGCCGCGCCGGGTCCGCGGTCAGGTGCACCGCGAGCAGCGCGCCCGCGGCCACCGCCGCCACCGCGCTCACCGCCGCGGCCGGCCCGGCGACCGGCCCGTGCGGCAGCCGCGGGCGCGGTCTGCCGCCGCCCCGATGCGCACCGCTCCGCCCCCGCGGACGGGACGGCGGAGCGGTGCGCGCGGCCGTGGGGGCTACGGCCTCGGTGGGGGGCATGGGGGCCGCGGAGTGCGCGGCGGCGTGGCCCGCGGCCGGGTGCGCGGCGTACGGGCCGTGCGGGGTGTGCGGGCCGTGCGCCGCGCCCGACCAGCCCGCGGCCGGGGCGTGCGCGGCGGTCAGGTGGACCGGCACCGGCAGCAGGGGGAGGCCGCTGAGCAGCCGGTCCATCGGCAGCAGCAGACCGCACGCGTGCCCGCACACGTCGCAGCCGCGGACGTGCCGGGCGATCCGCTTGCGCCACAGCGGACTCGGCACGCCGTCCCAGCCGGCGACCACCGTGCGCAACTGCTCGCAGCCGTCGGCCGCGCCGAGCGCCCGCACCACCGTGCGCGAGGTCTCCAGCTGCTCCTTCATCCGCTGCACCTTCACGGCGGCGTGCTGCCGGCTGAGGCCGAGCGCCTCGGCCAGCTCGGTGCGGCCGATGTCGCCGGTCTCCTCCAGCCACCACAGCGCGAGCAGGGTGCGGTCGTCGTCGTCCAGCCAGCGGGTCGCCTCGGCGATCTCCCGCCGCTGGTCGGTCAGTCCGAGCCGCAGGATCGTCACCGAGGCGAAGTCCGAGGCCGGGTCGGGTATCGCCTCGGCCGCGTCCAAGGCGGTCCTGCGCTGCCAGTTGGCCCGGCGCGCCTGCTCGCGGTCGCGGACCTGGCGGACCGCGATGGCCACCAGCCAGGACCGGAACGCCGCCGGGTCGCGCAGCTCGCCGAGCCCGCGCACCACCCGCAGCAGCGTCTCCTGGACCACGTCGTCCACGTCGTCGTGCCCGTCCAGCGCCCGCCCGACCACGTTGTAGACCAGCGGCAGGCTCTGCGCGACCAGCACGTCGAGCGCCCGCTCGTCGCCCGCCCGGGCCGCCGCCACCATCGCTGGGTCGGGACCGACCCGCTCGCTGCCTCGCATACGCTCCGCTCCGTCACTCGTCCGGCCCGCGCCGCACCGCCGGGGCCATCGAACAGGAGACGGTGGCACGCCCGCGGGGATAACGGAAAGTCCCGGCCGCCGAAGCGGCCGGGACTCGGCGGCCCGTGACACCGGGGCCGCGGGGCGGGCTCAGCTCGCCGGCACCGTGTCCTTGAACGTGGTGCCCGCGCTGCGCAGCCCGGCCACCGTGGACTGGACCTGCGCCGGGGTCAGCACCTGGTCCTTGACGAAGTACACGTAGTCCACCTGCTCGTTGTAGGAGCGCGGCGTGCTGCTGGTCTGGCCGGCGAGGTCGATCAGCCAGTGGTTGAAGTCGATCCACTGCGGGGTCTCGGGCAGGTACGGCTCACCGTGCTGGGCGACCTGCTGGCCGTCGATGTAGTACGTGATGTACTGGTTGTCGATGGTGATCTGCAGGTCGTGCCAGCCGTCGAGGCTGCCGTACTGCTGGCCGTGGGTGTTCACCGCGTTCCACGGGTCGGGGTTGTAGGTCTCCCACGAGGTCTCGTACATGATGTTCTGCGTCTCGCCCCAGCCGCCGTTGGGCAGGTACTCGAAGTCCTGCTCGCTGTAGTCGGGGTCCATCGGCGCGTTCAGCGGCGTGAAGGTGAAGAACGTCTGGTTGACGTGGTCGCCGTCGGGGCCGCCGGTCGGCGTGTCGTTGAACTTCACCCGGGCCGCGTAGGTGCCGTTCTTGAACTTGCGGGTGGTGGTCTGGATCTCGGTCTCCTTGGTGCCCGCGGCGGTGCCGTCCGTGGTCAGCCGCAGGTTCATCACCTTGCCCGAGCCGTCGGCCACGAAGGTCACGTCCGACGGCGACCAGGTCGCGCCGGCCACACCCGGGCCGCCCTGGCCGGACTTCACCGTCCAGCCGTGCTGCTGGACGGCCGGGTCGGAGCTGCTGGAGTAGCTGAAGTCGTCGAAGAGCGTGGGGGCGTTGGGGTCGCCGGGGTTGCCCGGCGAGGTGGGCGGGTCGGTCGGGCCGCCGGGGTCGTTGCCGGCCGGCGCGGTGCCGTAGACCAGTGCGCCGGACTCCTGCACGGTGACCTTCGGCCAGTTGGCGTAGGTGGTCTGGGAGCCGCCGAAGGAGTAGTCGTCGGCCTGGTTGATGGTCTGCCAGTCCGAGCGGTAGAAGCGCAGTTGGAGGTCGCCGGTGTTCTGGCCGGGGGCCAGCGAGCCGGCGCTGGCGGTGAAGCCGATCTGCAGGTAGCGGTCGGCGGTGGCGGTGGGGTTGGCCAGGGTGCCGAAGGTGCCGGTCACGTTGGCGCAGCCCTTGACCGCCCAGGAGCAGGCGAACTTGTAGGTGACGCTCGGCCCGTCGGACTTGAAGTAGTAGCGCAGCGTGACCTGGCTGAGCGGCACCGAGGCGGACCCGGTGTTGGTCACCTCGAACCACGGCTCGACCTGGTCGGTGGTGGCGCCCGAGGCGCTGGTCTTGTACTGCACGGTCAGCGGGTCCTGGGCGGCGGAGGCCGGCAGCGCGGTCAGCGCCGCACAGGCCAGGCCCGCCGCGGCGGACACCGCCATCGCGGCGCGGACCCTGGTGGATACGCGGAACTTTCCTGACACGGTGATCCCTTTCTGCGGGGAGCCTGCCGGTCGCGGCGGGAAGTCGCCGCGGCACGGCCGGAGTTCGGGGGAGGGGTGGTGAGGGGGCAGGGAGGTGTGGGCAGGGAGGTGTGGGCAGGGCGGTGCGGGGCCGCCGGCGGTCAGCCGGCCGGTATCGGGCCGTGCCGTACGCCGAGCGCGGCCAGCCGCGCCCGGTGCGCGGTCAGCGCGGGCAGGAAGTCCTCGGACCAGCGGCTGCCGGGGTTCCAGACCCGGTCGGCGAGCGCGCACAGCCGCGGGAAGAGCAGGTACTCGGCCTGCCGCTCGTCCGCCACGAACTCCGTCCACAGGTGCCCCTGCGTGCCCAGCACCCGGGCGGCGGCCCGCGGCTCCCACGAGCCGGGCGCGGTGTCGGCCGCGTGCACCGCGCGCAGCTCCACCGGGTCGCCGGCCTGGCCGAGCGGCTCGCCGGGATCGGCGGACTGCGGATAGTCGAAGTACGTCGAGCGGTGCGGCGACATCACCACGTCGTGGCCGCGCCGCGCGGCGGTCAGCCCGTGGTCGGCGTCGCGCCACGGCATCACGGTGAAGCCGGGCGGCGGCGCGCCGGAGTCCTCCGCCCAGCACAGGGGCCTGCGCCCGGCCGCCGTCAGGTGGTCGCCGATCCGGCCGAGGAACCAGCCGTGCAGCGCCTTGGCGGCCGGCAGGCCCTCGTCGGCCGCCCGGCGCAGCGCCGCGGGAGAGGTCTCCCACTCCACCACCGGGCACTCGTCGCCGCCGATGTGCACGTACGGCGACGGGAACAGGTCCATCACCTCGTCCAGCACGGTCCGGCAGAAGTCCAGCGCCGCGTCGTGCACCCCGAGCACCTGCTCGCACACGCCCCAGTCGGTCCACACGTCCAGCGCCCGTCCCGGCACGTTGCCCAGCTCCGGGTACGCGGCCAGGGCCGCCCGGGTGTGGCCGGGCATCTCGATCTCCGGCAGCACGGTGACCCCGCGCCCGGCCGCGAACGCCACCAGCTCGCGCAGCTGCGCCGCGGTGTACGCGCCGCCGTGCGGCCGGTCGTCGTGGTGCGGGCTGCCGGCCCTGCCGACCATCGAGCGGGCCCGGAAGGCGCCGACCTCGGTCAGCCGCGGGTAGGCGGCCACCGGCATCCGCCAGCCCTGGTCGTCGGTGAGGTGCAGGTGCAGCACGGTCAGCTTGTGCAGCGCGATCAGGTCGACGAAGCGGCGGACGAAGGACATCGGCAGGAAGTGCCGGGAGACGTCCAGCATCGCGCCGCGCCAGCCGTACCGCGGCGCGTCGGCGATCCGCACGGCCGGCAGCCGCCACCGCACCCCCGGCGCCGGGCGGTCCGACAGCGCCTGCGCGGGCAGCAGTTGCCGGATCGTCTGCACGCCGTGCAGCAGCCCGGCGGGCCGCGGCGCGCGCAGCAGCACCCGGTCCGGCGCGACGGTCAGCTCGTACGCCTCGGCGGCCACGTGGCCGGCCCGCAGCCCCGCGCCCGCCGCCGGGTCCAGGGCGAGCACCACGGCGCCGTCGGGGGAGTCCGGCAGCGGCAGCCCGGTGGCCGGGCGCAGCAGCGTGCGCAGCAGCCGCGCCGCGTCCCGCGCGCCGTCGCCGGCGCGCACGGCGGTGTCGGCGCCGAGCGTGAAGCCGCCGGGGTCGCGGTCGAGTCGTACGGGGTGGGGGATGATCACGGCGGGCTCCCGGGGACGTCACCTCGGAGGGAGTGGCGGAACTTACCACTTGCCAACTGGTCTGGTACTGGTCAGAGAAAGTGGCATAGACCAGTAGTGGCGTCAAGGGGGCGTGCGGCGGACGGAACATGGGCGGAACGGGGCAGACCATGGCGGTGCGGCTGGTGCACTGGTCACCATCTGGTTAACCTTGGGGCGCACCACACGCGGGAAAGGGACAGGGAACATGACCAGTGAGCCGTCGCGCTCCGCACTGAAGCGCGAACGCGTCCGCGACCACCTCATGGAGCTGGTCGAGTCGCGGAAGCCCGGCGACCCGATCCCCTCCGAGCGCGCGCTGTGCGACCAACTCGGCGTCTCCCGGCCCACGTTGCGCTCCGCGGTGGACGAACTGGTCACCACCGGGCTGCTGGTGCGCGAGCACGGGCGCGGCATGTTCGTGGCCCGCGCCAAGATCACCCAGGAACTCAGCCCGGACCGCGACGCGCACCGGCTGCCGCAGGCCGCCGGCAGCTGGTCCAGCCAGGTGCTGGAGTTCGCGACGGTACGGGCCGGCGCCCGCGTCGGCCGCAAGCTGCACGTCTCACCGGCCGCCGAGGTCACCTACATCGCCCGGCTGCGGCTGGTCGACGGCGAGCCGATGGCGATCGAGTACCTGCACGTGCCGGCCGCGTTCGTCCCCGGGCTCGACGTCGCCGACATGGAGTCCGGCGACTTCTACGACGTGCTGCGCGAGCGCTACGGGGTGCGGGTGCACGAGGCCGTGCAGTCCATCGAGCCGACCGTCACCAACGAGGAGGAGGCCCGGCTGATCGGCGTCCCGGTGCTCTCGCCCGCGCTGCTCTTCGAACGCCTCACCCGCGACGACACCGGGCGGCCGGTGGAGTACGTCCACTCGGTCTACCGCGGCGACCGCTACCGCATCGTCTCCCGGCTCGCGCTCGGCGACGCCGCGGCGGGCGCGGCGGGAGCGGGCGGGACGCCGGCCAGGACCGGCCACCACCCCGGCATCCCGCCGGGCGACCTGGCCGGACGCGGCGACGTCCCCGCGCTGATGGTCGGGGACGTGCAGCCGGCGGAGTGAGGGGGCGGCCGCCCTGGGGCTTGCGAGCGGCCGGGCCGGGGGTGCGCCGAGAACCGCGCCGGGCCGGGCGCGGCGGGCCGGGGGTGCGCCGGAGCTGCGTCGGGCCTGGCGTGGTGGGCCGGGCGCGGCGGGCCGGGCGCGTCAGGCGCCCCGCGTCAGGCGGGCGAGGGGGCGCCGGCCAGCGGCTCGGCGGGGGGCTCGGGCTCGATCGCCCGCTCGGGCTCGGCGCCCGGCTGGAGTTCGCCGGCCGGTCGGGACGCGGCAGCCGGCTCCGGCTCGATCGCCGGTCGGATCGCCGACTCGATCGTGCTTCCGGCCGTCGGCTCGGCACCGGTGGCCGGTGCGGTGGCGGGCTGCGCGGACCACGCGGCCGGCGGGCGGGCGGTCAGCAGCGGGTCGACGGTGAGGTGGACCGCGCCGAGGGGTTCGGCCATCCGGCGCAGTGCCGCCTCCGACAGCCGGATCCACGGGTGCGTCGGGCCGAGCACCGAGCGCAGCCGGCGGTCGGTGGTGAACGCCACGGCCGTCCGGGTGCCCACCGGGGTCCGCCACAGACGGATCACCGCGCCCGCGGGCCCGCGCCGCACCGGCACGTACAAGGAGCGTCTCGCACCGTCCCCGGCGTCCGGTCCAGGCCCCGTCGACGGCTGGTGCTGACTCACGTGCATGCACCAACGGTATCCCGTGGGCCGCGGCGCCACCGCCCGGCCGTGGCGTACGGCCGGTGCGTGACGGGTGCGTGGTCGGCGCGTGGCCGCGCGGTCGGTGCGTGCCCGGCGCGGTCGGTGCGTGCCCGGCGCGTGCTCCGCGCACGAGCGGCGCGTGCGGGGCGTATCGGGGTCAGAGGGCGCAGCTCCAGCGCGGGGTGGGCCCCGCAACGCTGCGGGGCGTGCCCGCGTCGGTGTAGCCGACCCGCCAACTGAAGGCGGGGGCGCGCAACGAGCTGGAGCCGGGGTCGAGCCACACGCACCGGCTCATGTACGCGTGCACCTGCACCGAGACGGTCTGCTGCGGGGCCAGTGCGCCCAGCTCACACCACAGGTCGGCTGGCGAGTACGCGTCGAGCCGGCTCAGGCAGCGGCCGTCGGCCGAGCCGACCGGGTTGTCCGCGGAGCCCTCGTCGAGCAGGACGCGGACGGTTCCGGCGGTCACCGTGCCGGTGTTCGTCACGCTGAGTGTGAACTCGCCGTTCTCGGCTTCGTCGACCTCGGCGGTGAGCGGGGTCACCCGATTGTCGAGCACGGCGCCGACGGCGCTGGGCGCGCTGGGCGGGGTCGGTGCGGGTTGCACGGGCTGCGCGGGCTGCGCCGCGGAGCCCGTGGTCGAGGCGGCCAGCAGCAGGCCGGACGCGAGGAGGAGGCAGCCGGGCACGCGGACGAGGACGCGCAGCAGGCTGCGGGGGCGGGTACGGGTGCCTGCGCGGCGGCGGTTCATGGGGGCGGGGCCTCTCGACGGCGGGGCGCGCTGTGGGAGACAGGGTGCCTCGCGGCGGCGGGGGAGGGCGGCGACGCGGCGGGTGGCGCGGGGCGGATCCACCCGCATGACCCCTCCGGGGCGGGTCCGGGTGCGGGGTCGCGTCTGCCCCGCGGGGGTTTGTTCCCGGCTGCCGGGGTGCTGGGGTTGCTCGCGCTGGGGCACCTCCCAGGCGACGCTCTGGCGGACCCGCGCCGCCTCGGGGGTGCTGGACGCGGAAGCCGCCCCGGTCGGTGCACACGGGGGTGGTGCACCGACCGGGGCGGCTGGAGTGGGGGCCGGTGGTGGCCGGGTGTCCCGTCCCCACGATGACCCGGCCTGCCGGCCCCGGCCCCGGGACGCTCTCCGCTCAAGGGCGCCGGGGGGTTCGGGGTGCGGGAGAGCGGCGTACCGCTCTCCCGCGGCTCACATGTGGACGGCCACCGACTCGCCGTCCGCGACCTGCTCGGGCAGGCCCCTGCGGTACATCAGCAGCGCCAGCACCGTGCCGACCGCGAAGAAGCCGGCCGACCACCAGTACGCCACCGAGTAGCTGTGCAGCTGCGCGTGGGCGAGCGCCGCGGGCGACGCGCCGTGGCTGTGCACGTAGTTGGTCGCCGCGGTCGCCGCCAGCGTGTTCAGCAGCGCCGTGCCGATCGAACCGCCCACCTGCTGCATGGTGTTGACGCCCGCGGAGGCCACACCAGCGTCCCGCGCGTCGATGCCCGCGGTGGCCACGCTCATCGCGGTGGGCATCGCCAGGCCGACGCCCAGGCCCATCACGATCAGCGGCGGCAGCACGTTCGCCGCGTAGGAGCTGTTGCCGTCCAGCACGGTCAGCCAGGCCATGCCCGCCGCCGACATCGCCATGCCCAGCGGCACGATCGGCTTGGGGCCGAACCGCGGCACCAGCGTGTTGGTGGCGAGCTGCGCGGAGACCATCAGCGCGCCGATCATCGGCAGGAAGCCCAGGCCGGTCTTGATCGGGGTGTAGTGCAGCGACAGCTGGAGGTAGTAGGTCAGGAAGAGGAAGACGCCGAACATACCGACACCGGCGATGCCCAGCACCGCGAAGGACGCGCCGCGGTTGCGGTCGACCAGCACGCGCAGCGGCAGCAGCGGGTGCTTCGCGCGGGTCTGCCACCAGGCGAAGGCGGCCACCAGCACGACGCCCAGTAGCAGGAAGCCCCAGGTCAGCGGGGAGCTCCAGTCGTGGGTCTCGGCGTTGGAGAAGCCGTAGACGATGCCGAAGAGGCCGATGGTGACCAGCAGCGTGCCGGGGATGTCCAGCTTGGGCCGGTCGGCCGGGGCGCCCTTGCGCAGCAGTGCCATGCCGCCGATGAAGGCGACGATCGCGAAGAACAGGTTGACGTACAGCGTCCAGCGCCAGCTGAGGTGCTCGGTCAGCACACCGCCGAGCAGCAGGCCGACACCGCCGCCCGCGCCGGCGATGGCGCCGTAGATGCCGAACGCCTTGGCGCGTTCCTTGCTGTCGGTGAAGGTCGTGTTGAGCAGCGAGAGCGCGGCGGGCGCGAGCAGCGCGCCGAACAGGCCCTGCAGCGCGCGGCCGCTGACCAGCACCTCGAAGTTCTGCGCGGCGCCGGCCAGGGCCGAGGCGCCGGCGAAGCCGACGACGCCGACCAGGAAGACGATCTTGCGCCCGATCAGGTCGGCGAGCCGGCCGCCGAGCAGCAGCAGCGAGCCGAAGGCGAGGGAGTAGGCGGTGACGATCCACTGCCGGTTGCCGTCGCTGAAGCCGAGGGCCTTCTGCGCGGACGGCAGGGCGATGTTCACGACGGTGGCGTCGAGGACCACCATGAGCTGGGCGATCGCGATGACGCCGAGCACCCACCAGCGGTGGCTGGGGTGCTCGGCCTTGTCGGCGGCCGGTCCGGCCTCCACCGCCGGTGAGGCGGACGATCCGACGCTGGCGTCGGCGGGTACCTGAGTCGACATGGGACGGACTCCTGGAAAGGGCGGGGAAGTGTGCGGGAAACCGCTCAGGGCGCGCCGCGGCTGACGCTCCGCGAACGAAACGGTTTCGTACTCCACTGACGTTACGACGCGACCTATCGAAACGCAAACGTTTCGTTGGGGTGTGGCCTGTGTGACTGCTCACACACATCCGGCTCAACCCCGCAGGGCCCCCGCGGCGTCCTTCCCCTCACGTGCCCGGCGCCGGGCCGGCCGTCGTACGGGGGACTGGTCCGCGGACCGTGCCGACGCGCTCCGGGTCCGCTACGGGCCGCTCCGGGTCCGCTCCGGGTCCGCTCCGGGTCCGCTACGAGTCCGCCCGGCCGGTGACCGCCACCGCGACGCCGAGGCCGATCATCGCCAGGCCGCCGGTGCCGCCGATCGCGGCCATCCGGCGCGGCGAGCGCGCGAACCAGGTGCGGGCCGCCGACGCGGTCACCGCCCAGATGCTGTCGCAGATCAGCGCGAGCACCATGAAGACCAGGGCGAGCAGCAGCATCTGCTCGTGGACGCGGCCGGCGCCGCGGTCGACGAACTGCGGCAGCACGGCGGCGAAGAAGACCATCGTCTTGGGGTTGGTCACGCCGACGACGAAGCCCTCGCGCAGCGTGCGCAGGTCGCTCCCACGCGGCCCGCGCCTGCGCGGGCCGTCCGCCGCGTCCGCGCCGCCCGCCGCCTCGGGGCCGGCGCCGCCCGCCGCTTCCCCCGTGCCCGCGCCGCCCTCCTGCGCGGCCGTGAGCACCACCCTGCGGTGGCGCCACGCCTTGACGCCGAGGAAGACGAGATACACCGCGCCCGCCAGCTTCAGCGCGGTGAACACCACGACCGAGAGGGCGACGGCCTCGCCCAGGCCCACCGAGACGAGCGTGGCCAGGACGTACGCGCCGATCGCGTTGCCGACGACGCTGCCCAGCGCCGTGCGGCGGCCGTGCGCCAGGGCCCGGCCCAGCACGAACAGCACGCTGGGGCCGGGGATCAGTACGAGGACGAGTGATATCGCCGCGAAGCCCGCGAGTCTGTCCACCGACACGTCCGCTCCCTCTTCCGCCTCTCGCCGCCGCTTCCGCCCGTCCCGGAGCGTTCGCGCGGTCCCGGACGACAGACCCTAAGTCCCACCGGGCCCCGCTCGCACGCCGTTTGCGGCGCCCCGGCCCCGCCGCCGCGGCCCGCGGACGACGCCGGACCGCCCGGGTCACTCCGTCACGGGCAGGCACTCGGCGAGCAGGCCGACGACGTCCCGCCAGGCCCGCCGCGCGTGCCGCGGGTGGTAGCCGACGCCGGGGACCACGGGGTGGCCGACCGGCGGGTGGTGGAAGGCGTGCAAGGCGCCGCCGTAGACCGTGAGGCGCCAGTCGACGCCCGCGGCCTGCATCTCGGCGGTGAACGCGTCCCGTTGCGCGGGCGCCATGATCGGGTCCTGCGAGCCGACCCCGGCCCACACCGGGCAGCGGATGCGCGCGGCCTCGCCCGGCCGGCCCGTGGTCAGTGCGTTGACGGTCGCGATCGCGCGCAGGTCGACGCCGTCGCGTCCGAGCTCCAGCGCCACGGCGCCGCCGGTGCCGTAGCCGACGGCGGCGATCCGGTCGGGGTCGGTCCGCGGCTCGGCGCGGAGCACGTCGAGCGCCGCGTGGCCGATGTCCCGCATCCGCTCGGGGTCGGCGACCGCCGGGCCCCGTCGGTCCGCTGTTCCGCTGCCGGCGGACGGCGGGTCTGCGAGGCGTCCCGAACCCTCCCGTCGCCGTGGCCCACGGCGCGGATGGGACGCCCGGCGCTCACAGCAGGGAGCGGAGGCGGGCGACCAGCGCGTCCCGGACCGCCTTCTCGACGGCCGAGTCGATCTGCGAGGTCAGGTCGTGGCTGTCGTCGAGGTGGGAGAGCAGGGTGCGCAGGTCGAGGCCGCGGACGGTGCGGCGCAGGATGTCGTCCGTGGTGAGGGAGCTGTCGATGAGGGAGCCGGGGATCAGGCGGATCGCAGCCTTGAGGAAGCCGTTGAGGTGCGAGTCGTCCACCGCTTCGTCGGTGAGCTGCGAGGGGCGGGGCAGCCGGCCCTCGGCCTTCAGCCGGTCGACGGCGCCGAGCAGCCCGGCCCGCAGCGCGTCGATCTGCGCGTCCGTGCGGGCGCCGGGCCCGGCCAGCTCCAGGGTGAGGGCCTCGCGGGAGGTGCCGAGCCGGCAGGCCGCGTCGTCCAGGCCGATCAGGACGAGCTGCTCGACCAGGGCGTCGATGCCGGTCGAGACCGAGGCGACCGGCCGCCTGACGCACGGGTCGGCCGGGCGCAGCGGACTGTAGTGCCCGCCGCCGAAGGCCAGTTGGACGCCCAGCAGACCGCCCGCCAGCGCCGCGGCCAGCGCGGGGAGCGCCGCGGCGCGCAGCCGGCCCGCCCGGTTCACCGCTCGCCCCGCCGGGGCGCCGGGACCAGGGTCAGCAGCGCGGCCAGGGCGAGCGCGGCGCCGATCAGGAAGGCGTCGCGGAAGGCGTGGGTGGCGGCGCGTTCGAGCTGCGCATCCAGGTCGCGTTCGAGCCGCGCGGCCGCCGGCTTCTCCGCGGCGGGCAGCGTCAACTGCGCGAACGCCGGGTGCAGATCGGGCACCCGGCCGCCCTCCTGCCTGAGCTGGCGGACCAGGCCGCGGGCGAGGGAGACCTTGTCCTGGGCGCGCAGCGGGGCGTCCAGGACGAGCGCGGTGACGGCGTCCTGCGCGGGCGCCTGCGCGTCGCGCAGGTCCGCGGCGAACACCGGTGTGAGCAGCGCGAGTCCGAGCACCACCCCGGCGTGCCGGGCCGCGATGGTCCAGCCGCCGTGCAGCGCCTGCGGCGTGCGGTCGCGCATCGCCTGGACGGTCAGCCGGTCCAGCGTCAGCCCGAGCCCCAGCCCGACGAGCGCCTGGGGCCCGACCGTCCAGCCGAGCCGGGCCGACGGCAGCAGCGCCAGCGCGGCCAGGCCGCCCGCGATGAGCAGGCAGCCCGCCGCCGTCTCCGCGTCCGGCCCCGAGCGCAGCACCCGCGCCAGGGGCCGGGCGAGCAGCGCCGCGAGCGGGATCACCGAGACCGTCACGGCGGCCACGGCCGGCGACCGCCGCCAGCCGTCGACCAGCAGCAGCACGAACAGGAACAGCGCGGCGGTCAGCGCCGCCGACAGCAGCGCCAGCGCGATGTTCGGCCTGATCCGCACGCTGTGCCGCGGGGCGTCCTCGACGCTTCGCCGCCCCTTCCCGCGGCGTCTCGCGAGCGCGGTCGGGACGGCCAGCGCGGCGATCGGCACCTGGACGACGAAGATCGACCGCCAGGAGAACGCGTCGGTCAGCAGCCCGCCGGCCACCGGCCCCACGGCGGTCCCGAACACCCCGGCGGCGATCCACCAGGCCGTCCCGCGCCGCTCGTCCAGCTCGTCGACCAGGAGTCGCAGGCTGCCGACGACCGCGAAGGCGCCGCCCGCGGCCTGCACGCACCGCGCGGCGATCAGCACCCCCAGCGAACCGGCCACCGCGCACAGCGCCGAGGCCCCGGCGAACACCGCGATGCCCGCCGCGGCCAGCACCGCCGGATCACGCCGCCGGCACGACCGCGCGGCCGGACCGGCCGCCACCGCGAGCACGAGGTTGAACGCGATCAGCACCCAGGCGACCTGGCCCACCGTGCCGTTCAGCCGCTGCAGGATCTCCGGCAGCGCGAGGGTGACCACCGCGGAGTCGGCCAGCACGCACCCCACGGTCAGCGCGAGCAGCGACGCTGCCGGCCGCGGCATCTAGCTGCCGCCGATTCGATCACGCGTCCTGCGGGCCATGCCCGCAGAGCCTACGGCAGCAGGCCCGCGCGGCGCGCCGCGACCACCGCTTCCAGCCGGGTGTGCGCCCCCAACTTCCGCATCGCGGAGCGCAGATAGCTCTTGACCGTCTCCGGCCGTAGCCGCAGCCGCTCCGCGGCCACCGCGTTGGTCGCGCCCGACGCCACCGAGGCGAGCACGTCCAGCTCGCGCGGCGTCAGCTGCGGCGGCGCGGCCGGCGGCGGCGCGGTCGGCGCGGCCCCGGTGGAGGCGCCGGCCAGCCGCGCGCACGCGCTGAGCAGCTCCTGCCGCAGGTGCATGTCCGGGATGCGGCCGGCCAGCGCCCGCAGCTCCGCGTGCGCCTCCCTGACCTCCTCCCACGCCCGCGGGTCGGAGGTGGCCGGCGGCTGCGCGTACGACAGCAGCCGGTGCGCCTCGTCCCGTATCGCCAGCGCCTGTTCCAGCTCGCGCGCCGCGTCCAGGGCCATCGCCATCGGCCGGTCGCCGAGCGCGTACGGCTGGCGCAGCGCGCCGTACAGCACCCCGCGCACCCGCCGGTGCACCACGATCGGCACCGCGAGCACCGACCGCAGCCCCTCGGCGGCGACCGCCGCGTCGTACTCGTGACTGATCACCCGTGAGGTGCGGTAGTCGGTCACGGTGTACGGGCGGCCCATCGCCAGCGACTTGCCGCCCAGGCCGTTGCCGGTGGTGATGGCGAGGCCGCGCAGCGAGTCCGTGCTCGCGCCGGACAGCTCGGTGATCCGGAAGTGCCGCGCGCCGTGGCCCGCTTGCTGGCCGGCGCTGGGCACCAGGCCGCCGAACGCCACCGGCAGCAGCCCCGACCTGCGCATTCTCAGCAGCGCCGCCCGCACCTCGACCGCTTCTCCGCGCCCGCCGTCCATCGCGACCACTCCAGCCCGTCTCAAGCGGTCCGCCCACCCCCTTCCGGGGGTGGTGAGATCCGCGTCACCCGCAGCACGATGCTACTCAGGAGTCCTCACCCAGGAGTCCGTTACGAGGAGGACACATGGCGGCATCCGAAGCGACCGGGGCCTTCCGAGCCGCCAGAGACCTCCTGCTCGGCTTCCGCGAGGACTACGCAGCCGCCCGCTCCGCCTTCCGCTGGCCGCGCCCCGAGCACTTCAACTGGGCCCTCGACTGGTTCGACGTGATCGCCGCCGACCCCGTGACCGGACCGCGGACCGCGCTGTGGATCACCGAGGAGGACGGCGGCGAGACGCGGATCTCCTTCCGGGAGATGGCCGAGCGCAGCTCCCGCGTCGCCGGCTGGCTGCGCGCCCGGGGCGTGCGCGCCGGCGACCGGGTGCTCGTCATGCTCGGCAACCAGCCCGAGCAGTGGGAGACCGCGCTGGCCGCGATGAAGCTGCGCGCGGTGGTCATCCCCGCCACGCCGCTGCTCGGGCCCGCCGACCTGCGCGACCGCATCGACCGCGGCCGGGCCCGGCACGCGGTCGTCCGCGCCGCCGACACCGCGAAGTTCGCCGAGGTCCCCGGCGACTACACGCGCATCGCGGTCGGCGCCGCGCCCGCCGCGGACGGCGGCGCCGGCGCGGTGGGGGACACCGCGGACGGCTGGCTGCGCTACGAGGACGCGTACGCCGCGCCCGCCGACTTCGCCCCCGACGGCAGCACTCGTTCGAGTGATCCTCTGATGCTGTACTTCACCTCCGGCACCACCGCCCGGCCCAAACTCGTCGAGCACACCCACCTGTCGTACCCGGTGGGCCACCTCGCCACCATGTACTGGATCGGGCTGCGCCCCGGCGACGTGCACCTCAACATCTCCTCGCCCGGCTGGGCCAAGCACGCCTGGTCCAGCCTGTTCGCGCCGTGGAACGCCGAGGCGACGGTCTTCGTCCACAACTACACCCGCTTCGACGCCGGCCGGCTGATGGCGGCGATGGACCGCGCGGGCGTCACCAGCTTCTGCGCGCCGCCGACGGTCTGGCGGATGCTGATCCAGGCCGACCTCAGCGGCCTGCGCACCCCGCCGCGCGAGGCGGTCGCGGCCGGCGAGCCGCTCAACCCCGAGGTCATCGAGCACGTCGAACGCGCCTGGGGGGTACGGATCAGGGACGGCTTCGGCCAGACCGAGACCGCGGTGCAGGTCGCCAACACCCCCGGCCAGCAGGTCAGACCCGGCTCCATGGGCCGCCCCACACCCGGCTACGAGGTGGTGCTGGTCGACCCCGCCACCGGACGCCCGGCCGACGAGGGCGAGATCTGCCTCGACCTCACCGAGCGCCCGGTCGGCCTGATGACCGGATACGCCGGCGACCCGGAGCGCACCGCCGAGGCGATGAGCGGCGGTTACTACCACACCGGGGACATCGGCCGCCGCGACGCCGACGGCTGGATCACCTACGTCGGCCGCTCCGACGACGTCTTCAAGTCCTCGGACTACAAGATCTCCCCGTTCGAGCTGGAGAGCGCGCTGCTGGAGCACGAGGCGGTCGCCGAGGCGGCCGTGGTGCCCGCCCCCGACGACCTGCGGCTGTCGGTGCCCAAGGCGTACGTGGTGCTCGCCGGCGGCTGGCCGGCCGACGGGCAGACCGCGAAGGCGATCTTCGCGCACTCGCGCGCGGTGCTCGCCCCCTACAAGCGCATCAGGCGGCTGGAGTTCGCCGACCTGCCCAAGACCGTCTCCGGCAAGATCCGCCGGATCGAACTGCGCGAGGCGACCATGCACGACGGCAGCAGGGAGTACCACGAGGAGGACTACAGGTGAGCCGACCCTCGTACGCGCACGGCACCGGCGGCGCCCCGCTGCTCGGGGACACCATAGGCCGCAACCTCGACCGGGCGGTGGCCGCCCACCCCGACCGCGACGCGCTGGTCGACGTGCCCAGCGGACGGCGCTGGACCTACGCCGAGTTCGGCCGGGCCGTCGACGACGTCGCCAGGGGCCTGGCCGCCCACGGCGTCGCCAAGGGCGACCGGGTCGGCATATGGGCGGTCAACTGCCCCGAGTGGGTGTTCGTCCAGTACGCCACCGCCCGGCTCGGCGCGATCATGGTGAACATCAACCCCGCCTACCGCGTGCACGAGTTGGAGTACGTGCTCAGACAGTCGGCGGTCGCGGTGCTGATCGCCTCCACCGAGCACCACGGCAGCGACTACCGCGCGATGGCCGCGCAAGTGCGGGACGCCTGCCCGGAGTTGCGCGAGGTGATCCACATTGGCGAGCCGGCCTGGGACGAACTGACCACGGCCGGCGCCGACCTGGACCCGGGCTTCCTGGCCGCCGCCGAGGCGCGGCTCAGCTGCGACGAGCCGGTCAACATCCAGTACACCTCGGGCACCACCGGCTTCCCCAAGGGCGCCACCCTCTCCCACCACAACATCCTCAACAACGGCTACTTCGTGGGCGGCACCATCGGCTACACCGAGCAGGACCGGGTGTGCCTGCCGGTGCCCTTCTACCACTGCTTCGGCATGGTGATGGGCAACCTCGGCGTGACCTCGCACGGCGCCTGCATCGTGATCCCCGCGCCGTCCTTCGACCCGGCGGCGACGCTGCGCGCGGTCCAGCAGGAGCGCTGCACCTCGCTGTACGGGGTGCCGACGATGTTCATCGCCGAGCTGGGCCTGCCCGACTTCGACTCCTACGACCTGTCCAGCCTGCGCACCGGCATCATGGCCGGCTCGCCGTGCCCGGTCGAGGTGATGAAACGGGTGATGGCCGAGATGCACATGGCCGAGGTGTCCATCTGCTACGGCATGACCGAGACCTCGCCGGTGTCCACCCAGACCCGCCGCGACGACGACCTGGAGCACCGCACCGGGACCGTCGGACGGGCGCTGCCGCACATCGAGGTGAAGGTGGTGGACCCTACCAGCGGCGTCACCGTGGAGCGCGGTACCCCGGGTGAGCTGTGCACCCGCGGGTACTCGGTGATGCTGGGCTACTGGAACGAGCCCGAGCGCACAGCCGAGGCGGTCGACGCGGCCCGCTGGATGCACACCGGCGACCTCGCGGTGATGCACGACGACGGCTACCTCGCGGTGGTCGGCCGGATCAAGGACGTGGTGATCCGCGGCGGCGAGAACGTCTACCCGCGCGAGGTCGAGGAGTTCCTCTACACCCACCCCAAGATCTCCGACGTGCAGGTGGTCGGGGTGCCCGATGAGCGCTACGGCGAGGAGGTGCTGGCCTGTGTGATCCCGCGCGACCCCGACGACCCGCCCACGCTCGCCGAGATCGCCGACTTCTGCCGCGGCCGGATCGCCCACTACAAGGTCCCGCGCCACCTGCGCGTCCTCGACGCCTTCCCGATGACGGTCAGCGGCAAGGTCCGCAAGGTGGAGCTGCGGGAGGGCTTCAGCGCAGCGGGATGACCGCGGTCGGGGCGTGGCCGGGCTCGGTGGCCGTCTCCTCGTACTCGGTGACGTCGGAGATGTCGGCCGTGGTCGACATCGCGATGTCGGTGATCCGCTCCAGGATCGCCTCCACCACCACCGGCACCCGGTGCTCGGCGGCCAGGTCGCGGGCCCGCGCGAAGGCGGCGCCCAGCTCGGCCGGGTCGGTGACCCGGATCGCCTTGCAGCCCAGCCCCTCGGCCACCTTCACGTGGTCGACGCCGTAGCCGCCCAGCTCGGGCGAGTTGACGTTCTCGAACTCCAGGTTGACCTGGAAGTCGATGCCCAGACCGGTCTGCGCCTGCCGGATCAGCCCCAGATAGCTGTTGTTGACGACCACGTGCACGTACGGGACGCGGTGCTGCGCGCCGACCGCCAGCTCCTCGATCATGAACTGGAAGTCGTAGTCTCCGGACAGCGCCACCACCTCGGCGCCGGGGTCGGCGGTCGCCACGCCGAGCGCGGCCGGGATCGTCCAGCCGAGCGGCCCGGCCTGCCCGCAGTTGATCCAGTGCCGCGGCCGGTGGACGTGCAGCAGCTGGGCGCCGGCGATCTGCGACAGGCCGATGGTGGTGACGTAGCGGGTGTCGCGGCCGAAGGCGCGGTTCATCTCCTCGTACACCCGCTGCGGCTTCATCGGGATGTCGTCGAAGTGCGTGCGCCGCTGCAGTGAACCCTTGCGCGCCAGGTGGGAGGCGATCCACTCGGAGCGGTCGGGCAGGGCGCCGGCCGCCTTCAGCTCCTTGGCGACCTCCACGAAGAGGGCGAGCGCGGCGCGGGCGTCCGAGGCTATCCCGTAGTCGGGCGGGAAGATCCGGCCGATCTGGGTGGGCTCGACGTCCACGTGCACGAAGGTGCGGCCGGCCCGGTAGACGTCCAGCCGGTAGCCGGTGTGCCGGTTGGCCCAGCGGTTGCCGATGCCGAGCACGCAGTCCGAGGCGAGGAAGGTCGCGTTGCCGTAGCGGTGCGAGGTCTGCAGGCCGACCATGCCGGCGTTCAGCTCGTGGTCGTCGGGGATCGCGCCCCAGCCCATCAGCGTCGGCACCACCGGGGTGCCGGTCAGCTCGGCGAACTCCACCAGCAGGTCGCACGCGTCGGCGCCGATCACCCCGCCGCCGGCCACGATCAGCGGGCGCTCCGACGCCAGCAGGTACGACATCGCCTTCTCGATCTGCGCGCGCGAGGCGGTCGGCCGGTAGACCGGCAGCGGGCGGTACGTCTGCGGGTCGAAGTCGATCTCGGTCTGCTGCACGTCGACCGGCAGGTCGATCAGCACCGGTCCCGGGCGGCCCGAGCGCATCAGGTGGAACGCCTGCTGGAAGACGCCCGGCACCTGTGCGGCCTCCCGCACGGTGGTCGCCTTCTTGCAGACCGGCGCGGCGATCGCCGCGATGTCGACGGCCTGGAAGTCCTCCTTGTGCAGCATCGCCGTGGGCGCCTGGCCGGTGATGCACAGGATCGGCACCGAGTCGCCGGACGCGGAGTACAGGCCGGTGATCATGTCGGTGCCGGCCGGGCCCGACGTGCCGACGCACACGCCGATGTTGCCGGCCCGGGCGCGGGTGTAGCCCTCGGCCATGTGCGAGGCGCCCTCGACGTGCCGGGCGAGCGTGTGCCGGATGCCGCCGGCCGCTTCCAGCGCGGCGTAGAAGGGGTTGATCGCGGCGCCGGGCACGCCGAACGCGGCGTCCACGCCTTCCAGTCGGAGGATCTCCACGGCCGCGCGGGCGGCGGTCATACGGGGCATGAGGACTCCCGGCTCGGCTTCAATTCCGCAATACGGAAACTGACTTCTGTTGTACGGAATGAACGTAAGCGGGGGTGAGAGGGGAGTCAAGGGTGCGGGGGTGCGGGGGGAGCCGGTGCGGTGGCGGTAGCGGTGGCCGCGGGGACCCGGGAGCGCGGACCGGGCCGGGAGCGCGGACCGGGCCGGGAGCCGACGACGCGCGGACGCCCGGCGCGCGGTGGCCGCGGCCGGGCGTCGTCGGGGCGTGCGCGGGTGTCCGCGGGGGCGGGCGGAGGGTGTGTCGCGGGGGCGTGTGCGGGTGGGTGCCTCGCGGAGACGGGCTCGGGGAGGGGCCTCCCGGGGCGCGCGGGGCCTCCCGGGGCGTCTCGGGGCGGCGCGGGCCGGGCGGGTCGGGCGGGGCGGTCAGGCCGGGCCGCGCCTGATCAGCTCGTCGGCGGCGTCGTTGACCGGCTGCGGCGTGCCGGTGAGGTCCATCACGAACAGCGGCACGCCCAACTGGTCGGCGCGCATCCGGGCGTCGTGCGCGTAGCCGGCCAGCGAGAAGAACGCGCCCACCGCGTCCTCGTGCGCGCAGTTCAGCCAGAGGCACTCCACCTCGCGCAGCGGCGTCGGCAGCGTGGCCGGGTCGACCTGCGCCACCAGGCCGTCCCCGCGCAGGTCGATGCCGTTGGCGGTGCGGTCGCCGGCCAGCCGCACCTCGGCGAAGCCGAGCCACTTCAGGTACTGCGCGGCCGCGGTCAGCGCGTCGCGCGCGGTGCGGATCGTCACCGGGTGGAACGGCGGTCGCGGGGTCGGCGGCGGGGGCGCCTGCCCGGCCGGCTCGGGCGCGGCGGAGCGGCCCGCGGTGTACGCGGCGGGCGCGCCGGGCACGACGGGCCCGGCCGGGGTGACGGCCGCGGTGGGCGGGGACGCGGCGGTGGGGGCCGCGGGCGCCGCGGGCGCCGCGGAGGCCGTGGCCGACGCGGGGGCGCTCGGGTCCGCCGGGCGTGAGGCCGCGTCGCCCGCCGGTTCCGCGGTCCCCTCACCGGACCCGGCGCTCTCGTCCGCACCCGCCACGGGCAGCCGGACCAGCGCGCCGCACGCGCAGTCGAACTCCGGCTGCGGCCACTGGTCGGTGCGCCCGCAGTCCGGGCAGCGAAGGCGTACCCACGAGTCCTCCCACGAGCGGTGCCGCACCAGCACCGGTGCGGCGCCGCGCCGGATCGGCGGCGCCAGCGGCGTACCGCACGCGCAGGGGAACGTCGGCGCGCTGTAGCCGTGCTCGCGTCCGCAGGCCGGACAGCTCACGTGCACGCTCTCAGCCATGGCTCGAACTCCCCCGTCGGCCGCGGCTGGTCGGGCCGCGGGTGGTCGTCCGTCCATAGTGCAGGAAGTCCGCGCCGCCGGGGCCGTACCCGAACAGTCCGTGACGAAACGTCCGTGTCCTCCCGTCCGGCCGGGCCGTCCGCGCCGCGCTGACCACCGCTCACCTGCCGCCGCCGCGGGGGCCGTTGGCGCCGCCCGGCGGTGCGCTGGGCGCGACGTGGTGTCACGCACCGCCGGACGGGTTCAGGGGGCCGCGGAGCGGGCCGGTTCAGCCGGCGACGGGCAGCCCGGACAGCCGCTCGACGCCGCGCAGCAGCGCCGAGTGGTCCAGACCGCCGTCGCCCTGCGCGCGCAGCGCGGCGACCAGGCTCGCCACCAGCGAGCCGACCGGCAGCGCGGCGCCGACCGCGCGGGCCGCGTCGGTCACGATGCCCATGTCCTTGTGGTGCAGGTCGATCCGGAAGCCCGGGGCGAAGGAGCGGTCCAGGAAGTTGTCCTTCTTGCGGGCCAGCACGGTCGAGCCGGCCAGTCCGCCGCCGAGGACCTCCAGCGCGGCGCGCAGGTCCACGCCGGACTTCTCCAGGAAGACCACCGCCTCCGCGCACGCCTGGATGTTCACCGCGACGATCAGCTGGTTGGCGGCCTTCACGGTCTGGCCCGCGCCGTGCGGACCGCAGTGCACCACGGTGCTGCCGAGCGCGCCGAGCAGCGGTCGCGCCTCCTCGAAGTCGGCCCGCTCCCCGCCGACCATGATGGACAGCACCGCCTCCACCGCGCCGGCCTCGCCGCCCGAGACCGGCGCGTCCAGCACCCGGATGCCGCGCCGCTTCGCGGCCCGCGCCAGGTCGATCGAGGTCTGCGGGGTGATCGAGGAGGTGTCGATCAGCAGCGCGCCGCGCCGGGCGTGCGCGAGGACGCCGTCGTCGCCGTACGCGACCGCCTCCACCTGCGGTGAGGCGGGGACCATGGTGACGATCACATCGGCGTCCGCGACGGCCTCGGCGACGGAGGCGGCGGCGGTGCCGCCGCGGTCGGCCAGACGGCGCAGCTTCTCCGGCTCCAGCGTGAAGCCGGTGACGTCGTATCCGGCCCTGAGCAGGTTCTCGGACATGGGCGATCCCATGATCCCGAGCCCGATCCAGGCGACCTTGGGCAGTGCGGTGGTCATACGTCCGGCCTTTCGTACGGGGTGGGGTGGCGGGTGCGCGGCGTGCCGTCCCGGCAGGTGCGGCGGGGCCGTTGCGGCGGGTCCTTGCGACGGCGGCGTTGCGGCGGGCCTCGCGGCGGCGTTGCGGCGGGCCCTCGCGGCTGGGTTCGGCGCGGCCAGGGAGGCGCGGGCCAGGGGCGGCGGCGCCGAGGTCAGCGCAGCCAGTCGAAGGAGGCCGCCGAGCCCCGCGCGGAGGGCTTGTACTCCAGGCCGGTCCAGCCGCGGTAGCCGCGCGCGCGGAGCCGGCCGAGGAGGTCGGCCAGCGGGAGCGCCCCCGTGCCGGGCGCGCCGCGGCCCGGATCGTCGGCGATCTGCACGTGCGCGGTCAGCTCCGCGTACCGCTCGATCACCGCGGGCAGGTCCTCGCCGTTCATCGACAGGTGGTACAGGTCCAGCAGGAAGCGGGCGTTGTCGAGCCCGGAGGCGTCGTTGACCCGCCGGACCAGCTCCACCGCGGCGTCCGCGCTCACCAGCGGGCAGCGCGGCGACTCCCTGGCGTTGAGCGCCTCGACGAGCAGCACCGCGCCGGCGTCGTCGGCGGCACGCGCGGCCAGCACCAGATTCTCCAGCGCCAGGGCGTCCTGCTCGGCCGGGTCGACGCCGTCCACGCGGTTGCCGTAGAGGGCGTTGAGCGCGGTGCAGCCGACGGACGCGGCGAGGGCGGCGGCCACCTCGACGTTGGCCCGGAAGCGGTCGGACTCGCGGCCGGGGACCGACAGCGCGCCGCGGTCCGGCCCCGGCAGCCGCCCGGCGTAGAAGTTGAGGCCCACCAGCCGGGTGCCGGCCGACTCCAGCGCCGCGCGCAGGCCGTCGAGCGCCGAGCGCGGGGGAGTGGGGTCGTCCGGCCACGGCCACCACAGCTCGACCGCGTCGAAGCCGGCCGCGGCCGCGGCGGCGGGCCGCTCCAGCAACGGGAGTTCGGTGAACAGGATCGAGAGGTTCACGTCGAACCGCTCGGCGGCGAAACTCACGGGGATGCCTGCCTTCCGTATCGCGGAAGTTCACTTCTGATGTGCGGAACAGTCAAGCAGGCTTCCGTGTGCTGTCAAGGGCCCCACCTGGGCCGGGGACCGGGGTCGGCGCGCGCGGGGCCGGTCCGGGGAGAGGTGGTGGGCGCCCGTCGTGGCCGAAAGGTAGAGACCTCTGGAAGCAACCCCGGCGGGGAGATTTCTTGTCAGGTCGCACTGACTTAAAAGATCCCCGGTGATCCGCTTCCGGAAAAGCGGCATTCATGCTCCCGTAATACTGCGAAGAATGTCCGTTTGCTTACCCTTCGGGCTCGCCCGGCGGGACTGAAACCTGTTCCGCTTTCCTCTGGACAAGGTAAAGCTGCTGTCGTACTGTCGTTCGCGACTCGCCGATAGGTGTGGCCGGATCCGGCCACTCGCACCGCCCGGCTCACCACGGCCTGGCTGCGCCTGTCGCTCTGGTTCACGGGGACGGTGGAACATGAACGCACGGCTGACGCGCGCGCGGGCGCGGACGACTTGTGGCAGATGTCGTTGAATACCGCGCTGACCTCGGGCGAAGGTGCTGAGGGAAGCGAGCGGGGGACGTCAGGAACGGGCTCGGCGGCACGGTTCACCGTGCTGGGCATGCTGACCGTCGGCGACGGCACGGAGTCCGTCGCGCTGCAACCCTCCCGCCCCGCCGCACTTCTCGCGGCATTGCTGCTGCACGCGAATTCCGTGGTCTCCGCGGAATTCCTGCAACGCGTCATCTGGGGTGCCAGGCCGCCCGCCCAGGCGAAATCCGCTTTGCACAGTTGCGTACTCAGGCTGCGCCGGCTGTTCGGCAAATACGGCATCGCCCCCGATGCCATCCAGGCTGTTCCCGGCGGTTACCGCCTGATCGCGGACGCGGCGACCCTCGACCTGGTCGAGTTCCGCGGGCTGCTGGACCGGGCGTATTCCAGCCGGGACCCGGAGAACGAATTAGAGCTGCTGCGCGCGGCGCTGGCTCTGTGGCAGCCGCCGCTGATGGCCAATGTGCACTCCGAACTCCTGCACCGCGACGAGGTGCCGCGGCTGCGCGAGGAATGGCTGCGGGCCATCGAGCGCGTCTTCGAGCTGGAGCTGGCGCGCGGCCGGCACCGCGAGGCGCTCGCCGAGATCGGCGCGGCGGCCCGGCAGTACCCGCTGCACGAACGCTTCACCGAGCAGCTCATGGAGGCGCTGCGCCGCACCGGCCGCCGCGCGGAGGCGCTCGCGGAGTACCGCAGGACCAAGCGCCGCCTCGCCGAACAACTCGGCGTGGACCCCGGCCCCCAGCTCCAGCGCCTCGAACTCGACATCCTCAGAGGCGATCCCGCCCCCCCGCTCCCCTCCGCACCCTCCGCCCCCGCCGCGCCCGCGCTCCCCTCCGCCCCCGCCGCGATCCCGGCGACCGCCGGCCCCAGCCGCTCCCCGCCGGGACGCTGCCGCCGGGTCCGGTCGCCGACGCGCCCGGCCTCGGGGCGGCCGACGCGGGCGCTGTGCGCGGCGGTTCGGGGGCCGGGCCGGTCAACGCCGCCGCTGCGGCGGGTGGTGACGGCCACGCCGCCGCGGAGTCCGGTGCGGCGCTCGGCGGTTCGGGTCCGGCCGCCGACACCGGTACGGCTCCGGCGGGTCCCGACGTCGGTCCGGCCGGCCCGGGAACGCCGCCGCCGGGCTACGGCGCTGCCGCGCCCGGCCACGGGTACGCCGCGCGGCAGGCGGACGGCGCGGCGGCGGGATTCCCGGCCGCGCCCGCGGGGCGGGGCGGATCGCCGTACGGCTCCGGTGCGCCGGCGCCGGCGCCCGCGGACGGTACGGGGCCCGGCCCGGCGTCCGGCGACGCGTCCGCGGCGAGTGCGGTGAGCGCGGTGGGCGCGGGAAGCGCTGGCGCGGCGGGTTCGGCGCGCGTCGCCGGCGACGCCCACACCTCGCGCGACGCCCACGGCGTTCGGGAGGACCCGGCGCCCGGCGTCCCCTCCGGCCCGGCGTCCGAGCCTGCCGCGCCGTTCGCGCGCGGCACCGCCCCGGACGCGCAGGACGCCGCGTTCCGGGCCCGGCCGCCGCAGACCGCGGGCGGCGCTTCCGTCCCGCCGCGCGGAGCCGGCGACGGCCCGGCGCCCGTGGCCGGACCCGAGGCCCGGGCCGGCGCCGGAACCGTTTCCGCTGCCGAGCCCGTACCCGGCGCCGCCGCCGGCCCTCCGGCGGACGCCGCCGGTGGCCACCCCGTCGAGCAGGGCGGCAGCGACGTCGCCGAGCCCGGCGCCCCGACGTACGGACCGGGCGCGGCCCAGGCTTCCGCCCCCGGCGGTCACCCCGCCGGGCCGGGCGCCGGCTCCGACGCCGCCCCCGGCGCGGCGGCCGCCCACGGGCAGGGCGCCGAGGCCGCGTCTGTCGCGGAACCGGGCGTCCCCGGGAGCGACGGGGTGCTGACCGGCGAACGCGTGCTGGACGGGCTGGTCGGCGCCGGGCTGCTGCAGGAGGGCCCCCGCGGCCACTACCGGATGCACGAACTGCTCAGGACCTTCACCCGCGCGGCCGCCGAGGACGGCGTCGGCGCCCGCGCCCGGTCGGCCCGGCGCACCCCCCACACCCCCCGGCCCGGCGCCGCGGCAGACCTGCACCCCACGGAGGCGTGACTGACATGGTGGCACCGCAGCAGACGCGCGAGTCGCGCGCGACGCAGCACCCGCACGGCACGGACGGCGCCGCCGCCCCCGGCGGCCCGAACGGCACGCCCGGCACGGACGCCGCGCTCGCCGCGTACGAGGCGATCGCCGGGACCCGCCCGCGCATCCGCCGGGACGTGCTCTACACCCAGACCCCGGGCGGCGTGCACTTCCACAACGCCCGCGGCGGCTTCAGCGTCGTGATGCCCTCGGCGTACCGCTTCGCCTCGATCATCGTGCCGCACCTGACGGGCGCCAACACCGTCGCCGCGCTCTGCGCCGGCCTCGGTGACAAGCAGCGCGACATGATCACCCAGCTCGTGGGCACGCTCTACGCGCGTGGCTTCGCCCGGGACGCCGAGCCGCCGGCCGCCGACGCGCCCGCGCCGGAACCCGCCGTCGCCGAGCGCTTCGCCCCGCAGATCGACTACGTCGACCACTACGCCGACGACGCCGCCGCGCGGTTCCTGCGCTTCCGCACCGCGCGCGTCGCGGTGCTCGGCGAGGACCAGGTCGCGCGCTGGGCCGCGCTGTCGCTGATCCGCAACGGCTGCGCGACCGTCGCCGTGCCGGCCGGTCTCGACGCGGTGGGCGACGACGTCGCCGACGTCCGCGCGGAGGCCGCCGAACTGGTCGGCCAGGGCTGCCCGGTGGACCTGCGCACCCTCGAACGCGGCGGCGCCGCAGCGGAGTTCCTCTGGTCCTGGGCCGACCTGGGCGACTACGACATCGTGCTCGTCACCGGCGAGGACGCCGCCCGCCAGGCCGCGGCCCTCGCCGACGTGCCGGCCGGGCGGATGCTGGTACCGGCCTGGGCGTACGGCGGGTCGACCGTGATCGGCCCGCTGCTGACCGACACCTCCACCGGCTGCCTGACCTGCGCGGTGCTGCGGCTCGAAGCCAACGGCGACCCCGCGGACGCCGCCGCCCTGTGGGCCGGACTCGCACCCGCCGCACCGCGCCGCGCCTCCGGACCCGCCCCCGCGCGCGGCCCGGTCGCCGCGATGATCGGCAACCTGCTCGGCTACGAGGTCTTCCGCCTCACCACGCAGGCGCTGGCCGCCGAGACCCGCGGCCGACTCGTCGTCCAGCACCTCGACTCGCTCGACACCGTGGCCGAGCCGCTGCTGCCGCACCCGGCCTGCCCGTCCTGCGCGACGCGCCGCCCGCCGGTCGACACCGTGCCGCACCTCGCCTCGCTGGCCGAGGAGACGGATCCCCGGACCGGAGGGACGGCCGCGGGGGCCGCCGCCCGGCCGGGGTCGGCCGTCGAGGACGCGCAGAGCGAGGACGCCGCGCAGGCCGCCCTCGCGGAGATCACCGACCGGGCGGTCCTGGTGCAGGAGACCGCCGGCGTCTTCCGGCGGTTCGACGACGAGACGTGGGCGCAGACCCCGCTGAAGGTCAGCGCGGTCGAACTGGGCGCCGGGCACGGCGGGCGCCGCACCGTCGCCGCGTTCGACGTCCACCACGTGGCGGGCGCCCGGCTGCGCGCGCTGCTGCGGGCCGCCGAGGTCTACGCCGAGCACGTCGTGCCGCTCCACGACCCGCTGACCGGGCCCGCGCTGGAGTCCGCCCGTGCCACGTGGGCCCCGGTGGACCCCGAAGGGCTCGCCGTCGCCTCCGGTCTGGGCCGGCGCGACATCGCCGCCTGGCACGCCGCGACCTCGCTGCTCGACGGCCGGACCGTGCTCGTTCCGGCCGCGGCGCTGCGCACCTTCGGCCCGTACAACGCCGACCGCGTCGCGGAGCCCACCGCGGCGGGCACCGGCGCGGGACGCACCCCGGCCGAGGCGACCGCGCGCGGCGTGCTCAGCGCGCTCGCCCACGCCACGCTGCGCGCGGCCCTGCACGGCAGGACGCCGGTCCGGGCCGTCGACCCGGCGGAGCTGGAAGCGGCCGGCGACGCCGAACTCACCTTCCTCGTACGGTCGGCGGCCAACCTCGGCACGCCGCTGGAGATCCTCGACCTGGGCGCGCCGCCCGCGCACCCGGCGCCGGTGGTGCTGGCCACGGCGGACGGGCGCTGGGCGGTCGCCGCGGGGCTGCGGCGCCGCGACGCGCTCCTGGAGGCGGTCCGCGACGTCCTCGGCGCGGCCCAACTCGCCCGCGAAGAGCGGCCGTCGTCGGCCGAAGCCGGCGCGGACCCCGCGCGCGCCGCGGCGGCCCCGCACGGCGACCCCGACACCGGCGATCCGCTGCTGCCCGACCTCGACCCCGCGGCCCTCACCGCCGAGGGCGCGGCCGCGCCCGACCTCGACGCGGGCACCGACTGGGCCGGCCTGGCCGCCGCCCTGCGCGCGGCCGGGCAGGACCTGTTCGCGGTGCCCGCCGCGAGCCCCGACCTCGCGGCCGGCACGCTGCACGCCACCCGCGTCCTGCTCGGCACGGCGGGACCGGCCGATGACCACTGACCTCAGACCCCGGCCCGGCGCCGCCCCGCCGGGCGCGGTCGCCGACACCGCGAGCGCCGCGCCGCCCGCCCCGCTCGCGGCCCTGTCCGCGGCGATCACCGCGGCCCTGTCCGCCCACCACGGCGCCCCGTCCGCCGTGCCCCTGGCCACCCCGGTATCGGCCCTCCCGCTGGGCCTGCGCGACGAGTTGAGCGTCGACCCGGACGAGCCGCCCGGCGGCGGCGCGTCCGCGTCCGGGGCCGGGGTGTACGTCTACGGGCACCACGCGCTGGTCGGGCCGTTCGGCGGGGCGGGCGGGGGCGCGGCGTGCGGACGGTGTCTGGTGCGGCGGTGGCAGGCCGTGCGGACGCGGGGGCTGCGCGACGCGCTGGAGACCGGGACCGCGACCCGGGCGGCCGGGACCGCGCCGTGGGCCGTGCCGTTCGTCGCGGACGCGCTCGCCGCGGTGCTCGCGGCCAGGCGCACCCCGCCCGGCGGCGGACGCTTCCCGTACGCCTACCTCGTGGACCTGGAGACGCTCGCCGTCACGCCGTTCCGCTACGTGCCCGACGCCGAGTGCCCGGTGTGCGGCGACCGGCCGGCCGACAGCGAGGTCGACGCCCGCCTGGACGTGCCGAGTTCGCCCAAGCGCGCGCCCGACGCCTTCCGGGTGCGGCCCGCCGACGCCTACGACGTGCCGCTCGACCCCTTCGTCAACCCGGCCGCCGGGATGCTCGGGCCCTCCGTGGTGCCCGACCTCGCCTCCGCGTCCACCTCCTCGGCGATCGGCTCGTTCCTGCTGCGCTCCGGCGACTACCTGCGCGAGTGCTTCTGGGGCGGGCACACCGCGCGTTACCGCTCCAGCGTCCGCGTCGGCCTGCTGGAGGGCCTGGAGCGCTTCGCCGGGATGCGTCCGCGCGGCCGCCGCACCGATCTCACCGCCGCCTACGACGAGTTGGCCGCCGAGTACGGGGACCAGGTGCTCGACCCGCGCATATGCGGCCTGTACTCCGAGGAGTTCCACCGCGCCGAGCCGGGCGTGCGGCCCTTCGACCCGGCCCGTCCCGTCCCGTGGGTACGCGGCTGGAGCCTGCGCGACCACAGGCCCGTCCTCGTCCCGGAGATCCTCGCGTACTACCACGCGCCGGGCGGCCTGACCAACCGCTTCGTGCAGGAGAGCAGCAACGGCTGCGCGTCCGGCGGCAGTCCGGCCGAAGCGGTCTACTTCGGGCTGATGGAGGTGATCGAGCGCGACGCCTTCCTGCTCGCCTGGTACGGCCGCGCGCCGCTCACCGAGATCGACCCGTCCGGCAGCCGCCGCCCCGAGACCCGCGCGATGATCGACCGGCTGGCGATGTACGGCTACCGGGCCCGCTTCTTCGACACCCGCGTCTCGTTCGCGGTGCCGGTGGTGACCGCCGTCGCCGAACGCGTCGACGGCGGCATGGGCCGGCTCTGCTTCGGCGCCGGCGCCGGGCTCGACCCGGAGGCCGCGCTCGCCGCCGGGCTGTGCGAGATCGCCACCGACGCGGTCAATCTGCGCCGCAGGACGCTGCGCGAGGAGCGCCGACTGCGCGCGATGGCCGCCGACTTCGGCAAGGTCCAGGTGCTGCACGACCACCCGCTGCTCTACGGGCTGCCGGAGATGGCCCGGTACGCGGACTTCCTGCTGCGCCGCGAGGCGACCCCCGTCACGCCGCTGCACGCGCTCGCCCGGGACACCGTGCCGCCCGCCCGGGACATGCGCGACGACGTCGAGCACGTGGTCGCCGAGGTGGCGCGCGCCGGCTTCGACGTGATCGCGGTCGACCAGACCATGCCGGAGCAGCGCGAACTCGGCTTCCATACCGCGGGGGTGATCGTGCCCGGGCTGCTGCCCATCGACTTCGGCTGGACCAGGCAGCGCGCCCGGCACATGCGCAGGACGCGCGCCGCCCTGCGCGACGCCGGCCTCGTGCCACGGGAGTTGGCCGCCGACGACCTCAACCCGGCTCCGCACCCGTTCCCCTGACCCGGACACGGCGCCCCGGCGCCACGACGCACCGCGCCCGTACGACGGGCACCACGTACGACGCACCACGCACGACGCACCGCGCACCACCACGCGCCGCCCGGCGTGGACCGGCTCGCACCGGCCGGCAACGGCCTGGACTGGAGAGGAGAGGAGCAGCCGTGGGATTCGCCCATGAATACGCGACCGCCATCGTCCGGCGCGGCAGGTATCCCATGGAGCCCGTCGACTGGGTGCCCGACTGGGAGGACCGGCCGCGCAAGGGCAAGCACTTCCCTGCCGCGCCCGCCTTCCCGCTGCCCGAGGGACCTGCCGACGACGCCGCCTCCACCGTCCAGCGCGGACTCCACGGACCCTCCGGGGACGGGGAGTTCACGCTGCCGCTGCTGGCCGGCATGCTTCGCGACTCCTACGGACTGGTCGACCGCCGGCTCGCCGTGCAGGCCAACTCCGACCTCGGCACGCTGCCGATGTACACCCAGGCCAACTGGTCGCGCGGGTCCGCCTCCGGCGGCGGGCTCTACCCGGTCGGCGTGCACCTGATCGCGGGCCCCGGCGGCCCGCTCACCCCGGGCGTCCACTACTACGACACCCGGCACCACGCCCTGCGCCGGCTGCTGGCGGGCGACGTCACGCCGCAGGTGCGGGCCGCGGTCGGCCGACCCGCCGCGGGCCACGACCAGTTCCTCGTGCTCGGCGTGCGGTTCTGGCAGAACGCCTTCAAGTACAACAGCTTCTGCTACCACGTCGTCTGCATGGACACCGGCGCGCTGCTCCAGACCTGGCGGATCTGGGCGCGGGCGCACGGCCTCGACCTCGGGCCCGCCTTCTGGTTCGACGAGCCCGCGCTCGGCCGGCTGCTCGGCGTGACGCCCGAGGAGGAGGGCGTGTTCGCGGTCGTCCCGCTGCGGTGGCGCGGCGCGGGCTCCGTACGGGCGTCCGGGGACACGGCGGCCACCGGGGAGCCGGGCACCACGCCCGGGCCGCGGGTCCGGCACACCGACCAGGAGCGCTCGCGCCGCCTCACCGTCTTCGAGACCAACACCGCCGTGCACGCCGCCACGTTGGAGGACGCGGCGCTGCGGCCGGCCCCGGCGCGCTGGACGCCGCGCTGCCGCCGCGGGTCCCGGCAGGCGGCGAACGCATCGCGCTGCCCGCGCCAGAACCGCTGGACGCCGGGGTGCGGCGGGCGCTGCGGGCCCGGCGCAGCAGCTTCGGCCGCTTCCAGGCGACCACGCCGCTGGCCTCCGCCGCGCTGTCGACCGTGCTGGCCGCCGCGGACGCGGCCGGGCGGCTGGGCAGCGACGCCGAGACGCCCGGCGGGCCGCCGCTCACCCGGCTGCACGTCTTCGTCAACCACGTCGCGGGCGTGCCGCAGGGCGGCTACGTCTACGACCGCGCCGACCGCACCCTGCGGCTGGTCCGCCCCGGTCCGCCCGGGGAGTTCCTCCAGCGCAACTACTTCCTGGCGAACTACAACCTGGAGCAGGCCGCGGCCGTCATCGTGCCCGCCGCCCGCACCCACGCGGTGCTCGACGCGGTCGGCGACCGCGGCTACCGGCTGGTGAACGCGGTCGTCGGCGGCATCTCCCAGGCCGTCTACACCGCGGCCTCCGCGGCCGGCCTGGCGTGCGGCGTGGCGCTCGGCTTCGACGCCCTGTCCTACCGCGAGGACCTGGACCTCGAAGCCACCGGCGAACTCCCCCTGCTGCTCATGATGATCGGCCACGAGCGCCCCCGCCCGGCCGACTTCCGCTACGAGATCGCCTGACGGCCCGGCCATGGCGAGGGGAGCGATGCCCGCGGAACAGCGCGCGGGACGGTACGCGGTACGGCACGACGAACGGCACGCGGTGCGGCGCGGAACGACGACGGAGGGGAGTGGACGCGATGGGCGCGACCGCGGCTGAGACGGCGAACGGGACGGGGACGGCGCCCCCGGCGGCTCCCGCGGGCGCGGGCGCGTCGGCGCGGGCGACCGCTGACGCGGCGGGCGCCGCCGCCGACGGCCAGGACTGGGAGCTGAACCGGAGGTTCGTGCTGCGGCTGGCAGGGCTGCCGTTCGAGGCGGTGGAGGGGCTGCGGGACGCCGACGCGGCGGCATGGGCGTCGCGGGTGCCGGCCGCCGAGGACGCGCTCGCCGCGCTCGCCGCCGACCTGGACGCGCCGCTGACCGCGCTGGTCACCGCCGTCGAGGACCCGCGCGAGCGGCGCGCGGTGCTGGCTGTGCGGCGCGAGGTCTTCAACGCGCGGCTGCCCAAGGACGCCGGCGCGGTGCGGGCGGTCGCCGCCCGGCTGGACCCCGACGGCGCGGCGGCGCTGACCGCGTGGCTGGCGCGGCGCGAGGAACTGGCCGCGCTGCTGGCCGAGGGCGGCCCGCTGGTCGACGCGGCACTCGCCCGGGCCCGTGCGCGGCTGCGCGTGCTCGCCCGCGAGGACCGGCTGCGCCGCGGGCTGGTGCTGGCCTCGCCGACGCTGGACGCGCAACTCGACGCGTTCGTCGCCGAGTTCGAGGCGGCGACGGGCGTGACACCCGAGGTCGCGGCGACCGGCGGGACCGGGGCGAGCGGGGTGGTCCGGGCGGCCGGCGGGGCCGGCGTCTTCGCCGCGACCGCCGCGACCGCCGCGGCGGAGGGCGGCGGGACGCGGCGCGGCCGCGCGCCCGCGTACACCCCCGACAAGCGCGCGCGGAAGAAGGAGCGCTCGCTGCTGGCGTACCTCTACCGGACCGCGTGCAAGACCAGTCCGTTCAGCACCTTCACCGCGGTGGCGCCGGGGGAGTTCCGGGCCGGGGCGGGCGAGGTGCGCACCGACGGCGAGTGGACCGGGCACCCCCGGCTGAACGTCGTGGTGCTGGCCCGTCTCGCCGAGCTGATCGCCGCGGACCCCGCGCGGCGCGCCGACCTGCCGGTCACACTGTCCGCGGGCTGGGAGCTGGACGAGGACCGGGTGCGGTTCGTGCGGCGCTCGGTGACCGCGGGCGACGACAGCGCCGCGGTGAGCTTCGACGCCGCGCACGACCGGCTGTTCTTCCTGCGCCGCCGCGGCATGCTGGAACGCCTGCTCGCGCTCTTCGCGGACGGCGTCGCGCTGCGCCACGCCGACCTGGAGGCGTGGCTGGCCGCCGAGACCGGGGCGCCGCCGCACGAGGCGGCCCGCTACTGCGCGGCCCTGCTGGAACTGGGCATGCTCCAGACCGCGGGCCTCGCCACCGACGTCCACTCCGCCGACCCACTGCGGGACTTCCAGGCCGCGCTGCGCGACCTTGGCCGCGACTGGGCCGACGCCACCGCGGACCGGCTGGAGGCGGCGGCCGGCCACGTCGACGCGTACGCCGCCGCCGACGCCGCGGGACGGCGCGCGCTGCTCGCCGCGCTGCGCCGCGAACTGCTGGACGTGCAGAGGTCGTTGGGCGCGGCCGACGCCTCGCTGCCGCAGACCCTGCTCTACGAGGACGTCAGCGAGCGGCCGGTCGCCGCGGACGCCGAGCGCTGGCAGGCGCTCGCCGCGGAGCCGTTGCGGGCGCTCACCGGCATCCTGCCCGCCTTCGACGTCGCGCTGCCGCAGCGGCTGGTGCTCAAGGGCTTCTTCCTGGCCCGCTACGGCCGCGGCGGGCGCTGCGACGACCTGCTGCGGCTGGTGCACGACTTCCACGAGGACGTGTTCACGCAGTACCTCCAGTTCACGGCGCTCAAATCGCCCTGGGCGGAGGACGGTTCGCACGCGCCGGAGGAGAACTGGCTCGGCATGCCGGAGGTCGCCGCGCTGGACCGGGCCCGCGCGGAGTTCACCCGGCGGATGCGGGCGCTGTGGTCCGCCCACTCCGAACGCGACGCCGACGCCGCAGAGTTGGTGCTGGACGAGGACACGATCGACGCCGTGCGCGCCGAACTCGCCCCCCTCGGGTCCGCCTTCGACCCCCACAGCCACTTCGTCCAACTCGCCGACCGCCGCGACGACCCCCTCGTCGTCCTGAACAACTCCTACGGCGGCCTGGCCTTCCCCTTCACCCGTTTCACCCACTGCTTCGACACGACGTCCGCTTCCACCGCGGGCAGCGCGGCGCTGCGGTCGGGGCTGCGGGAGGTGCAGCCGGACGGCGCCGTGTTCGCGGAGGTCACCGCCGGGGCCGCGACGACGAACCTGAATCTGCACGGGCGGCTCACCGACTACGAGATCGTCTGCCCGGGGGAGACCAGCACCGCGCCCCCTGACGCGCGGCTGGACCTGGACGACCTGTACGCGGAGCACGACGCGGAGCGGGACCGGCTGGTGCTGCGGTCGCGGCGGCTGGGGCGCGAGGTGGTGCCGCTCTACCTCGGCTACCTGGTGCCGATGGTGCTGCCCGAGGTGCCGCGCACCCTGCTGCTGTTCTCGCCGACCTCGCGCTCCCGGCCGGAGGCGTGGCGCGGGGTGCCCGAGGGCCCCGAGCGCGGCGGCGTCACCTCGCGGCCCCGGGTGCGCTACCGCAGCCTGGTGCTGCACCGGCGCCGCTGGACCGCGGCCCCCGGCGCGCTGCCGGTCCGTACGCCGGGCGCGGACGACGCCGCCTGGTACCTGGCCTGGCAGCGCTGGCGCCGCGAACACGGCCTGCCCGCGCGGGTGTTCGCCACCGTTCGGCCCGCCGACGACGGCACCGGACCCGCCGCGGCCTTCGGCGGCGGCGCCAAACCGCAGTACGTCGACTTCGACAGCCCGCTCTCGCTGACCGCCCTCGAAGGACTGCTGGCCGGCGGCCCGGTCCGCACCGTCTTCGAGGAGATGCTGCCCGAGCAGGACGAGCTGCACGTGCGGTCCCCGCGCGGCCGGCACGTCGCCGAGGTCGCTTTGGAGATCGTCCCCCGCCCGGGCGGGCGGCCCGCCCCCGACCCCGACAGCCGCGCCCGGCACGGAAGGCAGGACACCCCCGCATGACCACCACCACCGCGCCGGACACCGCCGGCGCCCGGCCGGCGGGCCGCGCGGCGACTGGCAGGCGTACCACGTCTTCTACGCCGCGAGCACCCGCCCGTTCCTGCTCCAGTGCGCCCGCCCGCTGGTCGCCGGCCTCACCGCCGACGGCCTGATCAGCGGCTGGTTCTTCATCAACTACTGGCTGGAGGGCCCGCACATCAGGCTGCGGCTGCGACCCTCCTCGCCGGCCGCCGCCGACGCCGTCGCGCAGCGCGCCACCGCCGCGATCGAGGACTTCCTGCGCCGCAGGCCCGCGCTCTACGAGGTCAAGGACGGCTTCCTCGCCGAGCTGTACAACACCCTCTTCGAGCTGGAGTACCCCGGCGGCGAGCGCGACCGCTACACCGACGCCGCCGGGCGGATGCGGCTGCGCGCCAACAACTCCTTCAGCCCCGAGCCGTACGAGCCGGAGTACGGCAAGTACGGCGGCCCGGCCGGCGTCGAACTCGCCGAGTGGCACTTCCAGCGCTCCAGCGAACTCGTCGTCGAGGCCGCCGCCGGGATGAACCTGCACCTGCGGACCGTCCTGCTGGGCGTGTCCGCGCAGTTGATGATGACCATGTGCGGATGCCTGATCGCCGACCGCGACGCGCTGCTGCACTTCCTCGACCGCTACCACGAGTTCTGGAACTCCGCCTTCAGCGGCACCAACTACACCGCCCAGGACGGCTACGACCGCGCGTACCGGTCGATGGACGCGGCGCTGCCCCGGCGCTTCCAGGAGATCCGGCGGGCGGTCGCCGAGCCCGCGCCCGAACGGCTGCCGGGCTTCCTGCGCGGCTGGGCCGAGCACTGCCTGGACCTGCGGGACCGCGTCACGGCGCTCGCGGACCGCGGCGACCTGGTGTTCCGCTCCTGGGACGGCACCCGTGACCTGCACGTCACCGACCCCGCACAGGCGCTGCCGATGCTCGCCTCGCCGTATATGCACATGACCAACAACCGGTTGTCGGTGAGCGTCCGCGACGAGGCGTACCTGTCGTACGTGCTCGGCCGCGCCCTGCGCGAACCCGGACCGGAGCCCCGACCCGGGTCCGCGCCCGACCCCCAGCCGCCGGCGGCGCCGTGACCACCGCCGACCTGCTGGAGATGCGCCCCGCGATGCGCCCCGACGTCCTCGTGGGCCCGGCGCTGATGCGCGGACCGGTCGCGGTGCACCTGGTCAAGGACCCGGTGTCCGGGGCCCGGTTGGAGCTGGGCGCCAAGGAGCACTTCATCGTCAGCCGGCTCGACGGCACCCGCACCCTCGCCGAGATCGGCGCGGAGTACGCCGCCGCCTTCGGCGCCCGGCTCGGCCCGGCGCAGTGGCAGCAGATGCTGCGGCTGCTGTCCGTACGGCAGTTGCTCGCCGGCGCCGGGACCCCCGCCTCCGACGCGCCGCACGCGCCTACCGCCCGTCCCGCGGCCCCCCGGCCCGCCACGACGGCTGCGAGCGGCCCCAACTCCGCCGCGGGCAGGGACTCATGGCTGTCCGGGCGGACCCGGATGGTCGCCGACGCACCCGCGCTGATGGACCGGCTGCACCGGGCGACCGGCTTCGCCCGGCGGCCCGCGGTGCTCGCCCCGCTGCTCGCGCTGTGCGCCGCGCTGCTGGTCGCCGAGGCGCTGAGCTTCGGCGAACTCGCCCACGCCACCCACCGGTTGTTCGACGAGCCGGTGACGCTGTGCGCCGTCGGCGTGGTGCTGTGGTTCAGCCTGGCCGCGCACGAACTCGCACACGGCGTGGTCGCCCGCGCCTTCGGGCTGCGCGTCGCCGAGATCGGCCTGCGCCGCTACGCCGGCTTCATGACCTACCTGTACTGCGAGGTCGAGGACGTGCAGTTCCTCGGCGGGCGCGGGCGGCAGATCGCCGTCGCGTCGGCCGGCGCGGTCGCCAACCTGGTGTTCCTGCTGCCCTGTTGGCCGGTGTGGGCGCTGCTGCCCGGCTCGGCGCAGGCCGTGCCGTTCTTCGGCGGACTGATCCTGCTCGGCACCGCGATGGCGCTGCTCAACCTGCTGCCGCTGCCGCCGCTCGACGGCTACAAGGCACTCGGCTACGGCCTCGGCACGCTCCGACTGGCCACCGAGAGCCGGGCGTTCCTGCGCGCCGCGCCCCGCAGGAGCACCCGCGCCGCCTACCCGCCCCGGCTGCGCGCGGTCTACGGCGGCTACGTCGCGCTGTGCGCGGTGCTCGCCCTCGCCGCGATCGGCGCCGCCGGGCTGCTCTGCCGCCGCACCCTGCCCGGCAGGTGGGACGCCTTCTCCTTCTGGCTGCCGCTCGCCGCGGTGGCCGCGGCGTCCGCCCTGCGCCTGCTCGGCACCCGCGCCGCCGCCCGCCGCGCCCGCGCCGCGCCGCCCCCGCCCACCGGACCCGGGCCGCGCGCCGACACCCCTGCCCGCAGCGGCGACGCCACAGCCCGTACCGGAGACCCTGCCCGTACCGACACCCCTGTCCGTACCGAAGACCCGTCCCGTACCGAGAGCGAAAGCCGAACCGTGCCCGCACGCGCGCCCAGATCCGTACCGCACGACGAGACCGCGCCGGAGGCGCCCATGGAACCGGCCGGGCCACGGTCGCAGGAACCGGCCGTCGTGCTCGACGGCGTGAGCAAGCGGTACGGGGAGGTGCGGGCGCTCGACGGGGTGTCGCTGACCGTGGGCCGCGGCGAGTTCTTCGGCGTCCTCGGGCCCAACGGCGCGGGCAAGACCACCCTCGTGGAGATCGTCGAGGGCATGCGCCGGGCCGACGCCGGGACCGTCACGGTGCTCGGCGCCAGCCCGTGGCCGCGCAACATCGCGCTGCTGCGCCGCATCGGCGTGCAGACGCAGACCTCGGCGTTCTTCACCCGGCTGACCGCCGCCGAGCACCTGGAGACCGTCGCCGCGCTGCACGGCCTGGACCGCGAGGCCGCACGCCGCGCGCTGGACGCCGTCGACCTCGGCGACAAGGCCCGCAGCCGCGTCGACACCCTCTCCGGCGGCCAGCGGCAGCGGCTGGCACTGGCCACCGCCATGGTGCACGAGCCCGACCTGATCTTCCTGGACGAGCCGACCGCCGCGCTGGACCCCGAGGCCCGCCGCTCGCTGTGGGACGTACTGCGCTCGCTGCGCGGGCAGGGCCGCACCATCGTCTACACCACCCACTACCTGGACGAGGCCGAGGCGCTGTGCGACCGCGTCGCGATCATCGCGGCCAGGCTGGTCGCGCTCGACACGCCCAACGCGCTGATCCGCTCGCTCGCCGCGCCCGCCCGGCTGCTGGTCCCCGCCGACCGGATCACCCCCGACCAGGCCCGCGCCATCGAGGGCGTGGAACGCGTCCTGGTCGAGGGCGGCGAGGTGGTCATCGAGACGCACGCCGCCAACCGGGTGCTGGTCGCCGTCGGGGAGTTCGTGGACATGGACGCGATCCAGACCCGCACCGCCACCCTCGAGGACGCCTACCTGCGGCTGACCGGATCGGAGCACGCCCGATGAGCACCGCCTACGCCGCGCTGACCAGGGCCGCCTACCTGGCCTCGGTGCGCGACCGCACCACGGTCTTCTTCACCTTCGCCTTCCCGCTGGTCTTCCTGCTCGTCTTCGGCCTGCTCTTCCGCGACCAGACGGTCAACGACGGCCTGCCGTACATCAACTACACGGCGCCGGGCGTGCTGTCCTGGGGCGTCGGCAACGCCGCGCTGTTCGGGCCCGCCTTCGCGCTGATGCACTGGCGGCGCGACGACATCCTGCGGCTGGTGTGGCGCACGCCGACGCCGCTGCCGACCGTGCTCGGCTCCCGGTTCGCGGTCGCCGTCGGCACCGGCCTCGTGCAGGCGGTGCTCTTCACCGCCGTCGCGGTGCTGCCGGTGTTCGGGCTGCGGCTGTCCGGGGACTGGCCGCTGGCGCTGCCGCTGCTGGTGCTCGGCGTCACCGCGTTCCTCGCGATGGGCCTGGTCGTCGGCAGCCTCGCGGACACCCCGGAGGCGGTCGCCGCGATCGCCAACTGCGTGATGGTGCCGATGGCGTTCCTGTCCGGCGCCTTCTACCCCGCGGACCTGCTGCCCGGCTGGATCAGGACGCTGTCCTGGATCTTCCCGCTGCGGTACCTCGACCACGGGCTGACCAACGTCCTCGCCGGGCGTGCCGATCTCGGGCCGCTGGCCCTGGACTGCCTGGGACTCGCCGGCTTCGCCGCGGTCTTCGGCCTGATCGCCGCCCGCACCTTCCGCTGGAGCAACCGGACATGACCCTGGACACGGTTCATCCCCCGGCCGGAGCGGCCGCGTCGCCCGAGCCGGGCGGGGCGCCCGCGTCGCCCGAGCCGGGCGGTGCGCTCGGCGCGCTCGGGCCGCTTGAGGCCGCGGGCCTCGACCTCCAGCGGCGGCTGGCGCTGCGCGCCGCGCGGGCCGGCCTGCCGGCACCCGCCGTGGCCGTCCTCGGCGCGTACGACGTGCTGCGGCCCGAGCCGCCCGACCGGGCGCGGCACCGCGCCGCGGCGGTCGTCCACCTCACGCCCGACGCGGTGCTGGTCGGGCCATGGGGCCCCGGGTCGTACGCGGCGACGACTCCGGCGCCGGCCGCGGCCCCCGCGGACGGTGGTCCTGCTTCCGACGATGCCGACCCGCGCGGCGCCGCTCCCACAGCGGCGGGCGATCCGGCTGCCGGGCGCGCGGCGGACGGCGACCCGGCCGGTGGCGCTCCGGGCGCCTGCGGGGTGTGCCTCGGGGTGCGCTGGCAGCGGCTGCGGACCCGGACCGAGCGCGAGGCGCTGGAGACCGGGCAGGACGTGACCGCGGCGGGCCGCTGGCCGGTGCTGCCCGACTACACCGCGGACGCCGTATGGGCCCTGTACGCCTGGGCGTTCGGGGACGACGCGGGCGGCACGCGACTCGGCGGCGCGGGCGGCAGCGCCGCGCAGTCTGGCGGCGCGGCGAGCGGCGGGCGCGGCCGGTCGGCCGGGCGGTCCGAACCGACCGGCGCCGACGCCGCGTTGCCGAAGGTCACCCGCTACGACCTGGAGACCGGCCTGATCGGCACCGTGCCGCTGCTCGCGGAACCGCTCTGCCCGCACCACCAACCGCCCGCGGAGGAAGGCACGGTGACGCTCCAATCGCGGGAGAAGCCGGCCCCGGCCGCTACCGGCTGCGTTCGCCGGGCGGCTACCCCTTGCCCACCGCAGCGCTCGCGAACCAGGTCTGCGGCGTGCTCGGCGCGGGCACCTGGAACGACATCACGTCGCCGACGACCGCGCCGGTGGCCGGCACGGTGTTCATGCGCGGCTACGCGGGGCTGACCGACGTCACCTGGAGCGGCCAGGCCAACTCCTTCGCGGCCAGCCGCGACCTGGCGTTCCTCGAAGGGCTGGAACGCTACGCCGGCACCCACCGCCGCTCGCCGCGCGGCCTGGTCACCGCGTCGTACGACAACCTCGGGGACCGCGCGCTGGACCCGCGCGCATGCGGCCTCTACACGGCCGAGACGTACGCCGCGGACCCGATGCTCGCGCCGTTCGACCCCGCCCGTCCGATCCCCTGGGTGCGCGGGCACTCGCTGCGCGACGACCGGCCGCTGCTGGTGCCGGCCCGGCTGGTCTACTACAGCGCCGGCACCGACGCCGACCACTTCGTCTTCGAGTGCTCCAACGGCTGCGCGACCGGCAGCTGCCTGGAGGAGGCGGTCCTCTTCGGCCTGCTCGAACTCATCGAGCGCGACGCCTTCCTCAACGGCTGGTACGGCGACGCGCCCCTGCCCGAGATCGACCTCGCCAGCTGCGACAGCCCGGTGATCCGCGCGATGACCGACCGCGCCGCGCTGTGCGGCTACGACGTGCACGTCTACGACAACCGCGTCGACCTGCCGGTGCCGGTGGTCACCGGGCTGGCGGTGCGCCGCGACGAGGGGCCGGGCACGCTGGCCTTCGCCGCGGGCGCGGCACTCGACCCGGAGACGGCCGTGGAGTCCGCGGTGTCCGAGATCCTCACCTACCTCCCGCACCTGCCCCGCCAGGTCGCCGAGCGGCCTGCCGAACTGGAGGCGATGGCCGAGGACTTCGGCCTGGTCCGCCGACTCCCGGACCACGCGGCGCTGTTCGGGCTGCCGCGGATGAAGGAGCACGTGCGCGGTTATCTGGAGCCGCCCGCCGTACGGTCGTTGGCCGACACCTACGCCGCGTGGGAGCGCACCGGCCGGCCGCGCGGCACCGATCTGCGCGAGGACGTGCTGGCGGTGCGCGACGCGCTGACGGACGCGGGCTTCGACGTGATCGTGGTCGACCAGACCACGCCCGAGCAGCGCCGGGCCGGTCTGCACACGGTGTGCACCATCGTGCCGGGGCTGCTGCCCATCGACTTCGGCTGGGCGCGGCAGCGGGCGCTGACCATGCCGCGGCTGCTGACCGCGCAGCGGCGCGGGGGACTGCGCGACCGGGACCTGCGCGAGGACGAACTGCGGCGCGTGCCGCACCCGTTCCCGTGAGGCGGGCCCGACGCGGGCCGGAACGCCCGAAGGGTCCGCGGGCCGGGGAGCCGGCCGGCGGACCCTTCGGTCCCAGCGGTGGAACAGATGGAGCGGGGTCAGGCGGTGCAGCTCGTCGTGCTGGTGGTGCTCGAGCAGGTGCTGGTGCTGGAGCAGCTGGTCGACGAGCCGAGCATGACCTCGCTCGCGTCGGAGTAGTCGGTGATCTCGAACGTCTCGGACTCCAGCTCCAGGATCTCCTGGGCGAGGGAGGCGAGCGGAGTGTCCAGCTTGGAGATGTCAGCCATGGTGACTCCTTCTCGGCGGGTCGAATTCCGGCAGGCCGCCGCCTGCCGGCTGCAGCGGCCCACCTCGGGCCGCGATCCCCTTTCTACGCGCGTCCACTGGCACATCCGCTGGCCGATCGCTGTCACATCGCTGTCACCCCTGCGCGGGGTGCTGCTGTCGTGAACGCTGCGGCGGGCGGCGGTGGCGGCGGTGGCGCGGGTGCGGTGGACGCGGTGAACGCGGAGAGAGGGGTGCGACTGTGGCGGAAGAGGGCGTGGTGACGGCGGGCGCGGCGGTCGGGGCGGACGCGGTCGGCGGCGAGGTGCTCGCGGAGGCCGCGCGCCTGTACGCCGAGGTGCACCGCGAGCCGGAACTGTCGGGGGCGGAGGAGCGGACCGCGGCACGCTTCGGGGACCGGCTGCGCACCGCGGGGTACGAGGTCGCCACCGGCGTCGGCGGCCACGGCGTGGTGGGCGTGCTGCGCCGCGGTGAGGGCCCGACCGTGCTGCTGCGGGCCGAACTCGACGCGCTCCCGGTGCGCGAGGCCACCGGGCTGCCGTACGCGAGCACGGTCACCGAGCCCGTACCGGTGATGCACGCGTGCGGCCACGACGCGCACCTCGCCTGCGTGGCCGGCGCCGCGCACGCCCTGGCCGCGGACGCCGGCGGCTGGCGCGGCACGCTCGTGGTGGTCGGCCAGCCGGCCGAGGAGACGCTGACCGGGGCCGCCGCGATGCTCGCCGACGGCCTCTACGAGCGGTTCCCCGCGCCCGGCGTGGTGCTCGCGCAGCACACCGTGCCGCTGCCCGCGGGCATGGTCGCGCACACCGAGGGCCCGCTGCTGGCGGCGAGCGCGACGGTCGAGGTGGTGCTGCACGGCCGCGGCGGCCACGCGTCCGCGCCGCACCTGGCCGTCGACCCGGTGGTGGCCGCGGCGGCGCTGGTGCTGCGGCTGCAGACGATCGTCTCCCGCGAGACCGGACCGGGCGAGCCGCTGGTCCTGACCGTGGGGTCGCTGCACGCGGGCGGCGCGGGGAACGTCATCCCGGAGTCGGCCGTGCTGGAGGTGACGCTCCGGGCGTTCGCGCCGCGGACGCTGGACCGGGCGCTGGCCGCGGTGCGGCGCATCGTCCACGCGGAGGCGGCGGCCTCCGGCGCGGACCGCGACCCGGAGGTCCGCGAGGTGGCGCGGTCCGCGGCCACGGTCAACGATCCGGTGGCGGGGGCCGCGGTGCGGCGGGCCCACGAGCGCGCGTTCGGGGCCCGGCGGGTGACGCGCTGGCAGCCGTCGACGGCCACGGAGGACTTTCCGCTGCTCGGGCCGGCCGGCGAGCACCTGCACGGCGTGGCCGGCATCCGCAGCGCGTACTGGATGCTCGGCTCGGTCGGCCCCGAGCAGTGGGCCGCCGCCGGCGCCACCGCGGCGCAGCGCCTGGCCGCCCTCCCGGCCAACCACTCCCCGCGCTTTCGCCCCCACCCCCGCCTGACTCTCACCACCGGCATCCAGGCGATGACGGCGGCGGCCCGCACCCACTTGGCCGCCGTCGACGCGGAATCCCCCGTCCCGCAGCGCCCCCCCACTTTCTAGCCGAGACCGCGCCCCCGTCCCCGGCGCCCCGGCGCCCCGCCTCCCTGGCCCTGGCCGAGGTGCGCCCGTGCGGGCGGGCCGCGAACGGTGGGGCCCCGCCCGGGTCATCACCCGTGCGCTCGGCTCCGGGTTCCCGGCCCTGGTCGCAGGGGATGCGGGGCCGGGGTGGGCGCCCGGGCCGCGGGGGCGTCTGCGGCCGGGCCGGTGGCTGGGGTCTCGGCTATCGTCGGCTCGGGTCCTCCGCGGGGGAGGGCTGACCGATCGGCGCGGGTGGTGCCCGTGCCGCCGCCGTGGGGGCCGTGATGAGACTGAGGCTGGAGTTCACGACCGAGCCGTTCGACCTGGAGGAGCCGCCCGCGCACGCGGTGGCGGCGCGCGAGGTGGTCGAGGGCGGCACCCTGGACGCGGTGGACGTCGGGCCGTTCGGCAACACGGCCGAGGGTTCGGCGGACGCCGTGGTGGCCGCGGTCGGCGAGGTGCTCCGCAGCAGCCTCGCGGCGGGCGCGACCCGCGTGTCGTTGCAGGTCAACGTGCTCCCCGACGCCTCAGCCGAGACCCCGCGATGAGCCCCGCGGACCACCCGGACGGCCGGGACCGCACGGGCGGCCCCGACGGCCCGCAAGTGCCGGGCCGCACGCAAACGCCGGGCCGCCCGCAAGCGCCGGACCACAGAGCCCCGGACCACACAGCCCCGGACCACACGGAAGCGCCGGGCCGCGGAGCCGCCGGGGCCCGGGCGGGCGCGCAGGGCGGCGCGGGTACGCGGGACCGGTCGGGCGCTCAGGGCTCCGCCGACGCGCAAGGCCGCGCGGACGACCCCCCGCGCGGCGGCGGCCCGAACGACGACTTTCCCGCCGAGCCCGCGTCGACCGGCCCGGCGTCGACCGGCCGCGTGCGGGCGAAGGCGGGCACCCCCGCGCCCGCCGGGGCGGACCCGGCTGCCGGGGGAGCCCCCGTGACCTCGCCGGAGGCGACCGTCGCGCCCGCCCACCCCCTCGCCGACGCCGTCAGGCCGCTCGCGGACGCGATGGGCGCCTCGCTGCTCCCGCCGGAGCAGGCCCGCGGCGACGACGTCGTGCTCAGCTGGGAGGGCCGCGAGGTGGTCGCCGTGCGGCTGCCGCATCTCGCGGATTCGCTGGAGCACATCCTCGCCGACCTCCGGCGCCGGCACGGCCCGCTCGCGGAGCTGGGGCGCAAGGAGAAGCAGACGGTTGTACGCATCCTGGAGGAGCGCGGCGCGTTCTCGGTGCGGCACGGGGTGGAGACGGTCGCCTCCGCGCTCGGCGTCAGCCGCTTCACCGTCTACAACTACCTGAACAGGGAGAACGCGGCCCGCGGCGGCGAATGAGCGCGAACCCCGCGCGACACGCGCCGACCCGGATCTTCAACAAACTGTTGACGTTGGGTCGCGGCGGCTCGTAGCTTGCGAGGGTGACTTCCAGCACATCGCCGGGTCTCGCCCGGCTCAACGACGCCGCCGCCCCGGCGGCCGCACAACTGCTGCGCGAGGTGTGCGGGAGCACCGCGTGGTGCGCCGCGGTGGCCGCCGGCCGCCCGTACGCGGACCTCGCCGGACTGCTCGCGGCGAGCGACGCGGCCATGGCGGCGCTCACCGCCGCCGACCTCGCCGAGGCGATGGCGGCGCACCCGCCGATCGGCCGCCCGGCGCCCGGCGACCCGGCCTCCGCGCGCGAGCAGAGTGGCGTCGGCGACGCCGAGCGCGCCGAACTGCTCCGGCTCAACGCGGAGTACCAGCAGGCCCACGGCCACGTGTTCCTGATCCGCGCCGCCGGCCGCACCGGCGCGCAGATGCTCGCCGCGCTCAAGGGGCGCATCGGCAACGACCCCGACACCGAACGGGAGATCGTCCGCACCGAACTCGCCGGGATCAACCGGATCAGGCTCACCCGCCTGGCCGGCGCGGCGGCCGAGCCCGAGACCGCGCAGACCCCCGCGGCTGCCGATGCCGCCGCGACCCCCGACGCCACCACCCCCACCGCCTCCGTCTCCACGCACATCCTCGACACCAGCCGCGGCCGGCCCGCCCCCGGCGTGGACGTCACGCTGTCGGTCCGCGCCGGCGCCACCGCGCCCTGGACCGTGCTCGGCGCCGGCACGACCGACGCCGACGGCCGCTGCGCCGACCTGCCCGCGCCGCCCGAGGGGACCACCCACGTCCGGCTGGACTTCGCCGTCGAGCCGTACCTCGCCCGCACCCGTCACGCCACCGACCCGCGCACCCGCCCCGCCACCGATCCCCGCCCCCACACCGCGACCGACACCCGTACCAGCCCAGCCGAGGCCCAGCAGGACGCCCCCCGCACGGACTCCGGTCCAAGGGACAGCGGCGTGTTCTTCCCGGAGGTGGCGGTCGTCTTCGCCGTCGCCGCGGGCGAGCACTTCCATGTGCCGCTGCTGCTCAATCCGTTCGGCTACTCCGTTTACCGAGGGAGCTAAGCCCGATGACCGCCGCACCCCGGCCTGCCGCCGCCCGCACCACGTATCTCGGCCAGAACCAGTACGGCAAGGCGGAGAACCGCGTCGTCCGCGTCACGCGCGACGGCGCCACCCACCGCATCAAGGACCTCAACGTCTCGGTCGCGCTGTCCGGCGACATGGACGAGGTGCACTACTCCGGGTCCAACGCCAGCGTGCTGCCGACCGACACCACCAAGAACACCGTGTTCGCCTTCGCCAAGGAGCACGGCATCGACTCCGCCGAGGACTTCGGCCTGCGCCTGGCCCGGCACTTCGTCACCAGCCAGCCGCAGATCCACCGCGCCCGGATCCGCGTCGAGGAGTACGCCTGGCAGCGCATCGGCGACACCGGCCACTCCTTCGCCCGCACCGGCCAGGAGACCCGCACCACCGAGGTCACCGTCGACGGCCAGGGCGTCCAGGTGATCTCGGGGCTGAAGGACCTGGTGGTGCTCAACACCACCGACTCGGAGTTCTGGGGCTACGCCAAGGACCGGTACACCACGCTGAAGGAGGCGTACGACCGCATCCTGGCCACCGAGGTCACCGCGCGCTGGCGGTTCGGCTGGACCGGCGACGAGGCCGCCGTGCCGGACTGGGAGGACTCCTACGCCCAGGCGCGCCGCCATCTGCTGGAGGCGTTCGCCGACACGTACTCGCTGTCGTTGCAGCAGACCCTGTACGCGATGGGCACGCGGGTGATCGAAGGGCAGCCGGGCATCGACGAGATCCGCCTGTCGCTACCGAACAAGCACCACTTCCTGGTGGACCTGGAGCCCTTCGGGCTGGAGAACGACAACGAGGTCTACATCGCCGCCGACCGGCCGTACGGGCTGATCGAGGGAACCGTGCTGCGCGACGGCGCGCAGCCCCGCATCCCGGTGACGGACTGAGGAGGCCCCGCCGTGACCCCCGGAACCCCCGGAAACCCCGTGACCCCCGGAACCCCCGGAACCCCTGTGACTCCCGCGCCGGACAAGGGTGTTCGGCCCGCGCCGGCCGGGCGCATCGTGATCGAGAACTGCGCTGTCGCCACCGTCGACGCGCGGGACACCGAGTACGCCACCGGACACGTCGTGGTCGCGGGCGGCGTGATCGAGGCGGTGGGCGCCGGGCCCGCGCCCGACGGACTGGCGGACGTCGTCCGCCGGATCGACGGCACCGGCCACCTCGCCACGCCCGGCCTGGTCAACACCCACCACCACTTCTACCAGTGGCTCACCCGTGGCCTGGCCCAGGACAGCAACCTCTTCGACTGGCTGGTCGAGTTGTACCCGACGTGGGCGCGGATCGACGAGCCGATGGTCCACGCCGCCGCCTCGGGATCGCTGGCCATGATGGTCCGCGGCGGCGTCACCACCGCGATGGACCACCACTACGTCTTCCCGCGCGGCGCGGGCGACCTGCTCGGCGCGGAGATCAGGGCCGCGGCCGAGTTGGGGGTGCGGTTCACCGCCGCCCGCGGCTCGATGGACCTCGGCGAGAGCGACGGCGGGCTGCCGCCGGACTTCGCGGTGGAGAGCACCGAGGAGGCGCTGCGGGCCACCGAGGAGGCCGTCGACCGGTACCACGACGCGTCGTTCGGCTCGATGCTGCAGATCGCCGCCGCACCCTGCTCGCCCTTCTCCGTCTCCACCGAACTGCTGCGCGAGGCAGCGGTGTTGGCCCGCCGCAAGGGCGTACGGCTGCACACCCACGGCAGCGAGACGGTGGAGGAGGAGAAGTTCTGCCACGAGAAGTTCGGCATGGGCCCGACGGACTACTTCGAGTCCACCGGCTGGCTCGGCGAGGACGTGTGGATGGCGCACTGCGTCCACATGAAGGACTCCGACGTCGCCGCGTTCGGGCGCACCGGCACCGGCGTCGCGCACTGCCCGTCCTCCAACGCCCGCCTGGCCGCCGGGATCGCACGGGTGCCCGACCTGCTCGCCGCCCATGTCCCGGTCGGGCTGGGCGTGGACGGCACCGCGTCCAACGAATCGGGCGAGCTGCACACGGAGTTGCGCAACGCGCTGCTCGTCGGCCGGCTGGCCGGCGGCGAGAAGGCGCTCGACGTGCGCAAGGTGCTGCGGCTCGGCACCTACGGCGGTGCTCAGGTGCTCGGGCGCGCCGCCGAGACCGGCTCGCTGGAGGTCGGCAAGCTCGCCGACCTGGTGCTGTGGAAGCTCGACGGGATCGGGCACTCTACGATCGCCGATCCGGTGGCCGCGCTGGTCCTCGGCGCGGCGGCCCCCGTGACGCTGTCGCTGGTCGGCGGCGTGCCGGTGGTCGAGGACGGCAGGCTGACCCGGGTCGACGAGGACGCGATCGCCCGGGAGGCCCGCGACCAGGCCCGCCGCCTGGCCCGGATCGCCGGCCTCGCGTGAGCCGGTGCCGAGCCGGCGCCAAGGGTGAGCCGGTGCCGAGCCGCGGCGCCAAGGGTGAGCCGGTGCCGAGCCGGTGCCATGCGTGAGCCGGTGCCGAGCCGGCGCCACGGACCGCCGGCCGGGGAGGGACGGCCCCCGGCCAGCGCCGGCCCGTGCCTGAACGGGACCGGCGACGCCGCCCCCGGACCCGGTCCCGCCGCAGACCCGCGCGGACCCGCGGGTCCGCGCGCTCCGGGGGCGCCGCCACGCCGCCCGGCGCGGCCGTGACCGGCGGCATTCCGTACGGCCCGGTCAGAAGCAGAGCGTCAGTATGCAGATGTGCTGCTGGTCCGGGGGCGTCGCCGTCGGCGAGGACGTGGGCGTGCCGGGCGTCGTGCTCGGCGCGCCGGCGCCGGGCGCGGTGGTCGTCGCGACCGGCGAGGTCGGACGGGCGCCGGTGGTGGGGGCGACCGTGCCGCGCGCGGTGGTCGGCGGCACGGCCCGCGGGTCGTACGGCACACCGGCCGGCGAGCCGGCGGTGACCGTACGGGTCGGCGGCGGCAGGACGCGGGCGGAGCGGGACGGCCGCGCGGCGCCGGTCCCGGCGGGCGTCGTCGCGGGCGGCGTGGACCGCGGGGTGACCCCGCCCGCGTCGGGACCCGGGTCGGGCGTCGAGGCGGTGGCCGGGTCGCCCGAGGAGCCGGCCGCGACCGCGGCCAGCGTCAGTCCGCCGCCGAGCAGGGCGAGCGCGGTCGCCGCGGCCGCCCGCCGCCGGGTGCGCACCCGCCGCCCGCCGTCGACGGCGTGGGAGCCGACCGTCCCGGCGACCTCGACCGCGCGTACGGCGGCGGGCAGCGGCTCGGGCGGCGCCGCCTCGGAGACGGGCGCGGACACCGCCTCCGGCTCCGCCCGCGACCCGGGCTCGCGCTCGGCCTCCTCGGCCGCCGCGGGCTCACCCGCCTCCTCGGCCGCCACGGATCGCGCGACCGCCGCGGAATCCGCCGCCGCGTCGGACTCCTCGGCCGCCCCGGTTCCCTCGGACCCCGCCGCCTCCGCCGCCCGTGTGCGGGAAGCCGGCCCGTGCGGATCGATGTCCGGCGCGTACGCGCCGCAGTCCGGGCACACCAGGGCCCCGCCCAGCGGGCGACGGCATGTGGAGCACAAATCCATTCGCGACTTCCTGTACCTGCGGCCGTGGGCAGCCCGAAACGCTAGCACCGGAATCGGGGGACAAGGCGACACTTCTGTGAGGTTTTCGCGCAGATCCGGTCGGTCGTGCTCCCGCTACGCGAACGCGTCGACCCCGGTCAGCTCCGCCGACAGCGTCCACAGCCGCTCCGCCTGCGCGTCGTCCGCCGCCCAGGAGCGGACCCCGCCCATGGTCGTCGCGTCGTCGTCGGCGATCGGCTCCGCGATGTCGCAGTCCTCGCAGTAGACGCCGCCGAGCCCGTCCAGCCGCGGGCTGGTCGCCGCCCAGACCTGGGTGGCCGCGCCCTGCTCGGGGGTCTTGAAGCTGTGGTTGATCTGGTTGCCGTCCTCGTCGATCCAGCCGAAGTCGACCATCTCCTGCTTGCTCAGGTGTCGTTGCAGCGGCGTGAGGATGCCGCCGGGGTGCACGGAGAACGCGCGCACGCCGGCGTCCTTGGCCAGCGCGTCCAGCCGGCGCGCGAACAGCGCGTTCGCCGTCTTCGCCTGCGCGTAGGCGAGCCACTTGTCGTAGCCGTCGCGGGAGAAGTCCAGGTCGTCCCAGCGGATGCCGCCGCGGCGGTGCCCGCTGGAGGAGACCGCGACCACCCGGCCGCGGCCCCGGGCGATCGCCGGCCACAGCCGGTTGACCAGAACGTAGTGGCCGAGGTGGTTGGTGCCGAACTGGGACTCCCAGCCCGGCCCGACGGTGCTGTGCGGACTGGCCATCACCGCCGCGCTGTTGATCGTCAGGTGGATGTCGCGCCCGGAGGCCAGGAAGCGCTCGGCGAAGCGGGCGATGCTGTCCTGGTCGGCCAGGTCCAGCGTGTCGACCTCCACGCCGTCGATCCCGGCCAGCGCCTCGCGGGCGGCCTCGGGGCGGCGGGCCGGCACCACCACGTGCGCGCCGGCCGCCGTGAGCGCGCGGGTCGCCTCCAGGCCGATGCCGGAGTAGCCGCCGGTCATCAGCGCGAGCCGGCCGGTCAGGTCGATGCCCTCCAGTACGTCCGCCGCGGTGCTGCGCGCGCCGAAGCCGGAGCCGATGGGCCGCTGGGGAGTGGTCGTCGTCGTCATGCCTCCGACGCTACGAGGTGGAGTGCACTCCAAGGCAATGCGGCGCGGATCTTCAGCCAATGAATCCCGCGCACCGTCTTGACGGGTGGGCACGGTCACTTGACACTGCCTAACGGAACGGGGGCTTCCCCTGATCCGCAAGAAGAGAGCGTTCTCAAAAAGCCAATCAAAGGTGCAGGTCACTCCCGACCTGACATTGGTTCACCATCGGGGCGGCACAGCCCCCACATCGACCCCCACATCGCCGCGCCGACCCGGCTTCACTCCCCGAAGCCGGGCGAAAGGACATCCTCTGATGCGCAGCACCCCCTTCTCCGGCCCCGGCGGGCCGGGACCACGCTCGCACCGGCGCGCCCCGGCGCTCGTCGCGGCGCTGCTGCTGGCCGTCGCCGGGCTGCTCGGGCTGACCCGCGTGGCCGGCAGCGCGTCGGCCGACACCACCGACTACACCCAGAGCGTCAGCCAGCCCACCGCCTCGCAGGCGAAGATCACCTTCACCCCCACGTCCCCGGCCGCGTACGTCATCACGCACTACACGGTCAACGGCGCCAACCAGCAGAACGTCCAGATGGCCAACTCCGGCGGCACCTGGACGTACACGGTCTCCTCGCTGACCAACGGCGCGGTGCTGTCCTACTCGTTCACCTACGAGAAGAACGGACCGCAGTACGACACCCCGTGGTTCACCTACACCGTGGGCAGCGGCACCACCCCGCCCACCTCGCCGCCGACCAGCCCGCCCACCAGTCCGCCGGCGGCCAACTGCACCAACCAGTCCGACACCCCGGACTTCGGGCCGAACGTGCACGTCTTCGACCCGTCCATGGGCAACGCCGCGATCCAGTCCCAACTGGACGCGCAGTTCAACCAGATGAAGGACACCCAGACCGCGCAGTTCAGCGAGAACCGGGTGGCCGACCTGTTCAAGCCCGGCACCTACAACGTCGAGGACAACGTCGGCTTCTACACCTCGGTGGCCGGCCTCGGCCAGAACCCCGACGACGTCACGATCAACGGCGACGTCACCGTGGACGCCTTCAACGCCTCCGACGCGGGCAACGCCACCCAGAACTTCTGGCGTTCGGCCGAGAACCTGGCGATCAACCCCTCCAGCGGCACCGACCGCTGGGCGGTCGCGCAGGCCGCGCCCTTCCGCCGGATCGACGTGCACGGCGGCCTGGCGCTCTACCCGGCCAGCTACGGCTGGGCCAGCGGCGGCTACGTCGCCGACACCAAGGTCAGCGGGCAGGCCGCGTCGGTCTCCCAGCAGCAGTGGTACACCCGCGACAGCACCTACGGCAGCTGGGCCGGCGGGGTGTGGAACATGGTCTTCTCCGGCGTGAACGGCGCCCCGGCGACCACCTTCCCCAACCCGCCGGAGACCACCCTGGCCACCACCCCGGTCTCCCGTGACGTGCCGTACCTGTACATCGACGGCAGCGGCAAGTACCGGGTGTTCCTGCCGAGCCTGCGCACCAACGCCTCGGGGCCGAGCTGGGCGAGCGGCAGCACCCCGGGCAGCTCGCTGCCGATGAGCCAGTTCTACGTGGTCAAGGCCGGCGACACCGCGGCCACCATCAACAACGCGCTGGCGCAGGGCTGCAACCTGTTCGTCACCCCCGGCGTGTACCACCTGAGCCAGACGCTCAACGTCACCCGCGCCGACACCGTGGTGCTCGGCATCGGCTACCCGACCTTCGTGCCGGACAACGGCGTGAACGCGATGCAGGTCGCGGACGTCGACGGGGTGCGGCTCAAGGGCCTGCTCTTCGACGCCGGCACCACCAACTCCCAGGCGCTGCTGACCGTCGGCCCGTCCGGCTCCTCCGCGAGCCACGCCTCCGACCCGACGACGATCCAGGACGTGTTCTTCCGGATCGGCGGCGAGAAGGCCGGCAAGGCCACCAACAGCCTGATCGTGAACAGCAACAACGCGATCATCGACCACATCTGGGCCTGGCGCGCCGACCACGGCAACAGCGGCACGGTCGGCTGGACCACCAACACCGCCGACAACGGCCTGACCGTGAACGGCAACAACGTGCTGGCCACCGGGCTGTTCGTGGAGCACTACCAGAAGTACGAGGTGGTGTGGAACGGCCAGGGCGGCAAGACGATCTTCTTCCAGAACGAGATGCCGTACGACCCGCCCAACCAGGCCGCCTGGGTCAACCCCAGCGGCCAGAACGGCTACGCCGCCTACAAGGTCGGCTCCAACGTCACCACGCACGAGGCGTGGGGGCTGGGCAGTTACTGCTACTTCAACGTCAACTCGTCGGTGAACAGCTACCACGCGTTCGAGGCGCCCACCACCTCGGGCGTGAAGTTCCACGACCTGCTGACCGTGTCGCTGGGCGGCGTGGGCACCATCACCCACGTCATCAACGACACCGGAGCGGTCACCGCCTCCAACACCACGCCGACCAACGTGGTCAGTTACCCGTGACGCGCCCGACCGGTGCCGGCCCCGGCCGGCACCGGTCGCCCGCGCCCTCAGCCCTCCAGCTGCTCGTACGCCGGCAGCGTCAGGAAGTCCACGTAGGAGGCGTCCAGCGCGGTGCGCACCAGCAGGTCGTGCGCCTGCGCCCACCTGCCGGCCGCGAAGGCGTCCTCGCCGATCTCGTCGCGGATCGCCACCAGTTCGTCGGCGGCGACCTGCCGGACCAGCTCCGGCGTGGCCTTGACGGCCGCGCCGGCCTCCTCGAAGACCACCCCGGCGTTCACCCACTGCCAGATCTGCGAGCGGGAGATCTCGGCGGTGGCCGCGTCCTCCATCAGGTTGAAGATGGCCACCGCGCCGTGCCCGCGCAGCCACGCCTCGATGTAGCGGATGCCCACCTGCACCGCGTTGCGCAGGCCCTCGAAGGTCGGCTTCGCCTCCAGCGAGGCCACGTCGATGAGTTGGGCCGCGGTGACGTGGACGTCCTCGCGCAGCCGGTCCTTCTGGTGCGGCCGGTCGCCCAGCACCGCGTCGAACGACGCCCGCGCGATCGGCACCAGGTCCGGGTGCGCCACCCACGAGCCGTCGAAACCGTCGCCGGCCTCGCGGTCCTTGTCCGCCTTCACCTTCTCGAACGCCGCCCGGTTGACCTCCGGGTCGCGCCGGGACGGGATGAACGCGGCCATGCCGCCGATCGCGTGCGCGCCGCGCTTGTGGCAGGTGCGGACCAGCAGTTCGGTGTAGGCGCGCATGAACGGGGCCGTCATCGTCACCGCGTTGCGGTCCGGCAGCACGAAGCGGGCGCCGCCGTCGCGGAAGTTCTTCACGATCGAGAAGAGGTAGTCCCAGCGGCCGGCGTTCAGGCCCGAGGCGTGGTCGCGTAGCTCGTAGAGGATCTCCTCCATCTCGTACGCGGCGGTGATCGTCTCGATCAGCACGGTGGCGCGCACGCTGCCGCGCGGCACGCCCACGTAGTCCTGCGCGAAGACGAACACCTCGTTCCACAGCCGGGCTTCGAGGTGCGACTCGGTCTTGGGCAGGTAGAAGTACGGGCCCTGGCCGGCGTCGAGCAGCCGCCGCGCGTTGTGGAAGAAGTACAGCCCGAAGTCGACCAGTCCGCCGGGCACCGGCTCGCCGTCCACGGTCAGGTGGCGCTCGTCCAGGTGCCAGCCGCGCGGCCGCACCACCACCGTCGCCAGCTCGTCCGCCGGGCGCAGCGCGTACGCCTTGCCCTCGGGGGAGGTGAAGTCGATCCGCCGCTCGTAGGCGTCGATCAGGTTCAGCTGCCCGCCGACGACGTTCTCCCAGGTGGGCGCGGAGGCGTCCTCGAAGTCCGCGAGCCAGACGCGGGCCCCGGAGTTGAGCGCGTTGATCGTCATCTTGCGGTCGGTGGGGCCGGTGATCTCCACCCGGCGGTCCTCCAGCGCGGCCGGCGCGTCCGCCACCCGCCAGTCGCCGTCGCGGATGTGCGCGGTGTCCGGGAGGAAGTCCAGCGTCGCGGTGCGGGCGATCTCCGCGCGGCGGGCGCGGCGCAGCTCCAGCAGCTCGGCCCGGCGCGGCGCGAACCGGCGGTGCAGCTCGCCGAGGAAGGCCAGCGCCTGCGGGGTCAGCACCTCCTCGCCGCGGGGGACGGGCGGGGCGCTCGCGGAGACGGCCGCGGGGGCGGGGGCGCTTGCGGACATGCTGTCACTCCTCCAGAGGGGCCTGGGGTCTGCGGTCCGGCGTCCGCGGCCGGGTCCGGGGCCTGCGGTCCCCGGGGCCCGCGGCACCGGGTGCCGGGCCGCTGCGGGCGCCGACGCCGGGAGCCGGTGCCGTGCGCCCACGACGGGCGTTCTACCTGCATTCTGCAAGGTGGAGCATAGTTTTCGCAGTGCGGAAGTTCAACGTTTTGTGGCACGCGGTGCAGGCGTGTCCGCGGCCGGGCGCGGGTTCGCCTGCGCGTCCCCGCCGGCATCCGCGCCCGGACCCTCGGGCGCGTCCCCGCCGGTCTCCTCGCCCCGCCGGGGCGGGGCGAGGAGCCGCAGGTCGTCGGGGGTGTCGATGTCCGCGGGGTCGGCCACGTCCGCGCACTCCACCAGGAGCGTCTGCCCGGAGTGCTCGCGCAGATACGTCCGTGCGCCGCGGTCGCCGCCCGCGCTGCCCGCCACCCCCGCCCAGCGGCTCGCGCCGATCAGCACCGGGTGGCCGCGCCGCCCCTCGTACGCCGCCGCGGCCAGCGCCGAGTCCAGGTCATCGCCCGCCCGCGCCGCGGCCACCACCCGCGCCACCGCCGCGCCGCCCACCCCGGGCTGGTCCACCAGCGCGACCACCGCGGCCGCCGGGCGGACCCCGGCGGCGGCGAGGGAGGCCAGGCCGGCCCGCAGCGAGGAGCCCATGCCCTCGGTCCACAGCGGGTTGTCCACCACGACGCACCCCGACAGGTCCGCGCGCTCGCGCACCTCGGCCGCCGCCGCGCCCAGCACCACGTGCACCGGCCCGCAGCCGCCGGCCCGCAGCGCCCGTACCGCGTGCTCCACCAGCGGCAGGCCCGCGTACGGCAGCAGCGCCTTTGTCCGGCCGCCCAGCCGCCGGCCGCCGCCCGCCGCGAGGAGCAGCCCGGCCACGTCGTCCCTGCGCGCCATCGCGTCGTCCCTTCCGTCCCCTCCAGGCATACCGCGCACCGCCGCACGGCGGAACCGGGCACGGCCGGCGCGGCGTGTTCCGGTATCGTCGGGCCGTGCCCGGCGAGGGGCGCGACCGGGGGAGCACCTGGCGAGTTCGGGACAGGACGGGGGCCGATGGGCGAGCCGCACACCGGTCCCGGCATCCCGGGCCCGCACTCCGACGACCGGTCGCCGCGCACCCCGCCGCTCCCGTCGGCTCCGCCGGCGTCTCCGGCCCCGCCGCCGTCGCCCGTCCCGCCCACGCCCGCCGGACCGCCCGGCCCGGCTGGGCCGCCCGCCCCGGCGTCGCCGCCCGCGTCCGGGGGCCCCGGGACGCCCGCGTCGCCGCCCCCGCCCGTGGTTCCGCCCGCGGCCCACGGGGAGCCCGCACCAGGGCCCGCCGGAGCCTCGCTCGCGGCCGCCGAGCCGCTCGTGCCGCAGCCCGCGGCGTCGGCGGCTCCCTCCGCAGCCGACGCCGCCGCGGCGGGCGGGCTCGACGCCGACGCCGAAGGGCCCGCCGTGGTGGCCGGACACCGGGTCGGGCCGCGGGTGTACGACGGCGGCCTCGGGCCAGCGCATCTCGCGCACGCCCCCGGCGGGGAGCCGGTCGCACTGACGCTGGTACGGGCCGCCGCGGCCGCGCGGGAAGGGTTTGCCGCGGGCTTCCACCGGGACGCGCAGGCCGCGGGCCAGGTGCGCGGCGCGGCGCTGGTCCGGGTGCTCGGCAGCGGCCGGGAGGGCGAGCGCTACTGGCTCGCCGCGGCGTACGAGCCGGTGCGGACGCTGGCCGGCGCGGGGCCGCTGCCCACGCGGACGGTGCTGCGGCTGGTCTCCGGCATCGCTGAGGCGCTGCGCGTGCTGCACCACGCCGGCGTCGTGCACGGCGACCTGCGGCCCGCGCACGTGCTGCTCGCGGCGGAGGGGCCGCGGCTGAAGGAGTACGGCCTCGCGGGCGTCCCCGGCTTCGCGCCGGAGGCCGGCGAGGGGCCGGCGTTCCTGACGCCGGAGCAGGCCGCGGGGCAGCCGCCCGTCCCCGCGTCGGACGTCTTCGCGCTCGGGCAGATCGCCGCGTACGCCGCGATAGGGGTTCCGCCGTTCGGCGAGGACCCGGGCGCGGCGCGGACCCGGGTCCGGCAGGAGGAGCCCGACCTCAACGAACTCCCGGGCGAGCTGCGGGAGATCGTCACCCGCTGTCTGATCAAGGACCCGGCGCTGCGGCCGTCCCTGGCCCAGGTCACCACGATGTGCGCGCAGGCCGCGCCCCCGGGCGCCCCCGCGACGCCCTGGCTCCCCCCACACCTCCTGCACCCGCCCACACCACGCTTCCCGCCCGGCGCGCCCGGCGTGTCCGGGCCCACGGCCGCCCCCGCGTCGGCCGCGCCCCCCGCGCCTGCCGGGGTCTCCGGTCCGGCGGCCCCCGCGTCGCCCGCGCCGGCGTTTCCGCCCGCGCCGGGGGCCCAGTCCCCCGCAGCGGTGACTCCCGCGCCCGCGGCGACCCCCGCAGCGGCCTCCGCGCCCACCGCTCAGCGGCCCGCGCAGGCCACCGGGAGTGCGCCGCCCCCGGTCGCCGGGAGCCCGCAGACGGTCTCCGAGGCCGCCGCGCGGCAGCCCGGGCAGCCGCAGGACTCCGCGGCCGCGGCGCTGCCGCCCCCGGCCGCCTGGTCCGGCCTCCAGGTCTTCAGGGGCCCGAAGTTCGCCGCACCCCTGGGCGTCCCCGCGCCCGAGGCGCCCGCCGGCGGTCCGGGCCCGGGCGTCGCTCCGCAGGCCCCCGCGCCCGCGCAAGCCGCCGGCGACGGCGGCGTACCCGGAACGCTGCCAGGACCTCCGGGGCAGCCGGGACCTCCGGGGCCTCCGGGGCCCCCGGGTCAGCCGAGCCATCCCGGCCATCCCGGCCAGCCGGGGTGGCACTGGCGGCCTCCCGTGCACCTGCCGGTGCACTTGCCCGCGCGTCGGCGGCGCGGAGCCGGCGCCGCGCTCGCCGCGGTCGTCGTCGTGGGCGCGGCGGGCGTCGCGCTGGCCGTCGGGAGCTCGGACGGCGGCGGAGGCAAGGAGTTCGGCGCCGCGCCCCAGTCGTCGCCCACCGCGACCGCGACCGCGTCCTCGCCTCCCGCGGCGACCTCGCCTCCCACCTCGCCGTCCGGCGGCGGCGCGACCACCTCGCCGCTGCCCGTGGGCGACCGTTACGAGGGGATCCGGCTGGCCGCGGGCACCTCGCTGGTGCTCCAGGAGTCGCCGCCCGCGGTCCGTCCCGGGCCGTACGGCGGATCGTTCGGCTTCACCGAGCGCGGCGACGCGTTCGCCACGGACGCGCGGCACGGCACCCTGGCCGTGCTGGACCCGTCGACGCCGCCGACGCTCGCCTCGTGCGTCGCGAGCGCGGCCGGCGCCCCGGCCGCCGGCCGCCCGGCCGCCGGTACCGCGCTGGTGCCGCGCGGCACGGTGACCGCCGGCAGCCGGATCTGTGTGCACTCCGTCGACGGGACCGTCGCGCTGGTCACGCTGCGCCGGCTGCCGATGCCCGGCGACCCGGCGCCGTACGCGACGCTCGACGTGACGGTGTGGCCGGTCGCCGACCGCAGCGCCGAGGGCGACCAGTAGCGCACGAGGCCCCAACTCGCCCCGGTGACAGGGAAGTCGACCGAAAGCCGTAACAAATTCACACGACCATGTAGCGCGAGGACCGCCCGTTCGCGTTTACTGTCCGCCCCGGGGGGCAATCCCGAGACACGCGGCCCGACGAGGACAGCGGTGGGGGAGACGTACGTGCTGGACGACGACCGCAGTGGCGCTTCCGTGCGCCCGGAGGCGGACGACGCGGCTGTTGCCGTGCAGCGGGCGGTGGACCGCCTGCGGCACGAACTCGCCGCGTACCGACCGCTGTTACCGGACCGTGCGGTCGCCGAGGACGAACTCGACGCGCTCGCGGCGCAGGCCGCGACCGTGGCGGCGAGCGGCGCGCCCCCGGACACCGAGCGGGTGCACCACTCGCTGCTCCTGGTCGCCGCCGCGCTCGGCTCGGTCAGCGCGCTGACCGAGCCGCTGGGCGACGTCCGCCAGGCCGTCGAAGCGCTGGCCCAGCCCCACTGACGGCCCGCGGCCGCCGCCTCGCCCGCCTCGTGCCCACGCGCCGCCGCGCGCTCGTGCCCCGCGGACGCCCGCGCCCCCAATCACGCCCCCGGCGTCTCCCCGCTGCTGCTGAGCGCCGCGGCCAACCGGTGGGCCACCTCGCGCAGCACCGGGACGATCTTGTCGGTCGCGGTGTCCGTGACGCGGCCCGCGGGGCCGGAGATGGAGATCGCCGCGGCGGTCGGCGCGTCCGGGACGGGGACCGCGAGACAGCGGACGCCGATCTCCTGCTCGCTGTCGTCGACGGCGTAACCGCGCTCCCGGACGCGGGCCAACTCCGCCAGCAGGACGTCCGGTTCGGTGATCGTGCGGTCGGTCGCCGCGGGCATTCCGGTGCGTGCGAGCAGCGCCCGCACCTCGCCGGGCGGCAGCGCGGCCAGCAGTGCCTTGCCGACGCCCGTGGAGTGCGGCAGCACCCGCCGGCCGACCTCGGTGAACATCCGCATCGAGTGCCGCGAGGGCACCTGCGCGACGTACACCGCCTCGTCCCCGTCGAGCAGCGCCATGTTCGCGGTCTCGCCGGTGGCCTCCACCAGCTCCGCCAGATACGGCCGCGCCCAGGCGCCCAGCAGCCGCGACGCGCTCTCGCCGAGCCGGATCAGCCGGGGTCCGAGCGCGTAGCGGCGGTTGGCCTGCTGGCGGACGTAGCCGCAGGCGACCAGCGTGCGCATCAGCCGGTGGATGGTGGGCAGCGGCAGCCCGCTGCCGGCCGCCAGCTCGCTCAGACCGACCTCGCCGCCCTGGTCGGCCATCCGCTCCAGCAGGTCGAAGGCCCTCTCCAGGGACTGCACGCCCCCGGCGCGGTCAGCGGTCACGTCGTACCCCTCTACAGGACGCTTACGGGACGCTCCGCGGGGACGCGGAGCCACGGCGTGCGGAATGCGAGTTTCGCCAGGCGGAACCCTACCGCTCTTGACGTCCCGGCGGGCGATCTCCACCATGGCCGTCAACAGAACGTTGAAATCCCTGTGGCGGGCCGCCGGCGTGTCCGCACGGTCCAGTCGGCGGACAGGAGATCCCGTGACCCGGTACGGCGACGGCCAGGAGCGCGCGCCCGAGCGGCTGCCCCGCTCCGACGACGGCGAGGAGGCCGCCCCCGAGCGGCTGCTGCGCTCCACCCGCGTGGTGACCCCGGACGGCGAGCGGCCGGCCGCCGTCCACGTCCGCGGCGGCGTGATCGCCGCGGTGCTGCCGCACGACGCCCCGGCGCCGCCCGGCGCGCTGCTCACCGACCTCGGCGACCACGCGCTGCTGCCCGGCCTGGTCGACACCCACGTGCACGTCAACGACCCGGGCCGGGCCGAGTGGGAGGGCTTCGCGACCGCCACCGCGGCCGCCGCGGCCGGCGGCGTCACCACGCTGATCGACATGCCGCTCAACAGCATCCCGCCCACCACCTCGACCGCCCACCTGGAGGTCAAACGCGCCGCCGCCCGCGGCCGGGTGCACGTCGACACCGGCTTCTGGGGCGGCGCGGTGCCCGGCAACACCGCCGATCTGCGGCCGCTGCACGACGCCGGCGTCTTCGGCTTCAAGTGCTTCCTGCTGCACTCGGGCGTGGACGAGTTCCCGCCGCTCGGCCCGGCCGCGCTCGCCGAGGCGATGGCCGAGATCGCCCGCTTCGACGGCCTGCTGATCGTGCACGCCGAGGACCCGGTGCTGATCGGGAACGCCCCGCAGCGGTCCGGCCCGAAGTACGCCGACTTCCTCGCCTCGCGGCCGGCCGCCGCCGAGGACACCGCGATCGCCGGACTGATCGCGCTGGCCGGCCAGACGGGCGCCCGCGTGCACGTGCTGCACCTGTCCTCGGCGAGCGCGGTGCCGCTGATCGCGGACGCCAGGGCCCGCGGGGTGCGGCTGACCGCCGAGACCTGCCCGCACTTCCTGACCCTGACCGCCGAGGAAGTCCCGGACGGTGCCACGGAGTTCAAGTGCTGCCCGCCGATCCGCGAGGCGGCCAACCAGGACGCGCTGTGGCGGGCGCTGGCCGGCGGCGTCATCGACTGCGTGGTCTCCGACCACTCGCCGTCCACGATCGAACTCAAGGCCCGGGACACCGGCGACTTCGCCGCCGCGTGGGGCGGCATCTCCTCGCTGCAACTGGGGCTCCCCGCGGTGTGGACGCAGGCCCGCCGGCGCGGCCACACCCTGTCGGACGTGGCGGCCTGGATGTCCGCCGGCCCCGCCCGGCTGGCCGGGCTCGCCGCCAAGGGCGCCATCGAACCCGGCCGCGACGCCGACCTCGCGGTGTTCGCCCCCGAGGAGACCTTCACCGTCGACCCGGCCGGGCTGCACCACCGCAACCCCGTCACCGCCTACGCCGGACGCACCCTGCACGGCGTGGTCAAGGCCGCCTACGTCCGCGGCGCCCCGGTCGTCCGCGACGGCCGACTCACCGCGCGGACCCGCGAAAAGCCCGCCGGCCGGCTCATCGGACGGCCGACCGGCGGGAGTTCGCGCTGACGCTGCTCGTACTGACCCTGACTGCCTTGCGCGTGCTGACCCTGCCCGTGCTTCTCCTGCTCGCGCCGGCGCAGTTCACACCCGCGCGGTCAGAATGCGGTCAGGCCGCCCGGCGGGCCCGGCGGCGGTGCGCGGCCACGATGTCCGCGTACCGCCGGCCGCTGCCCTTGATGGTGCGCTTCTGCGTGGCGTAGTCGACGTGCACCAGACCGAAGCGCTTGTCGTAGCCGTACGCCCACTCGAAGTTGTCCATCAGCGACCAGGCGTAGTAACCGGCCAGCGGCACGCCCTGCTTGACCGCGCGGGCGCACGCGGCCAGGTGCTCCTCCAGGTAACGGGCCCGCTCCGGGTCGTCGACCTGGCCGTCGTCGCCGACGGTGTCGCGGTAGGCCGAACCGTTCTCCGTGACGAGGATGCGGTGCGCGCCGTACTCCCGCGTCAGCCGGAGCAGCAACTGCTCCAGGCCGTCCGCGTTGACCTCCCAGTCCATCGCGGTACGCCGCACGCCCGGCAGGTAGACCTGCTTGGCGTAGGGCGCGGGCCCGGTCGGGTCGTCGGTGACCACCTGGCGGAAGTAGTAGTTCAGGCCCAGCCAGTCCAGCGGCGCCGCGATCAGCTCCAGGTCGCCGTCCTTGGCCGGCAGGTCCACGCCGTACAGCTCCAGCATGTCCTGCGGGTAGCCGCGGCCGTGGATCGGGTCCAGCCACCAGCGGTTGGTGTGGCCGTCGGCCCGCTTGGCCGCCGCGATGTCGGCCTCCCGGTCGGTGGCCGGCTCGCACGGGCTGAGGTTGTTCACGATGCCCACCCGCGCGTCGGCGTGCGCGGCCCGCAGCGCCTGCGCCGCCAGACCGTGGCCCAGGTGCAGGTGGAAGGAGGCGCGGACGGCCGCGGTCAGGTCCGTCCAGCCGGGCGCCATGGTGCCCTCCAGATGGCCGATCCACGCCGAGCACAGCGGCTCGTTGAGGGTCGCCCAGTCCTTCACCCGGTCGCCCAGCGCGTTCGCCACCACCGAGGCGTACTCGCCGAACCGCTCGGCGGTCTCCCGCTCCGGCCAGCCGCCGCGGTCCTGCTGCGCCTGCGGCAGGTCCCAGTGGTAGAGCGTGGCGTTGGGCGTGATGCCCGCCTCCAGCAGGGAGTCCACCAGCCGGTCGTAGAAGGCCAGTCCGGCCTGGTTGACCGCGCCGCCGCCCTGCGGGACCACCCGCGGCCAGGCGATGGAGAAGCGGTACGAGTCCAGGCCGAGTGCCTTCATCAGCTCCAGGTCCTCGGGCACGCGGTGGTAGTGGTCGCAGGCGACGTCGCCGGTGTCGCCGTCCGCAACCTTGCCGGGGGTGTGGGAGAAGGTGTCCCAGATGGACGGGGCCCGGCCGTCCTCGTCCACCGCGCCCTCGATCTGGTAGGCGGCGGTGGCCGCGCCCCAGACGAAATCGGCGGGAAGAGCGCTCAGGTCGTTCACAAGTTACCTTTCGGTGGGGGTCACTTGACGGCGCCGGCGGTCAGACCGGCGACCAAGTAACGCTGCAGGAGCAGGAATCCGGCGACCACCGGCACGCTCACCACGAGCGAGGCGGCCATGACCTGGTTCCAGTAGACGTCGTTCTGGGTGGCGTACTCGCGAAGGCCCACGGCCAGGGTCCGGGTGCTGGAGTTCGTCATCACCGAGGCGAAGAGCACCTCGCCCCACGCGGTCATGAACGCGTACACCGACACCGCCACGATGCCGGGGATCGCGGCCGGCACGACCACGCGGAAGAGCGCGCCGAACGGGCCGCAGCCGTCCACCTTGGCCGCCTCGTCCAGGTCCCGGGGGATCGAGTCGAAGTAGCCGACCAGCATCCAGATGGAGAACGGCAGCGAGAAGGTGAGGTAGGTGATGATCAGCCCGAGCCGGCTGCCGTTGAGCGTGATGCCGGTGCTGTTCCCGATGTTGACGAAGATCAGGTACAGCGGCAGCAGGAAGAGGATGCCGGGGAACATCTGGGTGGACAGCACGGTCACCGTGAAGACCTTGCGGCCGGCGAACCGGTAGCGGCTCACCCCGTACGCCGCGAAGATCGCCACGATCACCGAGAACGCGGTGGCGCTGACCGACACGATCACCGAGTTGAGGAAGTAGTGCGCCAGCGGCACCGTCTTCCAGATGTCGATGTACGGCCGGACGGTGAGGCCGTGCGGGATCCACTGGAAGGAGCCCTGCACGTCCTGGAGGTTCTTCAGGGACGAGCTGAGCATCACGTACACGGGCGTGAGCACGAACAGCAGCAGGAGCGTCAGCACCACCCGCCGGGTCCACACGAAGGACCGCGGCTGCGCCATCGGCGACGGCTGCGCGGGTGTCCGAAGGGTCCTAGGCATCGGCCTCGCCTCGCTTGCGGCCCGTGACCAGCAGGTAGACCGCCGTCACCAGCAGCAGGAAGAGCAGCAGGAGCACGGACATCGCCGAGCCCGAGCCGAAGTTCCAGGTGATGAACGACGACTGGTAGATGTGGATGGAGATCAGGTCCGCCTGGTGCGGCGCGGACTGGCCGAACATCACGTACGGCGTGTTGAAGTCGTTGAACGTCCACAGGAACAGCACCAGCACCAGGACCTGGTTCACCGGCCGCAGCGACGGCATGGTGATCTTCCTGATCTGCTGCCAGACGCCGGCGCCGTCCATCGCCGCGGCCTCGTACAGCTCGCGCGGGATGTTCTGCAGACCGGCCATCAGCGCCAGGAACGCGAACGGCCAGGACTTCCAGACCGACACGATGACCATGGCCCAGAAGCTGTTGTCGCCGATCAGCCAGAACGGCTTGTTCGACGTGACGTGCAACTGGTCGTGCAGGACGTGGTTCACCAGGCCGGTGTCCTGCTGGAACATGAACGTCCAGGTGATCAGCGCCGCGTAGGCCGGCAGCGCGTACGGCACCAGGAAGATCGCCCGGAGCACCGCGCGGCCGCGGAAGGTGTCCTGCATCAGGATCGCCGCCGCGGTGCCGAGCAGCCAGGACAGGCCCACCGACAGCAGGGTGTAGGCCAGCGTCACCCAGAACGAGTGCAGCAGCGCCTGCCCGATCGGCTGGTGGATCTTGATCGCGGCCTTGTAGTTGTCGAAGCCGGACCAGGGGGCGCTGTTCCAGTGGTGGATGTAGAACAGCGTCAGGTTCTTGAAGCTGATCACGATGCCGAAGACCATCGGCACGATGTGGATCAGCAGTTCGGCCAGCAGGGCCGGCAGCAGGAGGAGATACGGCAGGCCGACCTGGCGCAGCCGTTCTGCGACACGCGGCCGGAGCCGGCGCCCGGCAGCGGTCTTCTCGCTGTCGGGGCCGGCTTCGGGCGCGCGCCTGGGAGGGGCGGTGGCAGTCATGGGAGCGGGCCGATCCTCAGGAGGCGGGCATCTGCTGCTGCGCCTTGGTCAGCGCGGCCTTGACGGAGTCGGTCGTCACCGGCTTGCCGGCCGCCGCGTCCGCGAACAGGTCCTTGACCGCGGTGCCGACCAGCGTCTCGAACTGGCTCTCGTTGGGCACCTGCGGCAGCGGCGCGGCCGAGTTGGACAGCACGCTCGCCAGCACCTTCAGGTCGGGCGTCTGGAACGCGGCGTCGCTCTGCGCCTCCTTGACCGGCGGCAGCGAGCCGTAGGTCCCGTTGAGGATCTTCTGCTCGGGCGTGGAGGTCATGAACTTCACGAACGCCTCGGCCGCGGCCTTGTGCTTGGTGTTCTGGAACACCGCCATGTTGATGCCGGCCACCATCGAGGTGATCGCCGCGTCACCGGTCGCGTTCGCGGTCGGCGTCGGCACCGGCACCACGCCGTACTCGTCGGGCTTCATGCCGTGCGCCTTGATCGAGGTCGCGGCCGACTGCCACATCATCATCGCGGCCTTGCCGGTGGCGAAGTCGGTGATGGTCTGGTTCTGGCTGTACTCCGCGTCGCCCTTGGCGGCGATCTTGTCGTTGGCGATGAAGTCCACGTACTGCTTGACCGCCGCGACGTTCGCCGGGGTGGTGAAGGTGGCCTTGCCGGAGGAGTCGAACCAGTCGGAGCCGCGCTGCTTGGCCAGCACGAAGGCGTGGTGGATGTTCTCGGCGCCGTTGCTGCCCTCGACCGCCAGGCCGTAGTGCCCGCCGGTGGTGAGCTTCTTGCCGTCGGTGACCAGCTCCTCCCAGGTCTTGGGCGGCGTCAGGCCGGCGTCGGCGAACATCTTCTTGTTGTAGTAGAGCCCGTAGGCCATCGAGTACAGCGGCACCGCGGCCGGGTCCTTGCCGGCCGCGCCGGCCGCCGCGATCGCCGCGGGCGCGAACCGGTCCTTGCCGCCGATGGCGGTGAACGCCGCGGAGTCCCACGGCATCAGCGCGCCGGTCGCCTGGAGCGAGGCGGACCAGGTGTTGCCGATGTTCAGCACGTCCGGGCCCTGGCCGGACGTGGTCGCCGCCAGGATGCGGTTGAGCAGGTCCGCCCAGCCGATGACCTCCAGCTTGACCTTGATGCCGGTCGCTTGCGTGAACTTGTTCAGCTCCGGGGTCAGCACCTGCTTGTCGTTGTCCAGGCTGGTGCCCTGGTTGCTGGCCCAGTAGGTGATGGTCTGGCCCTTGAGGCTGGCGGGGTCGTTGTTGCTGCTGCCGCCGTTGTCGTCGGAGCCGCCGCCGCACGCGGTGACGGTCAGACCGAGCGCGGCCACGAGGGCGGTGGCCGCGAGGAGTCTGCTGGAGGTGCTGGAGGTGCGCATACCGATGGCCTCTCGGGTCAGGTGGGATCGCTTCAGGAAGTGAACAGCGCCTGCGCCTTAATTCAGGCCGTGATTTAACTTGTGAGAAAAGGTGGCGTCAAGACCTTGAGCAGCGATAGATTCACGCCGGACGGGCGCGAGGGGAGAACCGATGGCTGAGCGGGGCAGGCGGACCGTGCGTGACCTGCGACGCGGCAACCGTGCATCGCTTCTGCGTCATTTGTATTTCGAAGGCCCCCTCAGCCGGCAGGAGTTGGGTCGCGACACCGGGCTCAGCGCGGGCTCGATCAGCAACGTCGTCGGCGAGCTGATCGCCGACGGCATGGTCGAGGAGGCCGGCGCCGTGGAGTCCGACGGCGGCCGCCCGCGCACCCTGCTCCAGGTGTCCGCCGGCTACGGCTACGTGGTCGGCGTCGACGTCGGCGAGACCCGGGTGCGGGTCGAGCTGTTCGACCTCGCGCTCACCGAACGCTCCTCCGCCGACCTGCCGCTGTCCGACAGCGGCCACGACGTCGACCACGTGGTGCGCCTCGCGCTCGACGGCATCGCCTCGGTGGTCCGCGAGGCCGGCGTCGACGACCGCGAGGTGCTCGGCGTCGGCATCGGCGTGCCCGGCATCGTCGAGCAGGGCGACCCCCGGCTCAGCCCGCCCGGCGAGGGCCACGGCATCGTCGTGCACGGCCAGACCATCGGCTGGGACGCGGTCCCGCTCGGCCGGCTGCTGCGGGCCGGCACCGAACTCCCGCTGTACATCGACAACGGAGCCAAGACCCTCGGCCAGGCCGAGATGTGGTTCGGCGGCGGCCGCGGCTCGGGCAACGTGGTGATCGCGCTCATCGGCTCCGGCGTCGGCGCGGCCGTCGTCGCCGACGGCACCCCGTACCGCGGCGCGTCCAGCAGCGCGGGGGAGTGGGGGCACACCACCCTGCGGGTCGGCGGACGCACCTGCCGCTGCGGCTCGCGCGGCTGCCTGGAGGCGTACGTCGGCGCCGAGGCGCTGCTCGCCCGCTGGCCGGGCGCGCCCGAGGGGGTCAGCGAGGAGAACGCGCTGGCCGCGCTGCTCGCCGCCGCCGACCACGACGAGACCGCCGCCGCCCTGCTCACCGAGGCCGCCGAGTACCTCGGCGCGGGCCTGGCCGACCTGGTCAACCTCTTCAACCCGCAGCGCATCGTCATCGGCGGCTGGGCCGGACTGCTGCTCGGGCCCAAGCTGCTGCCCGCGGTGCGCCAGTACGCCGCCGCGTACGCGCTGCACCACCCCAGCGCGCAGACCTCCATCGAACTGGGCCGGCTCGGCGCCGACGCGGTCACCGTGGGCGCGGCCACCCTGCCGCTGGCCCGCTTCCTCGACACCGGCGGCGAGCGCGTGGTGCGGCTGCCGGCGCAGGCCGACAACGCGCGGGCGGGGACGGCGGCGGGGACGGCGGCGGGGACGGCGGCGGGGGCGGGCGCCGGCGCGGAGTCCGGTACGGGTCCCGGCTCGGCTGCGGGTCCGGGCTCGGCTACCGGCTCCGGCACCGGTACGGGTGACACGGTGCGGAACCGAACCGCACGGGCGGTACGTTGACGGAAGGCGGTGTCCCGCGCACCGTTCGTCACCGTTTCGTCGTTCATCACCCCGTTCGTCCTGAGGAGCCCGCTGTGACCCTGCAGCAGCAGATCGTCGGCAACGCCATGCAGATGGTCGTCTGTACCCTCCAGCCCGGCCAGACCGTCTACTGCGAGGCGGGCAAGTTCCTGTTCAAGACCGCCGACGTCTCGATGGAGACCCGCCTCGGCGGCCCCGGCAGCCGCGGCGCGGGCGGCGCCGGCGGCCCCGGCGGACAGCAGGGCGGCGGCGGGATGGGCGGCCTGCTGCGGCAGGCCATGGGCACCGCGATGCAGGTCGGCCAGCGCGCCCTGGCCGGCGAGTCGCTGGCCTTCCAGCACTTCACCGCCCGCGGGCCGGAGGAGGGCACGGTCGGCTTCGCGGGCGTGCTGCCCGGCGAAATGCGCGCCCTGGAGCTCGACGGCTCGCGGGCCTGGTTCGCCGAGAAGGACGCCTTCGTGGCGGCCGAGGAGACCGTGCAGTTCGGCATCGCCTTCGCCGGCGGACGCCAGGGCATGAGCGGCGGCGAGGGCTTCATCCTGGAGAAGTTCACCGGCACCGGCACGGTGATCATCGCCGGCGCGGGCAACTTCATCGACCTCAACCCCGCCGACTTCGGCGGCCGCGTCGAGGTCGACACCGGCTGCATCGTCGCCTTCGAGGAAGGCATCCAGTACGGCGTGCAGCGCATCGGCGGCCTCAACCGCCAGGGCATCATGAACGCCGTCTTCGGCGGCGAGGGCCTGTCGCTGGCCACCCTGGAGGGCAACGGCCGGGTCATCCTCCAGTCGATGACCATCGAGGGCCTCGCCAACGCGCTGAAGAAGGCCCAGGGCGGCGACAAGCAGGGCCCCACCGGCGGCCTCTTCTCCACCCACGTCGGCTGAGCCGGCTCGGCCCGGTGACCCGCCCCGCGGTACGTACCAACGCGGCGTGTCGCCCGCGCGCAGGGGACACATGCCCCTCGCACGTCACGGTAAGGACACATCTGCCCGCGACCGGGGCATGGCGGCCCCCGCGGTACGGGTAACGTGCCTGCACCGGGGGCCCGCGCACCCGGCGGCATCGGCCGGCGTCGGCCGGCCGGCATCGGCAAGGACAGGCCCAGGACCGATCAGCTCAGCCGCGCACCGGATCGCCGCACGGAGATCCGGCCGGAACCCGTACCAGATCCGTACCAGGTCCGACCAGGACGCTCCAGGAAGGTGGGCGAACCGCCGTGTACCGCTGGGAGATCACCCGGGCCGCGCTGGCCCAGCGGGTCTTCGCCACCATCCGCGGCGAGAGCTACGACCAGGCCGCCGCCACCGCCGACACCCTGCTGTCGGCCGGCCTGACCACGTTGGAGATTTCGCTCACCACGCCCTTCGCCCTGGAGGCGGTCACCACGCTGGTCCGCGAGGTCGGCGACGACGCGGTGATCGGCGCCGGCACGGTCCTCGACGGCGTCTCCGCCCGGATGGCCATCGAGGCCGGCGCCCGCTTCCTGCTCTCGCCCAACCTCGACGAGCAGGTGCTGCGCACCGGCCACCGCTACGGCGTACCGGTCTTCCCCGGCGTCGCCACGCCCACCGAGGCGGTCCGCGCGCTGGAGCTGGGCGCCGACGCGCTCACCCTCTACCCGGCGATCTCCTACACCCCCGACTGGATCACCGACGTCCGCGCGATCCTGCCGCAGGCGCCGGTGCTCCCGGTCGGCGGCATCACCGTCGGCGCCGCGCCCGACTGGGTCGCGGCCGGCGCGGTCGCGGTCGGCATGGGCTCCGCGCTCACCGACGGCGACCGCGCGACCGTCACCAAGCGCCTGACCACCCTCCTGGAACGCCTGGCCGACTCCGGGAGTTGAGTCGGTAGCCGGGTGGGCGTGCACCGGGACGTACCGGCGGGCGCCGCCTGCCACGCCCGGCGGCCGGAGCCCGCGGCGGGGGCCGCGCGGGCGGCGCCCACTGGACACCGGGGAGGACCGCCATGACCACCGACATCGTCGACCTGACCGCCCTCGGCGAGGACTTCGTCACCGACCCCTATCCGGTCTACGCGGAACTGCGCGCCCGCGGCCCGGTGCACCGGGTGCGCACCCGGGACGGCGAGATGTGGCTCGTCGTCGGCTACGAGGAGGCCCGCGCGGCGCTGGCCGACCAGCGGCTGGCCAAGGACTGGCACGGGCTCACCGGCGGGGCGCTGGAGGACGGTGCGTACGGCGCCGGAGCCGATCCGTACGCGATCGGAGCCGATCCGTACGGCGGGGGCGATCCGTACGGCGGGAGCGATCCGTACGGCGCGGGTGTCGCGTACGGCGGCGGCGAGGCCGTGGTCACCGTGGGGCGGAACATGCTGGAGAGCGACCCGCCGCGGCACACCCGGCTGCGCAAGCTGGTCGCGCGGGAGTTCACCGCGCGCCGGGTCGCCGCGCTGCGCCCCCGGGTGGAGGCGATCACCGAGGAGCTGATCGACGCGATGCTGCCGGCCGGCCGTGCCGACCTCGTCGCGTCCCTCGCCTTCCCGCTGCCCATCACGGTGATCTGCGAGCTGCTCGGCGTGCCGGACCTGGACCGCGAGGCGTTCAGCGGCTGGACCCGCGCGATCCTGGGCGACGACGACGGCACGGCCGGCGCGGGAGCCGGTACGGGACCCGACGCCGTGGCCACGGTGGCCGAGGCGGAGGCGCGAATGGGCGCCTACCTCGGCGAGCTGATCGAGGACAAGCGCTGCTCGGGCCCGCGCGAGGACCTGCTCAGCGCGCTGATCCAGGCGCGCTACGACGACGGCGACCGGCTCTCCCCGAGCGAGCTGGTCGGCATGGCCTTCCTGCTGCTGGTCGCCGGGCACGAGACGACCGTCGGCCTGATCGCCAACGCGACCCTCGCGCTGCTCCGCCACCCCGACCAACTCGCCGCGCTGCGCGCCGACATGGACGGCCTGCTGCCCGGCGCGATCGAGGAGACGCTGCGCTGGGACGGCCCGGTGGAGACCGCGACCTACCGCTTCACCCGCGACGCCTACCCGATCGGCGGCACGGTGGTGCCGCCCGGCTCGGTCGTCGTGGTCGCGCTGGCCTCCGCGGACCGCGACGCCGCGCGCTACCCCAGCCCCGACACGTTCGACATCCGCCGCTCCACCCAGGGCCACCTCGCCTTCGGCCACGGCATCCACTACTGCCTCGGCGCCCCCCTGGCCCGCCTGGAGGGCGCGGTCGCCCTGCGCGCCCTCCTCACCCGCTGCCCCGACCTCGCCCTCGACGCCCCCGTCCCCGCCTACCGCACCGCCCTCCTCATGCGAGGCCCCCGATCCCTCCCGGTCCGCTTCTGAAAGCCCTGGGGGGCGCGAGGCAACCGGCCACCGGCGCGTCAGCCGGGAGACCGAGCCCAGCCGGGGCTCAAGCCCGGCGGGGCAGACGCGTCCCCGAAGGGGCGCGGGGAACTGCGCGATCAGCCACTCACCGGCGGGGCAGCCGGGGACAGGCCCAGCGGGGCAGACGCGGAGGTCAGGGGGCCGCGCCGGAGGCGAAGGTGCGGCGGTACTCCGTCGGCGTCGTCCCCAGAATCCGCTGGAAGTGCAAGCGCAGGTTCGTGCCCGTGCCGAGCCCGACATCCGCGGCGATCTGCTCCACGCTCCGCGCGGAGCGCTCCAGCAGCTCCCGCGCCATGTCGATGCGTGCCCGCATCACCCACTGCATCGGCGTGTACCCGGTGTCCTCCACGAACCGCCGGGAGAAGGTCCGCGGCGACACCGCCGCGTGCCGCGCGAGCACGCCGAGCGTGAGGTGCTCGCCGAGGTGGCGCAGCGCCCACTCGCGGGTCGCCGCGAACCGCTCGCCCAGCGGCTCCGGCACGCTGCGCGGCACGTACTGCGCCTGCCCGCCGCTGCGGTACGGCGCCGCGACCAGCCGCCGCGCCGCGTGGTTGGACGCGGCCACCCCGACGTCGCCCCGCAGGATGTGCAGGCACAGGTCGATGCCCGAGGCCGCCCCCGCCGAGGTGAGCACGTCGCCCTCGTCGACGAACAGCACGTTCTCGTCGACCCGCACCCGCGGGTGCTTGGCCGCGAGCGCCCGCGTGTAGTGCCAGTGGGTGGTGGCCCGGCGCCCGTCCAACAGCCCGGTCGCGGCCAGCGCGAACGCCCCCGTGGAGATCGCCGCGAGCCGCGCCCCCCGGTCCCGCGCGGCCACCAGCGCGGCGACGACGGCCGGCGGCGGGTCCTCACGGTCGGGGAAGCGGTAGCCGGGGATGAAGACGATGTCCGCCCAGGCGAGCGCGTCGAGGCCGTCCGCGACGTGGTATGACAGGCCGTCGCCGCCGGTCACCAGGCCCGGCGCCGCGCCGCACACCCGCACCTCGTACGGCATGCTCGCTCGGGTCGTGAACACCTGCGCGGGAATCCCCACGTCGAGCGGCTTGGCGCCCTCCAGCACGAGGACGGCGACACGATGCAGGCGGGAGGGCGGCACGGTGACCAGCGTAGACGCGGCGGCCGCCGCGAAGCTCACCCCGGCGGCACGCCGCCGCCGTGGCGCTCCGCCCAGTCCGCGCGGGCGGCGGCCAGCTCCGGCGCGACCGCACCGGTCAGCCGGTCGCCCAGGGCCCGTAACCGCTGCCCCAGATCGGTCACGCCCGCCGGGTCCAGGCCCCTGATCCACCAGTCGTCCACGACCTGGACGTTGACCACCGGAAGGTCGGGATCGCCGGCCTCGGTGAAGGGGATGCAGTCGATGGTGACGACGAGCACGCCCGAGACCTGCGCCGGGTCGGCCCCCGCGGCCACCGGGACGAGCAGGCCGCCGCGGTTGGCCTGGTGGACGATGCCGGCCAGATGGAGGTGCAGCCGGTCCGGCCGTACCCCGGTCCTGCTCGGGTCGTCCTCGGCCCACCAGGGCAGGTAGCCGCGGACGACCTCACCGCTGGTGGTCGAGACGGTCCAGGTGCGGGCGGACGGCACGGGAGGCATGGACGGCACGGCCGGTCCGGGGCCGTGCCCGTCGTCGGAGCGCTTCACGGCCCCACCTCGCCCCGGCGGCCCGAGCGTACGTCGCCCCGACCGCCGTCACGTACCTCGCCGCCGCCCGCGCGCACGTCACCCCGCCCGTCGACGCCCGCCTCGCCCCGGCGGCTCGCGCCCGCCTCGCCGCCGCTCACCGTGCACACCGCCCACACCAGCTTCCCCGGCCCGTCCCGGTCGCTGACCCCCCACGCCCCGCCAGTCAGCGCGTCGACCAGCTCCAGGCCGCGCCCGGACTCCTCCTCGGTCGAGGCCCTACGAGGCCGCGGCTTGCTCCCGCCGGCGTCGTGGACCTCGATCCGCACCCCGTCCGCCAGCCGCTCGAACCGCGTCGCGATCAGCCTCCCGACCGGCGGATGCGCGTGCGCGATCGCGTTCGTCACCAGCTCCGAGACGACGAGCTCGGCGTCGTCCACGACCTGCCGCAGATCCCACGCGGCCAGCTGCACGGCCAGCAACCGCCGCGCCCGGCCCACCGACAGCGGAGTCGGCGGCCACGTCTTCACCACGGACGGAGGCTCGTCGGCCGCCGACGGACGTTCGCCGGCCACTGCCCGCCTCACCTCCCAGCTCCCACGACGCCGGCCAACCGCCGCAAGCCGTACGGCGGTTGGACCGACCCGAGCGACAACCACCGTGAGTGACACGGCACTTGAGTCGAACTGGGTGGTTCACCCTGCAATAAGATCATATATGTGACCATCATCACTCCACTCCGTAGCCAAACGGCTACCCAGGAGGCTTAGCGTGACGTAGTGTCAGATCGCCTTCAACTAGTCAGTTGGGAAGGGATGGCGGGGGTCGTATGGTCAATCGCAAGGAGCTGGAACCCGAGAGCAGTCCACGTGCTGCGTACGGCGCGCGGGTGCGCACGTGGCGGGAGAACCGGGGGTGGAACCAGGAGGGACTGGCCCACGCGGCGGGGTGTTCGAGCCAGCACATTTCGGCCGTGGAAACTGCCCGCAAACCGCCGACCCTGCGGTTTTCGCGCAAGCTCGACTACGCCTTCGGCACGGCCAACACGGAGCACTCGTTCGAGCGCGAGTTCTACGAGTTGCGGCGCGGCTCGCTGCTGGAGGGCTTCCCCGAGTACCTGCGCCACGAGGGCCGGGCGGCCGAGATCCGGGTGTTCGAGATCGGGATCATCCCCGGCCTGTTGCAGACGCCCGAGTACGCACAGGTGTTGGCGAACAGCGCCGTCCGTCGAGGTTCCATCACGTCAGAACAGGCTGAGGAACGCCTCGCCTTCCTCGCTGAACGGCAAGCGAGCCTCGTACGCGAGCATCCGCCCATGCTCTTCGTGACCATGGACGAGAGCTGCATCCGCCGCTCGGTCGGCGGACCCGCGGTCATGGAGGCACAATTGGCACGGCTGGTCGAGTTCGCCGGGATGCCGAACACGCAGCTCCAGGTGGCGCCGTTTGCCATGGGCGAGCGACGGACCCTCAACCTGCCCGTCAACCTCCTGACTCTGGCGGACCGCTCCGTGATCGCCTACGCCGAATCACAGGCTCAAGGGCACCTCGACCGCGAAAGTGTGTCCGTGCTCCCGCTGTTGACGGCATACCATCAGCTACAGGTGGAAGCGATGTCCCAGGCGGACACCGTGGCCATGATCAACGAGTTGCGAAAGGGCACCCCGTGACGACCGAGACCCCCCGTTGGTTCAAGTCCTCGTACAGCGACAACGGTGGCACCTGCGTCGAGATCGCCGCGAACCTGGCTGGGTCCCGCGGCGTGGTCCCCGTCCGCGACAGCAAGGACCCGCACGGCCCGGTCCTCGACTTCTCCACCACCGAGTTCGCCGCCTTCGTCGCCGGCATCAAGTCCGGCGACTTCGGCACCGTCTGACCCCGCCGCGCGGGCGTCGGCTCAGGACGCCAAGGCGGTGAGGGTGGTCTCGGCGGTCAGCCGGAGGTCCTGGATCATCGGGTTCGGGTCGTCCCTGCGGCTGACCAGGACGACCCTGCTGGGGGGAGCGTCCTCGACCGGGACGGTGACCAGGCCGGTCCGCAGCGAGCTGCGGCGATCGCCGACCGGCAGCACGGCGATCGCCGTGCCGCTCGCGACGAGTTCGAGCTTGTCCTCGTAGCTCTCGATCGGCGGCACCCCGGCCCCGAGGAGTCGGTAGGAGGCCCAGTCCGCGGTGCCGGACGGGCACGGCGCCACCTCTTCGCCGGCCAGTTCTTCCACGGTCACCGACGCACGGTCGGCCAGGGGGTGGCCGCGCGGGACGACGAGCATCCGGGGCTCCTCGTACAGCGGCGTGGCGGACACGTCCTCGTCGGCGAACGGCAGCGGGGCCCGCGCGATCAGGGCGTCGACCCGCCTGTCCGTCAGTGCCCCGATGTCGCCGCAGCTCAGATGCCGGGTGGCGATCTCGGCGTCGGGTCGGCGGCGGCGCAGTTCTCGTACGGCGGGGGTGATCACCAGATCCTCGACGTAGCCGATGGTGATCCGACCGGTCCCGGTCTGCTCGCGCACGGCCAGTTCGGCCTGGCGGGCGGCGCGCAGCAGGGCCTGGGCCCGGGGGAGGAACGTCCGGCCGGCCGGGGTGAGCCGGGCGCCCTGCGGGGTGCGGTCCAGCAGCCGGGCGCCGAGATACTTCTCCAGGCGCTGGATCTGGCGGCTCAGCGCCGGCTGGGCCACGTGCAGGTCGGCCGCGGCCCGCCCGAAGTGCTGGTGCGCCGCCACCGCGGTGAAGTAGCGCACGAGCCGCAGCTCCAGGTCCTGTCCGAGATCGTTCACCCTTGCAGCGTACGACGGCGCGGCCCCCATGCCGTTTCGGAATGAGCCGCTTGCGGAACCGGTCTTGGACGGGCCCGCCGCCCGGGACCTTGACTGGAGGAGCAACGTTTCCCCGAGAAAGCGACAGGCTCGATGAAGGCGATCCAGTTCCACGAAGCGGGCGGGCCGGAAGTTCTGCGGTACGAGGAGGTGCCGGTTCCCGGCATCGGCCCGGGCGAGGTGCTCGTCCGGGTGCACGCGGCGGGCGTCAATCCGCCGGACTGGTACCTGCGCGAGGGGATGAAGGTCATGCCGGCCGAGATGAGGCCGGCGCTGGAGTTCCCCTGACCCCCGGAACGGACATGTCGGGCGTGGTCGAGGCGGTCGCTCCGGACGTGCGGGGGTTCGCCGTGGGCGACGAGGTCTTCGGCATGCTGCGGTTCCCCGGATTCGACGGCCGGACGTACGCCGAGTACGTGGCCGCGCCGGCCTCCGACCTGGCGCACAAGCCGGCCGGTGTCGACCACGTGCAGGCGGCCGGGGCGCCGATGGCCGTACTGACGGCCTGGCAGTACCTGATCGATCTCGGCCACGACGTGCCGTCCCCGTTCACCGGCCAGGTGCACCGGCCGGTGCCGATCACGCCGGGCATGACCGTGCTGGTCAACGGTGCGGCCGGCGGGGTGGGTCACTTCGCGGTGCAGGTGGCGAAGTGGAAGGGGGCGCACGTCGTCGCGGTGGCCTCCGGCCGGCACGAGCAGTTCCTGCGCAAGCTCGGCGTCGACGAGTTCATCGACTACACCACGGCGCGGGCCGAGGACGTGGCCGGCGGCGTCGACCTGGTGGTCGACACCGTCGGCGGCCCGGACAGCGCCCGCTTCCTGACCGTGCTCAGGCGCGGGGGCGCCATGCTCCCGGTGTTCTTCGCGCAGTACGACCCGGAGGAGACGGCACGTCTGGGCGTCACGGTCTCGAACATCCAGGTGCGGTCCAGCGGGGCCCAACTCGCTGAGATCGGGCGTCTGTTCGACGAGGGCAGGCTCCAGGTCGGGGTGGACAGCACCTACCCGCTGTCCGAAGCGGCCGCCGCGCACGCGCGAGCCGCGCGGGGGCACATCCAGGGCAAGATCGTGCTGACGGTGGCCTCGTGACCGCCGAACTCCACCAGGTGGTGGCGGCCTACGCGCACGCCCTGGACGAACTGGACGTGCCCGCGCTGGAAGCGGTCCTGACCGACGACACCACCTGGACCTTCACGATGCCCGGACGGGGAACGCTCGGCCCGGTCGCCGGACGCCCGGCGGTGCTCGGCTTCGTCCGTGACGGGCACGCGGCCGAGACCGGAAAGGTGCGGCACCACCTGGGCAACGTCGTGGTCACGGCGTCGGGCGCCGCCACTGCCGGGGTGCGGGCATATCTGCTGCAGACGAGGAACACCGGCGAGGGCGTCCAGATGCTCTCGACCGGGGTCTACACGTTCGGCCTGCGGAGGTCCGGCGGCGGGTGGCGGATCGCCGAGCTGACGCTGGCGCTGGACAACGCGTTGTAGGGCGTTGTTGCCGGGGGCCGGGGGCCGGGGGCCGGGGCTTGGGTCGGGGCCGGGCAGCGGGCGGCCGGGGGCGGCGCTACGGCTACACGCCCCACTCCTCGCGGACGCCCGCGAAGAACTCGTGGAACTCGGGGAACGTCTTCTTCACGCACCCCGGGTCGTCGAAGGTCGTGCCGGGGGTGCGCAGCGCGGCCACCGCGAAGCTCATGGCGATGCGGTGGTCGCGGTGGCAGGCGATCTCGACGGGCGCGGGCGCGCCGGGGTGGATCTCGATCCAGTCGCGGCCGGTCTCGACCCGGATGCCCTGCGCGCGCAGGTTGGCCGCGCACGCCTCCAGCCGGTCGCACTCCTTGACCCGGGTGTTGTAGACGTCCTCGATCCTGACCGGGCCGTCCGCGAAGGGCGCGATCGCGGCGAGCGTGGGCATCGTGTCGGAGATGTCCCGCATGGCGACGGTCAGGCCGCGGAGCCGGCCGGTGCCGGTGACGGTGGTGGCGTCCGCGCCGATCGTCACGTCGGCGCCCATCGCGCGCAGCACCTCCACGAACCGCAGGTCGCCCTGGAGCGCGTCCGTGCCCAGGCCCGGGACGGTCGCGGTGCGGCCGGTCAGCGCGGCGGCGGCGAAGAAGTAGCTGGCCGTGGAGGCGTCGGGCTCCACCGCGTAGTCCGTCGCGCGGTAGCCGCCGGGTGCGACCTCGAAGACGTCGCCGTCGCGGGTGACCTGTGCGCCGAAGCGCCGCATCATCGCGAGCGTGATCTCGACGTACGGCACCGAGACGATGCCGGTGACGCGGATGCGCAGGCCCTCGGCGGTCAGCGGGCCGGTGAGCAGCAGCGCGGTCAGGAACTGCGAGGACAGGCTCGCGTCGAGGTCGATCGCGCCGCCCTTGACGCCGTCCGCCCTGACGGTCAGCGGCAGGTGGCCCTCGGCCTCGTCGTGGGTGAGGTCGACGCCCAGCGAGCGCAGCGCCTGCGTGAGCGGGGCGACCGGGCGGCGGCGCATCTGCGCGGAGGCGTCGAAGCGGTAGACGCCGTGGCCGGCCGCGGCCAGCGCGGGCAGGAAGCGGGCGGCGGTCGCGGCGTCGCGGCAGTGGATCTCCGCGGAGCCGGCCGCGGGGCCGGCCGGACGCCCGGTGATCCGCCAGGCGTCGGCGGACGCGGACCGGTCGACCGCGTAGCCGAGCCGGGTCAGGCCCTCGGCGAAGCCGTCGGTGTCGTCGGAGAGCAGCGGGCGGCGCAGCACGGTCTCGCCTTCGGCGGCCGCGGCGAGGAACAACGCCCTCGCGGTCACCGATTTCGAGCCGGGCACGGCGAGGACTGTCACGGGTTGCCTCCTGGCGTCGGCGACGCCGCGGCGTCGGTTCAGGGGTACGGGCGCGGCGACGGCGACGCACGGCGCGTCGGGTTGTCACGGCCGCGGGCACGCGTCCCGTACGCCCTCGGACGGGTCGGCCCGCGCGTGAGTCTAGGGGCCGCCCGCCCCCGCCCGCGCCGAACGCCCCCGGTTCCGTCAGCTCGCCCCCGGTTCCGTCAGCTCGCGTCCGACCTCCGTCAGCTCGCGTCCGACCTCCGCCGGCTCGCGCCCGGCCTCCGCGTCGCCTTCGGGGTTGACCTTCACAGCGTGGCAAGGTCTTGAGTCGCGTTCCGAGGAGGTGGTCCCGATGACCATGGCAAGAGGGGACGCGGAGGCGAAGCGAGCGCTCCGGGGGCTGGAGGACGAGCGGGCGTCCGTGCGGCTGCGGGCTGCTCTGGCGGTCGGCAGCGCGCCCGACCCGCGGTTCGTCGACACGCTCGTCGAACGGTGCGCGGTCGAGCCCGAGTTCTTCGTCCGCGACATGCTGACCTGGGCGCTCACCCGTCACCCGGTGTCCCTGACGCTGCCGGGGCTGCTGCGCGAGCTGCGCTCCGAGCGCGCGCAGGCCCGCGGTCAGGCATTGCACACGCTGTCCAAGATCGGGGACCGGCGGGCATGGCCCGCGATCACCCGGGCACTGCTGTCCGACGCCGACGAGGACGTGGCGCGCGCCGCCTGGCGGGCCGCGGTCCTGCTCGTCCCGCACGGCGAGGAGACCGCGCTGGCCACGGACCTGGCGACGCAGCTCGGCCGTGGTGGGCGGGAGACACGGCTGAGCCTCAGCCGGGCGCTGCTGGCCCTGGGCGAAGCGGCCGGGCCGGCCCTGCACGCCGCGACGACGGCTGACGACCCCCGCGTGCGCGCGCACGCACGCGCCACCCGGCGGCTGTCGCGGGACCCCGACGCGGGATTCGAGCGGGCGATCGAGGAGGCCAAGCGCGTCGCCGCCCTCGCCGGAGCCCCCGGGACGGACGATTGACCCGTGTTGATCGGTGAGGTGGCCAGACGCTCCGGGGTCAGCGCCAGGATGCTCCGGCATTACGAGTCGCTGGGCCTCGTGCGGCCTTCGGGCCGTACGGGGTCCGGCTACCGGGAGTACTCCGCGGCCGACGTCCGGCGGATCTTCCACATCGAGAGCCTGCGGTCGTTGGGCCTGTCGCTGCGCGAGGTCGGACGGGCCCTCGACGATCCCGCTCTGACGCCTCCTGCGCTCGTCGGCGACCTGATCCGTCGGACGCGCGAGCGCATCGCGGCCGAGACCGAGCTGCTCACGCGGCTCCGCCGGATCCGTGCCGCGGACCCGGCCGACTGGCAGGAGGTGCTCCAGGTCGTCGCGCTCCTGCGGGCCCTGGGGTCGCAGAGCCCCGACGCACGCCAGCGCGCGGTCCTCGCCTCCGGCGACGAGGTTCCGGTGCCGGTGGAGGCCCTCGTCGAGGCGGTGCTCAGGGAGACGGAGCCGAACGTCGCGGGGGCCCTGCGGTGGGCGCTGGCGCGATCGGGCGGCGACGCCCTGGCGCTGCTGGCGGAGGGCCTCGGCTCACCGGAGGCCGCGGTGCGCGAGCGTGCCGTGCGGGCCCTCGTGGAGTTGCCCTCGGACAGGGCCGCGGCGCGGCTGCGGAAGGCGCTCGCGCACCCCGATGGCGTGGTGCGCGGGTACGCGGCTCTGGCACTCGGCGCGAGGGGGGTGGCCGACGCCGTGCCGGTGCTCGTCGACATGGTCGTGGAGGGGAGGAACGACACCGACGCGCCGATGCGCTGGGCGTGCTGGCGAGCGACGTCGCGACGGCGGACCGGATCGCCGCCCGGCTGGTCGACCGCCTCGCCGACGGCACGACCCCGGCGCCCGCGCGCGGGCGGCTGACCCAGGCGCTGGCGGACGTTCCGGGGACGACGGCGTTACGCGCCCTCGCGGAGCTGTCGCACGACCGGGACCGTGCTGTCGCGCTGACCGCCGCGTATCTTCTTCGGCTGCGTGAGGCGGGGTGACCGGGACCGCCCGGTCGCCCCGCACGGGTTTCCCTCCGGGGCTGCGTCTGCCCCGACGGGCCCGTCTCCCGGCCCGCGCCTCCCTGGCGGGATGACGTCCGGCGTCAGTGGGGGGAAGGCGTCGCGGACCAGCTGGCCAGGAGTTTGAGGCGGTCTTCGGACGCCGTGCCGGGCTCCGCCGTGTAGACGATCAGGTCGTGGACGGCGCGGCCGGGCAGGGGGAGGTCGAGGGACTGGAAGGTCAGTTCCACGTGGCCGACCTCGGGGTGGTGGAGGTGTTTGACGCCGTCGTGGCGGATCAGGACGTCGTGCGCGGCCCAGCGGCCGCGGAACTCGGGGCTGAGGGTGGACAGTTCGCCGACGAGTTCGCGCAGCGCCCGGTCCTGGGGCTCGCGGCCGACCTCGGCGCGCAGCAGCGCGGCCGTCGCGGCGCAGGCGGCGTCCCAGTCGACGTAGAAGTCGTGTGCGACGGGGTCGAGGAAGGTGAAGCGGGCGATGTTGGGCCGGCCGCGTCTGTCCACCGTGACGCTGTCGTACATCGGCGCGAACAGGGCCCGGGCCAGCGCGTTGCCGGCGACGATGTCCGTGCGGCCGTTGCGCACGAACGCCGAGGACGCCGTCATGGAGTCGAGCAGCCACCGCACCCGGGGCGGGACCTCGGCGTCCCTGCGGCGCGAGGGCGTACGGCTCTCCTGCCGCGACGACCGCGCCAGGTCGAACAGGTAGGTGCGCTCGTCGTCGTCCAGCCGCAGGGCGCGGGCGACCGCGTCCAGGACGTCCTCGGACACACCGCCGATGTGGCCCTTCTCCAGCCGCGTGTACCACTCGGTGCTCACACCGGCGAGGACGGCGACCTCCTCGCGCCGCAGCCCCGGGACCCGGCGACGCGTGCCGGCCGGCAGCCCGACCTGCGCCGGGGTGATCCTGGCGCGCCGGCTCGCGAGGAAGTCCCGGATCTCGCCGCGGTTCCCGGGAGATCGTTCCATGCCACTCATGGTAATCGCCGGTCACGACGGCAGGGGGGTCGAGCTTGTACCCCCGCAAACGCGACCTTCTCCGGCGGCGGCGATCGCGGTCTCCTGGAGGTCGACCGGCCGGACGGCGTGACGAGACGCGAACCGACACGCGAACCGACACGCGGACCGACACGCGGACCGACACCCGTTCCGGCACGGTCGCAGGAACAAGCACCGGAGGTAAGAGATGACGAGCAACGCGCTGACTGTGCCGGCGGTGGCGCTGGGCACCTGGGCCTGGGGCGACAGCGGAGAGGCGGGCGACGGCTACTTCGGCAGCCAACTGAGCGAGTCCGGTCTGCGCGAGGTCGTCGAGACGGCGCAGTCCGAGGGGTTCACCCTGTGGGACACCGCCGTGGCGTACGGGATGGGCCGCTCGGAGACGGTCCTCGGCCGGGCGCTGGCGGGCCTGGACCGCGGCCGGTACCAGCTGTCGACGAAGTTCACCCCGCAGCTCGCGGGCGACGGCGACGATCCCGTCGCGGACATGCTGTCGCAGAGCCTGGCCCGGCTGGACACCGACTACGTGGACGTCTACTGGATCCACAATCCCGCCGACGTGGAGCGGTGGACGCCGTCCCTGATCCCGCTGCTGCGCAGCGGCAGGGTCAGGCACGTCGGCGTCTCCAACCACAACGTGAAGGAGATCGCCCTCGCCGACCAGATCCTGGGCGAGGCCGGCTTCCGGGTGGAGGCGGTCCAGAACCACTTCAGCCTGCTGTACCGCGGCCCCGAGCGCGCGGGCGTCCTCGACTACTGCCGCGAGCACGGCCTGCCGTTCTTCGCCTACATGGTCCTGGAGCAGGGAGCGCTGACCGGCCGGTACAGCCCGGCGAACCCGCTGCCCGAGGGCAGCAACCGGGCGGCCGCGTACAACGAGGTCCTGCCCCGGCTGCAGGCGCTGACCGACCGGATGGGAGCCATCGGCGAGGCCCGCGGCGCGTCCGCCGCCGAAATCGCCACCGCGTGGGCCCTCGCCAAGGGGACGACCCCGATCGTCGGCGTCACGAAGGCGGCTCACGTCGACGGGCTGGTACGGGCCCGCGGCATCGAGCTCGACGAGGCCGAGATCGCGGAGCTGGAGGCGCTGGCGGACGCGACGGGCGTCGACACGCGCGGCTGGTGGGAGCAGGAGATGTGACGCGCGCGGGGTCCCCGGCCCGCCCCGGCACGGCAGGTGGCCGGCGGGGCGGGCGGTCGGCGACGCGGTGACCGGCCGTGCGCGTGGCTGGCGAGATCCTTGCGAACCGTGGCGCTCTCGCCGTCGGCACCCGGCTGACCTGCACGCGAACCTGGGGGCGTAAGGGAAGAAGCCGCTCCCGAGGAATGGGGACCCCGCAATGACCCGCATCGCCGTCAACGGATTCGGCCGCATCGGCCGCAACGTGCTGCGCGCCTGGCTGGAGCGCGACAGCGCCCTGGAGGTCGTCGCCGTCAACGACCTCACCGAGCCCCAGGCGCTCGCCCGCCTGCTCGCCTTCGACTCGACGGCAGGCCGCCTCGGCCGCCCGGTCGCCGTGGACGGCGACGACCTCGTGGTGGACGGCCACCGCATCCGCGCGCTGGCCGAGCGCGACCCGGCCAAGCTGCCCTGGGCCGACCTCGGCGTCGACATCGTGCTGGAGTCGACCGGCCGCTTCACCTCCGCCGAGGCGGCCGGCGCCCACCTCACCGCGGGCGCCCGCAAGGTCCTGGTCAGCGCGCCCTCGGCGGGAGCGGACGTGACGCTCGCCTACGGCGTCAACACCGAGGCGTACGACCCGGCCGCGCACACCATCGTCTCCAACGCCTCCTGCACCACCAACGCGCTCGCCCCGCTCGCCTCCGTGCTGGACGAACTCGCCGGCATCGAGCACGGCTTCATGACCACGGTGCACGCCTACACCCAGGAGCAGAACCTCCAGGACGGACCGCACCGCGACGCGCGCAGGGCCCGCGCGGCCGGCGTCAACATCGTGCCGACCACGACCGGCGCGGCCAAGGCGATCGGCCTGGTGCTGCCGCAGCTGGACGGCAAGCTGTCCGGCGACTCGATCCGCGTGCCCGTCCCGGTCGGCTCCATCGTGGAGCTGAACACGACGGTCGCGCGCGACGTCAGCCGCGACGAGGTGCTGGCCGCGTACCGGACCGCCGCCGACGGCCGGCTCTCGGGCGTCCTCGAATACTCCGAGGACGCGCTGGTCTCCTCCGACATCACCGGCAACCCGGCCTCGGCGATCTTCGACTCGGCGCTGACCCGCGTCGACGGCCGCCACGTCAAGGTCGTCGCCTGGTACGACAACGAGTGGGGCTTCTCCCAGCGCATCATCGACACCCTCGAACTGCTCGCCGCCTGACGGCCGTCCTCGCCTCCCCTCGGACGGCCGTACGTCCGTGCCCCCGCCCTCACCCGCGGGGGCACACCACCAGGTGGAAGCGGGGGTAGGCGGCGACCGGCCGGCCGCAGGCGAAGTGCCCGCGGACCGTGGCCGCGACCTCGGGCGCGACCGCGGGCAGCGGGAACCAGGAGGTGTCCAGCACCGCGAACCGCGCCGCCGGGTCGGCGACGCAGCGCAGGTCCTCGCGGTAGCTGGCCTGCCCGGTGATCTCCCGGTCGTAGCGGGTGCGCTGCAGGAAGTCCGGCGTCGGGTAGCGGCAGTGCGTGGGGTTGCCGAGCAGGTAGGCGACGTCGCCGAAGGCGAGATACGTCACCGGGGTGTCCGGGCCGATCCGGTCGCGCACGGAGGCGAGCCAGCGGCCGAGGTCCCGGCGGTCGTGGGCGCGTTCGAGCGCGGTGAAGTCCGCGTGCCGGGTGTCGAAGGAGTACGGCGTGGTGGGCCACGCCGGGACCGCGACGGCCAGCAGCGCGGCGACGCCGGCCGCCCACGTCCCCGCCGTCGCCCACGTCCCCGCTCCCGCTCCCGTGGTGCGCCGCGCCCGGCTCCCGGTCCCTGCGCGCCGCGCGCCTGCCGCCCGCCACGCCGCGGCCGACGTCGCCGCCACCACCACCGACAGCAGCACGTACGCCGCCGTAGCGTGCGCCGTGCGCCAGGGCAGCGGGCGCGCCGCCGCCGGCGGCACCGCCGCGCCCAGCAGCAGCGCCGCCGCCACCAGGGCCGGCGGCACCCGGTGCGGCGCGTCGCGCGTCGCCCGCGCCGCCGCGAGACCGCACAGCGCCGCGCCCAGCACCGGCAGCGCCGCCAGGTGGTACTGGAACCACTGGCCCTGCACGACCAGCGCGACCAGCACCCCGGCCACGCCCGCCCCGGTCAGCAGCGGCCACGCCCAGCGCGCCCGGCGGGTCGCCGCGCCCCGCGCGAGCAGCAGCACGGCGGCCGGCAGCAGCGCGACCGCCGGGTTCATCAGCGCCTCGGTGCCCACCGTCTGGGCGAGCAGCCGCAGATCCGCCGCGCGCAGGCCCTGCTGCACCGGGGTGTCGGGGTTGAGCGCGGACAGCTCGTTGAACCAGTGCCACTCGCGCGGCTGCACGGCGATCGCCAGCACGAACCCCGCCGGTGCGGCGAGCGCCGTCGCCGCCGCGGCCCACCACCCGCGCCGCCGGTCCAGCACGAACAGGGCGCCCAGCGGCAGCAGCGCGGTCGGCGCGGTGGTGTACTTCACCAGCACCGCGAGCGCGGCGAAGACACCGGCCGCGCCCGCGGCGACGGGTGTCCGGCGCAGCGCCAGGCCCGCCGCGAGCGAGGCCGCCGCGAGCCACACCGCGACCCACTCCGGCTGCAGGAAGTCCCACGCCGGCGCATAGACCAGCACCAGGCCCACCGCGACGGCCACCGCGGTCGCCTCGCGGCGCGGCAGGAAGCGGCCCAGCCCGCGCCGCAGCCACCACGCGAGCGCCGCGGTGAGCGCGATCACCAGCGCCCTGATCCACGCCTCGCGCACCGCCACCGGCCCGGCGGTGAGGTGGTCCAGGCCCGACAGCAGCCAGCGGTACGCCAGCGGCCGGTGCACGAACACCCCGGACGCGGCGAAGCCGCCGCGCCCCGACGCCCGCATGCCGCCCAGTACGTAGCGCACGTCGTGGTTGAGCCCGCTCCAGCACATCGCGCCGGCCGCCACCAGCGCGGCGGTCCCGGTCACCGCGACGACCGGCGTCGGCAGCGCGGCCCGGAGGCGGGGCCGGCCGCCGTGCCTGGCCTGTCGGAGGCGCTCGGCGCGCCCGGCCTGGCGGAGGCGCTCGGGGTGCCGGGACGTCCGGGGGCGCCCGGGGTGTCGGGGGCGCCCAGGTCGCCCGGGGCGCCCGGCCCGTCGGAGGCGTCGGTCCCGGCTGCCCGGCCGGGGGCGGCGGAGGCGTCTGCTGAGGTCACGGCGCCGACGCTAACCGCGCGCCGGGGCCCGGCCCAGGCGTGCGGCCCTACCGTGACCGCCGGGACGCCCACAATTCACCGGGCGTTGGCCGCGGCGTCCCGCGCCGCGCGGGGGCCGCCCGCCCGCGGCGGCGCGGCCCGGCGGAGCGCGGTGGGGAAGGCGCGGACTCTTGACGGATACTGGGGCCGCCGGGATGGTCGCACGCAACACACGGATGCAACCCCATCCCGGTTGCATCATGGGCAAGCGCAGGGAAAGGCAGAGCTTCGTGGCGATGGCAAGGGCGGGAAGGTCGGGAGGGACGACGCCGGCCGGTGCGGCGCGCGACGCGGACGGTACGGCGGGCGCGGTCCGCACGACGGACGCGGACGCCGACCGTACGAACAGGGCGGGCGCGGTCCGCGCGACGGCCGCGGGCGCCGGCCGTGCGCGCGCGGCGCGCGGCGTCCTCGCCCGGCGCGGCCCCGCCTCCCGAGGGACCCGCGGCCCCGCCTCCCCCGGGGCCCGCGGCCCCGCCGTGCGCAGGACCACCCGCCTCGCGGCCGGCCTGCTCGCCGCGGCCCTCGCCGCGACCGCGCTGGCCGGCTGCAGCGCCACCGGCGGCAAGCGCGCCGAGGACCGCGCCAAGAAGCTCGCCCACGCCAACGGCTCGGCCGTCGACACCCCGCGCTGGACGTTCGCGATGGTCACCCACTCCGGGGCCGGCGACACCTTCTGGGACATCGTGCAGAGCGGCGCCAAGCAGGCCGCCGCCAAGGACAACGTCAAGTTCCTGTACTCCAACAGCGACCAGGGCGACCAGCAGGCGCAACTGGTGCAGGCCGCCATCGACCAGCACGTGGACGGGCTGGTCGTCACCCTCGCCAAGCCGGACGCGCTCAAGTCCGTGGTGGCCCGCGCGGTGCGGGCCGGCATCCCGGTGATCACCGTCAACTCCGGCGCCGAGCAGTCCAAGCAGTTCGGCGCCCTCACCCACATCGGCCAGGACGAGAAGGTCGCCGGCAACGCGGTCGGCGACGAGCTGAACAAGCGGGGCCGCAAGCACGCCCTGTGCGTCCTGCACGAGCAGGGCAACGTCGGCCTCGAACAGCGCTGCGACGGCGCCAAGGAGACCTTCCACGGCACCATGGACAAGCTCTACGTCGACGGCACCAACATGCCCGACGTGCAGTCCGCGATCGAGGCCAAGCTGCAGGCCGACCACTCCATCGACGCGGTGGTGACGCTCGGCGCCCCCTTCGCCGCCACCGCCGCCACGTCCAAGCAGCAGGCCGGCTCCTCCGCCGAGGTCGACACCTTCGATCTCAACGCCCAGGTCGCCACCTCGCTCAAGGACGGCCGCATCGGCTTCGCCGTCGACCAGCAGCCGTATCTCCAGGGCTACGAGGCGATCGACCTGCTGTGGCTCTACCGCTACAACAACGACACCCTCGGCGGCGGCCGGCCGGTGCTGACCGGCCCGCAGATCGTCACCAAGGACGACGCCGACAAGCTGCTCGCCTACGCCAAGCGGGGCACCCGATGAGCACTGCGGACGTCCTGTCCTCCGGCCCCTCCGGCGACGAGCGGCTGGCTCCGCGCTCCGGGCTGCGCCGGCTGCTCGGCCGGCCCGAACTGGGCTCGGTGGTCGGCGCGTTGGCCGTCTTCGTGTTCTTCTCGCTGGTCGCCGACTCCTTCCTGCGCGCCTCCAGCATGGGCACGGTGCTCTACGCGTCCTCGACCATCGGCATCATGGCGGTGCCGGTCGCGCTGCTGATGATCGGCGGCGAGTTCGACCTGTCGGCCGGCGTGATGGTGACCAGCTCGGCGCTGATCTCGTCGATGCTCAGCTTCCAGATGACCGCCAACACCTGGGTGGGCGTGGGCGTCTCGCTGCTGGTCACGCTCGCGCTCGGCGCGTTCAACGGGATCATGCTGGTGCGCACCAAGCTGCCGAGCTTCATCATCACGCTCGGTACGTTCCTCATGCTCACCGGCCTCAACCTGGGCCTGACCAAGCTGATCAGCGGCACCGTGGCGACCAAGTCGATCAGCGACATGGAGGGCTTCCCGACCTGCCGCGACCTGTTCGCCTCGCACTGGACGGTCGGCTCGGTCGACCTCCAGGTCACCATCCTGTGGTGGCTCGGCCTGGTCGCGGTCGCCACCTGGGTGCTGCTGCGCACCCGCGTCGGCAACTGGATCTTCGCCGCGGGCGGCAACGCGGACGCGGCCCGCGCGGTCGGCGTGCCGGTGGCCCGGACCAAGGTCGGGCTCTACATGGCGGTCGCCTTCGCGGCCTGGATTTCCGGCCAGCACCTGCTGTTCTCCTTCGACGTGGTGCAGTCCGGCGAGGGCGTCGGCAACGAGTTCCTGTACATCATCGCGGCCGTCATCGGCGGCTGCCTGATGACCGGCGGCTACGGCAGCGCCATCGGCTCGGCGGTCGGCGCGTTCATCTTCGGCATGGCCAGCAAGGGCATCGTCTACGCCCAGTGGAACCCGGACTGGTTCCAGTTCTTCCTGGGGGCGATGCTGCTGCTCGCCGCCCTGCTCAACGCCTGGGTCCGCAGGCGTGCGGAGGCGAACGCATGACCACCGACGGCGGCTCCACCCCGTCCGGCCCCACGCCGGCCCCGCCCCCGCGCCCGGCGGCGGCCCGCTGGTCGCCCTGGAGGGCGTCTCGAAGTCCTATGGGAGCGTCCTGGCGCTGCGGGACGTCTCGCTGGAAGTGCACGCCGGGGAGATCACCTGCGTCCTGGGGGACAACGGCGCGGGCAAGTCCACCCTCATCAAGATCATCGCCGGCCTGCACCCGCACGACTCCGGCACGTACCGGATCGAGGGCGAGCCGGTCCGGCACACCTCCCCGCGCGAGGCGCTGGACCGCGGCATCGCGACCGTCTACCAGGACCTCGCGGTAGTCCCGCTGATGCCGGTCTGGCGGAACTTCTTCCTGGGCTCCGAACCCACCAAGGGCCGAGGGCCGCTGCGCCGCCTGGACACCGCGACCATGCGCGCCACCACGCACGAGGCGCTGCTGGGCCTGGGCATCGACCTGCGCGACGTGGACCAGCCGATCGGCACGCTCTCCGGCGGCGAGCGGCAGTGCGTGGCCATCGCCCGGGCGGTGCACTTCGGCGCCCGCGTGCTGGTCCTGGACGAGCCGACCGCCGCGCTCGGCGTCAAGCAGTCCGGCCTGGTGCTGCGGTACGTCGCCGCCGCCCGCGACCGCGGCCTCGGCGTGGTGCTCATCACGCACAACCCGCACCACGCCTACCTGGTCGGCGACCGCTTCGTGCTGCTGAAGCGCGGCGCGATGTCCGGCAGCCACCTGCGCGAGGACATTACGCTGGACGAGCTGACCCGGGAGATGGCCGGCGGCAGCGAGCTGGAGGAGCTGACCCACGAACTGAGCCGCCGCCCCACCTGACCCCGCCCGGCGCCCCGGCGCCACCGGGCACGCCCGGCGCCCCCGGCGCCGCCCGACGGGCAGAACCGACCCGAGCCGACCCCGACCCCACCCGGAGACGACCGATTGAGTGCCAATCGTGACCGCGTCCACCGCGGCAGCGCCGCCCGTGCCACGGTGTGGCGCGACGTCAGCGGCGCCGAACGCCGAGAGCGACGCTCGCACCTGACCGCGCCCCGGGTGCCCACCGTCGGCATCGACATCGGCGGCACCAAGGTGATGGCCGGGGTGGTGGACGCCGACGGGAACATCCTGGAGAAGCTGCGCACCGAGACGCCGGACAAGTCCAAGAGCCCCAAGGTCGTCGAGGACACCATCGTCGAGCTGGTGCTCGACCTGTCCGAGCGGCACGACGTGCACGCCGTGGGCATCGGCGCGGCCGGCTGGGTGGACGCCGAGCGCTCCCGGGTGCTGTTCGCCCCGCACCTGTCCTGGCGCGACGAGCCGCTGCGCGACCGGCTCTCCGAGCGCCTGCTGGTGCCGGTGATGGTCGACAACGACGCCAACACCGCGGCGTGGGCCGAGTGGCGGTTCGGCGCGGGCCGCGGCGAGGCCGACCTGGTGATGATCACCCTGGGCACCGGCATCGGCGGCGCCATCCTGGAGGACGGCCGGGTCAAGCGCGGCCGCTTCGGCGTGGCCGGCGAGTTCGGCCACATGCAGGTGGTGCCCGGCGGCCACCGCTGCCCGTGCGGCAACCGCGGCTGCTGGGAGCAGTACAGCTCGGGCAACGCCCTGGTGCGCGAGGCCCGGGAACTGGCCGCCGCCGAGTCCCCGGTGGCGTACGGGATCATCGACCGGGTCGGCGGCAATGTCCGCGACATCACCGGGCCGCTGATCACCGAACTGGCCCGCGAGGGCGACGCGATGTGCGTCGAGCTGTTCCAGGACATCGGCCAGTGGCTGGGCGTCGGCATCGCCAACCTGGCCGCCGCCCTCGACCCGTCCTGCTTCGTGATCGGCGGCGGCGTCAGCGCGGCCGACGACCTGCTGATCGGCCCGGCCAGGGACGCCTTCCGGCGCACCCTGACCGGCCGCGGCTACCGGCCCGAGGCGCGCATCGCCAAGGCCGAACTGGGCCCGGAGGCCGGCATGGTCGGGGCCGCCGACCTGGCCCGGCTCGTCGCCCGCCGCTTCCGCCGCACCAACCGCCGCAGAGTCGAGCGGTACGAGCGCTACGGCCGCGTCTACGGCTACGGACGGCAGGCCGCCGACTCATGACGACGACACCGCAGCGCCCGGGCACCGCGGACGCGGAGCCCCCGGACCCCGCGGCGCCCGCGCCGCACACGGCGGAGCGGGCCGACCGGGCCGACCGGGTCGATCGGACTGACCGGACCGGCCGGACCGACCGCGACGTCCGCCTGCCCCAGCAGCACACGGCCGGGCAGCACCAGGCGGCCGAGGAGCACGGCGCCGCCGGGGACCGCGGGTCCGCCGCGAACCGCACGGCCGCCGCGAACCGCACCGCCGCGGGCGACCGCGGGTCCGCCGAAGAACACCAGGCGGCCGGGGCGCACCCCGAAACGCTCCCGGAGGACCATCCCGCCGAGCCCGACCCGCGGCCGATGCGCGACCTGCCGCGCTGGGTCCGCTGGACGGTGCTGCCGCTGCTGGTGCTGGTCCCGCTCGGCTACGTGATCATCTCCGCCGAGCAGAGCCGCGACGGCGGCGTCAGCAAGCAGCAGGAGGCCGCCGCCCGGAACATGACCTGGGAGGAGCCGACCTCGCTGCAACAGCGCATCTACCAGGTGCCGTTCCCCGTCGGCGCCACCCGCGTCGGCTACCTGGAGACCAACTCCTGGGACACCAGCGCGCTGTACGCGCAGTTCACCACCACCGCGGGCGGCCTGGACACCTTCCTGGCCAGGATCGGCACCAGCCGCGACGCGCTGCGCGACGGCCGCGCCGCGCTGAGCCCGGCCCAGGCCAGGACGGCCGGCTGGTCCCTGTCGGACGCCGGCCCCTGGGGCGGCACCCAACTGCACACGGTCGGCGACCGCCCCGACCACGACATCGTCGTCGACCTCTCGGACGCCGACGCCCCCACCGTCTACGTCGTCTCCACCGTCAACTTCCAGCACGGCTTCGGGGGCGGGTGACCCACCCCGGGGCTTCACTCGATAGCGTGAGGCGCGATGAGCGACACGACCGACCAGACCGCCGCCGTCCTCGGCGCCGCAGCGCCGGCCGCGCACGGCGGCGGCTACGACGTGCACGAGGCCGGCTGACGACGGGTACGACGACCGTGACGACCTGCAACCCCCGCTGCAGTACCGGTTCGACGGCCCCGAGGACGCGCCCGTGGTGGTGCTGGGCCCGGCGCTCGGCGCGACCTGGCACATGTGGGACCGGCAGCTGCCCGAACTGACCGCCCGCTGGCGGGTGCTGCGCTACGAACTGCCCGGCCACGGCGGCGCGCCCGCCGAGCCCGCCTCCTCCGTCGACGACCTGGCCAGGCGGCTGCTCGCGGTGCTGGACGACGAGGGCATCGACGCCTTCGGCTACGCCGGCTGCTCGCTGGGCGCCGCGATCGGCGCCCGGCTGGCGCTGCTGCGCCCGGACCGGGTCGCCGCCCTCGCGCTGGTCTCGGCCGCGGCCCGGTTCGCCACCGGCGACACCTGGCGGCAGCGCGGCGTCGTGGTCCGCGCCAACGGCCTGGACCGCACCGCGCGGGCCACCCCCGAGCGCTGGTTCACCGGCGCCTTCCTCGCCACCCAGCCGGCCATCACTGAGTGGGCGGTGAAGATGGTCGCCACCACCGACGCCGCCTGCTACATCGCCGCCTGCGAGGCGCTCGCCGCCTTCGACGTGCGCGACGCGCTGTCCGGCATCACGGTGCCGACGCTGGTCATCGCCGGCGCCGACGACACCGAGACGCCGCCGGCCGACGCCCGGCTGCTGGTGGCCGGCATCCCCGACGCGCGGCTCGCCGTGGTCCCGGCGACCGGCCACCTGGCCCCGGTCGAGGAGCCCGGCGCGGTCGGCGACCTGCTGGCCCGGCACTTCGAGAGCGCCTGGGCCGACCACACCCCGGCGCCCACCCCGTTCGCGCCCGCGCCGCCGCCGGTGCCGCCGCGCCCGCCCGCCGGGTCCGGCGCCGGCCCCGCCCAGCCCGACCGTTACGCCGACGGTCTGCGCATCCGCCGCGAACTGGTCGGCGACGCCCAGGTGGACGCCGAGACCGGCCGCGGGGACGGCTTCGGCGCCGGCTTCGACGCCTTCGCCACCCGCTACGCCTGGGGCGAGCTGTGGACCCGCCCTGGCCTGGACCGGCGCACCCGCAGCTTCCTGACCCTCGGCGCGCTCACCGCGCTCGGCCGGCTCGGCGACATCGCCGACCACACCCGCGCCGCGCTGCGCAACGGCCTGACCCCGGCGGAGATAGAGGAGGCGCTCGTGCACACCGCGGTCTTCGCGGGCCTGCCCGCCGCCCGCGCCGCCCTGGAGGCCGCCCGCCCGGTGATCGAGCAGGAGACCCGGGCCGGCGACTGACGCGGGCGGCCCGCCCGCGCGCCCGTCCGCCCGTCCGCCCGTCCGTCGCGGCACCGGGCCGCCGGGTCCCGGTGCGCCCCGCGCGCGGGGCCGTAGCAGGATGGATCCATGAGCCTGAAGCTGACGAAGAAGCGGCACTCGTGCGTGGTGCTGGAGAAGGACGGCCGGACCCTGGCGATCGACCCGGGCGCCTTCAGCGAGGAGGACGCCGCGGCCGGCGCCGACGCGATCCTGATCACCCACGAGCACATGGACCACTTCGACGAGGGCCGGGTGCGCCGCGTGCTGGAGGCCGACCCGGCCGCCGAGGTGTGGACGCTCGCCTCGGTCGCCGGCACGCTCTCGGCCGCGTTCCCCGGCCGGGTGCACACCGTCGGCCACGGGGACGCCTTCGCCGCCGCCGGGTTCGACGTCCAGGTGCACGGCGAACTGCACGCGGTCATCCACCCGGACATCCCGCGCATCACCAACGTCGGCTATCTGGTGGACGGTTCGCTCTTCCACCCCGGCGACGCGCTCACCGTGCCGGACGCGCCGGTGGACACCCTGATGCTGCCGGTGATGGCGCCGTGGAACAAGATCTCCGAGGTCATCGACTACGTCCGCGCCGTCGCGCCGCGGCGCGCGATCGACATCCACGACGCGCTGCTCACCGACCTGGCCAGGCCGGTCTACGACACGCAGATCGGGCAGCTGGGCCGCGCCGAGCACGTCCGGCTGGCGCCCGGCGAGCAGGGCTGACCGGGGCAGCGGAGCGGGGCTGAGCGGGCAGGGGGAGCGGGGCTGAGCGGCCGGGGAGCAGGGCGCCCGGACGCGCGGGAGCGGGCCGGGGGAGGGCGACGTACCGGGCCGCGGCGGCGCTGTCGTACCCAGCCGCTAGGTTGGGGGGCATGCGCATCGCGACCTGGAACATCAACTCCGTCACCGCCCGGCTGCCGCGGCTGCTCGCCTGGCTGGAGAGCAGCGGCACGGACGTCCTGTGCGTCCAGGAGCTCAAGTGCACCCCCGAGCAGTTCCCCGCCGCCGAGCTGCGCGAGCTGGGCTACGAGGCCGCGGTGCACGCCACCGGCCGGTGGAACGGCGTGGCGGTGCTCTCCCGGGTCGGCCTCGCGGACGTGGTCACCGGCCTGCCCGGCGGCCCGCTGTACGAGGGGGTCGAGGAGCCCCGCGCGGTCGCCGCGACCTGCGGCCCGGTCCGCGTCTGGTCGGTCTACGTGCCCAACGGCCGCGAGGTGGACCACCCGCACTTCGCCTACAAGATCGAGTGGTTCGAGGCGCTGCGCGCCGCGGTGGCCGGGGACGCGGCCGGCGAGCGCCCGTTCGCCGTCCTCGGCGACTACAACGTGGCGCCGACCGACGACGACGTCTACGACCCCGCGGCCTTCGAGGGCGCCACCCACGTCACCCCGGCCGAGCGGGCCGCGCTCGCCGAGCTGCGCGGCACCGGCCTCAGCGACGTGGTGCCGCGCCCGCTGAAGTACGACCACCCGTTCACGTACTGGGACTACCGCCAGCTGTGCTTCCCCAAGAACCGCGGGATGCGCATCGACCTGGTCTACGGCAACGCGCCGTTCGCCAAGGCGGTCTCGGACGCGTACGTGGACCGGGAGGAGCGCAAGGGCAAGGGCGCCTCCGACCACGCGCCGGTCGTCGTCGACCTCGACGTCTGAGCCCCGGTCGGGGCCGGCCGGACGGGCGCGGCGTCGGCGGGCCGCGTCACCGGGGCGACGCGGCGTCGGCGGGCGCCGCGTCACCGGGGCGGGGGACGGTCAGGGCGTGTCAGCAGGCATTGCCCGGGCAGGACCGCGCCGCCCGTGCATGATGGCGCCCAAGCAACGCACCCACAGCGTGAACCCGGAGGCTCGACGTGGACTCCCTTCAACAGCTGCCGAACATCGGGGCGGTGCTCGCCGAGCGCCTGCGCCGCGCGGGCGTCGACGACGCGGGCGAACTCCGCCGACTGGGCTCGGGCCGGGCGTTCGAGAAGATCAGCCCCGAACTGCCCGAGGACGCCCGCACCCACACCCTGCTCGCCCTGGAAGGCGCCCTGCGCGGCATGCGCTGGACCGCCATCCCGCAGACCGAGCGCGACACCCTCGTCAACCGCGTCCTCGGCTGACCGCCGGACCGGCCCCGACCCCGCCCCCGTGCCCGCAGAGATGTCCGCCTCCCCGACCCCGTCCGGCGAACCCCTCATAGCCTTGCGCGGCGTCGACAAGCACTTCGGCGACCACCACGCGCTCCGCGGCGTCGACCTCGCGGTGGCCCGCGGCGAGAGCGTCGTCCTCATCGGGCCGTCCGGCGCGGGCAAGTCCACGCTGTGCCGGGCCGTGAACGGACTGACCCCGGTCGACTCCGGGACGATCACCGTCGACGGCGCGACGCTGCCCGCCGACCGCCGCGAGCTGGCCCGGCTGCGCGCCGACATCGGCATGGTCTTCCAGTCCTTCAACCTCTTCTCGCACCTCACCGTCCTGGACAACCTGACCGTCGCGCCGATCCGGGTGCGCGGCCGCGACCCGCGGGACGCCGAGCGGCGGGCCCGCGAGCTGCTGGAGCGCGTGGGCCTGGCCGACCAGGCGCACAAGCACCCCGCGCAGCTGTCCGGCGGGCAGCAGCAGCGCGTCGCCATCGCCCGCGCGCTGGCCATGGACCCCAAGGTGATGCTCTTCGACGAGCCCACCTCCGCGCTCGACCCGGAGATGACCGGCGAGGTGCTCGCGGTGATGCGGCAGCTCGCCGCGGACGGCATGACCATGCTGGTGGTCACCCACGAGATGGGCTTCGCCCGCTCGGCCGCCGACCGGGTGGTGTTCATGGCCGACGGCCGGATCGTCGAGGACCGGCCGCCCGCGGAGTTCTTCGCCGCGCCGCGCACCGCACGGGCCCGCGACTTCCTGGCCAAGGTGCTGCACCACTGAGGCGGCGGGGCCGTCCCTCCGAGGCCGGCGGGCCGGCCCGACGGGACGGCCCGCAAGGCCGGGCTCCCGAGGCCGCGGGGCCGACCGCCCGGCCGCCGGGCCCGGTCGCCCGTGTCCCGTTTGCACCGCTCCCGCACGGGCAGCCGCTGAGCTGAGGGGCGCCGCGCGCCGGCCCGGTCGTGCGCGCCCGCCCGCGACAGGCAATCCGCCACCAGCCAGGGCGCCACCAGCCAGGGAAACGGAGAGCAGTCCTCATGAACAGCACGGCCACCAGGGACCAGGTCCTCACCGACGCCGAGATCGCCGAGCTGGCGCAGCAACTGCGGGTCGACGCGGTGCGCGCGTCCGCCTCGGCCGGCTCCGGGCACCCCACCTCCTCGATGTCCGCCGCCGACCTCATGGCGGTCCTGCTCGCCCGCCACCTGCGCTACGACTTCAACGACCCCGGCCACCCCGGCAACGACCACCTGATCCTGTCCAAGGGCCACGCCTCGCCCCTGCTGTACGCCGCCTACAAGGCGGCCGGCGCGATCGACGAGAACGAGCTGCTCACCGGCTACCGCAAGCTCGGCAGCCGGCTGGAGGGCCACCCCACGCCCCGGCTGCCCTGGGTCGACGTGGCCACCGGCTCGCTCGGCCAGGGCCTGCCGATCGGCGTCGGCGTCGCGCTCGCCGCCCAGCGCCTGGACCACCTGCCGTACCGCACCTGGGTGCTGTGCGGCGACAGCGAGATGGCCGAGGGCTCGGTGTGGGAGGCGTTCGAGCACGCCGGCATGGAGGGCCTGGACAACCTCACCACGATCGTCGACGTCAACCGGCTCGGCCAGCGCGGCCCCACCCGGCACGGCTGGGACCTGGACGCCTACGGCCGCCGGATCCGCGCCTTCGGCTGGCACACCGTGGAGATCGACGGCCACGACATCGCCGCGATCGACGAGGCGATGGCCGCCGCCCGCGACAATCGCGGCGCGCCCACCGCGATCATCGCCCGCACCCGCAAGGGCAAGGGCGTCGTCGCCGTCGAGAACCTCGAAGGCCACCACGGCAAGCCGGTGCCGGACGCCGAGTCCGCGATCAGCGAGCTGGGCGGGGTCCGCGACATCCTGGTCCAGGTGCAGGGCCCGCCGGACGCCGACCCGCCCCGGCTGGAGGGCGGCGCCGATCCGCACGCCGCGCTGCCCTCGTACGACCGCGGCTCGGACGTGGCCACCCGCACCGCCTTCGGCGAGGCGATCACCGTCCTGGGCACCCGCCGCGCGGACGTGGTGGTGCTGGACGGCGAGGTCGGCGACTCCACCAAGGCCGGCCTGTTCGCCGACGAGCACCCCGAGCGCTACTTCGAGTGCTACATCGCCGAGCAGGAGATGGTCGCCACCGGCGTGGGCCTGGGCGTGCGCGGGCGCGTCCCGTACGCCTCCACCTTCGCCGCGTTCCTGACCCGCGCGCACGACTTCCTGCGGATGGCCGCGATCAGCCGCAGCGACCTCAAGGTGGTCGGCTCGCACGCCGGCGTCTCGATCGGCCAGGACGGCCCGTCGCAGATGGCGCTGGAGGACCTGGCGATGATGCGCGCGATCCACGGCAGCACGGTGCTCTACCCCTGCGACGCCAATCAGACCGCGCAGCTGACCGCCGCGCTCGCCGACGTCCCCGGCATCGGCTACCTGCGCACCACCCGCGGCGAGACCCCGGTGCTCTACGGCGCCGGCGAGGACTTCCCGGTCGGCGGCTCGAAGGTGCTGCGCTCCCACCCCGACGACCAGGTCACCCTGATCGGCGCCGGCGTCACCCTGCACCAGGCGCTGGCCGCCCACGACCGGCTCGTGGCGGACGGCATCAGGGCCCGGGTGATCGACCTGTACTCCGTCAAGCCGGTGGACACCCAGACGCTGCGCGAGGCCGCCGCGGCCACCGGGCGGTTCGTGGTCGCCGAGGACCACCACCCCGAGGGCGGTCTGGCCGACGCGGTTCTGGAGTCCTTCGGCAACGGCCATCCGATGCCGCTGCTCACCCGGCTCGCCGTCCACACCATGCCCGGCTCCGCGACGCCCGACGAGCAGCTGCACGCCGCGGGCATCGACGCGGACGCGATCGCGGCGGCCGCGCGCAAGCTCGTCGCCGCCCGCTGAGGCGGCGCCGTGACCACTCAGGGAACGCCATGAGCACGCTCGCCGTCGACGCCGGCCGCCGCACGGTCGAGGTGGCCCGCGCCGAGAAGGTCCTCTTCCCGGCCGGGCCGGACGCCCCCGCCGTCACCAAGGCGGACCTGGCCGCGTACTACCGCGAGATCGCGCCCTACGCGGTGCCGCACCTCAAGGGCCGGCCGCTGATGCTGGAGATGCACCCCGACGGGATCGGCGGCCGGCCGCTGATGCGCAAGAACGTCCCCGCGCACTTCCCGGACTGGGTGCACCGGGCGGAACTGGCCAAGGAGGACGGCACGGTCTGCCACGTCCTCGCCGACGACGCGCCCACCCTCGTCTACCTCGCCGGGCAGGGCTGCACCACGCTGCACCGCTTCCTGTCCCGCGCGGACCGCCCGCGCCACCCCGATCTGATGGTCTTCGACCTCGACCCGGCCGGCGACGACTTCGCGCCGGTCCGCACCGCCGCGCTCCAGCTCGGCGAGCTGCTGGACGCGGTACGGCTGCCCTGGGCGCCGATGACCAGCGGCTCGCGCGGGCTGCACCTGGTCGTCCCGCTGGACCGCGGGTCGGACGTGGACGAGGTCCGCGAGCTGGCGCGGGCGATCGCGGAGACGCTGGCCGCTCGGCACCCGGACACGCTCACGACGAAGGCGCGCAAGGCCGAGCGCGGCGACCGGCTCTACCTCGACGTGATGCGCAACGGTTACGCGCAGACCGCGGTCGCGCCCTGGTCGGTGCGGGCGCTGCCCGGAGCGCCCGTGGCCGCGCCGCTGCCCCCCGACGCGCTCCACGACACTTCACTGCACCCCCGTGCCTTCACCGTGCGCGACGCCCTCGCCCACGCCCGCACCGAGCCCTGGGCGGGCCTCCTCCCGGCCCGCCACCCCCGCGGGCTGCGCGGGGCCCGCTCCCGCCTCGACGCTGTGCGCTGAGCAATCACCAGGCCCACCCCGGCGCGCGTGACGCTGGGCGCCGCGCCAGTCAGGGGCGCGGGGAACTGCTCCCCCAGACTCCGTCCGGGGGTGCCCCCGACAACCAGCCACGGCCGGTGGTCCTGGGGGCACCTTCCGGGCGAAGCTCTGGGGGAGGACCGGGCTGCCCCATCAGGGCGGTGGCTGCCTGCGGGCCGCAGGTGGGTTGCTCGCGCAGTTCCCCGCGCCCCTGAAAAACGGGCCGGCGTCCTGCGCCATGCTCACGCTGACGCGAACCGGGCGCCGCGCCTGTTGCGGCGCGACGCCCAGCGCGGAGCTGACGCAGGGGGTGACGGGGGAGCGTTCTCCCGTCAGCGGGACGCGGTCAATCGACGTTGGGGCCCGAGTGCCGCCGCGGCCGGGTGCGTTCCTTGCCGCCGCGCACTCCCGCGTCGCGGACCTCGTACGGCATCCGCCGCCGCCCGTCCCGTGGCATCTCGTCCGGTTGTGGCTCCCGCGACTCGTGCGTGCGCGGCCCCTCGTCCTGGTGCCCGGGCCCGTGATCGTCGGGCGCCCCGACATCGTGCTCCCGGCGCGTGGACCACGCGCCGGCCCGCGGCCGCCTGCCCTGCGGGATCGGCGGCTCCTTGCCCACCCGTCGCATCCCCACCCAGACGGCGGCGATGAGAACGATCACCACGACGATGCCCAGCACCAGCGGCCCGATGCTGCCCGCGCCACCGACCGCGACGTCCGCGGCCCGCGCTTCGTAGAGAGACATTCCAGCCACCTCCTTGATGGGCGGATGCCCGAGATCCGGCGGGGAACACGACCCGACGACCGGGAAAGCCCATGTCCTCCCATCTCCTCACGCACCGTGACGCCCAGCCACCCGCGGTAGGCCGTCCGGAGGACGTGAGGAGCGGGGCGGACCCACGCGACGAGAGGCGCGGCGATGACCAGCACACGCACCGCGAGCACGAGGACGAGCGCGCACGCGGGCGCCCGCACGGGCGGCGGTGGGGACGGCGGCGAGGGCCGCGACCAGCGCGGTGGAGACGGCGGCGAGGGCCACGGCCAGGGCGGCGGCGCGGGCGACAGCGGCACCCGCGGCGCCGTCGTCGCCGCGCTCGCCGCCAACCTGCTGATCGCCGCGGCCAAGACCGTCGCCGGCCTGTTCGCCGGCTCGCCGGCGATGCTCTCCGAGGCCGCGCACTCGGTCGCCGACAGCCTCAACGAAGTCTTCCTGCTCACCTCGCTGCGCCGCAGCCGCCGCCCCGCGGACAGCGACCACCCCTTCGGCTACGGCCAGGAGCGGTACTTCTGGTCACTGCTCGCGGCGGTCGGAATCTTCGTGCTCGGCGGCTGCTTCTCGCTCTACCAGGGCGTGCGGGCGCTGGGCGGCGGCGAGCACGAGACCACCGCCGGCTACATCGCGGGCCTCGCGGTGCTGGGCGTCGCGCTGCTCGCCGAGGGCGGCTCGCTGCTCAAGGCGGTGGTCCAGACCCGCCGCCGCGGATCCGCCGAGACCGATCCGGCGCTGCGCACGGTGCTCGCCGAGGACGGCACCGCGGTGATCGGCGTGCTGCTCGCCGCGACCGGCATGATCGTCCACATGACCACCGGCGACGCGGCCGGTGAGGCCGCGGCGTCGATGGCCATCGGCGTGCTGCTGATGGCCGTGGCCTTCGGACTCGGCCGCACCGCGCACCGGCGGCTGATCGGGGCCGCCGCCGACCCCCGGCTGCGCGACCGGATCGGCGAGCTGCTCGCCGAGCAGCCGGAGGTCGACACGGTCGAGGAGCTGCTCACCATGCGGCTCGGCCTCGACTCCACGCTGGTCGCCGCGCGGATCGACCTGGTGCCCGGCATGGACAGCGAACGCGTCGAGGAGGTCAGCCTGCGCATCCGGCACGCGATCCGGGACCGCTGGCCCACCGCGGACCGCGTCTTCCTCGACATCACCGACGCCCGCCACGAACGCGCCGCCCGCGCGGACCCCCCGCCCCACGCCGCACAAGAGGACAGCGCTCCCTGACCGCCGCCCCGCGGCAGACGGATACGCCACAGGGGCGCGGCACACCGCTCCCCGGCCTCCGTCCGGGAGGTACCCCCGGCCGCCACGACGGCGCATTGGGACGCCGCCGGCGAGCAGGCCATGGCCCGCGCGGTGCTCGACCTCCTGGACGGCCGCGGCGGCGGCCGGCAGGGACAGGGCCACGGCGGTGGCGCCGGCGGCTCCGTGCCGGGCCGGGATCACCGCTGGTGAGCGCCCACGGGGTTAGGCGACCCTGAGTAGCGGGCGCACGCGGCGTCCGGGATCATGACCTCATGCCGGTCCTGATAGCCGCGTGCGCCTTCGCGATGACCCTGGTCGGCGGCGTCGTCGCACAGCACATCGGGGACCGCCGCCACCTCGTGCTCGGCCTCGCCGCCGGACTGATGCTCGGCGTCGTCGGCTTCGACCTGCTGCCGGAGGCGCTGGAGAACGAGCCCCGGCACGTCTTCGGGGTGCCCGCCGCGCTGCTGACCTTCGTCCTCGGCTTCCTCGCCCTGCACGTGGTCGAGCGGTCGGTCGCCATCCACCGCGCCCACGAGGGCGAGTACGCCTCCCACACCCACGGCCACTCCCACGCGCACGACCCGGTCAAAGGCGTCGGGCTGGCCGCCGCGGCGGCGCTGGTCGGGCACAGCGTGATGGACGGCTTCGCGATCGGCGCGGCCTTCCAGGCCGGCGACACCGTCGGCGTGGTCGTCGCCATCGCGGTCGTCGCGCACGACTTCGCCGACGGCTTCAACACCTACACGATCACCCGGCTGTACGGGAACGGCCGCCGCCGCGCCCAGATCCTGCTCGGCGCGGACGCGCTGGCGCCGGTGGTGGGCGCGGCCGTCACGCTCGCCTTCACCATCCCGTCCGGGGCGCTCGGCGCCTACCTCGGCTTCTTCGCCGGGTTCCTGCTCTACCTCGCCACGTCCGACATCCTGCCCGAGGCGCACAGCCCGCACCCGTCGAAGACCACCCTGATGTGCACGGTGGCCGGGGTGGCGCTCATGTGGCTGGTGATCGGTCTCGCTGACTCTTGATCTTCGGCGGGGTGGTCGCCGCCTTGGTCACGTCGGCGACCAGCTCCACCAGGTCCGAGCCGTACGCCTGGGAGTTGACCACCTTCAGCAGCAGGCAGAAGGTGCCGTCCAGGCCGTGCTTGCGGGCCAGCCTGGTGTGGTGCCTGGCCAGGTAGCGGACCGCCGCCTGGTTGGCGATGCCGCGCTGGCCGGAGGAGAGGAAGACCGGGCGCTCGTTGCCGGACTCGCGGGCCGAGGCCAGGCGGGCCAGCAGCACGTACTCCACCGAGCCCTTCTCCATCCGGTAGGTCTCGCCGCCGACGGCGATCGCGCCCTGCTCGGGACCGGGCGCGGCCTCGGTGTTGATCTCGACGCCCGGCAGCATCGACCGCAGGTGCGCGGCCAGCCGCAGGTTCGCCACCGGGCCGCCGATGCAGAACTCGGTGCGGGCGCCGAAGCCCTGCCAGGCGGTGTCGTGCGCGAGGACCTCCGCGTGCGCGCCGCACTCCTTGATCACCGCGGCCAGCTCCAGCAGCGCGAACGCGTCGTGCCGGGCCAGGCTCCAGCCGCGCGCGCCGGGGTCGCGCGGCACCACCAGCAGGCACTCGGACTCCTTGGGCAGCCCGAAGAACTTCTGCTTGCGGTCCAGCCGGCGCCCCCATATGTAGGTGCGGAGGAACCAGCCCAGACCCGCGCCTATGACCAGGGCCGCGAGGCCGATGACGAGGTTGCGCGCGTCGTCGCTCATGGCGCGGCATCGTAGCGGTGTTCGACCCGCGCCGCCTCCATGCCTCCGGGCGGGCGACGGCCGTCCGGGCGCCGTGTGACGTCCGGATGACGCCGCGCCCCGTGCTCCTGACGGGGCCGCAGTGGTGAAGTTACGCTGCCGGGACGGTCGTTGACCGGTCGTCGACGCGGATCTGGAGGCTTCGCCCATGGGCAACCAGCACACGCCACCACTCGGGCACACGCGGGCAGCCGAGCGCACCCGAACAGCCGGGCCCACGCAGCGGTCCGAACACACCCAGCCGGCCGGGCCCGTGCGGGCGCCCGGCCGCACGCGCGCACCACGCCGCCGCGCGGTGCGCGCCGTGGCCGCCCTCGCCGTGGCGGCGGCGGTCGGCGCGCTCACCGCGGCGGCGCCCGCCGGCCACCGCGCCCCGCCCGGCGCTCCGGCCGCCGCCGACCGCAGCCCGCTCGCGGTCGGCTACGGCGGGGCCGTCGCCAGCGTCGACCCCGACGCCACCGCCGCCGGCATCGAGGTGCTGCGCCGCGGCGGCAACGCGGTGGACGCCGCGGTCGCCACCGCCGCCGCGCTCGGCGTCACCGAGCCGTACTCCTCCGGGATCGGCGGGGGCGGCTACTTCGTCTACTACGACGCCCGCAAGCACCAGGTGTTCACCCTCGACGGCCGGGAGACCGCGCCGCACAGCGCCACCGACCAGCTGTTCGTGGAGAACGGACAGCCGCTGGCCTTCGCCGACGCCGTCACCAGCGGACGCAGCGTCGGCGTGCCCGGCACCGCGGCCACCTGGCAGACCGCGCTGGACGCCTGGGGCACCCGCCCGCTGAAGGACGTGCTGAAGCCCGCGGAGAAGATCGCCCGCGACGGCTTCACCGTGGACGCCACCTTCAACTCCCAGACCGCGAGCAACCTCGACCGGTTCAAGGACTTCCCCGACACCGCCGCGCTGTTCCTGCCCGGCGGGCAGCCGCCCGCGGTCGGCTCCACCTTCCGCAACCCGCAACTCCTGCGCACCTACCAGGAGCTGGGCGCCAAGGGCATCGGCGCGATCTACCACGGCGACATCGGCGCCGACATCGTGCGGACCGTCCGCAAGCCCCCGGTCGACCCCGCGGCCACCCGCGTGGTGCGCAGCGGCGACCTGACGGCCGCCGACCTCGCCGCGTACCGGGTCAAGAAGCAGGCGCCCACCCACACCACCTACCGCGGCCTGGACGTCTACGGGCCCGCGCCGTCGTCCTCCGGCGGCACCACCGTCGCCGAGGCGCTGAACATCCTGGAGCACACCGACCTGGCCGACGCCAGCCAGACGCAGTACCTGCACCACTACATCGAGGCCAGCAGGATCGCCTTCGCCGACCGCGGCCGCTGGGTCGGCGACCCGGCCTTCGAGGACGTGCCGACCGCTGGGCTCACCTCCAAGTCCTTCGCTGCCTCCCGGGCCTGCCTGATCAAGGACGACGCGGTCCTCACCAGCCCGCTGCCGCCCGGCGACCCCGCGCACCCGGCGCCCTGCGGCGCCGCCGGCCGGGCCGCCCCGACCACCTACGAGGGCGACAACACCACGCACCTGACGGTCGCCGACAAGTGGGGCGACGTGGTCGCGTACACCCTGACCATCGAGCAGACCGGCGGCAGCGCCATCACCGTGCCCGGGCGCGGCTTCCTGCTCAACAACGAGCTGACCGACTTCTCCTTCGTGCCGGCCTCGCCGGGCGTGCCCGACCCGAACCTGCCGGGACCGGGCAAGCGCCCGCGCTCCTCGATCTCCCCGACCATCGTGCTGAAGAACGGCCACGTCGACTTCGCGATCGGCTCGCCGGGCGGCGCGACGATCATCACCACGGTGCTCCAGGTGCTCACCGAGCACGTCGACCGGGGGCTGCCGCTGGTCGACGCGATCGCCGCGCCGCGCGCCAGCCAGCGCAACGCCGCCACCACCGAGCTGGAACCCGCCCTGTGGGACAGCCCGCTGAAGGCGGACCTGGAGGCGCTCGGCCACCACTTCACGCAGAACCCGGAGATCGGCGCGGCCACCGGCGTCCAACGGCTGCCGGACGGCCGCTGGCTGGCCGCGGCGGAGAAGGTGCGCCGCGGCGGCGGCGCCGCGGAGGTGGTCCGCCCCTCCTGAGCGGCGACGACGGGCGTGCCGACCGGCACCCGCCGAACGGGTCGCGACCGGGCGAAACGGAAACGTCTTCGCCCGGTAACGACCGCGCTCTTGCCACAGTGGTGACTGCGCTTCTACGTTCGTCCCACGGCGGGGATCTACGTGCGTAGAACCGGCGTGACGTCTCGTCAGAGGAGCTGCTCATGAGCAACGTCGTGCGTGCCGCGCTGGTCCAGGCCACCTGGACCGGCGACACGGAGTCGATGATCGCCAAGCACGAGGAGCACGCCCGCGCGGCGGCCGCCCAGGGCGCCCGGGTGATCGGTTTCCAGGAGGTGTTCAACGCCCCCTACTTCTGCCAGGTCCAGGAGGCCGAGCACTACCGCTGGGCCGAGCCGGTGCCGGACGGCCCGACGGTCCGCCGGATGCAGGCCCTGGCGAAGGAGACCGGCATGGTGATCGTCGTGCCGGTCTTCGAGATCGAGCAGTCCGGCTTCTACTACAACACCGCGGCCGTCATCGACGCCGACGGCTCCTTCCTCGGCAAGTACCGCAAGCACCACATCCCGCAGGTCAAGGGCTTCTGGGAGAAGTACTACTTCAAACCCGGCAACCTCGGCTGGCCGGTCTTCGACACCGCGGTCGGCCGCATCGGCGTCTACATCTGCTACGACCGGCACTTCCCCGAGGGCTGGCGCGCGCTGGGCCTGGCCGGCGCGCAGCTGGTCTACAACCCCTCGGCCACCAGCCGCGGCCTGTCGGCCTACCTGTGGAAGCTGGAGCAGCCCGCCGCGGCCGTCGCCAACGAGTACTTCATCGCCGCGATCAACCGGGTCGGCCGCGAGCCCTACGGCGACAACGACTTCTACGGCACCAGCTACTTCGTCGACCCGCGCGGCCAGTTCGTCGACGGCACCGCCTCCGACGACAAGGAGGAACTGTTGGTGCGCGACCTGGACTTCGGCCTGATCGAGGAGGTCCGGCAGACCTGGGCGTTCTACCGCGACCGCCGTCCCGACGCGTACGGCGACCTGACGGAGGCGTGAGCAGATGACCGCACCCACCGACCGCCACGCCGCCCTGCACGCCCGGCACCGCGCCGTGCTGCCCGACTGGCTGGCCACCTACTACGCCCGGCCGATCGAGCTGACGCACGGCGAGGGCCGGTACGTCTGGGACGCCGAGGGCACCCGCTACCTGGACTTCTTCGGCGGCATCCTCACCACGATGACCGCGCACGCGCTGCCCGAGGTCACCGCGGCGATCACCGAGCAGGCCGGGAAGATCCTGCACAGCTCCACGCTCTACCTCAGCAGCCAGGCCGTGGAGCTGGCCGAGCGGATCGCCCGGCTGTCCGGCATCCCCGACGCCCGGGTCTTCTTCACCACCTCCGGCACCGAGGCCAACGACACCGCGCTGCTGCTGGCCACCGCCTACCGCGGCTCCAACCAGGTGCTGGCGCTGCGCAACAGCTACCACGGCCGCTCCTTCACCTCGATCGGCGTCACCGGCAACACCTCCTGGTCGCCGACCAGCCTGTCCCCGCTGCAGACGCTGTACGTGCACGGCGGGGTGCGCACCCGCGGGCCGTTCGCGCACCTGAGCGACGAGGAGTTCACCGCGGCCTGCGTGGCCGACCTGGAGGACGTGCTCGGCCAGGCCGGCGGCACCGTCGCGGCCCTGATCGCCGAGCCGATCCAGGGCGTCGGCGGCTTCACCTCCGGGCCGGACGGGTTGCTGGCGGCGTTCAAGCAGGTGCTCGACCGGCACGGCATCCTGTGGATCACCGACGAGGTGCAGACCGGCTGGGGCCGCACCGGCGACCACTTCTGGGGCTGGCAGGCGCACGCCCAGGCCGGTCCGCCGGACGTGCTGACCTTCGCCAAGGGCATCGGCAACGGCATGTCCATGGGCGGCGTGGTGGCCCGCGCCGAGGTGATGAACTGCCTGACCGCCAACTCCATCTCCACCTTCGGCGGCAGCCCGATCACCACCGCGGGCGCGCTCGCCAACCTCGGCTACCTGGTCGACCACGATCTGCAGGGCAACGCCCGAAGGGTCGGCGGGCTGCTCAGGTCCCGGCTCGAAGCCCTGGCCGCCGGCAGCGGCATCGTGCGCGAGGTGCGCGGCCGCGGCCTGATGCTCGGCGTCGAACTCGTCGAGCCCGGCGGCGACACCCCGTCCGCGACCGCGGCGAGCCTGGTGCTGGAGGCCGCCCGCGAGCACGGCCTGCTGATCGGCAAGGGCGGCCGGGCCGGCAACAGCCTGCGCGTCGCACCGCCGCTGACGCTGACCGTCAGCGAGGCCGAGGAGGGCGCGGAGGCGCTCGGCGCCGCACTGAAGCAGGCGGAGTCCGCGATGGAAGGAGCGACCGCCGTATGAGCACCCCGTCTTCCGGCGGCGCCGCGGCCCGCACCATCGTCCGCGGCGGCCTGGTGATCACCGCCAGCGACGAGACGCACGCCGACGTCCTGATCGAGGGCGGCCGGATCGCCGCGCTCGCCGCGCACGACAGCGACGCCGCCGCGGCCTGGACCGCCGGCGCCGTCATCGACGCCACCGGCAAGTACGTCGTCCCGGGCGGCGTCGACGCGCACACCCACATGCAGATGCCCTTCGGCGGCACCACCGCCTCCGACACCTTCGAGACCGGCACCCGCGCCGCGGCCTGGGGCGGCACCACCACCATCGTGGACTTCGCCATCCAGAGCGTCGGCGCGAGCCTGCGCGCCGGGCTCGACGCCTGGCACGCCAAGGCCGACGGGCAGTGCGCCGTCGACTACGGCTTCCACATGATCGTCTCCGACGTCACCGAGCACACGCTCAAGGAGATGGACGTCCTGGTCGAGGAGGGCGTCACCAGCTTCAAGATGTTCATGGCCTACCCCGGCGTCTTCTACAGCGACGACGGCAAGATCCTCCAGGCCATGCAGCGCGCCTCCGGCAACGGCGGCCTGGTGATGATGCACGCCGAGAACGGCATCGCCATCGACGTCCTGGTCCGGCAGGCGCTCGCCGCGGGGAAGACCGACCCGCGCCACCACGGCGAGGTGCGGCACGCGCTGCTGGAGGCCGAGGCCACCCACCGCGCGATCCAGCTCGCCCGGGTCGCCGGCTCCCCGCTGTACGTGGTGCACGTCTCCGCCGAGCAGGCCGTGGCCGAGCTGGCCGCCGCCCGCGACCTGGGCCTGCCGGTGTTCGGCGAGACGTGTCCGCAGTACCTGTTCCTGTCCACCGACGACCTGGCCGCGCCGGACTTCGAGGGCGCCAAGTACGTGTGCAGCACCCCGCTGCGCCCGCGCGAGCACCAGGCCGCGCTCTGGCGGGCGCTGCGCACCGACGACCTCCAGGTGGTCTCCACCGACCACTGCCCGTTCTGCTTCAAGGGCCAGAAGGACATGGGCGTCGGCGACTTCTCCAAGATCCCCAACGGCCTGCCCGGGGTGGAGAACCGGATGGACCTGCTGCACCAGGCCGTGGTCGACGGCCGCATCAGCCGCCGCCGCTGGATCGAGATCGCCTGCGCCGCGCCCGCCCGGATGTTCGGCCTCTACCCGCGCAAGGGCACCCTCGCGCCGGGCGCCGACGCCGACGTGGTGGTCTACGACCCGCACGCCGAGCAGACGCTGTCGGCCGCGACCCACCACATGAACGTCGACTACAGCGCGTACGAGGGCCGCCGGATCACCGGCCGGGTGGAGACCGTGCTCTCGCGCGGCGTCCCGGTCGTCGACCGCGGCTCCTACGTCGGACGCGCCGGACACGGCAGCTATGTGCCCCGGGCCACCTGCGGCTACCTCGACTGAACGCTGCGATCTCTAAGGAACGCGCCATGGACTTCGGCCTCGTCCTGCAGACCGATCCGCCCGCCTGGCAGGTGGTCGACCTGATGCGCCGCGCGGAGGCCAACGGCTTCAGCCACGGCTGGACCTTCGACTCCACCGTGCTGTGGCAGGAGCCGTACGTCATCCACAGCCGCATCCTGGAACACACCGAGCGACTGGTGGTCGGCCCGATGGTCACCAACCCCGGCACCCGCGCCTGGGAGGTCACCGCCTCCACCTTCGCGACCCTCAACTCGATGTACGGCAACCGCACCGTCTGCGGCATCGGCCGCGGCGACTCGGCGATGCGGGTGGCCGGCCGGCCGCCGAACACCCTCGCCAGACTCGGCCGGGCGATCACCGCCGTCCGCGACCTCGCCGAGGGCCGCGAAGCGGTGGTCGACGGCACCACGATGCGGCTGCCCTGGGTGGTCGACGGCCGGCTGCCGGTGTGGATGGCGGCCTACGGGCCCAAGGCGCTGGCGATGGCCGGCGAGCTGGCCGACGGCTTCATCCTGCAACTCGCCGACGTCTTCCTCACCGAGCGGATGGTCAAGGCGGTGCGCACCGCCGCCGAGCAGGCCGGCCGCGACCCCGCCTCGGTGACCGTCTGCGTCGCCGCGCCCGCGTACGTCACCCCGGACGACACGCCCGAAGCCCTCGCACACGCCCGGGAGCAGTGCCGCTGGTTCGGCGGCATGGTCGGCAACCACGTCGCCGACCTGGTCGCGCGCTACGGCGAGCACTCCGCGCTGGTCCCCGAGGAGCTGACCGCGTACATCGCGCGCCGGCAGGGCTACGACTACGCCCACCACGGACGGACCGGCAACCCCGACACCGCCTTCGTCCCCGACGAGATTGTGGACCGCTTCTGCCTGATCGGCCCGCCGTCGGCGCACGTCGCCAAGCTCGCCGCGCTGCGCGACCTCGGCGTCGACCAGTTCGCCGTGTACGCCATGCACGACGCCAAGGAGGCCGTCGTCGACGCCTACGGCACGCACGTCATCCCCGCCCTGAACGGTCCGGGCGCGTCCGCGAGCGGCCCGGCCGCATCCGCGGACGGCCCCGGCACGTCCCCGAACGGTCCGCGTACGAGCTGACCCCGCCCGAGACGAGGTGTGCCCATGGCCATAGCCGCGCAGGCGGACGACCGCTTCGACCTCCCCGCCGACGCCGATCCGCCCACCGGCGACTACGCCAACCCCGACCTGCTGCCCGTGCCGCTGGCCCGGCGCACCTGGACCACCTACAACTTCACCGCGCTGTGGATCGGGATGGCGCACAACATCCCGTCCTGGACACTGGCCTCCGGGCTGGTCGCGCTCGGCATGGACTGGAAGCAGGCCGTGCTGACCATCGCGCTGGCCAACCTGATCGTGCTGGCGCCGATGCTGCTCACCGGGCACGCCGGACCCAAGTACGGCATCCCCTTCCCGGTGCTGGCCCGCGCCTCCTTCGGACTGCGCGGCGCCAACCTGCCCGCGCTGGTGCGGGCGCTGGTCGCCTGCTGCTGGTTCGGCATCCAGACCTGGATCGGCGGCCAGGGCGTCTTCGTGCTGCTCGACCGCGTGCTGCCCGGCGACTGGGCCGGCCGCGGCCACGTCGGCGGCTACCCGTGGCCGCTGTGGCTGTGCTTCCTGCTGTTCTGGGCGCTGGAACTGGCGATCATCGCCCGCGGCATGCAGACCCTGCGCCGCTTCGAGAACTGGGCCGCGCCCTTCGTGCTGGTCGGCGCGGTGGTGCTGCTGGTCTGGATCTCGGTCAAGGCCGGCGGCCTCGGCCCGCTGCTCGACCAGCCCTCCCAGCTCGGCTGGGGCCAACACTTCTGGAAGGTCTTCTTCCCGGCCCTGATGGGCATGATCGGCTTCTGGTCGACGCTCTCCCTCAACATCCCGGACTTCACCCGATTCGGCGCCGGCCAGCGCGCCCAGGCGTGGGGCCAGTCGCTGGGCCTGCCCACCACGATGACCGCCTTCGCGCTGCTGTCGGTGCTCGTCACCTCCGGCGCCCAGGCCGTCTACGGCGCCGAGGACACCACCTTGTGGGACCCGGTCGCGCTCAGCGCCAAGAGCGACAGCACGATCGGCCTGCTCTACGCGCTGCTGACCGTGCTGGTCGCCACCGTCTCGGTCAACATCGCCGCGAACGTGGTCTCGCCCGCCTACGACCTGTCGCACCTCGCGCCGAAGCTGGTGAACTTCCGCACCGGCGCGCTGATCACCGGCGTGATCGGCGTGCTGATGTTCCCGTGGAAGCTGATCTCCACCCCGGAGATCTACATCTACACCTGGCTCGGCGTGGTCGGCGGCGTGCTCGGCACCGTCGCGGGCGTCCTGATCGCCGACTACTGGCTGGTGCGCCGCACCGTGCTGCACCTGGGCGAGCTGTACGACCCGGCGGGCCGCTACTGGTACCGCGGCGGCTGGAACTGGCGCGCGGTCACGGCCTTCGTCGTCGGCGGCGTACTGGCGGTCGGCGGCTCCTACTCCGCGCCCGGCGCCGGACCCTTCCCGCGGCACGGCCTGATCCCGTTCCTCAAACCGCTGGCCGACTACGGCTGGGCGGTGGGCCTGGCCTCCGCGCTCCTGCTGCACCTGCTGCTGACGCGCACCGCACGGCCGGCCGCGGCGGGCGTCTGATTGGATGGCGGCATGGGGAACGAGGGGACTGCGGTGACGGATCAGGTCGCGGTCCGCGGCGGCTCGGCCGCCGCGGCCGGCACGCTGCCCTGCGGCGTGCCCGAGGAGGTGTCCGGGCACATGTCCGAGCAGGCGTCCGGGGACGGGCCCGGGTACCCGGACGGGCGGTCCGGGCAGCTGCCCGGCCGGTCCGCGCGCCCGTCCTCGGGCCTGTCTGCGGACCCGTCCTCGGGCCTGTCCGCGGACCCGTCTGCGGATCTGTCCTCGGGCCTGTCCGCGGATCTGTCCGACGAGCGGCTCGACGATCTGCTCGCCGCGGTCGAGCAGATCGTCCGCGAGGTCGCCGACGCCGAAGTCCTGCCCCGCTGGCGGCGGTTGGCCGACGCCGACATCGCGGTCAAGAACGGGCCGCACGACCTGGTGACCACCGCCGACCGGCGGGCGGAGGAACGCCTGACCGAGCGGCTCACCGCGCTGCTGCCCGGCTCCGTCGTCGTCGGCGAGGAGGCGGTCAGCGCCGACCCCGCCGTGCTGGACCGGCTGCGCGGCGACGCCCCGGTGTGGGTGGTCGACCCGGTCGACGGCACCGCCGCGTTCGTGCGCGGCGAGGACGGCTTCGCCACGCTGGTCGCGCTGGTGGCCGGCGGCGAGCCGCTCGCGTCCTGGACCTACGCGCCGCGCCGCGGCTGGTTCGCCACCGCGCGGCGCGGCGGCGGCGCGCACCTGGACGGCCGCCCCCTGCGGACCGCGGACGAGGACCGGCCGCTGCGGCTGTGGACCTCCAACCCGGTCTTCCGCACCGGCCGCGAACGCGCCCTGCTGGCGCGGCTGGAGGACTCCGGCGCGGTCTGTGCGCCGTGCACCTGCGCGGGCCTGGCCTACCTGGACGTGGCGCGCGGGGTGTCCGACGGGGTCGCCTTCTTCTGGGAGCTGCCCTGGGACCACGCCGCCGGGCTGCTGCTGGTCGCCGAGGCGGGCGGCGCGGACCGCACGCTGGCCGGCGCGCCGTTCCGCGTCGCCGGCGGCAACGAACTGCCGTTCACCGCGGCCCGGGACGCGGCGACCGCCGCGCGGATCGTCGCGGTGCTGCACGGCGGCGAGGACGGCGCCCGGTCGGCCGCCGGGCGGCCCGCGGGGCCGGCGGGGGCGGAGGAGAACGGGGTCCGCGCGGTGGCGCGGGCGGACGGGGAGCCGGCGGCCGGGCCGTCGGACGCGGAGCACGAGCCGGCGGGACAGCCGTCGGACGCGGACGGGGGTGGACGGCGGTGAGCCGTGCGGTGGTGGCCGACGCGGTCGTGGTCGGCGCGGGTCCCAACGGCCTGACGGCCGCGGCCGAACTGGCCAGGGCGGGCCTGTCGGTCCGGGTGTACGAGGCCGCGGACACCGTCGGCGGCGGCGCCCGCACCGAGGAGCTGACGCTGCCGGGCTTCCGGCACGACCCGTGCTCGGCGGTGCACCCCTTCGGCATCGGCTCGCCGGCCTTCCGCGCGCTGCCGCTGGCCCGGCACGGCCTGGAGTGGCTGCAGCCGGAGATCCCGATGGCGCACCCGTTCCCCGACGGCACCGCCGCGGTGCTCGCGCGCACGGTGGGGGAGACCGCCGCCTCGCTCGGCCCGCGCGACGCCGTCGTGTACCGCAAGCTGCTCACGCCGTACTCCGGGCACTGGAACGCCGTCGCCGCGGACTTCTTCCGGCCGCCGTGGTCGGGGCTGCCGCGCGACCCGTACCGCTTCGTGCGGTTCGGACTGACCGGCACGCCGCCGGTGGCGCTGCTGGCCAAGCGGTTCCACGGCGCCAAGGGGCGGGCGCTGTTCGCGGGCCTGGCCGGGCACGCGATCTCCAAGCTGAACGAGCCGTTCACCGGCGCGATGGCGATGCTGTTCGCGCTGGCCGCGCACGAGCGGGGCTGGCCGGTGGCCCGCGGCGGCTCGCAGGCCATCTCCGACGCGCTGGCCGGCTACCTGCGCGAGCTGGGCGGCGAGATCACCACCGGCGTGACCGTGCGCAAGCTCGACGAGCTCCCGCCGGCCAGGGCGTACGTCTTCGACACCTCGCCGACCGCGCTGGCCCGCATCGCCGCGCTCGGCGACGCCTACCGCGGCTACCGCTACGGCCCCTCGGTGTTCAAGATCGACTACGCGCTGGACGGCCCGGTGCCGTGGACCGCGCCGCAGGCCCGCCGGGCCGGCACCGTGCACGTCGGCCCCACGTACACCGAGATCGGCGACGCGCTGAACCGCGCGGTGACCGGACGGCCGCCGCAGACGCCGTTCCTGATCACCGCCCAGCCCAGCGTGGTCGACCCGTCCCGGGCGCCCGCGGGCAAGCACGTCTTCTGGGCGTACGCGCATGTGCCGCACGGCTGGCACGGCGATGCCACGGACGCGGTGGAGCGCCAGATCGAGCGGTTCGCGCCCGGCTTCCGCGACCTGGTGCTGGCCCGGGCCGTCACCGGACCGGCGGAGCTGGCCGCCCGCAACGCCAACTACGTCGGCGGCGACATCGCGTGCGGCGCGTTCGCCGGGCTCCAGACGGTGCTGCGGCCGCGGCTGGCCGCGATCCCGTACGCCACCCGGCGACCCGGCGTCTTCCTGTGCTCCTCGGCGACCCCGCCGGGACCCGGCGTGCACGGCATGAGCGGCCACAACGCGGCGCTCGCGGTGCTGCGCCACCTGCGCCGCACCGCCGCCCCGGCCCTGCGCGGCTAGCCGCTCCCGGCCGGGCGGCTTGCTGCTCCCGGCCGGGCGGGCTTGCTGCTCAAGCCCGCCCCGGCCCCGCCCGCGGAAAAAACTTCGGGAAATCTCCCGGACGGATGTCGAGAACGCGGCGTGTGCTCCGTCCCCGGGGTGGAACGCGACCACAATGGGCGGCCGCACCGCACCGAGGAGGCAACCACCATGGCCAAGTACCTGCTGCTCAAGCACTACCGCGGCGCACCGGAGCACGTGAACAACGTGCCGATGGACCGGTGGACCCCGCAGGAGGTCACCGCGCACATCCAGTACATGCGCGACTTCGCGGCCAAGCTGGAGGGCACCGGGGAGTTCGTCGACGCGCAGGCGCTCGCGCCCGAGGGCGCCTGGGTGCGCTACGACGGCGAGGGCCGGCCGCCGGTCACCGACGGGCCGTTCGCCGAGACGAAGGACCTGATCGCCGGGTGGATGGTGATCGACGTCGACTCCTACGAGCGGGCGCTGGAGTTGGCCGCCGAGCTGTCGGCGGTGCCGGGGCCAGCAGCAGGCCGATCCACGAGTGGCTGGAGCTGCGGCCGTTCATGGCCGAGCCGCCGACGATCACGGAGTGACGGTGTCGATGGAACCGGTCGACGGGCCGCTGCTGCGCAGCCTCACGCCCGGTGTGCTCGCGATCCTCGTCCGCCGCGGAGCCGACTTCGCGGCGGCCGAGGACGCGGTGCAGGACGCCCTGGTCGAGGCGGTCCGGGTGTGGCCGGCCGATCCGCCGCGGGACCCCAAGGGCTGGCTGGTCACCGTGGCGTGGCGCCGGTTCCTCGACCAGGCGCGGGCCGACGCGGCCCGCCGCCGGCGCGAGGACCTCGTGGAGGAGGAGCCGGCGCCCGGGCCCGCGCCGACCTCCGACGACACCCTCCAGCTGTACTTCCTGTGCGCCCACCCCTCGCTCAGCCCGTCGTCGGCGGTCGCGCTCACCCTGCGCGCCGTCGGCGGCCTCACCACCCGGCAGATCGCCCGCGCCTACCTGGTGCCCGAGGCGACCATGGCCCAGCGGATCAGCCGGGCCAAGCGCACGGTCTCCGGCGTGCGCTTCGACCGGCCCGGCGACGTGGCGACCGTGCTGCGCGTGCTCTACCTGGTCTTCAACGAGGGCTACTCCGGCGACATCGACCTCGCCGCCGAGGCGATCCGGCTCACCCGGCAGCTCGCGGCGGCGGTCGACCACCCCGAGGTGTCCGGCCTGCTCGCCCTGATGCTGCTGCACCACGCCCGGCGCGCGGGCCGGACCGCGCCGGACGGCAGCCTGGTGCCGCTCGCCGAGCAGGACCGCACACGGTGGGACACCCGCGCTATCGCCGAGGGCGTCGGCATCCTCCAGGCTGCCCTGGCCCGCGACCGGCTCGGCGAGTTCCAGGCCCAGGCCGCGGTCGCGGCGCTGCACGCGGACGCGCCCACCGCCGCGGAGACCGACTGGGTGCAGATCGTCGAGTGGTACGACGAACTGCTGCGGTTCACCGACAGCCCGGTGGTCCGGCTCAACCGCGCGGTGGCCGTGGGCGAGGCGGACGGCCCCCGCGCGGGCCTGGCGGCGCTGGCCGCGCTCGACCCGGCGCTGCCCCGGCACACCGCGGCGGCGGCCTACCTCCACGAACGCGACGGCGACCTCGCGCTCGCCGCCCGCCTGTACGCCGAGGCGGCGGCCAAGGCGCTCACCGTCCCCGAGCGCGACCACCTGACCCGCCAGGCCGCCCGCCTGAACACCACCCGCGCGGCCCGGGAGGGCTAGGACGGCCTCGGCGCACCGGCCGCGAGCGACGCCGGCCCGGCTCGGGCCGGCCCGGCGCTCAGGGGGTCATGCAGACGACGAAGGCGGTCACGGACCGGGTCACGCTGTCGGTGTTCTTCACACCGACGACCCAGCCGTCGCTTCCTCCGTAGGAACCGATGAAGTACGGGTCGCCGCTCTGGGCCCCGCCGCCGATGGCGCCCCCGCCGCCGGTGCTCACCATTCCCGCGGGGCAGGACGCGCTCGCCGTTCCGTACCGGCCGGGCCCCACCGAGACGTCCGTGCCCCAGTAACGCCCCACGGACGCGCGCGGCGCGCGGGTCGCGCCGTGCCCGCCGGCGTCGTCGTCCTGCGCGACGGCGAGTGTGGCCCCGCTCGTGGCGAGGACCGCCACGGCCACCAGGACGGACATCCTCGAACGCTTCATCTTCATGCCGGCCTCGCGCTTTCCGGTGACGGTGGATCGACGCGTGAACGTCGTGTCCGCGGTGTTCCCCGCCCGTCGGCGGGGGTTCCGCGGGGTCACCGGGCCGGCTGAAGCAGAACCGATTCCCCGCCGGGCGAAAGGGTGAGGGGGCGGCGACGGCGGCGCCGTGTCGTGCGGTGGGCCGCGCGCTTGTCACGGCGTGGGCGGGGACCTAGGCTTACTCGGCAGTAAACTTACTTCGGAGTAAGGATGGTTACGGCATGGCCGCGGTGGACGATCTGGACCTGGAGACGCTGGACTTCGCCTCGGTGGAGCCGAAGGAGTTTGCGCGGATCGTCAAGGGGCTGAGCGCCCGGCGCATCGAGGAGTTCATGCGCGGGCCGCAGCGCCGGCGGGTCCTGGACGAGGTGTTCGGGCGGATGCACACCCTCTTCAAGCCCGAGGCCGCCGGCAGCCGCGACGCCCTGATCCGCTGGCGGATCACCGAGGCGGACGGCGAGCCCGGCGACGTCTACGAGACGCACATCGCGGGCGGCGCGTGCACGGTCACCCCGGAGCGCACCGGCCGCACCCCGCAGCTCAGCCTCACGATGGGCGCGCCGGAGTTCCTCAAGCTGGTCTCCGGCAACGCCTCGGGGCCCACCCTCTTCTTCACCCGCAAGCTCAAGGTCAAGGGCGACATCCGGCTGGCCGGCGGGCTCACCTACTTCTTCGACATCCCGAAGGCCTGACGCGGCCTACCGCGGCGGGAGCCGCTCACCGGGGGCCAGGCCGTTGACCAGCTCCGCCGTGCCCGAGCCGGATTCCAGCGCGGCCAGCGCGGCGCGGACGCCGCGCGCGGCGACGGGATGGAGGTAGTCGTCCAGGGCGTCGACGGCCACCAGCTCCCAGGAGTCCAGCTCCTCCTCCTGCAACCGGATCGCGTCGAACTGCGCGGGGGTGAGGACCCCGCCGTCGTAGAGGTAGCGGGCCAGCGCGGGCCGGCCGGGCCCGGTGATCCAGTCGACGGCGAGCAGCGCCCCCGGTTCGAGGTCCAGCCCGATCTCCTCCAGCGTCTCGCGGCGCGCGGCCTCCCGCGGCGACTCGCCCGCGTCGGACTCGATCGTGCCGCCCGGCAGCGTCCACGTGCCGTCGTCGCGGTAGTTCGGCTCGACCAGGAGCACCCGGCCGTCGGCGGAGCGGAACAGCGTGTTCGCGCCCGCGATGATCTTGGGAAGCCCTGCGATGTAGGTGGCGAAGTCGGTGGTCATGCCGCCCAACTTACGGCCGGCGGCCCGTGACGGGTGAACCGGCGGCGGGATAGGGTCGCGGACGGCGCGACGTTCGGGATCGTCATCGGGAGAGATTGCGTGTCGGACGCTGCAACGAGAGCACATCAGGATCCGGACCCGGCGGCAGCGGCGGAACCGCTCACGGCACGGCATGGGCGGCTGCCGCGGGTGCTGATCGCCGCGGACAAGTTCAAGGGCTCGCTGACCGCGGCCGAGGTCGCCGAGCACGTCGCGGCGGGCCTGCGAGCCGTCGTGCCCGCCGTGTCGGTCACCGCGCTGCCGGTCGCCGACGGCGGCGACGGCACGGTCGAGGCGGCCGTCGCGGGCGGCTTCGAGCGCCGCGCGGTCCGCGTGACCGGCCCGCTCGGCGAGCCGGTGGACGCCGCGTACGCGCTGCGCGGGACGACCGCGGTGGTCGAGATGGCCGAGGCGTCGGGTCTGCGGCGGCTGCCGCCGGGCGTGTTCGCGCCGCTGAGCGCGACCACGTACGGCACCGGGGAACTGCTGCGGGCCGCCCTGGACGCGGGCGCGCGCACGATCGTGCTCGGCGTCGGCGGCAGCGCCACCACCGACGGCGGCGCGGGCATGCTCTGCGCGCTCGGCGCCCGCCTGCTGGACGCCAAGGGCGCGCCCGTCGCGCCCGGCGGCGGCGCGCTGGCCGCGCTGGCCTCCGCGGACCTGTCGGGTCTCGACCCGCGGCTCGCGCGGGCCGAGGTGGTCCTGGCCGGCGACGTGGACAACCCGCTGCTCGGTCCGAAGGGCGCAGCGGCGGTCTACGGCCCGCAGAAGGGCGCCTCGCCGGCGGACGTGGCCGCGCTGGACGCGGCGCTGACCCGCTACGCCGAGGTGCTCGGCGACCGGGAGGCCGCGCGGACGCCCGGCGCGGGCGCGGCCGGCGGCATCGGCTACGGCGCCCTGGTCGGGCTCGGCGCGCGGTTCCGCTCCGGGATCGAGGTGATGCTCGACGTGCTCGGCTTCGAGGCGGCGCTCGCGCACGCCGACCTGGTGATCACCGGCGAGGGCTCCCTCGACGCGCAGACCCTGCACGGCAAGGCCCCGGCCGGCGTCGCGGCGGCGGCCCGGGCCCGCGGCGTCCCCGTCGTCGCGGTCTGCGGCCGCCTCGCGCTGTCCGCCGCCGAACTCGCCGCGGCGGGCATCGGCGCGGCCTATCCGCTCTCCGCCCTCGAACCCGACCCGGCCCGCTCCATCCCCGGCGCCGGGCCCCTCCTCACCGAGGTCGCCGCCACCGTGGCCCGCGCCCACCTGGCCTGACGCTCAGCGGGCGAACTTCTCGATCGCCTGCGGGGTGACCGGGGTGAAGAAGTTGACCAGGTTGCCGTCCGGGTCGCGCACCAGGAGGGAGCGGTTGCCCCAGGGCATCGTCGTCGGACCGGCGACGACGTCCGTGACGACGCCGGCCAGGTCCTGGTGGACGCGGTCCACGTCGTCCACCAGGAACTCGGTGATCACGCTGTGGTTCTCCGCCGGGCGGGCGGAACCGGGGGCGAACAGCGGGACCGTGCGGGTGCCGGCGATCGCCAGCGTGGCGCCGCCGATCCTCAGTTCGGCGAAGTCCTCGGTGGCCCAGGCCGCCCGCGCGCCCGTGGCCCGTTCGTAGAACGCGACCAGGCGCGCCACGTCGCCGGTGATGACGCGGATCGAGACGAAATCCATGGGAATCTCCTCGGCTGTGCTGGAGCGTGCGGTTCCGCACGCGTCGTGCCCTGTGCTCACGCGTCGGTGTACGCGTTCATGCACCCTTGCTCCGCAGGCTAGGGGAGATAGGGGACAGAACCGGTCCGGTATTCGGGTTAGGCTGCGCGCATGTCCCGTCCGACCGGTCGCGTGCTGACCCTCCTGGAGCTGCTGCAGTCCGGCGGCACCAGGACCGTCGCCGAGCTCGCCGACCGGCTCGGCGTCGAGGGGCGGACGGTGCGGCGGTACGTGGACCAGCTGCTCGACCTGGGTGTGCCGGTGGAGTCGGTGCGCGGCCGCTACGGCGGCTACCGGCTCGCCCCCGGCTACCGCCTGCCCCCGCTGATGCTCGACGACGAGGAGGCGCTGGCCGTCCTGCTGGGCCTGGCCGCCGGACGCCAGGCGGGGCCGGCCACGCAGTCCACGGCGAGCGAGACCGCCTCGGCGAAGATCAGACGCGTCCTCCCGGGGCACCTCGCCCGCCGGCTCGACGCGCTCCTGGAGTCCCTCGCCTTCACCGACCGGCCCGACGAGACGGCCGCCCCGGACGCCGGGGTGCTGCTCACCCTCGCCGACGCGGTCCGCCACCGCCGGCCGGTCTCGATCCGCTACACCGACCGCGACGGCCGGCGCAGCGACCGCACCCTGCATCCGTACGGGGTGGTCGCCCACGCGGGCCGGTGGTACGTCACGGGCGCGGACGCCGCGATCGGCGAGGACCGGACCTTCCGGCTGGACCGCGTCGCCGACGCGCGCACGCTGCCCGGCTCGTTCGAGGCGCCCGGCGGTCCCGATCCGGCGCAGCGCCTGCTGACCGGGTTCGCCACGGCCGACTACCGGCACTGGGTGACCCTGCGCGTCCACGGCACGGCCGACCGGATCCGCGCCCGCCTCCCGGCGAGCGTCGCGGTCCTGGAGGAGCTGGACGGGTCCTGGCTGCGCGTCGAGCTGCGGGCGCAGCGGCTCGACTGGCTGCCGCCGGTGCTCGCCTCGCTGGACCTGCCCTTCGTCGTCGAACGCCCCGACGAACTCCGCGACCTGGTCGCGGCGTTCGCCGACCGCCTCGCGGCCTACGCCAGGCAGACCTGAGCGGGGCCGGGCCCGGACGGGCCCGGCCCCGGCACCAGGAGGAAGAGCGGGAAGGAAAGAGAGAAGAGCGGGAAGGAAAGAGAGCGGGCGAGCCTCAGCGCGCGGCGGCGCGGGACTCGCGGCGCGCGGCGCGGAAGGTGCTGACCCGCCGCGTCGTGGCGAAGCAGGGGATCGTCGCCGCCGCGGTGCACTGGAGCGCGCAGCCCGCCTGGAGGAGCTGGTGGCCGCCGGGCACGCCCAGCGACCACGCGGCCAGGCAGCCCATGCTGACCAGCGTCCAGCAGAAGGTGACCAGCGCGAGGCGCCCGCGCGGCTTGGGGTACTCCACGCGGCTCACCATGAGCCAGGCGACGCCCAGGATCGCCAGTACGGTCGGCAGGAACGGCAGCTCCAGCAGGACCAGCGAGACCACGGTCATCGCGCCGAAGGGGCTGGGCATGCCCTGGAAGACGCCGTCCCGCAGCGTGGTGCAGGAGAACCGGGCCAGCCGGAGCACCACCGCGAGCACCACGAGCACCGCGGCCACCGCGGCGATCTTGCCGTGCGCGTTCTGGGTCACGATGCCCCAGACGATCACGAAGTAGGCCGGGGCGAGGCCGAAGCTGATCAGGTCGGAGAGGTTGTCCAGCTCCGCGCCCATCGCCGAGCTGCGCAGCTTGCGCGCCACCAGGCCGTCGAACAGGTCGAAGACCGACGCCATCAGCATCAGCGTGACGGCGTTGGCCGCGCTGTTCTTGGACATCGCGCCGTCGCCGTCGCCCATCAGGTGCGGCACCAGCACGCCGGTGGTGGTGAAGTACACGGCCATGAAGCCGCAGATCGCGTTGCCCAGGGTGAGCGCGTCGGCGATGGACAGGCGGGTGGACAGCGGGAGGTCGGAGACCTCCTCCTCCAGCTCGCTGACCCAGTTCGACCGGCCGCCCTGGTTCGGGTGCGTCGTGTCCGGCTCAAGCACGGTCAAGGCGTGTCACCCCAGCCGTGGTGGTCTGCCCGACCTCGACCGCGGGCTCGACGCCCTCCGGCAGGTAGACGTCGACGCGCGAGCCGAACCGGATCAGCCCGATCCGGTCGCCCTGCTCGACCTTGCAGCCCCGCGGCACGTACGGCACGATCCGGCGGGCCACCGCGCCGGCGATCTGGACCACCTCGACGTCGCCGATCTCGGTGTCGAAGTGCCAGACCACCCGCTCGTTGTGCTCGCTCTCCTTGTTGAAGGCCGGGACGAAGCCGCCGGGGACGTGCTCGACGGAGGTGATCGTGCCGGCCAGCGGCGCCCGGTTGACGTGCACGTTCAGCGGGCTCATGAAGATCGCCACGCGGGTGCGCCCGTCCTTCCACGGCATCACGCTCTGCACCACGCCGTCGGCCGGGGAGATCACCCGGCCCTCCGCGATCTCCCGCTCGGGGTCGCGGAAGAACCACAGCATGCCGGCCGCGAGCGCGGTGGCCGGGACGGCCACCGCCGCCCAGCGCCCGGAGCGGCGTGCCTTGGCCAGGCTCACCGCCGCGGTGGCGACGGTCGGCAGGAGCCACGGCGACGCTCCGCGCGCCAGGCGCACACCGGCAAGCCTGTCGCGACGTGCAGAGGAATTGCTGTGGGGCATGGATGACCTTCGTAGCGGAGGGTGCCGCGAGATGTTTCGGGGGACGGCGGCTTTGGTCGATGGTATCGGCTGGGACGGGCAACTCGGCAAGCTCACGGGCGAGTCGATGGCCGGTTCCGATGCCTGGGACCATGACGGAGTGTGACGTTCGCCTCGAAAAATCACCTGACATATCGGGGCGAACCCGGATATTCAGTCCTGGAGTCGATATTCCTCCAGCAGCCTGCGTCCGATGATCATTTTCTGGATCTCGGCGGTCCCCTCGCCGATCAGCAGCATCGGCGCCTCGCGGTAGAGCCGCTCGATCTCGTACTCCTTGGAGAAGCCGTAGCCGCCGTGGATGCGGAAGGCGTCCTCGACCACCTCCTTGCAGAACTCCGAGGCCAGGTACTTCGCCATGCCGGCCTCCAGGTCGCCCCGCTCGCCGGAGTCCTTCGTGCGCGCGGCGCTGACCATCATCTGGTGGGCCGCCTCCACCTTGGTGGCCATCTCGGCCAGCTTGAACTGGATCGCCTGGTGCTGCGCGATGGGCTTGCCGAAGGTCTGCCGCTGCTGTGCGTAACCGATGCCCAGCTCGAAGGCGCGCCGCGCGACCCCGCAGCCGCGGGCCGCGACGTTCACCCGGCCGACCTCGACGCCGTCCATCATCTGGTAGAAACCGCGCCCGGTGGCCCCGCCGAGCACCCGGTCGGCGGGGACCCGCACGCCGTCCAGGACCAGTTCGGTGGTGTCGACGCCCTTGTAGCCCATCTTCTCGATCTTGCCGGGCACGGTCAGCCCCGGCACCGCGGGATTCGCGCCGAAGCCCGGCTCCTTCTCGATCAGGAACGTGGACATCGACCGGTGCGCGGGGGCGTCCTGCGGCTGCCCCTCGTCGGTCCGGCACAGCACCGCCACCAGGTTGGAGGAGCCGCCGTTGGTCAGCCACATCTTCTGGCCGTCGATGACGTACGCGTCGCCGTCGCGCACCGCCCGGGTGCGGATCGCCGAGACGTCCGAGCCGAGGCCCGGCTCCGACATCGAGAACGCGCCGCGCACCTCGCCGGTGGCCATCCGCGGCAGGAAGTGCTCCTTCTGCTCCTGGGTGCCGTGCTGCCTGAGCATGTACGCCACGATGAAGTGGGTGTTGATGATGCCCGACACGCTCATCCAGCCGCGGGCGATCTCCTCCACGGCCAGCGCGTAGGTCAGCAGCGACTCGCCGAGCCCGCCGTACTCCTCGGGGATCATCAGGCCGAAGACGCCGAGGTCCTTGAGCCCCTCGACGATCTGCGTGGGGTACTCGTCGCGGTGCTCCAGCTCGGTGGCGACCGGCAGGATCTCCTTGTCGACGAAGGAGCGCACGGTCGCCAGGATCTCCCGCTGGACGTCGGTCAGCCCCTCGGTACGCGCCAGGCGGTCGGCCATGTCAGTTCCCTCCCCGGCCGGCGGGCGCGCCGGTCGTCGGCTCAGGGCGGCCGGGGTGCTCCCCGCCGCGCTCCTTGACGTACGCGGCGGTCGGCACCATCACCTTGCGGCGGAAGACGCACACCAGGGTGCCGTCCTGCTTGTAGCCGCGGGTCTCGACGTGCACGATGCCCCGGTCGTCCTTCGACGAGGACGGCCGCTTGTCCAGCACGGTCGTCTCGCCGTAGATCGTGTCGCCGTGGAAGGTCGGCGCGACGTGCCGCAGCGACTCCACCTCCAGGTTGGCGATCGCCTTGCCCGACACGTCCGGCACCGACATGCCGAGCAGCAGCGAGTAGACGTAGTTGCCGACCACCACGTTGCGGCCGAAGTCGGTCGCCTGCTCCGCGTAGTTGGCGTCCAGGTGCAGCGGGTGGTGGTTCATGGTCAGGAGGCAGAAGAGATGGTCGTCGTACTCGGTGACCGTCTTGCCCGGCCAGTGCTTGTAGAGCGCACCGATCTCGAACTCCTCGTAGGTGCGGCCGAACTGCACGTCATACCTCCAGCTTGTTGGCCAGCCGGATCTCGTCCACGATCCGGCCGATGATCCCGGTGATACCGAAGTCCTTCGGGGTGAACACTGCCGCCACGCCCGCCGCGCGCAGCTGCCTGGCGTCCGCGGCGGGGATGATCCCGCCGACGACCACCGGCACGTCGTCCGCTCCGGCCCGGCGCAGCCGCTCCAGCACGTCCGGCACCAGCGCGGCGTGCGAGCCGGACAGGATCGACAGTCCCACGCAGTGCACGTCCTCGGCGACCGCCGCCGAGACGATCTGCTCGGGGGTCAGCCTGATGCCCTGGTAGACCACCTCGAAGCCGGCGTCGCGGGCGCGCACCGCGATCTGCTCGGCGCCGTTGGAATGCCCGTCCAGGCCGGGCTTGCCGACCAGCAGCCGCAGCCGGCCGCCGCCGAGCTCCGCCGCGGTCGCCGCGACCCGTTCGCGCACCCGCGCCAGCTCGCCGCCCGCCTCGGCGGCGACCGCCACCGGCGCGGACGTCACCCCGGTCGGCGCCCGGAACTCGCCGAAGACCTCCCGCAGCGCGCCCGACCACTCGCCGGTGGTCACTCCGGCCCGCGCGCACTCCACCGAGGCCGCCATCAGGTTCTCCTCGCCCGCGGCCGCCACGCGCAGCGCGGCCAGCGCCCGGTCGGCGCGCGGCTGGTCCCGCTCCGCCCGCCAGCGGCGCAGCGCGGCGACCACCCGCGCCTCGTTGGCCGGGTCCACGGTCATGATCGCGGTGTCCAGGTCGGCGGTGAGCGGGTTGGGCTCGGTCTGCTCGTACACGTTGACCCCGACGATCTTCTCCTGGCCGGACTCGATCCTGGCCCGCCGCGCGGCGTGCGAGGACACCAGCTGCGCCTTGAGGTAGCCGGACTCCACCGCGGCCATCGCGCCGCCCAGCTCCTGGATGTGCTCGATCTCCGCGGTCGCCCGCTCCACCAGCTCGGCGACCTTCGCCTCCACCACGTGCGAGCCGGCGAACAGGTCGTCGTACTCCAACAGGTCGCTCTCGTGCGCCAGCACCTGCTGGATGCGCAGGCTCCACTGCTGGTCCCAGGGCCGTGGCAGGCCCAGCGCCTCGTTCCACGCCGGCAGCTGCACCGCGCGGGCCCGGGCGTCCTTGGACAGCGTCACCGCGAGCATCTCCAGCACGATGCGCTGCACGTTGTTCTCCGGCTGCGCCTCGGTCAGGCCGAGCGAGTTGACCTGCACGCCGTACCGGAAGCGGCGGTGGCGCGGGTCCCGGATGCCGTACCGCTCGCGGGTGACGGTCTCCCAGATCCGGCCGAACGCCCGCATCTTGCACATCTCCTCGACGAAGCGCACCCCGGCGTTGACGAAGAAGGAGATGCGGCCGACCACCTCGCCCCGGCGCTCGCGCGGCACCTGCCCGGAGGCGAACACCGCGTCCAGCACCGCGATCGCCGTGGACATCGCGTACGCGACCTCCTGCACCGGCGTGGCGCCGGCCTCCTGGAGGTGGTAGCTGCAGATGTTGATCGGGTTCCACCTGGGCATCCGCGCGACGGTGTACGCGATCATGTCGGTGGTCAGCCGCAGCGAGGGGCCCGGCGGGAAGACGTGGGTGCCGCGGGACAGGTACTCCTTGACGATGTCGTTCTGCATGGTGCCCTGGAGCGCGGACACGTCGGCGCCCTGCTCCTCGGCGACCACCTGGTACAGCGCCAGCAGCCACATGGCGGTGGCGTTGATGGTCATCGAGGTGTTCATCCGCTCCAGCGGGATGTCCTGGAACAGCCGCCGCATGTCGCCGAGGTGCGCCACGGGCACGCCCACCCGGCCGACCTCGCCGCGGGCCAGCACGTGGTCCGGGTCGTAGCCGGTCTGCGTCGGCAGGTCGAAGGCGACCGACAGCCCGGTCTGCCCCTTGGCGAGGTTGCGGCGGTACAGCTCGTTGGACGCCTCGGCGGTCGAGTGACCGGCGTAGGTGCGCATCAGCCACGGCCGGTCCTTGGTACGGGGCCGGTCCGCGGGCGGCTGCCCGGGGAGGGCCTCCCGGTGCGCGGCAACTCCTCCTGGGAGGCCGTCATCACACGTTCCGGAAGCGGTTGATGGCCGGCAGGCACCGCTCGCGCAGCGCCGGGTCGGTGACGCCCAGCCCCTCGCGGGGAGCCAGCGCGAGGACGCCGACCTTGCCCTGGTGGCGGTTGCGGTGCACGTCGTACGCGGCCTGCCCGGTCTGCTCCAGCGGGTAGGTGCGGGACAGCGTCGGATGGATCTTGCCCTTGGCGATCAGGCGGTTGGCCTCCCACGCCTCGCGGTAGTTGGCGAAGTGCGAGCCGACGATGCGCTTCAGGCTCATCCACAGGTAGCGGTTGTCGTACTGGTGGATGTAGCCGGAGGTCGAGGCGCAGGTCACCACGGTGCCGCCCTTGCGGGTGACGTAGACCGAGGCGCCGAAGGTCTCCCGGCCGGGGTGCTCGAAGACGATGTCCACGTCCTCGCCGCCGGTCAGCTCGCGGATGCGCGCCCCGAACCGCTTCCACTCCCTGGGGTCCTGGGTGTGCTCGTCGCGCCAGAAGCGGTAGTCCTCCGCGGTGCGGTCGATGACCGCCTCGGCGCCCATCGCCCGGCACAGCTCGGCCTTCTCGGGGCTGGAGACCACGCAGACCGGGGTGGCGCCGCCGGCCAGCGCGAACTGCGTGGCGTAGGAGCCGAGGCCGCCGCTGGCGCCCCAGATCAGCACGTTGTCGCCCTGCTTCATGTTCGCGCCGTTGGCGGAGACGAGCTGCCGGTACGCGGTGGAGTTGACCAGGCCGGGCGCGGCGGCCTCCTCCCAGGTGAGGTGGCGCGGCTTGGGCATCAGCTGGTTGGACTTGACCAGGGCGATCTCGGCGAGGCCGCCGAAGTTGGTCTCGAAGCCCCAGATCCGCTGCTCCGGGTCGAGCATGGTGTCGTTGTGGCCGTCGGCGGACTCCAGCTCCACCGACAGGCAGTGCGCGACCACCGCGTCACCGGGCTGCCAGGCGTTGACGCCGGGCCCGGTGCGCAGCACCACGCCGGCCAGGTCGGAGCCGATGACGTGGTACGGCAGGTCGTGCCGCTTGGCGAGCGGGGAGAGCCGGCCGTAGCGCTCCAAAAACCCGAAGGTGGAGACCGGCTCGAAGATCGAGGTCCACACGGAGTTGTAGTTGACCGAGCTGGCCATGACCGCCACCAGCGCCTCGCTGGGCCCGAGTTCGGGCACGGGCACCTGCTCGACGTGGAGCGACTTGCGGGGGTCCTTGTCGCGGCTGGGGATGCCGGCGAACATCTCGGCCTCGTCCTTGTGCACGGTCACCGCGCGGTAGGACTCCGGCAGCGGCAGCGCGGCGAAGTCGGCGGCCGTGGTGTCCGGCGCCATGACCGCGTCCAGGATTTCCTTCATGTGACTCGCCTCCGGCGGTGCGCTCCGGCGCGGTGCGCGACGGCTGTCGCGTCGCGGTCGCGGTCGGGGCGCAGGGGTCGGTGTGGGTGGGGCGGGTGCCGTCGTCGGTTCGGCGAAGACGTGGCGGGTGGAGCGGTGAAGGAGGCGCGCTGTGGCGCGCCGGTGCCTGTGACGCAGGCGTCCGGACCGGGGCGCGGAGGCCCTCGGGACACACGGGGAGCGGTGGTGACCGCACCCCGCCGGTCCGGACGACGACTACCGTATGGCACTGCGTGCCAGTCGTAAAGACACTGCGTGCCAACAATTTCTCTCAAGTGTCACCCCGTCCGCGCACATGAGCAACAGCGGCCGTCCGGGAAGGCCGGACGGCCGCTGTCGGGCGGGCGCGGGGTATGGGGTGTGGGGGACGTGTGGGGGAGGGGCGTGCGGAGGCGCGGGCGGAAGGCGGTCAGGCCCGCCGCAGCGCCTCCTCGATGCTGCGCAGGATCTGCGCGGGTGAGGCGTCGGTACGGGCCACCGCGACCACCACCTCGCCCTGCCGGGAGGCCGAGGCGGAGCCGCTCTCCGACGCTGCCTTGGACGGTATCCGGCCGGACCCGATGCCGGTGCCGAAGGTGGCCTTGATGACGTCGAAGGCGTGGTCGAGCTGCGCCTCCACATCGCCCTTGCCGCCGGCCCGCAGCCAGCGCCGCAGCACGTGGTTGTGCGCCGCGACCACCGCGGACGCGGCCACCTCGGCCAGCAACGGGTCGTCGTCGCCGTCGCGGTGCGCGTCCTCGTCGAAGTGGCCCAGCAGATAGCGGGTGAACAGCCGCTCGTAGCGGGACACCGACGCGATCTCGCGCTCGCGCAGCGTCGGCACCTCGCGGATCAGCCGGTAGCGCTCGACCGAGATCTCCGGCACGTACGCGTACATCCGCAGCACCTCGGTGATGCCCCGGCACACGGTGTCCAGCGGGTGCTCGCGCGGGTCCGCGGAGTCCAGCACGGCCTGCACCCGCACCAGCGTGTCGTCGTGGTCGGGGAAGATCGCCTCTTCCTTGGAGCGGAAGTGCCGGAAGAAGGTGCGCCGGGCGACGCCCGCCGCCGCCGCGATCTCGTCGACGGTGGTGGCCTCGTACCCCTGGCTGCTGAACAACCGCATCGCGGCCGCCGCCAGGTCCTGCCGCACGCGGTGGCGCTGGGCGGCGGCGCGGCGGCCGCCTGCGGTCGCGGCGGGTTCGGTCTTCGCGGACTGCGGCATGTGGGGAACGTAACACGCCGGGCCGGCCGCTCCGGCGGGAGGCGGCCGATCACCGCAACCCGCCGGAAGACCCGGCCGGCCGGCCGCCCCGCGCGCGCCGAGCCGGGCCAGCCCGGCGCCGCGTCCCGGTCCGGCGCCGCGTCCCGCCGGCTCAGCGGCGGGCATACTCGCGGAAGCCCCGGCCGGTCTTGCGACCCAGGCACCCCGCGGACACCAGGTGTTCGAGCAGCGGCGCGGGCGCGAGACCCGGGTCGCGGAACTCCTCGTGCAGCACCTGCTCGATCGCCAGCGACACGTCCAGGCCGATAACGTCGAGCAGTTCGAAGGGCCCCATCGGGTAGCCGCCGCCGAGCTTCATCGCCGCGTCGATGTCGTCCACGCTCGCGTAGTGGTCCTGGACCATCTTCACCGCGTTGTTCAGGTACGGGAACAGCAGCGCGTTGACGATGAACCCGGCCCGGTCGCCGCAGTCCACCGGGTGCTTGCGCAGCCGGCCGCACACCTCGTGCGCGGTCGCCACCACGTCGTCCCCGGTCAGCACGGTGCGCACCACCTCGACCAGCTTCATCGCCGGAGCCGGGTTGAAGAAGTGCATGCCCACCACGTCCTGCGGGCGGCGGGTGGCCGTGGCGATCGCCACCACCGGCAGCGAGGACGTCGTCGTGGCCAGCACCGCGCCGGGCCGGCACACCTCGTCCAGCGCCCCGAACAGCCGCTGCTTGACCGCCAGGTCCTCGGCGACCGCCTCCACCACCAGGTCCGCGTCCGCGAACGGCTCGTACGAACCGGCCGCCGTCACCGCGCCCAGCGCCGCGTCCCGCTGCTCCGCGGTCAGCCGCCCCTTGGCGACCGAGCGGTCCAGCGAACCGGCCAGGCGCGCCACCGCCCGCTCGGCCTTCTCCGCGCCGCGGGCGGCGAGCACCACCTCGAAGCCCGCCTTGGCGAACACCTCGGCGATGCCGGTGGCCATCGTGCCGGACCCGGCGACGCCGACCCGCCGCACCGGGCGGCCGGCCACCCGGCCTGCGGCCTGACCCGCGGCCGGCCCGTCGGGCACCACGACCGCGCTGCCCGGCGCCTCGTAGCGGTAGAAGCCGCGGCCGGTCTTGCGGCCCAGCAGCCCGGCCGCGGTGAGCTGCCGCAGGATCGGCGCGGGCGCGTGCAGCCGGTCCCTGGTCGCCTCGTACATCGCGTCCAGGACGGTGGTGGCGGTGTCCACGCCGATCAGGTCCAGCAGCGCCAGCGGGCCCATCGGCAGCCCGCAGCCCAGCCGCATCGCGGCGTCGATGTCCTCGCGCCCGGCGTAGCGCGACTCGTACATCGCCGCGGCCTGGTTGAGGTAGCCGAAGAGCAGCCCGTCGGCGATGAAGCCGGGGCGGTCGCCGACCGGCACCGGCTCCTTGCCGAGGCTGCGCACCAGCGCGGTCACCGCGGCGGTGGCCTCCGGCGAGGTCAGCACCGTCGCGACCACCTCGACCAGCTTCATCGCGGGCGCGGGCGCGAAGAAGTGCAGGCCGAGCACGCGGTCCGGGCGGGCGGTCTCGGCGGCGAGCCGGGTGACCGACAGCGCGTTCGTCCCGGTGGCCAGGATCGCGCCCGGCTTCACGATCCGGTCCAGCTCCCTGAAGACCTCGCGCTTGGCGGCGTACCGCTCGTCGACCACCTCGATCACGAGGTCGGCCTCGGCGGCGGCCCGCAGGTCGGGGAAGGTGCGGAAACGGGCCAGCGCGGCGGTGCGCTCGGCCGCGGTGATCCGGCCGCGCTCGACCGCGTGGGCGGTGCCGCGCTCCAGGTCCGCGGCGGCGCGCCGGGCGGCGGCCGGATTCACGTCGACGCCGATCACCTCGTGGCCGGCGCGGGTGAGCACCTCGGCGATGCCGGCGCCCATGGTGCCCAGGCCCACGACGGCGATCAGGGCGAGCGGCGCGGCGTCGTCCGGAGCCGGGCCGGCGGTGCGTCCGGGGCGGGCGGCCGGCGCGGCGGCGGCCTCGGCGTGCGGGGTGGCGTGCGGGGTGGCGCGCGGGTTCGCGGGCGCGTCGGCGCGCGGCGCGGGCGCGGCCGGGACGTGCAGGCCGGGGGCGGCCGGGGCCGTATGCGCGGCCACGCGCGCGGGGGCGGAGGCTTCCATGGGGGCGGGAGGCTCCGCAGAGGCAGGGGTACGGGAGGGACGGTCCATCGCGTGACTCCAGACGCTGCTGGGGAGTGGGGTGGAGTCGCGGGCCGATCGCGCCTGTGGGCGCGCCCGCGCTGACCTGGCGGGCCCTGTCCCGGGGCCGCGCCGCGATGTGCCGAACCGACTGCGGTAGCCGTACGGGCGAACGGGGCTGCGTCACCGGCCGCCGTACGCCTCCCCCTGAGGGTAACCGGCGAGTAACTTCCGCGCTACCCCTGTGCGCAGATGAATTCCGCGGGGTTCAAATGAGCGGGGTGGGTGCGACGCCCGGGGCACGCGGGCGCGGTGCGCGGGCGCGGTGCGCGGGCGCGGTGTTCGCGGGCGGCGGGCCCTGGACCGTGTGGGGGCGCTGGTCCGGAGGCGGCGGTCGGCAGCGCCGGCCACGGGCCGGCCGGAGCGCGTATCCCGGCCAGCCGAGGGCGCGGATCCTGGGCCGGCGGCCGGCGGCCGGCGACCGGTGACCGGTGATCGGCGACCGGTGATCGGCGGCCGGTGATCGGCGACCTGCGGCGTCGCCGCCGTGCCGGTCGGCGACACCGCTCTGCGCGTCGGGGTCGGCCGCTCGGTCAGCCCGTCGGCTGCTCAGGAGCGGCCGCGCTGGCTGCGTTCCGCAGGTCGCGGGCGTAGCGCACCTCGCTCAGGGACACGCCGTCGAAGGTGTCGGTGGCCTCCGTGCCGTCCGGGGCGAAGCCGGCGGCGGCGTAGAAGCGGCGGGCGCGGGCGTTGTCGGCGAGCACCCACAGCAGCAGGCGCTCGCGACCCTGCGCCGCGGCCTGCCGGACGACCTCGGCCATCAGCGCGCGGCCGACGCCGCGCCCGGCCCACTCCGGCCGCAGGTAGAGCGCGTACAACTCGCAATCCGCCGTGGTGTCCGGCTCACCGCGGTACGGCCCGAACGCCGCCCAGCCGACGACGCGTTCCCGGGCGCTGCCGCCCGACGCGGAGTCGTCCCGCGGGGAGTCGCCCCGCGCGCTGCCGCCTGCCGCGGAACTGTCCCGCGTGCCGCCGCCCGTCGCGGAGCCGCCCTGCGGGGAGTCGTCCCGCGGGGAGCCGCCCCGCGCGCTGGCGCCCGCCGCGGAGCCGTCCTCCGGGGAGTCGCCCCGCGCGCCGCCGCCCGACGCGGAGTCGTCCCGTACCACCGCGAGGAGGTTCCGCACCCGGCCCCGCGACGTCGCGAAGAACTCCCGCCGCCGCGCCGCGTCCTCTGCCGGGTCCATCGTTGCGAGATAGCCGGCCGGCACGATCCCCTCGTAGGCCCACTGCCAGCCGCGCACCCGGATCTCGGAGACCACGGGCACGTCGGCCTCGTCCATCGCGCGAATCGCCACCGTCACCATGCACGGAGGGTAGACCGCTCACAGCAGCGTCAGCTGGGTGTTTTCCGGCGGGTCCGCGGGCCCGGCGCCCGGCGCGGCGCCGCCGTCCGGGAGGTCCGCGGCGGCGGGGCCATCACCGGGCGCGGGGCGGTGCGCCCCGCGCCCGTCCGCCGCCGCGGACCCGTCTTCCCGCGCCGGGGCGCCGAACCGCCGCCGCGGCTGCCCCCGCTGCCCCGGCCCGCAGCCGAACTCGGCCGCGAACTCGTGCACCTGGCGGGTGATCCGGCGCTGGTACCACTTCGGGGCGTACGCGCCGTCCGCGTACAGCGCTTCGTACCGCCGCACCAGGTGCGGGTGAGTGCGGGCCAGCCACGCCATGTACCACTCGCGCGCGCCCGGCCGCAGGTGCAGCGTCAGCGGCGTGATCGACGTCGCGCCGGCCGCCGCCACCGCCCGCACGGTGGCGCGCAGTTGCTCGGGGGAGTCGGTGAGGAACGGCAGCACGGGCGCCATCAGCACGGCCGCGGGTATCCCGTTCTCGCGCAGGGTGCGGCAGACCGCCAGTCGAGTCTGAGGGGAAGGAGTGCCCGGTTCCACGCTGCGCCACAGCTCGCCGTCGGTGAAGCCGACGGACAGCGCGACGGACACATCGGTGACGCTCGCGGCCTGCCGCACCAGTTCCAGGTCGCGCAGGATCAGCGAGCCCTTGGTGAGGATCGAGAACGGGTTCGCGCGGTCCCGCAGCGCGGTGAGGATGCCGGGCATCAGCCGGTACCGGCCCTCCGCCCGCTGGTAGCAGTCGACGTTGGTGCCCATGGCGACGTGCTCGCCCTGCCAGCGCGGCGAGGCCAGCTCCCGGCGCAGCAGCTCCGGGGCGTTCACCTTCACCACGATCTGGCTGTCGAAGTCGTGCCCGGTGTCGAGGTCCAGATAGCTGTGCGTCCTGCGGGCGAAGCAGTACACGCACGCGTGCGAGCAACCCCGGTACGGGTTCACCGTCCATTCGAACGGCATCCGCGAGGCGCCCGGCACCCGGTTCAGGATGCTGCGGGCGCGGACCTCGTGGAAGGTGATGCCGCGGAACTCCGGGGTGTCGAAGGTCCGCGTCGTCACCGCGTCCGCCGCGAACAGCGCCCCTTCCGATGTGTGGCTGCCCAGTGCGTCCCAGCGCATCGCGCCCTCCTCTCGTCGTCCCCCCGGGTTCCGCCGCCCTCTGCCGGCGCTCCGCCGCCCCGCGTCGGGGCCCGGCTCCCCACAATAGAACAAAGATTCGATACGTGCGTGTGGTTGGCTTGGGCGACACGTGAAGAACCGACGTGCACGGCCGCCGCGGCGGACCGGCGCGGCGGACACGAACCGAGGAGAACCCATGGCGCTGGTCGATGCCACCACGGAGCGGATCGTCGCGGCGGAGCCGGAGAAGGTGTACGAGGCGCTCGCCGACTACTCCGGCACCCGCGGCCGCATCCTTCCCGGCCAGTTCAGCGAGTACGAGGTGACCGCCGGCGGCACCGGCGCGGGCACGGTGGTGCACTGGCGGCTGCAGGCCACCAGCAAGCGGGTGCGCGACTGCCTCTTCGACGTCACCGCCCCCACCGCGGGCCAGTTGGTGGAGACCGACCGCAACTCCACGATGGTGAACACCTGGACCGTGACCCCGGCCGGCAGCGGCCGCAGCAAGGTCGTGGTAAGCACCACCTGGCAGGGCGCGACCGGCGTCGGCGGCTTCTTCGAGCGCACGTTCGCCCCCAAGGGGCTCAACCGCATCCACGACGAGCTGCTCGCCGCCCTCGCGGCGCAGGTCGAGGGGCCCGCGCAGGCGTAGCGCCGCAACGAGCGGTCATTCCGCGGGTTTCGTGATCGTTCACCGATAAGGGTGGTTTCGCCAACTTCCTGGGAATCGTCGCCCTCGTCCCTCGTTGTCGCCTCGTGCGGGAAACGTGGCGGAGCGGACGGGACGAGGGGAGCGGGGAGTGAGCGGCAGCACGCTGGCCGATCGCACGGCGGCGGACGAGGAGGGGCCGGGCGGCGCGGACGCCGGACGCGCGGCGGCGGCCGACGGGGGCGCGGCGGCCGACGGGGGTGTGGCGGCGGACGTCGGGCACGCGGCGGCCGACGGGGGCGCGGCCGGGAAGGCGGCCGCCCCGGCACGGGACGACCCGGGCGGCGCCGCGCGGCCCGTCCCCGGCGGCGCGCCACCCGCCGCCGAGACACTGAGCCCGCGCCGGGTCCGGCTGGTCTTCCTCGGCCTCATGCTGGCCCTGCTGCTCGCCGCGCTCGACCAGATGATCGTGGCCACCGCGCTGCCCAAGATCGTCGGCGAGCTGCACGGCCTGGACAAGATGTCCTGGGTCGTCACCGCCTACCTGCTGGCCTCGACCATCGGCCTGCCCATCTACGGCAAGCTCGGCGACATCTTCGGCCGCAAGGCCGTCTTCCAGTTCGCGATCCTGACCTTCGTGGTCGGCTCGGCGCTCGCCGCCTGGTCGCAGACCATGGACGAGCTGATCGCGTTCCGCGCCGTGCAGGGCATCGGCGGCGGCGGGCTGATGATCGGCGTGCAGGCGATCATGGCCGACATCGTGCCGCCCCGGCAGCGCGGCCGGTACATGGGCCTGATCGGCGCCGCCTTCGGTCTCGCCTCGGTGGCCGGACCGCTGCTCGGCGGCTTCTTCACCGACCACGCCTCCTGGCGCTGGTGCTTCTCCATCAACGTGCCCTTCGGCCTGATCACCCTCGCCATGGTCACCGCGGTGCTGAAACTGCCCAAGCCCGCCGTCCGCCCCAAACTCGACGTCCTCGGCGCGCTGCTGCTCGCCGGCGGCTCCACCTGCCTGGTGCTGCTGACCACCTGGGGCGGCGGCACCTACGCCTGGCGGTCCAGGGAGATCCTCGGCCTCGGCGCCGGCGCCCTGGTGTGCGCGCTGCTGTTCCTGCTGGTCGAGCACCGCGCCGCGGAACCCGTCATCCCCCTGCGGCTGTTCCGCGACGGCGTCTTCAACACCACCGCCGTCGTCGGCGGCGTGGTGGGCGTCGCGCTCTTCGGCGCCGCCAGCTACCTGCCGACCTTCCTGCAGATGGTGGACGGCGCCAGCGCGACCGGCTCCGGGCTGCTGATGCTGCCCATGATGCTCGGCGTGGTGCTCGCCTCCATCGTCGGCGGCCAGCTGATCAGCCGCACCGGCCGCTACAAGATCTTCCCGATCCTCGGCGGCGCGCTCTCCGCGGTGGGCATGTACCTGCTGTCGCTGCTGGACGCCGACACCCCGCGGGTGGAGTACAGCGTCTACATGGCCGTCCTCGGCCTGGGCATCGGCATGATCATGCCGGTCCTGGTGCTGGCCGTGCAGAACTCCGTGCGGCCGGCCGACATCGGCCCGGCGACCAGCGCCAACAACTACTTCCGGCAGATCGGCGGCTCGGTCGGCGCCGCCGTCTTCGGCACCCTGTTCGCCGACCGGCTGGCCACCCGGCTGACCGCCGAGCTGCCGCGCGGCGCCACCCTCCCCGACCCCGAGTCGATCACCCCGCAACTGGTCCGCACGCTGCCCGCCCCGGTGCGCGACGGCTACATCGCCGCCTACGCCGAGGCCATGCCGCGGATCTTCCTCTACCTGGTGCCGGTGCTCGTCCTCGGCTTCCTCTTCGCCTTCCTGCTCAAGGAGAAACCTCTGGTGTCCCAGCACGGCCCCGCCGCCCCGGCGGCCCACGACCCCGCCTTCGACCCGGCGTTCGACAACACCGCCTACGACCCGCACTACGACCCGCCGCGCACCCCGGCGGCCGGCACGCTGACCGCCGACCCGGAGCACCGGACCGAGGCGGTGCCCGGCGCCCGGCGCGGCACCGGCGGCGGCGTCCCGGTGTGCGGCACCGTGCAGCACTCCGACGGCACCAGCGTGGGCCGCGCCGCGCTCACCCTGATCGACGGCGCCGGGCAGCAGGTCGGCCGCGGCGCCACCGCGCAGGACGGCCGGTACGCACTGAGCACCCCCGGCAGCGGCAGCTACGTGCTGATCGCCTCGGCCGGCGGCCACCAGCCGCAGGCGGTCACCGTCACCGTCGGCGACCACCCGGTGGAGCTGGACGTGGTGCTGGGCGGCGCCGGGCGGCTGGCCGGCACCGTGCACACCGCGGACGGCACCCCGGTCAGGGACGCGATCGTCACCCTGACCGACGTGCGCGGCGACGTGGTGGCCACCGCCCGCAGCGGCCGCGAGGGCGGCTACCTGCTGACCGAACTCGTCGCCGGCGAGTACACCCTGGCCGCCAGCGCGCCCGCCTTCCGCCCGGCGGCCATGCCGGTGTCACTGCAGGCCGCCCGCGAGACCCGGCAGGACGTGGAGCTGGCCGGCGGCGCGGTGCTGCGCGGCGTCGTGCGGGCCCCCGGCGGACGGCTGGTGGAGGACGCGCGGGTGACGCTCCTCGACGCGGCGGGGAACGTGGTGGACTCGGTCACCACCGGCCCCGACGGCCACTTCCGGTTCGTGGACCTCGCCGCGGGGGAGTACACCGTGATCGCCGCGGGCTACCCGCCGGTGGCCACCGTCCTCCAGGTGGCCGGCGGCGGCCGCACCGAGCGCGACCTGCAGCTCGGCCACGTGGACTGAGAACCGCCCGGGTGTTGTCAGCCGCCGCCCGCGGAGACCTTGGCCAGGCCCCCGGGCGGCGCGCCCGCGCCCTCGTCCGGCTTCTCGTCCTTCGGGCACTGCGTCCCGCGGATCTGCGAGTAGCTCCCGCCGATCCGGTACGTCCCGGCGGCCGGCGCGTACAGCCGTGTCCAGTCGCCGTCCGAGGTCAGGCAGCCGTGCTTGTTGTCGTCGGCGCCCTCGATGCCCAGCACCGGCGACCACGGGATGCGCAGTAGCACCGAGCCGGGCCGCGGCATCGTCACCGACAGCTCCGCCGGCCCCGCCTCGTTGACCACCGCGGGGGGATCGGCCAGCGGCAGGGCCCCGGTCACCTCGTACAGCTTCCAGTGCGCGTCCTGCCACACCGGGCGCAGCCAGTCGTTGTTGCCGGCGGCGACGATCTTCGCCTCGGCCACCGCAGCGCCGTCCGGCCGGTCCGAGGGCAGCACCACGTAGTTGACGCTCCAGTTGCGCAGCCAGTCGCGGTAGGTGTCGGCGGTCAGGGTGCCGTCGTAGAACAGCGGGTTGCGCTCCACGTCGGCCTGACGGTTCCAGCCGCGGGCCAGGTTGACGTAGGGCGACAGGCCCGACGCCTCCCAGTGGGTGCGCAGCGGCACCACCTCGACGCGGCCGCGGTCGGCCTTGACCTGCCGCAGCTCGCTGATCAGCGGGGCCGCGTACTTGATGGTGGAGGCGACCGCCGAGGTGTTCACCTGGTCCACGATCGGCTTGGCGATCTGCCAGGCGGCGACGCCGGCGAAGGCCAGCCACAGGATCACCGACCGGCGGGTGCCCCACTTGCTGGCCATCGCGATGATCAGCAGCACCGTGCCGCCGAAGAGCAGCGCCAGCCGCTCGACGTTGCTCCCGATGGGTGACGGGATGATGTAGGTGAGCCCCACGCCCAGGGCGTACACCCAGGTGCCCAGGTGCAGCGAGCGCCAGGATTTCGGCACCACGAAGGCGGTCACCACGGCGGTGGCGAAGGGGATGATGGCGAAGTACCAGGCGAACGGCTGCACCCCGTAGAAGGGGAAGAGCAGCGAGGTCGCGCCGACCACCAGCGGCGGCATCACGGCCAGCACGTACGCCTCGTTGCGCCGGCCGGTCAGGAACAGCGAGGCGGCCACCACCAGCAGGAACAGGCCGGCGACCGGGCTGCACATGGTGGCGAAGGCGGTCAGCACCGCGACCGCGGCCAGCCGGGACGACCGGCCGCGCGCGGCCCGCTCGGCGGGGAACAGCAGCACCGTGGCGCCCAGCGCGAAGAGCATGCCCAGGGCGAACGTCACCCGGCCGGAGACGACGTCACACCAAAGAGCGAACACCGTCCACAGCACCGGCAGCAGCGGGCGCTGCACCCGGGCCCGCAGCAGCATCGCGGTCGCCACCGTCGCCGACAGCGTCCCGGCGATCACCGCGGTCGTCCGCACCCCCAGCACGGCCATGATGTACGGCGACAGGATGCTGTACGACGCCGGGTGCATGCCGCCGTACCAGGACAGGTTGTACGAGGCCGACGGGTGCGCCCGTATGAAGTCCGTCCAGGCGTACTGCGCGGCCATGTCGCCGGAGTCCTTGGCCAGGAACAGCGCCCAGAGCAGGTGCAGCACCGCGGCGGCCGCGGTGGCCAGGAAGATCGGATGGCGCGGGTCCAGCCATCGCAGAAGAGCCCGAGGTCCCCCGACCGGGGCCAGGCGCGCGGGCTGCCAGGTGGTCACGTGGCCTCTTCCGTCAGCGGTACGTCAGCGGGTGCCTCGGCGGCTGCGAGCCCCCGGCCGGGGTCCCGACCGGCGGGGGGCCGAACTGGTGCCGCGAGGTTTCCGGCCATAGTTCGAACACAGGTGTTTGGACGCTAGCACGCCCGGTTCGGTTGCTCGCGCGCGGGCGTGCGCCGGTTTCGTGCGATGCCTCCCCCGCCGGGTGGTCCCGGCCGTACGGTGGTAGCGGCACCGCAGATCTTGTGCCGGGGGGTCCGCAGCAAGGGGGCGGCTCTCCCATGGCCCGGCCCGGGAAGCAGCCCGGCCGGCCCGCGGGCGCCACGGGAAGGAGCCCCACGAACCATGGACCCCCGTCACCTTCAAGGCGGTCCCGGCGGTGCGGAACCGGCCGCCGGCCCGGCCCCCGGCCCCGCCGTCCCCGTGCTTCCCGTCGCTCCCGCTGGTCCTGTCCCATCCCCTGTTCCTCATGCCCACGGGGAGCGCGGCGAATCCGGCGAAGGCGGCGAGTTCGGCGTGTCCGGGCGGATTCCCCTCGCAGTGGTCGTCGTGGACGGCGAGGGGCTGGTCTCCCACTGGAGCTCCGGCGCCGGGCGGCTGTTCGGACGGCCACGCGAGGAGGCCGTGGGCCGCGCCGCGGCCGATCTGCTGCCGGTCAGCGGCGCGCTGACCGGCGACGCCGGCTACCCGACGGCCGGCCGGGCCCGGGTCTTCGACGCGCCGGACCGGCCCGGCGGCGTCCTGGACCTGCTGTGGTGGGCCTACCCGCTGGTCGGCCCCGGCCCCGAGCGGCTGCTGGTGCTGGCCGCGGACGCGGCCCGGGTGCTCCCGGAGCCGGCCGCGGCGACGGCCGCGGGGCGGGCCGGGACGTCCGGCCAGGACCCGGCCGTGGAGCAGGACCCCGCTCCGGGCCGGGACCCCGCCGCGCTCGTGGAGCGGATCGCCCCGGGCTTCGCGCTGCACACCGAGTTCGACGGCGCCGACGAACTCGCCCGCCGGCTGCCGGAGATCCTGCCCAGCATGAACCCGCTGGACAGCGCCAGGATCGTCGCCCAGGTGCTCGAACTGGGCTACCCGGTGCTGGAGATCAGCCTGGCACGACCGGGTGCCGGTCACCCCCGACTGGGGCGTGCCGCGCCGGGTGGAGCGGCAGGCCAGACGGCGTGCCGCGGCCGCCGCCGCGGCCCTCGACCCGGACGCGGTGCCCGAGGAGGACCTGGCGCCCGACCTGGAGTACGCCGCGGTCCGCGAGCACCTGGAGTTCCTCAACGAGGTCAGCGGCCGGATCGGCAGCTCGCTGGACCTGGCGCGCACCGTCCAGGAGGTCAGCGCCGCGGTGGTGCCGCGGTTCACCGACGTCGCCGGCACCTATCTGCGCGAACAGGTGCTGGCCGGCGAGGGCTTCCCGGACGGGCCGCCCGACGTCACCACGATGTGGCACCGGGTCGCCCTGGAGCACACCGACGAGCCCGGCCGCTGGGACGACGTGGTGCCGGTCGGCGAGTCCATGCCGTTCCCCGCGCAGACCCCGTTCTTCCAGTGCATGACCACGGGTGAGCCCGTGCTGGTGCCGCGCATCACCGAGGAGGCGGGCAACGCGATCGCCGCGCAGTTCCCCAAGCGCGACATCAGCCCGCTGATCAACAACCGCTCGATGCTGGTGGTGCCGCTCAAGGCGCGCGACGTCGTGCTGGGCTTCATGATCCTGCTGCGGCACCGCGAGCGCCCGGCGTTCAACGACATGGACCGCGTCACCGGCGCGGAACTCGCCGCCCGGGCCGGCCTGGTGCTGGACAACGCCCGCATGTACACGTACCAGGAGAACGTCGCCGACACCCTGCAGGACAGCATGCTGCCGCGCATCCCGGCGCGGATGCCGGGCTGCGACGTGGCCACCCGCTACCTGCCGGGCACGCTGCTGGGCCGGGTCGGCGGCGACTGGTTCGACACCATCAAGCTGCCGGGTTCGCGGCTGGCCCTGGTGGTCGGCGACGTGATGGGCCACGGGCTGAACTCCGCGGCGATGATGGGCCAGTTCAGGACCGCCGTGCAGACCATGGCCGCGCTCGACATGCCGCCCGCGCAACTGCTGCGCACCCTGGACGACCTGGCCCAGCGGCTCGGCGAGCAGTATCTGGCCACCTGCCAGTACGTCGTCTACGACCCGGTGGAGTCCGAGCTGCTGATCGCCAACGCCGGGCACATCCCGCCGGTGCTGGTGCGCGCCGCGGACGGCCGCGGCGAACTGCTGGACGTGCCCAGCGGCGCCCCGCTGGGCGTCGGCGGCGTGGCGTTCGAGGAGGTCAGGGTGCCGGTGGCGGCGGGCGACCGGCTGCTGCTGTGCACCGACGGCCTGGTGGAGGTGCGCGGGCAGGACATCGGCGCGGGCCTGGCCGCCCTGTGCGAGAGCGCCGCGCACCCGGCGGCCTCCATGGACGACGCGTGCGACGCGGTGATCCGCGCGCTCAACCCGCGCGGCGGGCGCAAGGACGACGTGGCGCTGCTGATGGCCCGCCTCGGCGGCATTCCGCGCGAGGACGTGGCCGCCTGGGAGCTGGAGATCGACCCCCGCGAGGTGGGCAGGGCGCGCCGGCTGGTCCGCGAGGCGCTGCGCGGCTGGGGCCTGGACGCGGTCGCCGACACCGCGGAGCTGCTGGTCGGCGAGGTGGTGACGAACGCGGTCCGGCACGCCCACACCCGCCGGGTGGGCCTGCGCCTGGTGCGCGCCGACGCGCTGTTGTGCGAGGTCGCCGACGACGACCACGAGGTGCCGGTGCTGCTGGCCGCCGAGCCGACCGACGAGGGCGGCCGGGGCCTGCGGATCGTCAGCCGGCTGGCCCGCGAGTGGGGCGTCAGCCGCACAGCGCAGGGCAAGACGGTGTGGTTCGAGCAGACGCTGCCGCGCCGGGCGGCACGCTGACGTACGGCCGCCGCGCCGGGCGGCGGGCCGAGCCGGAGGGGAGTTGCGGGTGGACGCGACGGACGCGACGAGCGGGTACGAGCAGGCGTGGGAGAGCTTCTGGCGGGACGCCCCGGACACGCCGGGCGCGGTGTTCTGGGACGCCGACCCGGCGGTGACCGCGGCCCGCCACCTGCCGTACTTCGAGAAGGCCTTCGACCCCGGGCTGCCGCTGATCGACCTCGGCTGCGGCAACGGCACCCAGACCCGGTTCCTGGCCGGCCGCTACCGGCGCGTGGTGGGAGTGGACATCGCGCCCGCGGCGGTGGCCAGGGCGGGCCGGGCGGACCCGCGGGGGCTGGCCGTCTACCGGTTGCTGGACGCCGCCGACCCGGCCGCGACCCGCCGGCTGCACGACGAACTGGGCGATGCCAACGTCTACATGCGCGGCGTGCTCCATCAGTGCGAGCCCGCCGACCGCGCCGCCCTGGTCGAGGGCATAGCGACGCTGACCGGGGAGCGCGGCCGGGTCTTCGCGGTGGAGCTGGCCGAGGCCGCCAAAGCGGTGCTGCTGGGCCTGGCGCGGGGGCCGGCCTGCCGGCCAAGCTCGGCGCGGTGTTCGCCCACGGCATAGCGCCCGGCGAGGTGAGCGACGCGGCGGTCACCGGGTACTTCCGCGACGCCGGCCTGCCGCCCGCCGCGCAGGGGGAACTGCCGCTGGTGACCACCGAGTTCACCGCGGGCGGCGAGGTGCTCGAACTGCCGTCGAAATGGCTGGTCGCGGCGCATGCGGGTGCTCCACTGGAGGTATAGACCACTGAAGTCATCCACAGGTCGGGCCCGGCCCTGGCAGCGGCCGGGCACGGCCGCGTAACGTGACGCGCATGAAGATCCTCATCTCGGCGGACATGGAAGGCGCGACCGGTGTGACCTGGCCGGCCGACGTGCTGCCCGGCAGCGAGCAGTGGCAGCGCTGCCGCCATCTGTTCACCTCCGATGTCAACGCCGCGGTGGCCGGCTTCTTCGACGGCGGCGCCGACGAGGTGCTGATCAACGAAGCGCACTGGACCATGCGCAACCTGCTGCTGGAGAAGCTGGACGAGCGCGCCCAGATGCTCACCGGCCGGCACAAGGACCTGTCCATGGTCGAGGGCGTCCAGCACGGCGACGTGGACGGCATCGCCTTCCTCGGCTACCACACCGGCGCCGGCACCGAGGGCGTCCTCGCGCACACCTACCTCGCCAACTCCATCACCGGCGTGTGGGTCAACGGCGAGCAGGCCAGCGAGGGCAGGCTCAACGCCCTGGTGGTCGCCGAGTACGGCGTCCCGGTGGTGCTGGTCACCGGCGACGACCGCACCGGCCTGGACGCACGGGGGTACGCCCCGCGCGCCCGCACCGTCGCCGTCAAGGACTACGTGTCCCGCTACGCCGCGGTCTGCCGCCCGCCGGCCCGCACCGCGGCCGACATCCGGGCCGCGGCCAAGGAGGCCGCCGCGCTGGCGGTGCGCCAGGAGCCCGCGCAGGCAGGGCCGTTCACCGTGGAGCTGGAGTTCGACGCGGTGCACCTGGCCGGCGCCGCGGCGGTCGTGCCCGGCGTCGACCGCACCGGGGAGCGCCGCGTGGCCTACACGCTGCCGACCATGTACGAGGCGATCCGCGCCTTCAAGGCGGTCACCACCCTCGTCTCGCAGGCCGTGGAGGAGCAGTATGGCTGAGCAGTCCGAGTCCCGGCGCCCCGCGGACGGGCCCGTCGTGGACGGCCGCGCGCTGGAGGAGGTGGTGCGCTTCACCTCCGACCTGATCCGCATCGACACCACCAACCGCGGCGGCGGCGACGGCGTCGAGCGCCCGGCCGCCGAGTACGTCGCCGAGCAGCTCGCCGACGCCGGCATCGAGCCGCGCGTCCTGGAGTCCGCCCCCGGCCGGGCCAACGTGGTCGCCCGCATCCCCGGCGCCGACCCGTCGGCCGACGCGCTGCTCGTCCACGGCCACCTGGACGTGGTGCCCGCCGAGGCCGCCGACTGGAGCGTGCACCCGTTCTCCGGCGAGGTGCGCGACGGCGTGGTGTGGGGCCGCGGCGCCATCGACATGAAGAACATGGACGCGATGATCCTGGCGACCGTGCGCGCCTGGGCCCGCTCCGGCCGCCGTCCGGCCCGCGACATCGTGCTCGCCTTCACCGCCGACGAGGAGGACAGCGCCGCCTACGGCTCCGGCTTCCTCGTCGCCGAGCACGCGGCCCTCTTCGAGGGCTGCACCGAGGGCATCAGCGAGTCCGGCGCCTACACCTTCCACGCGAGCGACACCCTGCGGATCTACCCGGTCGCCGCGGGCGAGCGCGGCACCGCCTGGCTGAAGCTGACCGCCAAGGGCAGGGCGGGCCACGGCTCCAAGGTCAACCACGACAACGCGGTCGCGCACCTGGCCGCGGCCGTCGCCCGGATCGGCGAGCACCGCTGGCCGGTCCGGCTGACCGCCACGGTCCGCGCGGCGCTCACCGAACTCGCCGCGCTGCACGGCGTCGACGCCGGCCCGCAGGCCCTGGCCGACGTGGACGCGCTGATGGACAAGCTCGGCCCGGCCGCCACCTTCGTCCGGCCCACCGTCCGCAACAGCGCCAACCCGACCATGCTCTCCGCCGGCTACAAGGTGAACGTGATCCCCGGCTCGGCCACCGCCTTCGTCGACGGCCGGGTGCTGCCCGGCGGCCAGGAGGAGTTCACCGCCACCCTCGACGAGCTGACCGGCCCGCACGTCGACTGGGAGTACCACCACCGCGAGGTGCCGCTGGAGGCGCCGGTGGACTCCGCGACGTTCGCCGCGATGCGCGAGGCGCTGGAGCACTTCGACCCGGGCGCGCACGCGGTGCCGTACTGCATGTCCGGCGGCACCGACGCCAAGCAGTTCTCCCGCCTGGGCATCACCGGCTACGGCTTCTCGCCGCTGAAGCTGCCGCGGGGCTTCGACTACCAGGCGCTCTTCCACGGCGTCGACGAGCACGTCCCGGTGGACGCGCTGCACTTCGGCGTCCGGGTCCTCGACCGCTTCCTGCGCGGCGCTGAGGCACGCGAGGAGAGCGCCGCACAGGAAGCGGGCACGGCGGCGGCCCCAGCGGCTGTCGCGGTCGGAGCGGCAGCCGGCCCCGGCGCTGCGGCGGCTCGTGCGGCCGCCGGCGGCGACACGGCGGGGGAGGCGGTCCAGACCGCCGAGCGACTTGCACGTCAGGATGTCGCCGGCGGCGACACGGCGGGGGAGGCGGTCCGATGACGCCCGGCGCACCGCCCGTGACCCCCTACGGCGCCTGGCCCTCGCCGATCGACGCGGCCACCGCCGCCGCGCACGACGGCAGCCCCGAATACGTGGGCGTGGTCGGCGACGAGGTGTGGTGGACCGCGCCCCGGCCCGCGGAGGCCGGCCGCCGCGCGCTGATCCGGCGCCGCCCCGACGGCACCGAGGAGTGCCCGCTGCCCCCGCCGTGGAACGTCCGCAGCCGCGTCATCGAGTACGGCGGCACCCCGTGGGCCGGCGCGGTCGTCGACGACTCCCCGCTCATCGTCTTCGTCCACCACCTCGACCAGCGGCTCTACGTCTTCCGTCCGGACCGGCCGGACGAGCAGCCGCAGCCGCTCAGCCCCGTCTCCGCGGTCGGCGGCGGACTGCGCTGGGCCGACCTGGCGCTGCACCCCGAGCGCGGCGAGGTCTGGGCGGTGCTGGAGGAGTTCACCGGAGAGGGCCCCAGCGACTGCCGGCGCGTCGCCGCCGCGGTGCCGCTGGACGGCTCGGCCGCGGAGGACCGCGGCGCGGTCCGCGAACTGGCCGCGACCGCCCACCGGTTCGTCACCGGTCCGCGATTGTCGCCGGACGGCCGGCAGGCCGTCTGGCTGGCCTGGGACCACCCCCTGATGCCCTGGGACGGCACCGAGCTGCTGATCGCCGACCTCGGGCCCGACGGACGGCTCGGCCCCTCCCGCACCCTGATCGGCGGCCCCGAGGAGTCCGTCGCCCAGGCCGAATGGGCGCCGGACGGCTCGCTGCTGGCCGCCACCGACCGCACCGGCTGGTGGAACGTGCACCGGGTGGACCCCGCCACCGGCGCGGCGGAGAATCTCTGCCCGCGCGAGGAGGAGTTCGCCGGGCCGCTGTGGAAGCTCGGCCAGCGCTGGTTCCGCCCGCTGGACAGCGGCCTGGTCGCCGTCCTGCACGGCGTCGGCGCACTGCGGCCCGCCGTCCTCGACCCGGCCACCGGCGGACTCACCGAGGCCGCCGGCCCGTGGACGGAGTGGAACCCCACCCTCGCGGTGGCCGGCGACCGGGTCATCGGGGTCGCCGCCTCCGCCCGCACCGCCCACGAGATCGTCGAACTCGACACCGCCACCGGCCGCTCCCGGGCGATCGGCGCCGTGCACCACGACACCGTCGACCCCGCCTACCTCCCCGAGGCGGTGGACCGCGTCTTCACCGGGCCCGGCGGCCGAGAGGTGCACGCGCACATCTACCCGCCGCGCAACCCCGAGGCCGCCGGCGAGGGCCCCGCGCCCTACGTGGTGTGGGCGCACGGCGGTCCCACCAGCCGCGCCGCGATGGTCCTCGACCTGGAGATCGCCTACTTCACCTCGCGTGGCATCGGCGTCGCCGAGGTGAACTACGGCGGGTCCACCGGCTACGGCCGCGCCTACCGCAACCGGCTGCGCGAGCAGTGGGGCGTGGTCGACGTCGAGGACTGCGCGGCGGTGGCCGGCGGCCTGGTCGCCGAAGGCGCGGCCGACCCGGCCCGGCTCGCCGTGCGCGGCGGCAGCGCCGGCGGCTGGACCAGCGCCGCCGCCCTCACCACCAGCGACACCTACGCCTGCGGCACGGTCATCTACCCCATCCTGGACCTCACCACCTGGACCAGGACCGGCGGCGAGACCCACGACTTCGAGTCGCAGTACCTGGAGTCGCTGATCGGACCGCTGGACGAGGTGCCCGAGCGGTACCGCGAACGCTCGCCGGTCAACCTCGCCGACCGCATCACCGTGCCCTTCCTGCTGCTCCAGGGCCTGGACGACGTGATCTGCCCGCCGGTGCAGTGCGAACGGCTGCTCGCCGCGGTGGCCGGCCGCGGCGTCCCGCACGCCTACCTCGCCTTCGAGGGCGAGAGCCACGGCTTCCGCCGGCTGGACACGATGGTCGCCTGCCTGGAGGCCGAACTCTCCCTCTACGCCCAGGTGTTCGGCTTCGAACCGCAGGGCGTGCCGCGCCTGGAGCTGACCACGTGAGCGCGGCGGGACCGGGCGCGACCGGAGCGGGGAAGCCGGCCGCTGGCCCGCCCGCGCCGGTGGCCGCGCTGGAGCGGCCGCGGCGGCTGCGGGCCGGCGACCGGATCGGGATCGTCGCGCCCAGCGGCGCCATCCCGCGCGAACGGCTCGACGCAGGCCTGGACATCCTGCGCGGCTGGGACCTGGAACCGGTGGTCGCCCCGCACCTGCTGGACGACCACCCGTCCGGCTACCTGGCCGGCGACGACCGCGACCGCGCCGCCGACCTGACCCGTATGTGGTGCGACCCCACCATCGCCGCGGTGCTCTGCGCCCGCGGCGGCTACGGGGTGCAGCGCATGGTGGACCTCCTCGACTGGTTGGCCATGCGGGCGGCGCTGTCCGCTTCCGGGCCGCCCAAGGCGCTGATCGGCTACAGCGACATCACCGCGCTGCACGAGGCGTTCGCCGTCCGGCTCGGCGTCGCCACCGTGCACGGCCCGATGTGCGCCACCGAGACGTTCCTCAAGGACGCCGCCACCCAGGAGCACCTGCGCGCGACCCTCTTCGCCCCGGAGGAGACGCGGGTGATCGCGCCGCCCACGGCCCGGACGCTGGTGCCCGGGCGGGCCGCCGGCGTGCTGCTCGGCGGCTGCGCCAGCCTGCTCGCCTCCGACCTCGGCACACCGTGGGCCCGCCGCTCCGCGGCCGGGGGGCTGCTCGCCCTGGAGGACGTCGGCGAGGAGGACTACCGGCTGGACCGCATCCTCACCCAACTGCTCCGCTCCGGCTGGCTCGACGGCGTGTCCGGCGTCCTGCTCGGCTCCTGGCAGGACTGCGGCCCCTACGACAAGCTGCGGGAACTCTTCCTCGACCGGCTCGGCGGCCTCGGTGTGCCCGTCGTCGAGGAGTTCGGCTTCGGCCACTGCCCCTCGACGCTGACCCTGCCGCTCGGCGTCCCCGCCGTCCTGGACGCCGACGCCGGCACCCTCACCCTGACCGACCCCGCACTGGTCTGACCCCGGCCGCACCGGGCCCGGTCCGCCGGCCGTCGGCTCAGCCCTGCGCCCGGGCGACCGGGAGGAGGACGTCGAAGCGGCAGCCCCCGGGGACGTTCTGCACGGTGGCGCGGCCGTGGTGGGCCTCGACGATGCCGCGCACGATCGCGAGGCCCAGGCCCGCCCCGGCCGGCGGCGTGCGCGCGCCGGTGCCGCGCCAGCCGGTGTCGAAGACCCGGGGCAGGTCGTCCGCGGGTATGCCGCCGCACCCGTCGGTGACCGAGAGCACCACCGCCCCGGCGGCCGGGTCCTGCCGGGCCGAGATTGCCACCGTGCCGTCGGCGGGGGTGCGGTGGATCGCGTTGGCCAGCAGGTTGGCCAGCACCCTGGTCATCTCCCGGCCGTCGACCTCCACCGGCACCGGCTCCACGCCGTCCCCGACCAGCCGCACCCCGTGCTCTGCGGCCAGCGGGTCCGCGCCGGCGATCGCGTCGCCTACCAGGTCGTACACCGACATCCGAGTGGGGGACAGCGGCAGCACGCCGGCCTGGATGCGGGAGAGCTCGAACAGGTCGGTGACCATGCCGCTGAGCCGGTCCACCTCCGTGCGTATCTGCCGGTGGTAGCGGGCCGGGTCCTCGGCGATGCCGTCCTCCAGCGCCTCGGTCATCGCCCGCAGCCCGGCCAGCGGGGTGCGCAGGTCGTGCGAGATCCAGGCGACCAGCTCGCGGCGGGAGGCCTCCAGCGCCCGCTCGCGCTCCCGCGAGGCCGCCAGCTTGGCGCTGGTGGCCGCCAGTTCCCTGCCCAGTTCGGCGAGCTCCGCCGTCGGCGCGGCGTCCGGCGCGGCGAACCCGGCGCCGTCGCCCAGCGCCCTGGTCGCCTCGGTGAGCGCCCGGCTGCCGGCCACCACCCGCCGCCCGAGGATCAGCGTGACCGCCAGCGAGACCACCGCGGCCATCGCGCACACCGTGGTGACCACCCCCAGATCGTGTTCCGACAGGAACATCGCCCATGCCACCGACAGCGTGCCGGCCAGCATCGCGGCGACCGTGACCACCGCGACCACCGCGAGCGAGAGCGCCACCGAGCGGTGCCGCAGCAGCCGCAGCACCAGCGCGCCCAGTAGCCCGGCCGCCACCGCGCCCAGCGCGGCGTAGGCCGCCATGACCAGCAGATCACGCATCGCGTCCACCTCCACGGCCCCCCGGGCCGGGGCCCGCCGCCGGTCTCCCCGCCGCGTCCGCCGCGTCCGCCGGGCCCGCCTCCGCCGACTCGCCGGGCGCAGCGTCCGGCGGGTCCGCCGCGTCGAAGCGGTAGCCGACGCCCCAGACCGTGCTGATCAGCCGGGGGCTGGCCGGGTCGTCCTCGATCTTCTCGCGCAGCCTGCGGACATGGACGGTCACCGTCGACAGGTCGCCGAACTCCCAGCCCCACACCCGCCGCATCAGCTCCTCGCGCCCCACCACACGTCCCGGGTGCCGCAGGAAGAAGGCGAGCAGGTCGAACTCCCGGATCGTCAGCGGCAGCTCCCGGCCGTCCCGCAACGCGCGGCGGGCCGCGGGGTCCAGCGCGAGCGCGCCCGAGCGCAGCCACGGTCCCGGATCGGGCGGGCTGCCCGCCCTGCGCAGCACCGACTCCACCCGCAGCACCAGCTCACGGGGGCTGAACGGCTTGGTCACATAATCGTCGGCACCCACCTCCAGGCCGAGGATGCGATCGTCCTCGTCGCCACGCGCAGTGAGCATCACCACCGGCAGCGGCCCGTCCTCGCGGATCCGGCGGCACACCTCCAGGCCGTCCATGCCCGGCAGCATCAGGTCCAGCACCACCAGATCCGGGCGGGTGGCCGCCGCGCGCGCCACCGCGGAGGGCCCGTCCGCGGCCCGGTCCACGGCGAAACCGGCCCGGTCGAGATATCCGGCGACGACCTCGGAGACGGTCGGGTCGTCATCGACCACCAGCACCCGCCGGCGGGGCAGGCCGGCTCGTGCGGTACGGGAAGGCGTGCGCTGTTCATGGTCCCGAGTCTGACATCCGCCACTGACAGTGACCATGCTTCCGCCGTTCGTCCCGCCCGCCGTCCCCGATCCGTAAGATCCGCCGCGGCGTACTCCTGCTGCGCCGCACGCCTGCCGCCGCCCTCGGCCGTCCTCCGTACGGCCTTCGGACCCGGTGCGGACGCGCGCGATGCGGACGACGAGCCTCCGCAAAAGGCCCGCATCGGTCCTGGTAGCACCGTTGACACCCCGATGCGGTGCGTGACCTACTAACGGGACCCACTACTCGATGTCGTAATACGGCCGGTCCCGACGCCGGCCGTCCCAGGGGGATTGCGGTGACGAGAGAGCAGTATCCGACGACAGCCGAAGTGACAGAGGGTGCCTGCTCGGTGACGGTGAGGTATCCCGGGATCTGCCGTCTGGAGGCGGTCGGCAGGTCGCGCGCGGGACGTCCGCTGCTGATGCTGTCGGTCGGGCAGGGTCCGCGGAACGTTCTGGTGGTGGCAGGCCCGCACGCCAACGAGGCGGCCGTCGGCGGTGCGACGGTGCTGCGGCTGGCCGAGCAGATCGCCGCGGACCGCGAACGCGGCGCCGACGACGGCACCACCTGGCGCTTCCTGCTGTGCATCGATCCCGACGGCGCCGCGCTCAACGAGCCGTGGCTGCCCGGCCCCTACACCCTGCGCGGCCACTACGAGCACTTCTTCCGCCCGTGCTCGGCCGAGCAGCCCGAGTGGCTGCCGCACGACGGCGGCCCGGGCCGCGCGGCGCTGCCCGAGACCCGCGCGCTGGTCGCGCTGCTGGACGAGCTGCGACCGGTGCTCCAGTGCTCGCTGCACGGCATCGACGTCGGCGGCAGCTTCGTGCAGCTCACCAGCGACGTGCCCGGGGTCCCCGAGCGCATCGGCAAGTCCGCAGCCGAGCTGGACATACCGCTGGAGAGCGGCTCGTCCGACGCCTTCCAGTGGCCCAGCCCCGGCCCCGGGGTCTATGTGATGCCGCCCGCCTCCGAGGCCGGCGACGGCGCCCACTCCACCTGGGCGCACGCCCAGCGCTACGACGGTGTCACCGCCGTCGTCGAGGTCCCGATGTGGGCCTGCGACCGCAGCGCCGACACCACCCCGCACCCCGACCCCGACCACGCGCTGCGCACCGCGGGCGCGGCACTGCGCCGCGACCTGCCCACCGTGGCCCGGGTGCTGGAGAAGATCGACCCGGACCTGATCGGCGCGGACAGTCCGATGCTGCGCACCGTCCGCGAACTCGTCGGCATAGGACCGCAGCTGAGTGCCGAGTGGGACCCCGCGCTGCGCCCGGCGGACGCGGCGCCGCTGCCCCCGATGACCACCGCGCGCGTCACCAGCATCGAGGTGTACGCGCAGCGCATCCCGCTGCGCGCCGCCGCCATGCTGCGCAGGATCGCCGCCGTGCCGACCGTCACGCACCTGGTCGACCAGTGGTGCGCGGCCTACGAGAGCGCCTACCACCCCCGCTGGGTGCCGGTCGCCGACCAGGTCGAACAGCAGGCGCGCAGCGTGATGGCGGTCTACGAGGAGCTGTGCACCTGAAGGCGCGGACCGGGCGCCGGCCGGGTTCCGGCTTCCGTCTTCCGTGGGCGCCCCGGGAGCCCCGGCGCCCGGCGGTGGCCGGTCCGGGCGCCGCGCGGTCCGGGCGTCGCTCGGTCCCGGCACCGCTCGGTTGCGCTCAGCCGCTCAGCGGCTTGCCCATGCACACGCTCAGCTCGTCGTGCCGGTAGTAGCCGAACTTGGGCACCGGGGTGTATCCCGACGACTCGTAGAGGGCGATGGCCTCCGGCTGCTTCAGGCCGGTCTCCAGCACCATGCGGGTGCGGCCCGCGGCCGTCGCGCTCGCCTCCAGCTCCGCCAGCAGCGCCCTGGCCAGGCCGCGGCCGCGCGCCTCGCGCATCACGAACATCCGCTTGATCTCCGCGTCGCCGTCCAGGAACCCCTCGGGCGAGGCGTCCTGCGCGCGCCAGCCGCCACTGGCCACCGGGGTGCCGTCGGTGTCGTACACCAGCAGATACAGGCCGCGCGGCGGCTCGAAGTGCGCCGCGTCCATCACCGTCAGGTCGCCGTCCCCGTACCGCTCGGCGTACTCCGCCTGCACGAGGTCGTTGAGCTTCATGGCGTCCGGGGCGTCGAAACGGGTCTTTCTGATCTCCACGCGCACCATCGTACGTGTGTGCGGTGACAGTCCCCGGAGGGGCGGCGCGGACACGCGTCGGCGGGCGTCCGTACGGCGGCCGGCCCGGCGCCCGACCGGCGCCCGGCGGGACCCGTAGGGCGGCCGGATAGGGTCCAGGCATGCTCACCGTCACGACAGCCAACGTCAACGGCATCCGCGCCGCCGCCAAGAAGGGCTTCCTGCCCTGGCTGGAGTCCACCGCCGCGGACGTCGTGTGCCTGCAGGAGGTGCGCGCCGAGCCCGACCAGCTGCCGGACGGCCTGCGCGACCCGGACGGCTGGCACGCCTACTGGGCGCCGGCCGCCGCCAAGGGCCGGGCCGGGGTCGCGGTGCTGAGCCGCCGCGCGCCCACCGCGGTGCGGGTCGGCTGCGGCGCGGCCGAGTTCGACGCCTCGGGCCGCTATCTGGAGATCGACCTGCCGCACGCCGGGACCACGGTCACCGTCGGCAGCCTCTACCTGCCCTCCGGCGAGGCCGGCACGCCCCGCCAGGACGAGAAGTACCGCTTCATGGACGTCTTCCACACCCATCTGACCGCCCTGCGCGCCCGCGCCCGCGAGGACGCCGGCCACGCGCTGGTCGTCGGCGACTGGAACATCGCCCACCAGCAGGCCGACCTGAAGAACTGGCGGTCCAACCAGAAGGCGGCCGGCTTCCTGCCCGAGGAGCGCGCCTGGCTGACCGGCGTCCTCGCCCCCGACGCGTGGACCGACGTGGTCCGCGCCCTGCACCCCGGCGCCGACGGCCCCTACTCGTGGTGGTCCTACCGCGGCAAGGCGTTCGACAACGACAGCGGATGGCGCATCGACTACCACGTGGCCACCCACGACCTGGCCAAGACCGCGGTCAGCGCGGTCGTGGAACGCGCGCCCTCCCACGACAGGCGCTGGTCCGACCACGCGCCGGTGACCGTCGCGTACGACGTGTAGGAGCAGCGCCGTCCGCGCGCCGCGCGCATGGTGCGAGGGGCCCCGGGAAAGGCCCTGCGACGAGGGCGTGCGCCCGAAACACGGGCGCGCCACCCCGCCGTACGGTGGCATGCTGGGCCGCGTGGACCGACCGCGCATCACCGTCACGATCGCCCCCGAGTTGCACGTCTTCGTCCCCGCCGCCCGCCGCGGCGGCGCACACGCACTCGCCACCGACGGCACGTCCTCGCTGGGCCACGTCGTGGAGTCCCTGGGCGTCCCGCTGACCGAGGTGGGCCGGCTCACCGTCGACGGCCGCGACGCCGAGCCCGCGCACGTCCCGCGCGACGGCGAGGACGTGACCGTGCACCCCGTGACCCGCCCGCAGCGGGTGCCGGGCGCCCCGCTGCGCTTCCTGCTCGACGTCCACCTCGGCACGCTCGCCCGCCGGCTGCGCCTGCTCGGCGTCGACACCGCCTACAGCAACGAGGACGTCGGCGATCCCGCGCTCGCCGCGTGGTCGGCCCGCGAGCGCCGCGTGATGCTCAGCCGCGACCGGGGCCTGCTGCGCCGCCGTGAGCTGTGGGCCGGCGGCTACGTCTACAGCGACCGGCCGGAGGAACAACTGCGCGACGTGCTCGGCCGGTTCGCGCCGCCGCAGGCCCCCTGGACCCGCTGCGTCGCCTGCAACGGACGGCTCGTCCGCGCCGACAAGGCCGCCGTCCGCGACCGCCTCCACGACGGGACCCGGTCCACCTACGACGTCTTCGCCGAATGCGCCGACTGCGCCCGCGTCTACTGGAAGGGCGCCCACCACGCCCGCCTCCAGGCCCTCGTCGACGAGATGACGCGGGGCGCGCAGCCGTAGCCTGCCGCCGCGCGCCGACCGGGGGCGTGGCGCCCACCACCAGGGGCCCGCGTCCCATCCCGGACCCTCGGCAGCCGCCGGCGGCCGGCCCGGCCCGGTGTCACCGCGCCGCGAGGGACTCCCGGGTGGCGGCGAGGGCGGCGGCCGCCTGGGGGAGACCGGCCGCCTCGCAGCGGGCGACGGCCGCGGTCAGGCGGGCGCGGGCGGCGTCGGGGGCGCCGAGGGCGTTGGCCTCCAGCAGCGCCGCGATGCGCACCGCCTCCGCCCGGGGCTCCTCGCCAGCCGGCCCGCCGTCCTCGTAGGCGCTGATCGCCCGCTCCATCTCGGCGAGCGCCTCCTGGTACGCGTGCGCGGAGGCGTGGCAGCGGGAGCGCTGGTAGCGGGTGGCGCCGCGCTGGTACCAGACGACGACATCGGGGGAGTCCGCGGCCGCCGCGATCACCTCGTCGGCGTGGGCGAGGTAGCCGAGTGCGTCGGCGAGCCCGTCGGCCTCCTGCGCGGCCATCGTCTGCCGGGCGAACTCCCGCATCATGCCGAGCACCGGCGCCGGGCGCGGGGCCTTCGCGTGGCCGGCCACCGCCCGGTCGTACGCGGTGCGGGCCGCGTCCCACAGGCCCGCCTTGGCCAGCGCCGCGGCGGCCTCGCAGGCGACGAGGGTGTGCGTGTACTGCTCGTCGGTCCACTGCGCCACCTCGTCCGCGAGCCGCAGGAACTCCTCGGCGGCGGCGCGCTGTTCGCCCAGGGACGCGAGCCCGCGGGCGAGGTTGAGCCTGATCTGCGCGGCCAGCCGCGGGTCCAGCTCCGCGGTGCCGCCGAGCACCACGGACTCCAGGACCGCCACCGCGTCCGCCGCCCGCCCGTCCTCGGCCAGCACGTCCGCCAGCTCCAGCCTGACCTGCGCGGCGTGCGCGGGCGCGTCCTCGCGGTCCAGCCGGTCCGCGGCCTCCGACAAGTGCCGTACGGCGCCGGTGAGATCGCCGGAGTGGGCGCACGCGTGGCCGAGCAGCGCGTGGAACGGGCCGAGGGACAGCGACGCGTCCGGCCAGCGCGCGGCAGCCGCCAGCGCCTGGTGGACCAGCGGCACCGCCTCCTCGGCGTGTCCGCTCTGCACCTTGATCTGCGCGAGCAGCGCCAGCGGGCGCGGGGTGCGCCACGGCTGGCCCGCGTCCTCCACCAGTTGCAGGGCGCGGTCGAGTTCGGCGGTCGCCGCCTCGAACTCGCCGGTGCGGGCCGCGACCTCGGCCGCGTACTGGCGGGCCGCGGAGGCGCGCGACGGCGAGCCCAGGCGCTCCGCCTCGGCCAGCAGCCGCGCCACCGCGGTCTCGAAGGCGTCGACCGCCTCCCGCGGCGGCTCGGGCAGCAGGTCCACCAGGTCGTGGCGGGCGACCATCGCGGCGCACTGCAGGATCGCCAGATACCGGTCGGGCTCGATGGCCCCGGTCTCCGACAGCCGCTGGGCGAGCAGCAGTTCGGCGGCCAGCTCGGCTCGGGCCTCGGCGGTGCGACCGGTGTCCGGCTCGCCGGCCCGGCGTCCGCCCGGTGCGCCGCGCCGTCCGTCTGCTGCGCCGCGGCCACCAGCGCCGTCGCCGCGCGGGCGCGTGCCGAGGCCGCGCGGCCCGGGTTCCCCGCGGCGTCGTAGCGGGCGGCCGCCTCCAGCATCGTGTCGCGCGCCGGGCCCCAGTCGTCGCGGTCGAAGCCGGCGAAGGCGCGGCGCTCGGCGAGTTCGGCGGCCAGCAGCTCCGCGGGGCCCAGCGCCTCGTCGTGGACATGGCCGGGCTCGGCGGCCCGCCGCTCCACCAGGTCCCACAGTCCGTCCGCGTCGGGCCGGCCGATCGCGGACAACTCTCGGGCGCGGCGCACCAGGTCACCGAAGTCCTCGGGGGCGGGTTCGGCGGCGGCGCCGACCGGCCCGGGCGCCGGCGCGGGTGCGGGCAGCGCGGGCCCCGCGGCCCGTACGCCCAGGGCCAGCGGCGCGACCAGCAGCGGCATGCGGGCCAGTCGGGCCAGCCGTCGCGCGCCGACCGCGTCGCTGCCGTTGCGCGCGTCGAACGCGGCGGCCAGCCGGGCGCCCTCGGCATGGACGTGGGCGAGCAGCGCGTCCACCGTCCAGGAACGGCCGGGCGGCCCCGAGACCGCCAGCGTGCCGTGCCCCTGGCCGGCCAGCCGGGCCAGCAGCACCTCCACACCGGTCAGGAACCCCAGCAGGTCCAGCGGTGTGCCGGTGGCCTCGAACATCGCCCGGTTCTCCGCCAGGATCTCCAGCCCGCGGCCCTCGTTGCGGGTCAGCGCGCAGAACTCCAGGTGCAGGCCGATCGCCTCGGCCATGTCCGGCTTGCCGCGGGCGAAGCGGTAGCCGGCCAGGTGGTGCGAACGCGCCTCGTCCGTACGGCCGGTGCGCACCAGCGGCAGCAGCGCGTAGGCCATGCTGACGTACGGCTCCTCCAGGCAGCTCTGGCCGCCCTCCAGCACCGGCCGCCACTCGCGCAGCGCCCGCTCGTCGTCGCCCGACGCCTCGTGGTGGCGGGCCCGCAGCCGGGTCTCGCACGCCTCGCAGTCGCTGAGGTCGGTGCGCGGACGGGTCGTCCACAGGTCGTACGCCTCGTCCGTCGCCGTGCCCGTGTGCCGGGCCACCAGATAGCGCATCGCGTACACCGGCTGCATGCCGTGCCCGGCCGCGGCGTACCGCTCGCGCATCTCGCCGGTCCAGCGCTCGATCGCGGCCAGCGGCATCTCGGGCAGCTGCAGCAGCGCGGTGGTCACCCACTTGAAGCGCCAGTAGAGCTGGTGCTCCTCCCACTCGCTGAAGTCCTCGGGACGCTCGTCCCACATCTTCATGATCCGCGCGAACGCCACCGGCGACTTCCGCTGCTCGCCGCCGTAGGTGTACGCGGACATCAGCTCGAACAGCGCGGTGACCAGGGCGCCCTTGTCGTCGAACTGCTCGGCGGCGGCGACCAGTTCCTCGGCCCGTACGGTCCGCGCCCGGCCGTAGGGGCGGTCGTTGTTCTCGCGCAGCGCCGCGAACACGGCGTCCGGGGTGTCCTCCGCGGCAACGGTCACTTGCCCTCCTCCTGCCCGCCGCCGTACGTGGTCCCGCCCTGCCCGGGACCGCCGGGAGCCCGGCCGCCCTGTCCCGGTGCGTCCTGTCCCGGTGCGTCCTGTCCCGGTCCTCCCCGCGCCGCGCCGTCCCGCGCCGGCGACTCGTGCATCGCGTGGTCCAGCAGCCCGATGAACGCGCGGTTGAGCAGCGCGCTCTCCGAGGCCCGCAGCGGCCTCCTGGTCATCAGCAGCGCCTGCCCGTAGAGCGCCTCGACCGCGGTGACCGCGAGCTCCCGCTCGCCGATCGAAGCGGCCCTGCGCACCAGCGGGTTGAGGTGGTTGAGCACCAACTGCGCCCGCGGCGCCTGTCCGCGCAGGCTGCCCAGGATGTCCGCCCACAACCCGTCGGAGGACGCGGCCAGTTCGCTGCGCGCGCGCTCGTGCCGCGCCTCCCGGTTGTCCAGCAGCAGGGCCGGCGCGCTCACCGGGTGGAAGCTGCGCAGCACCACGTCGCAGTCGAACTCGCCCACCACCTCGCGCGCGATGTGCAGGAACGCCGCGGCGGACAGCTCCGCGCCCGGGTCCACCGCGTCCAGGTGCGCGGTGACCGTCGCGGGGTCCAGATCGGTGACCGTGCAGCCCGGGCGGATCTCCGGCAGCCGGTGCACCAGGTCGCGGTCGTAGGCGTAGCCGCCGTTGACCACCCCGAGGCCGGCCGCCCCGGCGATCGGCGCGACCTGCCGGAACTCCTCGACGGTCTGCGTGACCAGCACCACCGGGTGCGTGCGGGTGAACTCGTCGAGCGTCACCTGCCCGTCGGTGGTCTCGAACGGCAGCCAGGGCAGCAGCAGTCGCAGCAGTTCGTCGTCGTAGCGGGCCAGCGCCTTGACCGCCAGGTGGTGCACGGCGATGAAACGGTGCAGCAGCGCCGGGTCGCTGGCCGACAGACCGGTCAGCCAGTCGCGGATGCGCGCGCCCAGCGCCTCCCGGATCGCCGCGAGCGTCTCGTCCTCGTACAGCGCCTCGCGCGAGGCGGTCGGCCGCAAGCTGTCCGCGTCGACCACGCAGCGCACGAAGAACGCCCAGTCCGGCAGGAGTTCGGGCGCCTGGTCGGACAGCAGCATGCCCTTCAGATGCACCCGGTGACCGGCCTGCCGGGACGGGTGCACCGACGTCGGCAGCACGTACGCCACGCCGCGCAGCCCCACCAGCGGCAGGTCCAGGTCGATGGTGTCCAGCGGGGTGAAGTCGAAGGTCCTGCGGCAGTGTTCGGCCAGCGCCTCGCGCCGGGCCTGCGGCGAGCCGTGCCGCACCTCCCACGGCGCCGGCGTCTCGTTGATCCGCACGCTCCCGCCGCGGTCGTCCTCGACCGTGACCTCGTGCCGCAGCAGGCTGCCGTAGTGCCGGGCCAGCGCGACCACCCGGTCCGGCGCGGTCCACTCCGCGGCGTCCGCGCGCGGCGTCAGCGCCACCGTGGTCCCGAACTCGGCGACCTCCCCGGCCGGCAGGGTACGGATCGCGTAGCGGCCGTCGGAGCCGCCGCGCCACTGCACCGCCGGGGCCTTCGGGTCGGCCGCGGAGCGGGTGGTGACGGTGATCTCGTCGGCGACGACGAAGCACGCGAGCAGACCGATGCCGAACTGCCCGATGAAGTCGGTCCTGGCCGACGCCAGCCGGTCGCCGTCCAGCCCGCCGTCCGCGTCGCGCTTGGAGCTGCGGCCGATGGTGGCCAGGAAGCGGTGCACGTCCGCCTCGGTCAGTCCGACGCCGCTGTCGGTGACCGTCAGCCGCCCGTCGCCGGCCCGGACCGTGATCCGCGCGGGCGCGGCCGGGTCCAGCGCCTGCCGCGCGGTGATCGCGTCCACCGCGTTCTGCAGCAGCTCGCGCAGGTACACCCGTGGGCTGGAGTACAGATGGTGCGAAAGCAGATCGACGAGGCCGCGCAGGTCGACCTGGAAACTGTGGGTGGCGGGGGCGTCTGACACCAGATCTGCTCTTTCGGTTCGTGGCCGTGCGGTGCTGCCGGGCGGTGCGGGGGCGGTGCGGGGATGTCGGGCGGTGCCGGTCGGGTGGTGCCGGTCGGGTGGTGCCGGTCGGGTGGTGGGGTGCCGCCGTGGGGAGCGGGAGGCGCGGGGTGTGGCCGGCGGTGCGTCGAGGGGGACGCGGACGGGCGCGGGGACGGTTGCCGGGTCAGGCTCCGACCAGGACGCGCCACCCGCGGAACGGCGCGGCCGGGTCGCGTCCGTCCAGGTACATCCACGGGAACTCCGTCACGCTGCCGTCCAGCACGCGGAACAGGTCCGCCGCCGCCTCGCGCTCACCGGCGAGCGCGAACGCCATCGCGAAGGTGTTGAAGCCACGCGTCCAGTCGCGCCGCCGCGGGTAGTCGGGGTGGTGCACCGAGCGCTCGGCCGCCTCGTACAGCGACACGATCACATCGGCCCCGCGCAGGTACTCCGTGCCCCGGCCACCGTCCATGTCCGCGCTGTCGTCCTGGAGATCCAGCCAGTGCTCCAGGTGCGCCACCGCGACGAGTTCGCCCAGCGTGCCGCCCGGCGGCACGGCCAGCATCGCCTCCCGCGCGAAGGCGTGCATCTCCTCGTGCGAGCCGCCCCACTTGCGGCAGATCTGCTGCAAGTGCTGCCGGTGCGCGGCCAGATGAGCGGGGCAGCGGCGCACCGACGCCTCGAACCTGCGCGCCGCGACCTGCGGACCGACCTGGAGCCCGCGCCCGCTGATCTGCAGGAAGTACCACGGCGCCACCCACTCGGGGACGGCCTCCGCGACCTCGTAGAGCAGGTCCTCCGCGGTGCGCAGCCGGGCGTGGAAGACCTCGAACTGCTCCCGTGAGACGTTCTGGGCCCGCTGCCGGGTCCTGGCCTCCCAGGCCCACTCGACGTGCCGGGCGCCGGACACCAGCAGCGCCAGCGGGTCGTGCGGCTCCGCGCGGGTCACCTCGCCCAGCCACCGCTCGCTGCCGGCGACCATCATCAGCCCCTCGACCAGCCAGGTCAGCTCCTCGCAGTCGCCGCTGTGCACGGCGCCGTCGAGCAGCGCGCGGATCTCCGGCCAGCGCCCGGCCGCGGCGGCCTCCCGCAGCGCGGCCAGCCGCGGGTCCCCGAAGCTCAGGTCCACCCGTGCGAGCGCGGCGCGCGGCCGTCTCGGCCACACCGGCCTGGTCGACTCCCCATCAGTACGGCGGCGGATCAACGGCATCCGGCCATCCCCCTTGCGTGACACTCCCCAGACGCCAGTACATATCACGATCACCTGACAATCAGCTCGTCGGACCCACGGTCGAGCGCTGTCCACGCGCGTCGACCCGGCCCACCCGAGGTGGTCCGTGCCGGTCCGCGCTGACCTGCGCCGGTCCGTGTCGGCACGCGCCGGTCCGCGTGCATCCGAGCCGACTCGTCCATGCCTCGCCGGCCCGCCCCACCTGTCCTCGGCCCCTGCGCCCGGCGCACCCCGCTCGGCCGACAATCATATTGCTCTGGACAAAAAAAATTTTCGGTGAGACGGTGGACCCATGCTGGACGTGAGCGTGATCGAGGACGCCGAGGCGGCCGCCGTGTCGCTGGACCCGATACGGGCCAGGCTGCTCGCCGAGCTGGCCGCCGGGCCGGCCTCGGCGGCGATGCTGGCCGCACGGGTGGACCTGCCGCGGCAGAAGGTCAACTACCACCTGCGGGCGCTGGAGCGGCACGGCCTGGTCGAGCTGGCGGGCGAGCGCCGCAAGGGGAACGTCACCGAGCGGCTGATGCGGGCCACCGCGGCGTCGTACGTCATCTCGCCGACGGCGCTGGGCGCGGTCCAGCCGGACCCGGCGCGGTTCCGGGACCAGCTGTCCGCGCGCTGGCTGCTCGCGGTCGCCGCGCGGCTGGTCCGCGACGTCGGGTCGCTCATCACCGGCGCCGACCGGGCCGGACGGCGGCTGGCCACGTACGCGCTGGACGGCGAGGTGCGGTTCGCGTCGGCGGCCCAGCGGGCGGCGTTCGTCGAGGAGTTGACGCGCGGCGTGAGCGCGCTGGTGGCCAAGTACCACGACCCGGACGCCGAGGGCGGCCGACCGCACCGCGTCGTCGTCGCCCTGCACCCGAGCGTCCGGCCGGGGCCGCGCGAGGCCCGCACCACCGAGGAGTTGCCGGAATCCGGCACAGGAGAGGACGGCAGCGATGCCTGAGCAGTCCGAGAGGCCCGACGTGTCGGGGGAGTCGCGGGGCGACATGAGCCCCGCGAGCCCCAACGGGTTCGAGATCGTGCGCGAGTTCGCGGTCGAGCAGAGCCCCGAACAGGTGTGGGAGGCGATCACCACCGGCACCGCGGGCTGGCTGTGGCCGATGGAGTACGAGCCCCGGGAGGGCGGCGCGGCCCCCTTCGGCGGCACGATCACCGCGTGGCAGCCGCCGCACCGGCTCACCGCGCGCTCCGAGAGCCCCGCCGGGGTGCCGCAGCAGACCTTCAACCAGCTCGACCACCTCGTCGAGCCGCGCGAGGACGGCGGTTCATGGGTGCGCTACGTGCACAGCGGGATCTTCGTCGACGACTGGGACAACCAGTACGACGGCGCGAACAGGCACACCGACTTCTACCTGCACACCCTCCGGCAGTACCTGCGCCACTTCCAAAAGCGGGCCGCGGTCTGGGCCACCGCCGACGCCGCGGGTCCCGGGGCGCGCACCCCCGACGCCCTGGAGACCGCGGCGCGCGCCCTCGGCCTTCCCACGGGCGGCCCGGACGCCTTCGGCCCGGCGCTCGGCGACACCCTGCGGGCCGCGCTGCCCGGCGGCCCGGCGGACGCGGTGCTGGACTACCGCACCCCGTACTTCATCGGGCTGCGCACCCCGGACGCGATGTACCGCTTCTTCGGCCGCAACCACTTCGGCGCGAGCGTCGGCGTGGCGGTCCACGACTTCGCACCGGGCGCGGACGCGGAGGCGCTGACCAAGCAACTGTCGGGCTGGCTGGCGGCCGTGTACGCGTAGGGGGCGTGCGCGTCCGGTGCGCAGGACCGGACGCGGCCCGTTTTGATGTCGGCTGGACGTCGGCTGGACGTGGGCCTGACGTCGGCTTGGACGTCGGCACGGAGGTGGGCCCGGACGTCGGCCTTGACGTCGGCCCGAGTGCCGGGCCGGATGCCGGCCGGGAGGCCCGGTCGCGGGCCCGGACGATTTCCGTTATCGCCCGGGACCCGCGCCCGTCTCCGGTGCATGGGACGCAGAGCCATGGGCAGGACGCGGGCCGGGTCGAGGGCCAGGGCCGGCACAGGAGGTCCGGCCGGGCGCTGGTCACCGCCGTCATCGCGGTGGCCGGCCTGTGCCTGGCCATGTACGCGGTCTCCGGCCGCCACCCCGACACGGCCGACACGGCCGACGGCACGGCGGCCGGCGGGAGTTCGCCGGCGGCCGTCCTCACCGCCGGCGGCACGGGTACGGCCGGCGGCAGCGCTCCGAACGGCGCCGGGGCGACCGTCGGCGGCCCGGACGGCACGCGTACCGGGGCGGGGACGGCGCCGCCGCCCCCGGGCGCGGCGGGGGTCGGCACTCCCGCAGGCGCCGGGCCGACCCGCACCACCCCGTCCGCGGCGAGGCCCGGTGCGGGCGCGCACCCCGCGGCCTCCGGCGCGGGGGACGCGGCGGCGTCGCGATCGAGCGCCGGCACCCGCCTGTTCACCCTCGTCAACCGCACCGACCGGACGATCTGGCCGGCCTCGGGCGAGCAGACCGCGCGGCCCGCGCTCGCCACCACCGGCTGGGTGCTGCCGCCCGGCCGCACCCTGACCGTGCGCGTCCCCGACCACTGGAACGGCCGCTTCTGGGCCCGCACCGGCTGTGTCTTCGACACCGCGGGCCGCGGCCACTGCGAGACCGGCGACTGCGGCGGGCTCTTCCAGTGCCGCGGCTACGGCGCGATCCCCGCCACCTTGGCGGAGTTCAACCTCAACGCCTGGGACGGCCTGGACTTCTACGACGTCAGCCTGGTCGACGGCGCCAACGTCCCGATGTACATCAACCTCGTCGGCGGTACGACCAAGGACCCGATCTCCGCCGACGGCTGCTCGGCGGCCGGCTGCACCCGCGCCGTCTCCTGCCCGGCCGCACTGCGCGTCACCGCCGGCGGCCGGACGATCGGCTGCGGCTCGGCCTGCGCGGTCTTCGACACCGACCAGTACTGCTGCCGCGGCCAGTGGGCCGACCGCTCACGCTGCCGCCCCGACCAGCGGCCCGTCGACTACGCGGCGGTGTTCAAGAAGGCCGAGCCGTTCGCGTACTCCTACGCCGACGACGACGCCACGAGCACCTTCACCAGCAAGGGCGAGGCGGGCTACCGGATCACCTTCGGCACGACACCGTAGCGGGCGCCGCCCGGCGGCCCGCCGTCCGGGGTCTTCGCTCAGCCCTTCCCCGCCGCCGCGTGGCCGGACGTGCCGACGCGTTTCCTCCAGGGCGTGGACGACCGGTTCTTCCCGCTGGAGTTCGAGCGCCGGGTGGTGCGCGAACGGCTCGGCCTGGCCGTCGAGGAACTGCCCGGCGGCCATCTGCGCGCCCTCAGCCGTCCGGAGGCCCTGACGGCCGCGCTGCTCGACGAGGCGGCGGCAGCGGGGAGATGACCGGCGCGCCTGGCCGACACCCGCAGGCGCGGCCAGGCGGCGGCGGTCGGCTACGGCTGGGCCGCGGCTCCCCGCGCGCCGCCGTACGGCCCCCGCGAACTCACCCGTACGGCCCCGTCATGAACGTGACCTCTGGGGCGAATCGGGCGTATTCGGGGGTCGGGTGCGGCACTTCGGGCCGAGGTTTGCGAGTATCGACGCGATGACTGCCGCTCCTCCCGAGACGCTTCCGCAGCGCCAGACCGACCCGAGCCGTGGCCGGCGACGCCACCGGCGCCGCCGCCGTGCCCTCCGCAAGGCGATGTACGCCGCGGCCGCGGGCGCAGCCGGCCTCGCCGTCATCGGCGCCGGCTACGTCCTGCTGGACCGGCCCGGCGGCGGCACGGCCGTCGCCGACGACGCCAAGCACGCCGCCGCCCGCGCCGAGGTCACCGGCGCCCCCACCGCGCGCTCCGGCGCCTCGGCGCTGAAGGACCCGCTGCCCCGCGCGATCCCCGGCCTCGGCCCCAGGACGCGTGCGAAGATCCCGGCGGCCACCACCCAGGTGCTGGTGGCGTCGGGCGCGGGCAAGGACTCCTCGCGGTCCGTGGTGACCCTCTGGTCGCGCACCGCCGACGGCCACTGGAAGGCCGGCACGTCCTGGCCGGCGCACAACGCTCTGCACGGGTGGACCGACGCCCACCACGCGGGCGACCTGCACAGCCCGATCGGCGTCTACACGCTCAGCGACGCGGGCGGCTTCGACGCGGACCCCGGCTCGCACCTGCCGTACCACCACTCCTCCAAGTTCCGCGCCGGAGGCGTCGGTTTCGACGGCGAGCCGCTGGACGAGGCGTTCGACTACGTCATCGCCATCGACTACAACCGCGTCCCCGGCCACTCCCCGCTCGACGGCACCCAGCCGCTCGGGCCCAGCCGCGGCGGCGGCATCTGGGTGCACGTCGACCACGGCGGACCGACCCACGGCTGCGTCAGCATCGCCGCCGCGCACATGGTGGAGCTGCTGCGCACGCTGCGGCCCGCCGACCACCCGGTGATCGTGATGGGCGACCACGCGTCGCTCGCGGTCTGACGGCGCCGCTCCGCGACGTGACGACCTGACGACCGGTCCGTGCCGTGTCCGTGCCGTGTCCGTGCCGGTCCGGCGACGCGTACGGTCCGACGGCCGACCCCCGCCGCACGCACCGCGGTCGGGCGCGCGCGACGGGGGCCGGGCGGTACGGAGCGGGCGGCGGGCTCAGCCGCGCGGCAGGACCAGCGACTGCACCTGCGGCAGCGTCCGCCAGTCGTTGGACGCCACCGTGGCGTGCGCGGCGGCCAGTTGGGCGACGCGCGCCTGCGCGTCGGACGCCGACGGGTTGGTGTCGTCCAGCGCGGGCGGCACGTTCTGCGAGTCGGTCATGAACAGCAGGTAGTGGTTGGTGTCGTACCAGCTCGTGTCGATGCTGCCGTTCAGGTACGCCGACGCGTCGCCGTCGAAGGCCACGAACCACGGCCGCAGCGAGGTGTCGGAGTAGCGCGAACGCGGGTCGCCCGCCTGGGCGTTGTGCACCGACGGGAAGATGTTCGCCTGCGCGGTCCTGCCCTGGCTGTGCAGGTCCCGCAGGTAGCCGGCGTACTCCTGGTCCGTCCACAGCGAGTCGGTCGGGTTGCCCTCCTCGACCGTGCCGGGGATGACCTCCAGGATCACCTTGCCGGCCAACTGCTGCCTGGTCGGCCAGTTGCCCGCCTTCGCGGCGTCGTCGAGGGTCGCGTACTGTCCGCCGCCGGGCTTGTTCAGCAGGTCGTTCGGCTTGAAGACGAGGTTGCCCAGATGGGCGCTGATGGACTGGTCGAGCTTGGCCGGGCTCATCCCGAAGTTCGCCTGGAAGCCCGCCTTCATCTCCAGCTTGATGTAGAGCGGCCCGTGGCCCGGGTGCGCGCTGAGCCAGACCCGGACGTCGTCCAGGCAGCTCTCCAGGTCCTTGTTGGCGCCGCCGGTGTAGAGGTCGGCGGGCGAGGAGGCGTTGACGCAGTTGTTGCCGTTGCTGGTCAGGCTGGAGTGGCTGACCTTCCACTCCGAGGTGAAGAAGTCGTCCCAGACGTCGAGTTCGATCATCGACGTGCCGGTGTCGAGCCCCTGCGCGAGATAGCTGAACGCGGACGGGTCATAGGTGTTGTGCAGACCGGAGGTGGTGGCTCCGGACAGCGGCAGGCTGTCGCCGTCGGCCGCGGAGGCCGCGCTCCCCGGCCCGGCGACGGTGAACGCCAGGCAGGCGGCGAGGGCGCCGAGCAGCGCGGTGCGCGCCGCCGTGCGCGAGCGTCCGGAGTCGCTCGTGCCGCCGGCGACGCCCGAGGCGCTGCGGGAGCGGCGGGGGAACCGAGGGGTCAACAGACCGTTCAACGTGTCCTCCTGTGGGGGATGGCTCTCCGCCAGGACGGTGACGTCCGCGCATGAATCGACGGAGACATGACACGTAACACGACCTGCATTCCTCCTGTCACCTCCGCATCCGGACTTTCCTCGCGCCTCGTACGGCGTACCGCGCTGTGGCCCCCGGCGGTCGGCGCGCCGCACAATCGGCGGATGGACGACGCCGAGACCACCCCTCCCGTCCCTTCGACTTCGGGTGCCCCCGCCGCCCGCTCCGCTCCTCCCGTACGCACCGAGCGCGCCGGCGCCGTGCACACTGTCGTGCTGTCCCGGCCCGCCGCCCGCAACGCCGTGGACGGCCCCACCGCGGCCCTGCTCGCGGACGCCTTCCGGGAGTTCGACGCCGATCCGGCCGCGTCGGTCGCGGTGCTCTGGGGCGAGGGCGGCGGCTTCTGCGCGGGCGCGGACCTCAAGGCGTTCGGCTCCGAGCGCGCCAACCGGGTCGCGGCGACCGGTGACGGGCCGATGGGGCCGACCCGGATGCGGCTGCGCAAGCCCGTCGTCGCCGCGATCAGCGGCCACGCGGTGGCCGGCGGCCTGGAGTTGGCGATCTGGTGCGACCTGCGGGTGATGGAGGAGGACGCGGTGCTCGGCGTGTTCTGCCGCCGCTGGGGCGTGCCGCTGATCGACGGCGGCACGGTCCGGCTGCCCCGGCTGATCGGCGCCGGCCGCGCGATGGACCTGATCCTCACCGGCCGCCCGGTCGGCGCGGAGGAGGCCCTGGCCATCGGTCTGGTGGACCGCGTCGTCCCCGCCGGCGGCGCCCGCGCCGCGGCCGAGGAACTGGCGGCGCGCATCGCCGCGTTCCCCCAGACCTGCCTGCGCCACGACCGCCTCGCCGCGCTGGAACAGGAGGGGCTGGACGAACAGGCCGCGCTGGCCGTCGAGTTCGGCCACGGCCTGGTCTCGCTCAGCGAAGCCCGTTCGGGCGCCGCCCGGTTCGCCGCGGGCGAGGGCCGCCACGGGAGGTTCGACCGGGCGTGACCGCGGTCGCGGCCGCGCGGTCTCCGCGTCTTCTGCTCTCCGGGCCTCTGGTCTCCGGGCCTCTGGTCTCCGGGCCTCCGGTTCCTGGCTTTCGGCTCCTGGTCTTCGGCTGCCGGCCTCGCGGGGATCGGTGAGGCGCGCCGCACGGTCGGCGTGAGAACGTTTAGCCTGGCTGTATGAAGGAGTGGGACCTCAGAAAGCTCCAGATCCTGCGCGCGCTCCAGGAGACCGGCACGGTGACCGCGGCCGCGGCGGCCCTGCGCATGACGCCCTCCGCGGTGTCCCAGCAGCTCGCGGCCTTGTCCAAGCAGGCCGGCACGCCGATGATCGAGGCGCGCGGGCGCGGCGTGCGGCTGACCGGCGCTGCCCATGTCCTGCTGCGCCACGCCGAGGTCGTCTTCGCCCAACTGGAACGCGCCGGCGCCGAACTCGACGGTTACGCGCGCGGTGACGCCGGCCTGGTCAGGGTCGGCACGATCGCCACCGCGATCGCGCGCCTGGTCGTCCCGGCGGCGGAGCTGCTGCGTCGCTCGGCCCCCGGGATCACGCTGTCGGTGCGCGAGACCGAGGCGGCCGAGGTCTACGAGGACCTGGCGGCCGGCGAGGTGGACGTCGCGGTGTCCCTCGCGGTCGACGCGCCGACCGCCCGCGACCCGCGGTTCGTGCTGTTCCCGCTGCTCGCCGACCCGCTGGACGTCGCGCTGCCGCCCGGCCACCCGATGGCCGACGCGCCGGGGCTGCGGCTGGCCCGGCTGGCCGAGGAGCCGTGGATCTTCGGCAGTCGCGGGCCCTGGCGCGACATCACCCTCGCGGTCTGCGCGGACGCCGGATTCGTGCCCGAGCAGGCGCACGCGGCCGCCGACTGGCCGGCGATCTTCTCCATGGTCGCGGCCGGCATGGGCGTCGCCCTGGTGCCGCGGATGGCGACGTCCGGCGGACTGCGCCGCGAGGTCGCCGTCCGGCCGCTGGAGTCGGACCGGCCGCGACGGCGCATCGTGGGCGCGGTGCGCGGCGGCGCCGAGGACGCCCCGCTGCTGCGCCGCACGATGGCGGCGCTCCGGGAAGCGGCCGAGCTGGACCCGACCGTGCAGCGCAGCTGAACGATTTCTTCAGTAAGTTTCGATGGACGTGAAGGAAGGGCGGGGGTGAGAGTGGGGGCATGAGACGAGACGACGTTCGAGACGACGATGCGCGGGGCGCGGGCGCGCAAGACGGCGGTGCGCGGGGCGCGGCTGCGGGAGATGACGAAGCGCGGGGCGCGCAAGACGACGCTGCGTGGGGTGACGGCGAGCGTGGGGCCGGCGGGGAGGCCCGGCGGGCTGCACCGCGCTGACACACTTCACCGGTGCCGCCGGGCCGTACGCGGGCGGCGATCCGTACGCCGACTACCGCAGCGCGGAGCTGCCCTTCGCCGGGCTGCCCGATCTGGCCGACCGGCGGCTGGGCGCCGCGGTGACAGCGGCGAACGACGAGTTCTTCGCCGAGCGGGAGAATCTGCTGCTGCCGGGCCCCGCGGTCTTCGACCCGGAACACTTCGGGCACAAGGGCAAGGTCATGGACGGCTGGGAGACCCGCCGCCGGCGCGGCGCGTCCGCCGCGGTCCCGCACCCGGAGGCCGACGACCACGACTGGGCGCTGGTACGCCTCGGGGTCCCGGGAATCGTGCGCGGCATCGTGGTCGACACCGCCCACTTCCGCGGCAACCACCCGCAGGCGGTGTCGGTCGAGGCGACCAGCCACTCGCTGTCCGCCGCGCCCGAGGACCTGCTGGACCCCGACGTGGAGTGGACGCAGCTCGTGCCGCGCACCGCGATCGGCGGTCACGCCCGCAACGCCTTCGCGGTCGGCGTCGAGCGCCGCTTCACCCACCTGCGGCTGCGCCAGTATCCCGACGGCGGCATCGCCCGCCTGCGGGTGCACGGCGAGGTGGTGCCCGACCCCGGCTGGCTCACCGAGCTAAGCACCTTCGACCTGGTCGCGCTGGAGAACGGCGGCGCGGTGGAGGACGCCTCCGACCGCTTCTACTCCCCGCCGGAGCACACCATCCTGCCCGGCCGCTCACAGAAGATGGACGACGGCTGGGAGACCCGGCGGCGACGGGACGACGGGCACGACTGGATCCGCTACCGCTTGGTGGAGCAGGGAGTGATCCGCGCGGTCGAGATCGATACCGCCTGCCTGAAGGGGAACGCGGCAGGCTGGGCCTCGCTGTCCACGCGTGACGGTGACGGCGGCCAGTGGACCCAGATCGTCCCCCGGGTGCGGCTGCAACCTGACAGCGTGCACCGCTTCCTGGTCAACCCGATACCCGCCACTCACGCGCGGATCGACATCTTCCCCGACGGCGGCATATCCCGGCTGCGGTTGTACGGCTCCCTCACCCGGGCCGGCGCCGAGCGCCTCAACGCCCGCGCAGAGGCGCTGAGCTGACCTCCGGGACGCGCCGGCGACACCTGTGCCGGCTCGTCCGGAGGCATGGAGGCCCGGGACCGGGAGGGGTACGGCGACCGCGGACACGGAGACACGAGGCCCCGGGACGCCCGCGGCACCGTGCTCAGCCGGCGCTCACTCGGCCCCGAAGAGCTTGATCAGGTCGGTCTTGCCGAACATCACGGCCGTGTCGATCGCGGACGGAGATCCGGCGGCGGGGTCCGCGCCGCCCTCCAGCAGGGCGTCGATCACGTCCTGCGCGCTTTTGAACACCGCCCCGGCGAGCGGGGACTGGCCGCGCTCGTTGATCTGGTTCGGGTCGGCGCCGCGAGTCAGCAGCGCCTTCACGCAGGAGGCGTGGCCGTGGTAGGCGGCGAGCATCAGGAGGGTGTCGCCGCGGTCGTTGGTGACGCCGAGGGGGACGCCTGCGTCCAGGCGGGCGGTGAGGCGTTCGACGTCCCCCTCGCGGGCGAAGTCGAAGGCCTCGGAGGTGAGGTCGAGCAGGTCGGTGGGGTGTCCGGGCTCGTCGGTTCCGGCGGCGGGAGCGCTGAGGTCGGGCGTGGGCTCGGTCATGTCTTCAGCCTACGCAGGACAGGGGCCGTTGAAGAAGGAGACCACGACGCGTCGGACCGGCCCGTCGCCGACCCGGATGTCCAGCGGGACGCACGCCCGGCCGTCCCCCGCGACGAAGAACCCGCCGTAGAAGGAGGTGACCGAGCCGGGGCAGCTGTGGAAGGTGACGGACGGGGCGGGCGTGTTGCCGTAGCCGCCGCCGAACTCCAGCCCGGCGCGAGCGCGCTGCTCGGCGCCCACGGTGACGGTGACGACCGCCCCACCGGCCACGTCGGGGCCGGCGCGGTAGTGCCAGCCGCCGGAACTGACGATGCCGTGCGCCTGCTGGTCGCCGGCCGCGAGGTCGCGCAGACCGTGCCAGGTGAGCGGTCCGACCGTGACGTCCCCCGAACCCGTCCCGGCCGCGGCGCCGGCGCCCGAACCGGCGGGGGAAGTGGGCGTTTTGGAAGAAACGACGGAGGCGCGCGGCGAGGCTCCGGAAAGGAGGGAGGACGCGACCGAGGACCCGGAGGAGCCGGCGGCGGGCGGTGCGGCCGAGGACGGTTCTGGGGACGGCGTAGAAGACGGCGAAGGAGAGGAGGCGGTGGGCTGGGAGGGGTCCGGATGGCCCTGCCAGCCGGGGACGCCCTGCGGAGGCGGCCCGGAGTGGCCGGGGACGAGCGCGGTGCCGTCGACGCACTCGACCGGGCGGGGATGGTCGATACTGCCGACCGGTGGCGGAGCGGAGGTCGGCGCCGGTAACGCGGGTGTCGGATGTGAGTGGGCGCCCAGCGTGCACCCACCGAGTAACGCCAACGCCCCGCAGACCACACCGGCCGCACGAAGCACTCGACCTGACATGGGCATCACCCCTTGCTCAGGACGGTACGTCCTCAGCCGAGCGGGGGCCAGACCACCAATTGCCGTACCAACTCGCGGTCCCCGTCCACGCGCAGGGCGCCCTCGTCCCAGGGCACCCGCCGGTAGAGGGCCAGCAGCAGGTCGCTCGCCGGACCGGAGAAGGTCGCGCCGGCCTCCGGACGCCTCCCGCCGGACCCGCCGTGCCCGCCGGCGGCATCGGGCCGGCCGGGGCGCTGCGGACCGCCGAAGCGCCGGTGGCGTCGAGGAGCAGGGTCCAGGCCACGCCCTCGTCGGCGACCAGCGCGACGCGCGCGGGGGAGTGCGGCCAGCCGTCCATCGAGCCGAACCCCACGTGCAGGAACTCGTCGACCGCGTCCACCGCGACGGCCGACGGGACGGGCAGGGGCGCGCCCGCCGCCTCCTGGGCGTCCCGCGCGTGCACCGCGGCCTCCTGGACCTGGTGGCGGGCGACGCTGCCGGAGGTCGCCGGATTGCCCGACCCCGCCCACCAGGTCCAGCACCCGGCGTCGGGACCGGCCGCGCGCAGGGCGTCCAGCAGCACGCGGGTGGAGCGCGCGGACCAGTCGAGCAGCCGGTCGGTGACGCCCGGGCCGGCAGGACCGCCGGGGGACACCGATGGCGGCGGGCCGCCGTGGGCCGCCGCGGACGGACCGCCGGGGGCCGGGGGCTCCCGGTCCGGGACGGCGTCGTCCCTCGGCGGCCGGGGCGCGGGGCCGGCCGCCACGGCCGCCGCCCAGAAGCGCTGCACCCCGCCGAGGTGCGCGACCAGGTCGGGCACCGTCCAGTCGGGGCAGCCGGGGACGCGCGCCCCCGGCACGGTCGCGGCAGCCGCCGACCGGAGCACGGCGGAGCGGTCCTCGATCAGCTCCAGCCAGTCCGCGAACCCCGGCCAGGGATAGTGCGAAGTCGTCATGGGGACCGTTCTAGCAGCGGGGACCGACAGCCCCTGGCGGCCGGGACGGGAAAGCTGTTCCATGGTCGTCGGCGGCCGACCGGCGACCGCGCCGCCCGAGACGGGGCGGTGAAGCGACAAAGCGACACCGAGCACGTGCACCACCAGGGTGAACGACCGGGACGACCAGAAGAGGTGGCCTTGGCTACGACCGTGCGACGTACCGCGGTGACGATCCCCGCCGCAGCCCTCGGCGCGGAGAACCCACTGCCCGCGCTGCGTCCGCTCGACGAGTTGCACCGGGTCGACGTCGGCGACCGGTCGCGGCTGCCGGCCGACATGGCACGGCAGTTGGGCTACGCCCCGCTGCGCACGCTGCTGCCGGTGCGGCTGCTCGACGGCTACGGACGGGACCGCGCCCCCGCCGCGCTCGACGCGCTGGTCATCGAGAACGACCTCGTCGAGGCGACCGTGCTGCCCGGCCTCGGCGGTCGGCTGTACTCCCTGGTGGACAAGGGGACCGGGCGCGAACTGCTCTACCGCAACCCGGTGTTCCAGCCGGCGAACCTGGCGCTGGCCGACGCGTGGTTCTCCGGCGGCGTGGAGTGGAACCTCGGCGCGACCGGCCACAGCGCCTACACCTGCCGCCCGCTGCACGCCGCCCGCGTCGCCGCGCCGGACGGCGGCGAGATGCTGCGGCTGTGGGAGTGGGAACGGCTGCGGGACCTGCCGTTCCAGATCGACATGTGGCTGCCGGAGCACTCGCGGTTCCTGTACGTCGGGGTGCGGGTGCGCAACCCGCACGACCACACCGTCCCCGCCTACTGGTGGTCGAACATCGCGGTCCCCGAGGCGCCCGGCACCCGTGTGCTGGCGCCCGCCGACAGCGCGTTCCGCTTCGACTACACCCGCGCCCTGGAACGGGTGCCAATGCCGCACCCCGCGGACGGCGTCGACATCGGCTACACCACCCGCGCCGAGCACGCCGCCGACTACTTCTTCGACCTCGCCGACGGCGAGCGCCGCTGGGTGACCGCGCTGGACGGCGAGGGCCGCGGCCTGGTCCAGACGTCCACCGACGTGCTGCGCGGCCGCAAGCTGTTCCTGTGGGGCACCGGCCGCGGCGGCCGGCGCTGGCAGGAGTGGCTCACCGAGCCCGGCACCGGCGGCTACCTGGAGATCCAGGCGGGCCTGGCCCGCACCCAGTTGGAGCACCTGCCGATGCCGGCGGACTCCTCGTTCAGCTGGCTGGAGGCGTACGGCCCGCTGCACGCCGACCCCGCCCGGGTGCACGGCGCCGACTGGGCGGACGCCCGCGCCGCCGCGGCCGAGGCGCTGGAGGCGGCGCTGCCGCGCACGGCGGTCGAGGAGGCCTACACCGCCTGGATCGCACACGCCGACGACGAGCCGAAGGACACGCTCGCCACCGGCTCCGGCTGGGGCGCGCTGGAGGCCGAGCGGGGCCGGCACCACCTGCCGGGCACGCCGTTCCCCGCGACCACCCTCGGCGCGGAGCAGAAGCCCTGGCTGGAACTGCTGCTCGCCGGCGTCTTCCCGCGACCCGCGGCCGACGGCCTCCCCGGCCACGCCCTGGTCTCGGCGCCCTGGCGGGACCTGCTGGAGTCCGCGGACACCTACCCGGGCAACGAGTGGTTCCTCGACTACCACCTCGGCATCGCGCAGTGGGCCGCAGGCGACCGCGCCCAGGCGGTGCGCAGTTGGGAACGCTCCACCGCCGCCCGTCCCTCGCCCTGGGCGCTGCGCGCCCTGGCCGTCGCGGAGACCGACGCGGACGAGCCGCAGCGCGCCGCCGACCGCTACGCCGAGGCGTGGGAGAGCCTGCGCGACAGCGGCCTCACCGGCGACGCGGCACGCGCCGTCCACCGCGCGCTGCTCCTGGAGGCGGTGCCCGCGATGCTCGCCGCCGGCCGCCCCGAGGACGCCGCCGCCCTGCTCGCCGCACCCGAACCCCCGGCCGAGGCTCGCTCCGAGTCTCAGCACGGGCCCCAGCCCGGGGCCCAGCCCGGAGCCGGCGCGGTCGAAGGGCCCGGGGAGGACGGCCGGCTGACCCTGCTGCGTGCCCGCACCGCGCTCGCCCAGGGCCGGCCCGACCGCGCCCGCGCGTACTTCGACGAAGGCTTCACCGTCGGCAATCTGCGCGAGGGGGACGAGACGCTCAGCGCCACCTGGTACGCGATCGCCGAGCAACTCGTCGCCGGCGACGGCCCGGTCACCGACGCCGTACGCGAACGGGCCCGCGCGCAGCACCCGTTGCCCGCGGCGTACGACTACCGGATGCGCCCCGAGACGTGACGCGGCGAACGCCTTCCGGCCGCCGGGCCTGGGGTGTTCGTGGCAGCGGTCCGCCGTGGCCGGATACCGGTTCGCCGCGGTTCGCCCTGGTTCGCACCGGTTCGACATAGTTGGACGTGGTCCGACGTGGGACGCCGTCACTCGCCGCGGCCGGCTGCCGTTCACAGCGCGCGCAGCGCCGCCAGTTCCGCCGGCGCCAGCTCGCCCGGGCCGCGGCGTTCGCGGGCGAGGCGGTTCGCGGTGCGCTGCAACGCCTCGTTGACCGGAGTCGGGACCCCGACGCTGCGGCCGAGCAGCACGATCTCGCCGTTGAGGTAGTCCGACTCGATCGAGCCGGTGCCGCGGACCAGGCTCTGCCACGACGAACCGCCGCCGCGCGTCCGGCCGTTGACCGGCCGCAGCTCCACCCGGGCGCCGCGCACCCGGGCCTGCTCGGCCACGCTCACGTATGCGATGCCCGCGGCGTCCAGCACCGCCGCGCCCTCGGCGCGCGCCCGCGCCGCCAAGTCGTCGCGCAGCCCGGCCAGTTCATCCCCCTCGTCCCCGGGGCCGGTCCCGGGGTTCCCGGGGTCGTCGGGTTTCCCGGGGTTCCCGGGCGCGCCGGAAGACGCGGCGGGGCCGCAGACCGCCTCGACCGCGTTCCCCAGGTTCGACAGCAACTTGGCGTACTTCCACGCCATCACCGTCTCCGAGACCGGCGCGGCGAACCCCGAGCCGTCCAGGTCCGCGGCGATCCGCCGGGCCCTGTCGTCGGCGCCCGCGGGGAACCGGCCCACGTGCAGGATGCCGGTCAGCGGCCCGCACGGCGCCTGCACCACGCCCGGCTCCAGATACGAGGACGGCAGCCACACGCACATCCCGTACACGTCGCGGAAGCGGCGCAGCGCGAGGCGCTCGTTCTCCACGCCGTTCTGTGCGCACACCACCGCCGGCCGGTCGCCGAACCCGGCCCACCGGTCGAGCGCGCCCGCCGTGTCCTGGGTCTTGACCGCCAGCACCAGCACGTCGCCGTCGCGCGGGGTCAGTTCGTCCGGTCCCTCGACCACCGGGACCGGCAGCACCCGGTCGCCGTCCGGCAGTTCGAGCCGCAGGCCGTGCGCACGCAGCGCCCGCGCGTGGTCCCCGCGCGCCACCAGCACGACCTCGTGCCCGGCGTCGTACAGCCGCCCCCCGATGGTTCCGCCGACCGCTCCGGCCCCGATGACGATGTATCGCATGACCGCAGCCTCGCACACGCCCCCGGGACCCGGACCCGGGGCGGTCCCCGCGGCTGCCGCCCGGGCCCGCAGGCGTGCGCGGACGCGGCGCCGCCCCCGCCGCGCCCGTGATGGGCGCCGCGGCGGCGGGACCCGGACAGGATCCGCCCCCGCGCCGACGCTCCGCGCCTTTTCCGGCTCCCGCGCGCATGCCCGGCGGAGCGCTGGGTACGCGCGGGGTTCAGTGACGACTCCAGTGACGACATCAATGACACCAGCGACGACTCGGCGGAGCCCCGAGCATCCGACGCGGCGAGAGGACCTTCAGCGATGACCGACATCAACCCCGACGGCGCCCTGCCCCCGGCCCAGCGCGCCCTGCACGAGATCGCCCACGGCAGCCAGAACGTCATCGCGCTGAGCACCCTCGCGGTCAGCGAAGTCCTGCTGCCGGTGCCCGGCGCCGACGAGGCCCCCGGCGGCGCGGCCGACGGCGCGCAGGCGCCGCGCGAGATCCAGCTGCCGGTCTACGAACAGGAGGACGGCAGGCAGCTGGTGCCGGTGTTCACCTCCGAGACGCGGATGGCCGAGGCGCTGCCCGCGACCCGCCGCTACCGCCTGGTCCAGCTCGCCGCGCTGAGCGGCGCCTGGCCCTCGGACGACCTGATCCTGTCCATCGACACGGGCAGCGCCGACGCGCTGAGCATCTCCGGCGAGGGCGTGAAGGCCCTGGCCGGGCTCGTCGGCGACAACTGAGCCCCCGGCCGAGCGACCCGCCCGCCGCCCGCACGGCAAACGCGACCCGCTCGGCCACGACTGTCCAGGCCGCTGCCCGGCCACCGCGTCGGCCACGGTCCCGGCTGTGTCCGGCCGGGCCCCGGCCACGGCTCGTTCGGCTAGGAGCGGCTCGGCACCGGGTCCGGGAGCCGGTCCGGCAGGCGGCGGCGGAAGCCGGACGCCGTGGACCGCTCCGGACCCCGGTAGACCCGCAGGGCCCGTGGCGCCTTGTCGAGCAGCAGCTCCTCCGGCGCGGGCGCCACCTCGCCGTCGAACGCGAGGTGGACGCCCGCGCCCGCGCCGGGCACGCGGATCCGCAGCCGCCGCACCGCCGCCGTGGCGTACACCGGCGAACCCGTGAGCACCCCGGTCAGCGCCGCGCCCATCAGCCGGGTACGGGCGAACGGCCCGCCGTCGACGACCCGCACGTCCAGCAGCCCGTCCGCCAGGTCACGGCGGCGCACCGGCGCCGGGCCCCAGCTGGAGTAGCGGCAGTTGCCCGCGAACAGCAGCCAGACCGAGCGCGCCCGCCCGTTGATCTCCACCTCCACCGGCTCGCAGGTACGCAGCACGTGGACCGCCGCCAGCACGCTGGCCGGCCAGCTCCCGACCCGCCGCGACCAGCGCTCCCGCACCCGCACCAGGTCGGGGTACGAGCCGATGCTGAAGGTGTTCAGATACGGCACCGGCTCGGCGGTCCTCCGCACCGAGCCGTCCACGCCGCTGCCGTCGCCGCTGCCGTCGTCGCCCGCCGTCCGGCCGCCGTCCCCGGGGCGCGTGCGGACCACCTCCGTGCGGCGCGCCACGTCCACCTCGGAGGCGCGGCCGCTCAGCACCGCCGCCGCCGTGTCCTCGACCGAGTCCAGGCCCAGGTCGAGCGCGAAATGGTTGCGGGTGCCGCCGGGGAACACCGCCAGCGGCAGGCCGTGCCGCAGCGCGACCGCCGCGGCCCGGGAGACCGTTCCGTCGCCGCCGCAGACGCCGAGCGCGCCGTTGGCCTCCACCGCCGAGCGTGCCGCCTTCTCCAGCAGGTCCGCGAGGTCGTCGTCCTCGGTCCGCTCCACCACCTCCGCCTGCGGGAGCGCGGCGCGGATCCGGTCCACCGGCGGCGTCAGCAGCGGCGGCGGGCCCGAGGCGGCGTTGACGACGACGTGCAGGCCCGCGCCGTCGTCGAGGGCCGGCGCGCGGGTGGCGGGCCCCGGATGCGGCCTGCGGCCGGCCGGCGGCACCACGGCGCGCAGCAGCAGCGCCGCCCCGACGCCCAGCGCGCAGCCGACCAGCACGTCGCTCGGGTAGTGCACGCCGGTGTAGACGCGGGAGAAGGCCACGCTCGCCGCGAGCGGCGCCACCGCCGTCCCCCAGGCGCCCGACTCGATCGCCACGCCCGCCGCGAACGCCGCGGCCGACGCGGAGTGCCCCGAGGGGAACGACGACGTGACCGGCTGCCGGTGCAGCTGCCGGATCAGCGGGACCGCGTCGAGCAGCGGGCGGGCGCGGCCCACCGAGCCCTTGGCCACGGTGTTGACGGCCAGCGACGCCAGCGCCAGCGAGCCCAGGCCGCGCAGCGCGGCGCGCCGCCCCTCCCGGCCGCCGACCGCCGCGATGCCGCCGGCCGCCGCCATCCACAGCCGGCCGTGGTCCGCGGCACGGCTCAGCCGGGGCAGCACCGGCTCCGCCCCCGGCCAGTGCCGCGCCGCCACGTGGGCGAACAGCGCCCGGTCCCAGCCCTTCCACGGGTACGTCATGCCGGGCGATTACCCGCGTGGGGCAGGGGCACGCCTCCGGCTCTTCCCGGCCCCGCGTGCTCGCCGGTGGGACGCCTTTCTCCGCGCCGCGCGGGCCGGCGGTACGCTCCACCGGGTGACCGCAGAACGCCCCGCCGCGCCCGAGCTGGTGATCTTCGACTGCGACGGCGTGCTCGTGGACAGCGAACGGATCGCGGTGCACATCGACGCGCGCGTGCTGGCGGAACTGGGCTGGCCGATGCCCCTGGAGGAAGTGGTCGAACGCTTCGTCGGCCGGTCGGCCGCGGACATGACGGCGGCGATCGAGCAGCACCTCGGCAAGCCGCTGCCGGCCGGCTGGCGTGAGCGGTACCGCGAGCTGTACCGGGAGGCGTTCGAACGCGAACTGGCGCCCGTGGACGGTGTGGTGGACGCGCTCGACGCGCTCGACGCACGCGGTCTGGCGACGTGCGTGGCGTCCAACTCCTCGCACGCGGGGCTGCGGCACAGCCTCGGGCTGACCGGGCTCCACGAGCGGTTCCGCGGGCGGATCTTCAGCGCGGCGGACGTCTCGCGGGGCAAGCCCGCGCCCGATCTGTTCCTGCACGCGGCGCGTGTGTCCGGCGTCGCGCCGGGGCGGTGCGTGGTCGTCGAGGACAGCCGGTACGGCGTGCGGGCCGCGTGCGCCGCGGGCATGCGCGTCTACGGGTACGCCGGGGGGCTCACCCCTGCGGGGTGGCTCGCGGAGGAGGGCGCGGTCGTCTTCGACGACATGCGCGACCTCCCGGCTCTCATCGCCTGAGCCGGCGCGGGCCTGTTGCCCGTGCGGGCCGCGTGCGCGGGAGCTGGTGGCTGTGGGCCTCGCCCGTGCGGGCTTCGTGCGTGGGCGGGGTGCGCGGACGCCGGGGGTCGCGGGGCCCTTGCCCGTGCGGGCCGCGTGTGCGCTGGGGGAGCCCCGGTCTTGACCGCGCGGGGCTGTGCGGGCGCTGGGGGCTGCGGGGCGGGGCTCTGCGGGGGTGCACCTTCGTCGGCGGCTGCGTCGCCGTGGGCGGGGTTTCTCCCACCCGCCCACCCGTGCGACTCGTGAGCGCCTGCGGGTGGTGGCACCCGCGGGGTCGCGCCGCCGCCGGCGACTGCCAGACGGCCCGCGCCGGCCGGGGTGACCGGGTTGGCCGCGCTTCCGCGCTGGCCGGACCGTCCGCGCCGGCCGGACCGTCCGCGCTTCCCCGCCGCGCCCCCGCGCCGCGCCGCGTCGCGTCCGACCGCGCTGGCCGCGCTGATCGCATCGACCGCGCTGTCCGAGCCGTCGCACCGTCCGCCCTTGTCCGTGCCGCCCGGCCCCGTGCCGCTTCGGCGTCATCGTGCCGTGCCTCCGCGTCGTGCCGCGTCTGGGCGTCGCTCCGCGCCCGCTGCCCGCTGCCCGCTGCCCGCGGTTCGCCCGCGCCCGGCTCCGCGCCTCCGCGCATTCGTCGCCCGCTGCCCGCTGCCCGCGGTTCGCGGTTCGCGTCGTCCGCGCTTCCGCGCCGGCCCCCGCGCCGCCGCGCCGCCGCGCCGCGGCGGACGGCTCGGTCGCTGCGTGCGGAACGGGTCGGCGGGGTCCGGTCGACGGGGGGCGGGGATGGGGGGAGAGTTGCGGGAGGAGGAGGTGGGTGGGTTGGCGGACGTGGACGTGCGGCCGGAGTCGGGGGTGCCCGTGGCGGGCTACTGGGCGCGGCACCTGGACGTGGGGGCCGGGGCTGAGGCGGCCGGGGGCGGGCCGGGGGTGCTGGACGCCGCCGGGGGGTACTGGGCGCGGCGCGGCATGCCCGGGGACGCGCGGCACGTCGTGGTCGCGCCCGGCGCCGAGCCGCTGCTGCTCGCGCTGCTCGCCGCCGCGGACGGCGACCCCGTGCTGGCCAGGCCCGCCGCCGCGTGGCAGGCGCCGGTGGCCCGGCTGCTGGGCCGTACCGTCCACACCGTCGCCACGCCCGCGGAGGGCGGCGGCGTACCGGACCCGTTCGCGCTGCTGGAGACGGTGCGCCGGGCCAGGTCCCGCGGCGCCGACCCGCGGCTGCTCGTGCTGTCCGCCGCCGACGACCCGAGCGGCACCGTCACCGCGCCGGAACTGCTCCACGAGACGTGCGAGGCCGCCGCGGAGGCGGGCCTGCTGATCGTCTCCGACGAGACGTACTCCGACACGCTCCACCACCGCGACACCGTGCTGCTCAGCCCGGCCGAGATGCTGCCCGAGCACACCGTCGTCCTCGCCGACCTGGGCGCCACGCTGGTGCCGCGGAGCGTCCCCGCCGCGCTCGCCCGCTTCCCCCGCACCCCGCGCGGCGCGGCCTGGCGCGAGCGCACCGCCGGCGTGCTGGGCGCGCTGCGCGCCGTGCTGCCGGGACCGGTGGCCGCGGCGGTCCGCTACGTGCTCGGCGAGCCCGCCGAGGTCGCCGAACACGCCGCCGCCGCCCATCGGCTGCACGCCGTGGTCTCCGCCGCGGCGTACCGCGCGGTCACCGGCGCGGGGGCCCTCAGCCGCCCGCCGCAGGCCGGCTTCCAGCTCTACGCGGACCTGGGCGTCCCCGGGCTCGACGCGGCGCTCGTGGAGGAGCGGCTGAGCGCGGCGCTGGGCCGGCCGGTGCTCGGCGGTCACCGGTTCGGCGACGACCCTGCCGAACCGCGGGTGCGCGTCGACACCGGCGCGCTGCTCGGCGTCACGCAGACCGAACGGCGTACCGCGCTGGCCGCCGCCGACCCCCTCGGCGTACCGCATGTCGCGGCCGGGCTCGCCGCGCTGACCTCGGCGTTCGCCGCGCTCATCGGATCCGCGGGGGTCGGCGGGCCGGCCGGTTCCGGATCGCGGGGCCGCCCGGCCTGACATACGTTCGGGGCGCGGCCGCCGCCCGCCCCCGCGGCGGCCGTGACCAGTCGCCGTGCCCGATGCCGCGCCCGCGCGGAGCAAGGGAGCAGTGATGCCGGAGCCGTACGACCGCCCTGCCGCCCAGCCCGCGCCGCCCGCCGGCCCGGCCCGCGGCCCGGCCGCTTCGACGGACTCCGGCAGGGCGCCCCGCACGGCCTCCGGCATCACGCCGGCCACGTCCTCCGGGGGCGCGGACCCCGCCCCCGCGCACCGCTCCCGCCGGGGCGACGCCCACCCGGCCCGGCGGCGCTTCCCGCACCTCGGCCGTACCGCCGCCCAGCCGCCGGCGGACCCGCCGCGTTCCTCCGACGGCCCTCCGGACCCCGCGCCGGGGGTGTCCGGCGCGGCGCGGGGGACCGTGGCGCGGACCCGGGTGCGGCGGGTGGGGGAGGTGCGGGAGTGGCCGCGGTCGTTCGCGGAACGGCTGAGCGCGCCGCGACCCGGGCCCGGGGTGCGTGACCTGGTGCGGCTGGTGCGGGAGTGCGCGGTGCGGCCGCCTCAGCGGGCGCTCGCGGACGCCGCGCTGCTGCCGGTCGCGCCGGGGCCGCTGCCGCAGGCCGGACCCGCGGACGTGGCCGTCACCTGGGCCGGGCACGCGAGCTGGGTGCTGCGGATCGGGGGCCTGACCGTCCTCACCGATCCGGTGTGGTCGCGCCGCATCCCCGGCACGCCCGCCCGGATCACCCCGGTCGGCGTGCCGTGGGACGCGCTGCCGCCGGTCGACGCCGTGGCGGTCAGCCACAACCACTACGACCACCTGGACGCGCCGACGATCCGGCGGCTGCCCCGGGACACCGCGTGCTTCGTGCCCGCCGGCCTCGGCGCCTGGTTCCGGCGGCGGGGCTTCACCCGCGTGACCGAACTGGACTGGTGGGAGGCCGCCGAGTACCGCGGTGTCCGCTTCGACTTCGTGCCCGCGCACCACTGGAGCCGGCGCACCCTCACCGACCTGTGCAGGTCGCTGTGGGGCGGCTGGGTGCTCGCCGACGGCGCGGGACGCCGCGTCTACTTCGCCGGGGACACCGGCTACGGCCGCTGCTTCGCCGACATCGGCCGCGCCCACCCCGGCATCGACCTGGCGCTGCTGCCGATCGGGGCGTACGCGCCGCGCTGGATGCAGCGCACCGTGCACACCGACCCCGAGGAGGCGGTGCGGGCGTTCACCGACCTCGGCGCGGCGGCGATGGCGCCGATGCACTGGGCGACGTTCCTGCTGTCCGGCGAACCGCCGCTGGAGCCGCTGCTGCGGCTGCGCGCCGCCTGGACCGCGGCCGGACTGCCCGAACACGCCCTGTGGGACCTGCCGGTGGGCGGCTCGCGCGTACTGTGAGCGGCGGGACGCCGCGGGCCCGCCGGCGGGTATGCCGGCCGGTACGACGCCCGCGGGTACGACGGCGCCGCGGCCGACGGGCGGCCCCGGACGCCCGGTCCGGTACGCCGCGGGCTCAGGCGCTGTGCGCGTCCGGGTCGTAGTCACCCTGGCACGCGGGCCCGGCGCCCGGAGCGCCGCCGCGCGCGCCACGGCCGTCCGGGCGGTCGCCGCCACCCCGGCGGTCGCCGCTCCGGCGGTCGCCGCCCCGCCGGCCGCCGTCCTGACGCGCGCCCTCCTCGTCCTGCCCTCGCGCCCCGCGCAGCCGCCGCACCACCGCAGGGCCCGCCGCGATCGCGAAGGTCAGCCCGATCGCCAGCACCACGCCCTGCCACGGCTCCGGGAAGAGCGAGCCGCCGAGGATGCCGATCAGCTGGTAGGCCGCCGCCCAGGCCAGGCACGCGACGATGTCGCCGCGCACGAACCGCCGCAGCGGCATCTCCGCGAGCAGGCACGCCACCATCACCGGCAGCCGCCCGGCCGGGATCAGCCGGGACAGCACCAGCACCGCCGCGCCGTGCTCGTCCAGCCGCTGCTCCGCCCGCTCCAGCGTGGTGTCGTCCACCCGCTCCTGCAGGCGGTGCAGCCACCGCGAGCCGCCGCGCGAGCGCACCCCGCGCAGCCCCAGCCAGTACAGCGCGACGTCGCCGAGGAAGGCCGCGAAGGACGCCACGGCGAAGACGAACGCCAGCGCCACCGGCTCGGTCTGGTGGAAGGCCACCACCGCGGCGCTGGAGACCAGCGCGCCGGTCGGCACCACGGGCACCAGCGAGCCCAGCACCACCAGCAGGAAGAGCGTCGGGTAGCCGATGGCCGACTGGGCGCCCTGCGAGGGCGGCGGGTTCGCGGCGGCGGACGCGAGGATGCCGATCATCCGGTGCTCTCCCGCCCGGCGGCGGTCACCTGCACGCTCTCCCCGTGCTCCAGCCGGTGCACGGCGACGCCGGGTGCGACCTCGCCGGCGATCCGCGCAAACTCCCGGCCCGGCGCGTGGAACTCGTGCGGCCGGACCGCGTCCATCCCGATCGGCCAGTAGGTGCCGTAGTGCACCGGCACCGCGGCGCGCGGCGCGAGGTCGGCCAGCGCTTGGGCGGCGCGGCCCGCGTCCAGGTGGCCGTGGCCGAGGAACGGACCCCAGCCGCCGACCGGCAGCAGCGCGACGTCGCAGGGGCCGACCGCCTCGGCCATGCCGTCGAACAGCCCGGTGTCACCGGCGAAGTAGGTACGGGCCTCGCCCTCCAGGACGTAGCCGAGCGCCTGCACCCGCTGCGGCCCGTACGGCAGCCGGCGGCCGTCGTGCGCGGCCGGCACCGCCCTGACGGTCAGGTCGCCGAAGGTCCTGCCGTCGCCCGCCGACAGCTCTTCCAGCCGCAGCCGGCCGGCCAGCCGGCGCAGGCCCGGCACGGCGGCCCGGGCGCCGCGCGGCAGCAGCACGGTGGTGCCGTCGGCGAGCCGCGACAGCGAGCCCAGGTGCAGGTGGTCGGCGTGCAGGTGGGAGACGAGCACGACCTCGGCGCGGGCGGCGCCGGGCGGCGGCAACGCGCCGCGCCGCCTGCGCAGGTGGGCCAGGCGCCGCGCGAACAGCGGGTCGGTGAGCACCGTCACCCCCGAGTCCCGCACCGTCGCCGTGGCATGCCCCCACCACGTGATCTCCACCGCCACCGCGCCCCTGCCCTTCCGTCGTGCGGCCCGCCGGCCGGCGTCCGCCCTCCACCACGGCCCGCGCCCGGAACGCCGCCGATCCCGCGCCGGGAAGGCCGCCGATCCCGTGCCGGGTACGCCGCCCGCGCCCGGATGCCGCCCGGCTCGCGCCCGGAGCGCCGCCGGCCCCGTGCCGGGTACGCCGCCGGCCCGCGCCCGGTCCGTCCGTGTGACGTCCGCGCCCGGCCCCGCGCGACCTGCGGGCCCACCCGCCGTACCGCCTGTCCGCAACCGCCTGCCCGCACCGGCCCCGCGTACCCCCGCCGCGCGCCCGGCGGGCGCGAGCACCGCAGGTCCGAGGGTATGCCCAACCGTGATCGGGCCGCACCGCGCGGTGTGGCAGTGTGGGGGCGTGCCTCAGCCGGGAGTGAGTCGGAGACGGGCCGCGGGCCGGAGCGCTCTGCGGGCCGCGGGCCGCGTGCTCGCGGTGTGGGCGGTCGCCTCGGCCACCCTGGCCCTGCTGGCGTGGGTGCTGCCGGACTTCCGGATCGAGTCGCCGGACGGCGGCAGCCCGACCCAGATCGCGGTCACCGCGGCGATCGGCGCCGGCGCGTTCGGCGTGCTCAGCGCGCTGGTCTGGCCGCTGATCGTGCGCGCGCTGCTGCTGGTGCCCGCCCTGGTGCTGGGCGCGCTGGTGTTCTTCCTCAACGGCTCGCTGCTGCTGATCGCGTTCCGCGTGACCCCCGGGGGCCCGGGCGGCGTCGGCATGGCGACCGCCGTGGTGATCGCCGCCGTGATGTCGGCGTCGTCCTCGGCCGCGAGCACCGCCCTCGCCGTGCGCGACGACGCCGCGTACGGCCGCAGGCTCGCCCGGCTGGCCGGCCGCCGGGCCCAGCACGCCGGCGAACTCCCGCCGCCGGACGGCCCCGGCACGGTCTTCCTCCAGCTCGACGGGGTCGGCCACGACGTGCTGCGCGAGGCGCTCACCCGCCGCCCGCCGACGATGCCGACCGTGGCGGACTGGTACCGCGACAGCCACCGGCTCGTCGAGTGGCGCACCGACTGGAGCAGCCAGACCGGCGCCAGCCAGCTGGCGATCCTGCACGGCAGCAACCACGACGTGCCGGCCTTCCGCTGGTACGAGAAGGAGACCGGGCAGGTCATGGTCTGCAACCGGCCGTCCAGCGCGGCCGAGCTGGAGCGGCGCGCGGTGGCCCGTACCGGCTCGCCCGGGTTGCTGGCCGACGACGGCGCCTCCCGCGGCAACCTCTTCACCGGCGGCGCCGAGCAGTCCGCGCTGGTGATGTCGGTCGCGGTGCGCGCCGGGACGTTCAGCCGGTCGCGCTCGGGCTACTTCGCCTACTTCTCCGACCCCGCCCACGCGGTGCGCACCGCCTGGTCGTTCAGCGCCGAGGTGTGCCGGGAGGTCGCCGAGTCCACCGCGGCGCGGCTGCGCCGGGACCGGCCCCGGGTCAAGCGCGGCGGGCTGTACCCGATGCTGCGGGCGTTCGCCACCGTCGTCGAGCGCGATGTCGCGGTGGCCGCGGTGATCGGCGACATGCTGGCCGGCCGCCGCGTGGTCTACGCCGACCTGGTCGCCTACGACGAGGTCGCGCACCACTCGGGCCCGCACAGCAGGGACGCCCGCAGGGTGCTGGCCCGCCTGGACCGCTCGGTGCGGCTGATCGCCGACGCGGCCCGGTACGCGCCGCGCGGCTACCGCTTCGTGCTGCTGTCCGACCACGGGCAGAGCGCGGGGGAGACCTTCGAGGGCGCGTACGGCCTCACGCTGCGGGAACTGGTGCGCACCGGCTGCGGGCTGGCCGACGGGACGGCGGCGGGGGCGCAGGGGCGCGGACGGGGGCGACGGCCCGGTCGCGGCCGTGGCAGCGGTCGCCGGCCGCGCGGCGGCGCCGAGGCCCGGGCGGCGGCGCGCTCGGCGCTGCGGCGGCCCGAGCGCGGTCGCGGCGCGGAGGAGGCGGAGTGCGAGGGCCCGCCGTCCGAGCCGGTGGTGCTGGCCTCGGGCAACCTCGGCCTGGTCTCGTTCCCCGACATCGAGGGCCGGGCGACGCTGGAGGAGATCAGCCGCCGCAGCCCCGAGCTGCTGCCCACGCTGACCGCTCATCCCGGGATCGGCTTCGTGCTGGTGCGCGGCCCGCACGGGCCGCTGGTGCTCGGCCGGGACGGCGGTGAGCACGAACCGGCCACCGGCCGGGTCAGACAGCCCGACCCGCTCGCGCCGTTCGGCCCCGGCGCGGCGGCGGCGGTGCTGCGCGCCGACGCCTTCCCGCACACCGCGGACCTGATGGTCAACTCCGCAGTCGACCCGGCGACCGGCGCCGTGCACGCCTTCGAGGAGCAGGCCGGCTCGCACGGCGGCCTCGGCGGCCCGCAGTCCCGGCCGTTCCTGCTGCACCCGGCGGAACTCGCGGTGGGGGAGGAGCCGCTGGTCGGCGCCGAGGCGCTGCACGGGCTGTTCCGCGGCTGGCTGGCCCGCGCGACGCCGGACCGCCCTGCCGTCGCGGCCGACCGTACGGTTCCGGGCCGCCTCCCGGGACCCGTAGCGGAACCCGTCGCGGACCCCGTCGCGGAATCCGTCGCGGACGCCGGATCGGACCTTGGTACGGACTCCTGCGCGGAGCCGGACGCGCCCGACTCCGTACCGCTGGGCGAATCGTCAACTGCGGGTTGACGCCGGGCGATCGTCAACCTAACGTTGACGTATGACTCAGCAGCCCGTGCGACTCGACGACCTCATCGACTACGTCAAGCAGCAGCACCCCGGCAGCGACCCGCTGGAGGACCTGGAGCACGCCGTCACCGTCGGCTCCCACCTCGGCGAGGTGGCCGACCACCTCATCGGGCACTTCGTGGACCAGGCCCGCAGGGCCGGCGCGTCCTGGACCGAGATCGGCCGCCACATGGGCGTCAGCAAGCAGGCCGCGCAGAAGCGGTTCGTGCCCAAGGTGCCCGAGGACCTCGACCTCGACGTCGAGGGCAGCTTCAGCCGGTTCACCCCGCGCGCCCGCAAGGCCGTGGAGGCCGCGCAGGAGGAGGCCCGCAAGGCCCGGCACGGCAGCGTCGAACCCGAGCACCTCGTGCTCGGACTGCTGCACCAGGAGGGGACCTTCGCCTACCGCGCCATCACCGAGCAGGGCGCGGAGCCCGACGCGGTGCGCGCGGCCGTCGCCACTCGGGGGCAGGAGAGCGAGCCGCTCACCGGGAACCTCCCGGTCGGCGCCGCGGCGAAGAAGACCCTGCAACTGGTGCTGCGCGAGGCGCTGCGCCTCGGCCACAACTACATCGGCACCGAGCACATCCTGCTCGGCGTCCTCAGCGACGAGCAGGACCGGTGCGCCGTCGCCCTGACCGGACTGGGCGTCACGCACGACGCGACGGAGCGGTGGGTGCTCGACCAGCTCTCCCGCATCCCCGGCTGACCGCGCACCGCCGACCGGCCGCCCGCCGACCGGCCGCCCGCCGACCGGCCGCCCGCGGTCCGCGGGCGGGCCGCCGGAACCGTCACGCCTCCTTGCGCAGCGCCAGCAGCCGGTACACCGGGTCGGCGCGCGGCACGTCCGGGTCGGGCAGCGTCAGCAGCCGCCCGGCCAGCGCCGCCGCCGACCGCTCGTCCAGCCGCAGCGCCGAGGAGAAGGCGCCCCGGGACAGGTCCTCGGCGACCCGGGCCGGCGTCCTGCCCTGCCCGTGGCCGGTGAACCGGGCCTCGCCGGCCCGCCGCAGCCCGTGCTCCGAGGCCACCACCGCCACCCGGGACTGCGCGTCGTACGCCCGGCGCACCCGGTACGGCGCCAGCAGCCGGTCCACGTCGCTGTCCGTGTCGTGCCCGGCGTCCTTGTCGACCGTGGTCACGAACGTCCCGCCGGGCCGCAGCACCCGCGCGCACTCGGCGATCACCGCGGGCGCGTCCGGCATCAGATGCAGCAGCCACACCGCGCTCACCGCGTCCAGCGACCCGTCGGCGAACGGCAGCCGTCTGCTGTCGCCCAGCGCGAGGCCCCCGCCGATCCGCAGCGCCGCGACCCGCGCCATGCCGATCGACGCGTCCACCCCGTACACCCGCAGTCCCGGCCGGGTCAGCCGCTCGCTGACCAGGCCCGTACCGCAGCCCACGTCCAGCAGCGTCCTCGCGTGCTCCGGCACCAGGGCGAGCACCGCCCTGGCGGCGGACCGCGCCCGTGGAACTCCCCCGCGCGTCGCGTCGTAACGCGCCGCCTCCAGGTCGTAGTCCAGCATGTGGGACATGCTAGGAGCCCCACATGAACGGCGGCCGACCCGCAGCCTTGCGCCCCGGTTACGGGCGATCCGGCCTCAACCCCGGTACAGCGCCTCGATCTCGTCCGCGTACACCGTCTCGATCACCCGGCGCTTGAGCTTCATCGACGGCGTCAGCGTGCCGCGCTCCTCGGAGAAGTGCGTGCCCAGGATGCGGAAGGTGCGAATGGACTCGGCCTGCGAGACCAGGGTGTTGGCGGCCACCACCGCCCGCCGGATCTCCAGTTCGAGTTCCGGGTCGCGCACCAGCTGAGCCGGCGTCATCCGCGGCTTGCCGCGCATCGTCAGCCAGTGCGCCACCGCGTCCGGGTCCAGCGTGATCAGCGCGGCGACGTACGGCCGGTTGTTGCCGACCGCGACGCACTGCCCGACCAGCGGGTGGCCGCGCACCTTCTCCTCCAGCACCACCGGCGACACGCTCTTGCCGCCGCTGGTGACCAGGATCTCCTTCTTGCGGCCGGTGATGGTGAGGTAGCCGTCCTCGTCCAGCGCGCCGAGGTCGCCGGTGGCCAGCCAGCCGTCGTGCAGCACCTCGTCGGTGGCCTTGTCGTTGTTGAGATAGCCGCCGAAGACCTGGCCGCCCTTCAGCCAGATCTCGCCGTCCTCCGCGATCAGCACGGTGGTCCCCGGCACCGGCAGGCCCACGGTGCCGAACCGGGTCTGCTCCGGCGGGTTCGCGGTGGCCGCGGCGGTGGTCTCGGTCAGCCCGTAGCCCTCGTAGATCGTCACGCCCGCGCCGCTGAAGAACAGCCCGAGCCTGCGGTCCATCGCCGAGCCGCCGGAGATGCCGTGCCGCACCCGCCCGCCCAGCGCCTCACGCACCTTGCTGTAGACCAGCTTGTCGTACAACTGGTGTTGCATCCGCAGTCCGGCGCTCGGGCCCGGGCCGGTGCCGAAGGCGCGCGCCTCCATCGCCTCGGCGTGCCGCACCGCGATGTCCACCGCCTTGTCGAACGGCCCGAGCCTGCCGCTCGCCTCGGCCTTGCGGCGGGCTCCCTGGAAGACCTTCTCGAAGACGTACGGCACCGCCAGCACGAAGGTCGGCCGGAACGACGCCAGCGACGGCAGCACGTCCACCGCCGCCATGCTCGGCTGGTGGCCCAGCCGGATGCGGGCCCGCACCGCCGCCACCTCGACCATCCGCCCGAAGACGTGCGCCAGCGGCAGGAACAGCAGCGTGGACGGCTCCTCGCCCGGCTTGTTGGCGAACACCGGCTCCCAGCGGGCCACCACGTTGTCGGTCTCCGCCATGAAGTTGGCGTGCGTGATCACACAGCCCTTGGGCCGGCCGGTGGTGCCGGAGGTGTAGATGACGGTGGCCACCGCGTCCGGGGTGACCGCGAGCCGGTGCCGCTCCACCACGTCGTCCCCGATGTGCCGCCCGGCCAGGGCCAGTTCGCTGACGCAGTCCGAGTCCAGCTGCCACAGCCTGGTCAGCCGGGGCAGCTCGTCCACCGCCGCGCCGACCGTCATCGCGTGGTCCTCGTGCTCCACGATCGCGGCCACCGCGTCCGAGTCGTGCAGCATCCAGCGCACCTGCTCGGAGGACGAGGTCGGGTAGACCGGCACCGACTGCGCGCCGATCGCCCAGAGCGCGAAGTCGAACAGCGTCCACTCGTAGCGGGTGCGGGACATGATGGCGACCCGGTCGCCGAACCTGATGCCCTCCGCCAGCAGCCCCTTGGCCACCGCGACCACCTCGTCGCGGAACTGCGCGGCGGTCACGTCGTGCCAGCCGCCCTCCCCGTCCGCGCGTCCGAGCACCACCTGGTCCGGGCTCTGCTCGGCGTTGCCGAACACGGCATCCGCCAAGCCACCGGCCTGAGGCGTGGTGACCAGTGGAGGAACGGTGAACTGACGCAAGACGTGTGCTCCTAGGACCGCGCTGTGCGGGCCCGTAAGCTACCTGATCCCCGACGGGAACGGGAGTGCCGCGACAACGCCCGGCGAAGGCGGAGAAGCCGCTGGTCGCAGGGCCTGCGACCGGTGCGGCAGCGCGATCGCGGGGCGCGGCGGCGCATTCCGGTACCCGGCCGGGCGGGGGGATCTCCACCAAATCTGCCCGCCCCTGTCACGGTCGCTCCACTCCCTGGGGTCTCATCTGCATCTTTCGCCACACCGCGCACCGGAGAACGGACGCCGGGGCAGGGGCCGGCAGAGCGGTCGCGGGTGCCCCGAGCGCGTCAGGGCAGCGGGCGGTGCAGCCGGTCGCCGCCGGCGAGGATCGCGTCGGCGAGGGCGTCCGCGGCCTGCTGCGCGGTGGACCGCCGCCGGCCGTGCAGCAGGACGAAGTCCACCGCGCCGAGTTCGGGCAGCCCCGAGCGCGCCGGCAGGCGCGCGAGCCCCTGCGGGACCAGCCCCTGGGTGTGCGCCATCACGCCGAGCCCGGCGTGCGCCGCCGCGACCAGGCCGCTGAGCGAGCCGCTGGTGCAGACCACCCGCCAGGTCCTGCCGTGCCGTTCCAGCACCTCGAACGCGCGCGCCCGGGTGATGCCCGGCGGCGGGAACACGATGAGCGGCACGGGACGCCGCGGGTCCAGCCGCAGCCGCTCGCCGCCGATCCACACCAGCTTGTCCCGCCACACCAGCCGGCCCGGGCCGTCCGGGCCGTCCCGCTTGGCCAGGCACAGGTCCAGCCGCCCCGCGTCCAGCATCCGGTGCAGCGTGCCGGACAGCTCGACGGTCAACTCCAGGTCCACCTCGGGGTGTTCGCGGCGGAAGCCGGCCAGGATCTCCGGCAGCCTGGTCAGCACGAAGTCCTCCGAGACCCCGAAGCGCACCCGCCCGCGCAGCCGGGTGCCGGCGAAGAAGCCGGCGGCGCGCTCGTTGGCCTCCAGGATCGTGCCGGCGAAGCCGAGCATCGCCTCGCCGTCCTCGGTCAGCTCCACGCCGTGCGTGTCCCGCGCGAACAGCCGGGCGCCGGCCGCCTCCTCCAGCCGGCGCACCTGCTGGCTCACCGTGGACTGCTGAACGCCGAGCCGCTGGGCCGCCTGGGTGAAGCTCAGCGTCTGCGCGACGACGAGGAAGGTGCGCAGTTGTACGGGATCGAACACGACGCCCACCCTAGCCGGTCATCGCGATCCGTGATGACAGTGAGTGCGGCCAGCGGGGTTCCCGATGTCCGCAGGTCACGGCAGGCTGGTGGGGTGCCGCCGCTCCCCACCCCCGCCGAAGACGCCGCACCGGACGCCGCACCGGACGCCGCACCGGACGCCGCACCGGGCGCCGCCCCGAGCCCCGTGTCCGGTGCCGTGCCGGACGCCGCCGACGCCGCCGCCGAGGCCGCGCCGTCCTCCGCGCCGGACCGGCCGGCGCCGCCGTCCCCTCCGAGCCCGGCGCGCCGCCTCGCGCGCCGCCTGACGCCGAGCCCGCGCCTGCCGCGGCGGCTGCCCGTCGACCCGTTCATCGCCGCGCTGCTCGGCACCGTGCTGCTCGCCGCGGTCCTGCCGGCCACCGGACGGGCCGCGGGCGTGGCACAGGGGACCGCGGACGCCGCCGTCGCGCTGCTGTTCTTCCTCTACGGCACCCGGCTGTCGACCCGCGAGGCGCTCGCCGGGCTGCGGCACTGGCGGCTGCACCTGACCGTGCTCGCCGCCACCTTCGTCGTCTTCCCGCTGCTGGGCCTGGCCGCCCGCGGCCTGGAGCCGTACGTCCTGGCGCCCCGCCTCTATCCGGGCTTCCTCTTCCTGTGCGTGCTGCCGTCGACCATCCAGTCCTCCATCGCCTTCACCTCGATCGCCGGCGGCAACGTCGCCGCCGCGATCTGCGCCGGCTCCTTCTCCAGCCTCGCCGGCATCGTGCTGACCCCGCTGCTGGCCGCCGCGCTCGTCGGCGGCGGCGCCGGGATCAGCGGGCACGCGGTGACCGCCATCGCGCTGCAGCTGCTCGCGCCCTTCCTGGCCGGACAACTGCTGCGCCGCTGGACCGCGAAGCAGGTCGCCCGGCACCGCAAGGTGCTCGCGCGCGCCGACCGCGGCTCGATCCTGCTGGTGGTCTACGCGGCGTTCAGCGCCGGCATGGCCGAGGGCATCTGGCACCAGGTCCCGGCGCCGCGGCTGCTGGAACTGCTCGTCGCCGAGGCGCTGCTGCTCGGCGTGATGCTCGCGGTCACCTCGTACGGCGCCCGGCGGCTGGGCTTCGACCGCGCCGACCGCGTCACCATCGTCTTCGCCGGCTCGAAGAAGAGCCTGGCCAGCGGGGTGCCGATGGCGACCGTGCTGTTCGGCTCGGGCGCGGGGCTCGTGGTGCTGCCGCTGATGCTGTTCCACCAGATGCAGCTGATGGTGTGCGCGGTGATCGCCAAGCGCTGGGCGCGGGAGGGGACGGACGCCGTACGGGAGCCGGTTCGCACGCCCGTACCGGCCGGCGGTCCCGCGCCCGGGCACGCGCCCGCGCCGGCGTCGGGCACGGGGAAGGGGACCGGCACCTGACCGGCGCGCGGCGCGGCGCTCCGGGAGCCGAAGCGGCGTCAGGGGGCCTGTGGTGCGGGCAGGGCGATACGTGCCTCGCCGGCGTAGACGTTCATCGAGTCCCCGCGCAGGAAGCCGACCAGTGTCAGCCCGGTCTCCGCGGCCAGGTCCACCGCGAGCGAGGACGGCGCGGAGACGGCGGCGAGCACCGGGATGCCCGCCATCACGGCCTTCTGCGCCAGCTCGAACGAGGCGCGTCCGGAGACCATCAGCACCAGGTCGTGCAGCGGCAGCAGCCCCGCGCGCAGCGCCCGCCCGACCAGCTTGTCCACCGCGTTGTGCCGTCCGACGTCCTCGCGCAGGTCCACCAGGTCGCCCTGCGGGGTGAACAGCGCCGCGGCGTGCAGGCCGCCGGTGCGCTCGAAGACGGCCTGGCCGGAGCGCAGCCGGTCCGGGAGCGCGGCCAGCGCGGCGGGTGTGAGACGCACCGCCCCGGGCCGGCCGCCGCCCCCGGGAGCGTCGGCGGCCCCGGGGTGCTCGGCGTCCTCGGCGTCCTCGGGAGACTTGGCGGCCTCGGGAGACTCGGCGGAGGGGAGCGGCCACCGGGCGGTGGTGCGCACCGCGTCCAGGCTCGCCTTGCCGCACAGCCCGCAGGACGACGTCGTGTAGACGTTGCGCTCCAGGGTGATGTCGGGGACCGGGACGCCCGGGGCCAGCCGCACGTCCACCACGTTGTAGGTGTTGACGCCCTCGGAGGTCGCGCCCGCGCAGTAGACGACGTTGGCGACCTCCTCGGCCGCGCCGATCACGCCCTCGCTGACCAGGAAGCCGGTGGCCAGCGCGAAGTCGTCGCCGGGGGTGCGCATGGTGATCGCCAGCGGCTTGCCGTTCAGCCGGATCTCCAGCGGCTCCTCGGCGACCAGCGTGTCCGCGCGGTGGGAGACCGCGTCGCCCCTGATCCGCAGCACCCGCCGCCGTTCGGTGACCCGTCCCATGCTCCGGCCCTCCTCGCCCTCGCCGCACCGGTGTCCGCCACCTGGTCGCGTACGACCCGCTCCTGGAAGGGTGTCATAGGGTTTGGGCGGCAGCCGCAGGCGAGCACCACGACCTACCAGGATGGCAGAGCGAGATGAACGACCAGCCGACCGCCGAGGGGACCTTGGTGGGCGACGAGGAAGCGCTGACCAGGCTTCGGGCCCTGCGCGGGAGCATCGACAATCTGGACGCGGCGCTGGTGCACCTGCTGGCCGAGCGCTTCAAGTGCACCCAGCAGGTCGGCGAGCTGAAGGCCGCCCACAACCTGCCGCCGGCCGATCCCGCCCGTGAGGCCGACCAGATCGCCCGGCTGCGCCGGCTGGCGGCGGACGCCCGCCTCGACCCGGCCTTCGCCGAGAAGTTCCTGAACTTCATCATCGAGGAGGTGGTCCGCCACCACCGGGCCATCGCCGCCAAGCAGGACGGCGCCGCGCCGCCGGCCTGACGGCTCCGCGGCGGCCGCCCCCGGACCTCGCGGCCGGCCGCCCCGGACCTTCCGGCCGGACTCCCCGTGGTCACCCGGCGTGACCGCCCGGCCGCCGTTTTCGCGGGTGAGGACCACCCCGAAACCTTGGTATCGTTGTAGCCGTCACCGCGAGCACGCACGGTCGCGGCGGCGTACCCGGGTCCGGGTGGCGGAATGGCAGACGCGCTAGCTTGAGGTGCTAGTGCCCTTTATCGGGCGTGGGGGTTCAAGTCCCCCTCGGACACCAGCGAAAAACCCCTCTGCGCAGGGGTTTTTCTGTTGTCCTGGCCGTCCGCGGGAGCGGCCGGGCCGGATTCCTCCCCGCGGGCCGGTCGCGCGGCGCGGACGGTGGCGAGGCCGGCGACGAGGCTCAGCGGGAGCGCGAGGAGCCAGACCAGGGCGGCCGGGCCGGTGCGGCCCAGGGCGAGTCCGGAGGTCGGGCCGATCGCGGTCCCGATGTCCTGCGTGGTGGACAGGGCGGCCTGGTACGTGGCGCCGCGGCCCGGCGCGGCGTGGCGGCTGACGAAGGCCGAGGTCGTGGGACCGGAGAGCATCATCCCGAAGGACATGACCAGGACCGCGGCGACCAAGACCGGGTAGCCGAGCCCGGCCGCGGCCATGGCGGCGAGGCCCGCGCCCTGCAGGGCGGCGCCCGCGAAGAGCACTCGGGCGGTGCCGCGGCGCCTGGCCCAGCGGCTGACCGCGGTCTGGAAGGCGACGGTGGCGACCGCGTCGACGGCGAAGAGGACCGCGTAGGCGGTGGTGCCCAGCGAGTGCAGCCGGCGCAGCAGCACCAGGCCGTCTGCCTCGAACCAGGTGAAGGTGATGGCGAGCAGGCCGCCGCCGAGGACGAGCAGGGCGAGCCGGCGGTCGCGCAGGATCTGCCCGAGCGCGCCCGCCGGCTCCTCCTCGTCGTCGCCCTCGGAGGTCCGCGGACCGATCGCGCGGTCGGAGGGGACGGCGACGCACACCGCGAGCACCGCGCCGGCCAGCAGCACCCCGGCCGCGGCGAACATGCTCGACAGGGAGAGGGCGACCGCCGCCGCCCCGAGGACCGGGCCGACGACGCCGCCGACACTGGCGACGACGCGGGTCAGCCCGTAGGCGCGGTGCAGGTCCTCGTCCGCGTGCAGGTCGCCGATCAGGGCGGCGATGGTGGGGTGGAAGGCCGATTCGAAGAGCCCGGCGAGCAGGAACGCCCCGATCGCCAGGACCGCGTGGTGCACCAGGAACAGGCTTCCGTAGCCGAGCGCCATGCCGGTCGTGGAGATCAGCAGCATGCGGCGGTGGCCGATCCGGTCGGCCAGGGCGCCCCCGGCCAGGCCGCCGGTGAACTCGCCGACCGCCTGGACCAGGAACAGCGCGCCGGCCGCCGCGCCGCTCAGCCCGCCGTCCCGGTGCGCCCACAGGACGACGAAGGGGAGCATCACGCCGTCGGCCAGGGCGCCGAGCAGCCGGACGGCCAGCAGGCCCCGGAAGGCCAGCGTGACCTGGCGGTTCGTCAGCGCGGTGGCGGAGTGGGGCGTCGGCGCCGGACCGGGTGGCGTCGCGGGCGCCGTCATGCCCGGCTCCCCGGGGTCGCCGGGCGGTGGTTCGGGTTCATCGGGTTCACGGGGACTTCTCTCTCCCGGTGCGGCAGGGCCGGACGGCGCGCTCGCCGCAATATCGAGGCATGGTGACTCGTTATGAGAGTAGCATCATATCGAGGCATCGTGTCTTGATAAGCTGGCCGTATGTCACGCACCGCCGGCAGCCGCGCCGCCCCGGGCCGCCCCCGCAGCGAGGCGGCGCGGATCGCCGTGCTCCACGCCGTGGACGACATGCTCGTCGAGCAGGGATACGCGGCGATGACGATGAAGGGCATCGCCGAACGGGCCGGTGTCGGACGGCAGACCGTCTACCGCTGGTGGTCCACCAAGGCGGAGATCCTGCTGGAGGCGAGCGTCCACGACGCGCGGCGCGAACTGGCCACCGAGCCGCGCGCCCGCCCCGCCGACGACCTGGCCGTCTACCTCGCGGCGCTGACCGCGTTCCTCACCGTCTCACCGGCCGGACTCGCCTACCGGGCGCTGCTCGGCGAGGCCCAGCACGACAAGGCGGTGCGCGACCTCGTCCGCGGCGCGGGACTCGTCGGCGCCGCCACGGCCGCCGTGCTCGACCGGGTCCGCCCGCACGCCCCCCGGATGCCTGCCGCCGACCTCGCCGCGGCCCAGCTCACCGGCCCCGTGATCGCCGTCATCCTGGAGACCGGGATCGCCATGGCCCCCGCCCGGCTCGGCGAGCACGTACGGCTACTGCTCACGGCCTGGGGCGGGGACCCGGACCGCTGAGCGTGTCCGTCCCCGCTACGCAGGGGCGGTCACGCCGTCGTCCAGGCCCAGCCGTGCGGCCGCCGGCCTGCCGCCCACCACGGTCACGGCGGTCGCGGCCGTGGCGCAGGCCGCGGCCAGGGCCGCCGGGAGCGGCGCGCCGGTCAGGCGGGCCGCGAGGAGGGCGCCGGTGAACGCGTCGCCCGCGCCGGTGGTGTCGACCGGGGTCACCGGCAGCCCGGGGACGCGGGCGACGACACGGCCGCCGCGCGCCGCCAGCGCACCCATCGCGCCCAGCGTCACCACGACCGTCGTGCCCGGCAGCCGCGCGCTCAGCTCGGCCGCGTCGTCGGCGGCCCCGTCCTGGTCGGTGGCCGCGTCGGTGGTCTCGGGGCGGCCGCACAGCGCCGCGGCCTCCGCCGCGTTGGGCAGCAGCAGGTCGACCCCGGCGACCGCCTCCAGGAAGCGCGCCACACCCGAGGCGCGCAGGAAGCCCGCGGACGCCGGGTCGACGCTCACCGGCACGCCACGGGCGCGGGCCGCCTCCCCGACCACCGCCGCGAGGGCGCGACCGGGCGCGGAGAACAACAGGTAGCCGGAGACGTGGACATGGCCGACGCCGTCCAGCAGCGCCGCGTCCCAGTCCCGCGGACCGAGCCGCAGCGCCGCGCCCGAGTCGGTGACCAGGGTGCGTTCCGCGGCGGCGTCGACCAGCGCGATCACCACGGCCGTCGGCAGGTCCGGGTCGACCCGCAGCACCGGCTCCACACCCGCTCGCCGCAGCGCGGCCCGGTGCCAGCGCGCGGTGTCCGCGCCGGCCTTGGCCAGCAGCCGTACGGTCAGGGGGCCGGCGCCGCTCGCCCCGCTGGGCGCAGGAGGCGCGGTGTCCGCGCCGCGGGTTAGCCGGTACGGGCCCGCAGCGGCGGACGCGCCAGCCGCGGGCGGACCGCTCGCGTCCGGATCACCGGCGTCCGGATCAGCCGCGTCCCAATCACCACCGTCCGGATCACCCGCGGGCGGACCGCTCGCGGACGCACGGCTCGTGTCCGTACGGCTCGCGTCCGCGCGCCTCGCGTCCGTACCGCTCGCGTCCCTACCGCTCCCGTCGGCGTGCGCGCCGCCCGGTCCGGGGTGCGGGCCGCCTGCCGCGGTGACCGCCCAGCACGCCACGTTCGCGCCCGCGCCGCCCGGCAGCAGCTCGATCCGCGCGGCCGTGTCGGTCGCGGGCGCGAGGGGGTCGCGGTGGCGGGCCACCACGTCGGTGACCACCTCGCCGACCACCAGCAGGCCGGAGCCGGGCGGCCGGCGGCCCGGAGACCGCCCGGCCGCACCCGTCTCCGCGTCGGCCCGCGCGTCGGCCCCCGCGGCCTGGCCGGCCCCGCGGCCCGGGCGGCGTCGGTGACGGCGCCACCCGCCTCGTCGCCCGCGGCGAGCCGCGTCACCGGGAGCGTTCCGCCCAGCTCGCGGCGATCGCGCCGGCCAGCGCGACGTTGCCGCGCACCGCGGCCAGGTTGGCCTCCAGGGACGCGCCGCCGGTGTGCTCGGTCAGATACGCCAGCAGGAACGGCGTGATCGCCTGCCCGGTGACGCCCTCGCGGTCCGCCGCCGCCAAGGCCTGGGCCAGCACCCGGTCGTGCAGCTCCGGGTCGAGCTGGTGCTCGGCGGCCACCGGGTTGGCCACGATCAGCGCCGACTCGTGGCCGCCGAGCGCGTCCTGCGCGGCCATCACCGCCGCGACCTCGTCCGGCGCGCGGACCGTCCAGTCCACCGGTTCGCCGGAGTCGGTGAGGTAGAAGCCGGGGAAGCGGTCGGTGCCGTAGCCGAGCACGCCGATGCCCAGCGTCTCCAGCCGCTGGAGCGTCGCCGGCACGTCGAGGATCGACTTGACGCCCGCGCACACCACCGTGATCCGCGTCCTGGCCAGCAGGGACAGGTCCGCGGACTCGTCCTGCACCTCCGTCCAGCCGCGGTGCACCCCGCCCAGCCCGCCGGTGCCGAAGACCCGGATGCCGGCCCGCGCGGCCAGGAACGCGGTGCCCGACACCGTCGTCGCGCCGCTCGCCCCGGCGGCGAGCGCCGGGGCGAGGTCGCGGAAGCCCAGCTTGCGCAGCGACGGGTCCTGCGCGACCCGCTCGACCTGGTCCTTGTCCAGGCCCACCCGGGGCACGCCGTCCAGCACCGCCACGGTCGCCGGCACCGCGCCCGCGTCCCGGACGATCTGCTCCAGCTCCCGCGCCACCTGGAGGTTGCGGGGCCTGGGCAGGCCGTGGGCGATGATCGTGGACTCGAGGGCCACCACCGGGACGCGCGCGGCCAGCGCGTCGGCGACCTCGTCGGACAGGGCGGGCGCGGCGACCGCGCGGGGACCGTCAGTGCTCAAGCTGCTCATGGCCCTTACCTGGCACGCCGGGCCCGCCGCCAAACATCGAGGCGGGGCCGGCACGCGGGTCCGTACGCCTGGGCCGTCCCGGCCGCGCCCGTGGCACCTGCGCAAACCGTCCTCCCGAGGCCGGACCGCCCTCCCGGGCCGGGCAGCCCTCCCGGGCCGGGCAGCGCTCCGGGGGCCGGGGCCGCCGTCCTGGCCCGCGCCGCCCTTCCGAACCGGGCGACGCGGGCCGCCCGCGGCTCACACCTCCTCCTCCGCCACCCGCACCAGCTCCCCCTCCTCGATCCGCAGCCACCGCGTGATCCCCAGCTCGCGCAGGAACGGCAGGTCGTGGCCGGCCACCAGCAGCGCCCCCCGGTACGAGGCGAGCGCGGTGACCAACTGCCCGACGGACGCCATGTCCAGGTTGTTCGTCGGCTCGTCGAGCATCAGCAGTTGGGGCGCCGGCTCGGCGAGCATCAGCGCGGCCAGCGTCGCGCGGAACCGCTCGCCGCCGGACAGCGACCCGGCCGGCCGGTCCGCCCGGGCGCCCCGGAAGAGGAACCGGGCCAGCCGCGCCCGCACCTCGTTGTCGGTCGCGGACGGCGCGAACGCCGCGACGTTGCCCGCCACCGACACCTCCGGGTCCAGGACGTCCAGCCGCTGCGGCAGGTACCTGACCGGCACGTGCGTCATGACCAGGCCCGCGGCCGGCGGCACCTCGCCGGCGATCGTGCGCAGCAGCGTGGTCTTGCCCGCGCCGTTCGCGCCGATCAGCGCGATCCGCTCCGGCCCGTGCACGTCCAGCTCCGCCCGCACGCCGTGCCGCAGCTCCAGCTCGCGCAGCGTGAGCACGGTGCGGCCGGCCGGAACCGCGGTGTGCGGCAGGTCGATCCGGATCTCGTCGTCGTCGCGGACCGCCGCGACCGCCTCCTGCAACCGCTCCCTGGCCCCCTCCAGCCGGTCGGCGTGCAGCTGGCGGTGCTTGCCCGCGGACACCTGGGCCTGCCGTCTGCGCTCGTTCATCACGATGCGCGGTTCCCGCTTGGCGTCGTACATCTTCTGCCCGTACCGCGCCCGCCGGGCCAGTTTGACCTGGGCTTCGGCCAGTTCGCGCTGCTGCCGCTTCATGTCGGCCCCGGCGGCGCGCACTTGGCGCTCGGCCGCCTCCTGCTCGACGGCGAGCGCCTCCTCGTACGCCGACAGGTTGCCGCCGTAACCGTGCACCTCGCCGCCGCGCAGGTCGGCGATCTGGTCGACGCGCTCCAGCAGTTCGCGGTCGTGGCTGACCACCACCAGCACGCCGCGCCACGCCTCGACCGCCGCGTACAGGCCGCGTCTGGCGCGCAGATCGAGGTTGTTGGTCGGCTCGTCCAGCAGCAGCACGGCGGGGCGGCGCAGCAGCAGCGCGGCCAGCCGCAGCAGCACCGACTCGCCGCCGGAGACGTCGCCGACCGTGCGGTCCAGGCCGATCCGGTCGAGGCCGAGGCCGGCCAGGGTGGCGCGGGCGCGCTCCTCGACGTCCCAGTCGTCGCCGACCGCGGCGAAGTGCTCCTCTGCGGTGTCGCCCGCCTCGATCGCGTGCAGGGCGGCCCGGGCCGCGTCGATGCCCAGCGCCCGGTCGACCCGCAGCGAGGTGTCGAGCGAGACGTCCTGCGGCAGGTAGCCGATCTCGCCGCTCGCCTTCGCCGTGCCCGAGGCGGGGGTCAGTTCGCCGGCGAGCAGCTTCAACAGGGTGGACTTGCCCGCGCCGTTGAGGCCGATCAGGCCGGTGCGGCCCGGGCCCACCGACCAGGTGAGGTCGTCGAAGACGCCGGTCCCGTCGGGCCAGGCGAAGGTCAGGCGGGTGCAGACGAGGGACGCGGCGGTGGACGGTGTCGATGACATGAGGGGCTCCCGGTCGCTGGCGTGGGTGGTGATCTGGGCAGCGGAACGGGTCACCGGGTGTGCGTGCGGCCTGGAGCGGCGAGCGGTCCGGGGCGTACGGCCGCGGCCGGCCGCGCGGGACGCGACGGGAACGCGGAGGGGACGCGACGGGAACGCGGAGGGCATCGGACGCGGAGGCGTACGGTCACGCGGGAGGCGTGGGGCTCCGGGGGCTGCTCGTGGCCGGGGTCGCGCACACATGCCGCGGCGGGGCGTCGTACGGACACGACGCGGCGCGGACAACGGTGACCCGGAGGCTCACACGAGCAACGGCCCACTCCTTCGGACGACGACAGGCCGTCACCGACGGTAGGCGGCGACCACCCCGGCCGCAACGTGTTTTCCACGCGGCCCGCGCGCGGGGTGCTTGCGAGGCCGCGCCGGTTCGCGTCGGCCCGCGCCGGTTCGCGTCGGCCCGCGTCGGCGGCGCGGGAAGCCGTGCCGAGCCGCGCCGGGGGTGCCGCGAGGTGTCGCCCGGGCCGGGCCGACGCCCCCGGCAATCGGTGCGGGGGGCGCGGGGCCGCCTGCCGGCGGCCGTGTGGCCCGGGCGGGGCGATTTGGCGGGAGGGTGCGACAGCACGTAAGGTGGTGTTCACCGACGCGGGGTGGAGCAGCTCGGTAGCTCGCTGGGCTCATAACCCAGAGGTCGCAGGTTCAAATCCTGTCCCCGCTACTCAGGGCGAAGGCCCGGCACGATCGACTGTGCCGGGCCTTTCGCATGCCCGCTCGTATCGTCGGTGGCTCGGTGGCTCGGTGGCTCGGTGGCTCGGTGGCTCGGTGGCCCGGTGGCTCGGTGGCTCGGTGGCTCGGTGGCTCGGTGGCCGGCTGCTCGGCCGTCTCAGCGGCGCCGGCCGCGGGGCCGCGGCGGGTCCTCCCGCTCCACCGGCCGGTACGGCGGGACCGACCGGCCCGGCTGGTAGTGCGGCCCCTGGCGGATGTGGCGGATCACCAGCACCGTGTCGACGAGCGCCAGCGCGGCGATCGCCGCGGTCACCGCGGCCCAGCCGGGGTGGTCGGCCAGCGCGAACCCCACCGCGGCGGCCGTGCCCCACACCACCCCCAGCACGGCCAGCGTCAGGCGCAGCCGCAACGGGCTGCGCGCCTGCACGGGCTCGGAACCCGTCCTGTGCGTCGTCGGCGACATCTCGCCATCTCCCTGATCGCGTGTCCGCCCGTCGGCCCGCGAGCTCCGTCGACGCCCCAGCCGCCGACCGGCCCGCCTGGCCTCGCCTGCTCGACCCCCCTCCGTCCCCGCGCCTGCCCGGTCCGGCGGCCGGGCATACGCACCGGCCGGGCGGAAATACGGAGGCGGCGTGCCGGGGCGGCGCGTAGGGTGCCTCGCCATGGCCCTGACCATTCGTGACTACCGCGCCGAGGACGCCGAAGCCGTCGCGGAACTGCTGCGCGAGACACTGCCGTACCTGGTGCACACCGCCCGCGGCGTGCACGCGCTGGCCACCGCGTCGCCCGCGCGGCAGCACTACCGGCTGCTGCTCGCCGAGGACGACGGCCGGCTCGTGGGCTGCGCCCGCGCCGGCGTCTTCGCGGACACCGACGACCCCGGCCGGACCTTCGCCAACATCACCGTGCGCCCCGCCGACCGCGGCCGCGGCGCCGGCAGCGCGCTGCTGGCCGCGGCGGAGGCCCACCTCACGGCCATCGGCGGGCACACCGCGTACGCCTGGGCGGAGGACCGGCCCGAGCACCACGCCTTCGCCACCGCCCGCGGCTACCGGCGCGGCCGGTCCTCGCGGTTCCTGCGGCTCGACCTCGCCGAGCGGCCGCCCGCCCCCTCCGTCGCCGAGGGGGTGCGGCTGCTGCCCGCCGCGCACTGGGCCGACGACCTGCGGCCGCTGTACGAGGCCGACGCCGAGAGCTTCCTCGACGAGCCGAGCGACGTGCCGCCGGACGCCATGAGCTTCGCCGACTGGCGGACCGTGATCTTGGGACCGGCCCGAGTTCGACCCCGCGCTGAGCATCGCCGCCGAGGTGGACGGGGTGGTCGCCGCCTTCGTCATCGCCCACACCGACGGCCGGGACCGGTACTTCTCCGCGCGCACCGCCGCCCGCCCGGCCTTCCGCAGGCGGGGCCTGGCCAGGGCCGCGAAGGCCCACTCGCTGCGGCTCGCCCGCGCCGCCGGCTACCGCGAGGCCTTCACCGGCAACGACGACGGCAACGCCCCGATGCTCGCGATCAACCGCGGGCTCGGCTACCAGACCTTCGCGACGGAGTGGCGGTACATCCACGACCTCACCGGCCCCGCCTGATCCCGCCTGCCGCCTGCCGCACCGGGTGTCCGGCTCAGTCCGGGCGCGGAGCCCGCAGCGCCGCGTCCAGCAGCAGCGACCACTGCCGGACGATGCCCGCGCGGCGCGCCGAGTCGTCGGTGAGCAGGTTGGCCAGGCCCAGGCCCCTGGCCATGTCCAGCACGCCCTGGACGGTCTCCCGCACGCCCGGCAGCGACTCGTCCGCGTCCAGGATCTCCACCGCGAGCCGGTGCGCCTCCCGGCCGATCCGCGCCTCCAGCGCGCCCACCAGCGGACGCAGCGCCTCCTCGTCGGCCGCCGCGACCCACAGGTGCAGCGCGGCCCGGAACAGCGGGCCGGTGTGCACGTCGACCAGCAGTTGCACCACCGCGCGGGTGCGGTCGGGCCCGGTCGCGGGCAGCGCCCGCGCCGCCCGCTCGCGCACCGCGATCATCCACTGCTCCGCGACGTGCGCGACGGCCGCGGTGAACAGCTCCTCCCGAGTGCGGAAGTGGTGCTGCGCCGCGCCCCGTGACACCCCGGCCCGCGCGCACACCACGGCGACCGTGCTCCCCGACCAGCCGTGCTCGGCCAGGCACGCCATCGCCGCCTCAAGGATGCGCTGCCGGGTCGCCCGGCTCCGCTCCTGCTTGGGCGTACGGTCCACGGCCGCGGGTCCGGCGGTCACAGGGCCCACGGCGGGTCCCGCCTCTCCAGCAGCGCCCGCACGCCCTCGGCGGCCTCGGCCGAGGCGAAGAGCCGCGCGCTCTGCGCGGTCAGCGCCGGCGCGTCCGCCTCCAGCAGCTCGCGCAGCCGCGCGGTGGTGAGCCGCTTGGACTCCGCGAGGCCCTGCGGGGAGGAGGCGCGCAGGCCGGCCAGGATCGCGTCGAGCGCCTCGACCGGCGCGGTCACCAGGCCGGTCCTGACGGCCTCCGCGGCGTCGAAGGACTCGCCGGTCAGGATCCACCGGGCGGCGGCCCGGTGGTCGGCCCTGGCCAGCACGGGGATCGACGCGACCGACGGCGCGAGGCCGAGCCGCACCTCGGAGAACGCGAACGTCGCGCCGGTCCCCGCGACGGATATGTCGCAGGCGGCCAGCAGTCCGAGCCCGCCCGCCCTGACGTGGCCGTCGGCGCGCGCGACCACCGGCTTGGGCAGCTCGGCGATCTGCCGGACCAGCTCGACCAGCAGCCGCGGACCGTCCGCGAAGCCGTCGGCCTTCAGATCCGCACCGGAGCAGAAGGCCGGGCCGGTGTGGGTGAGCAGCACCGCGCGCACCGCGTCGTCCCTCGCGGCCTCGTCCAGCGCGCCGGTCAGCTCGGCGATCAGCGCCGCGGACAGGGCGTTGCGGTTGTGCGGCGAGTCGAGGGTCAGGACGGCGATGCCCCGGTCGGCGTCGCGGCGCACCAGGGGCGTTGCTGTGGTCACGGCGGACTCCAGTCGTGCGGAGGTCGGAACAGACGGAACCGGGGGAGCAGGCGGAACGGGGGGAGCAGGCGGAACAGCGGGAACAGACGGAACGGGGGGAGCAGGCGGAAGAGGCGGGACGGGCGGGCGATCGGCCGGCGGCGCGCGCTCAGTAGGACTTGGGCAGGCCCAGGGTGTAGTGGGAGACGAAGTTGAGGATCATCTCCCGGCTGACCGGGGCTATGCGGCCGACCCGGGACGCGGTCAGCAGCGAGGCGAGGCCGAACTCGGCGGTCAGGCCGTTGCCGCCGAGGGTGTGGACGGCCTGGTCCACGGCCTTCGCGCAGGCCTCCGCTGCGGCGTACTTGGCCATGTTGGCCGCCTCGCCCGCGCCCATGTCGTCGCCCGCGTCGTAGAGGTACGCCGCCTTCCACATCATCAGCCGGGCCAGTTCGAGTTCGATGTGCGCCTGGGCCAGCGGGTGGGCGATGGCCTGGTGGGCGCCGATCGGCTGCTTCCAGACCTCGCGGGTGCGGGCGTACTCCACGGCCCGGTCCAGCGCGTAGCGGCCCATGCCGAGGCAGAACGCGGCGGTCATCACGCGCTCGGGGTTGAGCCCGGCGAACAGCTGGAGCAGCCCGGCGTCCTCGTCGCCGACCAAGGCGTCGGCGGGCAGCGCGACGTCCTCCAGGACCAGCTCGAACTGCTTCTCCGGCGCGGACAGTTCCATCTCGATCTGCCGGTACTCGAAGCCCGGGGTGCCGCGCTCCACGATGAACAGGCACGGCTTGAGCCGCCCCGTGCGCGCGTCCTCGGTGCGGCCCACCACCAGCGTCGCGTCGGCGATGTCGACGCCGGAGACGAACACCTTGCGGCCGGTGAGCCGCCAGCCGCCGGCCGGGTCGCGGCGCGCCGTGGTGGTGATGCGGTGCGAGTTGGAGCCGGCGTCGGGCTCGGTGATGCCGAACGCCATCCGCACCGAGCCGTCGGCGAGGCCGGGCAGCCAGCGCCGCTTCTGCGCCTCGGCGCCGAACCGGGCGATGACCGTGCCGCAGATCGCCGGGGACACGATCAGCAGCAGCAGCGGGCAGCCCGCCGCGCCCAGTTCCTCCAGGACCAGGGCCAGTTCGGCGAGGCCGCCGCCACCGCCGCCGTACTCCTCGGGGAGGTTCACACCGAGGTAGCCGAGGCCGCCGGCCTCCTGCCACAGCTCGTCGGTGTGCCGGCCCGCCCGCACGGCGGCGGTGAAGTACGCGCGTCCGTACCGCCGGCCGAGGTCGCCCACGGCGGTGCGCAGCGCCCGCCGCTCGTCGCTTTCCAGCAGCGCGCTGTCGAAGGTGCTCCGGACGGTGCTCATGGCCCTGTCTCCTCCTTGACGACGGCGAGTACGGCGCCGAGTTCGACCTGGCGGCCGACGTCGGCGGTGAGTTCGGTGAGCGTCCCGGTGACGGGCGCGGCGATCACGTGCTCCATCTTCATCGCCTCCAGCCACAGCAGGGGGCGGCCGGCCTCGACGCGGTCGCCCGGCGAGAATTCACCTATCCGGATGACGGTGCCGGGCATCGGCGCACGGAGCGAGCCCGGCGCGGCCCGCTGTCCCGGCTCGGTGAAGCGCGGCAGGGCGGTCAGCGAGATCCGCACGAAGGGGGAGTCCACGAACACCCGTTCGGCGTAAGCGGCGACCTCGAAGGCGTGCCGCACGCCCGCCACGTCCAGCACCACGCGGTCCGGCGCGGCGCTGACCAGCGTGGTGTCCTCGAACCCCGCGGCGGTCAGCGCTCCGGCCCGCTCCAGCCGGTAGCGGATGTCGTACGTGCGCCCGTCCGGCTCGCTGCGGAAGCGTTTCAGCTGCGGCTGCGAGAAAACGTTCCGCCAGCCGCCGAGCCGCACGCTCACGGGGACGGCCCCACGGCCGGGGCCGCCCGGCCCGCCCGGCCCGCCCGCCGCGGACGTCGCGCCCGATGTGCGCCGCGCCGCGTCCGCGAGCGCCGCGGCGAGCGCGGCCAACCGCTCTGGCCCGTCGCCGCCCCCCGCCGCGTCGCCCTCCGCCGAGTCGCCCTCAGCTGGTGCGCTGCCCTCCGCCGCGCCGACGCTCCCCGCGGGGCCGGCCCCTCCGCCGGGCCGATGCCCAGCTCCCGCGCGTGCCGGGGCAGGAAGTCCGTGTCCAGGCGCGCCGCCGCGAAGTCGGCGTGGCGCAGGGCGCGGACCAGCAGGTCGCGGTTGGTGACCGGGCCGTGCAGCCGGGCGCGGTCCAGCGCGTGGGCGAGGCGGCGCACGGCCTCGGCGCGGGTCGGCGCCCAGGCGATCACCTTCGCCAGCATCGGGTCGTAGTGCACACCGACCGTGTCGCCGCCGATCGCTCCGGCGTCCAGCCGCAGGCCCGCCACGCGGTCCGCCGGGGTGCCGAACTCCGCGTCCACGCCCGGGACGTCGAGCCGGAACAGCGGCCCCGGCTGCGGCTGCCAGCCGCGACTCGGGTCCTCCGCGTACAGCCGCGCCTCGATCGCGTGGCCGCGGGGGCGCGGCGCCCGGTCCGGCAGCGCGGCGCCCTCGGCGATCCTGATCTGCCAGGCGACCAGGTCGAGGCCGGTGACGCACTCGGTGACCGGGTGCTCCACCTGGAGCCTGGTGTTCATCTCCAGGAAGTACGGGCGGCCGTCGCGCGCGAGCAGGAACTCCACCGTGCCCGCGCCGGTGTAGCCGAGCGACGCGGCGGCGCGCGCCGCCGCCTCGTGCAGGGCCCGCCTGACCGGGTCCGGCAGACCGGGCGCGGGCGTCTCCTCGACGACCTTCTGGTGCCGCCGTTGCAACGAGCAGTCGCGTTCGCCGAGCACCCACACCGTGCCGTGCGCGTCGGCCAGCACCTGCACCTCGATGTGCCGCGCGCCTTCCGCGTACGGTTCGAGGAAGACCTCCCCGTCACCGAAGGCGCTCACCGCCTCCGACCGGGCGGCAGCCAACTCGTCCTCCAGCGCCGCCAGTTCGCGGACCACCCGCATACCGCGCCCGCCGCCGCCGGCCGCCGCCTTCACCAGCAGCGGCAGGTCGGCGTCCGTCACCGCGGCCGGGGCGAGCGCGGCGAACAGCGGCACGCCGGCCGCGGCCATCAGCTCCTTGGCGCGGGTCTTGGAGCCCATCGCCTCGACCGCGGCGGCCGGCGGACCGATCCACACCAGTCCCGCCGCCTCCACCTGCCGCGCGAACTCCGCGCTCTCGGACAGGAATCCGTAGCCCGGGTGCACCGCGTCCGCGCCGGCCGCGCGGGCCGCCGCGATCAGCAGGTCGGCGCGCAGATACGTGTCCGCGGGCGCGTCGCCCGGCAGCCGCACCGCCGCGTCCGCCTCCCGCGCGTGCGCGGCGTCCGCGTCCGCGTCGGAGTGCACCGCGACGGTCGCGATGCCCAGGTCGCGGCAGGTGCGGAAGACCCGGCGGGCGATCTCGCCGCGGTTGGCCACCAGCACGCAGCGGATCGTCCCCGGCCGGCGTCCGCCGTCCTCGTCCCGTCCGTCATCGTCCCGCCCCTCACATCCGGAAGACGCCGAAGCCGCCGCGCGCGCCCTCGACGGGCGCGCCGTGCACCGCGGACAGGCACAGGCCGAGCACCGTGCGGGTGTCGCGCGGGTCGATCACGCCGTCGTCGTAGAGCCGCCCGGACAGGAACATCGGCAGCGACTCCGCCTCGATCTGCTGCTCGACCATCGCCCGCAGTGCCTCGTCCGCCGCCTCGTCGTAGGGCCGTCCCTTCGCCAGTGCCGACTGGCGGGCCACGATCGAGAGCACACCGGCCAGTTGGGCCGGGCCCATCACCGCGGACTTCGCACTCGGCCAGCTGAACAGGAAGCGCGGATCGTAGGCGCGGCCGCACATGCCGTAGTGCCCGGCGCCGTAACTCGCGCCCATCAGCACCGAGATGTGCGGGACCCGCGAGTTGGACACCGCGTTGATCATCATCGCGCCGTGCTTGATGATGCCGCCCTGCTCGTACTCGCGGCCCACCATGTAGCCGGTGGTGTTGTGCAGGAACAGCAGCGGGATGTCGCGCTGGTTGGCCAACTGGATGAACTGCGCGGCCTTCTGGGACTCCTGGCTGAACAACACGCCCTGGGCGTTGGCCAGTACGCCGACCGGATAGCCGTGCACCTCGGCCCAGCCGGTCACCAGGCTCGGCCCGTACAACGGCTTGAACTCGTCGAACTGCGAGCCGTCGGCGATCCGCACGATCACCTCGCGCGGGTCGAACGGGATGCGCAGGTCGCCCGGCACGATGCCGAGCAGGTCCTCCTCGTCGAACAGCGGCGGGCGCGGGTCGGGGCGCGGACTCGGGCCCAGCTTGCGCCAGTTGAGCCGGGCCACCACCCGGCGGGCGGTGCGCAGGGCGTCCGGCTCGTCCACCGCGAAGTGGTCGGCGAGGCCGGAGACGCGCGCGTGCATGTCCGCGCCGCCCAGCGACTCGTCGTCGCTCTCCTCGCCGGTCGCCATCTTCACCAGCGGCGGACCGCCGAGGAAGACCTTCGAGCGCTCCTTGACCATGATCACGTGGTCGGACATCCCCGGCACGTACGCGCCGCCGGCGGTGGAGTTGCCGAACACCACGGCCACGGTGGGGATCCCGGCCGCCGACAGCCGCGTCAGATCGCGGAAGAGCGCGCCGCCGGGGATGAAGATCTCCTTCTGGCTGGGCAGGTCGGCGCCGCCGGACTCCACCAGGCTGATCACCGGCAGGCGGTTGGCGAACGCGATCTCGTTCGCCCGCAGCGCCTTGCGCAGCGTCCACGGGTTGCTCGCGCCGCCGCGCACCGTCGGGTCGTTGGCGGTCACCAGGCACTCGACGCCCTCGACGACGCCGATGCCGGTGACGATGGACGCGCCGGTGGTGAAGTCGCTGCCCCAGCCGGCCAGCGGCGACAGCTCCAGGAACGGGGTGTCGGGGTCGAGCAGCAACTCGATCCGCTCGCGCGCGGTGAGCTTGCCGCGGGCGCGGTGCCGGTCCTGGTACTTCGGGCCGCCGCCGGCCAGCGCCTCTGCGTGCGCCGCGGACACCTCCGCGAGCCGCTCCAGCATCACCGCGCGCCGCTCCGCGAAGTCCGCGCCGCGGACGCCGAGCGCGCTCACGCGTCGCCGCCCGCCGGGAGCGGACCCGCGCCGCGGAAGCTCGCGCCCGCGTCCGCGCCCGCGTCTTCACCCGCGTCCGCGCCTCCGCGCCCGCCCGCGCCCCCGCCCGGGCCCGGGCTGCCCGGGTCCGCCCCTTCGCCCGGGTCCGCGCCTCCCGTCGGCGGCCGGCCCGACCCCGGCGGCCCGACGAACGTCTGCGCGATCGACAGCCACGTCTCGGCGTCCTCGCCGACCGCCCGCACGGCCAGGTCGTCGCGGTGCCTGCGGCGCACCGCGAGCAGGCACAGGTCCAGCGCCGGGCCGGTCACCCGCTGCGCCGCGTCCGGCGGGCCGAACGTCCACAACGACCCGTCCGGCGCGGTGAGTTCGATCCGGAACGGCTCCGCGGGCGCCGGCCTGCCGTACACCGAGAACGCGTAGTCGCGGGCGACGACGGCCAGCCGCGCGACGTGCCACAGGCGGGCGGTGGGGGAGCGGCGCACCCCGAGCGCGTCGGCCACGTCCTCGCCGTGCGCCCACGTCTCCATCACGCGGGCGCCGGCCATCGACGCGGTGCTCATCGGCGGCCCGTACCAGGGGTGCCGCACGGACGGCCGCTCGGCCGCGCTCGCGGTGAGCGCGGCCCCCAGCGCGGTGCTCGCGCCGCGCCACCGGGCCAGCAGTTCGGCCGGAGCGGCCCGCGCGCCCGTCTCGGCGCCCTCGTCCACGTAGCGGTCGAACGCGCCCGCGGCGACGGCGCGTTCGGCCGCGAAGGCGTCCGGGTCCGTCACCGCGAGCAGCGCCCGCTCCTCGGTCCAGGCGAGATGCGCGATCTGGTGCGCGATCGTCCACCCCTGCGCGGGCGTGGGCGTGGCCCATCCCGCCGCGTCCAGCGGCGCGACCAGGGCGTCGAGCGACGCCCACTCGGCGCGGAGGTCGTCCAGTACGGCACGAACGGCTTGCGGATCCGGCACGGGTCCCTCCGGGGGACGTCGGGGGCACGGCGGCGTACGTGGCGCGGGTCCCGCCGGGGACCCGGGGGGCGCACGGCGTGGCGCGGGCGCGAGGCGGCGCCCCTCGCGGTGGGCCCGGGGCGTGCGCTGTCTCGCCGGTTGCCGTGCGGGTCGAGCGTGGCATCGGCGCCAGAAACAAGCAAGCGTGCATGCATGTTTTTTCGCCGCGCCCCTTTTCGCCGGGCGTCGCGGCGCCCACCGTCCGCACCGCGCCCACCGCCCCACCGCTCCGCGACGCCCACCGCGGCAGCGGCAAACCCGCCCCGGCGCGGGCGCCGGGCCGGGCCGTGCGGCGGCGCCCCTCGGGGCGCGTCAGAGCACGCGCGTCGCGCCGATCGGCTCCTGCGGCGCGACGCCCGGGGGCATCGCCGGGTGGCGGCCGAGGAGGATCACGCCGACGACGATCGCGGCCAGGCCGACGGCCTCCCAGGCCAGTGCGCCGGTGCTGAAGCGCACCCGGTCGCCGAGGAAGCCGACGCCGCAGGCGATGCCCGCCAGCGGCTGGGCCGCGGTGAGCGACGGCAGCGACATGCGCAGCGCCGCCGTCTCGAAGGCGCTCTGCACCAGCAGCATGCCGGTCAGCCCGATGACCACGATCGCGTACGGCTGCCAGTGCGCGAACAGCCCGGCCACGCCGTCGTCGCGGACGAGCTGCCCGCAGATCCTGGTCAGCGCGTCCTGCAGCCCGTAGAGCAGGCCCGCGGCCAGTGCGAGCAGCGCGGCCTCGGCGGAGGCGTGCAGGCGGCGCGCGCCGAGCGTGAGCAGCAGCGCGAGGCCGGCCACCACGCCGAAGACCAGCCAGTGCCGCAGCGGGCCCGCGTCCGCGTCGCCGCCGCGCGGCTGCCCGGCCACGATGAACGCGGTGACGCCGGCCGCGAGCAGCAGCACGCCGCCCCAGCCGGACCAGCCGAGCGGCTGCCGGGTGAGCCGGCGGGACAGGGCCATCGCGAACAGCAGGTTGGTGGCGGTGAGCGGCTCGACCAGCGTCACCTCGCCGTAGGCCAGCGCGACCGCGCCCAGCACCTGCCCGGCGACCATCAGCGCGATGCCGCACAGCCAGTCCGGCATCCGGATCAGGTGGAGCAGCAGCCGGAAGGACAGGAAGTCGGCCAGCGGGGCACGCGAGGCCGCGCGCTGCTGCAGCACGAACCCGAAGCCGAGGCAGCAGGCGGCACCGACTCCGAGGAGGAACACGGCCACGCCGCCACTTTAACCTCCGGGGCCGTGAGCGCCCGCCGGTTCCGGCCGGACGCGCGGCGACCGCCGTTCGCGCAGGCCGCGGGCGGTGGCGGGCGGCGGCGTGCCGGCCGCCCCCGTGTCGCGCCTACGCCTCCTCGCCCGGCGCGGTCCGCGCGCTCTCCCACACCGTGAGGAAGGCCAAGCGCAGGCACGCCGCCAGCGCCGGGTGCTCGATGTAGAGCGCGGTGGTCGAGCCGGTGCCGGCCACCGGGTCGGGCATGTCGCACAGCACGAGCGACGCGTCCGCGATCACCAGCTTCAGCGGCAGCTCGTCGGCGAACCGGCACTCCTCGCCCGCGGCCGTCGAGCGCCGTACGTTCTCCAGGGTCTCGGGGTCGGCCAGCGCCTCGTGGGTGTAGATCGCCCGGACCGAGCCGCCGGCCCTGCGCAGCCGGCGCACCGCCTTGATCCCGGGGGTGTTCAGCGCGGGCGCGACGAAGGGCGGCTTGGAGAAGCTGAGCAGCTCCCGCCTGGCCTGGTTCTGGATGTCGGCGAACGCCTCGGCGATCGACTTGGGGTCGCGCAGGATCTCCACGTAGTCCAGCGGCACGGTCTGCGAGCGGCCGTCGGCCCAGACCGGGACCAGCGCGGCGGTCAGCGCGCTGGAGACCCGGTCCAGACGCTCCAGCGCCTCCCGCTGCAGCGCCATCAGCCGGGCCACCGCCAGCTCCGGCGCGACCGCGGAGAAGGTCGCCACCCGTCCCGGGTGGGCGGTCGCCAGCCGCCGTCTGACGAGCGCGTCCAGCACGTCGTAGACCCGCTGCCGGGGGACGTCCGCCTCGCGGGCGACCTCCGCGGCGGTGTACGACTCCCGGCGCACCAGGGCCAGGTAGACGCGTGCCTCGTAGCGGGCCAGGCCGAGCGCCACCAGGTCGTTGACCGGTCCGTCCTCCGTGTCCATGGCGCCACAAGGTATACGGCGGAGATCGCCCGGCGGAAGCACGGCCCGCGCCGGCGCCCGCGCGGGCCCGTGCGGCGGCGTCCGGACGGTCTCGGGGCGGTCTCAAGGGGAATCCTTTGCCAAGACCCGGTAGTCCCTTGAACCGACTGTCACTACCTTTCTCCTGGCCACCACTCAACGTGGTGACAGCATGCACGCACCGCACCCGCCGCACCGATCGCCGCCGACAGCAGCCCTTCACCTGGGTCGCCGGCGAGAACACCGATGAACGTGTGCCACACGAAGTCCCAGGCGTACCGCTCCACGATCTGTTGTCATGACCGTGACACAAAACGGACCGTTGTGGGACGACCCGGGAGCCGACCCCCCCATGGAGGGCAGTTCATTGCAGTCCAAGAGTCCCGGCCGGGCCAGACGAGCGATCCGCCGCGCCACCCTCGCGGTCGTCGCCACCGGAGCCCTGGTCACCGGCGGTCTGGTGGCCGCCGCCGCTCCGTCCGTCGCCGCCGCGGCCCCCGCGGCGTCCACCGCCGCGTCCACCGCGTCCACCGCGTCCACCGGCGCGAACGCGACCGGCGCCACCGGATCGAGCGAGGGCAACGCGCAGCACCTGTGCGCCTCGCCCGCCAAGGGCGCCATGTCGTGCCTGTCGCTGGTGCGCACCGACACCCTGCACCACCTGGGCGTCACCCCGAACGCGACGCCGTCCGGCTACGGCCCGACCGACCTGCAGAGCGCCTACGCGCTGCCGTCGAGCGCCGGGTCCGGCGCGACCGTCGCCATCGTGGACGCGCAGGACGACCCGAACGCCGAGGCCGACCTCGCCACCTACCGCAGCCAGTACGGCCTGCCGGCCTGCACCACGGCCAACGGCTGCTTCAAGAAGGTCAACCAGACCGGCGGCACCAGCTACCCGTCCCCCGACTCCGGCTGGGCCGGCGAGATCTCGCTCGACCTCGACATGGTCAGCGCGGTCTGCCCGCAGTGCCACATCCTGCTGGTCGAGGCCACCTCGGCGTCCATGACCAACCTGGGCACCGCCGTGAACACCGCGGTGTCCCTGGGTGCGAAGTACGTCTCCAACAGCTACGGCGGCAGCGAGTCCTCCTCGGACACCTCCTACGACAGCTCGTACTTCAACCACCCGGGCGTCGCCATCACCGTCAGCTCCGGCGACAGCGGCTACGGCGTGGAGTACCCGGCCGCGTCCAAGTACGTCACCGCGGTCGGCGGCACCTCGCTGAGCCGCGCCAGCGGCACCACCCGCGGCTGGACCGAGTCCGTGTGGGGCTCCAGCTCCGGCGGCGAGGGCGCGGGCTCCGGCTGCTCGGCGTACGACGCCAAGCAGAGCTGGCAGACCGACACCGGCTGCAGCAAGCGCACCGTCGCCGACGTCTCCGCGGTCGCCGACCCGAACACCGGCCTCGCCGTCTACGACAGCTACCAGGCCAGCGGCTGGCAGGTCTACGGCGGCACCAGCGCCTCCTCGCCGATCATCGCCTCGGTCTACGCGCTGGCCGGCACCCCGGCCGCGGGCACCGTGCCGGCGTCGTACCCCTACGCGCACACCGGTTCGCTGAACGACGTGACCAGCGGCGCCAACGGCTCCTGCTCCAGCTCCTACCTGTGCACGGCCAAGTCCGGCTACGACGGCCCGACCGGCCTCGGCACCCCGAAGGGCACCGCCGCGTTCACCAACGGCGGCTCGACCGGCGGCAACACCGTCACCGTCACCAGCCCGGGCAACCAGTCCACCCAGGTCGGCACCGCGGTCAGCGTGACCGTCCACGCCACCGACTCCGCCTCGGGCCAGACCCTCACCTACAGCGCGAGCGGCCTGCCGGCCGGCCTGTCGATCAACTCCTCGACCGGCGTCATCTCCGGCACGCCGACCACCGCGGGCACCTCCTCGGTGACGGTGACCGCGACCGACTCCACCGGCGCCTCCGGCTCGGCCTCCTTCACCTGGACCGTCACCACCTCCGGCGGCGGCGGCTGCACCCCGGCCCAGCTGCTCGGCAACCCCGGCTTCGAGTCCGGGAACACGGTCTGGTCCGCCAGCTCCGGCGTGATCGACAACAGCACCGGCGCGCCGGCCCACTCCGGCTCCTACAAGGCCTGGCTGGACGGCTACGGCAGCACCCACACCGACACGCTGTCGCAGTCCGTGACCATCCCGGCCAGCTGCACCAGCGCCACCTTCACCTTCTACCTCTACGTCTCGACCGACGAGACGACGACCAGCACGGCCTACGACAAGCTCACCGTCGCGGCCGGCTCCACCACCCTGGCCACCTACTCCAACCTCAACAGCTCCAGCGGCTACGTGCAGAAGAGCATCAACCTCTCCTCGTACGCCGGCCAGACCGTCACGCTGAAGTTCACCGGCACCGAGGACTCCAGCCTCGCCACCTCCTTCCTCATCGACGACACCGCCGTCAACGTCAGCTGACGACCGCCGACAGGGAAGCGCACCCCACCGCGGCGCGCGGCGCTCCCGCGCGCGGGTGAGACACGACGGGCCCGGGCCGGCCCCACTGCCGGTCCGGGCCCGTCCGTGCGCAGGTCACCGCACGTCCACGGTGACCTTCCACCCGGCGATCGCATGGCACGCGACCGCGCCGGGGCGCGGGCTCGGGCAGGCCCGCCGGAAGCCGCTCAACTCGGCGGTTCCCGCCCGTGTGCCGCGATAGACGCCGGGTGAGACCTCGGTGAGCGCGCCGCCCCGCTCGGCCGGCGGCGCGTCGCCCGCCGTGAGCCGCACGCGCAGGGTGCTGCCGATGCTCAGGCACACACCGCGGGCCTTCGTGCCGGGGTCGGGGGTCACCAGCACGTCGCCGCAGTCGGGCTGCGAGGTCGAGGGGCCCGGGTCCGGCCGCCCCACCCGGACGCCGTCGGCGGAACCACAGCCGGCCAGCAGCGCCGCGACCGCGACCACCGCGACCGCCGCCGCGAGCCCCGCCGTCCCGGCAGCCCGTGCCGGCCTCGCCCGCGCGGCGCCCGTCGTTCCCGCCGTCGCGCCAGCGGTCCCCGTCGTTCCCGCCGTCGCGCCAACGGTCCGCGTCGCTCCCGCCGTTCCCGCCGTTCCCGCCGTCCGCCGCGCTCTCGCGTTCCGCGCTCCCCGCGCACGCATCGCCGCACACTCCTCTCACCCACGGCCGCCCTGGTCGGGAGCGGCCGGTCCTGGGTGGGACGCAGCGGCGGCCGGTGCGGTTCCCTCCGGGGCGGTCCACCGCGGTGCGTGCGCCCGCGCCGGGGCCACCGGCCCGGCCGGCCGGCGCCCGGTTCGCGCCGCGGCCGGGAGGTCAGCGCTCGCTGACCCGCCCGCCGGCGACCTCCAGCCGCCGGGTGGTGTGCACCGCCTCCAGCATCCGGCGGTCGTGGGTGACCAGCAGCAGCGTGCCGTCGTACGAGGCGAGCGCCGACTCCAACTGCTCGATGGCGGGCAGGTCCAGGTGGTTGGTCGGCTCGTCGAGCACCAGCAGGTTGACGCCCCTGGCCTGGAGCAGCGCGAGCGCGGCACGGGTCCGCTCGCCCGGCGACAGCGTCGCCGCCGGCCGCTTCACGTGGTCGGCCTTGAGCCCGAACTTCGCCAGCAGGGTGCGGATCTCGGCCGGCTCCAGGTCGGGCGCCGGCGCCCGGAAGGCGTCGAGCAGCGTGTCCTCACCGCGGAACAGGGCGCGGGCCTGGTCGACCTCGCCGACCCGCACGCCGGGGCCGAGCGCGGCGCTGCCCTCGTCGGGTGCGATCCGGCCGAGCAGCGCGGCCAGCAGGGTGGACTTGCCCGAGCCGTTGGCCCCGGTGATCGCCACCCGGTCCGCCCAGTCGATCTGCAAGTCCACCGGGCCCAGGGTGAAGTCGCCGCGGCGGACCACCGCGCCGCCCAGGGTGGCCACCACCGCGCCCGAGCGCGGCGCCGCGGCGATGCGCATCCGCAGCTCCCACTCCTTGCGGGGCTCCTCGACCACGTCGAGCCGCTCGATCAACCGGTCGGTCTGCCGTGCCTTGGCGGCCTGCTTCTCGCTGCCCTCGGCGCGGGCGCGGCGCGCCACCTTGTCGTTGTCCGGCGCCTTGCGCAGCGCGTTGCGGGTGCCCTTGTCCATCCAGGCGCGCTGCCTGCGGGCGCGCTCCTCCAGGCCCGCCTTGGTCTCGGCGTACTCCTCGTACTCCGCGCGCGCGTGCCGGCGGGCGGTGGCGCGCTCCTCCAGGTACGCCTCGTATCCGCCGCCGTAGGAGGCCACGGTCTGCTGGGCGAGGTCGAGCTCGACGACGCCGGTGACCGTGCGGGCCAGGAACTCGCGGTCGTGGCTGACCAGGACGGTGCCCGAGCGCAGCTCCGAGACGAACTTCTCCAGCCGCTCCAGGCCGTCCAGGTCCAGGTCGTTGGTCGGCTCGTCCAGCAGGAAGACGTCGTAGCGGCTGAGCAGCAGGGAGGCCAGGCCCGCGCGGGCGGCCTGCCCGCCGGACAGCGACCGCATCTGCTGGTCCAGGCCGACCCCCAGGCCCAGCGCGGCGGCGGCCTCCTCGGCGCGCTCGTCCAGGTCCGCGCCGCCCAGGGCGAGCCAGCGCTCCAGGCCGGCGGCGTACGCGTCGTCCGCGCCGGGCGCGCCCTCCACCAGCGCCTGCGTGGCCGCGTCCAGGGCGGCCTGCGCGGCGCTCACCCCGGTCCGCCGGGCTAGGAACTCCCGTACGCTCTCCGCGCGCCGGTCCGGCTCCTGCGGCAGGTGCCCGACGGTGGCGGTCGCCGGGCTGAGCCGCAGCGTGCCCTCCTCGGGCTCGCCGAGCCCGGCCAGCAGCCGCAGCAGTGTGGACTTGCCCGCGCCGTTCACACCCACCAGGCCGATCACGTCCCCGGGGGCGACCACCAGGTCGAGCCCGGAGAACAGCACGCGGTCGCCGTGGCCTGCGGCGAGGTTCTTCGCAACGAGGGTCGCACTCATCAGGCTGTGCATCCTAGCCGCCGCGGGTGCGGCCCCACCTCCCGGTTCGCCGCCGGCGGCGGTGTGCGGCCTGCCGGCGGCGGGCGGTGTGCGGGGCGGCGCGCGTGTCCGTCGTACGGGCCCGGCCGGCTCCGGACCGGCTCCGGACCGGCCCTCCACGGCCTCCCACCGGCCTCCGGCCTCCCACCGGCCTCCGGCCTCCCACCGGCCTCCGGCCTCCCACCGGCCCCGGACCGACGCTCGGAACGGTCCTCAGACCGGCCCGGTCCAGCCGAACGCCGGCTCGCGGCGCTCCAGGAAGGCCGCGGCGCCCTCCTTCGTCTCGCCCGAGGCGTCGGCCTGGCCGGCCCAGTAGCCGGCGCGGACCCGGTCGGAGCCGGAGCCGGAACCGGAGCCGGAACCGGAGCCGGAGCCGGAGTCGGCGGTGAGAGCGGGGCCGGCCTCCGGAGCGGCGAGGTACTCCTTGGCGGCCACCTGGGTGAGCAGCGAGCGCCGGACCAGCGCCGCGGTGAACTCGCGGACGCGCGCGTCGAGTCCGTCCGGCTCCAGCACCTCGTCCACCAGGCCGGTGCGCAACGCCCGCTCGTCGTCGATCAGTTCGGCCGAGAACAGCAGGTGCTTGGCGGTGGACGGCGAGGTCAGGGCGGCCAGCCGGCGGGTCGAGGACGGCGGGTAGGCCAGGCCGAGCCGCGCCGGGGTCACGCCGAACCGCGCGCCCCGCGCGGCGAACCGCAGGTCGCAGGCGACCGCGAGCTGGCAGCCGCCGCCCACGCAGAAGCCGCGCACCGCGGCCAGCGTCGGCTTCGGGAACGCGGCGAGCGCCTCCTCGGCCGCCACCGCGGCGTCCTGCGGCGCCCGCGGCCCGCCCGGCCCGGCGAAGTCGGTGATGTCGGCGCCCGCGCAGAAGGTGTCGCCCGCGCCGGTGAGCACCAGGACCCGCACCGCGGGGTCGGCCGCGAGGGCGGCGAGCAGCCGGGGCAGCGCGTGCCACATCTCCAGCGTCATCGCGTTGCGCCGGGCCGGGTTGCCGATGGTCACGGTCGCGACGCCGTCCCCGGTGCTCAGCAGCAGCGCGGGCGCGGGGTCGGGCGCGGGCATACGGGCTCCTCGGCGGGCGGGACGCGGTCGGCGCGGCGGGCGCCGCGGACGTGCGCGCGCACCCATGATCCCATCCGCGCCGTCCGGACCGGCAGCCGGTCGCCAGTGGTCGGAAACGGGCGGGAAACGGTCCCGTCCGGTCGTGAACCGCTGAAAGGCGCGGACTTACGGTGACCGGCCGTTGCGGCCCCGCGCGTCCCGGACACTCGAACGGTGAGGCGGGCCCGGCCGGGGGGCGGGGGACTCGCGCGGACACGTCACGCGAAGGCGATGGTGGGTACGGTCATGGAGGTGCGCGGGAGCGTCCCGCCGGGTCAGGTTCCGTCCCCGAGGCCGTACGAGGGCGTGTGGCGCTTCACCGTGCCCGCCCTGGACTCCTCCGTCCCGCAGGTGCGCCACGGCGTCCGCGGCCTGCTGCGCGACCAGAGCGTGCCGGTGGAGGAGGACGTGCTGTACGGGCTGCTGGTGATCGTCTCGGAGCTGGTCACCAACGCGGTCAAGCACGCCGCGGTGCTCTCCCCGCAGATCGCGGTGGAGCTGGCGGTCGGCGCCGAGTGGGTCAGGGTCGCGGTCGAGGACAACCACCCGTACCGGCCCACCGCGCTGGAGACCGACCACGGGCGCACCGGCGGGCGCGGGCTGCTGCTGGTGAAGACGATCGCCGACGAGGCCGGCGGCTCCTACGACATCGCGCAGACGCCGGGCGGCGGCAAGGTGATCTGGGCGGCGCTGCCGCTGCGGCCTCCGTCGGTGTACTGACACCGCAGCGGGGCCCGGCCCGCGCGGGGCCGGGCCGTGCGCCGCGCGTCCGCCAGCAGCAGGCTACCAGCCGGCCGCGCCGCCGGTGACCTCGCGGACCGCGGGCAGCACCGCGTCCAGCACGGTCGGGAACCACGCGGAGAACGGGCCGGTCCCGCGCAGCCGGTCCAACTGCTCCGGCGTGGCGAAGAGCGTCTCGCCGATCTCCTCGGGGTCGGGGTCCAGCGGCGCGTCGACGGTGCCCACGAACAGGTGGTTGAACTCCTGCTCGACCAGTCCGGACGCCGGGTCCGGGTGGTTGTAGCGCACCGTGCCGGCCGCGCGCATCAGGGCGGGCGCGACGCCCAGCTCCTCCGCGGTGCGCCGGGCGGCGGCCACGAACGGCTGCTCGCCGGGGTACGGGTGGCCGCAGCAGGTGTTGGACCACACGCCCGGGGAGTGGTACTTCCCGAGCGCGCGGCGCTGCAGCAGCATCCGGCCCTGCTCGTCGAAGAGGAAGACGGAGAACGCCCGGTGCAGCCGTCCCGGCGCGAGGTGCGCCGACAGCTTCTCCGCCGTGCCGATCGTGACGCCGGCCTCGTCGACCAGTTCGAGCATGATCGGTTCCGCGACCCCGTTGGGGGACGGCGCGGCGGCGGGGGAGGAGCCCGGTCGGCCGGTGGCAGGACTGGTTGGCATATCCATCCTTCGGTTCGACGACAAGGCCCTAGTCTGCCTCACCGCCGACCGCGCACCCGCCCGGGCCACCGGGTCACCGCGGCGCCGGGTCCGCGTCGCAGCCTCACCGGAGCGCCGGCGCCGCCGGACCCGGCCGCCGGGTCACCGGCAGAGCCCCGCCTCGTGCTCCGCGTGCCCGGCCGGCTCCAGCTGGAACGTGCAGTGCCCGACGTCGAAGTGCGCGCCCAGGCAGCTCTGCAGGTCGTGCAGCATCTTCTCGTAGCCGACCGTCTCCAGTACGTCGTGGCCGACCACCACGTGCGCGGAGAGCACCGGCATCCCCGAGGTGATGGTCCAGGCGTGCAGGTCGTGCAGGCCCTCCACGCCGGGCAGCGACTCGATGTGCCGCCGCACCTGCGCCATGTCGACGTCCTTGGGCGCCGCCTCCAGCAGCACGTCCAGCGCCTCCCGCAACAGCTGCCAGGTGCGCGGCACGATCAGCACGCCGATCAGCAGCGACGCCACCGCATCCGCCTGCCGCCAGCCGGTGCCCAGATAGACCACGGCGGCGACCACCACCGCGAGCGAGCCCAGCGCGTCGGCCATCACCTCCAGGAACGCGCCGCGCACGTTGAGGCTCTCCGACCGGCCGCGCAGCAGCACCGCCAGCGACACCGAGTTGGCGACCACGCCGATCAGGCCGAAGACCACGGTCAGCCCGGCGTCGATGCCGTGCGGGGTGATGAGGCGGCGCACCCCCTCGTAGAAGATGAACGCCCCGACCCCGAAGAGCAGCACCGCGTTGAGCACCGCCGCCAGGATCTCGGCGCGGGCGAAGCCGAAGGTGCGGCGCTCGCTGGGCGGCCGGGCCGCCACGTGCACGGCGAGCAGCGCCATGCCGAGGCCGGCCGCGTCGGTGGCCATGTGCCCGGCGTCGGCGAGCAGCGCCAGCGAGCCGGTCAGCGCGCTTCCGGCCACCTCGGTGGCCAGCACCAGCAGCGTGATGCCCAGCGCGATCCGCAGCCTGCCGCGGTACGCCGCGCCCGCCGTGCCGGACGCGGGCGGCCCGTGGTGATGGCCGTGGCTGTGCCCTGCCCCCATCGGTGCCGCTCCTTCCCCGAGGTTCCGCGGTTCTCCTGCCCGAGCTGCGCGGTCCGACCCGGGTGTCCGAGCGCCCCGCCCGCCCGGAACGCCCCGGACGCCTGGGCGCCCGAGTGCCGCGCGCCGGCCAGTCAACTACGGTCACGCACCGTGGGCAAGCCGGTACTGGAGACCGTTGTCATGTGCGGTGACCTGCGGTGATGAGGCGCGCCCTGGGTGTGGCCGATCGGGCGGCGCGGATCACCCGAACGGATGACGGGAGGCGCGGCGGGAAGGTGACCGGCAATGCTTCGGCCAAGGCCGCCGCGGGCCGGTTGTCCGGCATGCGGCGAATCAAGGATGATGATCACACCAAGGCGCCAAGTCCAGGCGAACGGGCAGTGAACGGCCGCCGTCCGCAATCCGATAGCCTCGCCGGTGCCCGGCCCGGCCCCGCCCTTCCCGGCGGCCCCGCGGCGGGCGCATTCCGCACGCCCCGACCTACGCTCCGACCCCCGTCACACACCAGACACCCCAGCCGCAGATCCGTCACCCGTCACATCACCCGTCGCACCGCCCGTCACATCACGCGTCACGCCGCCACCAGTCATCCGTACACCACGCATCGAGGGAGTGGGTTCCGCTGCCGACCGCCATCCTCACCGGCCCGCCCGCCGCCGGTACGCCGTCGCCGCTCGCGGAGGACCTGCGGGCACTGGGCTTCCAGGTCGCCGCCGCGGCGACGGCGGCCGAGGCCGCCGAGCGGCTGGCGGCCCTGCCGGCCGGGGAGCGGGTGGCGCTGGTGGACCCGCGCTTCGTCGGCCACCGCCACGCGCTGCGGCTGGCGCTCACCGACCCGCGCTTCGACGCCGCCGCCGTCCCCGGCGCGCTGTCGGTCAAGCCCGCCGCCCGCCCCGCGCTCGGCCGCGCGCTCGCCGCGGCGGCCCGCGGCGACGACCGGCCGGGGACCGCCCCGGGCGGTGCGACCGGCGGCCCCGACGGCGGCGCCGTCAGCGGCCACGCCCCCGCCCACGCTCCCGCGACCGGCGGCGGCCTCGCCACCGCCCGCCCCGACGCCGGCCCGGAGACCCGCCCCGACGTGCTCCCCGACGTGCTCGCCGCCGGCCTCGACGCCGACGGACTGCTGCACCGCGTCGACCTCGGCGTGCTGGTCGCCGCCGTCCCGCGGGACGAGGCAGCCCGGGCCGAGGCCGCCGGCGCGGTCGCCGGCGTCGACGAGGAGTCCGTCCGGCTGCGCAGCGCCGTCAAGGCCCGCGACGGCTTCTTCACCACCCACTGCATCAGCCCGTACTCGCGCTACATCGCCCGCTGGTGCGCCCGCCGCGGACTGACCCCGAACCAGGTGACCACCGCCTCCCTGGTGGTCGCGCTGATCGCGGCCGGCTGCGCCGCCACCGGCGCCGGGCCGGCTACGTCGCGGCCGGCGTGCTGCTGCTGGCGTCCTTCGTCCTGGACTGCACCGACGGCCAGCTGGCCCGCTACTCGCTGCAGTACTCCACCCTCGGCGCCTGGCTCGACGCGACCTTCGACCGCGCCAAGGAGTACGCCTACTACGCGGGCCTGGCGCTCGGCGCGGCCCGCGGCGGCGACGACGTGTGGGCGCTGGCGCTCGGCGCGATGGTGCTGCAGACCTGCCGGCACGTGGTCGACTTCGCCTTCAACGAGGCCAACCACGACGCGACCGGCAACACCAGCCCCACCGCGGCCCTGTCCGGACGGCTGGACAGCGTCGGCTGGACGGTGTGGGTGCGCCGGATGATCGTGCTGCCCATCGGCGAGCGCTGGGCGCTGATAGCGGTCCTCACCGCGCTCACCACGCCGCGGATCACCTTCGTGGTGCTGCTGGTCGGCTGCGCCCTGGCCGCCTGCTACACCACCGCGGGCCGGGTGCTGCGCTCGCTGACCAGGAAGGCCCGCCGCACCGACCGCGCCGCGACCGCGCTGCACGACCTGACCGACAGCGGCCCGCTCGCCGAGGCCGTCGCCCGCGCGGCGCGCCCGCTCGCCGCCCGGCTGCCCGGCTTCGCGCCGCCCGCCCTCGCCCTGGCCAGCGCCGGCCTGCTCACCGCGACCGCCGCGCTCGCCCCCGAGGGCAGCTGGTGGGTGGTCGCCGCGGCGGCGGTGTACGTGCTGACCTCGGGCGTCGCGGTCGCCCGGCCGCTGAAGGGCGCGCTGGACTGGCTGGTCCCGCCGCTGCTGCGGGCCGGCGAGTACGGAACCGTGCTGGCGCTCGCGGCCGTCTCACAGGTGAACGGCGCGTTGCCCGCCGCTTTCGGGCTGGTGGCGGCCGTCGCCTACCATCACTACGACACGGTGTACCGCATCCGCGGCGGCGCCGGGGCGCCCCCGCGGGCCCTGGTGCGGGCGGCCGGCGGGCACGAGGGACGGGCACTGCTGGTGGTCGTCCTCGCGGCCGCCCTCGCGCAGCACACCGGATTCCGGACCGCCCTGACGGCGCTCGCCGCCGTACTCGCGGTCCTGGTCCTCATCGAGAGCATCCGCTTCTGGGTGGCTGCTCACCTGGCGGGCGCCCCCGCCGTCCACGACGAATCAGGAGAACCCGCATGATCGGCCTCGTGCTGGCGGCCGGCGCCGGACGGCGTCTGCGCCCCTACACCGACACCCTGCCCAAGGCGCTGGTGCCGATCGGTCCGGAGGGCGCGCGGGACAGCCTCACCGTGCTGGACCTCACCCTGGGCAACTTCGCCGAGATCGGCCTCACCGAGGTCGCGGTCGTCGTCGGGTACCGCAAGGAGGCCGTCTACGAGCGCAAGGCGGCGCTGGAGGCCAGGTACGGCGTCACCCTGACCCTGATCGACAACGACAAGGCCGAGGAGTGGAACAACGCCTACTCCCTGTGGTGCGCCCGCGACGTCCTCAAAGAGGGTGTGATTCTGGCCAACGGCGACACCGTGCACCCGGTGTCGGTGGAGCGGACGCTGCTGGCGGCCCGCGGCGACGGCAAGCGCATCGTGCTGGCGCTGGACACCGCCAAGAAGCTCGCCGACGAGGAGATGAAGGTCGTCACCGAGCCCGGCCGCGGGGTGCGCCGGATCACCAAGCTGATGGACCCCGCGCAGGCCACCGGCGAGTACATCGGCGTCACCCTCATCGAGGGCGAGGCGGCGGCCGAGCTGGCCGACGCGCTCCGGGCCACCTTCGAGCGCGACCCCGACCTGTACTACGAGGACGGCTACCAGGAGCTGGTGGACCGCGGCTTCACCATCGACGTCGCGCCGATCGGCGAGGTCGCGTGGGTGGAGATCGACAACCACGACGACCTCGCCAAGGGCAGGGAGATCGCGTGCCAGTACTGACCCGGCTGATCCCCTCGCCGGTCGTCGTCGACATCAACGGAGGGGCGCTCGCCGACCTCACCCGGCTGCTGGCCGACCAGCGCATCTCCACCTCCGGCCGGCTCGCCTTCGCCATGAGCGAGGGCTCCGGCGCCCGGCTGCGCGACCGGCTGGCGCCCGAACTGCCCGGCGCCGACTGGTTCCCGGTGGCCGGCGGCACCATCGACGCCGCGGTCAAGCTGGCCGACGCGATGCGCGGCAAGCGCTACGACGCGGTGGTCGGCCTGGGCGGCGGCAAGATCATCGACGTGGCCAAGTACGCCGCCGCGCGGGTCGGCCTGCCGATGGTCGCGGTCGCCACCAACCTCTCCCACGACGGCCTGTGCTCGCCGGTGTCCACCCTGGACAACGACAACGGCCGCGGCTCGTACGGGGTGCCGACCCCGATCGCGATGGTCATCGACCTGGACGTGATCCGCGAGGCCCCGGCCCGGTACGTCAGGGCCGGCATCGGCGACGCGGTCTCCAACATCTCGGCCATCGCCGACTGGGAGCTGGCCCACCGCACCAACGGCGAGCCGATCGACGGGCTGGCCGCCGCGATGGCCCGCAGCGCGGGCGAGGCGGTGCTGCGGCACCCCGGCGGCATCGGCGACGACGCCTTCCTCACCACCCTCGCCGAGGGCCTGGTGCTCTCCGGCATCGCCATGTCGATCAGCGGCGACACCCGGCCCTCCTCGGGCGCCTGCCACGAGATCAGCCATGCCTTCGACCTGCTCTTCCCGCAGCGCGCCGCCGCCCACGGCGAGCAGTGCGGCCTCGGCGCCGCCTTCGCCATGCACCTGCGCGGCGCCCGCGAGGAGTCCGGGCTGATCGCCGAGACGCTGCGCCGGCACGGCCTGCCGGTGCTGCCCGAGGAGATCGGCTTCTCCGAGGCGGAGTTCGTGCAGGCCGTGCGGTACGCGCCGCAGACCCGCCCCGGGCGCTTCACCATCCTGGAACACCTCGACCTGTCCGACACCGACATCAGGGACGCATACGCCGACTATGCCAAAGCCATCAGTAGCTGAACTGCGCCCCGTCGTGCACCCCGCGGGGGTCAAGGACCGGCGCAGCGGCGAGCACTGGGCCGGCCTGCTACATGCGCGAGCTGTCGCTCCGCATAGACCGGCACGTGGCGCCCACCGCGATCACCCCCAACCAGCTCACGTACCTGATGACCGTGTGCGGCGTGCTCGCCGCGCCGGCGCTGCTGGTGCCCGGGATCGCCGGCGCCGTGCTCGGCGTCGTGGCCGTCCAGCTCTACCTGCTGCTGGACTGCGTGGACGGCGAGATCGCCCGCTGGAAGAAGCAGTTCTCGCTGTCCGGGGTCTACCTCGACCGGGTCGGCGCCTACCTGTGCGACGCCGCCGTCCTGGTCGGCTTCGGGCTGCGCGCCGCCGACCTGTGGGGCGACGGCCGGATCGACTGGCTGTGGGCGTTCCTCGGCACCCTCGCTGCCCTCGGCGCGGTGCTGATCAAGGCCGAGACCGACCTGGTCGGGGTGGCCCGCCACCAGGGCGGGCTGCCGCCGGTCAAGGAGTCCGCCGCCGAGCCGCGCTCGTCCGGCGTGGCACTGGCCCGCCGGGCCGCCGCCGCGCTGAAGTTCCACCGGCTGGTGCTGGGCGTCGAGGCGTCGCTGCTCATCCTGCTGCTGGCGATCGTCGACCAGGTCCGCGGCGATCTGTTCTTCACCCGGCTCGGCGTCGCCGTCCTGGCCGGAATCGCCCTCCTGCAGACGCTGCTCCACCTGGTATCGGTCCTCGCCTCCAGCAGGCTGAAGTGACCGGCGGGCAGGCGCCGCTGAAGCTCGGCGCGGTGATCATCACCATGGGCAACCGGCCGGCGGAGCTGCAGGACCTGCTGGACTCCGTGGCCAAGCAGCAGGGCCCGCCGATCGAGGTGGCCGTGGTCGGCAACGGCTCCCCGCTGCCGCCGCTGCCGCCGGGCCTGCGCACCGTGGAGCTGTCGGAGAACCTCGGCATCCCCGGCGGGCGCAACGTCGGCATCGAGCTGTTCGGCCCCGGCGGCTCGGACGTGGACGTGCTGCTCTTCCTCGACGACGACGGCCTGCTGCCGCACCAGGACACCGGCGAGCTGCTCCGCGAGGCCTTCGCCGCGGACCCGCGGCTGGGCATCGTCAGCTTCCGCATCGCCGACCCGGAGACCGGTGTCACCCAGCGCCGCCACGTCCCCCGGCTGCGCGCCTCCGACCCGATGCGCACCTCGCGGGTGACGACCTTCCTCGGCGGCGCCAGCGCGGTCCGTACGGCGGTGATCGGCGAGGTCGGACCGCTGCCGGCGGAGTTCTTCTACGCCCACGAGGAGACGGACCTGGCCTGGCGGGCGCTGGACGCCGGCTGGATGATCGACTACCGCTCCGACCTCGTGCTGCACCATCCGGCCACCTCGCCGGCCCGGCACGCGGTCTACCACCGGCTGGTGGCCCGTAACCGGGTGTGGCTGGCCCGTCGCAACCTGCCCTGGCCGCTGGTCCCGGCGTACCTCGGCGTATGGTTCGCGCTGACCGTGCTGCGGCGGCCGTCCCGGCCGGCGCTGCGCGCGTGGCTCGGCGGGTTCCGCGAGGGCTGGGCCACGCCGTGCGGTGAGCGCAGACCCATGAAGTGGCGGACGGTCTGGCGGTTGACCCGACTGGGCCGACCCCCGATCATCTGACAAGCTCGGACCTGAGAGCATCAGGCGCAGCCCGGGAATCCCCCTGCACCCGGCGCGCACCTTGAGGACGAAAGTGTCAACTGTGAGCGAGACAACGCACGATGGTGCGGTCGCCGTGGGCGCCCCCCCAGCGCCGACGGCCGACGACGGCCTCAGCCCCGCGCAGCTTGCGGCCAAGTACGGCCTGTCGGTCAGCGGCGCCCGACCCGGTCTGCTGGAGTACACCCGGCAACTGTGGGGACGCCGACATTTCATCAACGAGTTCGCCAAGGCACGCACCCAGGCCCAGTACACCCAGGCCCGCCTCGGCCAGCTCTGGCAGGTCATGACGCCGCTGCTCAACGCGGCCGTCTACTACCTGATCTTCGGTCTGCTGATCGGCACCAGCAAAGGCATCGACAACTTCATCGCCTTCCTGGTGACCGGCATCTTCATCTTCACCTTCACCCAGTCCTCGGTGCTCAGCGGGGTCCGCGCGGTGGCCGGCAACCTCGGGCTGATCCGCGCGCTGCACTTCCCCCGGGCCTCGATGCCGATCGCCTTCACGCTGATGCAGCTCCAGCAGCTGATGATGTCGATGTTCGTGCTGATCGCCATCGTGCTGATGACCGGTGAGGTGCCGGACGCCTCCTGGCTGCTGGCGATCCCCGCGCTGCTCACCCAGTGGGTGTTCAACACCGGCCTGGCGATGATCGTGGCCCGGCTGGGCAGCAAGATGACCGACCTCGCCCAGCTGATGCCGTTCATCCTGCGCACCTGGATGTACATGTCGGGCGTGATGTACAGCATCACCAACCTGACCAACCACGCGCCGCACTTCGTGCGCATCCTGCTCGACATCAATCCCGCCGCGGTGTACATCGACCTGATGCGCTTCGCGCTGATCGACAGCGTCACCGGCTCCCAGCTGCCGCCGCACGTGTGGGCGAGCGCGGTGTGCTGGGCGGCGCTGGTCGGGGTCGGCGGCTACATCTACTTCTGGAAGGCTGAGGAGCAGTATGGCCGTGGCTGAGCAGCAGACCGTCGAGCGGAAGCCCGCCGCCGGCACCCGGGTGCCGACCGTCGTCGTGGACGACGTGCACATCGTCTACAAGGTCTACGGGGCGGGCACCGGCAAGGGCAGCGCCACCGCCGCGCTGGCCCGGCTGCTGTCCCGCAAGTCCAACCCCAACATCCGCCGGGTGCACGCGGTGCGCGGCGTCACCTTCACCGCCTACCGCGGTGAGGCGATCGGCATCATCGGCTCCAACGGCTCCGGCAAGTCCACCATCCTGCGCGCCATCGCCGGGCTGCTGCCGCCGGAGAGCGGGAAGATCTACACCGATGGTCAGCCGTCGTTGTTGGGTGTGAACGCGGCGTTGATGAATGATCTGACCGGTGGGACGAATGTGATCCTGGGTGGTCTGGCGATGGGGATGTCGCAGGAGGAGGTGCGGCGTCGGTATCAGGGGATCGTGGATTTCTCGGGGATCAACGAGAAGGGTGATTTCATCTCGTTGCCGATGCGGACGTACTCCTCGGGCATGGCGGCGCGGTTGAGGTTCTCGATCGCGGCGGCGAAGAATCATGATGTGCTGATGATCGACGAGGCGCTGGCGACGGGTGACCGGGCGTTCCAGAAGCGGTCGGAGGCGCGGATCAGGGAGTTGCGCAAGGAGGCCGGCACGGTCTTCCTGGTCAGCCACAACAACAACTCCATCCGGGACACCTGCGACCGGGTGCTGTGGCTGGAGAAGGGCGAGCTGCTGATGGACGGCCCGACCGACGAGGTCATCAAGGCGTACGAGGCCCACACGGGCAAGTGACGTGACCCGGCGTCGCCCACTCGGCGCCGCCGCGGGAAACACCGCGGAAATACCCGACCCCCGCCGGATGATCCGGCGGGGGTCGCGTGTTGTCACCGATGCCGAACTGTCATGCCCCAGGCGTACGCCGGGGCCTGGCCGGTCGTAAGCTGTACCGGTGCTGGGAGCCCTGCCGATGACCGATACCGGGTGTGTGACGCCCATCGCGGCGTGTCCGAAATGGGAAGATTCGTCCGGGCGGTGTAGAACGGGGGATGTGGCGGCCATGACGATCGGGACCATCGCGTTCCTGGGCACGCACGCCGCCTGCGTACCGGGTACCGCGCGGTGACCGGGGACACTGCGTCCCGGGCGGTGCTGGACAAGGCCGCGCGCGAGAACTTCCCCGTGGCGCCCGTGTTCCTGCCGCGCGCCTGGCGCCAGGACCTGATGGCCGTGTACGGCTTCGCCCGGCTGGTGGACGACATCGGCGACGGCGACCTGGCCGGCGGCGGCCGCGACGACGCGGTGCTGCTCGGCCTGGACCCCGAGGCGGCCGGCGACCGGGTCGCCATGCTGGACGCCTTCGAGGCCGACCTGCGCCGGGTCTTCGACGCCCCCGGCGAGCCGTCCCACCCGCTGCTGCGGGCCCTTGGGCCCACCGTGCGGCGGCACTCGCTCAGCCCCGAGCCGTTCCTCGGCCTGATCGCCGCCAACCGGCAGGACCAGACGGTGCGGCGCTACGCCACGTACGAGGACCTGCTGGCGTACTGCGAACTGTCCGCGAACCCGGTCGGCCGGCTGGTGCTCGCCATCACCGGCACCGAGAGCCCCGAGCGGGTCAGGCGCTCCGACGCCGTGTGCACCGCGCTGCAGATCGTCGAGCACCTCCAGGACGTCGCGGAGGACCTCGGCAGGGACCGGATCTACCTGCCCGAGCAGGACATGAAACGCTACGGCGTGGACGAGGCGGACCTCGCCGCGCCGCGGGCGGACGAGCGGGTGCGCGCCCTGATCGCCTTCGAGGCGGACCGGGCGGGCGACCTGCTGGACGACGGGACGCCGCTGGTGGGCAGCGTCCGCGGCAGGCTGCGACTGCTGCTCGCCGGCTTCGTCGGCGGCGGACGCGCCGCGCTGCACGCGGTCGAGGCCGCGGGGTACGACGTGCTGGCCGGTTCGCCCAAAGCCACCAAGCCCGGCCTGCTGCGCGCGGTGGGATCGACATTGCGAAGGAAGGGGTGAGCCGGGACGTGAAGGGTTCCGAGCACACGTCCGGTCAGGTACTTGCCGCATACAGGTACTGTGAGACCGTGACCGGCCATGAGGCCCGCAACTTCGCGTACGGGATCCGCCTGCTGCCCACCGCCAAGCGGCAGGCGATGTCCGCGCTGTACGCGTTCTCCCGGCGGGTCGACGACATCGGCGACGGCGACCTCGCCACGGACGAGAAGACCCGTCGGCTGGAGGAGACCCGCCAGGTGCTGGTCCGGGTCCGCGCCGGCGAGGTCGCGCAGGACGACACCGACCCGGTCGCGGTCGCACTCGCCGACTCCGCGCGGCGCTTCCCGCTGCCGCTCGGCGGTCTGGACGAACTGATCGACGGCGTCCAGATGGACGTTCGGGGCGAGACCTACGAAACGTGGGACGACCTGGCCGTTTACTGCCGTTGTGTGGCAGGTGCGATCGGAAGGCTCTCCCTGGGCGTTTTCGGCACCGTGAATGGGCACGATCATGCACGTGCCGCCGAATACGCCGACACGCTCGGCCTCGCCCTGCAGCTCACCAACATCCTGCGCGACGTCCGCGAGGACGCGGGCAACGGACGGACGTACCTGCCCGCCCAGGACCTGGCCAAGTTCGGCTGCGCGGCCGGCTTCGAGGGCGACCTCCCGCCGGCCGGCTCCGACTTCGCCGGCCTGGTGGAGTTCGAAGTGCGCCGCGCCCGCGCCCTGTTCGCCACCGGCTACCGGCTGCTGCCGATGCTCGACCGGCGCAGCGGCGCCTGCGTGTCGGCGATGGCCGGCATCTACCGCCGGCTGCTGGAGCGGATCGCCGCCGACCCCGAGGCGGTGCTGCGCGGCCGGGTCTCGCTGCCCGGCCGGGAGAAGGCCTACGTCGCGGTCCGCGGCCTGGCCGGACTCGACGCCCGCCGCACCGCCCGCGAGCCACGGAGCGACGCGTGACTCCTTCCCGCGACGGCGCGGGTCACCACCCACGGCACCAGGCAACCCCGCAGGCCCGCACCGCGTCACTTCCCGCGACAGGCAGCGCCGGCGACGTCGCGCGCGCCGCCGCACGAGGGGAGGGCGCATGACCACCGCACCGGCCGGCCCGCAGGTCGGCACCGGTCCCGGCCCCCGTACGGCCGTGGTGGTCGGCGGCGGTCTGGCCGGCGTCACCGCGGCCCTCGCCCTGGCCGACGCGGGGCTGCGCGTCACCCTGACCGAGGCCCGCCCACGCCTGGGCGGCCTCGCCTTCTCCTTCCGCCGCGGCGAGTTGTCGGTCGACAACGGCCAGCACGTCTTCCTGCGCTGCTGCACCGCCTACCAGTGGTTCCTCGACCGGATCGGGGCCCGCGACCTGGTCACCGTGCAGCGCCGGCTGGACGTGCCGGTGCGCGACGCGGCCACCGGCCGGGTCGGCCGGATCGGCCGCACCGCGCTGCCGGTGCCGCTGCACCTGGTGGCGAGCCTGGCGCGCTACCCGCACCTGTCGCTGAAGGAGCGCGCCTCGGTCGGCCGGGCCGCGCTGGCGCTGCGTGGCCTGGACCCGCAGGACCCGGCGCTGGACGGCGTCGACTTCGGCGGCTGGCTGGCCGGCCGCGGCCAGTCGCCGCGGACCGTGGAGGCGCTGTGGGACCTGGTCGGCGTCGCCACCCTCAACGCCAGGGCGGGCGACGCCTCGCTGGGCCTGGCCGCCAAGGTCTTCAAGACCGGACTGCTCTCCGACCCGGCCGCCGCCGACATCGGCTGGGCCTCGGCCCCGCTCGGCGACCTGCACGACGGCCGCGGCCGCGGCGCGCTGGACGCCGCCGGGGTGCGCGTCCTGCTGCGCGCCCGGGCCACCCGGATCGCCGCGGCGCCGGCCGACGACGGCGGCCCGCGGGGGACTGCCGGCGCCACGGCGCGGGCGGACGGCGCCGGCTGGCGGGTCGACATCGAGACCGGACCCGGCCGTGGCGAGCAACTGACCGCCGACACCGTGGTGTTGGCCGTGCCGCAGCACGAGGCGCACGGCCTGCTGCCGCAGGGCGCGCTGGAAGAGCCGGAAAAGCTGTTGCGCATCGGCACGGCCCCGATCCTCAATGTCCATGTGATCTACGACAGACAGGTGCTCGACCGGCCGTTCCTCGCGGCCGTCGGCAGCCCTGTCCAGTGGGTCTTCGACCGCACCACCAGCTCGGGACTCACCGGCGGCGGCCAGTACGTGGCCGTCTCCCAGTCCGCGGTGCACGACGAGATCGACCTGCCCGTCGCCGAACTGCGCGAGCGCTACCTGCCGGAGCTCGAGCGGGTGCTGCCCGCCGCCCGGGGCGCGGGGGTCCGCGACTTCTTCGTCACCCGCGAGCGCACCGCGACCTTCGCGCCGACCCCCGGGGTCGGCGCGCTGCGCCCGGGCGCGGCGACGCGCCTGCCGGGCTTCTTCCTGGCCGGCGCGTGGACCGCCACCGGCTGGCCCGCGACCATGGAGGGCGCCGTGCGCAGCGGCCTGCGGGCCTCCCGAGAAGCGTTGTCCGCCCTCGGACTGCCGTTCGACTCCGGCGTCCTGGAGGCGGCATGAGTGCAATTGGTGCGACAAGAGGAGAGAACGTGACCGCTGACAGCGTCTCCGCGCTGCTGGAGAACGGCCGCATCCTGACCACACCGGTACTGCGCGCGGCCGTGGCACGCCTCGCCCCGCCGATGGACACCGTCGCCGCCTACCACTTCGGCTGGATCGACCAGGCGGGCCGGCCCGCGGACGGCGACGGCGGCAAGGCGGTGCGGCCCGCGCTCGCGGTGCTGTCGGCGCAGGCCGCGGGCGCCCCGCCGGAGACCGGCGTGCCGGGCGCGGTCGCGGTGGAACTCGTGCACAACTTCTCGCTGCTGCACGACGACCTGATGGACGGCGACGAGCAGCGCCGGCACCGCGACACGGTGTGGAAGGTGCACGGTCCGGCCCAGGCGATCCTGGTCGGCGACGCGCTGTTCGCGCTGGCCAACGAGGTGCTGCTGGAGCAGGGCACGGTCGACGCGGGCCGGGCCACCCGGCGGCTGACCACGGCCACCCGCAAGCTGATCGACGGCCAGGCCCAGGACATCTCCTTCGAGCACCGCGAACGGGTCACCGTGCAGGAGTGCCTGGAGATGGAGGGCAACAAGACCGGCGCGCTGCTGGCCTGCGCCAGCTCCATCGGCGCGGTGCTCGGCGGGGCCTCGGAGTCCGACGCCGACGCGCTGGAGGAGTACGGCTACCACCTCGGGCTGGCCTTCCAGGCGATCGACGACCTGCTCGGCATCTGGGGGGACCCGGCGACGACCGGCAAGCAGACCTGGAGCGACCTGCGGCAGCGCAAGAAGTCGCTGCCGGTGGTGGCCGCGCTGGCGGCCGGGGGGTCGGCGTCGGAGCGGTTGGGTGAACTGCTGGCCGCCGACGCGAAGAATCTGGAAAACGACGCCTTCAGCGAGGAAGAGTTCGCCATGCGTGCGGCGTTGATCGAGGAGGCCGGTGGCCGTGAGTGGACTTCGCAGGAAGCCCGCAGGCAGTACGCGACCGCGATCGCCGCGCTGGACAAAGTGGACATGCCAGACGAAGTCCAACGTAAGCTCGTAGGCCTGGCGGATTTTGTGGTGGTTCGCGAAAAGTAAGCCGATGTGGAGCGCATGACGTCGCCGGTCCCTAACGTGTGACGGCAGACGGCCGCCCCCAACACCGCAGAAGTCTCAACTGCAAAGGGGAAGCCATGACAGCGACGACCGACGGAAGTCCAGGGACGCCAGCCCGTAGGACGCCTTCGGCCAGCAGCGCCTCGTCGCCGGATCCTGTTCCATCCGGCGGAGCCGAGGCGGCGGCGCAGCGTGCCGTGCAGCGCGCCGCAGACCACCTTCTGGCACGGCAGCACCCGGACGGATGGTGGAAAGGCGACCTCGAAACCAACGTGACCATGGACGCCGAGGACCTGATGCTCCGTCAGTTCCTGGGCATCGACGATCCGTCGGTCACGGCCGCCTCGGCCCGCTGGATCCGTTCGCAGCAGCGTGAGGACGGCGCCTGGCCGACCTTCCACGGCGGCCCCGGGGACCTGTCGGCGACCGTCGAGGCGTACGTGGCGCTGCGGCTGGCCGGCGACGCGCCGGACGAGGCCCATATGCAGCTCGCCGCCAAGTGGTCGCGGGCCGAGGGCGGCGTGGCCTCCGCGCGGGTCTTCACCCGCATCTGGCTCGCCCTGTTCGGCTGGTGGAGCTGGGACGACCTGCCCGAGCTGCCGCCGGAGGTCATCTACCTGCCCAAGTGGATGCCGCTGAACATCTACTCCTTCGGCTGCTGGGCCCGGCAGACCATCGTGCCGCTGACCGTGGTCGGCGCGCACCGCCCGGTGCGGCCGGCGCCGTTCGGCATCGACGAGCTGCACGTCGACCCCCGGCGGCCCAACCCGCCGCAGCGCAAGGCGCCGCTGACCTCGTGGGACGGCGTCTTCCAGCGGCTGGACCAGGTGCTGCACCTGTACCGCAGGATCAGCCCCCGGGTGGTGCGGCGCAGCGCGATGAACGCCTGCGCCCGCTGGATCATCGAGCGCCAGGAGGCCGACGGCTGCTGGGGCGGCATCCAGCCGCCCGCCGTCTACTCGGTGATCGCCCTGCACCTGCTCGGCTACGACCTGGACCACCCGGTGCTCAAGGCGGGCTTGGAGTCGCTGGATCGTTTCGCCGTGTGGCCCGAGGAGGGCGTGCGGATGATCGAGGCGTGCCAGTCCCCGGTCTGGGACACCTGCCTGGCCACCATCGCGCTCGCCGACTCCGGCCTGCCCGCCGACCACCCGGCGCTGATCAAGGCAGCCGACTGGATGCTCGGCGAGCAGATCACCCGTCCGGGCGACTGGTCGGTGCGCCGCCCGCAGCTCGCGCCCGGCGGCTGGGCCTTCGAGTTCCACAACGACAACTACCCCGACATCGACGACACCGCCGAGGTCGTGCTGGCGCTGCGCCGGGTCGCCCACCCCGACCAGGCCAGGGTGGACACCGCCATCGACAAGGCGGTCCGCTGGAACGTCGGCATGCAGTCCAGGAACGGCGCCTGGGGCGCCTTCGACGCCGACAACACCAGCCCCTTCCCCAACCGGCTGCCGTTCTGCGACTTCGGCGAGGTCATCGACCCGCCGTCGGCCGACGTCACCGCGCACGTCGTGGAGATGATGGCGGCGCTCGGCCTGGAGAAGGACCCGCACACCCGGCGCGGCATCGACTGGCTGCTGGCCGAGCAGGAGGACAACGGCGCCTGGTTCGGCCGCTGGGGGGTCAACTACATCTACGGCACCGGCTCCGCGGTGCCCGCGCTGACCGCCGCCGGCCTGCCCGCCTCCCACCCGGCGATCCGCAAGGCCGTCGCCTGGCTGGAGTCGGTGCAGAACGCCGACGGCGGCTGGGGCGAGGACCTGCGCTCCTACTCCGACCTGGAGTGGGCCGGCCGCGGCCACTCCACCGCCTCCCAGACCGCCTGGGCGCTGCTGGCGCTGCTGTCGGCCGGGGAGCGGGACAGCGACGCGGTCACCCGCGGCGTCGCCTGGCTGACCGCCACCCAGCAGGAGGACGGCTCCTGGGACGAGCCGTACTTCACCGGGACCGGCTTCCCCCGGGACTTCTCGATCAACTACCACCTGTACCGCATGGTCTTCCCGCTCACCGCGCTCGGCCGCTACGTGCGCGACGAGCCCTTCGGAACCACGCACGTCGCGGCGACCGCGGCGACCACCGCCGGCGGCGTCCCCGCCGGCACGACAGGAAGGGGTGCCTAGTTCGTGGGCCATACCCGACCACCGCTGCTCGTGGTGTGCGCCCTGCGCATCGAGCGGTTCGCCCTGCGCAGGGGCGCGGCCAGGAGCGCCGCCTCGACCGCGGACGCTCCGGACCTCGCGGACACCGTGACCGTGCTGCGCACCGGCATGGGACCGAAAGCCGCGCACCACGCCGTGGTCGAGGCCCTGCACGACCCGAAACTGCACGACGCGGCCGTCGTCACGACCGGCTTCTGCGCGGGGCTCGCCCCGGGCATGCGGCCGGGCGACATCGTCGTCGCCGACGACGGCCACGAGAGCGCGGTGCTGGCCGCCGCGCTCAAGGCCGTCCTCGCCGACCGGGGCCACACCGTGCACACCGGCACCCTGGCGGAATCCGACCATGTCGTGCGGGGCGCCGAGCGCACCGCACTCGCGGCGACCGGTGCCATCGCCGTCGACATGGAATCGGCCGCGATGCGGCGCGCCGCGCTCTCCGAGGGCGCGCACCGCGTCGCGGCCGCGCGCGTCGTCGTCGACACGCCCGAGTACGAACTCGTGCGCGTCGGAACGCTTCGCACCGGGATCATCGCTTTCCGGGTGCTCAGAGATCTTGTTCCCGCCCTTCTCGAATGGCACCGCACTACCGCGCTCCCCTGGAGGTGAGCTAGATGGCCATGCCGCTCCGTCAGACCATCCGTGTCGCGTCGTACCTCTTCGAACAGAAAATGGTCAGGCGCCGCGAAAAGTTCCCGCTCATCGTCGAACTCGAACCGCTCTTCGCCTGCAACCTCAAATGCGAGGGCTGCGGCAAGATCCAGCACCCGGCCGGGGTGCTGAAGCAGCGCATGCCGGTGGCACAGGCCGTCGGCGCGGTGCTGGAATCGGGTGCGCCGATGGTGTCGATCGCGGGCGGCGAGCCGCTGATGCACCCCCAGATCGACGAGATCGTGCGGCAGCTCGTAGCCCGTAAGAAGTACGTGTTCCTGTGCACCAACGCGCTGCTGCTGCGCAAGAAGATGGACAAGTTCACCCCGTCGCCGTATTTCGCCTTCACCGTGCACATCGACGGCATGCGCGAGCGGCACGACGAGTCGGTGGCCAAGGAGGGCACCTTCGACGAGGCCGTGGAGGCGATCAAGGAGGCCAAGCGCCGCGGCTTCCGGGTGACCACCAACTCCACCTTCTTCAACACCGACACCCCGCAGACGATCATCGAGGTGCTCGACTACCTCAACGACGACCTGCAGGTCGACGAGATGATGCTGTCGCCCGCCTACGCCTACGAGAAGGCGCCCGACCAGGACCACTTCCTGGGCGTGGAGCAGACCCGCGAGCTGTTCCGCAAGGCCTTCGGCGACGGCAACCGCAAGCGGTGGCGCCTGAACCACAGCCCGCTGTTCCTGGACTTCCTGGAGGGCAAGGCGGACTTCCCCTGCACGGCCTGGGCCATCCCCAACTACTCCCTGTTCGGCTGGCAGCGCCCCTGCTACCTGATGAGCGACGGCTACGTCCCCACGTACCAGGAGCTGATCGACAAGACCGACTGGGACAAGTACGGCCGCGGCCGGGACGCCCGCTGCGACAACTGCATGGCCCACTGCGGCTACGAGCCGACCGCCGTCCTCGCGACCATGGGCTCGCTGAAGGAGTCCATCCGCGCCGCCCGGGAGACCGTCGCGTCGAACCGCGCCAAGTGACGACCGCGGACGAGTCACCGGCCGGCGCCCACGGGTCCGGCCGGTGGCTCGTCCGCGTACCGTCGGCGGCCACGGACAGGAGACCGCCGATACGCACCCATCCGGCAGGGGAACGAGGTCTGCACATGTCGATGCTGGAGAACATCAGAAGCCCGCGCGACCTGAAGGCGCTGCCCGACGGCCGGCTCGACGAGCTCGCCGCGGACATCCGCCACTTCCTCGTCCAGACCGTGGCCAGGACCGGCGGCCACCTGGGGCCCAATCTCGGCGTGGTGGAGCTGACCATCGCGCTGCACCGCGTCTTCGACTCGCCGGCCGACCGCATCCTGTGGGACACCGGCCACCAGGCCTACGTCCACAAGATCCTCACCGGCCGCCAGGACTTCTCCAAGCTGCGCAGCAAGGGCGGCCTGTCCGGCTACCCCTCGCGCGCGGAGTCCGAGCACGACGTGATCGAGAACAGCCACGCCTCCACCGTGCTGGGCTGGGCCGACGGCCTGGCCAAGGCCAACGAGGTGCGCCACCGCAGCGACCACGTGGTGGCCGTCATCGGCGACGGCGCGCTCACCGGCGGAATGGCCTGGGAGGCGCTGAACAACATCGCCGCCGCCAAGGACCGCCCGCTGATCATCGTGGTCAACGACAACGAGCGCTCCTACGCCCCCACCATCGGCGGCCTGGCCAACCACCTCGCCACCCTGCGCACCACCGACGGCTACGAGCGCTTCCTGTCCTGGGGCAAACAGCTCCTCCAGCAGACCCCGGTGGTCGGCCGCCCCCTCTACGAGTCGCTGCACGGTGCCAAGAAGGGCTTCAAGGACGCCTTCGCGCCGCAGGGCATGTTCGAGGACCTGGGGCTGAAGTACCTCGGCCCGATCGACGGCCACGACATCGCCGCGGTGGAGTCCGCGCTGCGCCGCGCCCGCCGCTTCCACGGCCCGGTGCTGGTGCACTGCCTGACCGAGAAGGGCCGCGGCTACCCGGCCGCCGAGCAGGACGAGGCGGACCGCTTCCACACCGTGGGCGCGATGGACCCGCTGACCTGCGCGCCGCTCGCGCCCTCCGCGGGCCCGTCGTGGACCTCGGTGTTCGGCGACGAGATGGTGCGGATCGGGGCCGAGCGGCCCGACGTGGTCGCCATCACCGCCGCCATGCTCCAGCCGGTGGGCCTGGCGAAGTTCGCCGAGGCGTTCCCCGACCGCGTCTTCGACGTCGGCATCGCCGAGCAGCACGCGGCGACCTCGGCCGCGGGCCTGGCCACCGGCGGCCTGCACCCGGTCGTCGCGGTCTACGCGACGTTCCTGAACCGGGCCTTCGACCAGGTGCTGATGGATGTCGCACTGCACAACTGCGGGGTGACGTTCGTGCTGGACCGGGCCGGCGTGACCGGCGTGGACGGCGCCTCGCACAACGGCATGTGGGACATGTCGATCCTCCAGGTGGTGCCCTCCCTGCGGATCGCCGCGCCGCGCGACGCCGACCAGCTGCGGGCGCAGCTGCGTGAGGCGATCGCGGTGGACGACGCGCCCACCGTGGTCCGCTTCCCCAAGGAGACCGCGGGCGAGGCCGTCCCCGCCGTCGGCCGCGTCGGCGGCATGGACGTGCTGCACACCCCGGCCGACGGTCTCGGCGAGGACGTGCTGCTGGTGGCCGTGGGCGCGCTGGCCGGCGCCTGCCTGTCCGCCGCCGACCTGCTCGCCGGGCGCGGCATCGGCGTCACCGTGGTGGACCCGCGCTGGGTCAAGCCGGTCGACCCCGAGCTGCCGGGCCTGGCCGCCCGGCACCGGCTGGTGGCCGTGGTGGAGGACAACGGCCGGGCCGGCGGCGTCGGCTCCTCGGTCGCCCAGGCGCTGCGCGACGCCGGGGTGGACGTGCCGCTGCGCGACTACGGCATTCCGCAGCAGTTCCTCGCGCACGCCAAGCGCGGCGAGGTGCTGGCCGACATCGGGCTGACCCCGGCCGAGATCGCCGGCGGCATCGGCGCGGCGCTGACCCGTATCGACGCGCGCGCCGCCGTGCCGGCCGTCCGCGGCGGCGACCCCGTACCCCAGGGCAAGGACATGCAAGGAGCAGGAGAGCGATGACAGCGTCCGACGGCACCCAGACGGCGCCGGCGACCGAGCCGACCAAGGGCTTCGACCTGGCGACGCTGCTCGCCGAGCGCGGCGGCGAGCGCTACGAGCTGCACGCCAGGTACCTCAACCACCAACTGCCGCGCATGCTGCACACCATCGGCTTCGACAAGGTCTACGAACGGGCCGAGGGCGCCCACTTCTGGGACGACGAGGGCAACGACTACCTCGACATGCTCGCCGGCTTCGGCGTGATGGGCGTGGGCCGGCACCACCCGGTGGTCCGCAAGGCGCTGCACGACGTCCTCGACGCCGGACTGGCCGACCTCACCCGGTTCGACTGCCAGCCGCTGCCCGGCCTGCTCGCCGAGAAGCTCCTCGCGCACACCCCGCACCTGGACCGGGTGTTCTTCGGCAACAGCGGCACCGAGGCGGTCGAGACCGCGCTGAAGTTCGCCCGCTACGCCACCGGGAAGCCGCGCGTGCTGTACTGCACCCGCTCCTTCCACGGCCTGACCACCGGCTCGCTGTCGGTCAACGGCGAGAGCGGCTTCAAGGACGGCTTCGCGCCGCTGCTGCCGGACACCGCCGTCGAGGTCGGCGACCTGGACGCGCTGGCCAGTGAGCTGAAGCGGGGCGACGTGGCCGCGCTGATCGTGGAGCCGATCCAGGGCCACGGCGTGCACATCCCGCCGCCCGGCTACCTGCGCGCCGCCCAGGAGCTGCTGCACCGGCACAAGGCGCTGCTGATCTGCGACGAGGTGCAGACCGGCATCGGCAGGACCGGCACCTTTTGGGCCTACCAGCAGGAGGAGGGCGTCGAGCCGGACCTGCTGACGGTCGCCAAGACGCTGTCCGGCGGCTACGTCCCGGTGGGCGCCACGCTCGGCCGGGACTGGATCTTCAAGAAGGTCTACTCCTCGATGGACCGGGTGCTGGTGCACTCGGCGAGCTTCGGCTCCAACGCGCAGGCGATGGCAGCCGGCCTGGCCACCTTGTCGGTCGTCGAGGACGAGCAGCTGGTGGAGAACTCCCGCCGGGTCGGCGGCCTGCTGCGCGACCGGCTGGCCGCGCTCACCGACCGGTACGAGTTCCTGAAGGAGGTCCGCGGGCGCGGCCTGATGGTCGCCATCGAGTTCGGCCGGCCCAAGTCGCTGGGCCTGCGCAGCCGCTGGACGATGCTGCAGGCCGCCCGCAAGGGCCTGTTCGCGCAGATGGTGGTGGTGCCGCTGCTGCAGCGGCACCGCATCCTCACCCAGGTCTCCGGCGACCACATCGAGGTCATCAAGCTGATCCCGCCGCTGGTCTTCGACGAGGCCGACGTGGACCGCTTCGTCACCGCGTTCACCGCGGTGATGGACGACGCGGAGGGCGGCGGCGGCCTGATGTGGGACTTCGGCAAGACCCTGGTCAAGCAGGCCGTCGCCAACCGCTGACGGGGGCCCGGCCGGGCCCGACGCGGCCCGGCGGGCTCGGCGGGCCTGGCGGGCTCGGTCCGGTCGGTCCGGTCGGGCTTCGGCCGGCCCGGCTCAGTCCGCGGTGAGGAACCGCTCCTGGAGCAGGGCCCGGCGCGCGTGGCCGAGCCCGAGGCCCTCCTCCAGGTAGCGGTCCACCGAGCCCCAGCGCTCCTCCATCGTGGCGAACGCGGTGTGCAGGTACTCCAGCCGCGCCTCGAACAGCGGCGCGAGCAGCTCGCTCACCACCGGGTCGATGTCCGTTCCGCTGCTGCCGTCGCCGCGCACGACCTTGTAGCGGCGGTGCCGGGCGTTGCTCGCCAGGTAGTCCTCCTCGATCGCCGAGCGCCGCACGCCGAGCGCCAGGAGCACGATCGCCATCGTCGTCCCGGCCCGGTCCTTGCCCGCGGCGCAGTGCATCAGCGCCGGGGCCGCCGGGTCGCCGTCGTCGGCGAGCATCGCCAGCACCCGGCCGTGCTCCCCGGTGCGCTCCAGGACCAGCGCGCGGTAGGCCGCGGTCATCCGGGCCGCCGCCCGGCCCTCGCCGAGCAGTTCGCGCAGCGCCGCCACGTCGCCGTTGCGCACGATGCTCCAGAAGCCGGCGCCCTGCGCGCCCTCCGCGGGGTCGCTGAGCGGCAGGTTGAGGTTGCGGGTGCCGGGCAGCGCGGTGTCCGGGCCCTCCAGCGCGATGTCGTCGCGGTTGCGGAAGTCGAAGACGGTGTGCAGCCCGAGCCCGGCCAGGTACGCGGCGTCGTCCTCGGTGGCGTGCGCGAGGTGGCCGCTGCGGAAGAGCAGGCCGGGGCGCACCCGGCGGCCGTCCTCGGTCGGCAGCCCGCCGACGTCGCGGAAGTTGCGCACGCCCGTCAGCGCGGGCTCCGGCGCCGGCTCCCACGACGGCGACCCGGCCGGTCGCGCCGGTCCCGCCGCCGCTCCCGCTCCCGCCGCCCCGGCCGGTCCCGCGGGGGCGTCCTGGCTCGCTTCCTGCGTCACCTGTGCTCCTTTTCCCGCACCGGCGCGCTCCCTCGCGCCCGGTGCGCTGCGGCTCGTCCCGCGGCCCGGGCCGCCCGTCCGGCAGCCCCGCGCGGCTGGGGCCTGTCGTGTGGATCTCCGCGGCCCCAGTGCCGACGATACGGCAGCGGCGCCGGCGCGCAGGCCCGCGTATTCCGGCTGGCGGCGGGGTGACCTGGTGGGATGAATCACGTCGCACGCCCGCGTCCCTACGGTCGCGTAGGTCGCGGGGTGAGGGGAAAGATGGCGGGACGTGGCTGACAGTTCGCGCAAGGACAACGGCATCTCCGGCAACCCCGGCGCCTCGGACGGGACCCGCGCGCCGCGCGCCTCCGGCGACCCCGGCGCCTTCGGATCGTACACCGCGGTGGGGGACAGCTTCACCGAGGGCGTCGGCGACCCCGGCCCCGACGGCAGCTTCGTCGGGTGGGCCGACCGGCTCGCCCTGCTGCTCGCCGAGAACCGCGCGGCGGCCGGGCCGCCCGGCGACTTCCGCTACGCCAATCTGGCGGTGCGCGGCAAGCTGCTGGACCAGATCGTCGCCGAGCAGGTGCCGCGCGCGGTGGAACTCGCCCCGGACCTGGTGACCTTCTGCGGCGGCGGCAACGACATCCTGCGCCCCGGCTCCGACCCGGACGCGGTCGCGGCCCGCTTCGAGGCCGCCGTCGCCGACCTGACCGCCGCGGTCGGCACGGTGATGGTCTGCACCGGCTTCGACACCCGCGGGGTGCCGGTGCTCGGCCTGCTGCGCGGCAAGATCGCCACGTACAACGCGCACATCAGGGCGGTGGCCGACCGCTACGGCTGCCCGGTGCTCGACCTGTGGTCGCTGCGCTCGGTGCAGGACCGGCGGGCCTGGAGCGAGGACCGGCTGCACCTGTCCACCCAGGGCCACACCCGGGTGGCGCTGCGCGCCGCGCAGGTGCTGGGGCTCACGCCGCCGGCCGACCCGGACGAGCCGTGGCCGCCGCAGTCCCGGCGGCTGCCCTCGGAGGTGCGCAGGGAGAACATCCAGTGGGCGCGCGCGTACCTGGTGCCGTGGATCGGCCGCCGGCTGCGCGGGGAGTCCTCGGGCGACGACGTCGAGCCCAAGCGCCCCGACCTGCTGCCGCTGCGGTGAGCTGACCGGAAACGTCAGCGGGGCGTGCGGTGCGCGGCCAGTTCGGCCCACACCACACGCCCCGTACCGCTGTCCGCCGGCTGCGAGCCCCAGGCCAGCGCCAGCACGCTCACCAGCAGCAGCCCGCGCCCGCCCTCCTCGTCGGCCTCGGCCACGCACGGCACCGGCGCTCCCGTGCCGCAGCCCTGGTCGGCGACCTCCAGCCGGACCACCGCGCCCGCGTCCTTCAGCACGCAGGTGATCTTCTCGCTGTCGGTGTGCCGGACCGCGTTGGTGAACAGCTCGGTGACCACCAGACCGGCGTCGTCCCACACCTCGGGCGTACAGCCCCACTCGCTCAGGCGCGCACGTATGCGCCCGCGGGCGTCCGCCACGGACGCGCTCTGCGCGGGCAGCCGGAAGACGTCACGGCGGCCGAGGTCGCCGACACCCTCCCGGCGGCCGAGCCGGACGGTGTCAGAGGAAGGAACCACCCCGTAACTATGAGGCTCGCCCGGGACACATGGCAAGCGTCGTTCTGTAATTTGCAGAATCGTGGGGAACACGCTGTTCGCGGTCGTGACGACATGACACACTACGTGTCAGTCAAGGGAGTTGGAGGGCAGGCACGTGATGGACCCCCGGCCGGGAGGTGCCCCGACCGTTCTCCGCATGGTGCTCGGCAAGCGCCTCCAGGACCTCCGGGAGAAGGCCGGCCTCAGCTACGAGGAAGCCGGACGCGCACTCGATGTGACGCACGCCACCATCCGCCGGATGGAAAAGGCGGAAGTGGGACTGAAGCTCCCGTACGTCGAGAAACTCCTGATCACGTACGGAATCACCGAGGCCGAGCAGATCGGCGGGTTCCTCGCCCTGGCCCGCGAGGCCAACCGGCCCGGCTGGTGGCACAGCTTCCGCGACGTGCTCCCCGACTGGTTCAGCGCCTTCGTCAGCCTCGAGGGCGAGGCCGCGGTGATCCGCGCCTACGAGCCGCACTACGTCCCCGGCCTGCTGCAGACCCCCGACTACGCCCGCGCGGTGCTGCACGCGGGGCTCCCGCACGCCGCCGCCGAGGAGATCGACCGGCTGGTCGACCTGCGTATCGAGCGGCAGTCCCTGCTCACCCGGCCGGACGCGCCGCTGCTGTGGGTGGTGATGGACGAGACGGTGCTGCGCCGCTCGATCGGCGGGCGCGAGGTGATGCGCGACCAGGTCGCCGCCCTGGTGCGCGCCACCGAGCTGCCCAACGTACGCCTCCAGGTGATGCCGTTCGCCGCAGGTCCGCACCCCGCGATGTACGGGCCGTTCCACATCTTCCGGTTCCAGATCCAGGAGCTGCCGGACATCGCCTACTCCGAAAGCCTGGTGGGCGGCGTCTACTTCGACGATCGCGACGACGTGTCGACGTTCCTGGAGGCCCTGGACCGGATGTGCGCCCAGGCTGCGCCCGCACAGAGCACCAAGGCCATCCTCGATGGCATGCGCAAGGAGATCTGAACCATGGATCGCGTCAGCAATGACGGCATATACAACGGCATGCCCGCCAACCGCCTCGGCACCGACGGCTGGCGGAAGCCGTGGAGCGGCGGGAACGGCGGTTCCTGCGTCGAGGCGAAGAAGCTCAACGACGGCCGGGTGGCGCTGCGGCAGTCGACCGACCCCGACGGGCAGGCCCTGATCTACACCAACCACGAGATCACCTCGTTCATCATGGGTGCCAAGGCCGGAGAAGCGGATTTTCTGCTGTGAAGACGAACCAGGCGGCGAAGGCGAACCCGCCGCAGCGAGTGGAGGACGGCGCGTGACCGAGCAGGGGTTCACCGCGGACCAGATCGACACCAGCCTGCCGCACCCGGCCCGGATGTACGACTACTTCCTCGGTGGCAAGGACAACTACGAGGTCGACCGCGAGGCGGCCGACAGAGTGCTGGCCGCCGCTCCCGAGGTCGCGGTCTTCGCCCGCGCCAACCGCGCCTTCCTGGCCAGAGCGGTCCGGCACCTGGCCCGTTCCGGGGTGCGGCAGTTCATCGACATCGGCACCGGCATACCGACCTCGCCGAACACCCACGAGGTCGCCCAGGCGGTCGACTCCGAGGTGCGCGTGGCGTACATCGACAACGACCCGATCGTGGCCACCCACGCCGGCGCGCGGCTGCTCGGCACCGGCAACACCGGGTTCTTCCTGGGGGACATGCGCGACCCGAGCACCATCCTGGGACACCCCACCATCGGCGAGCTGATCGACGTCCAGGAGCCGATCGCCGTCCTGCTGGTCTCGGTGCTGCACTTCGTCGGCGACGCGGACGACCCGGCCGGCCTGCTCGCCGCCTACCGCCGGGCGCTGCCGCCCGGCAGCTTCCTGGTGCTCTCGCACGCCACCGCCGACTTCCACCGGGAGGAGGCGGTCGAGGTGGCCGAGATCTACAAGAACAGCACCGCGCCGCTCACCCCGCGCACCCACGCCCAGGTGCTGGACCTCTTCGCCGGCTTCGAACTGGTCGAGCCCGGTCTGGTCCAGGTCCACCAGTGGCGCCCGGACGAGGACGCCGCCCCGCACGGCGGCGGCCCGGTCGGCGTCTACGGCGGCATCGGCAAGGTCGCCGGGGGCCCGGCATGACCCAGGAGGGCTTCCCCGCCGAGCGGATCGACACCAGCAAGCCGCACCCGGCCCGGATGTACGACTACTACCTGGGCGGCAAGGACAACTACGAGGTCGACCGCGAGGCCGCCCAGCGGGTGGTCGACGTGCTGCCGGACATGCCGGCCGGCGCGCGCGCCAACCGGGACTTCCTGCAGCGCACGGTCCGCTACCTCGCGCGGTCCGGTATCCGGCAGTTCATCGACATCGGCACCGGCATCCCGACCTCGCCGAACACCCACGAGGTGGCCCAGTCGGTGGTCCCGGACGCCCGCGTGGTCTACGTGGACAACGACCCGATCGTGGCCACCCACGCCGGCGCCCGGATGGTCGGCAGCGGCAGGACCGGGTTCTTCCTCGGGGACGTCCGCAGCCCGCGGACCATCCTGGAGCACCCGTCCGTCGCCGAACTGATCGACTTCGACCAGCCGGTGGCCCTGCTGCTGGTGGCGCGGTGCTGCACTTCGTCACCGACGACGAGGACCCGGCCGGCATCCTCGCCGAGCTGCGCGAGGCGCTGCCGGCCGGCAGCCACCTGGTGCTCTCGCACGCCACCGAGGACTTCCACCGGGGGAGGCTGAACGAGGTGTACAAGGTCTACACGAAGGCCACCGCGACCCTCAACACCCGCAATCACGCCGAGGTGCTGGCCCTGCTCGACGGCTTCGACCTGCTGGAGCCCGGCCTGGTCCAGGTGCCGCTGTGGCGCCCGGACGGCGCGCAGCCGACCGCGGAGGACCTGGCGAAGGTCGGCTTCTACGGGGCGGTCGCCCGCACGTCCTGAGCCCGCGGCCGGTCACGGCGCTCGCCGCGGTGTCCGTCGCGGCCCCGGCCCCCGTTCCCATCCGGAGCGGGAGCCGGGGCCGCGTCACCGCTGCGCGACCATCGTCACCGCAGCGCGTCCATCGTCACCGTCACGCCGTCCAGGGACGCCGCGAAGTCCGCGCCGAGCGCCCGCGACGGCGTCTGGAAGCCGGTCGGCAGCCGCCCGATCCGCGGCATGATCCGCAGCACCGAGTCGGCCGTCAGGCTGTACGGGTTCGGGCCGGTGAGCGTGGCCGTCACCGTGTTTCCCGCCGCGTCCCTCGCCCGCCCCCACACCTCGCAGCGCGCGCCGTCCAGAGCGCGTTCGCCGGGTCCGCGCACCAGCTTGCCCGCCACGCCCGCCACCGCGCCCCGCAGCGGCCCGCGCAGCATCCGCGCCGCGGCCAGCGCCGCCGCGGGCACCGCGGTGTAGGTGGTGATGTCGGGGATGCCGGTGGAGTGGTACGCCGTGCTCACGTCCCCCCACGGCACCGACACCACCGTGCGCGCGCCCGACGGGAACGCCGCCCGTACCCGGCGCGACCCCAGCGGCACGGTACGGATCTCGCCGCCCGCCCTGATCCTGCCGCCCTCGGCCGCGCCGGTCAGCGCGGTGCGCGCGGTCCCCGGGCTGGCGCCGCCGCCGGCCAGGAACGCCAGGTCCAGCTGGGTGGCGTCGGGCAGCCGGGCGGCGAGCAGCGCCGCCACGCAGTCGGTCGGCACCACGTCGAAGCCCGCGCCGGGCAGCAGCACCACCCCCGCCTTCGCCGCGCGCGGGCCGAACGCGAACAGCGCCTCGAACACGTCGATCTCGCCGGTGATGTCGAGGTAGGCGGCGCCGGTGTCGACGCACGCCCGGGCCATCGGCAGCGCGGTCCGCCCGAACGGCCCCGCGCAGTGCGCCACCGCGTCCACCCCTTCCAGGCCGCGGCGGATCGCGGCCTCGTCGTCTAGCCCGAACACCCGGTGCTCCAGGCCGAGTTCGGCGGCCAGCGGCAGCAGCTTGGCGGCGTTGCGGCCGGCCAGCACCGGACGGGCTCCGTCCGCCGCGGCACGGCGCGCGATCAGCCGGCCGGTGTACCCGGTGGCCCCGTACAACAGCCAGGTCATGGATGTGATCCTCCTCGGCGGTGGTGACCGGAACCGTACACGCGCCGTCTGTCACCCGGATATCCGGTGGGCGGCGAGGGCGTGGCGTGGGAGCCTGGTGGTATGAGCGAGACACAGCACACCGCCGCCGCGGCCGCCTCACCCGCCGAGGCCGTCCGGGACGCCGCGCCGGCCGGGGACGCGGGGGCCGACGCGCCGGACGCCGCCGCGGCGTCGGAGGCGTCGGGCGCCCCCACGGCGTCCGCGGCGTCCGCGGCGTCCGAGGCGTCCGCCGGGAGCGCCTCGGGGGACGCGTCGCAGGACACACCGGGGGACGCGTCGCAGGACGCGTCGGAGGACGACGTCAAACGCAAGTTCCGTGAGGCGCTGGCCCGCAAGCAGGGCTCCCGCCGCGGCGGCGCCGGGGGCGGCGGCGGGCCCGACCAGTCCAAGGTCCACGGGGCGCACGGCCGCGCCGGAGGCCCCCGCGAGTTCCGCCGCAAGAGCGGCTGACCCCGCGTCACGCGCCGCGGCGGACCGGAACCCCGTACCCGGGTCCGGTCCGCCGTCACGGGCTGTGCGGCGCGACAGCGCAGCGTAGGGTCGGCCGGGTGACCACGACGAACCCGTTCTTCGCCCCCAGCCCCCTGCCGTACGAGCTGCCGCCGTTCGCCGAGATCCGCGACGAGCACTACCTGCCGGCCTTCGAACGCGGGCTGGCCGAGCACCTGGCCGAGGTGGAGGCCATCGCGGCCGACCCCAGCCGGCCACCTTCGACAACACGCTGGTGGCGCTGGAGCGCAGCGGCGCGCTGCTGAACCGGGTCCACGCGGCCTTCGCCAACCAGGCGTCCGCGCACCTGACGCCGACCGTGCAGGAGATCGAGCCGCGGATCAGCGCGATGCTCGCCGAGCACGACGACGCGGTGCACCTCAACTCCGCGCTCTACGCCCGGATCCGCGCCCTCCACGACAAGCGCGACGCGCTGGGCCTGGACCCCGAGTCGCTGCGGCTGCTGGAGCGCTACCACACCCGCTTCCGCCGGGCCGGCGCCGAACTCGACGAGGCCGGCCGCCGCCGGCTGCGCGGACTGAACGCCGAGATCGCCGCCGCCTCCACCGCCTTCGGCCAGAACGTGCTCGCGGCCGGCCGGGCCGGCGCCCTCGTCCTGGACGACCCCGCCCTGCTGGCCGGCCTGTCCCCGGACGCGGTCGCCGCCGCCGCGGCGAACGGCCGCGCGCTCGGCCACGACGGGAAGTGGGTGCTCAGCCTGCGCAACTTCTCCAACCAGTTCGAACTCGCCTGGCTGGAGAACCGCGAGGTGCGCCGCCGGCTGCTCGCCGCCTCGCTGGACCGGGCCCAGGACACCAACGGCCCGCTGGCCGTCACCATCGCCACCCTGCGCGCCGAGCGCGCCGCCCTGCTCGGCTACGACAGCCACGCCGCCTACGTGGTCGAGGACCGCACCGCGGGCAGCACCCGGGCCGTCACCGACCTGCTGGAGCGCCTGGTGCCGCCGGCCGTCGCCAACGCCCGGCGCGAGGCCGAGGCGCTCGCCGAACTCGCCGGCGGACCGGTCGAGGCGTGGGACTGGGCGTACTGGTCCGACAAGCTCCGCAAACAGCGCTACGACGTCGACGAGGCCGCGCTGCGCCCGTACTTCGAGCTGGAGCGGGTGCTGCACGACGGCGTCTTCCGCGCCGCCCGCGAGGTCTACGGACTGACCCTCGCCGAACGCCCCGACCTGCCGGGCTACCACCCCGACGTCCGGGTCTTCGAGGTCTTCGACGCCGACGGCAGCGGACTCGGGCTGTTCCTCGCCGACTTCTACGCCCGCGACACCAAGCGCGGCGGCGCCTGGATGAACTCCCTGGTCCGCCAGTCGGGGCTGCTCGGCCACCGGCCGGTGGTGGTCAACAACCACAACATCGCCAAGCCGGCGCCCGGCGCGCCCACGCTGCTGACCTTCACCCAGGTGGACACGCTCTTCCACGAGTTCGGCCACGCCCTGCACGGCCTGCTCTCCGCCGTGCGCTACCCGTACTTCTCCGGCACGGCGGTCCCCAGCGACTTCGTCGAATTCCCTTCCCAGGTCAACGAGATGTGGTCGCTGTGGCCCGAGATCCTCGGCCACTACGCGGTGCATCACGAGACCGGCGAGCCGATGCCCGCGGACGTGGTGGCGCGGATGAAGGACGCCGCCGCCTTCGGGCAGGGCTTCGCCACCGTGGAGTACCTGGCCGCGACGATGCTGGACTGGGCCTGGCACACACTGCGCGCCGGCGAGGACCCCGGCGACCCGCTCGCCTTCGAGGCCCGGGCGCTGGAGGACGCCGGACTCGCGCTGCCCGCCATCCCGCCGCGCTACCGCACCACCTACTTCACCCACGTCTTCAGCAGCCAGTACAGCGCGGGCTACTACTCCTACATCTGGAGCGAGGTGCTGGACGCGGACACCGTCGACTGGTTCGCCTCGCACGGCGGAATGCGGCGCGAGAACGGCGACGTCTTCCGCCGCGAACTGCTGTCCAAGGGCGGCAGCGTCGACCCGATGCAGGCGTTCGCCGCGGTCCGCGGGCGCGCACCGGACGTGGCACCACTGCTGCGCCGCCGCGGCCTGGCGAACTGAGGCGGGAGCCTCCCGGCCTGCGGCGGCGCCCCGGCGGTGCCGGAGGCATCCGGCAGGCGCCCGGCGACGGGGCGGCTCGCGGCTCGGTGGCCCGGCGTCCGGTGCGCTCTCCCGTACCTCCGCCGGGGCGCCGAAAAGCCCGTGCGGCGCGCGCGGTCCCTGGGACACGATGGGCGCCATGGGCTGGACGCTGACCACCGACCTCGACGCCTTCCTCGCCGCCGCCGGCCCCTTCCTGCACGCCCGCCCGGTGGAGAACTCGGTACCGCTCACCATCCTCGACACCCTGCGCCGCCGGGGCCCGGACGCGTACGGGCCGCAGCCGCCGCTGTTCGGCCACTGGCAGGGGCTGGGTGCGGTGGGTGGGGCGGGCGCGGCCGGGGGAGCGGGGTTCGGGGAAGGCATGCCCGCAGCCGGGGCAGCCGCGTCCGCGCCTGGGGAGGACGTCGCCGCCGCCGTGCTCCAGACGCCGCCGTTCCCGCCGCTGCTCACGGCCGCGCCGCGGGCCGCGGCGGTCGCGCTGGCGGACGTGTGGGGGGAGGCCGTCGAGGCCGGTCGGGCTCCCGTGCCCGGCGGAGTGCGCGGCGAGGCGGCGGCGGCCCGCGCGTTCGCCGCCGGGTGGCAGCGGCGCACCGGCGCGGGCCTGGTGCCGCGTCGCGACACCCGCGTCCACCGGCTGGCCGCACTCACCCCGCGCGAGCCCGCGCCGCCGGGCGCGGCCCGGGTCGCCGGTCCGGCCGACCGGACGCTGCTGCTGCGCTGGCAGGCCGCGTTCGCCGCCGACGTCGGCGCGGACGTGCCCGGCGGCGACCGGGCCGTCGATGACGCCGTCGCCCACGGGCTGCGCACGCTGTGGGAGTTGCCGGACGGCCGTCCCGTGGCGATGGCGGGCGTCACCCTGCCCGCCGCAGGGGCGGTCCGCGTGGTGGCCGTCTACACACCGCCCGAGCACCGCGGCCGCGGCTACGCCGGCGCCGCCGTCGCCGCGGTCTCCCGCGCGGCCCTGGACGCCGGCGCGCGCGAGGTGCTGCTCGTCACCGACCTCGCCGACCCGGTCAGCAACGGCCTGTACCGCGCGCTCGGTTACGTGCCGGTGGCCGACACGGTCGAACTCGACTTCACGCCCGCGCCCTGACCCCCGTGGTCCGCGGCGGGGCCCCGGCCGGGGCCCCGGGCGCCATGCCAACTTGTCGCGGCGGCGGTCGGGGCCATGGGTGCAGCGCAGCGTCACCGCATAATGGAGTCGGCGGCGAACACCTCCGCCACCCCCGAACCCGCTGGAGGGCCCGTGACCGACGCCGGCCGACCGCCGTCCCGACTCGTGAGAATGCGGCCCGCGCCCTTCGGCGCCGACCCCGCCGGCGCCAGGCTGGAGCGCATCCTGCGGTCGCCCAACTACGCCGACGGCGCCTTCGTGAACCCCGTCGCGGGCAGCAGCGTGGCCACCGGCGGCCTGATCAAATCCCTCCCGGAGAGCATGCGCAAGGAGGCACGGCGGGCCCGCAAACCGCGGCGGCCGATCCCGGTGCACCCCACCACGCTCGCCGACCTCGCGAAACCGGCCGCGTCGGGCCTGCGGCTGACCTGGATGGGCCACTCCTCGGTGCTCGCCGAGATCGGCGGGCGGCGGGTGCTGTTCGACCCGGTGTGGGGCGAGCGCTGTTCGCCGTTCCCGTTCGCCGGGCCGCGCCGCGTGCACCCGACGCCCGTCCCGCTCACCTCGCTGACCGGCCTGGACGTCGTGGTCATCTCGCACGACCACTACGACCATCTGGACATGCCGTCGATCACCGCGCTCGCGGACAGCGACGTGGTCTTCGCCGTGCCGCTCGGCGTCGGCGCCCACCTGGAGCACTGGGGCGTGCCCCCGGAGCGGCTGCGCGAGCTGGACTGGAACGAGTCCACCGAGGTCGCCGGGCTGACCCTGACCGCCACCCCGGCCCGGCACTTCTGCGGGCGCGGCCTGCGCGGACGCCAGCAGACGCTCTGGGCGTCGTGGGTGGTCACCGACGGCGACCACACCGTCTACCACAGCGGCGACACCGGCTACTTCCCCGGCTTCGCCGACATCGGCCGCGAACACGGCCCGTTCGACGCGACGATGATCCAGATCGGCGCGTACAGCGAGTACTGGCCGGACATCCACATGACGCCCGAGGAAGGCATGCGCGCCCACCTCGACCTGTCCGGCGGCACGCCGGCCGGCGTGATGCTGCCGATCCACTGGGGCACCTTCAATCTCGCGCTGCACCCCTGGGCGGAGCCCGCCGAGGGCACCGTCTCCGCGGCCCGCGCGGTCGGCGCGAAGATCGCCACCCCGCGGGTCGGCGCGCCCTTCGAGCCCGCGGACCCGCAGCCGGACGACTGGTGGTGGCGCGAGGTCGCCGTCCGCCCGCAGGGCGGCTGGCCCGAGCACCCCGCGCCGCCGCCCCCGCCGGAGGCCCCGGCGCCGCGGGACGGCGTGCCGGCGGAGGCGTAGCAGCCGCCGGCCGCGGGAGCGGGGCGGGGGTGACGCCGCGGTCAGCCCTCGCCCGCGGCCCGCAGCGCCTCGAAGGTGAAGCCGAACTCCGCGGGTGCTGCGGTGAGGTGGAAGTCCGGCAGCACCAGCGGCCCGCACGCGGCGCTGCCCAGGCCGTGCAGGCCGTGGTCCAGGTGCAGCCACACCCGGTCGCCGCGGGCCAGTTCGTGGGTGTGCTCGGCCGCGTCCAGCGCCCGCGTGCTCCACGGCCGCACGGTCATCCAGAACACCGGCGCGCCCGTCACCCGCAGCCCCCCGCCGTCCGGTCCGCGCAGTTCCGCCCATCGCACGTCGGCCCGCGCGCCGTTCTCCTGCGGGCGTACGTACGGGGTCTGCAACGCCTCGACGCCCGCGCGGTACCGGCCGATCCGGGACGCCTGCCGGCTGTCCGGATACGCCTCGCCGGGCCCGCCGCCGTACCACTCGACGTCGGTCAACTCCGGTGGCAGTTCCATCCGTACGCCCAGCCGCGGCAGCGGCACCGGCCAGTCGCCCTCCGGCGCCACCGAGACGGTCAGGCGCAGCAGGTCGCCGGACGCGGTCCACGCGTAGTCGGCGCGCAGCCCGAGGTCGGTGGCCGCGGGCGCGACGCGGGTCCGGACGGTCAGCGCGTCGCCGCCGGCCTCGACCCGCACCACCCGGTGCCGCATCCGGTCCAGGCCCAGCGCCCGCCACCGCTCGGCCAGCCGGCTCGGCTCGAACCACGCCATGCCGCGGTCGTTGTCGATCGGCGCACGCCACACGTCGAGCCGGGGCCGGCCACCGACAGGCCGTCCAGCGCCAGCAGTTCGCCGCTCGCCGCGTCGAAGACGCCGGGGCCGAGGCGGACCGTGCCGTCCGGCTCGCGCCGGGGCTGTTCGGGTCGACCGGGCGCGCCCGGCCGCGCCGTGGCCGCCGCTGTGGTCGTGCTCGCCACGCCCGGCCGCGGCGTCGCCGCCGCTTCCGCTGCGGAAACCGCTTCCGCCGCGGAAACCGCCGCCGGGAACTGCTCCCACGCCACCTCGTGGCCCGCCGGCGCCCACGCGGCGTCCTCCGCGAGCACCGCCCGCACCGTCCACCACGCCTCCGCGCCCGCCGCCCCCCGCCGCGGCTCCGGCGGCAGGTCGACCTCCGCGCTCGCGCCGGGCGCCAACGGCGGCACCACCAGCGGCCCTTCGCCGATCGCGACGCCCTCCTCCTCGTACACCCAGGAGAAGGCGAGCCCCGAAAGGTCCACGACGTCATGGAGGTTGGTGACGGCGACCACCCCGCGCGCCGCGTCGCCCGCGATCCGCACCGGCTGGACCACCTTCTTGTACTCCACCAGGCCGGGCGACGGCGTCCGGTCGGGGAAGAGCAGCCCGTCGCAGACGAAGTTGCCGTCGTGCAGCTCCTCGTCGAAGTCGCCGCCGTAGGCGAAGTACGCTGTCCCGTCCGGCGCTCGGCGGCGCAGCCCGTGGTCGATCCACTCCCAGACGAACCCGCCCTGGCAGCGCTCGTACGTCTCGAAGATCCGCTGGTACTCGCTCAGTCCGCCCGGCCCGTTGCCCATCGCGTGCGCGTACTCGCAGAGCACGAACGGCATCGCGCGCCGCCGCGCGTCCAACCGCGCGTCGGCCAGCGGCGGTTCCTCCCCGCGGCCGATCAGCTCGGACTCCGCGTGGTCGGCGTACATCCGCGAATAGACGTCCACGTCGGGGGAGTTCAGGTCGCCCTCGTAGTGGATCGGCCGGTCCGGGTCGCGCTCCCTGATCCACGAGGCCATCGCGGACAGGCCGCGTCCGGTCCCGCACTCGTTGCCGAGCGACCACATCACGACGGACGGATGGTTCTTGTCCCGCTCCACCATCCGCGCGGCCCGGTCCAGCAGCGCCGGCGTCCACCGCTCGTCGTCCACCGGGTTCCCGCGCCAGCCCACCTCCTCGAAGCCGTGCGTCTCCAGGTCGCACTCGTCGACCACCCACAGCCCCAACTCGTCGCACAGGTCGAGGAACGCGGGATGCGGCGGATAGTGGCTGGTACGCACCGCGTTGACGTTGTGCTGCTTCATCAGCAGCAGGTCGCGGCGCATCGTCTCCGGCCGCACCGCGCGGCCTCGGTCGGGGTCGAACTCGTGCCGGTTCACCCCGCGGAACAGCACGCGACGGCCGTTGACCTTCAGCACCCCGTCCTCGACGGCGACCGTGCGGAAGCCGATCCGCAGCGGAACGCGCTCGCCCCCGGTCGCCAACTCGGCGTCGTACAGCCGCGGTCGCTCCGCCGACCACGGCTCGACCGGCACCGTCACCGGCTCACCGGTCGGCGCCTCGATCCCCAACTCGGGTACGGTCAGCGTGCCGCCGGGTGTGCAGTCCACCCGCAGCGTCCCGAGCCCGCTGCGGTGGTCGTAGCCGCTGTGCACGAAGAAGTCGGCGACCGCGTCCCGCGGACGCTCGATCAGCGTGACGTCGCGGAAGACGCCCGGCAGCCACCACATGTCCTGGTCCTCCAGGTAACTGCCGGACGACCACTGGTGCACCCGCACCGCCAGCACGTTCCCGCGCGGCCGCAGCAGCGCGCCGACCTCGAACTCCACCGGCAGCCTGCTGCCCTTGAAGGTGCCCAGCTCGCTGCCGTTCAGCCAGACCCGCGCGCACGACTCCACGCCGTCGAAGCGCAGCACCGCCGCGCCGCCCGGCCAGTCCCGCGGCAGGTCGAAGGCGCGCAGGTGGTCCCCGGTGGGATTCTCGGTCGGCACGTGCGGCGGGTCCACCGGGAACGGGTAGCGGACGTTGGTGTACGCGGGGCGGCCGTGTCCGTGCAGCGGCCAGTGCGAGGGCACCGGCAGCTCGTCCCAGCCCGAGGCGTCGAACCCCGGCCGGGCGAAGGAGTCGTCGTGCGCGTCCGCCCTCGCCGCCAACCGGAACCGCCACACCCCGCCCAGGTCCAGCCGGCGCGCGTCCGAGGCGGCCCACCACGCGCGCGGCGGGAGCGCGCCCGAGCCCGGGGACACGTCCTCGTAGTAGGGGAGCGTGCCGGGCGGCTGCGCCTGGTGCATGGTCGTTCTCCTCGCCTGTTCCTGCCTCGCCGTTCACGTCACTCTGCCCGGCCGCGCGTGGCCGCTGCCTGCGGGGTCGATTCTCCGAGGGGGCGGGGCGCGGCGCCAGACGTATTGATCACGTATCGCGCGGGTGTGCGAGTGGGGGGCGGGGACGGGGAGGGCCGGTCGCGCGGCCGGTGTGCCCAACGGGCGGGCGCCGCAGGCGAGTTGCGGGTCTCCGCCGGGGGAGCGGGGGGGCGTGGCCGGGACTTGACCCGTACGCCGGGCGCTGCGATGTTGCCCGCCCTGGCGTCTGCCGGCCACGGATCTTGGGGGACCTTCACGATGGCACTCGGCCTTGTCCATGCCGCTCACGCCGCTCACGCCCTTCACGCCGCCCACGCCCTTCACACCACGCACACCGTGCCCGCCACGCACACCGTGCCCGCCACGCACACCGTGCCCGCCACGCACACCGTGCCCGCCACACACGCAGCCCACGCGGTCCCCGCGACCCCCGCACTCCACGTCGGCCGCGCCGCCGAGGCGGTCGACTCGCCCGCCGCCGCGGCCGGACCCGTCGCGGGGCTGGGCGGGCACGGCGCCTTCGTGCTGGTCGCCGTCGTGGTGGTGGTGATCGCGGCCGTGGCGATCATCCCGCTGATCATGGACGTGCGCCGGGCCACGGCGTGGCGCCAGCAGATCACCGACCGGCTGATCGACCGCGCCGACGATTCGCAGGAGGTCCGCGACCTGCTGCGCGACCTGCGCGAACCACGCGGCGTACGCGGCCTGACCCGCAGTGTGATCGCGATCCTCATCCTGGCGCTGGTCGGCTTCGCGCTCGCCGTCGCGATGCTCTCCTCGGGCGCGGACTCCGGGGACCTGCGCAAGACGATCGTCACCTCGCTGATGACCGTCCTCGCCACCGTCGCGGGCTTCTACTTCGGCACGCTCGGCGCGCAGAACAGCGCGGAGGATGCGCGGCGCGCGGCATCCCCGTCCAAGAAGCAGCCCCCGGCGCCGCCCGGCGGCCCGGACCTGGCCGCCGCGCCGGCGCCCACTCCGGCCGCCGGGCCCGCCGCGTCCGCCGCGTCCGCCGCCGATCCCGCCGCGGGAAGCCCACCCCCGCCGCCTGCCCCGCCCGGCCGGTCGGCCCCGGGCGACCCGACCGACCCGGCTGCCTGAGCCTGCGGGGCGCCGCGACCCGAGGCGGCAGGCGGCAGGCGGCCGTGCAGGGCGCCGGTACCGGGCGCCGGGCGGGAACAGGGCAGGGGTCGGGCGAGGAGCGGATCAGGTCCAGGAGCCGGCCAGGACCGGGCCAGGTTCAGGACCCCGTCAGGACCGGACCAGGTCCTGGAGCCGCCCAGGACCGGACCCAGGCCCGACCCCGCCCGGCCCCTGAGCCCTCAGACGCCCTCGACCTTGAACGGATCATGCTCCGCGAGCAGCTTGTCGAGGCGGGCCTGGTCCACCCGGCTCACCACCTGCCCCACCTCCTGGCGGTCCCGCACCACCTTCGCGAGCGTGAACGCGGACGTCACCACATAGAGCAGCCCGACCGCCAGGAACGCCCGTATCCAGGCGCCCACCGGCAGATACGCCACCCCCACCACCATCGCCCCGAGTGACAGCGCGAACGACAGTGCCGCCTGGACGGCGAACGCCGCCGTCGTCTGCTGCTGAGGAATCACCTTCGTCATGCCGCCCACTGTGCGCCGCGCCCACCCCGCGGGCATGAGTACGGGTACTCACGCCCTTGCGACCGCCTTACTCATCCCGCTTGCTCCGGTACGCGGCGCAACCGCGGCTGCTCCACCGGTCGTCGTTCTCTGTGAGGAGGGACACATGGCGACGGATCGTCAGCTCGCCGAGCTGCGCGCCCGGGTCGAGCAACTCCGGTCGGTGCACGGCGCGATGGCGTTGGAAACCGCGGCCGCGCGCCACGACCTGGCCGAGGCGCTGCACGAGGCCGGAGAACTGGCCGAAGCCGAGCGGCAGTTCACGCTCGCCTGCGAGGGCTTCGTGCGGCGCTTCGGCTCCTCCCACCCGTTCACCCTGACCTGTCTGAACAACCTCGCCCTGATGCTGCGGGACATGCGCCGCTGGGACCAGGCGCTGAGCATCCTGGCTCGGGTGCACGGCGAACGCTCCGCGCTGTTCGGCGCCGCCCACCCGCTGACCCTCAACGCCGCCAACAACTTCCTCGGCGTGCAGGTCCGCAGGGGCGCGCTGGCCTCCGCCGCGTCCGAGTACCCGGCGCTGCTGGCGGCCTGCGAGCACACCTTCGGTCCCGACGACCCGTCGACGCGCGCGATCCGCCGGGACTACGCCGACGTGCTGACCCGCCTGGGCCGCCACGAGGACGCGGCCGCGCTCCGCGGAGCGTCCGCCGTGCACGGCATCGGCCCTGTCCTGCTCGGCTGCGCCCGGCTGGTGCGCTACACCGGGCTGTTCCCCATGTCGATGACGGCGAGCCGGTACGGCGCCGACATGGAGCTGGCGGTCCACCGCGGCGCGAGGACCGACCTCGGCCGCGGCCGGGACATACGCGACGACGACCTGGGGATCACCGTCGCCGTGGTGGCCGCCGACGATCTGCCGGGGCGGTACGACCCGTCGGAGAACCTCCTGGAGCCGGCCGACCACGTCGCCGACGCCCTCGGCGCGCTCGGCGAGCATCTGGCCGACGCCGACAGGGAGTTGGGCGACGGCAGACTGCGGGTGCGGGTCCATGTGCACCACGACGGGTGGCCGCGGCTCAGCCGGCTGCCGTCGCTGGCCGTCGACCGCCGGCTGATGTCCGCGCGGGACCGGGCCCGGCACGACCGCCTGATGGCGCAGACGCCGGTCGTGCCCCGCCGGGCCGGGGACCCGCGGGGCAAGCGCCGCGCCCTGCTCGGCGGGCGCGGGGGTTTCACGGTCCGCCTGGCCGCCGCGCCGTACGTCGTGGTGTCGACGACGGTCGGCGTCGCGCAGCGGCCCCTGCCCTCGCGTCGCAGGTGTGAGGTCTCCCGCTCGTTGCGACTGCGCGGACCGCGTCAACCGCTCGGCGGCGCACCGCCGTTGCCGTCGCGCGGGCCGTCCGCCGCGATGCCTGCCGTGGCGGCGGTGTCGTCCCGGCCGCTGCCGTCGTCCAGGTCCTTGCGCAGCAGTGACGTCACCGCGCCCCCTGCCTGCCGGGTGAGTCGCCCGGCGCAGTCGATCCCCAACTGACGTGCGAGACCACGCCCGTAGAGATCGACGGCGGCCTCGACGAGGTCCGCCTGCGCGCCGACGGCGAGCCGCGCCCGGTGACGCGCGGTGGCCAGCAGACCCGCGCCGAGGACGGCGGCCGGCCACCATGCCGCCGACAGCGGCAGGCAGAGCAGCCCCCAGCCCGTCAGGGTCGCCGCCGCACCGCAGCCGGCGCGTGCCTCGGTGAGCTCGGAGCGGACCTGATCGGGCACCAGCAGCCACAACCGCGGCCAGACCGCGGTCAGATCGAGGTGGTACGCGGTGTGGACGCGCGTGTCGACCGCGTACAGCCGGTCCCCGATCCACGTCGGGCGGGACGCCGGCACCGGGCAGATCGCGTCGCGCCGGGCGATCGCGGCCCGCAGCGCGTCCGCCGCCGGCCCTCGGCGCCGCCGACCGCGAAGAACGCCGACCTCGCGGCCGCCACCTTCTCCTCCGCACGTCGCCAGCGCTCCGCGCGCCGCTCGGCGAACGGCCGCAGCAGGCGCTCCCGGCCCGACGCCCACCACACCCGTTCGACCAGCCGCGCCGCCGCCGACGCCACGAGGCCGGCCGCCGCCGAGGCCGCGGTGAACCCGGCCGCCGCGATCAGCACCGTCCCGGCCCGGCCGCTGGCGGGCGCGCCGGCGACCGAGTCCAGCCAGTCGGTCAGCGGACGCGGATCGAGCGCGTGCCGCTGGCCGAGCACCACGGCGGCGGTCAGCGCGGAGACGTAGAGCGCGCCGGGGAGCAGCAGCAGCGCGGCCCAGCGGCCGGCCAACTGCCGCCCCAGCTCGGCCAGTACGGCGCTCACAGCCGGAACGTCCGGGACACCAGGCGGGCGTCGGTCAGACCGCACACCGGCGGCGCGGCCCGCGTGCCGTCCGGCGCGCGCTCCTGCGGCTCCAGGCGCGGGCAGGCGGCCGCCGCGGGGCACCCCCATGCGGTCACCACCGGATGCCCGCCGGCCGCGAACGGCCGGTACGCCCGCGATCCGGTGGTCAGCCCGTCGATACCGTGACGGGCGAAGGCGTCGTCCAGCGCGTCCAGGTCCGCCAGCACCGACGCCGACGAGCCGACGGCGCCCGCCCCGGCCGCCCCGCGCAGCCGGCGCAGCACGTCGCCGACCCCGTAGCGTTCCGCCCGCTCGCGCAGGCCCTCGTCCCCCGCCTGCGCGCACAGCCGCGCCAGCCGCTCCGCCGCCTCGTCCACCACCGGCCCCCGTCCTGTCCGCGCCGCCCCTTACGCCCTACCCGTTTCAGAGGCAGGATCAAGTTACCGGCCCGGCACAGTCGTCGGGCCCCGCACGGCCGCCCTGCCCGCACCGTCGTGGTCGTCCGGTGGCCGCGGCGGCGAGGGCGGGGGACCGGGTGTCGGCTCCACCGGAACGGAGGTCGGGACGGATGGGGGACCTGGAGCGCTACCTGCGGACCGGCGACGCGCGGGACCTGCCGCCGCTGCAACCGGCGGTGCTGCCCGCGCGGCCGGGCGAGGACGCGGCGGCCACCGCCCGACTCGCGGTGCTCCGGTGGTACCGCTACACGCATCTGCCGGGCGTCGCCGGCCTCCAGGAGTACCGCGCCGCGGTGCGGCTCGCGGCCCTGCTGCACGGTGTTCCGCGGGGCGCGCCCGAACTCCCGGTCGGACTGCGCCCGTACGCGGACGGTGTCCGCGACCGGCGGGCCGGACGTCGTACGAGCGGACGTGGCACGGGCCGGCGGCGGCCGGGAGAAGCGGCGAGCGGCGGCCCCTTCGGCGGCAGGTTCCGGCGCGGAGTCCGGCAAAGCGCAGGCGCGAGCGCGGACGCCGGAGTGCTCGGCCCGGCTCGGATCGACGAACTGCTGTTCCTCATGGAGCGGTTCGAACGACGCGGCGACTTCTCCGCGTTGGAGACCGCCCGGGGCCTGCAGGAGCGATGGCTGCGCGAGGACGCCACCTCACCGCGCGAGCGCGCGGCCCTGCTCACCGACCGGGCCCGGCTGCTGCTGGCCGTCGGCGACATGGGCGCCCACCGCTCATGGCTGGAGGAGGCCGAGCGCTGCGCCGGCCTCGCGGCAGAGCACTCCGCCAGGCAACCCGGCGACGACGAACCGCGCCTGGCCAACCGGCTCTTGCTGCAAGGTCGTTGCGCAGCCGCAAGCCACCCCGCCGACCGCGGCGGGCTCGAACGCGCGGTGCACGCCGTACGCCGCGGTGCCGAGGCGGGCCGGCAGCGCACTCCGGCACACCTGCACCACGCGGCCGAGCTGACGGACCTCCTCACGCGCTGGTACGAGGCGACCGGCGCCCCGGAAGCACTGAGGGAGGCGCTGACCACCGCCCGCGATCTGGTCCGGGCCACGCCGCCCGAGCACCGAGCGCTGGCCGACCACCGGGACACGCTGGAGGCGCTGCGGGCGAAGGCGGCGCCGGTACTGGGCGTGCACGTGGTGGACACGCTGCTGCGGCCGGCGCGGGAGGGAGCCGGGGAAGCAAGGAGGGCCGGCGGGACCTCGGCGCGTACCGGCGCGGCTCCCGCACCCGCGGCTCCCGCGAGCGCGGCTCCCGCACCCGCCGCTCCCGCGAGCACCGTTCCCGGGCGAGCCGCTCCCGCGACCACAGGGGCAGCGCCCACCCGTGTCCCGGCCCCCGCCCCCGACCCCCGGCTCGCCGCATGGTGGAGCACCGCCGAGAACGACGACGCGCCGTCCGCGGACCGGCGGGCCGCCGCGCTCGCCCTCGTGGACGCCGTGCCACCGGGGGACCCCGACCGGCCCGCCGCCCTGCTGCTCGCGGCGGAGACCGAGGTGGAGCACTGGACGCGCGGCTCGGACCAGGCGTCGCCGGCGCGGGCGCGCGAGTGGGCGCAACGGGCGGCGGACGCGGCACGGCCCGGACACCCGCTGGCCGGCCCGGCGCTGACCGCGCTCGCGGAGTCCACGCTGCTCATGGCCGCCAATCCGTCGCCCGGCGTCGGCACCACGTCCGTCGAGCGCCTCGCCGACGACGCGATCGCAGCGACCAGGCGCGCCGTGGAAGCCCTGCCGGCCGACGACCCGGACACCCCCCGCCGCCTGGAGCGGCTGGCGGACGTCATGATGGGCGCCGCCGACGTGCTGAGCGACCCCACCGTGGTGTCGGAGTCCATCGATCTGCGCCGGCGGGCTGCCGCGCTGACGTCGGAGGACGACCCGTTCCGCCCGTTCCGGCTGTCCAACCTGGCACACGCCCTCGCCACGGGCGCCCGCACCGAGCGGTCCGCCGCCCTCGCCGAGGAGGGGCTCGCGGTCGCCCGGCAGGCCGCGGACGCGCTGCCGCGGGACCACCCACGCAAGCACGAACTCCTTCTCAACCTCGCCTCGCACCTCATCGAGACCCGCGGGGAGGGCGACCAGGCCCTGCGACGGCTGGCCGAGGCCGAGCGGCTCTACCGGTTCGGCCTCACCAGGCTGCCGCCCGGCCACCGGGACCGCCCCCGTTTCACCAGCTCCGTGAGCCAGGTCCTGCACCTGCGGTACGACGAGACCGGTGACCGCGGCATCCTCGACGAGGCCGTGGCCCTGGCCCGTGAGGCGGTCGCCCAGACGCACGCCGACGACGAACACCGCACGTCGCGCCTGATCCTGATGGCTCGCGCGCTCACCGCCCGCCACGAGCTGAGCACGGCGGACGGCGCCCCCGACGCGGACCTGCGCGCCGAGGCGCTGGACGCCTGGGACGCCGTCGCCGCCGACCCGCGGCTGCCGGACCCCAAGCGTTTCGAGGCCGACGAGCACCGCGCGGAGCTGGCCGCGGCCGGTGACGATCCGGAACGCGCGCTGGGCGTCCTCGCGGCGTCCCTCGCACGGATCTCCCCGCTCTCGCGCCGCTCGCTCACCCGCCCGGTCCGGCTGGCCGCCACCTGGCGGGGAGCGCAGCTGGCCGCCAGGGCGGCCGTGGCGGCCATCGACGCGGGACATCCGGACCGGGCGGTCGAGCTGCTGGAGGAGGGGCGCGCGGTCCTCTACCACCAGGCCATGGCCTCCGGACGGCTGCGCACCCTGCTGCGCGAGACCGACCCGGGCGCGGCGCGGCGGCTGGCGGAAATCGACGAGGAGCTGTCCACCGCCGACGCCTACGGGAACATCGCCGCGATCGTGACCAGGACGCACGTCGAGCGCGGCTTCGGCCGGGCACCAGAGGTCACCGAGGACAGCGTCGACCCGCGCCCCGGCCACGCCGCGCGCACCCGCCGGCTCGCCGCGGAACGCGAGCGTATCCTCGCAGGCCTCGCCGACGACCCGCGCGTCACCGCTCCGGGGCCGGGACCGGGACCTGGCCTGTCGGAGCTGCGCGCCGCCACGGCCGGATGCACCGTGGTCTTCGTTCTGGCGCACCGGACCCGCGGCGACGCCCTGCTGATCCCCGCCGACCCGGAGCAGCCCGTCGAGCACATCCCGCTCCCCGGCCTGACCGAGGCGGCCGTCGAGCGGCGGACCGCCCTGCTGGAGGCGGCGGTCGGCGACGCCACCGACCCCGAGGTCGGCCCCGACCGCAGGGAGGGGGCCCAGCGCGACCTGCACGAGGTGCTCGCGTGGCTCTGGGACGAGGCGACCGAGCCGGTGCTGGCCCGGCTCCCGGACGCGTCGCCCGCGCCTGGCACGGCGCGGGCGGGCCACGCGGACGCGGCGGGCAAGCCACGGCTGTGGTGGTGCCCGGTGGGACCCGTGGTCCGGCTGCCCCTGCACGCCGCGGGACGCCACCCGCGCGACGCCGCGGACGACCCCCGCCCGTCCTTCGCTTCGGTGATCGACCGGGTGGTTCCCTCCTACACCCCTACGCTCGCGGCGCTGGCCCACTCCCGCAGGCCCGGGGCGACGCCTTCGGCCGGGACCGGGCGGGCCGGCAGCGCGCTGGTCGTGGCCGTACCGGAGAGCGGGGGAGCGCCGCCGCTGCCGCTGGCTCGGCGGGAGGCCCGGGCGGTGGGCGAGACGCTGCCGGGGGCCACGCTGCTGCTCGGCGACGACGCCGACAGCGCCACCGTGGAGGCGGCGCTCCCGCACCACGCGGTGGTCCATTTCGCGTGCCACGGGGACCGCGACCCGGCGCTCGGCCTCCTGATGGGCGGCCGCCTGCACCTGGCCAGGGGCGAGACGCTGTCCGCCGAGCGCGTCCAGGAGATCCCGCTGGAGCGCGGCGCCCTCGCCTTCCTCTCCGCGTGCAGTACGGCGGAGGCGGTGCCCGACCTGCCCGACGAGCCGATGCACCTGGCCGCAGCGTTCCAACTCGCCGGCTTCCGCGACGTGATCGGCACGCTCTGGCGCACCCCCGACACCCCGCGGATGGCCGGGGCGATCTACCGGGCCCTGACCGCCGACGGTACCCGTCCCCCCGACACCACCGCGTGCGCCCGGGCCCTCAACGACGCCCAGCTCGCCGTCCGCGACGCCTTCCCCGCCACGCCCACCCGCTGGGCCGCCTACCTCCACACCGGCGCCTGACCACGACCCCCCGACGCCACGCGCGATCACCCCCCGAAGTGCGGTATTGTTCTCCTGCGCGGTCAGCCCGGGGCCTCCACCCCACCGGCCGACCAGCACCGGGACGTGGCGCAGCTTGGTAGCGCACTTGACTGGGGGTCAAGGGGTCGCAGGTTCAAATCCTGTCGTCCCGACGGTGCACGAAGCCCGCTGGCGGAGTACGAAACTCCAGCTCAGCGGGCTTCTTCGCGCTCGCGGACCCCGTCAGCGGACGATCCGCAGATGCCGCCTCGGCGTCGCCTCTGGGACCACTTTGGGACCAGCCTCGGGTTTGGGACCCGGCGCGGGGTCGATCTTGCCTCCACCCAGGTGCGCGGACAGCGCCGCGCCGGCCAGGTCGACCGAGCGCCGGTTGGGGTGGAGGTAGCGCTGCGTCGTCGTGAGCGATCCGTGTCCGGCGATCTTCCGCAGGACGTGGAGGGGGACCCCGGCATCCGCCATCCACGTCAAGCCGGTGTGCCGAAGGTCGTGACGCCGAAGGTGCTCGTACCCGAGGCGGACCACGACCTCATCCCAGTGGGTGGCGTCCCGCAGCACCGCCGTGGTGATCCGCCCACCACGCGGGCCGGTGAACAACCGGGCCATCGGATCGCGGCCGGCCGCGTCGAGCCGACGAGCGACCATGGGGCGAATCTCGGGGATGATCGGCACCGTCCGACGCCGCTTGCCCTTGGTGCCCTTGTCGATCAGCCCACCGGGTCCCGTGGTGGTCTGCCGGCACACCTCCCAGGTCCACGCCTCCCGGTCGATGTCCTTCACACGCACACCGGAGACCTCGCCGATGCGGGTAGCCGTGCACGCCTCGAACCGCACCACGTCGCCCCAGCCCTCGAACTGCCCGGCCGACCGTGCGACGAGCGCCACCGCCAGCCGATCAAGCGCGTCCCAGCCCGGCAGCGCCAGCGATCGAGGATCGTCCAACTCGTCTTCGGCCCGCTTGTACTCCTGCTGCCAGCCCGAGACCCGCGCGGGATTCACGTCGACCAGACCGTCACGCACGGCCTGTTCCATGATCCGAACCAGGACGGCAAGGCTGTTCTTCACCGTCGACCGGCCGCACTCGTCAGCGATCCACGCGTACACCGCACGGTCCACCAGGCCGTTGACCAGAGTCTGCACCTGGAGATGTCCGAGCGCGGGCACCACGCGCAGTCGCCACCCGGCACGGTACGGGTCGAGGGTCTTGGACTCCAATCCGCGCATGGCCAGATCCCACACGGAATCGCCGTACTCCGCCAGCGTCATCGTCGCGATGGCCGGCGTGATCCCCCGGCTTGCCGCCTTCCGCATCCGGTCGAGCCACGCATTCGCCGAATCCTCACTCGGCAGCATCTCCGAGCGGGACACCCGCCGCTTGGTCTGGGGATCGATCCAGCGCACCCGGGCGCGGTGGGGGTTGGGGTTGCCCGGCCGGTACTCGATATCGGTGGCGAGCTTGACGCCGGCCGGAGGGGTCTGCGCGGGCATCAGGCAGCCGCCCCGGGCACGACCCGGCGCGAGGACAACCACGCCTCCACGTCCGGCACGCTGTACATGGTCACCCGCGACGTGAGCCGCACGAACGGCGGCCCCTGCATGGGTGTCGACGTCCGCCACCGCCGCAGCGTCGAAGGGTCGACCCCGAGCAGGTCTGCCACGTCCTCAGTGGTGTACCACCCGCTGTGCAGCAGGTCCGGGCGGTTGTCCCCCGCGTGCGGTTCCGCGGGCAGCACCCGCAGCAGACCACCGACTTGAGCAGTCGTCAGGAACCGTTTCACGTCCAGTCCTCCTCTTCGGTGATCTCTGCGCGTGCTTGCCGTGCGGTGTCGCGTGCTTGGGTGATGTCGCGGTGGATCTGCTGGGCGAGCCAGGATTCGCCGGGGGTGTGTCCGTGGCCGGCGTAGGCCCAGTGCGCGATCACGAGGGTGGTTGCCTCGGGGTCGGTGTCGGGGTCGGGCAGGCCCAGGGCGCGGCGTTCCTGCTCGGCGCGGTAGTCGGCGCGTGCCTGGCGGAGCGCACCGAGGGTGGTGGAGTAGCGGCGGGCTTTGGTGGAGAAGTGGCCGCGGAAGCCGAGCATGTGTGCCCAGGCCCACAACCGCCGGCCCGGGTACAGAGTGTCAAGGTCCCAGCAGGCTTCGATCAGGCGGCGGGTGTGCTGGGGCAGGTCGGGCAGCTTGTCCAACTCCGCGAGTTCACCGATCCGCCGGTCGACAGTGCCGGTCGTCTCCGCTGCTTTGGTGGCGTACTTGGCAACGTAGGAGGCCACGGCCTGTTCGGTGAGTTCCTCGCCGTGTCCGAACGCGCCGATGGGCTGCACGTCGAGCTGGGTGCCCCAGCGCAGGGTGCGGGCCGGCTGGTCACCCGCGGCCGGGACCGACACGGAGGCGCGGGCGGCAGCGGCGCGCAGGGCATCACCGAGCAGGCCCGCGGTCGCCCACGAGGGCGGGGCGGTGTCGGGTCCTTCGGGGCCGTCGAAGCGGATCACGGCGTGGAAGTGGATCGCGCCGCGCTTTTGGTACTCGGCGACCTTCCCGTAGGACACGCGCAGGCGCTCGCGCAGCTCGCGTTGGGTGATGCCGGCGCGGGCGGCGAGTTCGCGGGGGAGGTAGATGGTGACGTAGCGCCACAGGTCGGAGGCGTGGTTGTTCCACAGCACCGCGCCGGCGTAGTCGTACGACTCGGGGTCGATCGGCGTGCCCAGCTCCGCAGCACCGTCCGGGTGCGTGGTGCCGCAGCGGCAGCGACCGGCGGTGGGGCGATTGTGGACCGGGCCGAAGCTGGGGGCGGTGAGGGTGGCGAAGACGCGGGGATGGTCGGTGACGGTGGCCGGGACGCCTTTGCCGCCGGTCAGGCCGGACAGGATGAGCTGGTAGGTGTCGCCGGCGTAGGTCCACGCGCAGGCCGGGCAGCGCGAGGCGCGGCGGTTGCCGCAGGCGACGCGGAGCCGGCCGCCCGGCTCGTCGGCGGTGGAGTAGGAGTACAGGACCTGCCCGGTGCTCGGGTCGAGGGTGGTGGTCGAGCCGGTCAGGTGGATTGGGTCGGCGCAGCCGCCGGTTCGGGTGATCTGCTGCTGCCAGCGGTCGAAGCCCGGTTGCCCGGCCACCCGGAGGAAGTCCCCCCAGGTGGTCGGGTCCAGTCCCGCCGGTAGGTCGGCGGTGAGGGTCATGCGGCGGCCCCCATGCCGGATGCGGCGTGGTGGGCGAGGAACTGGCGGGCGATGTGCAGGGTGTAGGCCGGGGGGATGGCTTCGCGCAGGCCGTCGCGAGAGGCCCAGGGCATGCCCATCACGACCCGGGCGAGGGGGACGTTGGAGAAGTTGCCGACGATGTGCATGAACTCCCCCGGGCCCACGGGGCGGCCCATCTTGGCGTTCGGCGCCAGGTGCCGGGGGTGGTGCCGGTGCCCGAGAGGGAACGAGGTCTCGAAGTGGCGGTGGCGGTAGGTGCGCAGTCCGAACATGGACCCGCACAGCTCTACCGGGTCGTTCAGCGGGGCGCCGGGCACGTTCTCCATCACCCACGGCCGACCGGACGCGTTGAGCAGGTCCCGGACAGGGGCGATCAGGTCAGGGTGGTCGCGGTGGCGGATCTGCTGGGCGCGGGTGTAGCGCTGGCACGGGCATGAGGCGTGGATCAGGTCGAACTCACCGCCGTGCGCGGCGAGGTACTCCAGCGCGTCACCCTGGACGAAGGTGAACGGGTAGCGCGGCTGAGGGGCGAGATCGACGCCGGTCACGGTGAACCCGGCCAGGCGGTAGCCCATGCCGGCGCCGCCCTGCCCGCAGAACAGGTCCAGCACCCGCAGGCCATGGGAAGCAGGAGCATTCACCGCTGCTCACCGCCCTCGCGGGGATGGGTGTCGATCCACGCCTCTGCGCACACCTTGTGGACGGGCTTGCCGCGCTCGGAGCGCAGCGGGGTCGGCTTGTCGCACAGGACGCAGGGCTTGTCGCCGGTGTGGTCGAAGTGCTCGGGCGAGCGCCAGTCGAGGAAGGCCACGACGGTCACCGCCCGGCCGTGGCGAGCGCGGGGCGGGCGGGGGTGGTGCCGGTGCCCTTGCAGGCGGGGCAGGTGGCGGTGATGGTGCGGCGGGTGCCGTCTGTGTTGCGGGTGCCGGTGGTGACCTGGACGGTGGGGAAGCCGTCGCAGTGAGCGCAGATGTGGCCCGAGGCATGGGTGTGCTGGGGCATGATGGGAGATCCCTTCCGGGTCGTTGATCTGGACTGGGGGTTGGGCTCCCGGGGCGGCGGATACTTGGCGGTAGAGGCCGCCCCGGGGGCCGTTCAGCGCTGGCCGGAGATCCGGCGGAAGATGCGGGAGCTGTAGTCCGGCTCGTTCCGCACCTCGGTCCCGTCCGGCATGATCGTCAGCAGGGTGCCTTTCTTGGCAGCCTTCTGAAGCCACCGGTCGTCGCGCATGAGGTGGGCTTCCACCTCGACGGTTTCGCGGATCTTCTTGAACATGGCGGTCAGTTCTTTCGGTGTGGTGATCAGCGGCGGCGGTTGCCGCGGCGCTTGGAGTAGGCGGGCGGGAGCGCGTTGTACGCCTCCTGGCCCTGCTGGAACGAAGCGGCGTCGCCCTCGTTCTGCGCGGTGTTGTCGAACTCGCGGGAGATGCGGCGCATGGTCCTGCGGTCGCCGTGGCGCTTGGCGATGGCGAACTCACGGCCGAGTTCGGCCATGGCGGGGTTGGCCTGGCCTGTCCCCGCTGCTGCGACGGAACAGGCCCATGACGTTCACCGGCCCTTGCGGGAGTCGTTGAGGATCGCGCGGGCGACGACCGCGACGACGGCCAGGGACATGGCGGTGATGGCGACGGCCAGCAGCATGGAGACCAGGACGACGCCGACGATCAGGACCACGGCGGTGCCGCCGACGACGACGGTGGCGACGGTGCCGGGGGTGAGCTGGACGACCGGCCGGCCGGACTGCGCGACCGGGGCCGGGGTCGGGGCGGGGGCGATGGTGGTGGGCTGGACCGGGGCGACGGGCGCGGTGCCCGGGTCGGCCGGGACCGTGGTCGCCGGGGGCGCGGCGGGGGTGGTGTAGGTGTCGGTGGGCGGGTACTTGGGCTGGAACATGGCGTGTCCTTCCAGGTCAGGCGGTGCAGGTGTGGGTTCGGGCGGCGAGTTCGGCGGCGGAGCGGCTGGCGTAGTCGTTGGACCAGCCGCAGCGCGGGGCGGTGCACGCGGCGACGGTGGCGGTGCGTCCGTGACGGTCGCGGTGGTCGCCGACCTCCACGGGGCCGATCCGGGCGGTGTTGGTGAAGCGCTCGGGGCGCGACATGACGGTGTCTCCTTCCAGGTCAGGTGAGGTGCGCGGCGATGGCGTCGGCGAGCGCGGGCGGGACGCCGAGGCGGGTGCGCAGGGTCGCGGTGTCGATGGGCCGGCCGGTCTGCGCGTGGTACGCGTCGGCGATCTTGCGGGCATGCGCCACCAACGCGGCCGGGACCGGTGCAGGCGCAGGGGCGGAGGGAAGCTCCGGCACAGGCACCGGGCCAGAGGCCGGAACCATGGCGGGGGTGCGGTCGAGGGTGATCGGGTCGGGATCGGCCGGCGTATCGCTCGCGGTCGCGTCGTTGACCGAGACGGGAGCGGGGAGGCTGTGAGCCAGGAGGCTTCCGCCGAAGAACGCCAGGGCGGGCCATCCGGCAACCAGGACGCGAAGGACTGCCGGGACGTGGTGCATGTCCAGCAATCCAGCGGTGGCGACGTTCGCACCCAGGGACGCGGCAAGCGCGATGACGAACCAGGTCCAAGCTGCGCGGGCGGGATGACCGGCCGCCCGCAGGGCGCGCATGCGGTGCCACGCAGCGACGAGAAGCAGATCAACGCTGATGGGGTAGGCCCAGGCTTTCCAACCGGTCTGTCCGGCAGCGTCGGCGATGTCGTGCAGGTGCGCGAAGGACAGCGAACCGGCGATCACGGCTTGGATCAGGATCGGGTCCACACGCGGGATGCGGGCCATGAGAGTTCACCTTCTTTCCGAGGGATCGGGCCCGGAGCCAGGCCAGGCGACACGGCCCCGGACGGAGCGAGGTTGATCAGGCAGTGCCGGTGCCGAGGCAGGTCAGGCAGACGCCTTCCTGCTGACCGACGTTGCGGTGGCGTCGGCCGACGCGGACGGTCACGGCGACCTGTCCGGTGCCCTTGCACACCTCGCACGGGTCCGGTGCCGGCGGTTGGGCCAGGGCGGGTACGGGGGTCTTCTTGCGGGCCACGGGGATGCCTCCTTCCAGGGGTTTTCGACATGGGGCGGGTAGGGACCTGGCGCGAGATGCGGTCGCGCCGACCGGTGGAGCAGGAGGGGATTCAGGCGGTGGCCGGGACCGGCACACCCGTGGCGTCGTCGGGGAGCGGGGGCAGGTCCGGGCGGAAGTCGGAGAGCGCAGGCACGTCCGGCGTCAGGTCGGCGTGGCGGTTGCACGCGGCGACCGCGGTGCGCAGGGTGACGTTCGCGGTGCGGATACGCGACCACCCGCCCGTACTGTCCGCGGCGATGGCCACCCCGCGCTGTTCCGGCGCGATGGCGAGAACCGCGGCCAGGGCGTCGGGGGCGATGTCGCCGAAGGCCATCTTCGCGGAGGCTTCGTCGTTGACGCGGTGGCACACCCGGCCGGTGAGCTGGGCACGGAGCATGGTCACCCCGTCACCGAGTTCGGAGCCGAAGCGCTGCCCGCACACTTCCAGGTAGATGCCGGCCGCGCGGGCGAGCTGGCCGAGGCGGATCAGGGCGGTGATGATCCGCTCCCGCCGCTTCTTCTGGGACGCCGCCGACACCAGCAGCAGTTCCGCCACCTCGTCGACGATCACGACGATCGGCACCGGCCGGGTCTTGTCTGGCAGGCCCCAGATGTCGGACGTGATCTGCGCGTCGGGGGTGTCGGCGCTGATCCGCTGCGCGGCCCGGATGAGCTGGAACCGCTCGCCCATCTCCGCCACCAGCGCGTCCAGCAGGTCCGCGGCGGTGTCCGGGTCGGTGGCCAGGGCGGTGAACCGGCGGGCCAGCGGTGCGAGTTCCACGCCCTTGCAGTCCACGCCGACCAGCGCCACCCGCTGCGACGCCAACTCCTTGATCAGGCCACGCTGATACACCGACTTGCCCGATTCGGTCGCGCCCACGGTCAGGCTGTGCGGGACCCGGCGGAAGTCCCGGTAGTGCACCGACCCATCACCCCGGACCGCGACCGGCACCCGCAGCGGCGAGCGCTCGGCACGGGCCGGCAGGTGCACGCGGTTCAGCACGTCGTAGCCGGTCATGGACAGTTCCAGGACCCCGGAGCGGATCTCCCGCACCGCCACGTGGTGCAGCCGCCAGGAGTGCCGCAGCCGGTCCGCCGCCGTGATCACGTCGTAGGCGTCCTGCCCCGGCTGCAACCGGATGCGGGCCACCAGGCCGGTCCGGGTCTGGCGCACCCGCAGCAGCTTGGGCGGGCGGTTGGCCGGCATCTCCCGACGCATCGCCCGCGCCAGCAGGATGCGCGCCCGCGACGGGGGCACCGACAGACCGCACGCGTCCATCACCGACGCGTAGGACCAGGTGACCCGGATGTGCGCCGCGGGGCCGCCGATGATCATCCAGTACAGGTCCGGGCGGACCCGGCGCACGAACAGCACCGCGGCGATCCCCCCGCCGGTCAGCACCAGGACAGTCACCACGGCCGGTCAGCCCTTGCCGTTCGACGCAGCCGCCGGCACCAGCGAGGTCACCGCGACCGCACGGAAGCTGATCCCGTGGCGCTTCTGCCCGTTGAACTCGTTCTCCCAGTCCCGCGCCCGCAACCCCGTGACCGCCACCAGCGTGCCCGGCGTCAGCGTCGCGTCCACACCAGTGTTCGGCACGGTCACCTGGTACAGGTCACCCTGCCCCTCGTCCGACACCAGCAGGCCCACGGTCATGAGCTGCGCACCAGTCTCCCGGTCGACCGCGATCTCCCCGGTCTGCTTGTTCACCAGCTTCGGAACCGGAGGCGTCGCAACGAACACCGCGGCGGTCGAAAGATCGATCTTGAACGAAGCCATCACGTTCTCCTCGGAGCGAGGCGACCGCCAGTCGGTCACCTCTCTAGAGATGACTCCAGTGAACGTCACCTCTCTAGAGATGTCAACACGTCTCTAGGGATGTTTGCCACGGTCCGTGAGGACACGCTCCTACCGTGGAACGTTTCTTTCGCGGAAGGAACGAAGACCCCTAAGCTGTCTAGAGAGGCAGAGGAGAGATCATCAATGGGCACCCCTGACGCCGGGCGTCAGCCGAAGTACCAGCGGATTGCCGACGCGCTGCGGGAAGCGATCCAGTCGGGCGAGTACGGCCCGGGGGACCGGCTGCCAGGTGAGAACGACCTCATGGCCACCTACGAGGTCGCCCGGATGACCGCGCGGCAGGCTCTCGGAGTGCTCCAGAACGAAGGCGTCGCCGAGTCACGGAAGGGTGCGGGGGTGTTCGTCCGGTCCTTCCGGCCGCTGCGACGGCGGGGCATCCAGCGGCTGGCCCGGTCCCAGTGGGGCGAAGGGCGCTCGGTCTGGGAGACGGACACCGAGGACCGCGCGCTGGTGGTCGATCAGCTCAAGGTCACGGAGGAGGAACCGCCCGAGCGCATCGCGGAGGTGCTCGGAATCGAAGCAGGCCAGCGCGCATGCGTCAGGAGCAGGCGGTTCGTCCTGGACGACAAGCCGATCCTGCTGGCGAAGTCGTACCTCTCCTCAGACCTGGTAGCCGGCTCGGCCATCACACAGGAGGACACCGGCCCCGGCGGGATCTACGCGCGACTCGGCGAACTCGGCTACAAGCCGGTGCACTTCCGCGAGGAGATCCGCAGCCGCATGCCGTCCGCCGACGAGGCCCAGCGACTCGGCCTCAGCATGGGCACACCCGTCATCCTGATCGTCCGCACCGCCTTCGCCGACGAGGGCCGCGCCGTCGAGGTGAACGAGATGACCCTCGACTCCGCGTCGTACATCCTGGAGTACGACTTCGACGCGTAGGCCATCGACTCAGAGTTGCCGGTCGCTCCAACGGCGTTTCTGAGTGGCCTTCCACACGTCGGCTCGTCTGGCCACTTCGAACACCGACGAGACACGATACTCCGGCAGGTGTTGGGGAAGAGAGGCGAGGTGTTCCGCAATGGAGAGCCCGTCAACGACCAGGACCGGCGGTGCGGTTGTCGTAATCTTCATTCCCGCTGCTCCGACGATGGCGATCACAGGCTGAACGGACACGGGCCATCCGCACCAGTAACGAAGGAGCTTGGCCGTACGGTCTGCCTCGTTTAGGGAGAAGCGGACGTGATCAGTGGTCCGGTTGTTCACCCGAATCACATGATCACCGACCCACACGCGGGCGTCTGGATGATGCTTCGAGTTGATCGTGAAGACGCCGGCCGGACCGATGGCCATGTGATCGATGTCGGCACCGCTCGGCCACCGGACAGCGTGAAGAATCCGCCAGCCGCGGGCTTTCAGCGCTTCGAGGGACTCACCGACTGCCTGCTCTCCTTCCAAGCCGGTACGCCAGTCATCGGCTCCAAGGGAGAGCCGAAGCCCTCTTGCCACGAGGCGGACGAGTGCACTGCGTTGGCTTTCGATCTCACGGACCTTGTCAGCCACGGCCGCCCCGGGAGGATTGCGGGCGAGGTCGTTATCCCGTGTCAGCGGGGGTAGGGGCGGAATCGACGTGGGAGCAGCCTTCAGCCGCGGCGGTAGCGGAGCCGGAGCCGGGCGTGGTTCGGACCTCTGATCGTGCTGCCAAGCTTTGAGTGCCTGGCGGGCCGCCGACTCGTACTCGGGGACCTCGATCGTTACCTCTCCCGTCTTCATGTTCAGCCAGGCAACGGCCTGCCCCCGTGGGCCACCCAGGTTGACATACAGGCGGTCCTGCCCGTTTTTCCGCCACCGGTTGACGTGCAAGTCGTCCATCGCACCCCCGAGTCCGCACTCCTCACGCACCCAGGTCAGCACACCGGAAGCCGGAGGCGGCAGAGCGCGAATCGGCCATCAGCGCGGCGATCTTGTTACAGGTTTCTCTACCTCATCAAGTGCCCGCGCACGGCGCGGGCTGGCCCCTGCTGCCCGGCCCGCCCCCTGCCTTCGGCGGGGCGGCCGGCCGCTGGGGCCGCTCCCAGCGGCCCCGAGGGTAGGAATCGAACCGCGTGTCAGAGACGTGCCTCCGGCGGGGGCGCTCAGGCTCCGAGATGGACCAGGGTCGCCGGCGCCCGCGCGTTCGTCGGGGCGGGTGTGGGAGCTTCCATCCCGCCCGCCATCGACCCGGGCAAGCCGAGCAGGCGCGGCCCCTGGCGTCCAGATCGTTCGTACAGTGGCGCGCTCCATCTGGACGCCAGGAACCACGCCCGCTCCACAGGAGTGCGGGCCGAAGGCAGACGGGATGGAAGCCGGGGGAGTGGTGGGTTGAGGTGGGTTCGTCTGGGACCACTTTGGGACCACACGCTATGCACGCGGACGAACAACGCCAGCTCAGATGAACGGTCGAACGTGACTCAATGCGTCTCTGACCTGCGGAAACCCTTGAACCTATGATCTGGGGGTCAAGGGGTCGCAGGTTCAAATCCTGTCGTCCCGACGGTGCACGAAGGGCCCGCTGGACTGGCATTCGGCCAGGTCAGCGGGCCCTTTGTCCTCTCTGGTAATAATGTTCATCTGATGCCGGGTCAGTAGCCAGGGACCACGTGGGGACGGTGGCTCAAGAAAACCTGCAGGTCAGCGGTTGTTTTGCCAGGGACCAAGATCGCCTTTTGCGGTCGGGCATTGTGTACTTCCTACAATCTCCTCAGCGTTGCCGACATGGCGGGTGAGGGTGGGGGAGGAGTGTGTACGCCGGTGAGGTGGGTGCTGAGGGTGTGGCTGGCGCGGGTGACGGTGTGCAGGTCGGGGTGCAGGTAGCGCTGGGTGGTCTGCAGGGAGCCGTGGCCGGCGATCAGGCGTAGGACGTGCAGGGGCACTCCGGCATCTGCCATCCAGGTCAGGCGGGTGTGGCGCAGGTCGTGGTGGCGCAGGTGGTCGTAGCCGAGGGCGAGTACGCGCTGGGCGATCATCGGGCGGACCTCCTGGACGAGGGGGACGCGGCGGGCGACCTTGCCCTTGGTGTTCTTGTCGGCGAGGCCGCCGGGGGAGGGCGTGGTCTGGCGCCGGACGGTCCAGATCCAGTTGGTGAGGTCGATGTCCTTGACGCGGGCGCCTGATACTTCGCCGATGCGGGCGGCGGTGCAGGCGGCGAAGGTGACGGCCTCGCCCCAGCCCGGGTACTGGTCGGCAGAGTGGGCGACCAGGGCCGCGGCGAGTTCCTGCAGCGCGCCCCAGTCGCGAAGGGCGAGCGCGCGGGGGTCGTCGAGTTCGTCTTCGGCGAGCTGGTACTGGCGTTGCCAGCCTTTGACCCGGGCGGGGTTGGCGGTGATGAGTCCATCGCGGACGGCCTGCTCCATGACGCGGACGAGGACGGCGAGGGTGCTCTTGACGGTGGAGCGTCCTTCGCCGTCGGCGATCCAGGCATAGGCGGTGCGGTCGACGGCGCCGTTGGTGACCAACGGTGACCGGCAGGTGCCCGAGCGCGGGCACGACGCGAAGTCGCCACCCGGCGAGGTAGGGGTCGGTGGTCTTGGGCTCCAGTCCGCGAAGCGCCAGTTGCATGTGGGCGTTGCCGTATGCGGCCAGGGTCTGCGTGGCGGCTGCCGGGTCGACGCCTCGGCTTGCCGAGGCGAGCAGGGAGTCGATCCATTCATGTGCTGCCTCGGGGGTGGGGTGTGCCTGGGTGATCGAGCGCCGGCGCTTGGTGTGGGGGTCGACCCAGCGGACGCGGGCCTTATAGGAGAGCCTTCGGTCCTGGCGGTGCTCGATGTCGTGCGACAGCGGGACGGCGACGGGGAGCTGGTGGCGGTAGGGCAATCAGGCCGCCTTTTGCCGCGGGTGGGGTGTGGTGCGGCGTGTGTCGAGCCAGTGCTGAAGGTCTTGCGCGGCGTAGAGGACGACGCGCTCGGACAGGCGAATGAACGGCGGCCCCTGCGGCGGCTGCTCGGCGCGCCACCGCCGCACCGAGGAGGGGTCGACCCGCAGCAGCCGGGCCACCTCCTCGGTGGTCAGCAAGGGCGAGGCGAGTGGGCCTGCCTGGGCCGGTCGGGCGGTGAGCGAAGCCGATAGGGAGGTCGGCTCCGGCGAGATGGCGTGCTGCGGCATGCACTTCCTCGGTGATGATCACTGGGTCCACCGCGGCCGACGAGGACCGTCTGCGCTGGCAGGAGGCATCGCGTGCTGCCTCCTGCAGCTCTAGGGCGTGTCCGCAAAGTCGTGCCTGCCCCGCGACGCCTGGCACGCGCTCCCCCAGCCTGGCGGCCGGGGGTGCCCCCAGCTGCGTTGTCGGGCCCGTCCGAGTAGGCCCACTACGAGGACGACCCTCCGCCTTGCGATCTGGGGGCGCCGCCCAGGCGAAGCCCTGGGGGAGCACCAGACGCCGCGGGGCCGCCCTCCGGGCGACGACACGACTTTGCGGACACGCCCTAGCGGTGCCTGACCTGCGGTGCACCAACCATCTTCACCACGAAACGCGTTTTGCCTGACGGAACTTTCCGTGCTGCTTGGCAAGTGGGCAGCGCCGAACGCCGCCGCGCAGGCGTTGTAGCAGGTGCCTAGAAGGCGCCTGCTCTATCCGCTGAGCTACGGGGGTTGACCTGCGCGAACGAGAGACTGATGGGCACTGGCCCCTGCTGTCGTGGGACGAATATTAATGGTGACGTCGGGTATTGGAACTGTCCGAATGCCCCTGCGGGTCACGTGTGCTGTGCATCTGGTGCTGTGTTGAGGAGAGGTGCCAGGGCACTGCGGAGATCTTCGATCTGCCGGTAGTAGAGGGCGGTCATCCCCACTTCGCGGGCTGCTGTGACGTTGGCGGCAGTGTCGTCGATGAACAGGCAGCGGTGGACCGGGGCACCGGCCTGTGCGGCGGCCGTGATGTAGACGCGTGGATCAGGCTTCATGACCCCGATGCGGGAGGTGTTCACCACGGCGTCGGCGAGATCGTCGAGCCCTTGCTGGGCGAGGTCCCATTCCAGCCGGGTGGTTGCGTTGGAGACCAAGGCGACGGTTGCGACCGTGCGGGCTTGGGCGAGGAGGGACACGACCTGGTGATCGACGCGGGGCACCAGACTGGACCAGTCGGTGACTGCGGCGTGGGCGCGGTCAGCCGATCCGCAGATCGCAGCGAGGTCCGCAGCCCCTGCGGAGCGCCACTGCTCGTCGGTGATCTTTCCTGTGATTGCGGGGTGCAGGCGAGACGGGGCGAAGGCTGCTGCCGCGATTGCGCCTGTCGGGAGTCCATGGCTGCTTTCGATGTCACTGGCGGTGGGCCAGTGTCGAAGAACGCCATCGATGTCGCAGAGCACGGCGTCGTAGGGGCGTGTGGTCATCATGAGTACTCCTTGGTGATGGCTTTCCGCGCGCTCACTTCGGCGGCGTAGGTGGCCCAGTCGCCGGCGGAGAGACGTTGCCAGGCGACGGCGATGTCAGTGTGAATGCCCGGGGTGCGGGCGAGGATCGCGGCGGGGATCTCGGTGGCGAGCTGGAAGAGTGCGCTGCTGCGGGCCTGGTTGGGCCGGATGCCCAGGTTGTTCAGCCGCTGGGTCAGCTGTGTGGTGCTGATCGGCCGTCCGGGCTGGCCGCCTGGAAAGAGCCAAGGTGATGGTGTTAGGGCGCCGATGGTCGCGTGGCCCTTGCGGTTCGCGGCGACCATGCGGGCCAGTTCGGCGACGGGCTCGGTCAGTTGTATGGGTGCATTGCCGAGGTGTAGACGTACTTCGTGAGCGCCGACCTCGACGTCCTCGATGGCCAAGCGTGGCGCCGACGCCGACCAGGACTTGGCGGAGGTGGGCGAGGGGAGGGCTGTCGGGCAGTTCATCGAGGGCCTCGTGGGTGAGGGCTCGTCGGCCGGCCGCGAGGTCGGCCAGGACCGGGGAGACGGAGGTTTGTTCAGCCACCGCCTGGCGGTGATGGGGTGCTCGGTGGTGGCGATGTTGCGCCGAAGTGCTTCGAGGCCGGGGTGGAGGGCATTGGACGCAGGGCCGAGCAGTTCGTTGAGGCGTCGGTTGATGAGGCACGCGCGCACTGGCCGGGGTGCGGGTAGTCGGGATCGTTACAGGTGGGGCAGGTGTGCTAGACCTCAGGGACGGTGCAGTCTACGCAAAGGGGCTCGTCGAGCGTGCCGGAGACGACCGCCTCGAATCTCCCGCATTCCGAGCATGATGCCGGGCGGCGCTGACAGGCCGGGCACCACGGTCGGCCCGTGGTGCGGGAAGTGCCAAACTCCCTGATCAGGCCACTAAGTTGTAGGAGGATGAAGTCCCCGCTGGGTGCCGCCCTGACCTCGCGACCTGCAGTTTCTCGCCCGTCTGATGCAATTCCCGAGGGCTGGGATAGGGAGGCTTCCTCGTCGTCCGGTTCGCACGTCTCCCGCTGTCGACTGATGGCGGTGGCGAACCGGACGGGCATCGAGCCCCCGCGAGCCCCTGCCGAGTGCTGTGCCCCCTGGCGGCGGCAGATCGAGAGATGTCTCCGAGAGACCAAGCGAGTCGGTTACACGTTGCCGTTGCCCGTCGGGCTGCCCCCTCCGCTCCGAAAGACCAGGCCGCCGTGACCTGTCACATACTGAGCCGGTGTGCCGCGTGCACCGCGCGCAGGACGTCACTTTCGCCGACGCGGCCAGGGCGTGACACCGGCGGGCTGCCGGCAGCTCAATCAGGCGAGGGGTCAGGGCCGCGGGCAGTCAGGGCCAGCCGGATCGCCGTTGGGGCGCCGGTCCATCGCTCGGATGAGGAGTTCGGCCCGGACCAGCAGGCCGACGCCGAAGACCGTGCAGGCGAGCATGATGCACCAGCCGACGGCTTGGGCGTTGGACTCGTGGTGGAAGACGTACGGGGTGAGCACCGCCATCACGACGGCGAGCGCCGTCAGTGCGGCCAGCCACAGCCATCTCATCGGCCTCTCCCTTGGATCGTCACCGGCACGCGGCAGGGCTGCACGGCTGGTGGTGTCAGGACGGGCCCGCCTTGGACTCGCCCCGCTTGGGCAACCCTCTGAGCACTCGGGGGACACGGCCGCCGGCAGCAGCCACAGGCCGGTCATGCCGGTGAAGGTGATCGCCGCGACCATGAGCACGTCGCCGAAGTCGCGGTTCGTGGTGCCGATGACGCCGGCCGCCATGGACAGGGCGGCGACGAAGACGATTAGAAGCCACCACCGGGTGCGCCCCATCCAAATCGGCCTGGAGTACAGGCCGCTGTACCACCAAGACATGGCCGCGATCAGGGTGAAGCTGAACGCGGCACCGGGGACGACGATCGCCATCCAGGGCTTCGCGCTGTCGCCGGCCGGCAACAGGTCGCCCCACCGGTCACCCATGGCTTCCAGGAACCACAGGTAGTGGCACGGTGACCAGCGTGCAGGCCCACAGCGCTAATCGCACAGGCCAGCCGGTCAGTCCGTCAGGTGTCCCGTCGGTCGTCATAACCAAGACGGTACTGAGTGACCGGGTGTGCACGTTGGGTGTTCGGTCGGAAGTGGCGCGTTTCGTGCCCTCGGACGTCACTCACTGGCTTGGCCAGCCGGAGCTGCGGCCACCTGGTTGGGCTGGTCCAGCTGCTGCTGTCGGCGTCGCTGCTCACCGCGCAGGGATTCGACGACGCCGGTGAAGTGCTTCAGTGCATCCTTCTCGTTGAGGTCGGTGTACTCGCCGACTCCGAGGGCGAGGGCGTTGGCCTGCTCCTCGATGGCGTCGGCGGTCTCGCGCAGGAAGTAGCTGCGCTCGCGGAACTTGTAGTAGCCGGTGAAGGTGGCCGCCAGCGTGATGGCGAAGCTGATGGCGATGGTTAGGACGTTCTGCCAGGTTAGGTCATCGGCGGTGTTCAGCGAGGCGATGGTGGTCGTCGACGTCGCGCCCACCATGATCAGGGACTGCAAGCTGTTGTGGATGCGCCGGTACTTGCGGCTCTCGCGCTGGAACTGATCGATGACGTCGGCGACCTCCTGGCGGTACAGGCGTCGGCGGTGCTCGGTTGACGGGTAGGTAGAGGCAGCCACCCGTAGACCTTCGCGAGCAGCGCTGCGTCGGCACGCTCCAACCGTGACGCCTGATCGTCCTCTGCATCTCAGGCCAAGTTGCTCAACTCCCCACTCGTGACCGTGCGTTCGCGGTCAATCACGCATGTCCTGTGACATCGCACTTTGAGCGTGTGCCATCGAAGTTTGAGTGGCGTGGATCACTGTGTCAGGGGCGTCGTGCGAGGAAGACGAACTCTTTGCCTGGCCGGTCAGGCGCATCGCGGACGTCTTGCAGCACGTAGCCGTGGGCGACCAGGTCCGTCTCGACCTCGTCGCGCTCCCGGAAGCGCAGCGTTGAATCCGAGGTCAGCACCTGTCCGTCCGCGGCGAAGATGTAGGTCCAGCGGAAGGTCACGAGGGGCTGGCTCACCTCGATCAGCTGGACCCAGCTCTCGACGGAGCCGACGCCCGGGATCTCCGTCACGCGGTAGGAGCGCTCGCGGGTCCATTCTTCCCAGGCGCGTCTGGACGGATCACGGGTCTCGAAGACCAGGTGCCCGCCGGGCCGTAGTGCCTCGTAGGCCCCCTGCAGCGTCTTCTGCCAGATGTCCGGATCGACGATGGCCTGGGCGACGTTCGCTGTCATCGTCGCGAGGTCGACCTGCAATGGCGGGAGGGCTGTGGCATCACCGCAGATCCAGCGCACTCGCTCGCTGCCCGGTTTGGCCCGGGCGACGTCGACGGATGCCTGGGCGGGATCGATGCCGACGACGTCGACCCCGCGGCCGGCCAGGAGAAGTGCGAACACCCCGGTGCCGCAGCCGATGTCCAGAACTTGGTGCGCCCCGAACTCTTCCGTCATCCGGAGGTACACATCGAGATCGCTGCGGTCGGGGTCGAGCGGATCGTAGATCGCGGCGAGTCGTGGGTGCCCGAAGCAGTCGTCTGCCATGCGGCCGAACGTATGCAGAGCCGACCTCGAAGAGCTACTGGGTTTCGCCGGACGCGGCTGGCTGGGGTTCTCGGGCGAAGCTGAGGTAGAGCCTCGTGATGGTCGTGAGGGTGAGCCAGGTGTGGTGGACGTCGAGGAACGATCGCCACGATAGCGTTGCGATGAGCCCTTGTGCGTCGTGGTCCTTGATCGTTTGGTAGTAGTCCTCGGGCATGCTCGGCCGGGGCACTGGCCGTTCGTTGGGGAATCGTGGGCTGAGGATTCGCTTGAGCAGCCAGAGCGGAACCTGCCACCGGAGCGTGATCTGCCGCAGGTTTTGCTTGCTCCAGCCTGCTTCGTGCTTGATGAGCCCGGTCCTCTCGAAGCCACCACCGGTCAATGAACGGTGCCGTCGAAGCCGGAGATCGGGCTTCGTCCAGATCGGAAGGTATGCCCGCGTGGCGTTTCGGTGGAGGCGATGGCGATCCACAAGTCCGTCGACCCCTCGCATGGCGGCGGTGCTGTCGGCGATCAAGTCGACGGTCAAGGGCGGCATCGGCAAGCTGCGCGAGCGCCCGCAGGGCACGCGGTACCGGCCGGGGGAGCGGTGGCCGGCGTTGGAGCGGCTGACGTGGCGCCCGGACATCCGGGCGGCGGTGATCTCGGCGGCCCGGGTCAACATCCACCGCAAGCTGCTCAAGACCGCGCTTGCCGCCAGTAGCACGCCGCCGCCGACCGGCGCCGTGGTGTTCGGCGAGGATGCGCTGCTGCCGATCGCGCTGCTGTCGGACTGCGTCGTCTACCCGGCCGCCGGCCCTTCCCCGCTGGACGTGCTGCCGTACGACGCGGCCGGGAAGCCGGCGCCGGGCACGTTCCGGCACGGGGTCTCGCCGGGGATGGTCAAGCACGAAGGCACGCGGGAGCTAGTTCGTTGATGCCGCCAGGATCGCCGCAGACTGCCTTCCCGCACTGCTCTCGCCGAAGTCGGGTGTCATGGTTATTCATGACCCGAACGAGGATGTGCAGATGAGGTTTCGGAGTGCGGCGGGGAATGTGAGCGGCGTGCTTTTGTAGATGACGTGACCTTCCCGGTGAGAATTCAGCTCGCTATCGGAAAATAGCTAGGCGAGGTGCATGCGCTTCCATGTGCTGACCCTGCGCGAAGGCGTGTTTTCACTGGGGCCATCTGGCAGCGCCCGACGGAGACGTCAGCGGATGGCGGCTGTGCCAGGGCTCGGGCGCATGACTTCTGTTGTCCGGAAATGTTGCGTGCGCTAAGGATCAAGGTGGTGAGAACAAGGGTGGAGTGGATCGATTCTCCGGGTGGTCCGTTGGCGGCCGTATGTGAATCCCGGGGCTGCCCTGTGGTCGGCGTCGCAGAATGAGTACGCTGGCGCCTGTTCCGTAGAGGGCATCGGTGTTACTGCGATGCCGCGCGACGGTGAGGGGCCAGTGGATATCGAAGCATCGGTGACGGATGTAGTGCGCGATAGCATGGAGGACCTCACGTGGACGTCCTGCGGCTCTTTTGAGTCGACAGGTCGTATCGTGCTGTTCGATGCTGCTTCCCAGGCCTGTGAGTTGAGCGACGAGGAGTGCTTGGAGTTCGCCTGGCCGCAGGGAGCGGGTATGGTTCACGTTGCTGAGATTTCTGCTGACGACTCCGCGGCTCGGATCGTCGGATTCAGGTTGAGCGGGGACCGCTGACTCTTCAGGCCTTCGGTTGGCGCGCATCGGGTCGCGGTGTTGCGAGCTCGGAGGCGAGTGGCGGGAATGGATGGGGGTGGGGTCGTGGTCACGGTGTTGTGTGAGGTCGATTTCGAGGTCGGGAGTCGGGAGGAGTTCGGGCGGCGGGCGGTGGAGTGGGTGGTCGGGGGTGCCCGGGCGCTGGCGGGAAATCTGCTGCGGCGTGTTTCTGCGGATGGGTCGGTGCCCAAGGGCAGGGTGACCAATGGGTTTCTGGGGCCGGCGGGAGTGGAGTGGGGGTATGTCTCCATTACTCGCATGCAGAAGAGCGGGCTGCGCCAGGTCGGGAAGGTCGTGGAGGATGCGGCGATCGCCTGGGCGGAGAAGGAGGCGGTCAAGGGGATCGAGGGGATGAACCTGGGGTTCAATCTTCTGGAGACGTCGACGATTCCGGGGGAGAGGCTCATCCGTTTCGAGGCGGAGATGGTCGAGGACGCCGATGGCTGGTGCCGGGTGAATTTCCAGGCGCCGGAGAGTCGGCTGGAGGATGTGGCGACGCAGCGGGCGTGGCTGGACTTTATGCACGCGTTCTGCGATGAGGTGAACCCGTCGTACGGGCAGATCTCGTACGACTACGGTGCGTACCCGCTGACGGCTCTGGAGGCGGTGACCGGGCCGCCGTGGACCGTTTACTCGGAGGCGATCGCGGCGTCGCGGCAGGTTCTGCGGGGCTATGACTGGCTGACCGTCTGCGCTGACGAGCTCGCCGAGAGCCTTGGCGGTATCGACGTGCTGCGGGCGAGCGGTGCGTTCGCGCGGGTCGAGCCGTTGCGGTCCGGTGGGGTGTGGCTGCTGGCCACCGAGGAGTACGGGGACTACACCGATCCGCGGGTGGCGGCGGTGTGGGAGGCAGTGGCGCCGGTATTGCGGCACGGCACTCCCAGTCGGGATCGAGCAGAGCGGGAAGAGTCCCCGGTGCGGCTGGTGTTCCGCGATGCGGCGGAGATCTCCCGCTCAGCGTGACTTTTTGCTCCTCCTGGGGCTCTGGCGAGTGGTGCGCCGTTGGCCGCGGTCCTGGCTGCGGTTCGCGCGTGCGCATACGTGTGGGGGTGTTGGCGTACCGGCATCGCCTCTACTCGCGCGCCATGGGAAGGGTCGAAGCGACCGGCTCGGACGCCGGCAGGCACGAGGGTCCCGTGAGGTCGCGGTGCGCTCGGCGCGGGTGGGCCGATGGCGTAGCCGGACTCGTTGGCGCAGCGGGGGAGTCTGTGTGGCGGCGGTGCCTTCGCCCAGATGGAGCGGTCGTGGTCCGGCAGCGTGTACGCCGTGCAACGCGGGGGGCGGATCGGGACGGTGTCGCAGGGCCGGGGTGTGGACGCGGCTGCTCTGTCGGTGGTGCCGCTTACGCTCTTCGATGTGGGTGCCGCTTCGGGTGAGTGGTGCCGGGTGAGTGGTTGTGAGCTGGGGAGGTTGCACGGTGGGCGGTGACGGGTGGTCGCAGACGGGGCCGTACGAGGAGGATCTGGCGGCGGCGTTCCGGCGGGCTCAGGAACGGGAACTGGAGCGGGACGACTACGGCTTCGGGGGCCGGGCCATCGACGAGCTGTGGGCCGACGAGGAGTGGCAGGAGTTCGTGCTGACGGGCGGTACCGGCACGGTGCTGGACCAGTGGCGGCTGATCGATGCCGGGGCGGACGATGACGTGGCGATGATGCGGCCGCTGACGGACCGTGAGATACGGACCTGGGCGGCCGGCGGCGCGCCGACGCGTGAGGAGTGGCTCGACGCGCTCGACTCCGGGCTGCTCGAATATCCGGGGCGGGGCTCCGGCAGGTGTACGCCGTTGTACGTCGACGGCCGCCCGTCGGAGATCGGCTACTGGGGCGTCACCGCGGATTGACACCTTGGTGCGTCGACGCCGATACGAGCTGATCTGATCCAGCGAAGTCCTTCCAGTGACCCGCTGGGCTCCTGGCCGAGGCGCCACAGCTCGGCCGCTGTCTCTCACGCAGCTCTCACGGACTGTCCGTCACCGATGGGTAGTCGGTGTCATGGCGGAGGCGCTGACCGAGCGCTGACCTGCACCGTCGGGACGGGAGCTGACTCCGACGGACGGTGCCTCACGGCGGGCCGGACGCTGGGGGTCAAGGGGTCGCAGGTTCAAATCCTGTCGTCCCGACGGTGCACGAAGCCCGCTGGCGGAGCACGAAACTCCAGCTCAGCGGGCTTCTTCGCGTTCCCGGACCCTGTCAGCGGACGAACCGCAGATGCCGCTTCGGCGTCGCCTCTGGGACCACTTTGGGACCAGCCTCGGTTTTGGGACCCGGCGCGGGGTCGATCTTGCCTCCACCCAGGTGCGCGGACAGCGCCGCGCCGGCCAGGTCGACCGAGCGCCGGGTGTAATGGTGTGCTCGGGTTTTGGAACTGTCCGAATCCCTGCCGCACGCGGCATGCCAGCCCCCGCCCGGCCGGCGCTCCCGCGGATGTATCTGCTTTGGCTCGCCGGAACCCTTGCCTCGCTCGTTGGCGACGCGGCCATGTACTTCGCCCTCGGTTGGGCGGCCACTGCCCACGGCGGTGCGATGGCTGCTCTGGTCCTCACCGCTATCACGCTTCCGCGCACAGTTCTGTTGCTTCTGGGCGGTGCCGTATCGGTGACCGGTTCTGCGCCCGCCGGGTGTGTTCTCGTCGGCCCGGTCGCCGGGAGAAGGGGCGGCCTGGCGGCGGCAGGAGCGGCCTGGCGGCGGCAGCGAGGCGACCGTGGTCTCCCCGAGCGCACCGACCAGGAGATCGCCGCCGCGGTGGCGCGGCGGGAGGCCGAGGCCGCCGGCGGCTACGCTCGATCCGTTGGTCCGCAACGGGGCCGGCTCACGGCTGGACCTGGCGCGCGAGCCGGCCTTCCATGCGGTACAGCTCCAGCTGGGGCGTGGTGAAGAACGACAGGGACGTTCCGGCCTCGAAGTCGTCGACGTGGACCACCGTGGCGCCGCTTTCCTCCTGCCAGGAGATCACGTAGAGGCCGGAGCCGATGCGGGACCATGTGTACGCGCTGCTGCCCCGTGTTCCGGCTCCTTCGCCGGCGACGATCTCGTAGCTGACCGTCGGGGAGTCCGCGGCGTAGGTGTTGGTCGCGGTGAGGGGCGGATAGGTCACGAGAAAGCTGCCGCCCGCGAACGGGGGAAGCAAGGGAAGAGTCACGGTTGTCCTCTCATGTGCCGAGCGGTTGATCGTGGAGCTTCGGGGGCGTCGCCGAAGGGAACTACAAGGGAACTACAGGGCGGCGCGAATCGCGTCCGGAAGGTCCGCGTCGACGCGCCGCCAGTACCAGAAGAAACGCTCCTGGATCGCCGGGACCGTCAGCGCCTTGTACTGTCCGGCAAGGGTCGCGACGAAGCGGGTCTTCTCCTCGGCTGTGAACACACTGCGGTAGAGGGTGCCCGCCTGGCTGAAGTCGTCGTCGTCGGGGCGCAGCGTGTAGGCGCTGCGAACGAGTTCGCCGTCGGTCTCCCAGCCGGCCTCGTCGAGCCCGCTGGCGAGGTCGGGTTCGGGGCCGCCGGCCGGCCCGTAGGAGTTCGGGAAGTAGCTGCGGTGCTCGGGTTCGGCGAAGTGGTATCGCATCTGACCCTCGTGCGAGTAGGTGTGCACTTCGGCGGCGTGCGGTCGATTGACCGGGAGTTGGCTGAAGTTCGCGCCGATGCGGTAGCGCTGGGCGTCGTTGTACGCGAACACACGGGCCATGAGCATCTTGTCCGGGGAGATCCCCGTGCCCGGTACCTGGTTTCCGGGCGAGAAGGCCGCTTGTTCGATCTCGGCGAAGAAGTTGCGCGGATTGCGGTTCAGGATGAAGGAGCCGACCTTGATGCGCGGATAGTCGGCCTTCGGCCACACCTTGGTCAGGTCGAAGGGGTTGAGGCGGTAGGTCTTCGCCTCCTCGTAGGGCATGACCTGGATGTACATGTCCCAGGCGGGGAACTCGCCGCGTTCGATCGCCTGGTGAAGGTCACGGCGATAGAAATCCGCGTCGGCCCCGGCGATACGCTCTGCCTCCTCGGCTCCCAGCGCTCGCACGCCCTGCCGGGACAGAAAGTGGTACTTCACCCAGAACCGCTCACCGTCGGCGTTGATCCACTGATAGGTGTGCGAGCCGTAGCCGTTGAGGTGGCGCCAGGAGCGGGAGAGGCCCCGGTCGCCCATCAGATAGGTGACCTGGTGTGCGGACTCGGGCGAGAGGGTCCAGAAGTCCCACTGCATGTCGGCGTCACGCAGGCCCGAGCCGCCGAGCCGCTTCTGGGAGTGGATGAAGTCCGGGAACTTCATCGCGTCGCGGATGAAGAAGGTCGGGGTGTTGTTGCCGACGATGTCGAGGTTGCCCTCTGCGGTGTAGAAGCGCAGCGCGAACCCGCGCACGTCACGCCAGGTGTCGGGCGAGCCCTGCTCACCGGCCACGGTGGAGAACCGCACCAACGTCTCCGCCGTCGCGCCCGGCTGGAAGACCGCGGCGCGCGTGTAGCGTGACACGTCCTCCTCGACGGTGAACGTGCCGAAGGCGCCGCCGCCCTTGGCGTGCGGGTTGCGCTCGGGCACGCGCTCCCGGTTGAAGGCCGCGAGCTTCTCGACCAGGTACCTGTCGTGCAACGCGGTGACGCCGTCGGAGCCGGTCGTCAGCGAGAACTCGTCGCTGGGGACCGGGGCTCCGGATTGGGTGGTCGTCGACGGGCGTTCGGTCATCGCCGTTCTCCTTTGCGGGAAGCTCATCTGGGCCTACGGGCTCGATCCGCGGGCGGCCGGGCCTCGGTCGGCGCCTGCCTCACTGTCGCTGGAAGCGATCCTACGATAGACATTGTCTAAGACAAGATAAAAGCTAGTTACGGATGTGTTGGGGTTCTGGACGGCGGCCGTGACCGGGTCGGTCAGACGGAACGGTGGTACTGGTTCGGCACGTGGACGTCGCCGCCGAGCTGCCGGGCGGCCTGGCGGGCCCAGGAGGGATTGCGCAGGAGTTCGCGGGCGAGGAGGACGGCGTCGGCCTGGCCGTCGGCGAGGATGCGCTCGGCCTGGTCGGGCTCGGTGATCAGACCGACGGCGGCGACGGGCATCCTGGTCTCGTTCTTGACGCGGGCGGCGAAGGGGACCTGGTACCCGGGGCCGACGAGGATCTTCGCATGGGGTGCGTTGCCCCCGCTGGAGACGTCCATCAGGTCGATGCCGTGTTCCAGCAGGAGGGGTGCGAGGGCGACGGTGTCGTCCGCGGTCCAGCCTTCGCGGTCGTCGTCGGTGTTCTCGGTGAGCCAGTCGGTAGCCGAGATGCGGAAGAACAGCGGGAGTTCGTCGGGCCAGACGGCGCGGACCGCGTCGCAGACCTCGAGGGCGAAGCGGATGCGGTTCTCGAAGGCGCCGCCGTACTCGTCGGTGCGGTGGTTGGTGTGGGGGGAGAGGAACTGGTTGATGAGGTAGCCGTGGGCGCCGTGGATCTCGGCGACCTCGAAGCCGGCGTTCAGGGCGCGGCGGGCGGCGTCGGCGAACTGTCGGACGATGACGGCCATCTCGTCGCGGGTGAGCTCGTGCGGGGTGGGGCGGTCGTCGTCGAACGGCAGTGGGCTGGGCGCCACCGGAAGCCACCCGTACTCGGCGTCTGGCGCGATCGGGCGGCCGCCGACCCAGGTGCGTTCGGTCGAGCCCTTGCGGCCGGCATGAGCTATTTGGATTCCCGGGACGGTGTTCTGTTCCTTGAGGAAGCGGGTGATGCGGCGGAACGCCTCCACCTGGTGGTCGTTCCAGATGCCGAGGTCGTAGGGGGAGATGCGCCCCTCGGGGCTGACAGCGGTGGCCTCGGTGATGATCAGTCCGGTCCCCCCGGTGGCGCGTGCGGCGAGGTGGGTGAAGTGCCAGTCGTTGGGGGCTCCGATGGCGTCGCCCTCCGGCGCCGCGGAGTACTGGCACATCGCCGCCATCCAGACGCGGTTGGGGATCGTCAGGGACCTGGCGGGGTACGGGGTGAAGAGGGAGCTCAACTCACGACTCCTTGTGCGTGGCTGTGGCGGACCTGCGGCGACGCGCCGCGATCGACTCGCGTGGTCTGCAGGGCGGGTCAGGGCGGGTATGGAGGTGTCCGCCGGGGGTTGTGCGGGTGGGGTTCGGCGGGGGCCCAGGGGTGACAGGGATCAGCCGCGGCGCTGGGGCACCGGTGGCATGGCGAGCATGCCCGGGATGTCGGCCGGGTCGACCTTCCAGTCCTGGGGGAACGAGGCGGGGTCGGTGGCGGTGGGGCCCTCGGTGGAGCGGTAGCTGTAGAAGCAGGTGTCGCAGACGTGCATGGTCCACGCGCCCGGCACGGGCGAGGTGGTCATGACGCGCACGGTGGACTGCTCACAGCGCGGGCAGACGGTGGTGTCGAGGGGGGAGGTCATGTGATCAGTCCCTTCAGCAGCGTCTCCCACGCCGCGGTGGCTGACGGGTTGGCCACCTCGTGGGCGTAGTGGCCGCGGGTCTCGGGCGAGATCGGGGTGGTGGCGTCGATGACCACCTTGTGGACGATGCCGTCCGGGTCGGAGCTCGGGTCCAGAGCCAGTACGGAGCCGTTGGGCACGGTGACCAGGTCGTGCTGGGGGTGGAAGCGCACCGACAGCGCCCACATGACCTGGGCGAGGTTGAAGGGGTCGATGTCGTCGTCGTCGACGATGATCACCTTGCAGTAGGCCAGGCCGTGGGGGGTGGTCATGGCGCGCATGCCGACGGCCTTGGCGTGGCCGCCGAAGCGCTGCTTGACGGAGATGATGCCGAGCAGGCCCTGGGTGTACATGGCGTTGACCGCCACGACCTCGGGGAAGTCCGCCTTGAGCTGCCGGTACAGCGGGACGCTGGTATTCAGGGCGAGGGCGTAGTCCATCTCCGTCCACGGCTTGCCGAGGTAGAGGTGCTCGAAGATGGGGTCGGTGCGGTGGCTGACCCGGGTGACGCGGATGACGGGCTGGCTGCGGGCGCCGGAGTAGTAGCCGGTGAATTCACCGAAGGGGCCCTCGATCTCGCGTTCGCCGCAGATGATCTCGCCTTCGAGGATCACCTCGGAGCCCCACGGCACGTCGAGGCCGGTCAGGGGCGCCTTGGCGATGCGGTAGGGGGCGCCCTGGATGGCGGCGGCCATCTCGTATTCGGACTGGTCGTAGGCCAGGGGCATGCCGCCGACGGTGGAGATGACGGGTTCGTTGCCGATGGCGATGGCGATGGGGAGGTTCTCGCCGCGTTCCTCGGCCTTGTGCAGGTGCAGGCCGATGTCGTGTGCGGCCAGCGGCTGGATGCCCAGACGGTCCTTGTCCTTGACCTGAATGCGGTAGATGCCGGCGTTCTGCTTGCCGAAGTGCTCCGGGTCGTCCGGGTCGCGGGTGACGACGATCGCCTTGTCGATGTAGGAGCCGACGTCGTGCTCGTTGAGGCGGAACAGCGGCAGGATCTGGAAGAGGTCGATGCCCTCGGTCAGCGTGTGCTCCTGCCAGGGGGCGTCGGTACGGCGCTCGACCCGGCCGGGAAAGGCTTCCCCGCGTTCGGCGAACTCGAAGAACTGCTCCTTGACGGGAGTGTCCTTGGCCATGCCGAGCATGAGGGCGTGGTTGGGCCAGGAGCCGACGACGTTGAGGGCCACGCGGGCCTTCCCCTGCTCGTACCCCTCGATGGTGTCGAACAGGAGGGCCGGCCCGCGGTCGGTGAGGTTGGTGGTGGCGGCGGCCGCGGAACTCAGGTCGGGCTCGGGCCTGACGGGGTCGGAGTAGTTCAGGAGCTGGTTGTTCTTCCGCAGGGTTTCGAGGAATTCCCGCAGGTCGGCATAGGCCATGGGTTGTCCTTCGTCCTTCTTGGGGACCTGCCCGGGGTCAGGCGATGGTGTCGTCCGCGGGCAGGACGTCATGGAGGCCCTCGGACTCGGCGGGCGCGGCGGCCCGTGAGTGGCGTTCGACGGCCAGTCCGCTCCAGCGGCGCGCAGTGGGCAGCCGGAGCCCGAACTGGTCGAGGGTGCGGGCGACGATGTGGTCGACGACGTCGTCGAGATCCTTGGGGTGGTTGTAGAAGGCCGGCGTCGGAGGCAGGATCGTCACGCCCATGCGGGACAGCGCCAGCAGGTTCTCCAGGTGGATGGTGGACAGCAAGGTCTCGCGGGCGACCAGGACGAGCTTGCGGCCCTCTTTGAGAGTCACATCCGCCGCCCGGCCGACGAGATCCTGTGCGAAGCCGGCGCGGATACCCGCGACCGTCTTCATGCTGCACGGGACGATCGCCATGCCGTCGGTGGGGAAGGAACCGCTGGAGATGGACGCTCCCTGATCCTGCGGTCTGTGGTTGACGACGGCCAGCGCTGCCACCTCCGGCACGGTGCAGTCGGTCTCCAGAGCGATGGTCGCGCGGGCCCACCGGCTCATCACGAGATGCGTCTCCACCTCCATGTGGCGCAACGCCTCCAGCAGCCGGATGCCGATGACAGCCCCGGTGGCTCCGGTCATGGCTACGACGAGTCGCATGAACGCGCCTTCCAACGACAGAGAAAGGACGTACACGTCCCTTCTTCTCGGACTACGATACTCCGTGTACGTCCCAATGCGAGCGGCTGGTCCCTGGCCTTGTCGTCGACGCGGCGGAGCGGGGCGGCCGGTGGGCGGGAGGCGAGAGCTCGTGGCAGCCTGGCAGCCTGTTGGCTCGACATGCGCGCAGGAGGAGCACAGCATGATCAGTGAGGAGGGCGCCCGGATCAGCGAGGAGGGCGCCCGCGCCGGAGGCGAAGGGAACGGCGGCGCCCACGCGGTCAGCCGCGACGAATCCGTGGTCCGGGGAATCTCGGGGGCCGGCAACGTCATCAGGCGTCTGTTCCAGCAGCGCACCCGGCTGTGGCAGCAGACGCTGCCCGACGACATCACGGGGCCCCAGTTCACCGTCCTCGGCGTGCTCTACCTGCGCGGGGCAATGGACCAGCGCAGTCTGGGCCGCCACGCGAGCCTGGACAAGTCCACTGCCGCGCCCATCGTGGAGAGGCTGAGGACGCGAGGACTGCTCACCGTGGAACGGGACTCGGCCGACGCGCGCCGCAAGGTCCTCGTTCTCACGTCAACCGGGCGCGAGACAGTCCTTCGGCTCGCCCCCTATGCCGCCCAGGTCGAGGATCTGCTGCTGGGAGACCTGTCGCCCGCCGAACGCGAACAGTTCTTCCACCTGGCGTACAAGATCCTCGGCGTTCATGACGCGACGTGAGCCGTACCGGGACACGCTCGGGCGTGGTCCACGTCGGCCGGCGTTGCGATCGCGTCGCATCTCGAACCGGCCGACGTGGAGGAGTTGCTGACGCACGGCCCCAAGGAGTTCGCGCACTCCTTCTTGACGAGCTCCGGCGAACTCCGCGAGGAGATCGAGCGGACGGCCGGACGCAAGCTGATCTCCTCCACGGCCGCGAGCAGCGGTGCTCAGCTCAGCTCTGCCGCAGGGGCGGCATCGGGACGGGTACGGAGTAGGCGCTCGCTCCCGCGCCGACACCGCCCTCGCAGGTGTTGGGCGGGTCGGTGGTCACGCCGCGGGTCGAGGGGCGTTCCGCGGCCCAGAACATGTACCCCAGCAGGCCGTTGGTGGTGCCGGCGCCGGCCGGTGCCGCGTTCTGCGTCCAGCTGCCGGTGGCGTTCTGCAGCGAGGAGGAGAAGTCGGTGCATTCCGGCCTCACCTGGGAGCCCTCGGCGATATAGAGGCTGCCGGTGAACTTCGCGGGGGCCAGCGGCGGGATCGGAGGACTGTAGTTGGCCTTGCCCGTGATGTGTTCCTGCCAGTTCGACTCCGCGCCGCCGGCCGACGGCTGCTTGCTGGGCACCATCGCGTTGGCGTAGTCCAGCACCGGGGCGCCGGGGGTGAGCCAGTGCGCGGTCGCGTACTGGTCGAGGGCGATGAGCCAGCGGTCGCCGGCCGCGACGTCGATGGTGAGCCGCGCGGTCGGATCGGCGCCCGAGGCGTCGTACGGGTGCGCGGCCCGGTAGGCGTCGATGAACGCCTGGAGGCCCGCGGTGTTCGGACCGGAGCTCTGCTCGTAGTCGATCTCGATGCCGACGCCGAGCCGGGTGGCCAGCGCGGCGGCCTTCTGCCCGAGCAGTGTGGGGTTCTGGGCGAGCGCGCTGTTCCAGTCGTCGGTGTAGGTGATGCCGCCGATGGAGAGCATCACGCGGATGCCGTGGCTGGTGAAATAGTTCACCACCGCCTGGTTCATGCCGACCGGGACGCCGTCGGCGTTGCCGCTGTTCGTCGTGCCGTTGAGGAGGGTGAGCGGGTTGACGAAGCTGAGCACCACCAGGTTGACGGAGGGGCGGCCGTCACCGCGGTCGATGAGCCAGTGGTTGTTGTGGTCGAAGTCGGTCATGTCGCGGACGGTTGCCCATGTGCAGGCGTCGTCGCCGCAGTGCCATGCGCCGTAGACCTGCGGAGCGTTGCCGGCCGCGGCGCTCGCGGCAGTGGCGGGAGCGGCCGCGGGAAGGGCGGCCGCGACGGCCGCGAGTGCGGCTGCCGCCGCGAAGGACTTCACTCTGCCGAGCAGCACACGCATGAACGCCTCCTGGCGATTAGGGAGTCTCCGTGAAGGGGTGTGCCACCGTGACGGATTGGTCTGGACCTTGTCAATGAGGGCTCCATACCATGACGAATCGCCGGCTCCTTCGAGCCCACGAGGTTCATCAGCGCATGCGGCGCACCGGGCTTCTCCCACGACGGCACGTCGCCGGTCCGTGTCCCCGAGGCGGCAGGCGTGTCGAGGGCGAGCCCGCCCATCTCTCAGACGGTCCAGGGCGCGGCCACCACCACCACCGACGGCTACTACGGCTACGACAGCCACACCGACGTGGAAACCCTGACGGACGGTACCGGCCAGACCAAGGCCACGTATGGGGCTCCTTCACCGACAAGAACGGTAATCTGCGGTTCAACGGGACGACGTCGGACTTCGTCCGGGTCTCCTACGAGGATGGAAAAATCGTTGACGTCCAGGACTTCGATGCGACGAGTTCCAAGGACGGCAAGGCCATGAAGTACATCGCCGGGGACATCAATGGCAAGATGAACCCAGCCGGTAAGGGGCAGGCGAACAATGTGGTTTATGTCGCCCAGAGCGCGGAACAGGCGCAGCAGGTGGCCTCACACTTCGCAGGTGATTCCCGCGTCCGGGTGATCCACCCCAGCAGCGGATTCGACACAGGGCGAGTTTTCAACGGGGTGACCGGCGGGGCGCACGCGGAACGGCTCAGTCCGCGCATCGCCGGCCGCTTCCTCGGAGTTGCGGGCTATCTGATGCCGTTCGCACAGTCCAACAGCTATATCAGAAGCTTCGGCTTCTGGGGTGGTCTCATGGAGATGGGCAAGGACTTCATCGATCCTTTCGGGGTCGCAGATTCCGTCTCGCCCCACTCGCACTCGAGCAACATATGCGATCCGTCATCGGGGAACTGCGCCTGACCGTGCCCGAACGGCCCCGTGTGGTACTGCCGGACCCGTCCGGCAGTACCACACGGGGCCTCGGGTCTCAGGCACCGAGAACGTATCAGCCCTGACGATCGAGGCGATCGTGGGCGAGGTGGTCCCGGTCAGTGCGGAGACATGACCAGGGAACCGATCACGTCCAGCCCGACGCGGGCTGCCAGCCAGGGGGCGCGCTCAGCTTCCACCTGCTTGACGTGAACGAAAACGGTGTGGTCGCTCGCGGGTTCGGTCAGGTCGAGATCGCGCGCGTTCACGCACATGGTCACGTATGCGCCCCTGGAACCGCCGATGCCGAGGCCGATCTCGGGCGCTTCGGGCCAGCCCGTGAAATCCCACCGTACCGCCGCGGGATTCTTTCCCAGAGCCGCCAGGAACGGCTCCGTCATGTCCGGCGACATTCCCCAACTCTGCAGCCACACGGGGAGGCGTGCAGACGCGTCTCGCCCGCCGGACGAGACCCCGTCGTCCGTCTCGCTCCAGTGGTCCGCACCGGGCAGCAGCTGCAGCAAGGAAGTCACGGCGTGCTCCGAGAAAATCCGCGCCTCGAAGTCGACTTCGAGTTCACTGGTGTCGGCGATCCCCAGAAGCTGATCGACGACCTGCAATGCGTTCCCGAGTTCCGGCGTCCTCAAGATGGGCTGCGCATATGAGTTGGACATGACTGCCAGTTTGTCATGGGTGAGGAGTGCGAGCTTGCCGTTTCGGTCGGCTGCTGCGGTGGGCGGACAGCGCTCCACCGGCCTGATCGACCGAGCGCGGGGACGACGCGCACCGGCCGGAGCGGGTGCTTGGGCGGAAGCGTGCGGGTCGGTTCACCGGAGCCGCTCCGAGGGGCCCACCCTCCCCGGGGTCGACTCGCCGGCGCTCGCGGCGCCGCATCTCTTGACACGGAGTTGTCCTCGGGCTCACGATCGCGCAGCACCATGGGAGAGCGCTCTCCCCGATCGCCCGTCCATGCCCCGCTCCTCCGTCAGAAGAGTCGATCAGGAGAGTCGATGGGAAACGCCGATGTCCCGTGCCGGCGCGCCGGTCGTGGCCGTAAACGCTTCCGGGCGTTATCCGCGTGCACGGCGCCCAGCGGGCCCACCGGCCACGGCTGCTCCTCGTGGGAGTTCCAGGTCTTCGGCGCCGCCGGCAGCGGCTCGCCGGCCCCGGCTTCCACTCCGGCTCCCACCCCGGCCGGTCACGGGGCTGGCGCGAACCCCCACCCCGAACAGCACCAGCCATAGGAGAGCCGTGTCCACACGAACGCAACGCCGCCCCCACCGTCCGCCGGGCTTCGCTCCGGTACCCCGGAGGACCGGCAGAACCCTCTGGACGGCGGCCCTCGCCGTCCTGGCGCTGATCACCGCCCTGCTCGCCTCCGGCGCGACCACCGCGAACGCGGCCCCCACGCTGCTCTCGCAGGGCAAGGCCGTCACCGCCTCCTCCGTGAACGCCGGCAACGCCGCCGCCAACGCGGTGGACGGCAACACCGGCACCCGCTGGGAGAGCGCCTGGAGCAACCCGCAGTGGCTGCAGGTGGACCTGGGGGCGACCGCGACGATCAGTCAGGTCGTGCTCCAGTGGGAGACCGCCTACGCCAAGGCGTACCAGATCCAGGTCTCGGCCGACGGGTCGACCTGGACCCCGGTCTACTCGACCACCACCGGTCCCGGCGGGACCGAGACCCTGAACGTCAGCGGGACCGGCCGCTACGTGCGGATGTACGGCACCGCGCGCGGCACCGGATACGGCTACTCGCTCTGGGAGTTCCAGGTCTTCGGCACCTCGGGGACCGACGGCGGCGGCGCGACCTGCGGCACGCAGAACGCGGCGCTGAACCAGCCGGCGACCGCCTCCTCCACCGAGAACGCCGGCACTCCCGCCGCCGCGGCGGTCGACGGCAACACCGGCACCCGCTGGTCGAGCGCCGCCGCCGACCCGCAGTGGCTCACGGTCGACCTGGGGTCCACCCTGACGATCTGCAAGGCCGCCCTCAACTGGGAGGCCGCCTACGCCACCGCGTTCCAGCTGCAGACCTCGACGGACAACACCAACTGGACCACGATCTACTCCACCACCACCGGAACCGGCGGCGCCCAGACCCTGAACGTCAGCGGGACCGGCCGGTACATCCGGATGTACGGCACGGCCCGCGGCACCGGCTACGGCTACTCGCTGTGGGAGTTCCAGGTCTTCACCGGCGGCACGGGCGGCACGGGCGGCACCGGCGGGAGCGGCGGCAGCACACCGCCCACCGGCGACTGCGGCACCACCAACGCCGCCCTCGGCCACCCCGCCACGGCCTCCTCGACCCAGGACGACAACCCGGCCTACGACGCGTTCTACGCCACCGACGGCAGCACCCTGACCCGCTGGTCGAGCGCGGTCGCCGACCCGCAGTGGATCATGGTGGACCTCGGCGGCAGCCTGCCGGTGTGCCAGGTGGTGCTCCAGTGGGAGAACGCCTACGCCTCCGGCTTCCAGCTGCAGACCTCGACCGACAAGACCAACTGGACCACGATCTACTCCACGACCACCGGAACCGGCGGCACCCAGACCCTCAACGTCACGGGGACCGGGCGCTACGTGCGGATGTACGGCACGGCCCGCGGCACGGGCTACGGCTACTCCCTGTGGGAGTTCGCCGTCCGCACGGTCGGGAACCAGACCGTCACCATTCCGCCGCCCCCGTCGCAGCCCGCACCGGGCAGCTGCCCCTGGCTCAACGAGCCCAACGTGGCGGTCTCGACCCGGGTCGCCCAGCTGATGGGCGCGATGACGCAGGACCAGAAGGCCGGAATGCTGCACGGCGACGGCTCGAACGTCTACATCGGGCAGATCGCCGGCCAGCCCTCGCTCTGCATCCCGGACGTCAACCTGGAGGACGGGCCGACCGGCGTGGGCGACGGCCTCGGGGGCGTCACCCAGTTCCCCGACGGCGAGACCTCCGCGGCCACCTTCGACCCCGCCTACGAGCATGACTTCGGCGTGGCGGTGGGCCAGGAGTTCGCCGGCAAGGGCGTCAACGTCTCGCTCGGCCCGACGATCAACATGGTGCGCGACCCGCGCTGGGGCCGGTCCTACGAGACCTTCGGCGAGGACCCGTACCTCACCGGCGAGATCGTCAGCGCCGACGTCCAGGGCATGCAGAGCCAGGGCGTGATGGCCATGGTCAAGCATGCGGCCGCGTACAACATCGAGCAGCCGTCGGCGCCCGGAAACGAGATCGTGGACAGCCGCACCCTGCAGGAGATCTACCTGCCCGGCTTCCAGACCGCCATCGAGAAGGGCGGCGCGGCGGCGCTGATGTGCGGCTACAGCATGGTGAACGGCTCCTACTCCTGCCAGAACCCGCAGATCGAGAACGTCCCGATGTACCAGCAGGCCGGGTTCCAGGGCTTCATCTCCTCGGACTGGGGCGGCATCCACTCCACCGCGCCCTCGGCCAACGCCGGCGAGACGATCGAGATGCCGTTCGGCGGGTTCTTCGGCGCCAACCTGGAGCAGGCCGTCGCCGCAGGCGAGGTCACCCAGGCCACCTTCGACACCATGGTGTCCCGGGTGCTGACCCAGATGTTCCGCTTCGGCATGTTCGACAAGGCGCCCACCGGCTCCACCACCGCCATCGTGGCCACTCCCGCACACCGCGCGGTCGCACTGCGCGGTGACGAGGAGGGATCGGTCCTGCTGAAGAACAACGGCGTGCTGCCACTCGATCCGAACGGCGGCGAGTCCGTCGCGGTCATCGGCACCAACGCCAGCGCCGGCGTGATCACCGCCGGCGGCGGCAGTGGCACCGCCACCAGCACGGGCACGTACACCCCGCTGTACGGGATCCAGCAGCGCACGGCCGGCACCGACGTCAAGGTCGGCTACGACGACGGGACCAACCAGAGCAGCGCGGTCGCACTGGCGAAGTCCTCGAACGTCGCGATCGTCTTCGCGGCCGACAACTACGGCCATGAGGAGGCCGACAACACCACGCTCAACCTGCCGAACAACCAGGACGCGCTGATCTCCGCGGTCGCCGCGGCCAACCCGAACACGATCGTGGTGCTCAGCGACAACTCGGCGATCATGATGCCGTGGCTGAACCAGGTCGCGGGCGTGTTCGAGACCTTCTACCAGGGACAGGAGTTCGGCCAGGCGATCGCGGAACTGCTGTTCGGCGACGTGAACCCGTCCGGGCACCTGCCGATCACCTTCCCCGCCTCGCTCGCGCAGGTGCCGGCGAACACGGCCGCGCAGTGGCCGGGCGTCAACGGCACCGTGCAGTACTCGGAAGGGCTGAAGATCGGGTACCGCTGGTACGACGCGAACAACGTCACGCCGCTGTTCCCGTTCGGCTTCGGTCTGTCCTACACCAGCTTCTCGTTCAGCAACCTCAAGGTCGGGGCGCTGACCAACGGTCAGGCGACGGTGACGGCCACCGTCACCAACACCGGAAGCCGGGCCGGGACCGAGGTGTCCCAGCTGTACGTCGGCGATCCGGCCTCGGCCGGCGAGCCGCCGCACCAGCTCAAGGGCTTCCAGCGGATCACGCTGAACCCCGGCGCGTCCGGCACGGTCACGTTCACGGTGACCGCGCACGACCTCGCGCACTGGGACACCGCGTCGAGCAACTGGATCGCCTCGGCGGGCACCTACCAGATCCTGGTCGGCGACAGCTCGCGCAACCTGCCGCTGACCGGCAACCTCACCAACCCGAACGACGTCACGGCCAACGCCATGGACTGACCCGGGACCGCCGCTGAGGGGCGTGGGGTTCCGCTGCCTGCCACGGCAGCGGAACCCCACGCCCCTGTCACGGGACGCGGCCCGGCAGGCGATCGCAGGCTCGACGTGACGGTGCGCGCGCTCGGCGGGCCGCGGCACCGGATCCGACGGTCGGAGCAGGCATCAGGTGGTCGAGACGATCGCTCGGGTGACGGCCGTGACCGCCGGGGTGGGGCGGCCGGGGAGCCGCGCCACGAGGACCCGGCGGATCTCGGGGGGCGCGCCTTCGACGTGCAGCAGGCTCACCCCGGGCGGCAGCACCGGCGACAGCCGCCAGGGCACCGTCGTCACCCCGAAGCCCGCGGCGACCAGCTGAAGCTTCGTCAGCCAGTCGCGCGCGCAGTGGACGACGTCCGGCCGCCCGGGCAGGCCGGGCCAGACGCCGAGCAGCGGCTCGGCGTTCGACGCCGGGGCGGCGATCCACCGGGCGTCGACCAGTTCGTCGACGTGCACCGTGGTGCGGCCGGCGAAGTCTCCGGTCGAAGGCGCCGCCACGACCAGTTCGGTGTCCGCGACGGTCTCGACGTGCAGGCGCGGCGACTCGCCGTCCACCGGCCGGTGGGGCGGGCGGGACGTCAGCACCGCGAGGTCGATCGAGCCCGCGCGCAGCGCCCGGACCAGGGAGGGCGTGGTGCCCTCGGTCGTCGTGACCGTGATCTGCGGGTCGGTCGCCGCGAGCCGGGTGAGCGCGAGGGGCAGGATGGCCGCGCCCGCGCTCAGGAACAGCCCGAGCCGCACCACTTCGGCGCGCGGGAGGGTCCCGGTGAGGTCGCGCTCGGCCGCCGTCAGGCAGTCCAGGATCGTGCGGGCGTGGCGCAGCAGGGTCAGCCCCGCGGGGGTGAGCCGTACTCCGTCGGGGCGGCGTTCGAACAGGGCGGCGCCCGCGCTGCGTTCGAGGGAGGCGGCCTGGCGCGAGACCGCCGACTGGGTGTAGCCGAGCCGGACGGCTGCCGCGGTGAAGCTGCCGGACTCGGCGATCTGCCGCAGGACCCGCAGGCCTGTGCTGGAGATGTCCATGCGATGTACGCATACCACAGATGCCGGATCGTCGCTTCCGGCATGCCTCGCGGGTTCCTAGTGTCGATCCCGAGGAACGAGGACGAACACGGAGGTCATCAGGTGCGAGCAGCAGTTCTGACGCAGTTCGGCGCGCCGCTCACGGTGCGGGAGGTTCCCGATCCCGAGGCCGGCGGCGGCGAGGTGGTGGTCCAGGTCCTCGCCGCCTGTGTCGCCCCGTACGCGGCTGAGGTCTTCAGCGGCGAGCGGAAGTACCCCCTGGTCCCTCCCGTCGTGCCCGGGATCGGCGGGGTGGGACGGATCGTCCACGTGGGCCCGGACGCCACCCGGCTGCGCCCCGGCGACCTGGTGTGGTGCGACTCCACGGTGCGCTCGCGGGACGACGCCCTGACGCCCGACATCACGCTTCAGGGCTGGAGCTCCCGCGGCGAGGGCGGCGCGCGCCTCGCCCGGCACCTGCACGACGGGTCGTTCGCCGAACTCATGCGGGTCCCGACGGAGAACGTCTTTCCGCTTCCCGCGGCGGCGGGGGACGACCCTGCCCGCTGGGCCGCGCTCACCGTGCACGTCATCCCGTACGGCGGGCTGCTGGCCGGCGGGCTCGCGGCCGGTGAGACGCTGCTCGTCAGCGGGGCCACCGGCAACTTCGGCAGCAGCGCGGTCGCGGTCGCGCTCGCCATGGGGGCGGGCCGCGTGGTCGCCCCGGGCCGCAACCGGGCCGCGCTCGACCTCCTCGCCGACCGGTTCGGGCCGCGTCTGCGCCCGGTCGTGCTCACCGGGGACGAGGCCGGCGACCGCGCGGCGATGTCCGCGGCGGCCGGCGGCCCGATCGACATGGTGATCGACCTGCTGCCGCCGCGCGCACCCAGCTCGGCGGCGCGCACGGCGGCCATGACCGTGCGGGAACACGGCCGCGTCGTGCTCATGGGCGGCGTCGGCATGCTCGGCGGCGACGACTTCGCCCTCCCGTACCCCTGGATCATGCGCAACTCGATCACCGTGCGCGGCCAGTGGATGTACCCGCGTGCGGCGAACGTCGGCATCGTCCGGCTCCTCGCCTCGGGCGCCCTGGACCTCGCCCCCGAGCGGGTCCGGTCGTTCGGCCTCGACGACGTCAACGACGCCGTCGCCTACGCCGCCTCCCACGGCGGCCCGTTCGACCGCACCGCCCTCACACCACCGGTCCGCTAGGGACCGCGGGGTCGGTCAGCAGGCCCTCGGCCGCCGCGGCGGGGAACTCGCGCAACGCGGTCCACGGGCGGTCCCGTGCACCGTCCGCGGCGGCGACCTCGGAAGCGTCCGCCGGATCAGTACGGGTTGGTGAGGAGGTAGTCGTCGTCGTCCGTGACGAGGTTCTGGCCGTTGACGAAGGTGCCGCCGGTGAGCTGGACGTGGAGGTTGGCGAGGTCCGCCGCGTGGACGGTGCCGGTGAGGGTGGCCTCGGAGTTCCAGCACGGTGACGTCGCGCTCTGCCAGGGCGGCGTGCCGTTGCTGACGACGGTCTGGCTCCACGCGCCGGTGGACGGGTTCTGTGTCGCGTTGTAGGCGACCGTCACGTAGAGGACGTAGGCGCTCTGCCGGCACACGTCCAGGGAGTAGCGCGCGTCCTGGCCGCCGGAGTCGAACTGCACCCAGCCGTGAATGCTGCCGACCTGGTAGTTGCCGCCGCCGCTGGACACGTTCGCCACTTCCGTGAAGGGGAGCTGGGTCCCCCAGGCGGCGTGCGCCTGCGTCGGGGTGACCAGCATCGCGCCGGACAACGCGGCGACCGCGGCCACCGTACTGGCGAGACGCCGGCTGATCGCTGTGCTCATCGACGAACCTCCGGTTCGTGGTGTGGGGGGATGGCCACCGTAACCGCCGCATATTTATGCGTCCATAGGACGTTCGCAAGCGGAATCCCCGAGTGCCGCTTTCCGGCCACCCGCCCCTCCGGCCACTTGGTTCCCGGGCCGCTCGCCCGTCACGAGACCGGCCCGGCCGGGCGTCACGCCGGCAGGTGCTCCGTCGCCGTGTCGTCGCCGAGGGGGAGGCGTTCGAACAAGGTGGGCGGCTCGGGGGGTGTCGCGAGGAGTGCGCCGAGCCGCGGTATCTGGCCCGCCACCTTCGCGCTGTGCTCGCTGAACGCCTGGATCGAGGTGAACATCTGGATCACCAGCAGGCGGCCGTCGTCCTCGCCGCGCGCGCGGTGTACCGAGTAGTGCAGGCAGCCAGGTTCGGCGCGGATCTGCTCGGCGAGCTCCGCGAGGACCTCGACCAGGTCGTCGCGTCGTTCCCTCTTCGGCTCCATCGTGGACACGGCGAGGACCGGGCCGGTCCCCGCCGGCCGCGGGTCGCGCAGCAGGGCCAGCGCCGCGTCGGCCTCGGCCCGGCCGCGCATCCGGATCTCGCGCCCCGCCTCCTTCGCCGCCGAGGCCGCGACCGCGACGTCACCGACCTGGCCGGCGGTCACCTGGTCCGGCTCGCCGGTCTCGGTGAGACGCGTCGCCACCGGCCCGAGCAGCAGGGTGAAGACCCGCTGCCGCCCGGCGAGTTCGGCGGCGAGGACCTGCCGCATCATCGACAGGGCGGCCTGTTCCATGCTGACCAGGCCGCTGCCGGGAATCGGCGTGACCGCGGACTCCCCGACGACCAGGACGTAGGCGCCGCGGGGGCTCAGCCGGGGCACGAAGGCCCGTGCGACGGCCATGTGCGCGGTCGCGAGATCGACGAAGGCGCTCTGCCAGTCGGCCTCGTCGATCTCCCAGAGGGGTTTGCCGGCCCACCAGCCGCCGATCGGGGCCACCACGTCGTCCACCCCGCCGAGCCTGCGCTCCATCTCGTCGGCAAGCTGCTCCGCGCCGGCGAACGTCGTGTAGTCGTGGACCACCAGGTGCAGGCGGTCGGTCGCGGCCTCGCCGAGCACGCGCCGGAACTCCTCGGCCCGCTCCTGGGTGCGGGTGGGGACGACGACGTCCGCACCGGCGGCGAGGTAGGCGCGGACGACGCCTTCGCCCACGGCGCCTGTGCCGCCGGGAACGGCCACCTTCCGGCCGGAGAGATCGGCTGGGGTGTTGCTGCTGTTCATGGGATCACTCCTGGGGAGCGGCGTGGGGACAGCCGTGCGACGGACCGCTGCTGGTCCCACGCCGACGAGAAATGTTGGGCACTCCAACGTTGTCTATGCCAATGTAGCTCGGAAGTGTTGGGGTGTCCAACGATCGACGTCGGGGACGACGGGCGCGGACCCGCGCTCCCACGCCCGCCGCCGCAGCGCCTCGCTCCTACGTGCCCGGCGCCTCGGGAACGGCTCGGCTCACCGACCGTCGGCGTCGACGTCGAAGAGGTCGGCCAGGACGGCCGTCGAGGGGACGGCGGTCTCCGGGAGGCGGCCCAGCGCCGCGGAACCGAGGCAGACCGCCGCGGCGGCCCGCCGACCGTAGGCGGTCAGGTCCTTCGGCCAGGTGTCCGCGGGCTGCTGCACCAGCAGGGCCACCGCACCGTGCAGGCCGGCGCAGATGCCGCGGGTCAGCTCGTCGGCGTCGCCGCGCAGGGACCCGGCGGCCACGCAGGGTCCCACGGCGTCGGCCAGGTGGCGGAAGCAGTCCGCGGCGATCCGACGGGTGATCGCGCTGGCCGGGGAGTTCATCACCAGCCGGTAGCGCAGCGGGTGCGCGAGGCCGAAGGCGATGTAGGCGGCGCACCGCAGGTACAGCGCGGTGAAGGGGTCCTCGACGCCCGCGCCGGCCGCCCGCATGTCGTCGCCGAGCCGTTCCCAGACCCGCAGGCACACCGCGTGCAGCAGCTCCTGCCGGCCGGCGAAGTGCAGGTAGACCGCGGGGGTGGAGACGCCCACGAGCGCGGCGATGCCGCGCACGGTGACGGCGTCCTCCCCCTGCTCGTCCAGCACCGTCTCGGCCGCCTCCAGCAGTTCCGCGCGGAGCCGGCCGCCCTCGCCGGGGCGGGCACGCTTGCGGCCGGGGGTCACGGGGCCGGCCGCGGGTGGACGAACGCGGGCTTTCCCGCGGGCGGGTCGAGGAGGACCTCGGGCGCCTGGTCGTACGGGTAGGGGCCGGCGAGTACCGCGCTCGGGTCGAGGGTCCCGGACGCGAGGTGGGCCAGCACCTCGGGGATGAAGGGCGTGGCGTGCGGCGGACCGGTCATGAAGGTGACGCCGGTGCCGTACAGGTCGAAGTAGGGCAGCGGGGGCTCGGTGAAGTACACCGAGCGCGCCACGCAGGCGCCGCCGGGTCGCGCGGACCGCAGCGCGCACCTCAGACCGTCGGGGTGCGCGGAGACGTCCACGGCCAGGTCGAAGTCGCCGTCCACGCGGGCGGGATAGTCCTCGACCAGCTCGGCGGCGGCGCCCAGCCGGGCCGCCGCCTCGACCCGCGCGGGCGAACGGTCCACGTACACCACGCGCGCCGACTTCAGCGCCACCGCCGACATCACGGTCAGCAGGCCCAGGGTCGCGGTGCCCCCGACCACGAGGACGGCGGCTCCCGGCCGCGCCGCCAGCGTCGGGCTGACCGCGCGGTAGGCGTCCACGAGGTTGTCCGAGCAGAACGCGGCCACCACCGGGTCGACGCCGTCGGGCAGCGCGACGAGGTTGGCGGACGCCCACGGCACCCGCACCACCTCGTCGAACAGGCCGCCCCAGCGCCCGCCCGCGGTGGTCCCGTAACTGGCCAGGCGCGGGACCGTGCGGCACGCGCCCGGCATCGCGTGCGCGCACGCGTCACAGGCGCCGCAGCTGATGTGCCAGGGGACGACGACCCGGTCGCCGGGGCGCAGCGGGCCGTCCCCGCCGACCTCGACCACCTCGCCGACCGCCTCGTGCCCCAGTGCGTACGGCGGTTCGAACGGGCTCGGGCCGCGCACCAGGCGCCGGTCGAGGTCGCACGCGGAGGAGACGATCGGGCGTACGAGCACGTCGGAGTCCGCCTGGAGGACCGGCGCGGGCGCCTCCCGCCACTCCACGGCCCCCGGGCCGACCAGGGTCAGGCTTCGCATGACGCCCCCTCATGTCGCACCCGCCGGACCTCGTGCCCTGGGCCGCCGCCAGGTTAACGCCGTCAAGTTGACGGTGACAAGCTGCCTTTTCCGGTCGGCTCGCGGACGGCGCGCCGCCGACGGCTACGCCTGGCGACTGACCTGTTCGGCGCCGCCGCCGCGCGCGCCCACCGGCTGGATCACGCGGTGAGTGAGCGTTAACAGTGCTTGGGCATCCGTAGCCCCGGGTCCGGCCGACCGCGGGCTCGGGTCAGCAACAGGCTTGTGCCGCACGCCCCTTGAGGCGGGGCCGCAGGATGTGTCAGTCTCATGTCGGCACACCCTGCCGGGCATCGTCCCGGTGGTCAGCTGCGCACGCCTGTGACCCCCCACGCCGGATGTGAGCGCTCACTTTTGCCGGGAGCGGCCGCATCCTCTCCTTCAGGAGTGTCCTGTGACCCGAGGACCGGCCCTGACCGGGCCAGACCATCCGCCTCACCCGCCGGGCACCGCGGGGGTCCCGCGCCGGCGACCGGCCTTCTTCTGACCGCGCCGCCACCGCCGTAGTCTCCCGCGGGACGTCCCGTGCCGCCTCCGGACGGTCGTCCGCCCCGGCCGAGGCCCTGACCCGTCGTGCCCGGACGCTCGCACCGGCGACGCGCGGACGGGTGCACGCGGCACACCACCCACGCACCCGCGCCGTGCACCCGGACCGCGCACCCGAACCGTGCACCCGCGCCGTGCCCCGGACCGTGCCCCGGACCGTGCACCCGCGCCGTGCACCCGCGCCGTGCCCCGGACCGCGCACCCGCTGGTTCCCGGCGTGCGCGCGCCCCGCGCGCCGCCGCCTCGCGAGCCGGTCCGCGGGAGACCCGCCGTCCCCGTACGTCTCTCCTCGAAGGAGGCTCCGATGCACCACCGCTCGATCACCGGGCCCGCCGGCCTGCGGCGCGCGAGACCGCTCGCCCTGTTCCTGCTGGTCCTCGCCCTGGCGCTGGCCGGCTCCCTGTTCGGCGGGCGTGCGTCCGCGAGCGGCCCGGCGAGGGCCGCGGCGCCGACCGCCGGCGCCGCCGCCGCGTCCTCGCTGCCGTGCGACATCTACGCGGCCGGCGGTACGCCGTGCATCGCGGCGCACTCCACGACCCGGGCGCTGTTCGCGGCGTACGACGGGCCGCTCTACCAGGTCCAGCGCGCGTCCGACCACGCCTACCACGACGTGGGCCTGCTCGCCGCGGGCGACTATGCCGACGCGTCGTCCCAGACGTCCTTCTGCGCCGGCACCTCGTGCACCATCACCAAGATCTACGACCAGACCAGCCGGCACAACGACCTGCCCATCTCCACGGGCGGCTACTGGAAGGGCCCGGGGCCAGGCGGTTCGGACATCGGCGCCGACGCCGCGGCCCTGCCGGTCACCGCCAACGGTCACCCGGTGTTCGGCGTCAAGTCGACCCAGGGCACCGGCTACCGGATCGACCACGCCTCCGGCGCCCCCACCGGCTCCCAGCCCGAGGGCATCTACATGGTGACCTCGTCGAACTTCACCAACCAGTGGTGCTGCTTCGACTACGGCAGCGGGGAGAACTCGCACACCGACACCGGCAACGCCACCATGAACGCCATCTACTGGGGCAACGCCTGCTGGTTCGGCAACTGCGTGGGCACCGGGCCCTGGGTCGAGGCCGACCTGGAGAACGGCATGTTCCACACCGGCAGCGGCTCGAACAAGGACCCCAACAACCAGGGCGTGCACTACCCGTTCGTCAGCGCCTGGGAGAAGAACAACGGCACCAGCAACTTCACGCTGAAATACGGCAACGCCGGCGGCGGGGGGCTGACGACCACCTACTCCGGGGGCCTGCCGAACGGCTACTCGCCGATGAAGACCGACAGCTCACTGCTGCTGGGCACCGGCGGCGACAACAGCGTGTCCGGCCAGGGCGAGTTCTTCGAGGGCGCCATCACCGCCGGCTTCCCCACCGACGCCACCGAGAACGCGGTGCAGGCCGACATCGCCGCCGTCGGCTACAGCGGCAACGGCACCACCCCGCCTCCCGGCAGCGCGCTGCGCAACACCAACGCCAACCGCTGCCTGGACGTTCCGAACCTCAGCCAGACCAACGGCACCCAGGTGGCGCTGTGGGACTGCAACGGCGGGTCGAACCAGCAGTGGGCCCTGACCGGCGCCAAGGAACTGCGGGTCTACGGCAACAAGTGCCTGGACGACGAGGCCAACGGCACGGCGAACGGCACCCGGGCGATCATCTGGGACTGCAACGGCCAGACCAACCAGCAGTGGAACCTCAACTCCGACGGCAGCATCACCAACGTCAGGTCCGGACTGTGCCTGGACGCCGCCGGCGACGGCACCGCCAACGGCACGCTGGTCCAGCTGTGGCAGTGCACCGGAGCCACCAACCAGAAGTGGACCCGGAGCTGAACCCGCCCGCGGTCCGCGGCTGATCCCCGGCCCGGTCCGCCCCGCGCGCCCGCCGTCCGGCGCGCACGCCCACGGGCCGTCCCCGGCCGGCACCGGCCGGGGACGGCCCCTCGAAGCCTGATCTGCGACCGAGCGCGGGCCACGACGCCGGGTGAAGGGTCGCGTATCGTGTGAGCCTCTGGCGGACGACGGAGGAGGCGCGCGCTGTGGACGGCGACCCGGCACCGGCGGGCCCCGGCGCCTCCGCACCGACGCAGGCGCCCGAGCCGGACCCGGCGGCGTACCGCCCCGGCTACGAACTCGTCGCCGAGGAGATCCTGCGGCTGATCGTGGAGCTCCGCCTCGTACCCGGTGACCGGATGCCCACCGAGAACCAGTTGGCGTCGCGGCTGGGGACCAGCCGGACGGTGGTGCGCGAGGCGGTCAAGATCCTGTCCGCCATCGGCCGGGTCCGCGCCCAGCGCGGCCGCGGCCTCTTCGTGGCCGACGACGAGGGGATGCTCGGTTCGTCGCGGTGGGGCGGGTTCTTCCTCCCGACCGACCTGGAGCACGTCTACGACCTGTTCGAGTTCCGCACGGTGCAGGAGGTCGCGGCGAGCCGGTTGGCGGCGGTGCGGGCCACGCCGGCGGAGCTGCGGGCGATCGAGGCGGCTGCGCAGACCTGTCGGGAGGGCCATCTCAGCAATCGGCGCGAGGTGTTCGACCGGGGCGACGACGCCTTCCATCTGGGCGTCGCGGCGGCCTCGCACAATCCGTTCCTGGTGGACGCGGTGCGTGAGGCCAGGCGGTTGCAGCGCCAGTCCAGCGTCATCGGGCTGCACGGGAGGGTCGGCGGACATGCGGAGGAGGCCGTCGCGGAGCACGCGGCGATCCACCGCGCGATCAGGGACGGCGACCCCGAGGCCGCGGCACGGGCGGCCACCGTCCACCTGGACAACACCCTCCAGGACTACCGCCGCGAGATCCGGCGCCGCGTCTTCGGCTGAGACACCCGCCCCCCCGGCCGTCCGGGGCGTGCGGCGGAACGACGAGGGCCGGGGCCGGGCGGGGAGGCGCCCGGCCCCGGCGCCCGGCTCAGCCCCGCAGGCTCCAGCGCTGGTTGGCCTGCCCGTTGCAGCTCCACAACTGGATCTTCGTGCCGTTGCCCGTGGCCTGGCCGGACGCGTCGAGGCACAGCCCGGACTGCACACCGGTGATCGAGCCGTCCGCGGCGAGGTTCCACTGCTGGTTGGCCTGGCCGTTGCAGTCCCAGATCACCGCCGCGGTGCCGTTGCCCGTCCCCTGGCCGGAGGCGTCGAGGCACTTGTCGCCGTAGACCATGAGCTGCTTGCCCGAGGTGTAGGTCCACCGCTGGTTGGCGCCGCCGTTGCAGTCCCACAGCTCGGTCTGCGTGCCGTCGGCCGTCGTGGCGTCGGGCACGTCGACGCAGCGCCCCGACTGCGCGCCGACGATCTCCTGGCCGCCGGACGGCGGGGTGGTCGGCGGCGTGCTGGTGGGCGGAGCGCTGCCGCCGAACTGGGTGAAGAAGCCCCACACCACGCCCGAGGTCCAGGTGTGCCAGCCGTCCCCGGTGGACCCGTCGATGGGACCCGGGTCGTGGCCGGCCCCGTCGAAGGCCGCCCACACCACGGGGTGTCCGGCCGTGCAGCCGGAGTAGGCGGTGACGATGTGGGTCAGGCTGCCGTACGCCGGCTCCGGCGGGTTCTGCGGGGTGCAGCCGTCGTTTCTGACGAACGTGTCGCGCAGCGCCCGCCCGTCGGCGATCGGCAGGACGTTGTCCCTGATGCCGTGCAGCCCGATGTAGGCGACGGGTTGGGTGCCGCCGCCGCACCCGCTCAGGTTGGCGCCGGAGTACACGGCGACGGCGCGGAAGACCGCCGGCCGGGCGCAGGCCAGCGCGTACGTCATCGCGCCGCCGTAGCTGAAGCCCGAGGAGAACACCTGGCCCGTGTCCACGCACAGGCCGCCCTCGATCTGCCTGAGCATGTCGTCGACGAAGGTGACGTCCTGGCCGTTGGTGTTGGCCCAGCCGTTGTTGAGGCCCTGGGGGGCGACGAAGACGGTTCCGTTGCCGTCGTTGTCCGCGAGCCGCCGCAGGCCGTAGTAGGACCAGTTGTATCCGTCGGTGCCGCCGGAGTCGACGTCCTCGGCGGTGCCGCCCACCCAGTGGAACCCGAGGACCAGCCGGTAGGGGTGGTTCTGGTCGTAGCCGGCGGGGACCCGCAGGATGTAGCTGCGGTTCTGGCCGCCGCTGGTGATCGTGTGGCTGCCGCTCGACAGCGACGGCGCCTTGCCGCAGCCGGCGGTGGCTGCGGCGGGAGCCGCCGGGGCGGCCGGGGCGGCCGCACCGGCGTTGGCGCCGAGCGCGGTTCCGACGGCTGCCAGGACGAGCGCCAGGGCCGACAGCATCGGCATGAGCAGGGTTCTGCGTCTCATCTGTCCTCTTTCGTCGTGGGGGGAACCGAGGAGCCGCCGGTCCGCGGGGGGGGGGGGGGGGGTGCACGGGGCGGTGCGGTTCGCGGACGGCCGAGGATGAGGCTGTGGTCCAGACCTGTGAGCGTTAACAGATGCTCTCTCCTGTGCGACTCATGGTGGGGAGGGAGAGCTGATGTGTCGTACTGACACCGGCCGCAGCGTGCATCACCCCGCAGGCCCTGTCAACCCTTCTCGCGTGCGCCACGTCGATCGTCCGGAACGCGGGGGTGCGTGCCCCGCGCCGCCGGCCTCTCGCGGCCGGGACCGTGCTGTCGCACTCTTGACAGACCCTCGGGAGTGAGAGCACCGTCTCACCCCGAAACCTCTCAGCAATCCGACGTCACAGCGGTGCCGTACGAGGCGCACATGTGAGCGCTAACGCCGACCGGAGCGCACCTCGCACGGACCCTGCGGCCCGTGCCGTCCACCACACTGTCCCCCACCAGTGAGGAATCCCGATGAACAAGCACTCCGCCCTCCTGGCGGCGGCCCTGGCCGCGGCGCTCGGCGCGGGCGCGGCCCTGCCGGCGGCAGCCGCGACCACCGGTGCGCGGGCCGCCGCCGCCCCCGCGGCCACGGCCACCGCCCTGCGGCTGATGCCGCTGGGCGACTCGATCACCTGGGGCTACGCCAGCCCGTCCGGGAACGGCTACCGGGGCTACCTCTACAACGACCTCGCGGCGGAGGGCCACGCGCAGGACTTCGTCGGCTCGCTGCGCGGCGGCACCATGTCCGACCCGGACAACGAGGGCCACTCCGGCTGGCGCATCGACCAGATAGCCGGCATCGCCGACTCCGTCCTGGCCGCCTACCAGCCCAACGTGGTCACGCTGGAGATCGGCACCAACGACCTGAACGGCAACTACCAGGTCTCCACCGCCCCCGACCGGCTCAGGTCGCTCATCGACCAGATCACCCGGGACGTCCCCGCCACGACCGTCCTGGTGGGCACCGTCATCGTCTCCACCAGCGGCACCGAGGAGGCCGTCCGGCCGGGGTTCAACGCCGCGCTGCCCGCGATCGTGCAGGGCGAGCAGGCCGCGGGCAAGCACGTGAGCCTGGTGGACATGAGCGCGGTGACGACCGCGGACCTGGCCGACCAGCTGCATCCCAACGACAACGGCTACCGCAAGATGGCGGACGCCTTCAACGCCGCGGTGCAGGCCGCGGACGCGGCGGGCTGGATCAGACCGCCGGGCTCCGCCGCGGCCGGGCAGGTGCGCTCCGGCATCGCGGGCAAGTGCCTCGACGTCAACGGCGGCGACAGCGCCGACGGGACGCCCGCGGACATCTGGACCTGCAACGGCTCGGCCGGACAGACGTGGTCCGCGAGGACCGACGGCACCCTGCGGGCGCTGGGCAAGTGCCTGGACGCCACCGGCCGCGGCACGGCCGACGGCACCAAGATCGAGCTGTGGGACTGCAACGGCGGGACGAACCAGCAGTGGCAGGCCTACAACGGCGGATACCGCAACCCGGTGTCCGGGCGCTGCCTGGACGACCCCAACCTGTCCGCCACCGACGGCACCCAGCTGGTCCTGTGGGACTGCAACGGCGGCGCCAACCAGCAGTGGACGGCGCTGCCGGTGTCCTGAGCACCGGAGAACGAGCCCCGTCCCCGCCCCCGCCCACGAGGCCAGGAGCAGCCGCCCACCCTGGGTGAGCGCTAACAGCGGCCGCTCCGAACCCCTGTGATCCCCGTGATTCCCGTGATCCCGCGCGGGCCGCCGGCGCGCCCGCCGCCCCCGCACGCACATCCCCCCGAACGGCCACGCCCCGCGTCGTCTTCCCCCCACACACACATCCGGAGAACTGGACCATGCAGCCTTCACCCGTTCCACCTCCCACCACGGCGGCGAGGAAACGCCGCTCACCGGCGGCGGGCCGGCGCCGCTTCCCGGCGACAGCCGCCGCCTGTGTGACGGCGCTGCTCGCCACGCTGCTGGCGACCGCGCTGACGTGGTCGGCGCCGGCGTCGGCGGCGGCCGCACCGCTGGTGAGCACGGCCTCGGGACGCTGTCTGGACGTCAAGGGCAACGTCGACACACCCGGCAGCACCCTGGAGATCTGGGACTGCAACGGCCAGGCCAACCAGGCGTTCGACCTCACCTCGGCGGGTGAGCTGCGGACGCTGGGCGGCACCCGCTGCGTGGACGCCTCGGGCGGCCGGACCGCACCGGGGACGCCGGTGATCATCTGGACCTGCAACGGCCAGGCCAACCAGCAGTGGCGGCACAACGCCGACGGCACCGTCACCGGCGTGCAGTCCGGGCTGTGCCTGGACGTCGACGGCGCGGCCACCGCCGCCGGCACCGCCGTCGTCCTGTGGACCTGCAACGGCCAGAGCAACCAGAAGTGGAGCACGGCGTCGACGACGACGCCGCCCACCACCCCGCCGGCCGGCGGCTCGCACTCCTGCGACATCTACGCCGCGGGCGGCACGCCGTGCGTGGCCGCGCACAGCACGGTCCGGGCGCTCTACAGCTCCTACGGCGGCAGCCTCTACCAGGTCAGGCGCTCATCGGACAACACCACCAGGGACATCGGGGTGCTGACGGCGGGCGGCTACGCCGACGCCGCCGCGCAGGACGCGTTCTGCGCGGGGACCTCGTGCGTGATCACGGTGGTCTACGACCAGTCCGGCCACGGCAACGACCTGTGGTACCAGGGCTCGGCCCAGGTGCCCGGGTCGAGCCAGAGCAGCCCCGCGAAGGCGACCTCGGAGTCGCTGACGGCCGGCGGGACGAAGGCGTACTCGCTGTACATCAACCCCGGCAACAGCTACTGGCGGGACGGCCACCTGACGGGCGTGCCCACCGGCAGCGCCCCCGAGGGCGCGTACATGGTCACCAGCGGCACCCACGTCAACAGCGGCTGCTGCTTCGACTACGGCAACAGCGAGACCGACCGCAAGGCCGACGCGGCCGGAGCCATGGACGCGATCAACTTCGGCACCGAGTGCTGGTTCGGCGGCTGCTCGGGCAGCGGCCCCTGGGTCCAGGCGGACCTGGAATGGGGCCTGTACTCCGGCGGCAGCCAGTCCTGGAACCCCGGCCAGCGCGCCTTCCCGAGCACGTTCGTCACCGCGATGCTGAAGAACAACGGCACGTCCCGGTTCGCCCTCAAGGGCGGCGACGCGCAGTCCGGCAGCCTGACCACGCTGTGGGACGGCGCACTGCCCAGCGGCTACAGCCCGATGAAGAAGCAGGGGGCCATCGTCCTGGGCAGCGGCGGCGACTGCTGCAAGCCCGGCGGCGGCGCCAACCTCAGCGCCGGCACCTTCTACGAAGGGGCCGTCGTCGCGGGATACCCGTCCGACGCGACGGACAACGCGGTGCAGGCCGACATCGTCGCGGCCGGCTACCGCTGACCCGACCCCGCGCCCGCGGACCCGCGCGGGCGCGCCTCTCCCGGCACCGGCAGCAGGACACCCCACCCCGAAAGGACACCACCGTGTCAGCACTCAGCCGGCTGTTCCGGCGACTACGCACCTCGACGGCCGTGATCGCGGGCCTCGTCATGGCCGCCGGCGGCATCGTGGCCACCGTCGCCCAACCCGCCCAGGCCGCCACCTCCGTGACGATCAACGGCTCGTCGGCCGGCCGCACCTTCGACGGCGTCGGCGCGATCAGCGGCGGGGGCGGCAACAGCCGCCTGCTGATCGACTACCCCGAGCCCCAGCGCGCCCAGATCCTGGACTACCTGTTCCGCCCCGGCTACGGCGCCTCGCTGCAGATCCTCAAGGCGGAGATCGGCGGCGACACCAACTCCACCTCCGGCGCCGAGCCCAGCCACGAGCACACCAGGGGCGACCTGAACTGCAACCGCGGCTACGAGTGGTGGCTGATGGAGCAGGCCAAGGCCCGCAACCCGAACATCAAGCTGTACGGGCTCGCCTGGGGCGCGCCCGGCTGGATCGGCAACGGCACCTTCTGGTCCACCGACATGATCGGCTACGTGGTCTCCTGGCTGGGGTGCGCCAAGCAGCACGGGCTGACCATCGACTACCTCGGCGGCTGGAACGAGCGCGGCTACAACATCTCCTGGTACGAGCAGTTGCGCAGCGCCCTCAACAGCAACGGCTACGGCTCGGTCAAGATCGTCGCGGCCGACTCCGACTGGACCGTCGCGGGCGACGTGGACTCCAACGCGGCCTTCGCCTCCGCGGTCGACATCATCGGCACCCACTACCCCTGCGGCTACCGGTCCGCCCAGACCAGCTGCACCGTGCCGTCGTCCGCCACGTCCTCCGGCAAACAACTGTGGGCCAGCGAGAACGGCTCCGACGACTACAACGCCGGGGCGAACGCGATGGCCCGCGGCATCAACCGCGGCTACATCGACGGCCGGATGACGGCGTACATCAACTGGCCCGTGGTCGCCGCGATCACGCCGAACATCCCGTACCCCACCATGGGACTGGCGCTCACGCCGCAGCCGTGGTCCGGCTACTACGCGATCGGCAAGAGCGCCTGGGTGATGGCGCAGACCAGCCAGTTCACCGCGCCGGGCTGGCAGTACCTCGACTCCTCCAGCGGGTACATCGGCGGCAACCGCAACAACGGCAGCTACGTGTCCCTGAAGTCGACGAACAAGACGGACTACTCCACGGTCATCGAGACGATGGACGCGAGCGCCGCCCAGACGCTGAACTTCAGCGTCACCGGGGGACTGTCCACCGGGACGGTGCACGTGTGGTCGACCGACGTCAACTCCGGCAACCCGGCGGACTACTTCGTGCACTCCGCCGACATCACCCCGTCCGGCGGCGCCTTCAGCCTCACCGTGCAGCCCGGCCGGGTCTACACCGTCACCACCACGACCGGCCAGGGCAAGGGCACCGCGACCGGACCGGCCCGGAGCGCCATGAGCCTGCCGTACAGCGACTCCTTCGACGGCGACACCGCGGGCACCGAGGCGAAGTACCTCATGGACTGGCAGGGCGCCTTCGAGGTCGTCGCCTGCGGCGGCGGCCGCAGCGGCATGTGCGTACGCCAGATGAGCGCGCAGGCCCCGATCACCTGGGACCCGCTGACCGACCCCCACACCATGCTCGGGGACCTCAACTGGGGCAACTATACCGTCTCCTCCGACGTGCTGCTGGAGAAGTCCGGGTACGCCGAACTGCTCGGCCGCGCCAACACGCAGAGCTACAGCGGGGCGGCGGGCCTGAACGCCTACCACCTGCGGGTCAGCGACAGCGGCGCCTGGTCGATCCTCAGCTCCGACACCGGCGGCACGGTGACCACGCTGGCCCACGGCACCACCGCGGCGCTGGGCACCAACCGGTGGCACGCCCTGTCCCTCGCGTTCTTCGGCAGCACCATCACCGCCTCGATCGACGGCGCCGCCGTGGGGTCGGCGAGCGACTACGGCTACGCCGCCGGCCAGGTCGGCTACGCCACCAGCCAGGGCGAGACGGCGCAGTTCGACAACCTGTCCGTCACCCCCGGCCCGGGCGGCACGGGCGGCGGCACGAGCGGCCCGATCACCGGCGTCGCCTCCGGGCGGTGCGTGGACGTGCCCAACCAGTCGCAGACCAACGGCACCCAGGTCGAGCTGTGGGACTGCAACGGCGGCGGCAACCAGCAGTGGACCAGCACCGCGGCCGGCGAACTGCGGGTCTACGGCGGCTCCTGCCTGGACGCCGCGAACCAGGGCACCGGCGCCGGCACCAAGGTCGACATCTACACCTGCAACGGCGGCGCCAACCAGAAGTGGACGTTCAACGCCGACGGCACCGTCACCGGCAATCAGTCCGGACTGTGCCTGGACGCCACCGGCAACGGAACGGGCAACGGCACCCTGCTGGAGCTGTGGACCTGCAACGGCGGCGGCAACCAGCAGTGGACGCGCGGCTGACGGCCCCGGCCGGCCGCGTCCCCCTCGCAGTTTCCGTCAACCGACCTGAAAGGGCTCCCATGTCCCCCTCCCCGCACCCGATCAGCCAGCGCCGGCTGCTGGCGGCGGCCGGCGCGGGCTCCGCCGTCGGCCTGCTGCGGTTCGCGCCCGGGGCCGCCGCGACCGACGGCCCCGGCAGCTACACCGCGAGCTGGTCGTCGGTGGACCAGCACCCTCCGGCCCCGGCCTGGTTTAAGGACGCCAAGTTCGGCATCTACTACCACTGGGGCGTCTTCAGCGTCCCCGCCTTCGGCAACGAGTGGTACCCGCGCAACATGTACATCGGCGGGTCGGCCGAGAACAGCCACCACATCGCCACCTACGGCGACCCGTCGGTCTGGCCGTACCACAACTTCATCGACGGCGCCCGCGACAAGAGCGGTGCCTTCGTGCAGTTCGCCCCCAGACTGGCCTCCGCCGGCGGCGCCTTCGACCCCGACGCGTGGGCGCGGCTGTTCAAGGCGGCGGGCGCGAGATTCGCCGGCCCCGTCGCCGAGCACCACGACGGGTTCTCCCTGTGGAACAGCAGGTCCAACCCGTGGAACTCCGTGCAGCACGGCCCGAAGCTCGACCTGGTCGACCTGCACGCGCAGGCCATCCGGGGCCAGGGGCTGAAGTTCATGGCGTCGCTGCACCACGCCTACCACTTCAACGGCTACTACGACCACGTGCCGTACCAGTCGGACGCCACGCTGCGCGTCCTGTACGGGCAGCAGGGCACGGCCGCGGAGAACCAGCTCTGGTACGACAAGCTGATCGAGGTCATCGACGGCTACCAACCGGACCTGATCTGGCAGGACTTCGACCTCGGACTGGTGCAGGAGTCCTACCGGCTGCAGTTCCTGGCGTACTACTACAACAAGGCCGTCTCCTGGAACAGGGACGTCGTCGCGACCTACAAGGACGGCCTGGACGACAAGGGCGAGGTCTTCGACTTCGAACGCGGCGGACCCTCCGGCCTCATGACGCCCTACTGGCTGACCGACGACAGCGTCTCCTCGTCCAGCTGGTGCTACACGAACGGCATCGGCTACTACACCACGCAGGCCCTGCTGCACGCGCTGATCGACCGGACCAGCAAGGGCGGCACCATGCTGCTCAACATCGCCCCCATGGCCGACGGGACCATCCCCGCCGGTCAGCAGAACGTCCTGCGCGGGATGGGCGACTGGCTCGGCCGCTTCGGAGAGGCGATCTACGGCACCCGCGCCTGGAGCAGCTACGGCGAGGGCCCCACCGCGATGGGCGGCGGCTCGTTCAGCGGCCCCAAGGCCGGTGTCGCGCAGGACGTCCGGTTCACCCGCAGTCAGGACGACAAGGTGCTCTACGCCACCTCGCTGGGCTGGCAGGGCGGCACCATGACCATCTCGACCCTCAACTCCCGCCAGTTCGACATCAGCGGCCTGACCAGCGCCCAGCTGCTGGACGACACCGCCGGCAGCTACATCGGCCTGCCCGCGCCGACCCAGGACGCCTCCGGCCTGCACCTGGCCATGCCGTCCTCCGGCGCGCCCTTCAGCGCCCTGGCGTACACGGTCAAGCTCACCTTCTCCGGCCAGATCCCGCCGCTGGGCGGCGGCGGGACCGGCACCGGGTACGTGAAGATCGCCAACGCCACCAGCGGGCTGGTGCTCGACAGCGGCGGCAACGTCGCCTCGGGCTCCAACCTCAAGCAGTGGACCTACGACGGCAGCACCAACCTGCAGTGGCAGCTGGTGGACCTCGGCAACGGCTACCACCGCATCGTCAACCGCACCAACGGCATGGTGGCCGACAGCTGGGGCGACACCGCCAACGGCGCGCCCGCGCGGCAGACGAACTGGAACGGCGGCAACAACCAGCAGTGGTCGCTCACCGACCTCGGCAACGGCCGCTACCGGATCGTCAACCGCGGCACCGGCACCGCTCTCGACGGCGCCGGCAGCACCGCGGCCGGCGCCACCACCGTGCTGTGGGCGCCCAACGGCAGCACCAACAACCAGTGGACCGTCACCGGCGTCTGAACCGCGCCCTGCGGGGGCGGTGCGGCCGCACCGCCCCCGGGGTCCCTGCCGGCCGCTACCTCGGCAGGGCCCAGGGGCGGTCGGTGGCCGGCCAGACGTAGGGCAGGTCCGGGGGAGTGCCGGGGAACAGCGGCCCGTAGTGGGCGGGGGCGCGGGTGAGCAGGGCGGAGCGGTGGCTGCGGTGGAACGCCGGGTCGCCCAGCCACGGCGGCAGTTCGCCGGCGGCGGCCAGCTCCGCCTGCTCGCGCGGCGGCGCCGCACCGGCCCGGTGGGCGGCGAGATCGGCGAGGAGAGTCGCGGCGCAGGTGTCGGCCCGGCCGGTGGCCGTCCACACCGCGCACACGTCGAGGCCGTACCGCACCAGCGCCTCCTCGTAACCGGCCCACATCCGCACCGCCGGGTGGTGGCGCCAGCCGTAGCCGGGGACGGTCAGGCCGCGCAGCACCTGGATGGCCTCGACCCGCTGCTTGCCCAGGCGGCGGGCGTCCAGGACGTCGGCGGAGGCGGTGAAGCCGGGGTAGGGGAGAAAGGTCTGCACACCCCATTACCGTCCGATCCGCGGCCCGGTCCCAGCCGCCACGCGGGCCGGACCCGTAATGGCTCCGGCGCCGGCACGAGGGAAACCAGCGCCGCCCGCGTGGGCGGCCGCCGTCATTGTGCGAGCCGCTGTAACAGCGGTTAACGCGGCCGAAACCGCCGCAAACTACTGTCGCCCCACCCGACCACGGTGAGGTGCGGCAGTGCAGTTGACCCCCCACGAGCAGGAGCGCCTGCTCATCCACGTCGCGGCCGACGTGGCCGAACGCCGCCGGGCCCGCGGCCTGCGGCTCAACCACCCCGAGGCGGTGGCCCTCATCACCGCCCACGTGCTGGAGGGCGCCCGCGACGGCCGCACCGTCGCCGAGCTGATGGCCTCCGGGCGCACCGTCCTCAGCCGCGCCGACGTCATCGACGGCATCGCGGAGATGATCCACGACGTGCAGGTGGAGGCCACCTTCCCGGACGGCACCAAGCTCGTCACCGTCCACGAGCCGATCGTCTGAGGGCCGCCGTGATCCCCGGAGAGATCCTTCACGGCGACGGACCGGTCGTGCTGAACGCGGACCGCCCGGTCGCCCGGCTGACCGTGCTGAACACCGCCGACCGGCCGGTCCAGGTCGGTTCCCACTACCACTTCGCCGAGGCCAACCCCGGCCTGCGGTTCGACCGCGCGGCCGCCCGCGGCCTGCGGCTGAACATCGCGGCCGGCACCGCCGTCCGCTTCGAGCCGGGCATCCCCGCGGAGGTCGAGCTGGTGCCGATCGCCGGGGCGCGCGTCGTGGCGGGCCTGCGCGGCGAGACCGGAGGCCCCCTCGATGGCTGAACTGTCCCGCGCCGTATACGCCGACCTGTACGGGCCCACCACCGGCGACCGGGTCAGGCTCGCCGACACCGACCTGGTCGTCGAGGTCGAACGCGACCTGGCGGGCGGCCCGGGCCTGGCCGGCGACGAGGCCGTCTTCGGCGGCGGCAAGGTCATCCGCGAGTCGATGGGCCAGGGCCGCGCCACCCGCGCCGAGGGCGCACCCGACACGGTGATCACCGGCGCGGTCGTCCTGGACCACTGGGGCGTGGTCAAGGCCGACGTCGGGATCGCCGACGGCCGCATCACCGCTCTCGGCAAGGCCGGCAACCCGGAGACCATGGACGGGGTCCACCCCCGTCTGGTCATCGGCCCCGAGACCGAGGTCATCGCCGGCAACGGCCTGATCCTGACCGCGGGCACGATCGACGCCCACGTGCACTTCATCTCCCCGACCCTGATGCACCAGGCGCTGGCGTCCGGCGTCACCACCGTGATCGGCGGCGGCACCGGACCCGCCGAGGGCACCAAGGCCACCACCGTCACACCCGGCGGCTGGCACCTGGCCCGGATGTTCGCGGCCCTGGAGGCGTACCCGGTCAACGTCGGCCTGCTCGGCAAGGGGAACACCGTCAGCCGTGCCGCGATGCACGCCCAACTCGCCGGCGGGGCGATCGGGTTCAAGATCCACGAGGACTGGGGGGCCACCCCGGCGGCCATCGACGCGTGCCTGACGGTGTGCGACGAGACCGGGGCGCAACTCGCCATCCACACCGACACCCTGAACGAGGCGGGGTTCGTCGAGGACACCCTCGCCGCGATCGCCGGACGCGGCATCCACGCGTACCACACCGAGGGCGCGGGCGGCGGCCACGCGCCGGACATCATCACCGTGGTCTCCCACCCCAACGTGCTGCCCTCGTCCACCAACCCCACCCGGCCGCACACCCTCAACACCGTCGAGGAGCACCTCGACATGCTGATGGTCTGCCACCACCTGAACCCCGCCGTGCCCGAGGACCTCGCCTTCGCCGAGTCCCGCATCCGGCCCTCGACCATCGCCGCCGAGGACGCCCTGCACGACCTCGGCGCGATCAGCATCATCAGCTCCGACTCCCAGGCGATGGGCCGCATCGGCGAGATCGCGCTGCGCACCTGGCAGACCGCGCACGTGATGAAGCGCCGCCGCGGCGCGCTGCCGGGCGACGGCCGCGCGGACAACCACCGCGCCCGCAGGTACGTCGCCAAGTACACCATCAACCCCGCCGTCGCCCAGGGCATCGACGCCGAGGTCGGCTCCGTCGAGACCGGGAAGCTCGCCGACCTGGTGCTGTGGTCGCCGGCGTTCTTCGGAGTCAAACCGCACCTGGTCATCAAGGGCGGGCAGATCGCCTACGCGCAGATGGGCGACGCGAACGCCTCCATCCCCACACCCCAACCCGTGCTGCCGCGGCCGATGTTCGGCGGCGTGGGCGCGGCCCCCGCGGCGAACTCCGTCAACTTCGTCACCAGCGCGGCGATCGACGCCGCGCTGCCCGAACGCCTGGGCCTGGGCAAGGCGTTCACCGCGATCCACAGCACCAGGGAGGTGACCAAGGCCGACATGCGCGAGAACGACGCCCTGCCGCGGGTCGAGGTCGACGCCGACACCTTCACGGTGCGCATCGACGGCGAGGTGGTGGAGCCGGCTCCGGTCGCCGAACTCCCCATGGCCCAGCGGTACTTCCTCTTCTGATGGCGCGCGGGACGCCTGACGGCGCGGCGTCGGCGGACGCGGTGGCCGACGCCCGGACCGCCCTGCTGCTGCTCGCCGACGGACGCTTCCCGGCCGGCGGCCACGCGCACTCGGGCGGCGCGGAGGCGGCGGTCGTCGACGGACGGATCCGTGACGCCGCCACGCTCGCGGACTTCTGCCGGGGAAGGCTGCACACCCAAGGACTGGTCGCCGCCGCACTGGCCGCGGCGGCGACCGCAGGCGGCGACCTCCTCGCGCTCGACGAGGCCTGCGACGCCAGGACGCCCTCGGCCGCGCTGCGCGAGGTCTCCCGGCGACTCGGCCGGCAGCTGATGCGGGCCGCCCGGACGGCGTGGCCCGACCCCGCCCTCGACCGCCTGGCCGCCGCACGGCCGCGCGGGGCGCACCAGCCGGTGGTGCTCGGCGCGACCGCCCGGGCGGCCGGCCTCGGCCCGGCCGACGCCGCCCACGCCGCCGCCTACGACAGCGCCGGCTCGCCGGCCACCGCGGTGGTCCGGCTGCTCGGCCTCGACCCCTTCGACGCCGCCGCGGTCCTCGCTCGGCTCGCCCCCGAGATCGACCAGGTCGCCCGCGAGGCCGCACGGCACGCCGTCCGCGCCGTCGCCGAGGGCGAGACCGCGCTGCTGCCGGCCGCCTCCGCGCCGATCCTCGACATCGCCGCGCAGGCGCACGCCGCCCGGCCCGTCCGGCTGTTCGCCTCATGACCTCCCGGGCGGTCCGGGAGGCCCGGGCGGGCCGGGCGGGCCGGCAGGTCAAGGCGTCCGGCTCCGGCCGCCGCACCCCGCCGTGGCCCCGCGGAGCCGCTCCACCCTCCGTGGCCCCGCGGAGCCGCCCCACCCCCCGTGCCGGCAGCGCCGGACACGCCGTCCCCCGGCCGAAGGAGCCGCCATGCACCTGGACCACCCCGAGGTCTTCCCCCAGCGGTACGCCCACACCGCGACGCCCGGCCCGCGCGCGCTGCGCATCGGGCTCGGCGGCCCGGTCGGCTCCGGCAAGACGGCGACCGTCGCCGCCCTGTGCCGGACGCTGCGCGACGAGATCGGCATCGGCGTCGTCACCAACGACATCTACACGCGCGAGGACGCCGAATTCCTGCTGCGGGCCGCTGTCCTGCCGCCGGAGCGGATCACCGCGGTCGAGACCGGCGCGTGCCCGCACACCGCGATCCGCGACGACATCTCGGCCAACCTCGAAGCCGTCGAGGATCTGGAGAGCGCCGCCGGCCGGCTGGACCTGGTGCTGGTGGAGTCCGGCGGCGACAATCTGACCGCCACCTTCTCCAAGGGCCTGGCCGACGCGCAGATCTTCGTGATCGACGTGGCCGGCGGCGACGACATCCCCCGCAAGGGCGGCCCCGGCGTCACCACCGCCGACCTGCTCGTGATCAACAAGGTCGACCTCGCCCCGTACGTCGGCGCCGACCTGGACCGCATGGCGCGCGACGCCGCGGACCAGCGCGGTGACCTGCCGGTGGTGTTCACCTCCGTCAACCGCGGCGACGGCATCGCGCCGATCGCGGCCTGGGTGCGCGAACGGCTCGCCGCGTGGGCGCACTGAGCGGCGTCCGCGCGACCGCGCGGATCAGGGCGGTCGCGGCGGGCCCCGGCGACAGCACCGCGCTGCCGCTGCTCGCCGGGGACGGTCCGCTCGCCCTGCGCAGGACCCGCGCGCACGGAGCGGGCGCGGCGGTCACCGTCGTCGGCGCGATGAGCGCGCCGCTCGGCGGCGACCGGCTGCGGATCGAGGCCGAGGTCGCCGCGGACGCGCGGCTGACGGTCGGCTCGGCCGCCGCGACCGTCTCGCTGCCCGGCCGCGAACAGGACCCGGCGGCGTACGAGGTGCGGCTGGCCGTCGGGCCGGGGGCGGAACTGCGCTGGCTGCCCGAACCGGTGATCGCCGCCCGCGGCAGCGACCTGCGGATGACCACCGTCGTCGACCTCGCCCCCACCGCGCGCCTGGTGCTGCGCGAGGAACAGATCCTCGGCCGGCACCGGGAGACCTCCGGCCGCCTGACGTCGCGGCTGACCGTGCGGGTGGCCGGCCGCACCCTGCTCGACCAGGAGGTCTCCTTCGGCCCCGGCGCCGCGCCCGGCTGGGACGGTCCCGCGGGTCTCGCCGGCTACCGCGCCGTCGGCCAGCTCCTGCTCGTCGGGCCCCCCGCGCCGGGGCCTTCCGCGCCGGGGCCTTCGGCGCCGGACACGCCCGCGCTGCTCGACGCCGGCGGGCACGGCCGCGCCGCCCGCACCCCGCTGGCCCTGCCCGGCATCGACGGCCCCGGGCGGGCCGTGCTGGTGACGGCGGTCGCCGCGGACGGCCGCCGCCTGCGCTCGCTGCTGGAACAGGCGAGAGCGCTGTGACCACCGCGGAGGAAGCCGCCCGACGCGGGTGACGTCAGCGTCGGCGGCGGCTCCTGCCGGCCGCGTCAGCGGGACGCGCGTGCTCCGCGGAGAAGCTCGCCGCGACGCGCGGTGGGCGCAGCCACGGAGGGACCGTTCGGCGGCGGTCGGCGCGCTCGATCCGGTGAACCCGCGGGGCGGGCCCGGCGCCTGCGGGGCCCCGCGCGACGCGAGCCGTGATGCTGAGGGAGGGAGCGCCGGCGGCGGCGCGCCGTGGGCGGGCAGCGCTGGGTGGCGACGGCGGGCCCGGCGCCGTAGCTCCCGGTCACGGCGAGCGGCCGGCAGCCGGCGGTGGCCCGGTCGGACCGTCCGCAGGGCGGAGGCAGCGGGAGGCGCCGGGAGGCAGCGGGAGGCAGCGGGAGGCAGCGGGAGGCGGCGGGGATGGCGCTGGACGCGGATGTGGTGATCGTCGGCGCCGGCGCCGCGGGACTGTCGCTGGCGCACCGGCTGGCCGCCCCGCGCTTCGCCTGGCCGGTGGACGTCCTGCTCCTCGACGCTCCCGCCGCCCTGCGGCCCCCCGAACGCACCTTCTGCTACTGGGAGGACGGCGGCGGGGAGTACGACGCCGCACTGGCCGCCCAGTGGGACCGGTTGCGGCTGCGCGCCCCGGACGGCCGCGACGTCCTGGTCCGCCTGGGGTCCGCGCGCTACAAGATGCTGCCGTCGCGCTCCTTCGAAGCGTGGGCCGGGCAGCGGATCGCGGCCGCGCCGTGGGTGCGCCGCGCGGCGGCCGAGGTGCGGGAGGTCCGCGACGACGGCGCGGACGGCGCCCGCGTCGTCGGGCTCGACGCCCACGGGCGGCCGGCCGCCTGGCGGGCCCGCTGGGTCTTCGACTCCCGGCCGCCGCCCGCGCGGCCCGCGCGCACCCGGCTGCTCCAGCACTTCCGCGGCTGGTTCGTGCACTGCGAGCGTCCCGCCTTCGACCCGCGCGCGGCGGACCTGATGGACTTCCGCACGCCTCGGCCGGCGCGCGGCGTGTCCTTCGGGTACGTCCTGCCGCTGGGACCGCGCGACGCGTTGGTGGAGTACACCGAGTTCTCCCCGGCGGTGCTGGACGACGCGGGCTATACGCGCGCGCTGCGGCACTACACCGAGGAGGTGCTGCGCCTCCCGCCCTTCCGTGTCGAGCGCCGCGAACAGGGCGTCATCCCCATGACGGACGCCCGGCCGTCCCGCCGGGCGGGCGCGGCGGTCTTCCGCGTCGGTGCCGCGGGCGGGGCGACCCGGCCGGCCACCGGCTACACCTTCGCGGCCGTCCAGCGGCAGACCCGCGAGGTGGCGGCGGCACTGGACGCGGGCCGCACCCCGCTGCCGCCGCCCGCGTACCCGGCCCGCGCGCTGGCGATGGACGCGGTGCTGCTGCGCGCCCTCGACACCGGCCGGGTGGACGCGGCCGCGTTCTTCACCCCGCTCTTCGCGGGCGTTCCGGCCGACCGGCTGCTGCGCTTCCTCGACGGACGCACCGGTCTGCGCGAGGACCTCGCCGTGGGGCGGCGCACCCCCGTCCTCCCGATGCTGCGCACCGCGCTCGAACTGCCGCTGCTCCGGCGCCGCCCTCCGGCCGGGGACCGCCGGGACCGCCCCGCTCCGCCCCCGCCCTCGTCCCCGGCGTCCCCGGTGTCCCCGGCCGATCGTGCCGCCGGAGCGAGCCCGCGCGCCGAGGCGCCCGCCGCCGGAGCGCGCCCCCGAGAACCACTCGCCGAGCCCCACGCCCCCCTGCCCGAGGAGGACCACGGCCCATGACACCGCTGCGGGACACCGGACGCCCAGACCCGTCCGACCCGTCCGACCCGTCCGACCCGACCGGCTCAGTCGGCCTGTCCGGCCTGTCCGGCCTGTTCGACCCGTCCGGACTGTCCGACGCCTTCGACCGCGCCGCGCCGCGCTACGACCGGCTCACCGCCGTCAACCCCGGCTACCGCGCCGACCTCAGACGCTCCGCGCGCCGACTGGCCCTGCCCGGACGGGGCGCCGGACTGCGGCTGCTGGACCTGGGCTGCGGCACCGGCGCGTCCACCAAGGCGCTGCTCGCCGCCGCCCCCGACGCCGAGATCGTCGCCATGGACGCCTCGGCCGGGATGCTCGCCCGCGCCGCCGCCAAGCGCTGGCCGGCCGGCGTGACCTTCGTGCACGCCCCGGTCGAGCGGCTCGCCGAGGCCGCGGTCACCGGACCGTTCGACGCGGTGTTCGCCGCCTACCTGTTCCGCAACCTCGCCGACCCCGACGCGGGCCTGGCCACGGCGCGCGACCTGCTCGTCCCCGGCGGCCGGCTGGCGGTGCACGAGTACACGCTGAGCGGCCGGGCGGCCCACCGGGCGGTGTGGCGGGCGGTCTGCGCGGCCGTCGTCGAACCCGCCGGCGCGCTCGCCGGCGACCGCGGCCTCTACCGCTACCTGCGCCGCAGCGTGCTGGAGTTCGACACCGCGGGCGCGTTCGCCGGACGCGTGGCGGCGGCCGGTTTCCGCGACGTGCGGGCGCTGCCCATGCCGGGCTGGTCGACCGGCATCGTGCACACCTTCGTCGGCCGCGCGCCGTCGGTCCGCGCGCGCACCGCGGCGGGGGCGACGCGGACGGCGGCGCGGTGAGCCGCACGCCGCCCCGCCGGCCCCTGAGCGCGAGCCGGACGGCTGCCGTGCGGCGCTCCGCCGGCCTCGTCGCGGGCCGCGGTGCCGGCCCCGCGGGCCCGGGGCGGGACCGCCGGGCGGAGGTGCTGCCCGCCGCGCCCGGCCGGCCGCGCCTGGACGCCGAGGACCCGCCCCTCGTCGCCGTCGTCGGAGGCGGCATCGCGGGGCTCGCGGCGGCCACCGGTCTGGCCGAACGGGGCGCCCGCGTCACCCTGTTGGAACGCGAGGCGCAACTCGGCGGCCGGCTGGCCGGCTGGCCGACCGTGCTGTCCGACGGCACGGCGGTCACCATGAGCCGCGGCTTCCACGCCTTCTTCCGCCAGTACTACAACCTGCGGGCCCTGCTGCGCCGCGCGGACCCCGGGCTGGGCATGCTGACCGCGCTGCCGGACTACCCGCTGTGGCACGCCGGCGGGCTGCGCGACAGCTTCGCCAAGGTGCCCCGCACCCCGCCGTGGAGCGCGCTGGGATTCGTCGCGCGCAGCCCGTCGTTCGCCCTGCGGGACCTGGCGGCCGTCAAGGCGCGGGCGGCGCTGCCGCTGATGGACGTGCGGGTGCCCGAGGTCCACGAACGGCTGGACGGCACCAGCGCGAGCGCGTTCCTCGACGCGATCGGCTTCCCCGCCGCCGCCCGGCACCTGGCCTTCGAGGTGTTCTCCCGCAGCTTCTTCGCCGATCCGGACGAACTGTCCGCCGCCGAACTGGCGTTGATGTTCCACATCTACTTCCTCGGCTCGTCCGAGGGCCTGCTCTTCGACGTGCAGGCCGAGCCGTTCCCGCAAGCCCTGTGGGAGCCGCTGGCGGGGTACCTGACCGAACTCGGCGCGCGGCTGCGCTGCGCGGCGCCGGTGCGGACGGTCCGGCCGCTGGGCGACGGCCGGGTCGCGGTGGACGGCGCCGTCTACGACGCGGTGGTGCTCGCGCTGGACACCGGCGGCCTGCGCGCGGTCGTCGCCGGCTCGCCCGGCCTCGGCGGCCCGCGGTGGCGGCGGGACGTGGCCGCGCTGCGCACCGCGCCGCCGTTCCTGGTGTCCCGGCTGTGGCTGGACCGCCCGGTCGCCGGCGAGCGGGCCGGGTTCCTCGGCACCAGCGGGTACGGTCCGCTGGACAACGTCAGCGTCCTGAACCGCTGGGAGGGCGAGGCGGCGCGCTGGGCCGCCGCGACCGGAGGGTCGGTGGTCGAACTGCACGCCTACGCCGTCGAGCCGGCCGCCGACCGCGCGGCTGTCCAGCGGCGGGTGCGGGAGGAGCTGCGCCGCGTCTACCCGGAGACCCGCGGCGCCCGCGTCGTCGACGCCCGGCACGAGTGGCGGGAGGACTGCCCGCTGTTCCCGGTGGGCGGTCACCGGCGGCGACCGGGCGTCCTCACCGAGGACCCCGCGGTGGTGCTGGCCGGGGACCTGGTCCGCACCGGGCAGCCGGTCGCCCTGATGGAGCGCGCGGCGACCTCCGGGTTCCTCGCCGCGAACGCGCTGCTCGCCCGGTGGGGCGTGCGCGGGCAGACCCTGTGGACCGTGCCGGCCCGCGGCCGCAGCGGTGCGCTGCGCGCCCTGTCCCGTGTCCTGTCCCCGCGCTGAACCCCGCCCCGGGGCGGCGCTGCCGGGGGCCGCCCGGCCCCCGAGAGAATGCGACGAGGCGTCACCCGGGGAAGCGGCCCTCGGCCCGCAGGGCGTGGCGGCGTTCGGCGTAGGCGAGGTCGTCCCGCCACAGCCGCGCCGCGGCGGCCCGCACGACAGGGCGCAGGACCGGGGCGGCGGCGCGCGCGACGGCGAAGCCCGGCCGGTCGGAGGTGGCGAGCACCGCCTCGATCACGGCGGTGCGCGGACGTCCCCGGTGGTCCCGGCCCAGCGGCGTGGCGTGCGTCTCGACGGACGAACCGCGGCCCTCGCCGTCGGTGATGTGCATGACGACCGTACGGGGCTCGGGCGCGGTGAAGACGGCCCGGACCGGGACGACGATCCGCCGGGTCAGCCGGAAGGACACCCGCACGGCCAACGCGTCCTCGTGCGCCGGCTCCTCCACCGTCAGGTCGACGAACGAGTAGGGGTGGAACCAGGCGCCGTGCCAGGGGTCCAGGCGGTTGGCGAGCACGTCGGCCGGCTCGCACACCCCCGACACGTCGTGCACGGCGGCGAGCGTCGCGGCGGCCGCGGGGCGCGCGGGCAGCACCGGCCGGTCGAGCGGCTCCTCGCCGCCGGACGCGTCCAGCCGCACCCACGCGAGCACCCCGTCGTCATGGGCGGGCAGCGGCGACCAGCCGGGCGCGGGCCGGCCGTCGAGCGCCAGGCCGTGCCAGCGGCAGACCAGCGCGCCGCAGCTCACCCGGGCGTCCCTCAGCGGCGCGCCCAGGTGCGGGCAGGCGCCCGGACCGGCCAGCAGCCGCCCGGCCGCGTCGCGCCAGGCGACCACCTCGACGCCCGCCACGGTCCGTGCGAAGGGACGGCCGGCGGTCACCGCCGAGGACGCGGCGAGCACGTACCAGTTGCCGGAGGGCCGGTCCTGGGCGCGTTTCAGGGCGCCGGCGATCAGACCGGGACGGGCCTCGCGCCAGGTGGGGCGCTGCCCCTCCCACGGCACCGGCCGGCGGTGCAGGCGCAGCGGCACCCCACGGCGGCGCGGCGCGGCCCCGGTCACGCCGCCTCCGGCGCCGCGACGGGCCGCCGCTCGGCCCGGGCGGCCCGAATACGGGCCGCGCCGACCCGGGCCAGGCCGTCGAGGGCCACCGACAGCCGGACCCGGCGCGGGACGGCGGAGCGGCGGTGCAGCACCGACCAGCCGTCGCGCTCGACCGCGGCGAGGATGCCGCCGTAGAGCACGAACGCGGTGCGGACGCACGGCCGGGACACCGGATCGAGCATGGCGATCCCGGGCAGCGCGCGGCCGTAGAAGCCCCGGGTCGCCGCGGCGAAGTCGCGCAGCGCCGCGGTGACGCGCCGGTCCCGCCGGCCGGTGGCCCGGCTCCACTCCAGCCTCGCCCGGTCCACCCCGTGCGCGGCGAGCAGGTCGGCGGGCAGGTAGACGCGCCCGCGGTCGAGGTCCTCGCCGACGTCGCGAAGGAAGTTGGTCATCTGGAACGCCACGCCCAGGTCCGCCGCGTGGGGTTCCGCCTCCGGCCGGGGCACGACATGGCCGAGGACCGGCAGCATCTGCAGGCCGATGACGGCCGCGGAGCCGTGCATGTACCGCCGCAGCGCCGGGAAGTCGGCGTAGTCGGACACGCTCAGGTCGGCCCGCATGGACGCCAGGAAGTCCGTGAAGTGCGCGGGGTCGATGGCGTAACGGCGGGCGGTGTCGGCCAGCGCGCGCACCACCGGGTCGTCCTCCGGCGGGTTCGACGGGTCCTCCGGCGGGTCCTCCGGCGGGTCGTCCGGCCGGCTCCCCGCCGGGTCCCCCGGCTCGTTCCGCGGCCGGCCCTCCGACGGGTTCGGCGTCCGGTCGGCCGTCGGCGGCTGCGCGGGGGACGCGGCCAGCTCGGCGCTCAGAGCGTCGGACAGGCGCCGCAGGGCGGCCTCGCGGGCGGCCGGACCGGCGGTGCGGCCGAGGTCGTCCACGATGTCGTCGGCCCGGCGGGCGAAGCCGTACAGCGCGTGCACCGCGGGCCTGCGGTCGGCCGGCAGCAGCCGGGTGGCCAGGAAGTAGGTGCGTCCGTGCCGGGCGTTGAGCGCGCGGCACCGCACGTAAGCGGCGCGCAGCCGCGGGTCGTGGATGCCCGCGGCGTCGAGTTCGTGTCGGGTCATGCCGGCCCCTTCCGGGCGGGAGGTCGGACGGAGGCGGCGCCGCCGCGGGCGGCGCCGGTACGGTCGGCCGCGGCGGGCCCGGTGATGCGGGCGGCGGCGAGCTTGCCGGAGATGAGCGCCGTCGGCACGCCCACCCCCGGGGTGGTGCCGCAGCCGGCGAGCACCGCGTTCTCGGTCCCGCGCACCAGGTTGGCGGGGCGGAAGGGACCGGTCTGGCCGAAGGTGTGGGCCAGTGAGAAGGGCGTGCCGGCCATGTGGCCCTGCTCGGTCCAGTGCGCCGGGGTGAACAGGCTCTCCCGCTCGATCGCCGCGCCCAGCCCGTCCAGACCGCGGCGCTCCAGCTCGGCGATGATCCGGTCGCGGTAGCGGGGCCCGAGCGCGCGCCAGTCGGCGGCGCCGGGGCCGATGTCGGTGTTGGGGCAGGGCGCGAGCACGTAGTGGACGTGCCGGCCGGGCGGGGCGAGCGACGGGTCGTGGGCGGTGGGCCGGGTGATGAGCAGGGACGGGTCGCTCATCAGGCGACCGGTCGCGGTCAGCTCCTGGAAGGTGCTGCTCCAGGCGTCGCCGAAGGACAGCGTGTGATGGCCCAGTTCGGGCCAGGTCCGGTCCGTTCCCGCGTGCAGGACGACCGCGGACGGCGAACGGCGCAGGCGCAGCAGCCGCCGCGGGGTCCGCCCCAGCAGCCGGTAGGCGTGCGGGAGTTCGCAGCTGAGCACGACCGCGTCGCAGGGGATGCGCCGGCCGGTGGTGTGCACGGCGGTGACCCGGCCCGCCGCGCCGCGTTCCAGCCGCACCGCCTCCTGGCCGTACAGCAGCTCGGCGCCCGCGTCCCGCGCCGCGCCGGCCAGGGCGCGGGGCACCGCGTGCAGGCCGCCGCGCGGGAAGTACACCCCGGCGACGGTGTCCATGTAGGCGATCACGGCGTAGGCGGCCAGCGCCCGGGCCGGCGGGACCCCGGCGTACAGCGCCTGGAAGGAGAAGACGCGGCGCAGCCGTTCGTCGCGCAGGAACCGGCCGATCCGCGCGTCGAGCCGCCCGAAGCCGCCCAGGGCGGCGAGCCGGGCCAGGTCCGGGTGGAGCAGGTGCAGCGGCGAGTCGACGTTCGCGTCGATGAACCGGCGCATCTGCACCCGGTACAACTGCTCCAGCCAGGTCCGCAGCCGCCGGTAGCCGGCCGCCTCGGCCGGGCCGGCGAACGCGCGCACCGCCTCCTCCATGGCCTCCGGCCGGGTGTGCACGTCCAGGCTGCTGCCGTCGGCGAACCGGGCCCGGTAAGCCGGGTGCAGCTCGACCAGCTCCAGCCGGGCGTCCGGCGACTCGCCGACCGCCGCGAGCGCCTCGGCCAGCAGGTGCGGCATGGTCAGCACGGTGGGACCGGTGTCGAAGCGGTAGCCGCCCAGGTCCAGCCGCCCGGCCCGGCCGCCCGGCGCGGCGTCCCGCTCCACCACGGTGACCCGGCGGCCCGCGCCGAGCAGGTGCAGCGCGGCCGCCAGCCCGGACAGGCCGGCGCCGATCACCACCACATGGTCCGTACGGCCGGGGACGGTGCGCGTCATCGCGTGTCCTCCGGGGGAGCGGGGTGCCCGGCGGCGGCCCGGAGCACGCTCAGCAGGCGGGCGCGGGCCGCCGGTTCGAGCGGCGCGGCCTCCAGCGCGGCCGTGCACGCGGCGGCCAGTCGGCCGATGTGCGCCTCCACCGCGGCGCGGGCGCCGGTGGCGACGAGCACCTCGCGCACCCGCTCCAGTCCGGCCGGCGACAGCCCGCCGTCGCCGAGCGCCTCGTCGAGCACGCCGAGGCTCTCCCGGTCGCCGGCCCGGCGGGCCCGCTCGCGGGCCACGGCGACCAGATGGGTGGCCTTGCCGGTGCGGATGTCGTCCCCGGAGGGCTTGCCGGTGACCCGCGGGTCGCCGAACACCCCGAGGAGGTCGTCGCGCAGTTGGAAGGCCAGACCGGCGCTGCGTCCCGCGGCGCCCAGCGCGCGGCGGACCCGGGGAGCGGCGCCCGCCAGGGCCGCGCCGAGCGACAGCGGCCGCTCCACGCTGTACAGACCGCTCTTGAGCACGGCGGTGCGCAGCGCGCCGTCCGGCTCGCCGGGGTCCCGGCCGCCCGGGCCGGCCGCCTGGCCGAGCAGGTCCAGGTACTGGCCCGCGACCATCTCCGTCCGCATGGCGCGCCACACGGCCTGCACCTCGCCGCGTACGGGCTCGGGGAGCGCGGTCTCGGCCAGCAGGTCGTCGGCCCACGCCAGCGCGAGGTCCCCGGCCAGCACCGCCGCCGACCGGCCGAACGCGGCCGCGCCGTCCGGCCCGGACGGCGGACGGCCGCCGAGCCGTCCGGCGAGCGCGACGTGCACCGCCGGGCGTCCGCGCCGGGTCGGCGACCCGTCCATCACGTCGTCGTGGATCAGCGCGCAGCACTGGATGAGCTCCAGCGCGGCGGCGACACGCAGGACGGCGCGCGGTCCGGGGCGCGCGCCGTCCGCAGGGCCGCTGTCGTCGGCCCGGGCCTCCGGGGCCTCCGCGCCCGCCGCGCCCATCTCCGGGGTCGCCGCGCCCGGATCCGGGGCCTCCGGGCCCTCGACCGGGCGTTCCCGCGCACCCTCGTCGCGCCCGTCGGCCGCCGCGCCGCCGCCGCAGGCCCGCCAGCCCCACCACACCAGGGCGGCCCGCCGCCTGGACCCGCCGGACAACGCGAAGTCGGCGAGCCCCCGGGCGAGGTCGTCGGCGACGACCTTGTCGAGCGCGGACGCCTCGGCGACCCGTCTGTCCAGCACCTCCCGCAGCGTGTGCGCGACGGCGGACGTCGGATCGCGGTCCCCCGCGTCGGCCGCCCCCTCGGCCGCCGTGTCCTCGGCCGCGGACCCCTCGGCCGCCGTCCGCTCGTCAGGCCCGCTGACGCACGGTCCCTGACGGAACGTCATCATGCGCCGGTCCGCGGAGGAGGGACCGGGATCCACGGGGGAGCCGGGCGGGCGAAACGCATCGGGCTGTCCTCTCGTCGCACGAACACGCCCGATCCGCGGACGGAATTCGAGCACAGGTGACCACGAGTGACAAGTGTCTCCCGTTTCAGCACCTTTTCTCAGTATTTGCGTCGCGGTCGTAGGGCATCGGTGCCGCGCACGGCGGCAGCCCGACGGCCGATCGGGTGAGGGCGGCCGGAGGGCGCCGAGGGCGGCCAGGGGCGCCCAGGGGGGCGCCCGGGGGCGGCCGGGCGCGGCGACGCGCTCGACGCGGCGTCGGTGGTACGCGTGGGACGTGGGGCGCGTCACTGACGCAAGTGGCACCAGACGGAACCGGAGACCGTAAGTTGACGTCATCAACAGTCATAAGGACTCGGCGGCGGCGGCGATCACGACGAGGGGGTTGGTCGCCACACGGGGGTGCGCCGCCGGGGACGTCATGGGAGGGAACTTGCACGACTCTTCACAATCCATCCCCTTGGAACCCGGCCAGCGGATTCCGGTCGTGGTCCACGCCCCGGACCCGATCTCGCGGGAGGGGGTGATCAGCCAGTTACGGCAGCACCCCGTGGTGGACCTCGTCGAGGAGGCCGACGCGCCGAAGGAAGGAGTGGCCCTGCTGCTCGCCGACTCGCCCGACCCGGCCTCGCTCACGTGGCTGCGACGCGTCGTGCGCCAGAGCAGCCTGCGGCCGGTCCTGGTGGTGAGCCAGATCCGCGAGGCGGACATCCTCGACGTCTTCGAACTGGGCGTCGGGGCCATCGTCTGGCGCCACGAAGCCACCTCGCAGCGGCTGCTGAGGGCGGTGCGCGCCGCACACCGCGGCCAGGGGGAGCTGCCGTCCGACCTGCTCGGCCGGCTGATCAGCCAGGTCGGCAGCCTGCGGACGGTCGCCGTCCGGCCGTCGGGCGTGCAGCCGTCCGGCCTGTCGCCGCGCGAGACCGACGTCCTGCGCCTGGCCGCCGACGGGCTGGGCACCGCCGAGATCGCCGTGAAACTCTCGTACTCCGAACGGACCGTCAAGAACATCATGCAAGGTCTGACCACCCGGCTCGCGCTGCGCAACCGCACGCACGCCGTCGCATACGCCCTGCGGGAGGGATACATCTCGTGATCCACGAAGTGGACAGCCTCCTGAAGGGCCTGCTGGAAGGCGGCGCCCTGGCCGGCGCCGACGTCAAGATCGCCTTCGACCCGCCGACCCGAGACTGGGCGGCCCGCCAGAACGCGCCCGCCTTCGACGTCTACCTCTACGACATCCGCGAGGACGTCCACCGGCGCGAGCGCGGGCTAGCGGAGGTCCGCGACGAGCGCGGGGTGGTCGTGCGCCGGCGCAGACCGCCGCGCTGGTTCCGGCTGTCGTACCTGGTCACCGCCTGGACCAAGCAGCCGGAGGACGAACACCGACTGCTCTCGGCGGCGTTGGCCACCCTGCTGCCGCACGAACTTCTGGCGCCCGACGAGTTGCCCGGCGCCCTGGCCGCGCTGGGCCTGAGCGTGCCGCTGGCCGTCTCCGGCGTCCAGACCGAGGCGCGGTCGCTCGCCGAGATCTGGTCCGCGCTCGGCGGCGGCCTCAAACCCTCCCTGGACATCGTCGTCACCGTGCCGTTCCCGGCCTACCCCGACTACGACGCCGGACCGCCGGTCACCGAGGGCGCGGTGGTACGGGCCAGGGAGCTCGACGGGCCCCTGGAGGACGGCGAACGCGCCCACCAGGCGCGGCACCTGACGGCCGGCGCGTCGGAGCCGGGCGACGGGCCGGCCCGCGTGCCCGGCGCGCCGATCCGGCCCGGGGCGGCCCGATGACCGGCACCCTGGGCACTTCGCCCGAGGCGAGCACGGTGCCGGCCGGCACGGCGCCGGCCGGCACCGGCGGCCCCACCGCCGACCCGGCCGATCCGCCCGCCGGTACCGCGCACCCCGACGCTGCGCACCTCGGCTCCGCCGATCCCGACGCCGCGTCCCAGGACGCCGAAAGCGTGCTGCTCGCCCGGCTGGCCCGGCTGCGCGCGCGGGTCGCCGCGCTCGTGGAGCGGAACAGCGCGGGCGACCCGACCGCGGCCGACCCGCTGCGCGGCCTGTACCTCGACGACGCCGCCGTCCGGCACCACCTGGCGCGCGAAGCCGCCCCCCGGTTCGCCGCGGACGGCCGGCCCGCGGTCGGCACACCGGTGTCGGAGGAAGCGCCCCACGCGGACGACGAGAAGCCCGACGCCGCGTCGGGCGACCGGCTGCGCCGGCTCGCGCTGCGCCTGGGGCTGACCGCGCTGGACGTCGACATCCTGCTCATCGCGCTCGCCCCGGATCTCGACCGCGGCTTCGAGCCGCTGTACGGGTACCTGAACGACGACGTGAGCCGCCGGCGGGCCACCGTCGGACTGGCGCTCGACCTGTGCGGCCTGGCGCCGTCGCGTGCCGCGGCGCGGGAACGCTTCCACCGCACGGCGCCGCTGACCGCGCTCGGCCTGCTGCTGGTGGAGGAGCCCGAACGCCCCTTCCTCAGCCGCTCGTTGCGGGTCCCGGACCGCCTGGTCGACCACCTGCTCGGCGGCGACGGCCCGGACGCCGCACTCGACGGCTACGTGCGGCGTCTGGACACCCGCGGACCCCTCGCCCACGTGCAGCCCGCCGGGTCGCCGGCGCCGCGGCTCGCCGCGTACCTCGCCACCGGCGCGCGGGCGGTCTACCTGCGAGAGCGCCGGGAAGGCGACGGCCTGCTGTGCGCCGCCGCCGCGCTGCACGCCGCCGGCCGCGACGCCCTGCACTTCACCCCCGCTCCGGCCGACCGCGCCGCTGCCGGCACACAGGGCCAGGAACCGGCGGACCACCACGGCGCCGACCGGTACGGCCCGGTGGCGGAACTGCTGCGCGAGGCCCGGCTGCGGGGCTGCGCGATCGTGGTGTCGCCGCTGCCCGACCGGCCGGGCCCGCTGATCCGGGCGCTCATGGTGCCGGACGTGCCGGTGGTGTTCGCCGGGCCGGCGCCGTACGACGCGCAGTGGTGCGAGCGCGATCCGCTGGTGCTGGACGTGCCCTGGGCGCCGTCGGCCGCCGCGGACGCCTGGGCGGCGGCCCTGGGCCTGGGCGCGGAGCAGCAGCCGGGGTTCGACCTGGCCGCCACCGTCGCCCCCTACCGCCTCGGCGGCGACCGGATCGCCCGCGCGGCGCGCACCGCCGTCGAGCTGGCGGCGTTCGAGGGCGCCGCGCTGACCGCCGGCCATGTGCGGGCCGCCGCCCGCCGGCAGTCCGCCTCCGGCCTGGAGCAGCACGCCCGGCGGATCCGGCCCGCGGTCGGCTGGGACGACCTGGTGCTGCCCGAGGAACGCCTGGAACAGTTGCGGGAACTGGCGCTGCGCGCCCGCTACCGCGAGCGCGTCCTCGGCGACTGGCGGCTCAGTGCCGGCGGCGGCCGCGGCCGGGGCGTGCTCGCGCTGTTCGCCGGGGAGTCGGGCACCGGCAAGACGCTGTCGGCCGAGGTGGTGGCCGCCGACCTCGGACTGGACCTGTACGTCGTCCAGCTCTCCTCGGTCGTCGACAAGTACGTCGGCGAGACCGAGAAGAACCTGGAGCGCATCTTCACCGAGGCCGACAGCACGGACGCGGTGCTGCTCTTCGACGAGGCCGACGCCATCTTCGGCAAGCGCTCGGAGGTCAAGGACTCCCACGACCGCTACGCCAACATGGAGAGCGCCTATCTGCTGCAGCGCCTGGAGGCGTTCGACGGCATCGCCCTGCTCACCACCAACCTGCGGGCGAACATCGACGACGCCTTCACCCGGCGCCTGGACCTCGTCGTCGACTTCCCCTTCCCGGACGCCGGGCAGCGGCTGGCCCTGTGGCGGCACAGCCTGGTCCACGTGCCGTGCGAGGAGGACGTGGACCCGGCGGTCTGCGCGGCGGAGTTCGAGCTGGCCGGCGGGTCGATCCGCAGCGCGGTGGTGACGGCGGCCTACGCGGCCGCCGGCCGCGGCGAACCGGTCACCACCGCCGACCTGGTGGCCGGGGCCCGCCGCGAGTACCGCAAGGCGGGCCGCCTGGTCCCCGGCGACCTGGGACTGTGAGGCCCGCGGGTCTCAGCCGTTGTCGGGCTTGACCAGGTACCAGCCCTGGTCGTCGTCGTCGCTGCAGGTGTACAGGGTGAGGTTCTTGCCGTCGCCCGCGTCCTCGCCCTTGTTCGCGAAACCGGCGACGTCCAGGCACAGCCCGTTGCTCGCGTAGTTGCGGATCCAGTACAGGCCGCCGCTGTTGGGCCGCTCGACCAGGTACCACAGCTGGTTGTCGGTCAGCGACCTGGTGCACGCGCTCTCGTACAGGGGGGAGGTGAGGTCGGCGGCGCCGGTGCCGGACGGATCGATGCAGTAGCCGGTGGTGATGTTGCGGAGCTGGACCAGATCGGCGTTGCCCGGCCCCTGGCCCTTGGCCACGGTGTCGAGGTCGTAGACCTGGTTGACCTTGGCGGGGTTCGCGGCGCAGGTGTACTGGCTGACCGGGCTGCCCGAGGACCCGGTGGCGAAGGCGGGCGCGGCGCACTTCTGCGTCGTCCCGTTCCTCAGCATGACGTTCTTGAACTTGTCGTCCGCGGGTGGCTTCTTGGCCCCGCCACCGCCGCTCTTGGGCGCCTGGGTCCGCGGCGCCTGGGTCTGCGGCGTCTGCGGCGCCTGGGTCTGCGGCGGCGTGGTCGTGGGCGGCGCCTGGGTCGCCGGCGGCGTGGACGGGGGCGGCGGGGACAGCGTGGCGGCGGCCACCTCGTTGAACTCGGTGGCCTTGCTGCTCACCGACGGCCGGTAGGCGATCCAGATCATCGCGAAGGCGAGGGCCAGCGCGATCAGCATGCTGAGCAGCACACCGATCCAGCGCGGCAGCAGCCCGGGCTGGACGTACGTGCCCTGCACGGGCAGCGGTTCGGCGCCGGAGCGGTGCACGGTGAGGGTGTAGGGCCGGGACTGCTTGGCGCCGGCCCAGATCGTCTGCCGGGGCTTGAGCGTCGCCTTGACGAAGGCGGCACGGCCGGGCGGGATCTGGACGTTGGCCGGGTGGATGTCGTAGCCGAGCTGGTCGCCGTTGTCGCTGCCGCCGACGGAGGCGGTGAGTTTGACGTTGCCAAGGTTGTCGACGGCCAGCCGGGCCGGCCGCGGAAGCGGCCCTTGACGACCGGCGGGACGAGCTCGGCCCGCACCTCGGTAAACGGGGTGACCGTGATGGCGCCCTCGGGCACGGTGGTGGCCTGCGGGTGCTCGGTCGGGACGATCTGCACGCCGTACGGGGTCGGTCCCGCCGCGGCGTCCGGGGTGCGCGGCGGGGCGAAGGTCAGCTCCACGGTCCCGGTCGTGCCGGGGTAGAGCCGGAGGACCTGGGGCTCCACGGTCGTCCACGGGGCCAGGTCGCCGACCGGTACGAACCGGTACTCGTCGACGACGTCGCCGGTGTTGCGCAACCGCAGCCGCACGGTGGTGCTGCCGCCCGGGTCCACGGTGGCCGAGGCGGGTTCGAGGGAGGTCCACAGACTCATGAGCCGACGCTACGGCGAGCGGCGCCGCGGTGTCGCAGGCCCCGGGGCACCCTCGCACGGCGCCCTTCGGGCAGATCGACCGCCCTTCCGGGCAGGAGGCGCTGCCCCCGGAAAGGTACCCAAGGCCCTTCTGGGAGCGCGACCACCCGACGAATGTGGAACGAGTCACTGAGTCATACCCGCGAGGAGAGCAGAACATGCCGTCGTATCTGTCGCCGGGCGTCTACGTCGAGGAGGTCGCCAGCGGTTCGCGCCCGATCGAGGGCGTGGGCACCTCCGTGGCGGCCTTCGTCGGCCTCGCCCCGACCGGTCCGCTCAACCGGCCGACGCTGGTGACCAACTGGTCCCAGTACGTGGCCGCCTTCGGTGAGTTCACCGACGGCTACTACCTGGCGCACTCCGTCTACGGCTTCTTCAACAACGGCGGTTCGGCCGCGTACGTCGTGCGCGTCGGCGGCGCGCCCGCCGGGGAGGGCCAGGACGCCGAGATCTCCGCCGCGGCCCCGGCCCCGGCCGGCCCGCCGGCGCTGCCGGGCGCCCCCGCCGAACTGGGGACGTTCACGGTGCGCGCGCTCGCCGCGGGCAGCACCGGCGCGCTCAGCGTCGAGGTGGCCGACGCGCAGGGCGACGGGCCCGCGGAGCGGTTCCGGCTCCTGGTCAAGGACGGCGACAAGACCGTCGAGACCTTCGACGTGTCCGCGAAGAAGCAGGGCCGCAGCTACGTGGTCACCCAGGTCAACGAGCGCTCGAAGCTGATCAGCGTGGAGGAGGCGGCTCCGGCCGCGCAGCTGGCCAGGCCGGACAACCAGACGGTGGCGCTCGCCGCCCCCGCGCCCGCCGCCGCGCCCGCCGCCCTCCCGGTCGAGCAGGCGTCCGGTGGCCACCCCGGCCCGGCCGAGTACCTCGGCGACTCCGCCGACCGCACCGGCTTCGGCGGCCTGGAGGCCGTCGACGAGATCTCGATGGTCGCCGTGCCGGACCTGATGGCCGCCTACCAGAGCGGCGCGATCGACCTGGAGGCGGTCAAGGCCGTCCAGCTCGGGCTGATCGCGCACTGCGAACTGATGGGCGACCGGGTCGCCGTCATCGACCCGCCGCCCGGTCTGAACGCCCGTGACGTGCGGGTGTGGCGGCAGGAGACCGCGGGCTACGACTCCAAGTACGCGGCCCTCTACTACCCGTGGATCAAGGTCTTCGACCCGGCCACCGGCCAGGCCCGCATGGTCCCGCCGAGCGGCCACGTCGCGGGCATCTGGGCCCGCAACGACTTCGAGCGCGGTGTGCACAAGGCCCCGGCCAACGAAGTCGTGCGCGGCGCCGTCGACCTGGAGAACCAGATCACCCGCGGCGAGCAGGACCTGCTCAACCCGATCGGCGTCAACTGCATCAGGTCCTTCCCCGGCCGCGGCATCCGGGTGTGGGGCGCCCGCACCCTGTCCTCCGACCCGGCCTGGCGCTACGTCAACATCCGCCGGTACTTCAACTACCTGGAGGAGTCGATCCTGATCGGCACCCAGTGGGTGGTGTTCGAGCCCAACGACCAGGCTCTGTGGGCCCGCATCCGGCGCAACGTCTCGGCGTTCCTCGTCAACGAGTGGCGCAACGGCGCGCTCTTCGGCTCGCGCCCCGAGGAGGCCTTCTACGTCAAGTGCGACGCCGAGAGCAACCCGCAGGAGTCGGTGGACCTCGGACGCGTCGTCTGCGAGATCGGCATCGCGCCCGTCAAGCCGGCCGAGTTCGTGATCTTCCGGCTGGCGCAGTTCTCCAGCGGCAGCGGCGAGCTGGAGGAGTAGCCCGCCCCCCGTGCTCCCGATCGGGCACGCCCAACGGCGGCGGACCGGCCGCCGGCGGCGGCGTCCGGCAGTGAGCACATCGCAGTACATCGCCCGTCACATCGGTACGCAGTGAGCAGAAGGACAGACAGCGCCTCATGACCAGCCAGCCCGGTGACACCCTCACATCACACAATTTCGGCATCCAGATCGACGGTGTCATGGTCGAGTTCCTGCACGAGGTCAGCGGTCTGACCATGGAACAGGACGTCATCGAATACCAGCAGGTGTCCGCGCAGGGCGTGCCGGTGACGAAGAAGATGCCCGGCGTGAAGAAGGCCGGGGCGGTCACCGTCGTGCGCGGTGCGAACGGCTCCAGCGCGTTCACCCAGTGGATCAACGACTCGATCGCCGGCCAGATGGCCACGGCCCGCAAGAACGCCACGATCATCTTCATGGACACCACGAACCAGCCGGTGCTCCGCTACCACCTGCGCAACGCCTGGTGCCACAAGGTCGAGCCCAGCGCGGTCAAGGCCGGCGAGGCGTCGGCCCTCACCGAGACCGTGTCGATCACCTACGAAGAACTGGTCATCGAGTAATGCGCCGCACGCCCACCCGCCCGTCCGCCGCGCCCGCACCGCCGGGCGGGGCGGACGGGCCGGCGGCAGCCGCCGCGCCCGAGACCGTGGTCGAGGCAGCCGCCCCACCGCCCCCGGCGGCGCCCGAACGGCAGTCGCTGCGCACGGAGTTCGAGTTCGAGCTGCCGCGCGGCTACGTCGACCAGTCCGGCACCGTCCACCGCACCGGGACCATGCGGCTGGCCACCGCGCGCGACGAGCTGATCCCGCTGCGGGACGTCCGCGTCCAGGAGAACCCGGCCTACCTGTCGGTGGTGCTGCTCGGCCGCGTCATCACCCGCCTGGGCACGCTGCCCCTGGTGCACGACGGCGTGGTGGAGAACATGTTCGCCTCCGACCTGGCCTTCCTCCAGGACTTCTACCGGCAGGTCAACGCCGAGGGCCACACCAGGGCCGGGGTCACCTGCCCGCACTGCGAGCAGCCCTTCGAGGTGGAACTCGGCGGGAGCCGCCTGGGGGAATCGTGACGTACGCGACCGACCGGATCCACGAGGAGATCGCGTACGTCGCCTACCACTTCCACTGGAGCCTGGAGGACATCCTGGACCTCGAACACCGTGACCGGCGGCGCTACACCCAGGAGATCGCCGCCCTCGTCGAGCGCGCGGCGGCGGAGGGCTGATGGGGCTCCTCGACAGGTTCCGCGACCGCCGGGCCGAGCCCGCGGCCGCGCCGGCGCGACCGGCCGCCACCGGTGGCGGCGCGCCCTCGACCGGTCGCGCCGAGGCGGCCGGCGGCGCGGTGGCGGCCGGCGGCGCCGGTCCGGCCGGACCCGGGACGACGGAGCCGCGGGGCGCGGCGCGCGGCTGGTCGACCCTGCCGCCGCTCGCCGGCACGACCGCCGCGCCGGGGCAGGTGCCGGTCGCCGACGCGCGGTTCAGCGCCTCGCTCGCCACCTGGCAGGACCCCTCCTTCGGCGGGACGCTGTCGCACGCCGTGCTGGACGGCGCTCCCAGCGGTCTGATCAGAGGCGCGCTGACCCCGTCGGCCGCCGGCCCGGTGGAGGTCCAGCCGGCCCTGCGCGTGGCGGCCCTGCCGGTCGCCCGGCGGAGCAGCGCCGCCGCCGAACCCGCCGAGATCGGTGCGGGGGAGACGCCGTGGACCCGCGCGGACGCCGGTGCCTCCGGCGCCGGCAGCGCGCTGCCGGTGCGCCCGCCGACCGGCACCCGCGTCACCCCGGTGGCTGCGCGGGCGCCCCGCGCCGCCGCGACCTCCCGGCTGACCACGGCGCCCGCGGTCCAGCGGCGCGTCCTGCCGACCGCGCCCACGCCAGGCGGGCGGCCCGCCGCGCCGGCGCGCCCGTCCTCGACGTCGGCCGCCGCGTCCCCGGGGTCCTCGTCTTCGCTGCCGGCACCTGCCGCCCCGTCGGCTTCAACTGCGCGCGTTTCGGTCCCGCGGCCCCCGTCCTCGACGTCGGCCGCCGCGGCTCCGGCGTCCCCGTCTTCGACGCCAGCCGCCGCATCCCCGGCGTCCCCGTCTTCGCTGCCGGCACCCGCCGCTCCGGCGCCTCCGTCCTCGACACCCGCCGGCGGGGCGCGCCCGTCCTCGACGCCCGCCGGCGCGGCCGGCACGGAGCAGGTCGGCCTCGGCTCGCCCTCGACCGGTAGCAGGACGCCGCGCCCGCCAGGCCCTTCCCCGCAGGCCCGTCCCGTGCTCGGCGCGCCTCTGCCCGCCCGCCCGCCGTCCGCGCGGCCGATCGGGCCGGCCGGGCCGGCCGGGTCGCAGCAGGCGGCCGGCACGTCCCCCACGCCGGGCCCGGGCCCGCTCCCCGTACAGCGCTCGGTCGCGTCGCCGCCCCCGGCCGCCGGTGGCCGGGGCGGTACGCCGACCGCCCCGCGCACGACCGGCGCGGCACGCCCCGGCGCCGTGCCGCCGGGCGGCTCGGGCCCCTCCCCGAGGGGCGGCAGCGCGCCGACGCCGGTCACGCCGACGACGGGCGGGCCCACCGGCCCCGCGCGTCCAGGCGGAACGCCACGGAGCGGCCCCGGTCCCTCGCCGGCCGGCGGCGGCACGCCGCCCCCGGCCGACCCGGCCACGGGCGGACCCGCCGGACGGCCCGGGGCGCAGCCCGTCCCCCGGGAGCACGGCAGCGACCGGACAGCGGTCCAGCGTGCGGTGACGGCTCCCGGACAGGCCGCGGACCCCCGCGCCCTCGCGGGCAGCGCCCCGGTCGCGCCCGCCGCAGCCACGGCTCCGCCCGCCGACCAGGCACCGGTCACGGCCGCGCCGCACCAGGGCTCGGACGGCACGGGTTCCGCGATCACGCTGCCCGTCGTGCCCGTCCGGCGGACCGCGGCGCCCCACGGCTCCGACGGGCCCGCAGGATCGAGCGTGCCGGCAGGGCGTACGGCGACGCCTGTCGTCCGCGTGCAGCGCGCGTCCGCGTCCGCGACCCCGGGCTCCGGATCGGCCGACCGCGCGACGAGCGGCACGCGGCAGCAGGGCGCGCGTCCCGCGGGCGGCACTTCGGGTCACCGGCCGCCGGCGCCCCGAAGCGCCGCCGCGAACGGGCCGGTTGCCGGAGCCGCCGGAGCCGCCGGAGCCGCCGGAAGCGTGGAGGCTTCGGGCGTCGTGGAGACTTCGGGCGTCGGGGGACAGGACGCCGTGCCGAACGGGCCGGCGCCAGAACCGCGGCAGGACCGGAGTGGCAACGGTTCGGCGCGGCGTTCGCTTCCGCTGGCCTCGGCCCGGTCCCTGGCCTCCGCCCTGACGCCGGTCATGCCCGGCGCGCCCGCCGGGCAGCAGACGGGCCAGACCGGCCGGCAGAGCGGAAGCGCGCCCACCGGACATGGCGGCGCCGTCAGGCCGGCCGCGGTCCAGCGCACCACGCAGCCCGCCGCCGCGCGACGGAGCGCCATCGGGCCCACCGTGCAGCGTGGCGCGGCCCCCGCGGCGGTGCCGTGGCGACGAACGACCGCCGCCTCGGCGCCCGGCACCGGCTCCGCCACTGGCTCCGCCACCGCCACTGGCTCCGCCACCGCCACTGGCCCCGGCTCCGGCCCGAGCCCGGCCGGGAGCGCCGCGCCGCCCGGCCCGGCAGCCGGCAGCCCCGGCGTGCTTCCCGCGGCCGGGCCGGCCCAGGGGCGTACGGCTGCGTCCGCGGCGGTCGGCCTCGGCACCGGGAAGTCGCCCAGGGCCGCAGTCGCCGCACCTGGGGCCCCGGCGGGTGCCGCCGCCACGACGCGCGCGCCCCTGCCCGGTGGCGCGATGCCCGTGGCGCCGGTCGGTGGCGCGGCGGCCGTACGCACCGGGTTCGACACCGCACCGCCGACCGCTCCGGTGACGGGCCCGCCGACCGGGCCGTCCCGCAGCGGCGTCCCGCCGGTGCAGCGCCTTGCCGCCGCTTCCCCCGCCTCCGGGGCCGCCGCGCCCGGCCGCCTTCCGGGCCCAGTCGGCCCGGGGCAGCAACCGCCCGCGTCGCCCCGGCCCGCGCACGGACCGAGCGTCGCGGCCCGTCCCGTCGTATCCCTGGCACCCGCTTCCCCGGCTTCTCCGGCCGGTCCCGCGTTCCCCGGCAGCCCGGCGCGACCGGCCCCCGCACCCGGCCGGGCCCCCGCGTCCGTCCCGGCACCCGCACCTGTCCCGGCGTCCGTACCCGGCCTACCGTCCACGCCCGTCCCGCTGCCCATGCCCGATCCGTCGTCCACGGCCGTACGGCCGGCCGGCGCGCCGGTGGTGCAGCGTCGTGCGGTGCCTTCCGGACCGGGCCCGAGACCCAGACCCGGACCTGTGCCCGTGGCGACGGCCGGCCGGCCGTCCCCGTCAGCCGGTCCGGCGGCGGCGCCGCCCGCAGCCCCGCCGACCCCGCTGCCGGTGCCGCCGCCCGCGGCCCTGCCGGTGCAGCGGTCGGCGGCCGGCGGCGCGCCCGCGCGCACCGGGGCCCTGTCCGTGCGGCGCCACACCGCGGGGAGACCCGCGGCCGGCGCGGCGCCGGGCCTCGGCAGCCCGGTGCGGTCCGTGCCGTCCGCGTCAACCGTGCCGGCCGCGCCGCCCGCCGCGAGCCCCGCCCGCACCCAGGTCCAGCGCCGTACCCCGGTCTCCGGCACCGTGCACACCGGAGCCGGAGCCGGAGCCGGAGCCGGAGCCGACCACGACCGAGGCCGGCCGGTGAGCGGCGACTTCGACGCGCGACGGCTCACCGACCGCCAAGTGGAGGCCCTGGCCGACCGGTTGAGCGCGCCGCTGGCCAGGCGGCTGCGCTTCGACCCCCGTAAGCTGACGGAGCCGCAGACCGACGAGCTGGTCCATCGCCTCTTCGGCCCGCTGACCCGGCTGCTGCGCACGGAGTTCCGTCTCGACCGCGAACGCATCGGCAGGCAGCGTGATGCGCGCCGCTGACCGCGAACCCCTGACCGGGGACCGGGACCCGGGCGCCGGAGGCCGGTCCACGGGCGGCGCGCGCCCGCGGGCCGTGACCGAGCGGCCGGAACCGGCCGGGCCGCACCGGGCGGCCCGGCCGCAGGAGCCGGCGTCCCGCCCGACCGCACCCGCGGGGCCGCGAGGTCCCCGACCGCAAGCGAAAGGCCGACCGCGATGAGCAGCGATCTCGATCCGGGATCCTCGATCTTCTTCACCCTGACCATCGACGGCGAGGACCTGGGCTACTTCAACGGTTGCGAGGGGCTCGCCTCCGAGGTGGAGATGGAGCACTACCAGGAGGGCGGCAACAACGGGTTCGTCTGGCAACTGCCCACCCGCGTCACGTACTCGACGATCCGGCTGACCCGTCCCCTGACGGCCGGCACGGCGAACGTGGCGGCCTGGATCTCGTCGGTGACCACCGGCGTGTCCCGGCCGACCGCGGAGATCGCCGCGCTGCGCGCCGACGGCTCGGTGGTCGCGCGCTGGGGCCTGCTGGACGTGGTGCCGGTGCGCTGGCAGGGGCCGACGCTCGACCCGGCGAGCCCCGGCGTCGCCACCGAGGTCCTGGAGATCGCGCACCACGGCTTCACCGACGTGGAGGGCGAGTAGCGATGTCGAAGTTCGAGAACTCGATGGACCACAAGTGGAACAAGGCGAGCAACAAGGTCGCCGACGCCATCGGCAGCCTGGTCCACGCCATGCTGGTCATCCACGAGCCGCCGCTCGGGCACAGCACCACCCCCGGCCCGCTGATCAAGTCCTTCAGCTTCGAGTTCAACCCCTCCCAGCTCGCGCTGACCCGCCGCGCGCAGTGGAACTCCACGCCCGCGGCGGCGGTGCGCGACGGGGTGCTGCCGGAGTTCATGGGGCCCGAACCGCGCGAGCTGAACGTGACGGTGTTCCTCGACCGCTCCGACGACCCGGACAGCAACGACGTCATGAAGATGGTGGAGTCGCTGTTCTCCTGCTGCGAGGTGACGTCGATGAGCCTGGCGGCGAAGCAGCCCTCCACGCCCTGGGTGGTCTTCGAGTGGGGGTCGTTCAGGACGGCCAGGTTCACCGCCTACGTCGAGTCGGTGGAGGCCCAGTACACCGTCTTCGGCACGTCCGGAATGCCGATCCGGGCCACCTGCCAGCTGCGCCTGCACGAGATCCCGACCAGGACCGCGGGACAGAACCCGACCTCGGGCGCCCTCACCGCGCGCCGCGTGCACCGGCTGGTCGCCGGCGACTCCCTGCAGTCGCTGGCCTGGCGCGAGTACGGCGACGCCGCCGCCTGGCGGACCATCGCCGAGACCAACGGCATCGACGACCCGGCGCGGCTCACCCCCGGCACCGAACTCATCCTGCCCGCGGCCGAGGAGGTCACCACGCCATGACCAAGATAGCCTTCTCCAGCGTCATCGACGTCAGGGTGAACGGCCGCTCCCTGCGCTCGCCCGTGGCCGACCACCTCGTCGACGCCTGGGTCGACCTCGCGTCCGGCGTGCCCGGCGCCTTCCACCTGGCCTTCCGCGACAAGGCGCGGCGGGAGGTGCTCGGGCTGGCCGACATCACGATCGGCTCGAAGGTCGAGCTGGCGCCGGTCGCCGACGGCAAGGGCGCGCAGGACACGCTGCTCACCGGCGAGGTGACCGGCCTGGAGGCGGACTACGACGGCACCGGCACCTTCACCGTGGTGCGCGGCTACGACCTCGGCCACCGCATGCTGCGCCGGCGCCGCGTGGTCGGCTACACCGAGATGACCGCGAGCGCCATCGTGGCGAAGCTGGTCGCCGACAGCGGCATCCCGGTCGGCGCCATCGAACCCACCAGGCCCGCCTACGAGTTCATCACCCAGGACAACGTCACCGACTGGGACTTCGTGTGCCGGCTCGCCGAGGAGAACGAGAAGGTGGCGTACCTCGACTCCGACGGGCTGTTCCGGTTCGTCGGCCGCAAGCGGGCCTTCGGCGCGCCGCCGCAGGGCACCGAGAGCGACAAGAGCCAGTTCGTCCTGCAGGGCGGCGTCGACGTGCTGCGCTGCCGGGCCGCCGTCACCTCCGCCGACCAGGTCCCGCAGGTGGAGGTGCGCGGCTGGGACGTGCAGGCCAAGCGGAAGCTGAAGGAGAAGGTGCGGGCGGCGGCCAACCCGGCGATCGACAACGGCGCCTCGCCCGGCGAGATGGCGGCGGCCTTCACCGCCGGCGACCTGGTCGAGGCCGGCACCCCGTACGACCGGCAGCCGCAGGTCAAGCGGGCCGCGCAGGCACTGGCCGACGACGTGACGTCCTCCTTCGCCGAACTGGAGATCACCGTCCACGGCAACCCCAGGATCCGTCCGGACGTCGCGGTGCTGCTGGAGGACGTCGGCAAGCCCTTCGAGGGCAAGTACACGGTGACCGGGGTCCGGCACACCTTCGAGAACGGCCGCCCCTACCGGACCCGGGTGAGCGTCAGCGGGCGGCAGTGGCGGTCGCTGTACGGGCTCGCCTCCGGCGGCACGACGGCCGCGCCGCGCCTGCCGAGCGTGGCCAACGCGCTGGTCACCGACGTCAAGGACCCGCTGCGGCTGGGCCGGGTGAAGCTCACCTTCCCGTGGCTGGACGACACCTACGTCAGCGACTGGACCCGCACCGTGCAGTTCGGCGGGGTCGGCGGCGGCAGCATCGTCCCGCTGGACGTCAACGACGAGGTGCTGGTGGCGTTCGACCGCGGCGCCCTGGACCACCCGTACGTCCTCGGCGGCCTCTACAACGGCAAGGACCGCTTCCGGCCCGGCGACGTGGAGCTGTACGACCGGGTCAGCGGCAAGGCGAACCGGCACACCCTGGCCGACCGGGAGTACAACCGCGTCGACCTGCTCAGCCAACAGAGCGGCCTGCGCAAGCGCGGGGTGCGGCTGAGCACCGGCAACGACCGGCTGGTGGTCCACCTGGACCGGACGAACACCGAGATCAGCATCGACAGCCGGGGCAGCGTCTCGATCAAGGGCAGCACGACGGTGTCCGTCAAGGCCGGCGCCGACCTGAGTCTGAAGGCCGGCGGGAAGCTCAGCCTGCAGGCGGGCGGCGAGATGAGCCTGAACGCCGGGGGCGTGATGAACCTCGACGCGGGCGGGGCGCTGACCGTCAACTCCACGGCCATGGAGATCGGCGCGCGGGCCGCGCTGAGCGTCTCGGCCGCGCTCGACGCGAACTTCAACGCGCTGAACATGCAGATGGAGGCCGCCAACATCGCCATGCTCGGCAACGTCACCGCCAACGGGATGGAGGTCATCTGATGCCCGAGCAGTTCGTCGGCTCCGGTTGGTCCTTCCCGCTGCGGATCGGCCCGACCGGCGGCATCGCGCTGGTCAGCGGGGAGCGGGAGGTCGAGGAGGCCATGCACCTGGTGCTGGCCACCGCGCCGGGCGAGCGGCCGATGCGGCCGGAGTTCGGCTGCGCCATCCACGACATGGTCTTCGCACCGGTCAACGAGTCCACCGTGGGCCGGATCCAGCACGAGGTGTTCACCAGCCTGGACCGCTGGGAGCCGCGCATCGAGGTGCACGAGGTGGAGGTGACCGTCGGCGAGGAGCCGGGGGTGCTCTTCATCGACGTGCGGTACGCCATCCGCGGCACCAACAACCCGCGCAGCCTGGTCTTCCCGTTCTACGTCATCCCCTCCCACGACGATCCCGAGCCGCCGTCGCGCGACGGCACGCCGGCCACCGAAAGCGACCGCTGATGGCACTGCCCTCCCCGAACCTCGACGACCGCCGTTTCCAGCAGTTCGTCGACGACGCCAAGCGCTTCATCCAGCGGCGCGCGCCGGAGTGGACCGACCACAACGTGTCCGACCCCGGCGTCACCCTCGTGGAGACCGTCGCCCACCTGGCCGACCAGATCGTCTACCGGCTCAACCGGGTCCCGGAGAAGAACCACCTGGCCTTCCTCGACCTGGTCGGGGTGACCCTCTTCCCGCCGTCCGCGGCGCGCACCGACGTGACGTTCTGGCTGTCGGCCCCGCAGGACGACCCGGTCGTCGTCCGCACCGGCACCGAGACCGCCACCGTCCGGGCGGACAGCGAGGAAGCGGTCGTCTTCAGCACCGAACGCGACCTGGTCATCGTGCCCACGCGGTTGCTGCACCTGGCCGTGCAGCACAGCGGGCAGGCGGTGACCGACAGGACCGCGGACCTGGCGGCGGGCCGGGACGTGCTGTGCTTCGCCGAGGCGCCTTCGGCCGGCGACAGCATGCTGCTCGGGCTCAGCGCCGCGGCCCCGCACTGCGCGGTGGCGCTGCGGCTGGACAGCCAGGTCGACGGCGTCGGCGTCGACCCCCGGCAGCCGCCGCTGGCCTGGGAGGCGTGGACCGCCGACGGCTGGACGGCGTGCGAGGTCGAGGAGGACGGCACCGGCGGCCTGAACCGCCCCGGCGACGTGGTGCTGCACGTGCCGGGCGGGCACATCCTGTCCCGCACCGGCCGGCACGAGGCGGGCTGGCTGCGCTGCCGGGTCACCGAGCCGGAGCCGGGCCAGCCCTTCTACACCACCTCGCCGACCGTGCGCTCCGCCGAGGCGTTCACCACGGGCGGCACGGCACCGGCCGTGCACGCCGAGACGGTCCACGACGAGGCGCTCGGCGAGTCCACCGGGCTGCCCGGGCAGCGGTTGCGCCTGGCCCACGCGCCCGTCGTCGGCGACGTGCCGCCGCTGCACCTCCAGGTGGCCGAGTACGGGGGGTGGACCGACTGGCAGGTCGTCCAGCACTTCGCGGCCTCCGGCCCCAAGGACCGGCACGTCACCCTGGACGCGGCCACCGGTGAGATCGCCTTCGGCCCCGCGGTCCGCGAACGCGACGGCAGTCTGCGGCAGTACGGCGCGGTGCCGCCCAAGGGCGCCGTGATCCGGGCCGCCCGCTACCGCACCGGCGGCGGACGCACCGGCAACGTCGCCCGCGGCGCCATCAGGACGCTGCGCGACTCCGTCCCCTACGTCGCCGAGGTCGTCAACCGCGAGGCCGCGCACGGCGGCGTGGACGGCGAGACGGTGGCGGAGGCCAAGGCGCGCGCGCCGCTCACCCTGCGCGCCCAGGACCGCGCGGTGACCCTGCGGGACTACGAGGAACTCGCCCGGCACGCCGCGCCGGAGACCGCCCGCATCACCTGCCTGGAAGGCGACGAGGGGGAGCACGGCGCCTACGCGGTGCGTGTCCTGGTCGTCCCGCGCGCCGTGCCCGACCCCGGCGGCAGGCTGCGCTTCGAGCAACTCGTGCCCGCGGACTCCCTGTTGCGGCGCATCACCGACTACCTCGACGAACGGCGGCTGATCGGCACCCGGCTGGCCGTCGGCCCGCCCTACTACCAGGGCGTGACCGTCGTCGCGACCCTGCACGCCTTCCGCGGCGCCGACGCCGAGCGCGTCCGCCGCGACGCGCACGACGCGCTCTACCGGCACCTCGACCCGCTCACCGGGGGCGCCGACGGCACCGGCTGGCCCTTCGGCCGCCCCGTGCAGTCCGGCGAGATCTTCGCGGTGCTGCAGCGCGTGCCCGGCGTGGAACTGGTCGACGAGGTGCAGCTGCACCCGGCCGATCCGCTGACCGGCAAGCGCGGCGACCGGACCGAGCGCATCGACCTCGACCCGCCGTCGCTGGTGTTCTCCTACGACCACCGCGTCCGGGTGATCGGGGGCACCTCGTGAGGGGTTCCGTCGAGGGCCTCGGCTCCGCCGTGCCGCTGGGCACGATGCTGCCCGCCGTCTACGCCGACGACGACATGATGCAGCGCTTCGTCGGCGGCCTCGACGAGGTGCTCGCGCCCTTCCTGAACGTCCTGGACTGCCTGGAGGCGTACTTCACCCCGTCCCTGGCGCCGGCCGACTTCACCCGCTGGCTCGGCTGGTGGGTCGGCGCGGAGACCGACGGCATCGAGGACGACGACGCGGTCGGCGAGGCGCGGTTGCGCGCCGCGGTCGCCGCCGCCGCGCGCCTGCACCGCGTCCGCGGCACCCGCGCCGGCCTGGCGGAGGCGGTGCGGCTCGCCTTCGGCGTCGAGCCCGAGATCACCGAGAGCGGCGGCGCTGCCTGGAGCGCCGCGCCCCGTGGCCCGGTCCCCGGCGAGAAGCGCCCCCGCCTGCACGTCGCCATCCGTCTGCCCGAGCCGACCGCCGCGGACGAGTACCGGCTGGACGACCTGGTCGCCGCCACCCGTCCCGCGCACATGCCCTACACGGTCCAGGTGACCGCCGTCGAGAGGACCGCCGAGTCATGACCGCCAGCCAGGCACCCGGCCACCACGAGGACCGCACACAGGCCCCGGCCCAGGCCGCCGTCGACGCCGGTACGCAGGCCGGCACGCAGGAGGAGCCGACCGTGGTCTGCGAGCAGTGCGGCACGCGGCAGGATCCGCACCAGGCGTTCTGCGAGAGCTGCAACGCGGTGCTGCGGTGGAGCCCGGGCCCCGGCCGCCCGGCCGCGGGCGGCGCGGCCGTGGCCGCCTCGCCCGCGGGGCAGGCCGCACCGGCGGCACGCGCGGAGCCCGCCGCGGCCGGGCGCCGGGAGGGGGACGACACGCTGGAGACCCCGCCGGTGCCGACGGACGGGACCGCCACGGACCCCGGCCCGGCCGCGGACCAGGACGCGGCCGCGGCCGCCGAGCGGGCGCGGGCCCTGCTCGTACCGGTCGCCGATCCGCAGGCGCTGCCCGACCGGCCGCCGACGGTCGCGCCGGTGCTGCCGGGACGGCCCGCGCCCGTACGGCCCGAGGTCCGCGCACCGGGGGAGCAGGACGTCGTCGGCGGCCTCGCCTGCCCGTGGTGCGGGACGGCCAACCCGGCCGAGCGCCACTTCTGCTCACGCTGCGCGATGTCCATGACCGCCGGACCCGCGGACGGCGCGCGGCGCCCGTGGTGGCGGCGGGTGCTCGACCACCGGAACCAGGAGCAGCCGTGGGCCGGCGACCGGCCGCGGCTGCGCCGCACCCTGGGCCGCGTCCTGCGCTGGGCCGTCTGGGCCGTGGTCGCCGCGCTCGCGGTGACCGGCCTGGTGCACGTCGGCGACGGGATCGACGCCACCCGCGACCACTTCGCCAAGCGGGTCCCGGTGGCGCCGGACTCGGCCACCGCCTCCCACTCGTACGCCCAGCACGGGCCGGGCCTGGCCTTCGACAAGTTCAACAACACCTGGTGGGGCCCCGGCATCACCGGGTCCGACCAGGGCGAGTGGATCGAGGCCCACTTCCAGGAGCCGGTGAACCTGCTGGACGTCGGCATCACCGCCGGCGAGTCCACGCACGCCGACACCCTGTCGAAGTCCGCGATCCCGCACCGCATCGACGCCCGCGTCACCACCGACGACGGCAAGGTCACCACCAAGACCCTCCTCCTGGACCAGGCCAGCGGCTTCCAGAAGCGGGACTTCGACTTCCGTGACGTCACATCGGTGCGGTTCACGGTGGTCACCGCCTACAACACCAGCTCGACCAGGCAGGTGGCCGTCGCCGAGATCGAGTTCTACGGCCCCTCCCAGGCGGGCTCCTCCTAGGACCGCTTCCCCGGAGGACTCCTCCGGGGACCGCTCACTGGCTCCAGTCCATGTCGGCGCCTTACTCGACCCGTTCGTAGCCGACCACGACCAGGTGCCGGGCGTCCGTGTCCCAGACGCTGACGGAGCCGGTCTGCGGGTCGAGGTAGGTCACCTGCCCGATGCGGTCGGTCCGCCGGACGTAGCCCGGGATCTCGGGGTACTGGAGGGTTCCGGTGGACGTTCCGACGTCGGCGATCCGGTAGGTGTAGGCGCTTCCCCCGGCGGCCGGGGCCATGGTGGAGGAGCTCGCGCTCGCGGCGGCCGGGGTCAGGGAGTAGGAGTAGCCCGTGGCCTCGTCGCCGCCGGTCCCGGACATCGGCACGTCCTCGTCGCCGCCGGTCCCGGACATCGGCACGTCCTCGTCGTAGGCCGGCGTCGACATCGGCACGTCCTCGTCGTACACCGGCCCCGACGCCTGACCGTCCGGCACGTGGGCCGCTTCCACCCTGTTGACGTGATTTCTGAGGGACCGTTCTGCTATGTGCAGCAACTGCGCCATCGACGAGACCGTGTACTCGTTGCTGAGCGCGGCCACGGTCTGGGCCAGGGCGGCGGGCATGCTCGTGGGCTGGATATACGCCTTCTGCTTGCCCTTCTCCCTCTGGTACCACGCGTAATAGAAGCCTTGGTCGGTCTGCATCACCGACATGATCGTGCCCCAGCCGGGGGATGACGTGGTCATCGTCATGCGCTTGGGCTTGGACGGCTTCTTGCCCGAGTCCGGCTTCTTCGCGGCGTACTTGCCCTTGTCCGGCCGGCGGACGACGGCCTCCCCGGCCTCACGCTTGTTGTCCTGCTCCTTATGCCCGGTCTTGTCCTTCACGATCCGGTAGACCCTGGTTCTGAGCGCCTCCAGAGTCCGCTCGGAATCCACCTTGTGGATGATCCTGGCGAGTTCGGGATAGCTCGCCCCCTGCTCCTCCACCCAGTACTTGAGGAGCTGCCTCCTGTAGTCCTGGTCTTGTCCGAACCAGGCTTCCTGGATCCGCTGCTGGTCTGCGGAGTTGGTGATGACGTCGTCGGCGTGCTGCCTGGACTTGACGTGCTCCGCCCCAGGGCCGACAGGGGCATGGCCCTGCTCGGTGGCCGCGACGTCCTGTGTGCGGGTATAGGACGAGTAGACCGTCCGCCCGTCCTCGTCGGTGCCCAACTCGACGTCGCTGAGGGAAGGGGTGCGGTAGTTCCGCCGTGCGGCGAATCCGGCCGGCACGATGCTTTCCAGGCCGTGTTTGTCGTAGGCGTCCTCGGGGGGGTTCATGCGCGACAGGGCGGGGGTGGCCGGCAGCCGCGACGCCAGCTCCAGCATGTACTCCTTGAAAGCGGGGTCACTGACGACGTGCGCCTGGTGCCGGTAGAGGTTTTCGAGCGATTCCCAGTAGTAGAAGCCGGGGTTCGGGTCGAAGTCGAGGTTTCCGAACCCCGCCTTCGACCGGTAGTACTCCAGGGCCGCGGTGCAGCACAGGCAGCCACGGTACCGGCCCATGATGGCGTGCTCGCCGTGGACCTCCTTGGGGCTGATCCCGGACCTGTGCAGCGCCAGCAGCAGTTTCTGCTCGGCGTGCATCAGCTTTTTCTCCTCCTTCACCGTGAGCAGGAAGATCGCGCCCTCGTACTTCTCGTCGGTGAGCAGCGTGTGCAGCCGCGAATCGCTGATGTCCACGAGGGACACGCGCTTGCCATAGCGCTTGCGCAGCGCCTCGGCCGTGGCGTCGCTTCCGGACGTATGGCGCACACCCGCCATGACCGCCTGGGTCTTGTCCTCGGCCCGTTTCATCCGGTCCGCATACTCGTAGGCGTCCGGTCCCGCCAGCCCCTGCGCCCGGCCGTCCGCGCTCTGGTGGGTCGAGACCAGGGCCGCGTAGCCGCCCTGACCGCCCTTGGTCTCGAACCTCTTCAGAGCCTGCATCGACTCGTTGTAATTCGAGGCGAAGAGCAGCCGGTTGTTGATCAGCATGCCCTGGACCTCGCGCTCCCGGGTGTCCCTGACGCCCTCCGCCTCCTGGACCCCGGCGACGGCGTCGTACACCAGGAAGGCCTGGTGGGACAGGGTCTGGGAGGTCTCGTCGTCCTGCATGGACCGCGCGTACCGCCGTCGGACCTCGTCGGGGCCCTGGCCGTGCCGTCCGCCGCCGTACGCCTTCGTCCACTCTTCCTTGACGGCCTCGTCGATCTCCATCGCCGTCTGCTTGGGCGTCTTCTTGTTGCCCGCGCGCTGCACCGGAGCCGCGCCCGGACGGAGAAGACGTGCCACGGCGTGGTTGCCCGCCGCTGCCTGCAAGGAGCGAACCCGGGCGATGGCCGCCCCGCCGGCCGGCCGCTGGACCCGCTGGACCGCCGCGGTCGACCGCTGGACCGCGCCGGCCGGCTCGGTCTCGTGGTGGCCCGCGCCGGCCGAGGGGGCCGTCGCGGCGCCCGCCGCGAAGGCCGCGCCGTCGGCCGCCGCCGCACGCTCGGAGTCCTGCCGGGGGTCGGTGACGCTGAGGCCGGCGCCGTTGTCGTCGCCGGTCTCCCGGATGCCCCTCAGATTCTTGTCGACGTGGCCCAGTTCGTGCCCCATGATCTCCTTGTCGCCGGCCGCGCCCGGTCCCAGGAAGACATGCGCTCCCACCGTCATCGCCTGCGCGCCCAGCGCCTCGGTCGCCCGCTGCGCCACGAGGTCGTCGTGGATACGGGCGCCGGAGAAGTCGTTGCCGTAGAAGGACTCCGCCTCGGCGCGCAGCGCCCCGGGCAGCGGCCGGCTCGGCGAGGAGAAGGCGGACGCCAGCAGCGCGCTCTGGGCGGCGGGGTCGACGCCCCCGCCGTCGTCGTGACCGCAGCCGGCGTCGTGGACGTGCTGGTCCGGCGCCGCGTCCCGGGCGACGGCGCCGGGATCGGCCAGGCGCTGCAGCGAGAGCACTCCCGCGGAGGTGAGCGCATGGGGCGCGGGCGGGACCGGGCCGGTGGTCTTCTGCCGGGCGTCCGGCGCGTTCCCGTTCAACTGCTCCGGCCGCGACCGCATGGGATCTGCCTCCGCGTGTGTGGGTGAGCCCGTCCGAATCAGCCTCGCACCCGCGCCGGAGCGCTACAAGGGACCGCCGTGCGCGCTTGCGGGCAGACACCGCTGCCCCAACGGCCTGCCCTCATGGCCCACGGCGGTCCGGGGCGCCGCCGACGGCATCGGGCGCGTCCGCCGGTCGCCGCACAGGAGCCGACCGGGGTCAGACGCCGTCCTTGTGGCCGTTCGCGGCGAGCAGTTGCTCCATGCTCTTGTGGGCGGGGGCGGCTTTGGCGTTGCTCTCGCCGTGGAAGCGTCTGAGGTACTGGAAGAGGATCCGCACGCACGTGTCGCGCTTGTCGTACTCCGCGTCGTCGACGAGGCGGAAGTCCTCGGAGATCTCCTTCGTCCGCCCGTCCGGGCCGGTGTAGAGGGGGTGCCAGATCATCCGGACGTTCGGGTTGAGCCGCTGGACCAGCCGCAGCTCCGGGACCTCCAGCCGGATCAGGATGCTGTCGGGGTCGTAGGCCCGTACGAAGATGTGCACCGGGCCGGTGGCCAGCGACACGAACGCCTTGGACAGGATGCTCCACATCGGTCCGGTCAGCTTCCAGTCCGGGTGCAGTTCGAGGACGTTCAGCACGCTGCCGATCCGGGTCTGCGCCAGCGGTGTGTGGCCCTTCGCGTGCGCGTAGTCGTTGACCTCGATGCCGCCGGCCCACAGGGCCATGGTGGGCGTCTTGAGCTCCAGGTGCTTCGTCATGAGCGTGACGAACTCCTGGTACCACGTGTTCGTCGTGCGGATCTCGCGCTGCGCCTGGCGGTCGCTCGTGCGCGCCGCCGCCTCGGCGTTCAGCGCGCCCTGCGAGTCGACCCCGCCGTGCAGGAGTTGCCACGCGGCGTCGGCCTCCGCCTGGGGAATGCCCGCGGCCTCGGTCAGCTTCCGGTAGGTCTCCCACTCGGGGTGCTCCGTGGGCCGCGTGGCGTAGTGCTCTTGCAGGGCGTCGGCCGGCTTGCGCTGTACCCAGCGGGTCACCGCGGCGTTCCCCGCCTACTGCTGAAGCGCGGCCAGACCCGTGGGCGGCGGCGCCGCCCGCCCGGCGGCCCGGTGCGCCTGCTGCGGCTCCGCCGCTCTCCGTAACTCGTGCACGCTCCTCGCCCCTCCCCGCCCCGCCCGGTCGACGCACCGAGCCTAGAGCGGGGGAGGCGGCCGGGCGATGTACAAGAGGGCAGCGTCGAAGGCACGTTCCCGGGGACGTTCGGGTGCCGGGACGCGGCCCGGCGCGGGACTGCCGAAGTAGCCTGTCCGGCCTTGGCCGCGGAGCCGGTTCACAGAAGGATGAGTCCCGCCGCGGTCGGGGTGAACCCGCACGCGGTGACGTAGAACGACCGCAACTCCTCTTCGAAGTCGACGTGGAGCCATTCGCACCCGGCCGCGCGGGCCCGGCGCGCGGCCTCGGCGACGAGCTCGGCTCCGACTCCGGTGCGGCGACGGCCCCTTGCGACCACGGTGTCGAGGACGAACGCGTGGACGCCGCCGTCCCACGCGACGTTGACGAAGCCGACGAGGTCTGCGTCGTCACGGGCGCAGACCCAGCCGAGGCTGTGACGGCGCACCTGGGCCAGCCAGTCGATGTCCAAGACCGGGTGGTCGAAGCCCTGTGCGTGCAGGCGTTCAGCGCGGCGTTGTCGAAGTCGCCCCGCCACTCGTACGCGATCGCCATGGCACGAGCTTAGAACGCGCCGCTTCTGCCCGCCGCTTCTGCCCGCCGCTCTCGCCCGCCGGCATCCGGTGGCGCCGGTGCGCGGGGTGCGCGGGGTGCGCGGGGTGCGCGGGGTGCGGCAGGGACGGCGGGGTCTGCGGGCGATCGGCGCCCGGTGTCTTGTTTTCTCCGCGCAGCCTGTGGTTGCATGACATAAGTGGATATTGAAACGATTCAATACGTCGGGTGCGCAGCCCGCGCCGGATCGTGTCGTCGATGGAGGCAGGCGTGAGAAAGCGCGGATTCGCTCTCGGACTGATGCTGTCGCTCGTGGCCGCGGCGTCGACGCTCGGCCCCGCGCCCGGCGCGGCGGCAGCGGCAGCGGCCGGCTCGGACCACCAGCGGGACGCGGCGTCCGCGTCCGCGCCGACCGTGGGCGGGCTGGAGGTCGAGCACCAGGTCGAGCCCCTGGGCGTCGACGTCGCCCGCCCCAGGCTGAGTTGGCAGGTGACTCCCGGCCGCGCGAACCCCGGCCGCGCGGCCGATCCCCAGGCGGCCTACGAGGTCGAGGTGTCGACGTCGCCCGGCGGCCGGGGAACGGTGTGGGACAGCGGACGGGTGCGCTCCTCGCAGTCCTTCGACGTCGCCTACGGCGGTCCCGCCCTCGCCTCCCGGACCGCCTACCACTGGCGCGTCCGGGTCTGGGACCGTGCCGGAGACGTGTCGCCGTGGAGCGCGCAGGCGCGTTTCGAGACCGCCTTCGTCGACCCCGGTGATTTCCAGGGGACATGGATCGGTGCGCACGCGGCGGCGCCCGCGCTGCGGCTCGGCGACGCGAACTGGATCTGGTATCCCGAGGGCGACCCGTCCGACTCGGCGCCGGCCGGGACGCGCTACCTGCGCCGGACCTTCGACCTGCCGGCCGGCGAACACCTCACCTCGGCCGAACTGCAGTTCACCGCCGACGACAGCTTCACGGTGTACGTCGACGGAGCCGAGGCCGTCAGCTCCCCGAAGGTCGCGAACTCCTGGAGCACCGCGAGCGTCCTCGACATCGCCGCCTATCTCCATGCGGGCGTCAACGTGCTGGCGGTGGCGGTGACCAACACCAGCCAGGGTCCCGCGGGCGCGATCGGCAGCCTGCACTTCGAGGGCGCGGGAGCGCCCGACGACCTGGTCACCGACGGCGGGTGGAAGGCGTCGGACTCCGCCGCCGACGGATGGCAGCAGCCCGGCTACGACGACGGCGCGTGGCCGCGGGCCCTGGTGGCCGCGCACTACGGCGCGGGCCCGTGGGGCACGTCGGTGTCCGCCCCGCCCGCGCCCGAGACGCTGCTGCGCGACGAGTTCACCGCCGGCAAGCGCATCGCCTCGGCGCGTGCCTACGTCGCCGGCCTGGGCTACGACAAGCTCTACCTGAACGGCCGGCGCATCGGCGACCGCGAGCTCGAACCCGGCTTCACGGTCTACGACAAGACGGTCCTGTACTCGACGTACGACGTCACCGGCACGCTGCGCACCGGCGACAACGCCATCGGCGTCAGTCTGGGACGCGGCTACTACGGGATGACGAACCCGGACGAGTGGAAGGCGTCGCCGTGGTGGGGCGAGCCCAAGCTCAAGCTGGAACTCGACATCGCCTACACCGACGGCACGCACCAGCGCGTGACCAGCGGCAGCGGCTGGAAGGTCTGCGACGGGCCGACCACCACGCAGTCGCTGTGGTTCGGCGAGTCCTACGACGCCCGGCTGGAGCAGCCCGGCTGGAACGCCCCCGGCTTCGACGCCGGCGCCTGGCGCCCCGCGCTGACGGTGAACGGCCCCACGGGGACGCTGCGTTCGGAGAGCTTCCCGCCGATCAAGGCGACCGGGCACCTGACGGCGCAGCGCGTCACCACCCCGGCCGCCGGGACCCACGTGTACGACTTCGGCAGCCCCACCTCGGGCTGGGCGCGCGTCGCGGTCCAGGGCCCCGCGGGATCGACGGTCACGATCACCTACGGCGAGAAGCTGCGCGCCGACGGCACGGTCGACAACACCGGCGGCTTCGGGATGGCCCTGCAGACGTACACGTACACCCTCAAGGGCGACGGGGTGGAGAGCTACCAGCCCAGCTACAGCTACGCCGGCTTCCGCTACGCCCAGGTCGTCGTCCCCCAGGGGGTCGCCCTGCGGTCGGTCGACGGCATGAGGCTCCACACGGCGGTGTCGTCCACCGGTGACTTCACCAGTTCGAGCGACCTGCTCAACCGCTACCAGGACGCGCAGGCGAACACCGTCCTCAACAACCTGTACTCGGTGCCGACCGACACGCCCATGTACGAGAAACGGCCGTACACCGCGGACGGATTCCTCTACGCGGACTCGGCGATCGACAACTTCGACATGGAGAACTTCTACGAGAACTGGATGCGCTCGCACCGCGACGAGCAGGGCGCCGACGGGTCGCTCGACCCGACGGTGCCCACCACCGAGTCGGGCAAGCTGGTCAAGGACCCGGTCTGGTCGGCGAGTTACGTCCTCGGCACCTGGGACCTGTACTGGTACTACGGCGACCGGCAGGCGGTCGCCGACAACTACGCCGGCATGAAGGCCTGGTTGGCCTACTACGAGCACGAGATCGCCGGCACCGGCGGCGTCTACACCGGCTTCAGCTACGGCGACTGGCTCTCCCCGGAAGGCGCCGCCGCGCCGGAGGGCACCCGCCTGTCGGGCACCGCGTACATCTACCTCACCGCGACGAGGCTCGCGACGATGGCGAGGGCGCTGGGCCACGACGCCGACGCCCGGCACTTCGACGCCTTCGCCGCACAGGTCGCGAAGTCCTTCAACGCGGCCTTCTACGACAGCGGCCGGGGCGCCTACGTCGACGACCCGGCCGCGGGCTACCGGCAGACCTCCAACCTGCTCCCGCTGGCGTTCGGCCTGGTGCCCCAGGAGCACCGCAAGACCGTGGCCGACCACCTCGTCGCCGACATCCACGCGCGCGGCGACCACCTGGACACCGGGGCGCTGGGCACCAAGGTGCTGCTGCCGGTCCTCACCGACACCGGGCACGCCGACCTGGCGTACAAGGTCGCCACCAACCCGACGTACCCCGGCTGGGGTTACTGGTTCGAGGGCCTGGGCGCCACCACGATGTGGGAGGAGTGGAACGCCGACTCGCGCTCGCACGACCACGCCTTCATGGGGACGGTGGACGACTGGCTCTACCAGGACGTCGCCGGCATCCGGGCCGCCGCGCCCGGCTACACCGAGGTGACGATCCAGCCGCACGCCGGCGGCGGCCTGACCCACGCCTGCGCGCACGTCGCCTCGCCGCTCGGCCGGATCGCCTCGTCGTGGAGGCGGGCGCGGGACCGGTTCACCCTGACCGTCGACGTGCCCGCGGGATCGACCGCCGACGTCCTGGTCCCTGTCGGCGACCGCCAGAAGGTCCACGCCCCCGCCGCCGCCGGCCCCGGCCCCCGCGCGGACGGCTACGCCCACTTCACCGTGGGAGCCGGGACCCACGTGTTCCGGGTGACCGGACAGGGCATCTGAGGCCGGGCGGGGCATCTGATGCCGGGCGGGGCGGCTGAGGCCGGCCGGGGCGGCTGAGGCCGGACGCAGAGCGGCTGGTCCGGGCGGTCCCGGCTAGGACCGGGCGGCCGGCACGAGGGCGGTCTCGCACCACTGGTGGAAGGCGGTGCCTGCGGTGGTGGCCGGGTCGCGGGGCTCGGCGTCGTAGATGCCGTCGTTCTGCGCCTCGACCATCTCGGCCATGCCCTGCGCCATCGCCTGGCTCGCGCCGCGCCGGAGCATCGCGGCGCGGAAGTCCGGGAGGGGGATCTGGCGGTAGGCCACCGGGCGGCCGAGGGCCTTGGAGATCACCTCGGCCATCGCCTCGGGGGTCAGGTCGTCGGGGCCGGCCAGCGGGACGCGGGCCGGGCCGCTCCAGGCGGGGCCGAGGAGGAGCCCGGCCGCGGCCGCCGCCGCGTCCCCGGTGGCGATCGTCGGCAGCGGCCGGTCCGCGGTGTTCGCCATGGCGAACGCTCCCTGCTCCGCCATCGCCCCCGCCTGGCGGAGCAGGTTCTCCATGAAGAACGGCAGGGCCAGCGCCCGGTAGTGCACGCCGGCGTCCACGAACAGCTCGTCCATCGCCAGCGCGGCCGACAGCAGGCCGGCCTCGCGCCGGTATCCGTGGCCGAGCGAGGTGACGGCCACCACCCGCACGCCGCCGCGCGCGGCCTGCTCGCAGGCGGCCCGCGAGAAGTCCAGGTAGTAGTCCCTGGCCGGGGCGGCGTGGTCAAAACCGGCCGGGGGCACCAGCCAGAACAGGCGGTCCGCGCCGTCGAGCGCCTTCGCGATCGTCGCGGCGTCGCCGTGGGAGCCCTCCACCACCTCGGCGCGGGCCCGCACGCGCTCCGGCAGCCGCGAGGCGTCGCGGGCGACGACGCGGACCTTCTCCCCGCTGTCCAGGACGCGGTCCAGGACCTGCCGGCCGATGTCGCCGGTCGGCGTGGTGACGACGATCACGAGTACCTCCGTGGAAGACGGTCGAACGGCGGGCCCCGCGGCGGGGCGGCGCCGGATGTCTTCGAGTCAACCCGGGGCGCGGGCGCGCGTGAAGGACCGGCTCGGTCAGGGTTGATACCCTGGTGGTATGAATGACCTGGAGGTGCGCCAGCTCCGGTACTTCGTCGCGGTGGCCGAAGAACTCCACTTCGGGCGGGCCGCCGCCCGGCTGGGCATGGCGCAGCCGCCGCTGTCCCGGTCGATTCGGCTGCTGGAGAAGCAGCTCGGCGTGGCGCTGTTCGAGCGGACCACCCGGCAGGTGAGGCTCACCGCGGCCGGGGAGGTCCTGCTGCGCGACGCCCGGACCGCGCTGGAGGCGGTCACCGCGGCCGCGCGCCGGGTCCGGGAGGCGGGGAAGGCGAGACCGCGGCTGCGGATCGCGCTCAAGGCGGACGTCGACGGCGGCCTGCTCCCGCAGATCCTGGACGCCTACGGCGCCGAGGGCGCGGCCCTGCCGCCGGAGCTGGTGCTCGGCGGCTTCGGCGAGCAGCCGCAGACACTGCGCGACGGCCTCGCCGACGTGGCGCTGGTGCTGTGCCCCTTCGACGCCCGCGGTCTGGACAGCGAGCCGCTGCTGACCGAGAAGGTCCTGGTCGCCCTGGCGGCCGCCGATCCGCTGGCCGCCCGGCCGCGGCTGAGCCTGGCCGACCTGGCCGACCGGAAGCTCCCCGGCGGCTCCCCGGCCAGCGCGCTGGCCCGCCGGGACCCGGCCCGGGGCCGCGCCGCCGGCCTCCAACCTGTCGGAGATCTTCAGCCTCGTCGAGACGGGCAGCGTCGTGTTCTTCACCCCGGCCTCGGTGGCCAGGCGCTACCCGCGCGCCGAGATCGTCTACCGGCCGGTCGACGACGTGCCGGACGCCACGCTCGCCGTCGTCTGGCCCCAGGAGGCCCGGTCGCCGGCCGTCGCCGCGTTCGTACGCGCCGCCGCCGCGGTCGCGGCCGCCGCCTCCACCGAGCCGGCAAAGTCCGCCGCCTCCGCCGAGCCGGCAGAGTCCGCCGCCTCCGCCGCGCCTCCCGTACCGGCCGCACCCGGCGTGCGCGCCGCATCCGCCTGACGAGCGCGCCGGCCGGGGGACGGGACCGCCGACGGCGCCCCGGTGCTCACAGGGAGACGCTCTCGCCAGCGGCAGGCAGGGCGAGGTCGAGGCCGGTCAGTCCGGCCAGGATGGTACGGGTCGACTGCTGGCCCAGGGCGCTGAGCATGAGTTCGTGGATCTGGAGCACCTGGCGGGGCCGCACCGCGCGCAGGTACTCGGCGGCCTCGCCCAGCTTGGTCCACGGCCCGCTGGTGGGCAGCAGCAGGGTGTCGACCGTGGCGTCGGGAACGGCGTACGCGTCGCCCGGGTGGAACAGGGACTCGTCGACCAGATAGCCGACGTTGTCGACCTCCGGGATGTCCGGGTGGATCGTGGCGTGCCGCCGCCCGTGGACCGTGACGGCGAAGTCGCCGACGTCGAACGAGTCCCCGGCCGCGACGGCGCGCACCCGGCCCTCGTGGGCGCCGAGTGCGTCGAGCACCGCGCGCGGCCCGTAGACGCGCAGCTCCGGATCGGCGTCCAGGGCGGCCGCCACCAGGGCGTCGTCGAAGTGGTCGAAGTGCTCGTGGGTGATCAGCACGGCCGCGGCGCCGGCGACCGCGTCCTTCGCCTCGGGTGTGAACGTGCCGGGGTCCAGCACGAGCGTGGCGCCGTTCTTCTCCAGGGCGACGCAGGCGTGGGCGAACTTGGTCAGTTCCATGGTCTTCCGTTCCTGGGCTGGCTCGCGGGCCAGTGGGCCCGCGAGGGGTGGTTCGAGGGCTTGATCGTACAGGGAAGTGTACAGCTTTGCTGTATGTTTTCGCCGTGGCCGCCCGGCGGGAGGAGTCGCCGCGGCGCCGGCGGAAGTACAGCACAGCTGTATAGTCGGCGCATGGCTGACCACGATCGTCTGGCGGAACGGCTGCGGATCTCCGTCGGCAGGTTCGTGCGCGCGACGCGCTCGCGCGCCGACGCCCTGCAGCCGCCGCTGGCCGCGACCATGGGCCTGCTCGACCGCGACGGCGACGCCTCCACCGCGGCCCTGGCCCAGCGGCGCGGGGTGCGCCACCAGAGTCAGAGCCGCACGGTCAAGGAGCTGGAGGCCCTGGGCTACATTGCGCGGCGCGAGGACCCGCGGGACGGTCGCCGTATCGTGGTCACCCTCACCGAGCGGGGGCGCGCCGCCCTGGACCGGGACCGCGCGGCCAGGCGCGACTGGATCGCCGAGGCGGTCGAGGCGCTTCTGACCCCGGAGGAGCAGGCGCGGTTGAGCGCACTGCCGCAGCTCCTGGACCGGCTGTCCGGCTACGAGGACGGGCAGGGGCGGTCAGGGCGCCGCGGGCGCCGCGGGTGAGGCGGGGCAGTGAGACGGTGAGACGGCCCGCGGTCACCGGTCGCGCGGCGGCCGTGCGGCGGCAGCCGGGCGGGTCATCCGCCGGATCACCTCGACGGTGCGCAGCAGGTGGGGCTCGGCCCGGTCGGCCCGGTGGGCGACGGCCAGGTCGACGGTGGCGGCCGGCCGGACCAGCGGCAGGTAGACCACACCGGGGAGGGTCAGCGCCGTGACCGGCTCGGGCACGACGGCCGCCCCGAGGCCCCCCGCGACCAGGGTGACCAGCGTCGACGTCTCGCTGACCTCGTGCCTGATCCGCGGCTCGACGCCGGCCTCGCGCAGCACCCGCAGCACCACGTCGTACATGACGGAGCGGTGGTTGGACGCGTGCACGATCAGATCCGCGCCGGCCAGGTCCGCGGCGCGCACCCGCCGCCGCGCGGCCAGCCGGTGGTCGGCGGGCAGCGCCACCACCAGCCGGTCGCGGCGCAGCAGATGGGCGGCGAGCGAGGGATCGGCCGCCGGCGGCCGCAGCATGGCGACGTCGACGGTCCCGTCGCGCAGCGCCTCCGCCTGGTCGGGCGCGAGCATCTCGCCCCGGAAGGAGAAGTCGATGCCGGGCAGCTCCGCGGACAGGTGCCGGGAGAGCGCGGGCAGCAGGCTGTACGTCGCCGACCCCACGCAGCCGATCGCCAGCCGCCCGACGACGCCGTCCGCGACGCGGCGGGCCAGGTGGGCCGCCTCGTCGACGCCGGCCAGGATCGCGCGGGCGCGTTCGAGGTAGGCCCGCCCCGCCTCGGTGAGGTCGACGCGGCGCGTGGTGCGGTGCAGCAGCGCGACCCCGAGTTCGCCCTCCAGCTGCCGGATCGCCTGGGACAGCGGCGGCTGGGCCATGTGCAACCGCTCGGCGGCGCGGCCGAAGTGGCGCTCCTCGGCGACGGCGACGTAGTAGCGCAGGTGGCGCAGATCCATATCGCACACCTCTCAATCGGCCCTGATATGGATACTTCACTCTATCGCCGACCGCTCCTACCGTGACAGCGTGACTGCATTCATCTACGCCGCGACCCGCACACCCTTCGGGAAGTTCAACGGCGCACTGGCCGGCGTCCGCCCCGACGACCTCGCCGCCGCGGCCGTCACCGGACTGCTCGCCCGCGCCCCCGGGCTCGACCCCGCCGCCGTCGACGAGGTGGTCTGGGGCAACGCCAACGGAGCGGGAGAGGAGAACCGCAACGTCGGACGGATGGCCGCCCTGCTGGCCGGCCTGCCCACCACCGTGCCGGGCACGACCGTCAACCGCCTGTGCGGGTCCTCGCTCGACGCCGCGATGGCCGGCTCCCGCCAGATCGAGACCGGCGACGCCGACATCGTCCTCACCGGCGGCGTGGAGTCCATGACCCGCGCGCCCTGGGTGCTCCCCAAGCCCGCCCGCGGCTTCCCCGCGGGGGACACGGCGGCGGTGTCGACCACCCTCGGCTGGCGGCTGGTGAACCCGCGGATGCCGCAGGAGTGGACGGTCTCGCTCGGCGAGTGCAACGAGCAGCTCAGGGAGCGGCACGGGGTGAGCCGCGCGCGTCAGGACGAGTTCGCCGCACGCTCGCACCGGCTCGCCCACCAGGCATGGGAGGACGGCTTCTACGACGAGGTCGTCACCGCGGTGGAGGGGCTGGACCGCGACGAGGGCATCCGCCCGTCGACGACCCCGCAGGTGCTGGCCGGGCTCAAGCCGTCCTTCCGCCCCGACGGGACGATCACCGCCGGGAACGCGTCGCCGCTGTCGGACGGCGCCTGCGCGGTGCTGCTCGGCAGCGAACGGGCGGCCGGCGCGATCGGCCGCGAGCCGCTCGCCCGGATCGCCGGCCGCGGCGCGACCGCGCTCGACCCCCGGGACTTCGGCCGCGCCCCGGTCGAGGCGGCCGGCCGCGCGCTGGAGCGGGCCGGCGTCGGCTGGGACCAGGTCGGCGCGGTGGAGCTGAACGAGGCGTTCGCCGCGCAGTCCCTGGTGTGCGTGGACGCGTGGCTGAAGGAGGGCCTGCGCGACCCGGAGCTGGTCAACCAGAAGGGCGGCGCGATCGCGCTCGGACATCCGCTGGGCGCCTCCGGCGGGCGCCTGCTCGGCACCCTGGCCGCGGTGCTGCGCGAGCGGGGGGAGCGGTACGGCGTCGCGGCGATCTGCATCGGCGTCGGCCAGGGGCTGGCCGTCGTGCTGGAGAACCCGGAGGCCCGCTCATGAGCCGCGCACGCCTGCTGCAGACCTGCGACGAGGCGGTGGCGGGGATCGAGGACGGCTCCACCGTCCTGGTCGGCGGCTTCGGTTTCGCCGGGATGCCGTTCGACCTCATCGACGCGCTGATCCGCCAGGGCGCCCGCGACCTCACGATCGTGTCCAACAACGCGGGCAACGGCGAGGTGGGCCTGGCCGCGCTGCTCAAGGCCGGCCGGGTGCGGAAGGTGGTCTGCTCGTTCCCGCGGCAGTCCGACTCGTACGTCTTCGACGAGCTGTACCGGGCCGGGCGGATCGAGCTCGAACTGGTGCCGCAGGGCAACCTCGCGGAGCGGATGCGCGCGGCGGGCGCGGGCATCGGGGCGTTCTTCTGCCCCACCGGGGTCGGCACCTCGCTGGCCGAGGGCAAGGAGACGCGGACCATCGACGGCCGCGACTACGTGCTGGAGCACCCGATCAGGGGCGACTACGCGCTCATCTCCGCGCACCGGGCCGACCCGATGGGCAATCTCGTCTACCGCAGGACGGCCCGCAACTTCGGGCCGGTCATGGCCACCGCGGCGGCCACCACGATCGTCCAGGTCGCCGAGGTCGTCCCGCTGGGCGGACTCGACCCCGAGGCCGTCGTCACCCCCTCCATCCACGTCGACCGGATCGTCCCGGTCCGGGCCCGGCACTACACCGTCCAGGGAGCACGATGAGCCTCGTGACCGCCACCGCCGCCGACGTGGTCGAGCACCTCGACCGCGGACCGCTGACCACGGACGAGCTGGCCGCCGTCATCGCCCGCGACATCCCGCACGGCTCGTACGTGAACCTCGGCATCGGGCAGCCCACCAGGATCGCCGACCACCTGGGCGCGGACCGCGCGGTCGTCCTCCACACCGAGAACGGCATGCTCAACATGGGCCCCGCGGCGACCGGCGACCAGGTGGACCCGGACCTCACTAACGCCGGCAAGGTGCCCGTCACCGAACTGCCGGGGGCGTCCTACTTCCACCACGCCGACTCCTTCGCGATGATGCGCGGCGGCCACCTCGACGTGTGCGTGCTCGGCGCCTTCCAGGTGAGCACCACCGGCGACCTCGCCAACTGGCACACCGGCAGGCCCGACGACATCCCCGCCGTCGGCGGCGCCATGGACCTGGCCATCGGCGCGAAGGAGGTCTACGTGATGATGACGCTCTTCGCCAAGAACGGCGCGGCCAAGCTGGTGCCGGCCTGCACCTACCCGCTCACCGGCGTGCGCTGCGTCAGCCGGGTCTACACCGACCACGCCACCTTCGAGATCACGCCGCGGGGCGCCCGGGTGCGGGAGACGTGGGGCAGCACGCAGGCCGGCCTGATCGCGCGGCTGACCGGAGCCGCTCAGCCGCGGTCGGGCAGCGACTCGATCCAGCGCGCGACCTGATCGTGCAGCGCCGCCGGGTCCAGGGAACGGCCGTCGGCGTTGTCCGCCCGGATCTCCGTCACCGGCACGCCCGCCTCCCGCAGCGCGTGCGTGGTGAACCAACTGCTGCGGCTGTCCGGGCTGATGAGGTGGACCACGCCGTCCACCCGGTGGGCGCGGGCCTCCTTCACGTACCACTCCACCGACCAGGGCGGCGTGTACATCTGGTCCCGGAAGGCGCAGAACCGGGCGGCCAGGGCGCGCAGCGGGTCGTCGCCGTAGCGGGCGTAGGCGTCGGCCGCCAGCGCCAGGTACATGGACCAGACGAACACCGCTCCGTGCGACTGCTCGAAGGAGCGGTAGAAGTCCATGTCGAACCACAGGCCGCGGCCGATCCACATCAGCCTGCGCCGCTCCCGCGGCACGACCGCCCGGCCCTCGTCCACGAGCGAACTGACCTCGCGGTAGAGGGACTCGGCCGCCGCGGTCGCCCACGGCGTGCCCCGGTGCCACTGCGGGATCATCACCGCGGGGATGACGTCGTTGACCGGGACGGGGCACCGCGGGGCGGACGCCAGCAGGTCCCTGGTCCTGCGGTTCCACTCGGCCTGCTCGTTGGACAGCGCCATCACCCGCGCCAGCCGCTCCCGGCTGAACCGGGCCCCGGTGAGCTGCTCCAGCCGCGGGACGAGCTCCCGCATCTCCTGGTGCAGCAGGTCGACGCGCGGCGCGCCGATGGCCGTCTCCCAGTCGTGGCGCATCAGCTCCCACCAGTTGACCGGCACGGCCTCGGCCGCGGCGCTCTCCAACGGCAGGAAGGGCACGCCCAGTTCGCTCTCCCACAGCTGGAACATCCGGCGCAGGCTGTCGCCCGAGCCGTCGGCCATCACCACCGACGGCAGCGGCAGCCCGCCCCACGGCGCGTCGTCGCCGCGCGGGGAGAGCGCCTCGGCCAGGGGCAGCGCGCTGTACTGCTCGACGTCGTCGGGCAGCCCGCGCTCGCGCAGCGCCTCCAGGTACCGGCCCGACATCCGCTTGGCGGAGATGATGGACGACCACCACTGGTTGACCACGTACGGCACGTCCATGGCGCGCAGCAGCTCGTGCGGGACGTCGGCGTTCAGGAGCGCGAACGGGCGCCCCCGCGCCGCCTCGCCGCGCAGCCGCGCGAACCACTCGCGCTGGTGGGCCAGCGCCTCGCCGGCCGCGGCCAGCCGCGGGCGGGCGGTGCGGGTACGGGTGTCGGTGCGGTCGCTCATCGCGTCATCCGTGCTTCCTGGGAGAGGAGTCGGTCGCTCAGGCCGGGCAGGTCGATGCCGGCGTAGGGCTGGTCGCGCAGCAGCGCGGCGGGCGCCGCCGTCGCCGCCGCCAGCGCGGGGTGCACCCACCGGTGGGCGTCGTCGTACCGGCGGCAGTAGGTGAGGACGTACTGCGCGCCGCCGTCCGCGAGCGCGTCGCGGACGGCCGTGCCGAGCGGCGGGCGGACGGCGGCGGGAAGCACCGCCCGCGTGTAGTGGTCGGCGAGGGCCTCCAGGGTCGGCTCGCCGACGGGCGGCTGGTCGCCGCCGTCACCCCAGTCGTGGTCCTCGCCCACCACCAGCCATCCGTCGCCTTCCAGCGCGTCGTAGACGTCGGCGGTGTCGTGGCTGCTTCCGCTCAGGAACAGCCGCCGTCCGGCCGGCGCGGCGTCCCCCGCGGCGTCCCCGGCCAGCGCGGCGGTGAGGGTGTCGGCGTACTCCCGGGCCGGCATGGCGGTGCCCGCGGCGTACCGGCGCAACCGCTCGCCGCCCGGCAGCGCGCCCGCCCGGCGGCGCAGCGCGGTGCGCGCGGCGCGGGCCGCGTCGTGGTCGGCGACCGCCTCGGCCAGCTCCGCCGCGTCCAGGGCGCGTCCGCGCCAGGCCGCCAGCTGGTCGGCGAACCGGCGGAGCCGGCCCAGGTTGTAGCGGCGGGTGGGCTCCCCGGGCAGGTGCAGCAGGTCCACGAAGTGCACCGGGGGGAAGGTCTCGGCCCCGATCCTGCGCAGCTCCCTGAGCGTGTGGAACAGCTGGAGCGAGGCGTCGCAGTCGTGGGTGACGACGATCAGGTCGGGCGCCGGGTCGCGGTCCTCGGGGGCGAGGATCGCCGCCAGGACGTTCACCACCTGCGGGTCGACGGCGCCGTCCAGATAGGTGCGGGCCAGCGAGGTGTCGCGTCCCGCGCGCCCGGCCAGCCGGACCGGCAGGGCGCCGGCGGCCGTGATCAGCTCGACCGGGGTGTCGCAGCCGACGTAGCCGACCACCGGCAGGCCCCGCGCGCGGTGGCGCCGCGCGTGCAGTCCCCGGTCCTCGTGGGCCGCGCGCAGCGCGGCGGCCGGCCGGTGCGCCTGGAGGGGCTGCGCCATCAGACCACCCCCTCCCGGCGCCGCGCGGCGATCTCCTGCGCCGACAGCCCGCCGATCTCCGCGAGCAACTCCTCGGTGTGCTCCCCGAGATGGGGGGCGGGCTGGTCGAGCCGGACGTCGGCGTAGGAGAACCGGATGGGGACGCCGGGGCCCATCAGGCCGGTGGAGCCGTGCTGGGGGTGGCCGAGTTCGACGACCTCCTCGCGGCGCAGCACGTCGGGGTTGCGCAGCGCGTCCGCCGGCTCCAGCACCTCGGCGGCCGGCACGCCCTGCCCGGTCAGGGCGGCGACGGCCTCGGCGCGCGGCCGGCCCTGCGACCAGGCGCCGACCATCTCGTGGAGCTCGGTCGCGTGCCGCACCCGCTGGTCGCGGGTGGCGAACCGCTCGTCGTCGATCAGCTCCGGGCGGCCCATCGCCCGGAAGACGCCGCGGGCGAAGGTGTCGGTCGGCCCGCACAGCGCGATCTGCCCGTCCTTGGCCGGGAAGATGCCGAACGGCGCCAGCCGCGGCACCGCGTTGCCCGAGCGCAGCGGCATGCCGACCTGCGCGAGGGCGTCGAAGGGCTCGGTGGACAGCAGCGAGGTCAGCGCGCCGAGCATGGAGACGTCGACGTGCTGGCCCACCCCGTCCTGGTCGCGCTGGAGCTTGGCGGCCAGGGTGCCGATGACCGCGTAGAGCGGCGCCAGCAGATCGCCGACCGGCAGGCCGAAGCGGACCGGGTCGGTGCCCGGCTCGCCCGCCGTGTACATCACCCCGCTCAGCGCCTGGATGATGGAGTCCATCGCCTTGGCGGTGCCGCCGCCGGCGCCGAACCCGCTGATCGAGGTGTAGATCACCGACGGGTTGACCGCCCGCACGTCCTCGTAGCCGACGCCGAGGCGGTCCGCGGTGCCCGCCGCGTAGTTCTCCACGACGATGTCCGCGTTGCGGGCCAGCCGCAGGAAGGTCGCGCGTCCCCGCGCGTCCTTCAGGTTCATGGTGATGCTCTTCTTGTTGCGCCCGCGGCCCATCATCGACACCGACATGTCGGTCTCGGAGGTCCTGGCGGCGCTCAGCCCGTTCGGTCCGTAGTACGGCGAGTTGGTGCGGGCGCTGTCGCCGCCGGTGGCGGGGTTCTCGACCTTCACGACGGTGGCGCCGAGCCCGCCGAGCAGCAGCGTGGCGTAGGGACCGGACAGCGCCGTGGTCAGGTCGAGGACCACGGTGCCGGCCAGCGGGCGGCTCGGCGTGCGGTCGGATTGCGACGTGTCGGTCACCGCTGTTCTCCCTGCGTGATGGTCACGATGTCGTCGCCGCTCCAGTCGAAGCGGGTGTCCAGGCCGGCCCTGCGGCTGATGTCGCGGACGTAGTCGAGGACGTCCTCGCCGCCCGACGTCCTGGTCACGGGCACGGGCCGGCCCCGGTCGTCGATGCGGCACGGCAGCAGCCGGGCGTGCACCCGCCCGTCGTCGTCGACCTCGACGGAGGCGACGACGGTGTTCCTGGACTCGGGGTGGAAGGGGTAGTACGGCATGTCCGGGTCCGGGGCGAAGCCGTAGAGCTCGACCCTGCGCCGCGCCCACGCCCGGCGTTCCGGGCTGTCGTCGCCGTCGGCGGGGGTGAGGGCGCGGGTGACGGTCACGAAGTTCCCCAGGCCGTGGTAGACGGGCCGGCCGCGGTAGATCTCGATGCCGCGCATGATGTGCGCGTGGTGGGCGAAGACCGCGTGGGCGCCGGCATCGATCGCGGCCTGCGCCACCGGCCGTTCGTACATCGCGAGCACGGCCGGGGTGTGCCCGACGCCCTTGTGCAGGCCGACCACCACGATGTCCGCCCGCTTCCGGGCGGCCCGGACGTCCTGCCGCATCGCGTCGAGGCTGGCGGGCTCGGCGAAGGTGTACGTGCTGGGCGGCCCGCCCGGGCTCGCGTGGTCCAGCTCGTAGTGCGTCAGCACATGGACGTAGGCGCAGCCGGGCTTCGCCGAGGTCGCCCAGCTCTCGCGCGGGCCGACGCAGTTGTAGCTCAGCACGGCCACGGTGCGGTCGCCGGCGCGGACCACGGCCGGCGTCCTGGCCTCGGCGAGAGTCGCGCCCGCGCCCGCCGTGGCGAGGCCGTGCTCGCGGGCGTGCCGCACGGTGTCGAGCACGCCCTCGGGCCCGGCGTCGGCGATGTGGTTGCCGGCCAGCGTCACCGCGGAGAAGCCCGCGCGGGCCAGGGCGCCCAGCGCCGCCGGATCGGCCGGCGGGGCCGGGACGTCCGTGCTGGTCTGCGTCGTGGTGGTCGAGTGCGGCACCTCCACGTGGCCGACGACCGCGTCCGCGCCCAGCAGGACCGGACGGCTCGGCTCGAAGAACGAGTCCGGGTCGGGCTCGTCGAGGATGATGTCGCCGACGGCGAGGAGCGTCGTCATCGCCAGTGCCCTCCGTTGGTCTCGTAGTCGGCGAGTTCGGCGAGGAAGACCTTCACCTCGCGGGCCAGCCGCCGCGGGCGCTCCTCGGCCATGAAGTGGCCCTCGTCCTCGAACAGCACGGTCTTGCTGTGCCGCACCGCGGTCGCGGCGCGCAGCGCCGACTGCGGGGAGATGACGCCGTCGCGCAGCCCGGCCAGGGACAGCACGGGCACCTCGACGGTGGCCAGGATCTTCGCCAGTTCCTCGTTGTCCGCGGCCTCGGGGAAGGGCATGCCCTGGTTCACCAGCGCCTCCTCCTCGGTGTAGGCGAGGTGGTGCTCCACCAGCCGGGCGAGCGTCCGCTCGCGGATGCCGAGCCGCTCCTCGCCCTCGGTCGGGCCGCCGATGATGCCGAACTGCTCGCGCAGGACCGCCGGATCGCGGCGTCCTTCGACGACGCGTCTGCGCCCGGCCGACGACGAGGTGTCCCCGGAACGGTCGTGCGGGGTGCCCACGACGCTGACCAGGGCCCGCAGCCGCTCGGGATGGTTGCGGGCGAGGTGCCAGCCGATGCCGGCGCCGTGCGAGACGCCGGTGTAGACGAAGGTGTCGATGCCGAGGTGGTCGGCGACGGCCAGCACGTCCGCGCCCCACTGGTCCAGCCAGCCAGCGGCAGGCGGCCGGGCCAGGTGCGTCGAGCGTCCGAACCCCCGCGCCTGCACCGTCACGACCGTGCAGTCGTACGGGTCCTCGGCGAGGATCGCCGGATACGGCCCGAAGCCGGAGGCGCTGGAGATGACGACGTCACCGCCCGCGCCGTGCTGTTCGAACCAGACGTCGGCGCCGTCGAGGGCCAGGATGCTCACGAACGGGTTCCTTTCTCCTGGACCGCCGCTGTGCCGGCGGCCTCGTCGGGCAGATGGGGGAGTGCGCGGTCGCGCGCGGCGGCCAGCAGTGCCCGCGCGTCGGCCTCCAGGAGCAGCCCCTGGGCGGTGAGCCGCGCGCACGCGGCCTCGTACCGGTCCAGGTAGTGCCGCCGGGTCGGGTAGAGCGCGCGCAGTTCGCAGGCCGGCAGCGGGTCCGCGTGGCCGATCATCGCGGCGACCATCTCCGCGGTGCCCATGGGCGCCCAGGGCGAGGGGCGGCAGTAACCGGGCGCCGGCGTGCTGTGCGGGCGGTAGGCCGCCAGCGGGGCCTCGACCCAGGGGGTGCGGACACTGCCCAGGACGTTGCCCCGCTCGTCGCGGGCCAGTTCCTGCACGGCCCCGGCGCCCTCGGGGTCGGCGTAGGAGAAGCGCTCCACGCGCGGCGGAGCGGCGCCGGTGGACGCCCAGCGGTGCAGCAGGGCGTACCCGGCGCGGGCCACGGCGTCCATCCGGGCGTCGCTGAGCCGTTCGTTGATGCGCCGCAGCGGCACGTCGTGCCCGCGCCGCGCGAACTGGGTGCGGTTGGTCAGCACCGGCCACAGGTGCGGGTTGTCGTGGGAGGTGCCGGCGACCTGGTAGAGGCGGTAGCGGTCGCCGGGCGCGTCGCTGTCCTCGCGCAGCGCCGGGCGGTGCGTCTCGCTCTCCAGCTCGCTGAGCATCTCCATGACCGGTACGTCGGCGGGGCCGATGACGCGCCGCGGGTCGTCGTCCGGCAGCACCGGGGAGCCGTCGCCCAGCGGCGGGTAGCCCGCGGCGCCGGCGGCCCCGGAGGAGATGCCGATGAGGTAGCCGTCCACCGCCGGCGCCCCGCCGGGCAGGCGGTGCCGCTGGTGGAAGCCGTCGCCCAGGAACACCCGGCAGAAGCTCCCGGTGTTCGACCAGCCCGACAGGTAGACGTGCCGCACCCGGTCGGCCAGGCCGGCCAGCGGGCTGCGGGCGGGGGTGCGCAGCGCGGCGAGGATGCCGCCGACGACGTCCCAGCGCAGTCCGGCGGCGGGGATCGACAGCTCGCCGTAGCGCCGGGGGTCGAACGCCTCGCGCATCGTGGCCGCCATCCGGTGGTCCTGGGTGATGCCCACCCAGGCGGCTCCGGTGCCGGTGATCCAGGGGTGCGCGGTCTGCCAGGTGCTCGCGCTGTCGTAGTCGGGATGCAGCGGTTCGGCCAGGACGACGCCGTTGAAGCGCTCGGCGGTCGGGGCGCGCACCAGGACCCGGGTGACGTACGGCTGTTCGCCCATCTGTTCCAGCACGCCGTCGCGGTGGCGGTACTCCCCGGCGGTGCCGGCGGCGAGGAACTCGCGCTCCCGGTAGCCGTGCGGCCCGAGGTCGACGCCGACGCCGTCCGCCGGCAGGCGGCTGGTGCCCAGCGGCTGCGAGGCCGCGGTGACCTCCAGCTCGTGCAGGTGGCGCAGGGTCATGGCGCGGTGCTCCCGGTCGCCTCGCGGGGGTGGGTGAGGTCGTCGGACCAGGGCGGCAGCTCGTCGGCGCGGTGGCAGGCGACCTGCCCGCCCAGGGGCGCGGGCCGCAGCAGGGGCCGTTCGCTGCGGCACCGGTCGACCGCGAAGGGGCAGCGGTGCGCGAACGGGCAGGCGTCGCCGAGCGGGGCCTGCCGGGCCGGCGGCAGGGCCAGCGCCTCCCGGCGCTCGCGGCGCCTGCGCTGCCGGTCGAGGTCCTGCAGCGGCGCCGACACGACGAGCTGGCGGGTGTAGGGGTGCTGCGGCCGCCGGTGGACGAGCTCCGCCGGCCCGGTCTCCATCACCCGGCCGCGGAAGAGGACCACGAGATCCTCGGCGATGTGATGGACGACCGACAGGTCGTGGGTGATGAACAGCAGCGACAGGCCCAGGTCCTGCTGCAGCTCCAGGAGCAGGTTGAGGATCTGCGCCTGGACCGACAGGTCGAGCGCGCTGACGGCCTCGTCACAGATCAGCAGCCGCGGCTGGAGGATGAGCGCGCGGGCGATGGAGATGCGCTGGCGCTGCCCGCCGGAGAACTGGGCCGGGTAGCGGTCCGCCGTCTGCGCGGGCAGCCCGACCTTGGACAGCATGGCCCGTACGCGTTCCTCGCGGTCGGCCGGCGGCAGCGGGCGGCCGGTACGGGCGGCGTGCGCGCGCAGCGGCTCCTGGAGGGTGTAGCCGATGGTCTTGGTCGGGTCCAGGGAGCTGTACGGGTCCTGGAAGACCACCTGGATGTCCTGCGGCCGGGCGCCGCGGCGCAGCCCGTTCAGCACCTGGTCGCCGTACGCGACCTGGCCGGAGCTGAGCGGGGCCATGCCGAGAACGGCCTTGGCGACGCTGGACTTGCCCGACCCGGACTCGCCGACCAGGCCGACCGCGCGGCCGGCCGGGACGCTCAGGCTCACCCGGTCCACCGCCCGGCGGTGCCGGCGGCGGCCGATCGGGTAGTCCACCACGAGGTCGCTGACGGTGAGTTCGGCCGCGGCGTCCGCCTGTGCCGCGCCCTTCGCGGCGCCACCTTTCGCGGCGCCGCTCTTCACGGCCGCGCCCTTCACGGCTGCGCCTGGAGGAGTTCGGTGTGGATGCATCGGCTGACACGCTCCTCGTTCACTCGGATCAGCGGGATGTCGTGGCCCGCGCAGTCGGACTCCGACAGGGCGCACCGGTCCTTGAACCGGCAGCCGTCGAAGCGGCTGCCCGGCGGCGGAACGGACCCGGCGACGGCGTGGATCGGCGCGCGCCGCGGGGCGTTCTCCGGGCTGGAGGCCATGAGCGCGGCGGTGTACGGGTGGGCGGCGGCGCCGAAGGCCTCCTCGGCCGAGGCCCGTTCGACGACCTGGCCTGCGTACATGACCGCCACGTGGCTGCAGATGTCGGCGACCACGCCCCAGTCGTGGGTGACCAGCAGGACGGCCATGCCGCTCTCGCGCTGCAGACGGCGCAGCAGGGCCAGGATGTCCGCCTGCACGGTGACGTCCAGCGCGGTGGTCGGCTCGTCGGCGATCAGCAGGTCGGGGAGCCGGCCAGGGCGGCCGCGATGGCGACGCGCTGGGCCATCCCGCCGGAGATCTGGAACGGGTAGCGCCTGGCCATCTCCTCGGGGTCGGGGAGCTCGACCATCTCCATGAGTTCGAGCACCCGGCGCCGCGCGGCCTGCCGGGACATCCCGGTGTGCGCCCGCACGATCTCCGACAGCTGCGACCCGATCCGGAAGGAGGGGTCGAGCGCGACCATGGGCTCCTGCGAGATCAGGGCGATCCGGGTGCCGCGCAGGGCGGCCAGCTCCTTGCCGGTGGCCCGGGTCAGCTCGCGGCCGTCGAAGACCACCGAGCCGCCGGTGACGGCGCCGTTGGCCTCCAACAGGCCGAGGACCGCCCGCGCCGTGACGGACTTGCCGCTGCCGGACTCGCCGACCAGGCCGAGGGTCTGCCCGGCGTCCAGGTCGAAGCTGACGCCGGAGAGGACCTCCACCTCGCCGCGCGGGGTGAGGAAGGAGACGCTCAGGTCGCGCACCGACAGCAGGGCGGTCCCCTTGGGGGCCGGGCCGGCGCGGCCCCGGCACGCCGGCGGGCGCTCTTCTTGACCCGCAGGCCGCCGGAGGAGGTGTGGTTCTGCGCGGTGACGTCGCGCACCGTGTCGCCGAGCACGCCCAGGGCGAGCACGGTCAGGGCGATCAGGCCGCCGGACGGAACCAGCAGCCACGGCGCCGTGCTCAGCGTGGTGGCCGCCTCGTTGACCATGCCGCCCCAGGTCGCGGCGGGCGGCGGCGGGCCGAGCCCGAGGAAGGTCAGACCGGTCTGGATGCCGATGGCCAGCGCGGCGAACAGCGAGGTCTGGACGATGATGACGCCGCGGCAGCGCGGCAGGATGTGCCGGAAGATGATCTGGGTGCGGCTCAGCCCGAGCAGCTCGGCGGCCGAGACGTACAGCTCCTGCCGGGCCGTCATCGCCGCGCCGCGGACGATGCGCATCGTGCCCGAGGCGCCGAGCACGCCGAGAGTGATCATCGCGGCGGCGATGGAGTGGTCGAAGATGGAGAGGATGGCCAGCAGGATCACGATCACCGGCACCGACATCACGATGTCGGCGGCCCGCATGACGAACCGGTCGAACCTGCCGCCCAGATAGCCGGTGGCGACGCCGAGCGGCACCGCGACCGCCAGGTGCGCGGCCACGCCCTCCAGGATGCCGATGATGGACGACCGGCCGCCGTACAGCAGCCGGCTCAGCACGTCCCGGCCCAGGCTGTCGGTGCCCAGCCAGTGCGCGCCGGAGGGCTTGTCGAGGATGTCCCGCAGGCTCTGGTGCAGCGGGTCGGCCGGCGCGATGACCGGGGCGAGCAGGCAGCAGACGAACAGCAGCAGGAGGAATCCCGCGGTGATCCGGCCGCGCCAGGTGGCCAGCACCGCGCGCAGGACACCGCGTCTGATGGCGGGGGAGTCGGTTGCCGTGGTCATGAGACGCGGACCTTCGGGTTGAGGAGGCCGTAGGCGAGGTCGATCAGGAGGTTGATGACGATCACGGAGAGGGTGAAGAAGACGCCGACGCCGAGGATCACCGGCACGTCGTGGTCGAGGGTGGCCTGCGTGGCGAGCGAACCGAGGCCGGGCAGGACGAAGACGTTCTCGATGAACACCGCCCCGCTGAGCATCCCGACGGAGACCAGTCCCAGCGAGGTCACCACCGGGATGGCGGCGTTGCGCAGCACGTGCCGGTAGCGCACCGACCGCTCCGGGACGCCGTTGGCCCGCAGGAACTTCACGTAGTCGGTCTCCAGCACCTCCATCACGGTGTCGCGGGTCTGCTTGGCGACGGAGGTGATGCCCTGCAGGCTCAGCGCCAGCACGGGCAGCACGATCGACTTCAGCCACCCCGCGGGGGAGGCCGCGAAGTCCTGGTAGCCGGTGGCCGGCAGCCAGCCCAGGTGCACGGCGAAGAAGGTGACCAGGATCAGGGCGATCCAGAAGCTGGGCAGCGCGAAGCCGAACAGCGAGACCACGTCGATGAACCGGCCCAGCGCGCCGCCGCGCACCGCGCTGGCGAAGCCGAGGGCGACTCCGGCGACGGCGCTCAGCAGCATGCTCGGCACCAGCAGCGACAGCGTGACGCCCAGCCGGCTGTTCAGGCTGGACATCACGTCCACACCGCTGATGATCGAGGTGCCCAGGTCGCCGTGCAGGGCGCCGGACAGCCAGTGCCAGTAGCGGACGGCCCACGGGTCGTCGAGTCCGAGCTGGTCGCGCAGCGCGGCCAGGCTCTGGGGCGTCGCGTTCTCCCCGAGGATCGTGCGGGCGGCGTCGCCCGGCACGACCGCCTCCAGGCCGAAGACGATCAGGGAGACGATCAGCAGGAGGGGGATCGACATCACGAGGCGATGGGCTATCAGCCGCCACACGGCGCGCCTCCTGTTCCTGGGGTCGGCGGGGCCGCGCGGGTCACTTCAGCCGCCAGGACAGGTCGGCGGTGGGGCCCACGGGCATGGGGTTGGGGTTCAGCACCGACGACTGGACGTTCTCCAGCGCCGCCGCCGTGTAGTAGACGTTCTGGGTGGCGAAGATCGGCACGGTCCAGGCCAGGTCCTGCAGCCGCTTCGACGCCTGCTGGTAGCGCGTGGTGCGGGTCTGCGCGTCGGTGGCCGTCGCGGCCTGCTGCAGGATGGAGTCGAGCGTGCCGTCGGCCGAGCCGAAGGGGTTGAACAGGCCGCTCATGATCTGCGAGTTCAGCTCGGACATGGTGGTGCCGGCGGTGGGGAAGATCACCGCGGCGTACTTCTTGGACAGGGCGTCCGCGGTGAACTGGGCGATGCCCGTGGTCTGCACCTGGAGCGTGACGTCGATGCCGATGGCCTTCAGCGCGTCGGCGATGGCCTGCGAGTAGGTGTCGTTGACGTCGAGCACGGACTCCGTCAGGACCTTCAGCTTGAACCCGTTCGGGTAACCCGCCTGCGTGAGCAGGGACTTGGCCTTGGCCACGTCGTAGCCGTAGCCGATGCCGCGGTCGTAGCCATCGGTCCCCGGCAGCAGCACCTGGTTGCTGCCCGAGGCGTACGCGCCGGCCAGCGCCTTGGCGATCGCGGGGCGGTCGAAGGCCAGCGCGATCGCCTGCCGCACCCGCACGTCGGCGAGGGCGGGGGCGACGGCGCCCTTGCGGTCGACCAGGTTGAGCGACCAGTTGAAGAAGGGCGCGGTGTCGACCTTCAGGCCCGACCGCTTGGCGGCGGACGCGGTGTTGGAGCTGCCGGAGGCGAACTGGACCTGGCCGGTCTGGGCGGCCGACAGCACGGCGTTCGGGTTGTTGATGACCCGGACGACCGCGGAGTCGAAGTGCTGGGCGGCCGGCTGGAAGTAGTGCGGGTTCTTCTTGTACACGTACCGGTTGCCGGAGACCGAGGTGGCGCCGTCGTAGACGAACTGGCCGGTGCCGTCGCTGGAGGTCAGCAGTGACGCGGGGGCGGCGAGCCCCTTGGGCCCGATGAGGTTGCCCATCCCGTTGTACTGGGTCAGCGTGGACGCAGCCTCCGGGGTGGGCTTCTTGTAGGTGATGCGCACCTTGGTGGGCGCGACGGCCTCGATCTTGTCGACCGGCCCCACCTTGCCGACCAGGCCGCCGCCCGCGCCCAGGAAGTAGTTCATCGAGGCGACGGCCGCCTTGGCGTCCAGCGCGGAGCCGTCGGAGAACGTCACGCCCTGGCGCAGGGTCAGCTCGAACACCTTGTTGGTTCGGTCGGTGAAGCCCCACCGCGTGGCCAGGTCGGGGACCAGCTCGCCCTTGCCGCTGAGGTAGATCAGCGGGTCGTAGGCCAGCGAGACGAAGACCGCGGAGCCGCCGTTGCCGGCCTTGGCCGGGTCCAGGCTCACCGGCGGCCCGGGGAACTGCAGGGACAGTTGGGAACTGGTCTGCGAACCGGCCCCACCGCCGGAGCAGCCTGCCAGCGCCACGGCGCAGGCGGCGGCCACAGCCGCCAGACGCGGACGGGTGGTTCCTGGGTGGCGCCCGGAGGCGGAGATGAAGCCGTGCATTGCGCTCCTCAGCGACTGTGATGGGGACCACGAGATGGGGCGAACGTATCCGCGTCTGTAACGAGCGTCAATAGAAGTGCAACGTATTGTTCCCTCGGGTGTGATGCGCGGGGCGAGCGTTGATCACCCCTGACGTTGACATTCGCAAGGGTGATCTCGATGATTCGAGCAAGCGTTGTGACGTCCGGCACCGAATGTGTGATCAGTTGGAGGAGTGTCGCTGTGGACACGAGAGCTCGCTCGGCCTCGGCCCGGGACTCCGCGGAACAGGCGATGCCCCGCATGCAGGACGGCCCGTCCCCCCAGCACCTTTTAGTGACTCTGCTGGGCGACTACTGGCTCCGCCACGACCGGCACCTGTCCTCGGCCGGACTGATCGACCTGCTCTCCGAGTTCGGCATCAGCACCTCCAGCGCGCGGGCGGCGATGAGCCGGCTGCTGCGGCGCGGTGTCGTCGAGGTCCGCAAGGTGGGCCGCCAGACCTTCTACCGCCTGGACGACCGGGCGGCCGAACGCGTCCGCGAGGGCGGCCTGCGCATCGCCGCCTTCGGCCTGGACCACGACTGGGACGGCCACTGGACCGTCGTCGCCTTCTCCGTGCCCGAGGACCGGCGCGACAGCCGGCACCTGCTGCGCTCCCGGCTGCGCTGGTTCGGCTTCGCCCCGCTGTACGACGCGGTGTGGGTGTCCGCCTCCGCCAGCGCCGCCGACGCGCAGACCGTGCTGGAGGAGCTGAACATCTACACGGCGACGGTCCTGCGCGGCACCACCGACCTGACGGCCGACCGGTCGCCGCTGGCCGCGTGGGACCTGGACGCGGTGGCCGAGGTCTACGCCTCCTTCATCGACGAGACCCGTCCGCTGCTGGAGGAGGCGCTGGCCGGCCGGGTCACGCCGCGCAACGCGCTGATCGCGCGCACCCGGCTGATGGACACCTACCGGCGGTTCCCCGGCATCGACCCCGGCCTGCCCAGCGGCCACATGCCGGCCGGCTGGCCCCGCGACCAGGCCCGCTCGCTGTTCACCCAGGCGTACAACGCGCTCGGGCCGCTGGCCGAGACACGGGTCAAGCAGATCATGGCCCTGCACGACGAGGACGCCGCCGCGCAGGCGCGCTTCCAGTCCGTGGACTGGCCGCAGGCCACCGCCGTCACGGTGCCCTGACCGGCTCGGCGGGCCGCCGGGGCGGTGCGCCGAGCCGGCGGCGGTGCCTCGGGCCGACCCCGGTGCCGCGGCGGCGGTGCCTCGGGCCGCCCGCGGGCCGCCGGGGTGGTCGGCCGGCCGGGGCGCGTCGCGCCCCGGCGTCAGTACGTCGCCCAGACCTCGCTGGTGCGCTGCTCGGTCAGCTCCGCCAGGCCGCTGTCGTGGGCGGCGACGATCTGCCGGAACCGCAGCGCGGCGAGCGGGGCCAGCCCGTCGTAGAGCGCCGTGAAGACCTGACGGGCCCGCGCCCGCGGCCAGTCGGCGGGCAGGAGCTCGTCCGGCAGGCTCGGGTCCAGGCCGGGGAAGACCCGCCAGGCGTCGAAGACCCGGGTGCGGACGACCAGGGCCTCGCTGGGGCTGACGGTCCCGGCCTCCGTCTGCGCCAGCGACTCCCGGTGGTCGGCCAGGAAGCGCCGGTACGACGCGGCGACGTCGTCCAGGTCCCACGCCCGCAGCGGGGAGTCGCCGCCGGCCTCGGTGGCCCTGAGCACGGTCAGGTTCCCGACGCCGGCCGCGCGCAGGATCGGCCCGAGCGTTCCGGGGTCGGCGTGCGCGGACACCCACAGCCCGTCGAAGAGCGGCGCGAACCCCAGCCACCTCAGATAGCTGCGCACCCGGTGGCGCACGTGCCGCTCCTGCTCCGGCACGCTGAAGGCGGCGACCGTCCACACGCCGTCCCACTCCTGCGACCGGGCGCCGAACCGCATGATGCTGGCGGTCTTCTGCCGGCTGTCCTCCCGCCCTTCGTCGCTCAGCCGCAGATACGACTGCCGGCCGGACTTCTCGGCCGCCAGGACGCCGCGCTTGACCAGCCGGTTGGCCGTCGCCCGCGCGCTCGTCTCGCTGATCCCGAACTCGGCCAGCAGCGCGATGAGCCCGCTCATCGGCAGGGCCGCGGTGTTGTCGAGCCAGTACTCGCCGAGCAGCGTCGTCAGCAGCCGCTGCGGCGACGCCCCGGTCTGCTGGCGCGGGAGGACACTGCCCTCTTCCGCGCGCCGCAGGACCAGCGCCTCCAGGGACGGCTTCTCCAGTGACATGCCGCCAGCCTATCGGGGGCCGCCGGCCGCCGCCCCCCGCCGTACCGGATTGCTCAGGCCGGTGCGGTGGCCTCGTCACTGGTGGCGGAGCGGCCGCGCAGGGCGACCAGCGCGAGCACGGCGGACAGCAGCGCCGCCGAGCCGCAGACCACGAACCCGATCGCGTAACCGTGCCCCAGCGCGTCCAGGGCCAGCGGATGCAGGTCGGCCAGCTTCGGCGAGGCCGCGGAGGCGCCGCCCACCGCGAGCGGACCGCCCTCGCGCAGCACCGCGGAGCCGGCGCCCTTGACCGGACCGGCCAGCGCCGAGCCGTGCAGCGTGGAGGAGAAGCTGCTCGCCGCCCGGCTCAGGGCGACGGCGCCGATGATCGCGGGGCCGAGCGTGAAACCGAAGTCGCGCAGCAGATTGGTCGTCGCGCTCGCCATCCCGGCCAGACGCACCGGCACGGTGTTGACGGCTGTCGCGGTGATCGACGAGACGGTCACGGCGAAGCCCAGGCCGACCAGGCCGAGCGGCACGATCAGCGACACGAAGGCGCGGTCGGTGATCGGCAGGGTGGCCGCCCAGTAGTCGCCGGCGGCCATCAGCAGCAGGCCGGCCCCAGGAGCAGTTGCGGCGCCACCGTCCTCAGCAGCCGCTCCGTGAGGGGCAGCATGACCAGGGCGATGCCGTTGAGCAGCAGGAAGGCCATGGCGGTCCGCATCGGCGGCTGGTCCTGGACCGGACCGAGCCGGATGCTGACGCCGTACGCGGTGCCCAGGAACGCGAACATGCCGATCACGGCCACCAGGGAGGCCACCGCGAAGGACCGGTTGCGGAACAGCGCCAGGCGCAACAGCGGGGACTTCACCCGCAGTTCCGCGACCACGAACGCGGTCAGGAACACCGCCGACAGCACGAAGGCGGCGACGATCGAGGTGGAGCCCCAGCCGTCCGTCGGTCCCTGGATGATGGCGTAGAGCAGGGCGAACAGGCCGAGACCGATGGTGACCTGCCCCGCCGGGTCCAGTGAACGGCCCTCTGGTGCACGGGAGTTGATCGCGAACTTGGCGCTGACCACAGCGCTGGCGGCGCCGATGACAGTCACCACGATGAACGACCAGCGCCACGAACCGTACGTGGCGGTGATGCCGCCGAGCAGCGGGGCGAGGAAGCCGCCGGTGGACAGCAGCGCCGCCCACAGGGCGATCACCCGGGCCCGCTGGGCGTGCGAGGCGGTGCCGGCGGCGAGCATCGCCAGCGAGGTCGGGAAGAGCGCCGCCGCGCCGAGCCCGGCCAGCGCCTGGCCGACCCACAGCTGGTGGATCCCCGAGGCGGTGGTGCTGACCAGCTCGCCCGTCGCGAGCAGCGCGGCGCCGCCGACCAGCAGCCTCTTGCGGCCGAACAAGTCGCCCAGCAGACCGAACGTCAGCTCCAGCACGGCCACCGGCAGCAGGAACGCATCGGAGATCCAGGTCAGTTGGGAGCCGACCGGGTGCAGGTCGCTCTGGAACAGCCCGTTGAGAGTGGCCGGGATGGCCAGGCCGATCTGGGCGAGACACACGGCGAGCAGCCCTGCGGCCAGGGTGCCCTTGCTCAGGCCGGGCCCGGAGGTGGCGGTGGCGGACGCGGCGTCGGTCGTCGTTGACACGGTGCGCTCCTCGGGGGTTCAGCGCCGGACGCCGGAGAGGTCGCCGGGCCGGTAGGGGACGAACGCCGCGCCGCCCAGGTTCAGTTCGACGGCGCCGCGCTGGAGCCGGCGGGGGTGGCGGCGTCATCCCAGCGCCCGGTGTCCAGGCGGTGCTCCAGCGCGTGCAGCGAGGCGACGATCTCCGCGGTGGTGAAGTTGCAGTGGCCCTGCCGGGCGACATAGGCCTGCCGCAAGCGCGCCGAGTCGCCCGAGGCGCGCACCCGCCGCGCGAATGCGTTCTCCTGCTCCACGGGGACGAGCTGGTCCGCGGTGGTGTGCACGTCGAGCAGCGGAACGGCCAGGCCCTGTCCGGCGGTCGAGGTGCGGCGCAGGCTCCGCACGGCGGCCGGGCTCGCGGTGGTGTGCGCGCCGCGGGTCAGCGCGGTCAGGTCGTCGCGCAGGCTCAGCCCGGCCTGCCGGTACAGGGCCTCGACCTGCGGGGCGCGGACGGAGGCGTGCAGCAGCGCGGCGTAGTCGACGCCCGCGTTCCAGGAGGTGTTGCCCCCGGCGGCCTGCTCCACCGACCAGCGGGCCGGGACGATGAAGGACAGCAGACCCTGGGCGATCCACTCGTACTGCTGCGCCTCCTGGCCCGCGTAGTCGCCGGGAGCCGGGGCGTCTTGGCCGGGCGCCCAGTCCGCGAGGTTGAGATACGCCGCGGCCAGCGCGATCCGGGCCCGCCCCGACGGCGTCTGCTGCGCGGCGGCCACGGCGGCGGTGAGCCGGCCGGCGAGGGCGCCGGCCTCGTCCGCGCTGCCGAATCCGACGAGGCGCTCGGCGTCGGCGGGGTCGAAGAAGGAGGCCAGCGTGTACTCGGCGTCGAGTTGGTAGTCGTCCAGGTCCACACCGCCCGCGACCAGCCCGCACAGCCCGAGCGCGCCGTCGACGCGTCCGGCGCCGTCCCGGGCGATCTGGGCGTTGACCAGGCCGCCCATCGACTCGCCGACGGAGATGACCCGGTCCGGTTCGCCGACCTGCTCGCGGAACGCCGCGAGCGCGGCGAGCTGGTCGCGCTCGGCCGACCGCAGCGCCCACATCGAGCCGCCGGGGTCGTAGGAGGAGCCGACCAGCGCGTAGCCCTCGGCCAGCAGTTCGGCCTTCGCCGGGTCGCTCGGCGCGTCGGCGGCGGTGAGCGGCCCGAAGCCGTGGCTGTAGAGCAGGACGGTGCCGTTCCAGCGCGCGGGCAGGTCCGCGATCCAGGCGGCGCCGTCCGCGAGGGTGCCGGACGACTGGCTGCTCGACGGCTGCGTGCGGGGAAGCCGCGTGCTCGCGGGGTGTGCGCCGGTCGCCGCGTCGGCGGCGACGGCCGGGACGGCGAGGGAGAGCAGGAGGGCCGCGCAGCCCGCGGCAAGTGCACGAGAGGGCAGTCGGGGCATGGGAAGGCTCCACATTCCGGGCGGGTGAGCGAGCCGAAGTGCGACGAATGTAGGGCTGTCTCATGATGGCCGTCAACGCAGTGACGAATATTGTTCAGTCGAGGTCGAGGGTGTCCAGCAACTGCGCCGCGGACTGCGCGGCGGGGCGCTCCCAGCGGCGGGCCAGGCCGCGGAAGACGGACTCCGCCCGTGCGGCCGGCCAGTCCGCCGGCAGGTGCTCGGCGGGAAGGTGCGGGTCCTGCCGGACCAGGCCGAGCCAGTCGGTGTGCAGCAGGAGTTGGCCGGCGAGTTCGCCGGGGAAGCCGGGGACCGGATCGGTGCGGTCCCAGCGCTCCAGGAAGGACCGGTAGCGCGCGCCGATAGCGGGCACGTCGAACGCCTGCTCCAGCACCTCGCGGACCTCGGTCGGCTCCGCCACGGACGCCCGGAAGACCCGCAGGTACGCCTCCAGGCCGAGTCCGGCCACCGCCTCGCGCACGTCCACCGGCGCCGGGGCCACCCACAGGCCGTTCTGCAGCGGGCCGAAACCCGCCCAGATCAACCGGGAGCGCAGGTCGTGGCGTTCGCTGCGCCAGGCTTCGGGGAGGGAGAAGCCGACCATGGTCCACCGGCCGTCCCAGTCGCGGTTGACCGCGCCGGTGCGCCACACCCTGTCCCGGCCGTCGGTCAGCACCTGGACCGCGTGCGGGGTGAGCCCGAAGTAGGTCTTGCGGCCGTGCCGGTGCCGCTCCAGCAGGGCGCGCTTGACCATCCGGTTCAGGGTGGTGCGCACCGCCTCCTCGCCGACCCCCACCTGGCCGAGCACCGCGATGACGCTGCCGGAGGAGACCGCGAACGGCCGCCCGAGCAGGTGGATGCCGAAGAAGGACAGCATCAGGGACCGGGCGCGCGGTTCGGGCGCGTCGGCGGGCGGGCCGGCAGGCGCGTCGGCGGGCGGGGCGGTGCTGGTCACGGGCCCAGCGTAGAGCCGCGGGTCGCATGCCGGGGAACGTACGCCGCCGTCGTGACCGCCGTCCGGAAGTGGACGCATGTCAGCGCGGTGCGGACGGCCGGGAGCCGCTCACCACTGCGAGGTCGGCGCCGATGCGCTCCGCGGTCTCGCGCAGCGCCGGCAGGACGCGCGTGCGCGCCTCCTGCGCGGAGGTGCGCCCGGCGTGCAGCGAGACGTTGGCCGCCGCGACCACCGAGCCCTCGCGGCCGAGCACGGGAACGGCGATGGACCGCACGCCCTCCTCCAACTCCTGGTCCACCAGCGCGTATCCGTCCTCGGCGACGCGGTCGAGCACGGCGGACAGCCGGTCCGGGTCCGTCAGGGTGAGGCCGGTGAGCGGTGCCAGGCCGGCGCGCGCGAGCCACCGCGCGCGCTCGGCGGCGGGCAGCCCGGCCAGCAGCACCCGGCCCAGGGACGTGGCGTGCGCGGGCAGGCGCGTCCCCACGGTCACCGACACCCGCATGGTCCGGCTGGCGGCCACCCGGCCGACGTAGCGGATGTCCTCCCCGTCCAGGACCGCCACCGAGGCGGAGTCGTGCACCCGGCGCACCAGTTCCGTCAGGTGCGGCTCGGCGATCTCGCCCAGCGAGAGGCCGGCCAGCGGCGCGTAACCGAGGTCCAGCACCCGGGGCAGCGGCGTGAACAGCCCGTCGTGCGCGTCGACGTAGCCGAGGTTCCGCAGCGTCAGCAGCGAGCGGCGGGCGGTGGCCCGGGCCAGCCCCGTGGCGTGGGCGACCGCGGACAGCGTCATCCCCCGGGGGTCCTCGCCGAGCGCGGCGAGCACGGCCAGACCGCGGGCCAGGGACTGCAGATACTGCGGCCCGGACTCCCGCTTGGCCTCGGCGGTCCGGTCGGCGACGGGCGCGCCGACCCCGCCGGGCCCGGCGAGCCCGCCGCCGACCCCGCCGACCCCGCCGGGCCCTGCGGCGGGCGAGCCGAGGGCCGCCGTCATCCGGTCGGCCGTGCGCCGCAGCCGGTCCAGCGTGTGCTCGCGCAGCTCGTCGGCGCTGTGCCGGCTGGTGTGGCTGACGATGCTCAGCGCGCAGACGATCCCGCCGTCCGGGGCGCGGACCGGCACGGCGACGGCGATTAGGCCCGGCTCGATCAACTGGTCGTCCACCGCCCAGCCCCGCTCCCCGGCGGCGGCCGCCAGCGCGCGGAAGTCGTCGTGCGAGGGGCGGGGCGCGGTACGCGGGGGCACGGCCGGGAAGCCCTCGTCCCGCGGGTCGGCCGCCCACCGCTCCCGCCAGGCCGCCCACTGGCCGGCCGACCAGCCGGCCGCGAACAGCGGGCCCGGCGCGCAGCGCTCCGCGGGCAGCGCGTCCCCGACCCGGAACGCGACGGACAGCGCCCGCCGCCGGGTCTCCTGCACCACGAAGCGGACCGCGTCGCCGTCCGGGACGGCGAGGGAGACCGACTCGTCGAGTTCCCGCGCCAGTTCGGCGGCGAGCGGGCCGAGCACGGCGGGGAGGGCGCTGGCGCGCAGATACGCCGCGCCGAGCACCATCAGCCGCGGCGCGAGGACGAGCTCCCGCTCCTCCTCGCGCAGGTAGCCGAGCCGGACCAGGGTGGCGGCGATGCGGTCCACCGGGGAGCGGGCCAGCCCGGTCGCCTTCGCCAGCTCGCTCGGCCGCAGCCGGCCGCCCGGCGCGTGCGCGAGCACGCGGAGCACGGCGAGACCGCGCTCGAGTGGGCCGACGGAGGCGTCGGCGCTGCCGGTGGACGGCATAGGACCTCCATGGACGCTGCTGGGTCCGGCACACCGTACCCGCAGGTCGCATCGTCGCCGACCTGTTGACAGCGGACCGCGCCGGGGCAGAGACTCGCGGCCATGAATATTGAACGATAGTTCATCAGGCGAACACAGGCGATCGCAGAGGGGCTGGCATGACACCCGACCAGAGCACCATCGACGCGGAGATGGCCGCCGTCCGGCCGGACGGCAGAGCGCATCCCCGCCGCGGCTACACCCCCTACCGCAGCAGCGTGCTGCGCCACCCCAGACAGCCCCTGGTCGTGGTCGAGGACCCGGAGGCCGTGGAGCTGACCGGCCCGGTGTTCGGCGCGAGCGACGTCACTGACCTCGACGCCGACCTGACCCGGCAGCACACCGGAGAGCCGCTGGGGGAGCGGATCACCGTCAGCGGCCGGGTGCTGGACCGCCAGGGGCGTCCGGTGCGCGGGCAACTGGTGGAGATCTGGCAGGCCAACGCCTCGGGCCGCTACGCCCACCAGCGCGACCAGCACCCCGCCCCGCTCGACCCGAACTTCTCCGGCGTGGGGCGCTGCCTCACCGACGACCGCGGCGGCTACCGGTTCACCACCGTCAAGCCCGGCGCCTACCCGTGGCGCAACCACCTCAACGCCTGGCGGCCGGCGCACATCCACTTCTCGCTGTTCGGCACCGCCTTCACCCAGCGCCTGGTCACCCAGATGTACTTCCCCGGCGACCCGCTCTTCCGCCACGACCCGATACTGCGATCCGTCACGGACGAGTCGGCCCGCGACCGGCTGGTGGCCGCTTACGTCCACGAGCTGTCCGAGCCGGAGTTCTCGCTCGGCTACCGCTGGGACATCGTCCTGGACGGCCCGTCGGCCACCTGGACCGAAGGGGAGGAGCAGCGGTGACCACGCCCTCGCAGACCGTCGGCCCCTTCTACGGCTACGCATTGCCCTTCGCCAAGGGCGGCGAGATCGCGCCCGCCGGCGACCCGCGCACCCTCACCGTCCACGGCGTCGTCCGCGACGGGGAGGGCGCCCCGGTGCCCGACGCGCTGCTGGAGTTCTGGCAGTCCGCGCCCGACGGAAGCCGGGCCGGAGCCCCGGGCTCGCTGCGCCGCGACCCGGTCACCGGCGCCGTCCTCGGCCGCGACGGCGTCGAGTTCACCGGTTTCGGCCGGGTTCCCACCGACGCCGACGGGCACTACGCGGTGCGCACCCTGCCGCCGCCGGACGACGCGCCGTACCTCTGCGTGGCGGTGTTCGCCCGCGGCCTGCTGCACCACCTGTACACGCGCGCCTATCTGCCGGGGCACCAGGACGACGCGCTGCTCGCCGCCCTGCCCGAGGACCGGCGCGCGACGCTGATCGCCCGTCAGGAGCGGGCCGGCGTCCACCGTTTCGACATCCGGATCCAGGGGGGCGGCGCGGAGGAGACGGTCTTCCTTGAGTTCCACTGATCGCCGGCCGCCGGCCGCGAGCGACGACGACGCCGCGGATCCCGGCCTGCTCGCCTCCGCCGACGACGGCGCGGACCTCGGCCTGCTCGCCCCCGGCTGGGCCGGCTCCCCGGTCGAGGCCGCCACCGGCGACCGTGCGCTGCTCCGGGCCGTGCTCGACGCCGAGGCGGCGCTCACCCGTGCCCTCGGCGCACCCGAGGACGTCTGCGCCGAGGTCGACGCGGCCGCCGCCGCGGACCGCTTCGACGTGCGGGCGGTCGCCGTCCGGGCCCGCGGCGGCGGGAACCCCGTGATCCCCCTGGTCGCCGACCTCGCGGCCGCGGTCGGCGAGGAGGCCGCGCAGTGGGTGCACCGCGGCGCCACCAGCCAGGACGTCCTCGACACCGCGATGATGCTGGTGGCGCGGCGGGCCCGCGGCCTGATCCTCGAAGACCTCGACGCCACGGCCGCCGCCCTGGCCGGGCTCGCCGCCGAACACCGCGCCACCCCCATGGCCGGCCGCACACTCACCCAGCACGCCGTGCCCACCACCTTCGGCCTCAAGGCGGCCGGCTGGCACACCCTGGTCCGCGACGCCCGCGACCGCCTCGCGGCCGTCGTCCTGCCCGCCCAGCTCGGCGGCGCGGCCGGCACCCTGGCCGCGCTCGACGGCAGGGTCGGGCTGTTGGCGGCGTACGCCGCGCGGACCGGCCTGGACGAGCCGCTGCTGCCCTGGCACGTGCTGCGCACCCCGGTCGCGGACCTGGGCGCCGCCCTCGCATTCGTCGGCGGCGCGCTCGGGAAGATCGCCGCCGATGTGCTGGTGCTCTCCCGCACCGAGATCCGCGAGCTCTCCGAGGGAGCGGGCGGCGGCTCCTCCGCCATGCCCCACAAGGCCAATCCGGTCCGGGCGGCGCTCGTCGCCGCCGCGGCCCGCCGGCTCCCGCAGCACGCGGCCGTGCTGTTCGCCTCGATGGCCGCCGAGGACGAACGGCCCGCCGGGGCCTGGCACGCCGAGTGGCCGACGCTGCGCGACGCCCTGCGGCTGGCCGGCGGCGCCGCCCGGGACACCGCGGAGCTCACCGCGGGCCTGCGGGTCCACCCGCGCCGGATGCGCGAGAACCTCGACCTGACCCGGGGGCTGCTGCTGTCCGAGCGCCTGGTCGCCGCCCTCGCGCCGCTGGTCGGCCGGACCGCCGCCCGGCGGCTGCTCACCCGCGCCTCGGACACGGCCGGCCGCGAGGGCCGGCCGCTGGCGGACGTGCTCGCCGAGCAGCCGGACCTGCGCGGCCGCCTCGACCCCGGCCGCCTGCGCGAACTCCTCGACCCCACCCACTACCTGGGCGCGGCGCCCGCACTGACGGACCGGGCGCTGCGGGCCGCCCGCACCGGCTCGGCGACGGCCGCGGACCACCGGAGGACTCGATGACCACGCTCCACCACACCGTCGAGGGCCGTGCGGACGCTCCGGCCCTCCTCCTCGGCCCCTCGCTCGGCACCTCGCTGCGGCTGTGGGACGCGCAGGCGCCCGCCCTGTCCCGGGACCACCGCGTCGTCCGCTACGACCTGCCGGGGCACGGCGGCTCCCCGGCCTCGCTGCTGCGGGAGCCGACCGTGGCCGGCCTCGGCGCGCTCGTCCTCGAACTCGCCGACTCCCTGGGCATCGAGCGCTTCGGCTACGCCGGCGTCTCGCTCGGCGGGGCCGTCGGGCTCTGGCTCGCCGCCCACCACCCGCGGCGGATCACGTCCCTGGCCGTGGTCTGCTCCTCCGCGCACTTCGGCGAGCCGGCGCCGTGGCACGAGCGCGCCGCACGCGTGCGCGCGCAGGGCATGGAGTGGATCGCGGACACCGCGCCGGCCCGCTGGTTCACCCCCGCCTTCGCGGACACCGGCACCGCCCGGGACCTCGTCGCGGACCACCTGGCCGCCGACCCGGCCGGCTACGCGGCCTGCTGCGACGCCCTGGCCGCCCTCGACCTGCGCGGCGACCTCGGCCGCATCACCGCCCCCACCCTCGTCGTCGCCGGACGGCAGGACGCCGCGACGCCTCCGCGGCACGCACGCGAACTGGCCGACGGCATCGACGGATCCGGCCTCGTGGAGATCGACCGCGCCGCCCACCTCGCGCCGGCCGAACAGCCGGAACGGGTGCTGCACGCCCTGCTCGGCCACTTCGGCCCGCCCGCGGGGGACCGTTTCGCCGCCGGCGCCGCCGTCCGCCGCGCGGTCCTCGGCGACGCCCACGTCGACCGCGCCACCGCCGCCACCACACCCTTCACCGCGCCCTTCCAGGACCTGATCACCCGCTACGCCTGGGGAGAGATCTGGACCCGCCCCGGGCTCGACCGCCGCACCCGCAGCTGCATCACCCTCACCGCGCTGGTGGCCGGCGGCCACCACGACGAGCTGGCCATGCACATCCGGGCCGCGCGCACCAACGGGCTCTCCCCGCAGGAGATCCAGGAGGTCCTGCTCCAGTGCGCCGTCTACTGCGGCGTGCCCGCCGCCAACACGGCCTTCGCCATCGCCCACCGCATCCTCGAAGAACAGGCTCCCGCATGACCACGACCGCACCGCCCCTGCCCGCCCGCACCACCGTCGGCATCGTGGGCGGCGGCCCCGCCGGCCTGCTGCTCGCCCGCCTGCTGCACCGGGCGGGCATCGACTGCGCCGTCCTGGAGGCCCGCGACCGCGCCTACGTCGAGCAGCGCCAGCGCGCCGGCATCCTGGAGCAGGGCACCGTCGACGCGCTGCGCTCCAGCGGGGCGGCCGAGCGGCTGGACCGCGAGGGCCTGGTCCACGACGGCATCGAACTGCGCTGGGACCGGCGCGCCCACCGCATCGACTTCCCCTCGCTCACCGGCGGCCGCAGGGTCTGGGTCTACGCCCAGACGGAAGTCGTCAAGGACCTCGTCGCGCTGCAACTGCGCGACGGCGCGCCGCTGCTGTTCGACGCGCCGGTCTCGGCGGTCAGCGGAGCCGGCACCGACCGCCCGGTCGTCCACTACGCGCACGGCGGCGCCGAGCACACGCTCGCCTGCGACTACGTCGTCGGCTGCGACGGCTACCACGGCGTCACCCGCAAGGCCGTGCCCGAGGGCGAGCTGCGCACCTTCGAACGGGTCTACCCCTACTCCTGGTTCGGCATCCTCGCCGATGTGCCGCCCTCCAGCGACGAGTTGGTCTACGCGCACTCGCCGCGCGGGTTCGCGCTGCTGAGCATGCGCTCGCCGCGGGTCAGCCGGCTCTATCTCCAGGTGCCGGGCGGCACCGACCCGGCGGACTGGTCCGACGAGCGGATATGGGACGAGCTGGACGCCCGCTTCGCCGTCGACGGGGACTGGCGGCTCGCCCGGGGACCGATCACGCAGAAGTCGGTGCTGCCGATGCGCAGTTCCGTCACCGAGCCGATGCGCTGGGGCCGGGTGCTGCTCGCCGGCGACGCCGCGCACATCGTCCCGCCGACCGGCGCCAAGGGCCTGAATCTCGCGGCCGGCGACGCCGTCGTCCTGGCCCGGGCGTTCGAGGAGCTGGCACGGACCGGTTCCACGGCGGGCCTCGACGCCTACTCGGACACCTGCCTGCGGCGGGTGTGGCGCGCGGAGCACTTCTCCTGGTTCATGACGACGACCCTGCACACCGCCCCGGACCAGTCCGCGTTCGACACCCGCCTGCAGTTCTCCCAGCTGGACCGGATCGCCGCCTCCCCGCACGCCGCCGCGGAACTGGCCCTGAACTACGCGGGCCTGCCGGTGGGCTGAGCCCGGCGGGGGCGGGCGGTCCGGTCACAGGTCCAGGGTCAGCCGGCCGCCGGGCGTGCGGCAGCGGGACACGCAGACCATCATCGTCTCCCCGGCGGCGCGCTCCGCGTCGGTCAGGACGCTGTCGCGGTGGTCGACCTCGCCCGCCAGCACGTCGGTCTCGCAGGTGCCGCAGGTGCCCTCCGCGCAGGAGTACAGGACGTCGACGCCCGCCCGCTGGAGCGTCCGCAGGACGCTGCGGTCCGGCGGGACGGTCAGTACGACGCCGGACCGGGCGAGTTCCACCTCGAACGCGGTGTCGCCCGAGGCGTCGGCGGGGGCGGCGGTGAAGAGTTCGGTCCGCAGCGCGGACGCCGGGACGCGGTCGGCGACGTCCGCCAGCAGCGACGCCGGGCCGCAGGCGTAGACGAGTTCGCCCGGGCGCAGCCCGGCGAGGTGGGCGTCCAGGTCGAGGCGGCCGGTGGTCAGGGTGACGCGCTCGGCGGGATGGCCCCGCGTCAGCTCCTCGACGAAGGCCATGCGGGAGCGTGAGCGCCCGCCGTAGAGCAGCGACCAGTCGGAGGCGGCGGCGGACGCCGCGGCCAGCATCGGGAGGATCGGTGTGATGCCGATGCCGCCGGCGACGAAGCGGTGGTGCGGCGCCGGCTCCAGCGCGAAGTGGTTGCGGGGGCCGCGGGCCCTGAGCCGGTCGCCGGCGCGCAGCCGGTCGTGGACGAAGTCGGAGCCGCCCCGCCCGTCCGCCTCCCGCAGCACCGCGATCCGCCACCGCGCGGCGCCGGGCACGCCGCACAGCGAGTACGAGCGCTCCAGGCCCTCGGCCAGCAGCAGGTCCACGTGCGCGCCGGGCTGCCAGTCGGGCAGCGCCCGGCCGTCCGCCTGCCGCAGGGTCAGCGACACGACGCCGACCGCCTCCTCGCGGCGGTCGGCGACGACCAGGTCGATGGTGTCGTTCACCGGTGGGTGTCCTCGGGAAGGTTGGGAAGGTCCGGTTGGTCGGGGTGTCCGGGGTGTTCGGGCTGTCCGGGCTGTTCGGGGTGTTCGGGGTGTCCGGGGTGTCCGGGGTGTCCGGGGTGTCCGGCATCGTCGGGCTGATCGGCGTGGTCGGGGTGGTGCAGGAGCCAGTCCCACATCTCGACCGGGTCCTGGCAGCGGTGCTCCGCGGCGCAGTGGCAGGTGCCCAGCAGCACGTCGGTGCCGGGCAGCCAGCGGATGCGGAAGACGCCCGGTGCGTCGGAACCGCGCTCCGGGATCATCGCGCGGCCAGCCTGGCCAGGATGCGCCGCGCCGCCAGGCCGCCGGTGTCGATGTTGATGCTCAGCTCCTGATAGCCCTCGGGCTCGGTGTCCAGGCAGCGCTGCAGCACGTTGAGCGCGTCCACGTCCTGCATGACCACGGTGTGGTTGAAGTCCCGCAGGAAGGCGGTGACCTCCTCGTCCTCGACCGCGAAGTTCCGCGAGACGGCCCAGAAGTCGTAGACCCGGCCGGGCGCCGAGGGCGTGATGGCGTAGGTGATCTCGGTGCGGAAGACGGGCGTGTCCTGGCCGGCGGGGCTGATCCGGCTGTGCAGCAGGTACAGGCAGGGCGCGAAGTACTCGATGTCCTGCAGCCGCCGGATGCGCCCCTCGATGCCGGTGGAGCGCGCGTAGAAGGGCGGGCACTGCGCGTCGGGCATGTGCCGGGAGACCCGGACGATGCCCGCCTCCTCGTCGACCTCGGTGGTGATCGGGGTCTCGGCGACCTCCGGCGTGCCGATGTAGCCGCCGTGCAGGTAGGTCTCGTGGGAGAGGTCCATCAGGTTGTCGACCAGCAGGCCGAAGTCGCTGTCCACGGGCTCCATGCCGGTGACCGTGACCCAGCCCTCCCCGGCCAGGTGCGGGGCGCGCGGAACGGCGTCCGGGTCGGCCGCCTCGCGGTCGCCGATCCAGACCCAGACCATGGAGTCGACCTCCGCCACCGGGTAGGAGGCGACCCGCGCGGTCCGCGGGACGCGCTTCTGTCCCGGGACGAAGACGCAGGCGCCGGTGGTGTCGTAGGTGAAGCCGTGGTAGCCGCACACCACCGTGTCGCCGTCCAGGCGGCTCTCGGAGAGCGGGTAGCGGCGGTGCACGCAGCGGTCGGCGAGGGCGACGGCCCGTCCGTCGCCGGTCCGGTACAGCGCGAGCGGCTCGCCCAGGACGGTGCGGGCCAGCAGGTCGCGGCCGACCTCGGCGGACCAGGCGGCGACGTACCACTGGTTGCGGGCGAAGGCAGTGTGCGTGGTCATGGCGAGAGTCCCGTTCCTCCACGGCGGAGCGCCGGTGCTCCGCGTGGGGACAGGTTCGGGACCGCGGCGGCTCGCGGACAAGGGGACTTCCGCCGGGCGGAAGCCCCGGCTCAGGACGAGACGGGTTGCCACCCCAGGGCCCGTGAGATGCCGCGGCCGGCCACCTGGACGGCGGGGACGAGCGCATGTGTCCGCGCCCCGGCGGCCGGGACCACCACCGAGACGGCCGCGACCACGTCGCCGCGCGGCCCGCGCACCGGCGCGGCCACCGACAGCGCGTCGTCGGTGATCTGACGGTCGCTCACCGCGCAGCCGGCCCGCCGCACCTCGGCCAGCACCCGGCGCAGCCGAACCGGGTCGGTGACGGTGAAGGGGGTGAACGCGGCCAGCTCCCCGGCGCAGTAGCGGTCCTGCAGCGCGGCGCCCGCGTGGGCGAGCAGCACCAGGCCGACCCCGGTGGCGTGCAGCGGCCAGCGCGCCCCGACCCGGCTGTGGACGCCGACGGCGGAGCGGCCCGAGATCCGCTCGGTGTAGAGCACCTCCAGGCCGTCGCGTACCGCGAGCTGCACGTTCTCGTGGGTGGCCTCGTAGAGGTCCTCCAGGAAGGGCATCGCCGCCTGCCGCAGGACCACCCCGCGCGGAGCCAGCGCCGCGACCTCCCACAGCCACAGGCCCACGTGGTAGCGGCCGTCGTCGCCCCGCTCCAGCGCGCCCCACGCGGTGAGCGCGCCGACCAGCCGGTGCGCGGTGGGCAGCGGCAGGTCGGCGCGGCGGGCGATCTGGGTCAGCGTCTGGGCGGGGTGCGCCTGCCCGAAGGAGCCGAGCACGTCGAGCAGGCGGTCGGCCGCCGAGCGGGCGGCGGAGGCGCCGGACACGGGGGCCGGGGTGCCGGGGCGGGGTGCCGGGGCCGTCGGCGGCGTCAGCGGCCGTCGGCGGCGGGCGCGGCGGACCCGGAGCGCGCGGCGGGCCGGGAGCGCTCCGCCGGCGCGGCGGGCGGCGGCGTCCGAGGGCTCCGCGATCCGCAGCAGCAGGTCGTGCAGGGTCCGCCGCTCCTGCGCGCCCAGCGGCGCGAGCAGCTCGTCGGTGACCCGGGCGCCGTCCTGTTCGCTCTCCCGCAGCAGCCGCCGGCCGGCCTCGGTGAGGACGACGATCCGGTTGCGCCGGTCGTTCGGGTCGGGGCGGCGCTCGGCCAGTTCGAGCCGTTGCAGGTCGTCGACGAGGCTGACGATGGCGCTGGGGTCGTAGCCGAGCCGGTCGCTCAACTCCCGCTGCCGGGCGCTCTCGACGACGGACAGGTAGCGCAGCAGCGCGTAGTGCCGCAGCCGCAGGCCGTGCTGCTCCAGGCCCGCGTTGAACAGGCTGCCCGAGCGCAGGCCCAGGCGGTACAGCAGGTATCCGGTGTCCGCGTGCAGGCCGCGCATCCAGGGTGCGTCGCTCATGGGCGCATCATGGCGCACAATGGCAGCCGAGAGCAACTATTGACAGCAACAATGATTGATCCTAGCTTCTTTCTTCATGAGCGCTGAACCCATTCCCCCCCTCGATCTCACCGGCAAGGTCGCCGTCGTCACCGGCAGCGGACGCGGGCTCGGCCTCGCCTACGCCACCGCTCTGGCCCGGTCCGGCGCGGCCGTCGTCGTCAACGACCTGGACGCGGACGTCGCCGAGCAGGCCGCCGCGACCATCACCGAAGCCGGCGGACGAGCCGTCGCCGAGGCCGTGGCCGTCGGCGACAGCGAGGCCGCGGACCGCCTGGTCGCCCGCGCCGTCAGCGAGTTCGGACGCCTCGACGTCATGGTCACCAACGCCGGCATCCTGCGCGACCGGGTGCTGTGGAAGATGACCGACGAGGACTTCGACGCCGTCATCGGCACCCATCTGCGCGGCACCTTCACCTGCGCCCGCGCGGCCGCCGTCCGCATGCGCGAGCAGGGCGAGGGCGGCACCCTGGTGATGGTCGGCTCCCCGGCCGGACAGCGCGGCAACTTCGGCCAGACCAACTACGCCGCCGCCAAGGCCGGCATCGCCGCCATGGTGCGCACCTGGTCGATGGAGCTGGCCCGCTCCGGCATCACCGTCAACGCGATCGTGCCGGTGGCCGCCACCGCGATGACCGAGACGATCCCCGCCTTCGCGCCCTACGTCGAGCGCTGGCGGCAGGGCAGCCCGCTGCCCGACTTCCTGCGCAAGGGGGAGGGCTTCGGCAGCCCCGAGGACTGCGCCGCGCTGCTGCCCTTCCTCGCCTCCGACGCGGCCCGCGACGTCACCGGCCAGTGCATCGGCATCGGCGGCGACCGGCTCACCCTCTGGTCGCACCCGCAGGAGGTCGCCGTCGCTTACGCGGACGGCGGCTGGACCCCGCAGGCGCTGGCCGCCGGCTGGCACGGCTCGGTCGGCAGCGCGCCGCAGTCGGTCGGCATCCCCGCACCGCGCATCCCGGCGGGGGAGGGCGAGTGAGCGCCGAGCGGCCGATGGACGTGGCCGGCCTCGCCGCCATCGACGTCCACACCCACGCCGAGGTCTCCGCCCGGGGGAACGCCTCGCTGTCCGCCGAGCTCGACACGGCCTCCGAGGCGTACTTCAAGGTCGAGGGCAACCGCAAGCCCACCCTCCCGGAGATGGCCGCCTACTACCGCGAGCGGAACATGGCCGCCGTCGTCTTCACGGTCGACGCCGAGCACGCCACCGGCACCACTCCGGTGCCCAACGAGGAGGTGGCCGAGGCCGCCGCCGCCAACCCCGACGTCCTCATCCCCTTCGCCTCCGTCGACCCCTTCCGCGGCAAGGCCGGCGTCCGGCTGGCCCGCCGGCTGGTCGAGGAGCACGGGGTGCGCGGCTTCAAGTTCCACCCCAGCATCCAGGGGTTCTTCCCCGACGACCGGATGGCGTACGGCCTCTACGAGGCCATCGAGGAGACCGGCACGGTCGCCCTCTTCCACACCGGCCAGACCGGCATCGGCGCGGGCGTGCCGGGCGGCGGCGGCATCAGGCTGAAGTACTCCAACCCGATGCACGTGGACGACGTCGCCGCCGACTTCCCGCACCTGAAGATCATCCTCGCGCACCCCTCCTTCCCCTGGCAGGACGAGGCGCTCGCCGTCGCCACCCACAAGCCGGGCGTGCACATCGACCTGTCCGGCTGGTCGCCCAAGTACTTCCCGCCGCAACTGGTCCAGTACGCCAACTCGCTGCTGCAGGACAAGGTGCTCTTCGGCTCGGACTTCCCCGTGCTGACCCCGGACCGCTGGCTCGCCGACTTCGCCAAGCTGCCGATCAAGGACAGCGTCAGGCCCAAGATCCTCAAGGACAACGCCGCTCGGCTGCTGGGACTCACCTCCTGAAGGAACCTGACATGCGCAACGAGGGCATCGGCTCCTGGCCCGCCCGGCGGGCCCGCAAGACCCCGCACCGCACCGCGCTCGTCCACGGCGGACGCAGCCTCAGCTACGCCGACCTGCACGAGCGCACCACCCGGCTGGCACACGCGCTGCGCGCGGCCGGCATCCGCCGCGGCGACCGGGTCGCCTACCTGGGCCCGAACCACCCCGCTTACCTGGAGACCCTCTTCGCCACCGGCATCCTCGGCGCGGTCTTCGTCCCGCTCAACATCCGGCTGGCCGCCCCCGAGATCGCCTACCAGCTGCGGGACAGCGGCGCCCGCGCCCTCCTGCACGCCCCGTCCTGCGCCGAACTCGTCCCCGCGGACACACCGCTGACCATCCAGATCGGGCCCGCGTACGAGAGCGTCCTGGCCGCGGCGGACACCGAGCCGATCGACGAGACGGTCCCGCCGGACGCGCTGTGCCTGATCATGTACACCTCCGGGACCACCGGCCGCCCCAAGGGCGCCATGCTCACCCACGCCAACCTCACCTGGAACGCGGTCAACGTCCTGGTCGACCATGACCTCACCACCGACGAGCGGGCCCTGGTCTCCGCCCCGCTCTTCCACACGGCCGGGCTGAACATGCTCACCCTGCCGGTCCTGCTCAAAGGCGGCGCCTGCGTCCTCGTGGAGTCCTTCGACCCGGCCGCCACGCTGGAGCTGATCGCCGCCCACCGGATCACCTTCATGTTCGGCGTCCCGACCATGTTCGACCTCGTCGCCCGCGAACCCGGCTGGGCGCGGGCGGACCTCTCCTCGCTCCGGCTGCTCACCTGCGGCGGCGCACCCGTCCCCACACCGCTCATCCACACCTACCAGGAGCGGGGCCTGACCTTCCTGCAGGGCTACGGCATGACCGAGGCGTCCCCCGGCACGCTCTTCCTCGACGCCGAGCACGCCGTCAGCAAGGCCGGCTCGGCGGGCGTCCCGCACTTCTTCAGCGACGTGCGGGTCGTCGGGTCCGACGGACTGCCCGTCGAGCAGGGGCAGGTGGGCGAGGTCGTGGTCAGCGGCCCGCACGTCAGCCCGGGCTACTGGGGACTCCCGGCCGAGACCGCGGCCGCCGTCCGCGACGGCTGGTTCCACAGCGGCGACGCGGCCCGCGTGGACGCGGACGGCTACGTCACCATCGCCGACCGCATCAAGGACATGTACATCTCGGGCGGCGAGAACGTCTACCCGGCGGAGGTCGAGGACGCCCTGCTCGCACTGCCCGGCGTGGCCGAGTGCGCGGTGATCGGCGTCCCCGACGAGCGCTGGGGCGAGGTCGGCCGGGCCTTCGTCGTTGCGGCCCGCCCCGGCGCGGTCACCGCCCCCGACCTGCTGGCCGGGCTGCGCGGCAGGCTCGCCAAGTACAAGATCCCCGCGTCGGTGGTGCTGGTGGCGGAACTCCCGCGCACCGCCTCGGGAAAGCTCCTCAAGCGCAAGCTCCGTGCAGAGCACGGCGGCCGGCGGTGACCCGCACCGCGGCCGACGCACCCTCCGAAAGGCAAGGACACCCACCCATGACCACGCCCTCGACCGTCACCGTGCACGGTCTCGACGAGCTCAAGGCCCTGGCCGGCACCGACCTGGGCGCCAGCGACTGGATCGAGGTCACCCAGGAGCGCATCGACGGCTTCGCCGACGCGACGGACGACCACCAGTGGATCCACACCGATCCCGAGCGCGCCGCCGCCGGCCCCTTCGGCGCCCCGATCGCGCACGGCTACCTCACGCTGTCGCTGTTCATCCCGCTGTTCACCGGCCTGCTGGAGGTCGAGGGCGTCAGCACCAAGGTCAACTACGGCCTGAACAAGGTGCGTTTCCCGTCACCGGTCCGCGTCGGCTCCCGCATCCGGCTGGTCGCGCGGCTCGCCGAGGTGGAGGAGGTCCCCGGCGGCGTGCAGATCACCGTCGACGGCACGATCGAGATCGAGGGCGCCGCCAAGCCGGCCGCGGTGCTGCAGAGTCTCTCCCGCTTCTACGCCTGACCGTCCGGCCCGCCCCGGCCGTCTGGCACGCCCCCGGCCGACCGGCGGGCACGGCACGCCCCGGCCGACCGGCCCGCACGGCACGCCTCAGACGTCGAGGTGGTGGACGGTGGGGTGGGGGTGCATGAGGAAGTCGTGGTGGGAGATGTTCCACGCGTAGGCGCCCGCCATCGCGAACACGACGCGGTCGCCGGGGCGCACCGCGGGGACGGGCGCCGCGCGGGCCAACAGGTCCTTCGGCGTGCACAGTTGGCCGACGAAGGTGACCGGTCCCGGACGGCCGGGCGGCCGGGGCCAGGGGTGCGGCCAGTCGGCCACGGGCAGGACGTGGCAGGGCTGGGAATGGCCGCGCGCCGCCGGTGTGCGCAGGTGGTGGGTGCCGCCGCGGACCACCGCGAACTCCTCGCCGTGGCTGTGCTTCACGTCGAGCACGTCGGTGGCGTACCAGCCGCAGTACGCGGTCAGCGCGCGGCCGGGCTCCACGCGCAGGCGCAGCTCGGGGCGGGCGTCGGCCAGGCGCGCGAGGGCGGCGCCGTAGCCGACCCAGTCGAACCGCGCGTCGGGGTCGCCGTAGTCGACCGCCATGCCGCCGCCGACGTCGAGTTCGCGCAACGGGACGCGGTGACGCCGGGCGAGGTCGTCGGCCCAGGCCGCCACCGACCGAGCCGCCGCCGCCAGTTCGGGCGCGGCCAGCCCGCTGGCCAGGTGGGCGTGCACCCCGGCGAACTCCAGCGGCGGACAGGAGCCGTCGGTGAGCATGCGCAGCGCCATGTCCGCGTCCCGCGGGTCGAGCCCGAACGGCGAGGGCCGGCCGCCCATGGCCAGCGGGACGGACGCCAACAGGCCGTCGGCGACGGGCACGTCGACGCGCAGCAGCACCGCGACGCGGGAGTTCGGGTTGCTGCCGGTGCCGGTGCGGGTGCCGGTGCCGGTGCCGGTGTGCGGGTGGGGGAGCCGGCCCGCCGCCGGCCGGGGGCGCGCGCGGCGGCGAGGTGCGCGAGGACGCGCAGCTCGTGGACGCTCTCGACGTGGAAGCGCCGCACCCCGCGGTCGAGGGCCGCCGCGATCTCCGCCGGGGTCTTGCCCGGTCCGCCGAACGCCAGCGGACGCCCCGGCAACACGCCCGCCACGTGCGCGAGTTCGCCGCCCGAGGCGATTTCGAAGCCGTCCACGTGCGGCGCCAGCGCGGCCAGCACCCGCGGCTCGGGGTTGGCCTTGGCCGCGTAGTACAGCTCCACGCGCGGCGGCAACGCGGCCCGCACGGCTGCCGCGTGAGCCCGCAGCGCCACCAAGTCGTAGAGGTACGTGGGCAGTCGGTCCGTCGGCAGGGCGAGGACCGCCTGACGCACCCGGGGGTCGACGGCGCTCACCGCGCGGCTCCGCTGGCACAGCGTCGGTGGTCCGCGCCGCGCCGGTCGCTCGCGCCGGCCCGGTCCTCCGAGGCCGGCGCGGTCCCGTTCCCGAGCGGCCCGCCGTCCGCGGGGCCGGCCCGGCCACGCCGGCCACCGCGGCGGCACTCCCGCGGCGCGGTCCCAGCGGCGACGGCAGCCGTACGTAGGACGCCCGGCGGTCCGCCGAACGCTCCCACCTGGTCAGCAGGTTGGCCTTGGCCGGCAGCGGCGCGCCGGCCAGCAGGGCGTCCAGCCGAGGATGCCCGCCGTGCCGGTCGCGGTACTCGGTCAGCACCGCGCGCACCGTCCGCCACAGCGCCGCCTCGGCGCCCGGGCACAGATCGGCGAGCGCCGCCAGCATGTCGCCGACGTTGTTGACGAACAGGCAGTACGCGAGCCTGGTCCAGCCCTGCTCGGCGCCGTAGCTGAGCGGTTCTGCGACGTACCGGGGCAGCGCCGCCAGCGCGGCGGCGTGCCGCTCGGGCAGGAGTTTGGCGCCCTCCAGGTCGCGGAAGAGCACTTGGCAGGGCATCCCGTCGCCGTCGACGCACACCAGCACGTTCTGCAGGTGGGGTTCGAGGACCACGCCGTGGTCCAGGTACGCCGCGAGGACCGGCGGCACGAGCAGCGCCAGATACGCCCGCCACCAGCGCAGCACCGCCGCGGGGCCGGCGCCGGGCGGCAGCAGCCGGCGCGACGTGGGCGGGACCGGTCGGGTACTCGTCGGCGACCGCCGCGGCCAGCAGCGCGGTCGCGCCCGGCCGCAGCACCCGGGACAGTCCCTCGCGGACGATCACCCCGAAGCCCTCCAGCAGGTCCGGGTCCGGCGTCCCGTCGGACCCCGGCAGGGCGAGAGCGCGGTACGCCGGCTCGCGCAACACCGCGTTGCCCGGGAAGCGTTCGGCGAGGTCCGCGGCGACCGGACCGAGCAGCTGGGTCATCGCGACCGCGCCGGCCAGCTCGTACCGCGCGTTCTTGCGCAGGCAGTTGGTGATCCGCACGTTCAGGCTGAACTTCAGGAACGTCTCGCCGTCGTAGAGCGTGCGCACGGACGCGGTGGCCGCGAACGGCTGGTCGCCGGGCCCGAGGTCCCGCACCTCACCGCGCCGCAGTGCCGCCGCCAACACCGGGTGGCCGCGCAGCAGTTCGTACTGCCACGGATGCACCGGCAGGAGCGTGTGGCCGGCAGGTGCCCGGCCGAGCGCGTCGAGGGGCGCGGTCGCCCCGGGCTCCGCGCACTCCTGCACCACCAGGTCGTCGCGGACCGCGAGCAGCCGCACAGGGAAGGCGGCCCCGGCCTCGGGGGCGTACGCGGCCCAGGTCGCGGGACCGGCCTCGCGGGCCTTGGGGGCGGGGTGGAAGCGGTGGCCGAGCGGCAGGGAACGCTCCGAGGCGAGGTAGCGGGCGTGCGAGTCGACGGCGTGGGCTGTTCCGGCGGCTCCGGCGGCGGCGCCCGTCGTCGGCGCGGAGGCGGGCGACGGCCACAAGGGGTGCGCGAGGGCCGCGGTGACGCCCCGGTGGCTGGCCGCGACCTGCGCGGTGAACTCCTCGTTGGCACGGCCGGTGCGCGCAGCGAGTTCGGCGCGGACGTGCTCCGCGAGCCGCCGCCAGCCGATCGGGGACCACCGCCCCTCGTCGTACCGCGCCACCGGGCCGGTGAAGCGGTGCGCTCCCAGGAGCGAGGCGCGCCGCACCGCCACCCGCAGCCGTACCCCGGTGCGCGGCAGCCGCAGCGTCAGCGCTCCGCCCGCGACGACGGCGGTGCCTTCGGGCCCGGCGACCTCCCGCAGCAGGCAGTTGAGAAGGGTGTGGGCCACCGCCTCGCCCGCTGTGGGCAGCCGCGGCAGCGAGCCGGGCGCCGCGCCGGTTTCGGGCACGGCGTCCGGGGCGCCGGCGGCACGGTTCACGGCCCCTTTCGCGGTGCCCGGTGCGACCGTGGCGGGTGCGGGCGGTTCGTCGGTCGACGTCATCGGGGCTCGCGCAGAAGGTAGTTGGGGCCGAGGGTGTAGTGCTTGTTGATGTCGGACGCGCCCGAACGCTCCTTCGTCAGCAGCGTGCCCGCGGTCACCATGGCCTTGACCGGCAGGCGGTCGGACTCCAGGAGCGCGGCGCGCAAGGTGCGCCCGGGGCTGCCGGGGCCGTCGCCGAGGCGTTCGGTCGCCTCCGCGAGGCGCTCGCGGACCAGGCCGGTCAGGACGGGAAACGGCGCGCGGCCGGCGCTGGCCAGGGCCACGGCCAGAGCGCCCGCGCAGAGGTGGACGGTGACGGTGGTGAACAGGTCCACGAGCGGGCCGTCGTCGTCCACGGTGACGCGCGGGTCGTCGAAGGGGGGCGGGCCGTCCTGGGCACGCGAACCCCACGCGTCCGGCCCGAGCGTCTCGGCGAGGCGGCGCCGGTTGACGCGCAGCCCGTCGTCGTCCTTGAACAGCAGCCGCAGGCGCGGCGCGCCCGGACGGTCGTCCAGGACCAGCGAGATGTTCTGCTGGTGCGACTCGAGCGCGACGCCGTACCCGAACAGCGTGGTCTGCCAGTCCAGGAGCAGTGTCAGGACGGCGTCGAACAGCGCCACCGGATCGCCGCCCGTGTGCCGGTCGGCCAGGTGGTCGGCGACCAGCCGGCCGTCGGGCGCGGTCGCGGCCAGCGCCGCCAGCGGCAGCACCGTGCAGCCGTCGAGGCCGGGCGGCAGCCGCCGCACCAGCACGGCGAGCACCGCGTGGCCCGCGTGCGCCCAGCGGGTCTCGTCGCAGTGCGGGACCAGCCCCTGGAACCGCGGCTCGCGGGCCGTGACGGCGGCGAGCAGGCGTTGCGCCGCCGCGCCGTCGACGAGCGTGCCCGGCTTGATGGTGCGGAGGTTGAGCCGGCCCAGCGTGGAGGTGGCGAGCGGCAGCTTCAGATGCACGCCGGGGTGCGCGGTGAGCGCCACGGTCCGCATGGACAGCGTCGGCGCCGCGCTCAGCCACGGCCGCTCGGCGAGCACCGCGCTGCCGAGCAGCCCCGTCGCGCGCAGCGCCTCGTGCAGCGGGCCGCCGGCCGCACCGGCCGCCGTCGACGGGTGCACGGGCAGGGCGAGATGGGTGTGGTCGAGACCCGCGAGGCCGAGGTCCGAGGGCGCGGGCCAGAACGGCGCGAGTGCGTCCGCGAGCGGATTGGTTCCGACGCCGCGTCCGCTTACGGGTGTTCCGGGGGTTCCGGCCGTCCCGGGTGTTCCGGGGGTTCCGGTCGTTCCGGACGCTCCGGGGGTTCCGGGTGACGTGATCGAGGCGGGCGGTCCGGAGGAGCCCCGTGGTCCGGACGGCGGGAGGTCCGGGACCGGGCCGCCGGCGACCGTGAGCGCCTCGCGCGGCACGGCGAGCCAGCGCAGGGCGAACGTCGCGCCGAACTCAGGTGCGTACGCCCGCAGGTGGTCGGCGGACAGGCCGGGGCGGGCGGCCCAGGTCGGGTAGAGCGGGTGTCCGTGCCGCGCGGCGAGCACGTCGAACGCGAGCGCAGCCTGGGGACCGCGCCAGTCCGCGAGGTCGTCGCCGTGCCGTGCGACGAGCCGTGCCACCGTCCCCTCACGGGTGGCCGCGTGGAGCCGGAGCGCGGCCAGCGCGTCGCGGTACTCGGCGGCGAACGCCTCGAAGCCCGGGGCGTCCTCGGCCGTGGCGTGCCGGGCGAGCGCGGCGATGACCTCCTCGCCGTCGGTCACCTCGCGACCGCCGACCACCATGAGCGGCGACCGCGCCGCGTACGCGCACTGGAAGCCGTCCTCCTCGACCGGCAGGAGGAGGTCCTGCGGCGTCCCGTTCGCGCTGTCGAACCGCGGAGTGTCGCCCCGCAGAGCGTCGCCCCGCAGAGCGTCGCCCCGCAGAGCGTCGCCTCGCGGACCGTCGCCCGCCGGGCCGTCGTCGGACCCGGCGTCCCCCGGCGCGCAGTCGCCGCCGGGCAGCCGCAGCCAGCGGCCGTCCGGCCGGTCCTCGACCGTGCTCCGCGTGCGCAGCCCGCACACGTCCTCCCGGAGCGTCGTGCTCAGCACCCGGGTCAGCAGCTCGCCCTCCACCGCCTCCCGCGAGCCCGCGTCGTGCGCCGCGTCCGCCGGGTCCCGCGAGTCCGTGCCGGGCGCCGCGTCCGCCGGGTCCGGGCTCGCGGCTCCCGCGCCTGCCGCGCCTCCCACCGCGCAGTCGCCGGCGGCGCCGTGCGCGGAGGCCTCCCCGCCTCCGGGGCGCGTCACGGTGTGATCTCCCAGGTCCGGGAGGCCACGTACGCGTCGGCCGCGCGGCCCACGCGCGCCGGGTCGGGGCCGATCGCGCGCACCACGCCGAGCAGGTCGCGGTTGGTGTGGTGGACCGGGCGCCTGCTGCCGATCTCGCGCAGCGGCCGGTACGCCAGCCGCACCCCGTCGACTTCGACGTCCTCCGGCCCCGGGGCGGCGGTGAGGACCCCGGCCGTGCGGGCGTAGGGATAGACGAGGCAGGCGGCGGCGTCCGGCGCCGGCCACGGGCCGGGCGGCAGCGGCTCGCCCAGGTGCACCCGCAGCACGAGGTCGAACAGCGGCACCCCGAGCAGCTCGGCCAGCAGCAGGTCGCACTGGTCGCCGATGGCGCGATAGTTGACCTCCACCAGCCGCGCCCGGTCGCCGTCCACCACGAACTCCGTGTGGCAGGCCCCGAACCCCACCCCGAGCGCGTCCAGTTGGACCAGCACCTGGTCCACCAGGGGCCGCGCCAGGTCGGGTTCCCAGGTCAGCCGCTCCTCGATGAAGTACGGCGGAGGGGAGAGGCGGGTGCGGAAGCCGCCCAGCACCCGGCGCGCCCGGCCGTCGCCGAGCGTCTCCAGCGTGTGCAGCCGCCCGGACACGAACTCCTCGACCACCAGGGCGTCGTGCGGGCGGCGGGCGCGGATCTCCCGGCAGCGGGCGGCGAGTTCGGCCGGGTCCGCGACGAGCACGACGTCCTCGCTCGCCACGCCCTCGCGCGGCTTGACCACGCACGGGAACGGCACCTCCCGCACCTGCGGCCGGTCCAGCGCGTCCGACAGGTCCTGCTCCGCGGGGAGTTCGGCGGCGCGCACCGTCGTGCCGGGCGGCAGGCCGGCCGCGGCCAGCCGCCGTCGCATCTCGGCCTTGTCCTTCGTCCGCAGCGCCGCCCGCCAGTCCTTGCCGGGCAGCCCGAAGTAGTCCGCCGCCAGCGCCGCCTGGACCTGGAGGTGGTCGCTGTTGCTGAACACCGCGCCGGGGCGGCGGCCGGCCGAGATCCGGGACACGACCGCGCGGACGTCGCGCACCGCGCACCGCGCCACCTCCACGTCCTCGTCGCCGGCCGCGGCGACGGCGCGGTGCGCGTCCGGCTGGTCGGTGAGCACGGTGACGGTCAGGCCGAGCCGGCGGGCGGCGGGCAGGAAGCCCTCGGTCACCGAGTCCGTCGGGTTGAGGGCCAGCAGGTACATCTGCACAGATGCGTCGGCTTTCCACGCGCGGGAGCTGGTCCGGCCGCCGCGGGCGGCGACGGGCCGAAGTGGTGTGACGACCCTAGGTTAGGCATACCTAATATTGTCAACTCGATTCCGGGTGACCCCAGTTGGACCGGCCCGGAAGAAGGTGATTAGGTTTGCCTAACCCGACGCCCTCCGGTGTCGGCATGGACTGACGCATCCGAGGGTCCGGGAGGACTCCATGTCCCTGGCCCGCGCCTACCGGCGGCTCGCCGCGCTGTGCCCCGCGCTGCGGCTGACCATCGCCGCGCCCGCCGCCGGGCCCTGCGCCGCACCCCGCACCGCCGCCGACGCGCACGCCCCCGGCTGGACCGACGGGCGCCTCCTGGCGTACGACGACGCGGCGCGCCGGGCATGGCTGGACGCCGAGGCCGCCCGCGTCCGCGACGTCTACGGCGTGCGGGCCCGCGAGGACGTCGTCGCCACCAAGGCCCTGCACGGCTACCTCTGGTCGGCCGCCCTGCTGATCAGCGGCCCCTGGTACCTGCAGCGACGGGTGCCGTACCTGCGGCCGCGGGACGTCGAGGTCGGGCCCGGCGGGGCGTACCGGGTCGTCGTCCCCGGCGCCTTCGCGTGCCTGCCCGGCGACCCGGCGGCCGGCAGCGCGCGGGCGACCGTGCGGGACCGCGAGGAGGACCTGCACGCGGAACTGCGGCAAGCGGTCGCCGAGCACGTCGGCCCGCTGCTGGAGGCCCTGCGGCCCCGGGTGCGGCGCGGCGCCCGCGCGCTGTGGGGCATGGTCGGCGACGACCTGGTCTCCGGACTCTGGCACCTGGGCCGCGCGCTGGGCGAGGAGGAGCGCGGCGCGGAGCTGGCGACCCGGGTGCTGCCCGCGCCGCTCGCGCCCTTCCCCGCCGGCGCGCGCTTCCGCCGGCTGCCCGACGACCACCCCGGACCCGACCGGCTGACCCGGACCCGTATCGGCTGCTGCCTGCACTACACCGTGCGCGGCGACGAGGTCTGCGCCACCTGCCCGCGGCTGCGCGCGCTCGCCCCGCGCGCAGCCGGCCCGGCGGCGCCCATACCCGCGCCGCCCCGGCCCGCGGAAACAATCCGTTTGTGAGCACCGCACGACCGGACCACCATGGGCGCATGAGCGACCAGCCCGCGCGATGGACCCAGGCGACCGTGTACCCCGACATGTGGGCCGACCCGGCCGACGACCCCCGCAACAGCGAGGGCCCCAGCCCGGACGGCGAACTGGCCACGCTGCGGGACTTCCTGACCGACTACCGGCTGACCCTGCGGATGAAGTGCGAGGGCCTGGACGCGGAGCAGCTGGCCCGGCGCTCGGTGCCGCCCTCCACGATGTCGCTGCTCGGGCTCGTCCGCCACCTCGCGGAGGTGGAGCGCGACTGGCGCAACTGGATCGGCGACGCCGAGCCGCTGCCCAAGCTCTACGGTCCCCGGGACGCCGACTTCGACGGCGCGGTCGCCGACCAGGCCGTGGTCGACGCGGCCTTCGCCGACCTCGCACGCGAGCAGGAGGCCACCGACGCCGCGCTCGCCGCCCACCCCGACCTCGGCGAACGCGTCGGCAAGGACGCGCTGTCGATCCGCGAGATGCTCGTGCACGCCATCGAGGAGTACGCCCGCCACTGCGGGCACGCGGACCTGCTGCGCGAGTGCGTCGACGGCAGAGTCGGCCAGTAGGCTCCGCGGCCCGGCCCCGCGCCGGGCCTCACCACTCGCGGGGCGCGATCAGCTCCTCCACGTCCGCCTCCTCGAAGCCGTACGCCGACGCCACGAACCAGAAGTCCTCGGCTATCTCCTCACGCGCGACGGTCTCGATCTCGCTGCCGGCGGCCTCGAACGCGGCCTCCAGCGCGTTGAACTCCTCCGTCGCCGCGTGCGTCAGCGTGTAGAGGCCGGGCAGGTCCGCCGGGCGCTCGGCCTCGATCCGCGCGCACAGCCGCATGAGCACGGCCCGGCCCTGGTCCACGACGTGGTCGGGGTAGTAGCCGTCCGCGTACAGCGTGCGCAGGAACGCGTGATCGGTCACCTTCGGATTCGTGATCGTCATGCCGCCGATCATGCACCGGGCCACTGACAATCCGGTCCTGGGCGGGCGGGAGCGGGCCGGGACGGGGCCGGCGGCGGGCCGGGAACGAGTCCCCGGACGCTCAGGACCAGGCGACCGGGCCGTGGCGGTCGACGAACCGCCCGGTGCCGGCGTCCGGCGGCTCGGTGGCCAGGCGCACGATCGCGTCGGTGCCCTCGGTGACGGTCTGCGGCCCGCTGTGCCCGTTGAGGTCGGTCGCGGTGTAACCGGGGTCCGCGGCGTTGACGCGGATGCCCTTCAAGCCCTTGGCGTACTGCGTGGTGAGCATCGTCAGGGCCGCCTTGGACGCGGTGTACGCGGGCGCCACCACGGACGACTCCGGCCGCGACGGGTCCTGGGTGAGGGCGATCGAGCCCATGCCGCTGCTGACGTTGACGATCACCGGGTCCTGGGAGCGGCGCAGCAGCGGCAGGAAGGCGGCGGTGGCGCGGACCACGCCGACCACGTTCACATCGAGGACGGCCAGCACGTCCGCGCCGGTCAGCGCGCCGGGGTCGCCGTGCGGGCCGTGCACCCCCGCGTTGTTCACCAGGACGTCGACCACGCCCTCGTGAGCGGCGACGTCGGCCGCCGCGGCGGCCACCGACGCGTCGTCGGTGACGTCGATGCGGACGAAGCGCGCGCCGAGCGCTGCCGCCGCCGCCTCGCCCCGCTCCGGGTCGCGGGCCCCCGCGATCACGGTGTGCCCGAAAGCGATCAGCCGCCGGGCGGTCTCGTAGCCGAGCCCCTTGTTGGCTCCGGTGATGAAGGTGATGGTCATGCCCCGATCGTCGGCCCGCGGCCGGGGCCGCGCCAGAGACGCCCCGACCGTAGGACCGCGGGTACCACCCAGCTCCCCGGCCTGCGGCCCCGCGAACGGCGGCGGCACCAGGCGCCGGTCGTCCCGCTCCTCCGGCCGGCGGCCGGTCGCTCACGGCCGGCGTTCCGATTCCGCCCGCGCCCGCGCCCGTGGGCGCCGCCGACCCGTCCGGGGTGCGGCCCGGGGGCGCTGGTCCTGACGACGCGGGGCCCCGGGCGTCCACGGGCGCGGTTGTCCACAGGCGTCCGCACGGGTGTGCGCGGGGTGCGGCAGGATGGAGGTATGGCACAGAAGGACGCCGCGGGGCTCGGCGCGACGATCCGCGCGTGGCGGGAGCGGCTGTCGCCCGCCGCGGCCGGGCTGCCCTCCGGGCCTGGGCGGCGGGCGGCCGGGCTGCGCCGGGAGGAACTCGCCGAGCGCGCCGGGCTGTCGGTGGACTACGTGGTGCGGCTGGAGCAGGGCCGCGCCACCGCGCCGTCCGCGCAGGTGGTCGGCGCGCTCGCGCACGCGCTGCACCTGTCCGGCGCCGAGCGCGAGCACCTGCACCGGATGGCCGGACTGGCGCCGCCGGACGCCGGCCCGGTCCCCGACCGGCTGCCGCCCGGCGTCCGCCGGGTGCTCGACCGGCTCGGCGACGTCGCGGTCGCCGTGTTCGCCGCCGACTGGCAGATGATCTGGTGGAACCCCGGCTGGGCCGCGCTCCTCGGCGACCCGGCGGCGGTGCCGCCCCGGCTGCGCAACTTCGCCCGTGAGCGGTTCCCGGTCGGCCCCGAGCCGGTGCGGATCTCCCGCTGGCCGGTGGCCACCGACGACGCCGAGCAGTCCGATCTCGCGGTCGTCTCCGACCTGCGCCGCGCGACCGGCAGGTTCCCGCACGACGCGCGCCTGGCCGCGCTGGTCCGCGAGCTCACCGCGGGCAACGCCGGCTTCGCCCGCCTCTGGGCGAGCGGCACGGTCGCCGCGCACCGCGAGGACCGCAAGGTCGTACGCCACCCGGACGTCGGCTCCGTCGAAGTCGACTGCGACGTCCTCACCGACGGCGATTCCGAGCTGAAGATCGTGATCCTCACCCCGTCCCCGGGCACCGCGGACGCGGCCCGCTTCCACCGCGCCCTCGCCCAGTGCGAGGCAGGCACCGCGGCGTCCGCCCCGCACCTCGCCCCGGACGCCCCCGGCACGCCTGCCGACGCGTCCTCCGCGACGGACGCGGTCTCCTCCCGCTGATCCGCTGATCAGGCCGCGCGGCGGGGGCGCTCAGGGGGTGCAGCGGGAGGCCTCGCGGCGGCGGCGCTTGCCGAGGGCGGCCTGCGAGAGGTCCTCGGCCTGGGACCGCAGGTTCTTGTAGCCGTAGCCGCGGTCGTCGAGCCACGCGCGGGCCGCGGCCTCGGCGCGCCCGGACGCCGCCACGATGTCCTCCTCGGCCTCGCCCGACTCCAGGAAGCGGAAGGTGAAGGCGGACCGCGCGGCCAGGTCGTAGCTCAGGTGTCCCTCGGGGGTGAAGGCCGCGCGCAGGACGTCGTGCTCCGCCGCGTCCGCCGACAGCTCCGCCCGCTGCTGCGGGCTCAGCCCGTCGAAGACGCCCCGGACGGTGACGCGGAAGGTGCGAGTGCTCATGCCGCGGACCCTACGCGGGCGCAGCGGCCCGCTCCACCGGGTTTCCCGGACCCCGGCGGCCGGTCCGCGACGACGCCCGACGTGCCGCGGGCCCGGTCCGGCCGTCCCCGGCCGGGCCGCTGACCTGACGAGACGTCAGTGAGCGCCGCGCCGGGGTCCGTCGGGGCGTTCGCGGTGATCGGGATTGTCAGTGCCCGGCGGTACTTTCGATCACGTCCCGCCGGGAGACGGTGGGCGGGACACCCCCCTTTTCCATGCCCTGGACGCAGAGGAGTCGGCATGTCGTCGCAGTGGGAGCGTTCGAGTACGGCACGGGTCGTGGCGCCGGCCCGGCCGCGCAAGCTCGCCAAGGTGCCGTTCGTGGAGTTGGCGGACGGACGGCTGCAAGGCGTGGTCTCCAGCGGTTCGGACGCGGCGCGGGTCTACGTGTCGTCCGTCGCCGCGGGCGACTTCGCGTACGCGTGCAGCACCAACAACAACCGGCCGTGCGGCGGCGCCCGGGGCGGCTTCTGCAACCACATACGGGCGCTGCTCGGCGAGGCGGTGCTGCAGTACGGCGGTGCGCGCGTCGCCCGCTACCTGCGGGTCGAGGCGGAGGAGGGGGAGCAGGGCGAGCCCGGCCCGGCCGCGATCGAGTACGCGATCTCGCTGACCCGCCCGCCGATGGCGGACCGGACCGACGCCGCGCCGGTCTTCAGCCGGTTCCTGCGTCACCTGGCGTATCTGGAGTTCGCCCCGGCCACCGAGCCGCTGCCGGAGATGACCTGGTTCCCCGCGAACAGGGCGGCGGCATGATGCGCGCCGACCTGCTCACCGCTCCCGTCGAGGGACTGGACGAGGCGCTGGCCGCCGCGGACGCCTTCGACCGCGCGCTCGTCGCCGGGCTGCTGCGCCCGCAGGCCGACCAGGCCGCGGACCTCGCGCTGTTCGCGCAGGCGCTGGGCGGCTCGCCGCTGGCCTCGCGGGTCGCCGAGGCCGCGGAGAAGGCGTCGGCCGGCGCGGCCGGCGAGGACCACTTCGTGGCCCTGGCCGCCGCCCGCACCGCGCTGCTGGGCGCGGCGGCCGACGCGCTCACGGCACGGGCCGCGGAGGCGATCGGCCGTCCGCTCGGTGCGGTCGCGGACGCCGCGGCGGCCGATCCGGCGGGCACGGAGGGTCCCGGGGAGACGGTCCGTCCGGCGGGGGAGCCTGGCGCGGCGCGGGCGAACGGCGACGCGAAGGCCACCGGCGCACTGGGCGGTGGCGCACCGGGCGGCGGCGAGTCGGGCGGCGGCGAGTCGGACGGCGGCGGGCCGGCGCAGACCGGCACGCCCCAGGGGGCCACCGCGGCCATTGCGGCCAATCAGGCCACTGCGGCAACCAACGCCTCCGGGGCTTCCGGGGCCTCCGGGGCCGCCACCTCCTCGGACACGCCCGCGGGAGGAATGCCGGCGAATCTGGCCGCCGCCGCGCGCTCCTGGCTATGCGACCTGGCGCGGGCCGGCTGGCGCGGGCTGGACCACGAGCTGGCGGCCGGCGCGGCCCCCGTCGTGTCCGCGATGCTGCCGGACCCCGCGCTGCGCCGGGCGGCGGCCCTGCTGGACGGCTTCGCCGCCGAGCTGGCCGCCTCCTGCCCGGGCGCGACGCTGGAGCGGATACCCGCGCGCCGCTGGGGCGATCTGTGGGCGCGCGCCATGGTCCTCACCCTGCCCGGCGCCATGGCGGCGCCCGCGCCCGGCGCCGCCACCGGCCGGCTGCTGCCGCTCGGCGTGGACCTGCACGAGCACGCGACCGCCGCACAGGCGCAGGTCCACGCGGTGTTCGAACCGGCCGACGGCGGCCCGGCGCGGCTGGTCCGGGCGAGCGTCTCGGCGCCCAAGCCGGACACCGTCGTCGGCGCGGGCGTGTGGCAACTGCTGCGCCCGCACATGTCGCTGCTGGCCGCCGCGGCCGAGGGCCGCTCGATGGACCTCGCCGACATGCCGCTCACCGCCGAGGGCGACCTGCTGTGGGACGACGCGCGAGCCCGTACCGGCGAGCCCGCGGACGCCTTCGCCACCGCCCGCGTGGCGCTGCCCGCCGCGCGGGCCGCGGCCACCGCGCCACTGGACCGGCACCCGGCGCGCCTCGCCGTCCCCGTCTTCCTGGAGGGATACGCGCCGCGGCGCGGCGACGGGGGCACGCTGGAGTTCGTCTTCCCCGGCCGGGGGGCCGCGGCGGCCGCGACCCCGACCGGGGAGGGAGCCGCCGCCGGAGCGGGCGGAGACGCGGAGGCAGCGTCCGCCGTGCCCGTCACGCCCGCCGCGTCCGCGCAGGACACCGGCGCCGCCGTGGCCGTGGACGCCACGCGGGTGCCGTCGGCCGGACCGCTCACCCCCGAGGCCGTCGCGGCCTCGACCGCCTGCATCGCGCTGCTGCGGTGGGACGCCGGGACGTTCCGGGTCCAGCCGCTCGCCGTGCGGACGGCCGTCCGCAAGAAGACCGTCGCGGTGCACGCCGGGGCATGGGCGGCCGGCACCACCGACAAGCTCGGCGCCAAGGCGGAGAAAGCCGCCACCGACGCCGTCGCCGTGCTGCGCGAGCGCAGCGGGAAGCTGCTGCGGAAATGACCGAGCCGACCGAGCCGACCGAGCCGACCGAGCCCACCGAGCCGACTGGGCCCACCGAGCCGACTGGGCCGACTGGGCCGACTGGGCCCACCGAAGCCGCCGCGGGCGTGCCCGCCGCCGCGACCGTATCCGTCCCGGACCCGGCGTCCGCGCCGCGCCCGGCGTCCGCGCCGCGCGCCGCGTCCGACGACGCCCAGGAGCACCGCCGCCAGGTGCTGTACTGGCGGCTGTTGTCCCGGCTGTTCGACCAGGAGGAGCAGATCGCGCTCGAGGCGGCGAGCGTCGCCGTGGTCGAGGACGCCGGTCTGCCGCCCGCCCTGCTGGACCCGAAGACCTCCGTCGACTCCCTGGTGCAGCGCCACCCCGAGCTGATGGCCGAGCTGGACGGCCTGATGACGCCGGAGCCCGCGGCCGACGGCGCCCGCGACCGCGCCGCCGAGGTGCGCCGCGCCGCGCTCGCCTCCAAGCTGCTGCTCAACGTCTTCGCCGCGGGCTCCGGCCCGGTCAGCGCCGCCCAGCTGGGCCGCTGGCAGTCCGACGCCGGGTGGCTGGAGCGGGCGCTCGGCTGCGCGCCGGGCGGACTGCGCGGCAGCCGGCCGGGGCGGAACAGCGGGGGCCGCGCCGCGAGCCCGACCGGCACCGGCGGCGGGGGAGCGACGCCGGACCTCAGCCGGCTCGTCCCGCCGATCGGTCCCGACCTCGCCGCGATCGAGGCCGACCTGGTCAGCCGGATGCGGCTGCGCGAGGTGCTCGCCGACCCGCGGCTCGCCGCGGGACTCACCCCGAGCATGTCGCTGATCGAGCAGTTGCTGCGGGACAAGAACAACCTGGACGGCGTGGCGTTGGCCAACGCCAAGTCGCTGATCCGCCGCTTCGTGGACGAGGTCGCGCAGGTCCTGCGCACCCAGGTGGCGAAGGCGTCGGCGGGCGAGCTGGACCGCTCGGTGCCGCCCAAGCGGGTGTTCCGCAACCTCGACGTCGACCGCACGATCTGGAAGAACCTCACCAACTGGGACCCGGAGTCCGAGCGGCTCTACGTCGACCGGCTCTACTACCGGCACACCGCCCGCAGGACGACGCCGCAGCGACTGGTGGTGGTCGTCGACCAGTCCGGCTCGATGGTCGACTCCATGGTCAACTGCACCATCCTCGCCTCGATCTTCGCCGGCCTGCCCAAGGTGGACGTCCACCTGATCGCGTACGACACGCAGGCGCTGGACCTGACGCCCTGGGTGCACGACCCGTTCGAGACGCTGCTGCGCACCAACCTCGGCGGCGGCACCGACGGCACGGTGGCCATGGCGCTGGCGCAGCCGAAGATCGCCGAACCCCGCAACACCGTCGTGGTGTGGATATCCGACTTCTACGAGTGGCGCAGCGAGCCGCTGTTCGAGTCGATGGCGGCGATCCACCGCTCCGGCGCGAAGTTCATCCCGGTCGGCTCGGTCACCAGCGCCGGTCGCGGCAGCGTCAACCCCTGGTTCCGCGAGCGCTTCAAGGACCTGGGCACCCCGGTGATCTCCGGGCACATCCGCAAGCTCGTCCAGGAACTGAAGACCTTCCTGACCTGAGCTGACCCGAGCTGACCTGATGTGACGTGAAGCTGACCCGATGTGACCTGGCTTGACCTGACCTGCTGAACCGGCCCGCGCCGCCCGCCGCGGCCCCTCCCGCACACCACCTCCGAACCCCCCTTCGCGAAAGGCACCGACATGTCCGAACTGCTGCGCGCCCCCGCCGAGATCAAGTACGCCGAGGAACTCGACTGGCTGGAGTCGATCGACGACGGCCCCAAGCCGTTCTCCTGGCGGCTGTCGCCGAAGATGGTCCGCCTGTTCATCCTCGGCTCCGAGCGCGCGGACGGCCTGGACCGGGAGATCTCCCAGAAGTGGTTCGGCGACCGCAGCTTCGTCGAACGCTCCGTCGTCACCCTCGCCTCCGACCGCGGCCTGCTGCTCATCGGCGACCCCGGCACCGGCAAGAGCTGGCTGGCCGAGCTGCTGTCGGCGGCGATCTCCCGCAACTCCACGCTGGTCGTGCAGGGCACCGCCGGCACCACCGAGGACCACATCAAGTACTCGTGGAACGTCTCGATGGTGATCGCCAAGGGACAGTCGCGGGAGTCGATGATCCCCTCGCCGATCATGACCGCGATGGAGACCGGCCGGATCGGCCGCTTCGAGGAACTCACCCGCTCCACCAGCGACGTCCAGGACGCGCTGATCTCGATCCTGTCCGAGAAGTACATCTCGGTGCCCGAACTCGACAGCGACAACATCGTCTTCGCCCAGCCGGGCTTCTCGATCATCGCCACCGCCAACTCCCGCGACCGCGGCGTCAACGACCTGTCCTCGGCGCTCAAGCGGCGGTTCAACTTCGTCCGCATCCCGGTGGTGACGAACAAGAAGAGCGAGGCGGAGATCGTCCGGTTCCGCACCGAGGAGCTGCTGCGCCGCCACCGGATCGAGCTGGACGTGCCGCCCACCCTGCTCGACGTGCTGCTGCAGAGTTTCGCCGACCTGCGCGCCTCGGCCGCCGCGGCCGGCAGCGACGACGAGAAGCTGGAGTCCGCGCTGTCCACCGCCGAGCAGATCGGCGTGCTGGAGGACGCGATCCTGCACAGCACCTTCTTCGGCGACCGCGCGCTGACCGCCCGCACCCTCGCCGCCTCGCTGGTCGGCTCGCTGGCCCGGCGCGCGCCGGAGGACCTGGCCATCCTCAACACGTACCTGCACGGCGTTATCGAGCCCCGCGGCAAGGACCTCGGCGGCGCCTGGCCGGAGTTCCTCGAAGGCGGGCGCGACGCGATCGCGACGCTGTCGTGACCGGCGCACAGACGGCCGCCGCCGGCGGCCCGGCACTCGACCAGGCGGCCGAAGCCTCGGCGTTCGGCGCGCTGCGCACCCAACTGCAGGACGCCGCCCGCGCGTTCGCCGGCGGCCAGGACGCCCTGGAGGACATCCTGCTGGGCATCGTCGACGACGTCGACCGTGCCCGGCGCGAGCCGCTGGAGATCTTCCCGGTCTGCCACCACTCGCCCGCCTCGGCGCTCGCGATGGCCCGGCGGCTGCGCGAGAAGCAGCCCGCGGTGGTGTACCTGGAGCTGTGCGAGGACATGGCGCCGCTCCTCACCGAACTGCGCAACTGCCGCCTGCCGGTGGCGGTCCAGGCGTTCGCCGGCGAGGTCGACGGCTTCCCCGCCGACTGGTCGCCGCTGTCGGTGGTCGCGCCGATCACCGAGGCGTCCGCGGAGTACCAGGCGATCGCGTACGCGCTGGACACCCCCGGCGTCGACCTCGTCCTGGTCGACCGCTCCTCCGACCACGTCTTCCAATGGGACGCCAGAGCCGGGCGGCGGGAGCAGGCCGCGCCGCCCGCCGACCCGGACGCGAGCCCCGCCGACCCCGCGCAGCAGCCGCCGGAGGAGGAGGCCGGACTGCACGGCGACGCGGTCGGCGTGGAGATCGGCGACCTGCGGCCGCGCTTCGCGGAGCTGGAGGAGCACCTGCTGCGCCACGGCCGGGTCCGGCACTGGTCGGAGTGGTGGCACCAGTACGTGGAACTGCCGCTCGGCGACAGCGACCACGACACCTACCGGCAGGTGATGTTCCTGATCGGCAGCCTCTTCCGGCGGCTCGCGCCCGGCGACCGGGACCGGCTGCGGGTGGACGAGGACCGCGAACGCCACATGTGGACCCGGATACGCGAGCACCTGGCCGCCACCGGCGCCGATCCCGCGGACTGCCTGTACGTGTGCGGCGCCTTCCACGCGGCCAGCCGCGTCGCGGAATTCGGCGTGCACGGCGCCGACGGCTTCGTGATCGGCCCGCCCACCGCGACGGTCTGGCAGCACGGCCTGATTCCCTCCAGCCACACGGCGGTCGAGGCGCAGTTCGGCCTCGCACCGGGATCGGTGTCGATCGCCGCCACCCAGTGGGCGAAGAACCTCAAGCGCACCCGCGTACGCCCGTACCGGCTGGCCGGCCAGGCCGGCGGGAAGCAGACGGCGGCGCGGACGGCGGCGACGGCGCTCGCCTCGGGCCCGCGGCGCGCCGCGGCGGCCGGGCCGGGCGGGGCCGGCCCCGCGGACCGGCCGGACGCCGGCGCCGCCGACCGGCTCAGCGGGTTCCTGCGGCGCCCACCGGTCCTCGACCCGCTGGACGAGGCGGAGCTGCTCGGCTGGTCGGTGGAGATCGTGCGGGCCGCCCGCAGGAACAACTACCTGGCGTCCACGGCCGACGCCATCGCGGTGTTCGAGACGTCGATCCTGCTCGCCGGGATGCGCGACCGGGCCCGTCCCACGCCGTACGACTTCCAGGACGCCGCGGTCACCTGCATCGAGAAGGACACCGTGGTCGGCCGGCGCGACGTGCGCCGGCTGGTGGAGATCATGATGGGCGGCGACCGGATCGGGCAGGTCGGCTACGACGCGCTGCCGCCGCTCGCCCGGGACGTGCACGACCGCCTCGCGCCGCTGGGCCTCAAACTGCAGCAGCGCGGCGTGCAGCGGGCGTTGCTGGACATCGCCGGCCTGCCGAACTGGCCCGCTGCTCCGACGCGCTGTGGATCCTGCGCCGCCTCATGCCCGACGGCGCCGCCCGGCCGATCATGGGCGAGCGCGCTTTCGGCGAGCGGGCCATCCAGGAGTCCTGGGACCTGTCGCTCGGCACCCACCAACGCGCCCTGATCGAGCTGGGCTACGAGGGGGTGAGCATCGAACAGGTCCTGGAGCAGCGGCTGCGGCGCACCGCCTACCACCCGCAGGCCACGGTGGCGGACGTGCTGCAGACCGTCGAGGACGCGGTGCTGTACCTGCGCAGCCGCCGCCTGGCCGACGAACTCGGCGCCCGCGCACTGGAGGTGCTGGCCGCCGAGCGGAGCGTCGACGGCGCGCCGGAGGTGCTGCGGCGCACCCGCCGGCTGCTGGCGTACTACCGCACCGCCGAGCCGGTCCTGCCGGCCTGGATCGAGTCCTTCGTGACGGCCGGCTACGCGCACTACTGCACGCTGCTGCCGACCGCCTTCACCGACGAGGACGCGACCGTCCGGCAGGTCGCGGCGACGCTCGGGTTCCTGTTCAGCATGGAGGGGCTCGCGCTGTCGCTCGGCTGCGACCGCACCCAACTGGAGCTGGCCGTCGCGCAGTCGCACCCCCGGGAGCCCGCGCGCACCGCGCTGCTGTGGGCCGCCCGGAACCACCTGGGCATCCTGTCCCGCGCGGACCTGCGCTCGCGCACCGACGAGTTGCTCGGCAGCCCGATGACGCTGCCGGGATACCCGCGCTATCTCAGCGGGTTCCTGGAGGCCCTCGTGCCGGTGCCGGGGCTCACCGACTTCGTGGTGGAAGCGGTGTCGAACGCCTTCGCCCGGCTGCCCGACCACGTGCTGCTGCCCTGGCTGCCGACGCTGATCACGACCGTGCGGGAGAGCGGCGCCGAGACGGTGCCGCTGCTGGTCCGCGAGGCCGGCCGGATCTTCCCCGCCCGGCTCGACGCGCTGGACGCGTGGACGCCGCCGTGGCAGCGGGAGGCCGCGCCGGCCGCCGCTCCCGCACCCGGCCCGGCCGGCGGCGCCGGCGGCGTCGCGCTGCTGGCCGCCCACCCGGCGGCGTGCGACGCGGTGGCGGCGCTGCTGGGCTGCGACGACGGGTGGCGGACGCCGGACACGGCGTCCCCACCGCGGGGCGCGGCGCTGCCGGCCCGCCACCCCGACACCGCGGTCGCGCTGGACGCGCTGCTAAGCGCGCTCTGACCGCCGCACCGCACGGGGCGCCTCCCACCGCACGGGGCGCCTCCACCGACCGGGCGCCTCCACCGACCGGGCGGCGCCCGGGCGCGCGACCGGCACGACCCCGCGGCCTCCGAACGACCCCGTGCGGCGTGGCCGTTCGGACGCCGCGGGGCAACGCGGCAGGCGGGCAAGGCGGTCAGCACAGATATGAGACAGCGCAACCGAACCACGCAACGCCTCTCCGCCGTCCTGCTGCTCCTCGCCGCCCTCCTCACGGCCGGCGCCCAACTCCCCGCCGCCGCAAGCGGACCGGGCTCCCGCACGGCCGGGGACCCCGGCGCGGCGGCGGGGCCGGCCATGCCGCGCCCGCCGTCGCGACCGCCCGCTACGACCTGGGCGACACCGCGTTCACCGACCCGCAGAGCGGCACGGTCAGCGAACTGCGCGCCGTGGTGCACTACCCCGCGACCCTGCGCGGCCGACTGCCGCTCATCGTCATGGCGCACGGCTCCTGGTGGGCGTGCGACAGCCAGGACGCCTACGACTGGCCGTGCGAGACCGGCTCTCCGTTCCCCAGCTACCGCGGCTACGACTACCTCGGCGCGGCGCTGGCCGCCCGCGGCTTCGTCGTGGTCTCCATCAGCGCGGACGGCATCAACCAGACGTCCTTCGACTACGGTGACCGGGCCCGGCTGGTCAACGAACACCTGTCGCTCTGGCAGCAGTTGGCCGCGCACGGCAGCGGCCCGCTGGCCGGGCACTTCACCGACGAGGCAGGGCGCCCGGTCGCACCGGCCTTCGCCGGCCACGTCGACATGAGCCGCGTCGGCACCCTCGGCCACTCGCGCGGGGGCAAGGGCGTGATGTGGCAGGCGTCGGACAAGCACCGCGCCGAGTGGCCGGCCGGCGTCCGCGTCCGCGCCGTACTGGGCCTCGCGCCGGTGAAGTTCGACGACCCCGAGGGCGACCACAGCGACACCCTCACCACCACCGTCCCGTTCGCCGTGGTCACCGGCGGCTGCGACGGCGCGGTCCACGAGGCCGGCCAGGAGTACCTCGACGACCTCGCCGGACAGAACACCGTCACCGACTTCTCGGTGTCCCTGACGTACGCCAACCACAACTACTTCAACACCCAGTGGACGCCGCCCGCCCTGTTCGGGGAGGACGACAGCACCTGCCCGGCCACCGAACTCACCCCCGCGCGGCAGCAGGACGCCCTCACCGCGTATGCCACGGCCTTCTACCGCTACGAATTGTACGGCGACCGCGGCGGACTGCCGCTGCTCACCGGCGCCCGGCCGCTGCCCGGCGCCGCCTCCGTCACCCGCGTCGTCCCCGCCGGACGCTGACGCGGGTCGCTGACGCCGGCCGCCGACGCCGGCCGCACCCCCCGCCCGCCTCCCGCGCGGGCCCGCCTCCGCGCCCCGCCCGGTCGTGACACCCCGGGCGGGGCGCACGATGATGGGGTGGGAGGAGGTGCTCATGGTGCGGGAGCGTGCGGAAGGCACGGGGACGGGAAGCGGCCCGGACGGGGCCGGGGAGCGGTCCGGGGACCGGATACGGAACGTGCGGGTGTCCTCGGTGCGGGTGCCGCTGCCCACCCCGGTCAGCGACGCCAAGGTGCTGACCGGAGTGCAGCGGCCGATGACCGAGGTCGCGGTGCTGGTCGCGGAGATCAGCACGCACGACGGGCACCAGGGGATCGGCTTCAGCTACTCCAAACGCGCGGGCGGCGACGGCCAGTTCGCGCACGCCGTCGAGGTCGGACCCGCGCTGGTCGGGGAGGATCCCAGCGACATCGGCCGACTGTGGACCAAGCTGGTCTGGGCCGGCGCGTCCGTCGGCCGCAGCGGACTGGCGACCCAGGCGATCGCCGCGTACGACATCGCGCTGTGGGACCTCAAGGCCCGGCGCGCCGGACTGCCGCTGGCCAAACTCCTCGGCGCGCACCGGGACTCGGTGCGCTGCTACAACACCTCCGGCGGCTTCCTGCACACCCCGATCGAGCAGGTGCTCGACAACGCGACCGCCGCGCTGGAGCGCGGCATCGGCGGCGTCAAGATCAAGGTCGGCCAGCCGGACAGCGCCGCCGACCTCAAGCGCCTGGAGGCCGTGCGCACCCGCCTGGGCGACGCGGTGCCGCTGATGGTCGACGCCAACCAGCAGTGGGACCGCGCCACCGCGCTGCGGCTCGGCCGCGCCCTGGAGCCGTTCGGGCTGACCTGGATCGAGGAGCCGCTCGACGCCTACGACGCGCAGGGCCACGCCGCGCTCGCCGCGGCCCTGGACACGCCGGTCGCCACCGGCGAGATGCTGGCGAGCGTCGCCGAGCACACCACGCTGATCGAGGCCCGCGGCTGCGACATCATCCAGCCCGACGCGCCGCGCGTCGGCGGCATCACCCAGTTCCTCAAGCTCGCCGCGCTGGCCGAGCACCACCGCCTCGACCTCGCGCCGCACTTCGCGATGGAGATCCACCTGCACCTGGCCGCGGCCTATCCGTACGAGCCGTGGGTCGAGCACTTCGAGTGGCTGGAGCCGCTGTTCGCCGAGCGCCTGGAGATCCGCGACGGCCGGATGCGCCTGCCGACGCGGCCCGGCCTCGGCATCACCCTCACCGAACAGGCCCGCGCCTGGACCACGGCGACGGCGGAGATCCCCACGGCGTGACCTGACCTGACCTGACCTGGCCTGGCCGGACCTGACGTGACCCGACGTGACGAGACCTGACGAGACCTGACGAGACGTGACGCGGCCTGACGCGGCCCCCCGTGCCCCGGCCGTCGCGCGCTCAGCCGAGGATGAAGCGGCCCCCGGCCGCCTCCGCCAGCTCCGGGCCGAACAGCGCGCCCGGCGTGTACGCGCCCGGCCGGCCCTCGCCGCGGGCCAGCCGCGCGGCGACCTCGGCCGCCGCACCGCTGGTGAACGACATGGCGTCGCCCGCGCACATCCAGCCCTCGCGGACCGAGCCGTCCGCGTCCTCCACCCGGGCCCGCGCCCAGGTGGACTCGCGCCGCATCGGGCCCGGCTTGACGGTGACCGTGGCCAGACGGCGCTTGGCGGCGTTGCCGAGCGCCGGCATCGCCAGCAGCCGGGCGGCGACCGGGATCACCACGCGCAGCACCCGCGAGGTCGGGATCTCGCTGGACCCCGACACGACGTTCGGCGCCCCGCTGGCGCGCCGGGCCGCCTCCAGTTCGCCGCTGGGCACCCGGCCGGTACGCACCGCGACGCCGTCGGGGAGGGTGAGGGACTCGACGTCCCCGCCGACCGCCGCGCGCACCAGCCGCCCGTTCGCGTACTGCCGCCCGCCGGCCGCGAGCCCGTCGACGAGCGACCCGGCCAGCGCCGCGCCGACCGCGCCCCCCTCGTTCACCAGCGCCGGCACCGCGTCGACCCGGACCCGGTGCGGCCGGGCCGGCCCTGGCACAGCTTCAGCAGCACGCTCTCGGTGCCGAGCACGCCGTAGCCCGCGCCGGTCACCAGGCAGCTCCCGGCGGCGACCGCCCGCTCGTGCCGGTCCAGCAAGCTCGTGACGGCGGGCAGCTCGTTCGCCAGGTCGAGGTAGTGCGTGCCGGGCGGGCACGCGTCCAGCACCGGAGCGGCCGTGCGGGTGAACGGTCCGACGGTGTTGACGACGACCGCGGGCGCGCCGTCCGCGACGCGCGCGGCGACCGCCTCGACGGACCCGGCGACCACCGTGCGCGGCAGCCCCGCCCGCCCGGACCCGCCCTCGTCCCCGACCCGGGACCCGCGCGCGCTCCCGGAGCCGCCCGCGTCTCCGGAGACGTCGTCCGGTCCGCCGTCCGCCCGCGCGGCCAGCTGCCGGGCCGTCTCCCGCAGCCGCTCCTCGTCACGCCCGACCAGCACCGGCGTCACGCCCGCCGCTACCAGCCGCTGGGCGATCGCGCGTCCGGACCGCCCGGTGGCGCCCAGAATCCAGATCTCGTTCATGGCCCGCTTCCGCTCGTACTCGTGGGACCGGCCTGTGCCGTCCGTGTCTCCACGGTGGCGGCGGACGGCGGGCGAGGTCCAATGAGTGTTCCGGGCCGCGCATCCCGATCCGCGCATCACCGCAGCTCACAGCCGATCGCCGGGCGACACGGCGACTCGTGGCGCGTTACGGTGAACGCATGAAGGCTCCGACCCCGCCGTCAGCCGCAGGTCCGGGCCCGCGGTCATCCGCGCCGCCGGCCGCACCGCTTGCGCCGTCGGCCGCACCGCCGGCATCGCGGGACCGGACCCCGCCCGTTCCCGCGGACCTCGACCTGCGACTCGTCCGCAGCTTCACCGTCGTCGCCGAGCACCGCCACTTCGGGCGCGCCGCGGCCGACCTGCACCTCACCCAGTCCTCGCTCAGCCGCCAGATCGCCCGCCTCGAACAGCAGGTGGGCGCGCGGCTGCTGGACCGCACCCCGCAGGGCAACGAGCTGACCGAGGCCGGACAGGCGTTCCTCCCGGCGGCCAGGGCGGTGCTGCGCTCGGCCGCGCAGGCCGCCGCGCGGGCCAGGGCGGCCGCCGAGCCGAGCCGCGTCACGATCGGCTACATCTCCGGCACCATCGTCACGCCCGCGGTGCGCGCCCTGCGCCGCCGCCATCCCGACGCCGACGTGCGCACCGTGCACCTAAACTTCGGCGACGTGGCCGGGGCGCTGCTCGACCACCGGGCGGACGCGGCGGTGGGCCGGCTGCCGTTCCCCACCGAGGGCCTGCACGTGACGGTGCTGTACGACGAGCCGCGGGCGCTGATGATGCCGCGCGACCACCGGCTGGCCGGCAAGGACTCGGTGAGTCTCGACGACGTCGCGGACGAGCCGATGCCGCGGATACCGGACCCCGAGCTGGACGCCTTCTGGCGCGTCGACCCCCGGCCCGACGGCCGCCCCGCGCCGGACGGCCCGCTGATCGGCGCGGTCGAGGACAAGATCGAACTCGTCGCGTCGGGGCAGGCGCTGGCGATCGTCCCGCTCGGCGTCGGCACGGCCGTCTTCCGCACCGACCTCACCCTGGTGCCGCTGCGCGGCGTCGACCCGAGCCATGTCGTCCTGGCCACCCGGGCCGGCGAGCGCGGCCGGCTGGTCACCGCCTTCCGCTCCTACGCCGAGGCGCTGCTCAACGGCGGCCCGGCCGCCGCGCAGGCGTAGGCGCCCGGGACGCCTGCCGCCGCGTGCTCGTAGGTCCCCAGGACGCCTGCCGCCCCGGGCCCGGACTTCCCGGGCGGCCCCTGTCTCGCGCCCTCACTCCGCGGTCGCGGCCGGGGCCGGCGGGACCGCCACCGGGCGGGACTCCGCGCGGGAGCGCGACGCCGCGTCCGCGACCGCGAGCGCCGCGCGGGCGTCGAGCGCGGTGCACGGACTCGGCCGCAGCCCCGCCGCCATCTCGGTGAACGCGATCAGCTCCGCCCGGTAGGCGTCCGCGAAGCGCTCCATGAAGCCCGGGTGCGGCGCGCCGCCCGGCCAGGACGCGCCCTCGGCCGACACCAGCGGGGTCTGGTCCGTCAGGCCTGCCACCAGCGTGCCCTTGGAGCCGCACACCTCCAGCCGCACGTCGTAGCCCGCGCCGTTGTAGCGGGTCGCGGTGCAGGTGGCCAGCGTGCCGTCGTCCAGCGTGAGCACGCTGACGCCGGTGTCCACGTCGCCGGCCGCCGCGAAGAATTCCTCGCCGCGGTTGGCGCCGGTCGCGTAGACCTCGACGACCTCCCGGCCGGTCACCCAGCGCACCGCGTCGTAGTCGTGCACCGAGCAGTCGCGGAAGATGCCGCCGGAGCCGGGGATGTAGGACGCGTGCGGCGGCGTCGGATCGGAGGTGCAGGCGCGCAGGGTGTGGGTCCAGCCCAGCCGGCCGCTCGCCACCGCCTCGCGCGCCGCCAGGTAGCCGGCGTCGAAGCGCCGCTGGAAGCCGATGTGCAGCGGCGCGCCGGCGCCGTCCGCGCCGCCGAGCGCGGCGAGCACCGCGTCGGTCTCGGCGAGCGTCCCGGCCACCGGCTTCTCGCAGAAGGTCGGCAGCCCCGCGCGCTGCGCGGCCAGGATCAGCTCGGCGTGCGCGCCGGTCGGCGCGGCGATCACCACGCCGTCCAGCCCATCGCCGAGCAGCCCGTCCAGGTCGCCGGCGACCCGCGCGCCGACCTTCTCCGCCACCGCGCGCGCCGAGCGGTCGTCGGCGTCGTGCACCACGAGCGAGGTCACCGCCGGCAGCCGGGCCAGGGTCGCGGCGTGGAACGCGCCGATGCGGCCGGTGCCGATGAGTCCGATGCGCATGCCTGGAGCCTTTCGTGCGGTGCGGTGCCGTGACGGTGCGGTGACCTTCTGCTTTCTACGTCGTGGTGGACGGCCCAGGCAAGTATTTGTTATGACATACGGACGTGCGGCACTCCGGAGGAACCGCGGTGGGCCGGCGCGCACACCCGCGGCCGGCTGGGAGGGGTGGCGTGGATTCGTACGCGAGGATGATCACCATCGACCGGAGCAGCCCGGTCCCGCTGTACTTCCAGTTCGCCCAGCAGCTCCAGCGCCTGATCGAGACCGGGGTGCTGCCGCCCGGCACCCGGCTGAGCAACGAGATCGCCATGGCCGGCGAGTTCGGGCTGTCCCGCCCGACCGTGCGGCAGGCCATGCAGCACCTGGTGGACAAGGGCCTGCTGGCGCGCAGGCGCGGCGTGGGAACGCAGGTCGTCACCGACCGGATACGCCGCCGGGTGGAGTTCACCAGCCTCTACGAGGACCTGGAACGCGACCGGCGCGGGCCGCGCACCGAGGTGCTGTCCTTCGGCACCGTCCCGGCGGGACCCGCGGTGGCCGCCGCGCTGCGCGTCGAGGAGGGCGCGCAGGTGGTGGCCTTCCGCCGGCTGCGCTACGCCGACGACCAGCCGATCGCCCTGCTGCACAACCACCTGCCGGCCGCCCGCGACACCGTCACCGCGCAGGCCCTCGCCGAGACCGGCCTGTACCGGCTGCTGCGGCAGTCCGGCGCGGGGCTGCGCACCGCCCGCCAGTCCATCGGCGCGCGCCGCGCCACCGCCGCGGAGGCCCGGCTGCTCGGTGAGACCCGCGGCGCGCCCCTGCTGACCATGACCCGCACCGCGTACGACGACTCCGGCCACCCGGTCGAGTACGGCGCGCACGTGTACCGCGCGTCCCGCTACTCGTTCGAGATGTCGGTGGCCGCCTACTGACTCACTGACTCGCGGCCGGCGTACCCGGCCCGCCCCGCGCACGCCGTGTCCGACCACGATGGGAGACCGCTCATGACCGCGTCCCTCGCCCCGCGCATCGCCGGCGCGCCGATCTCGTGGGGAGTGTCGGAGGTGCCCGGCTGGGGCCACCAGCTCGCCCCCGAGGCGGTGCTGCGGCAGATGCGCGACGTGGGACTGGCCGCCGCCGAGTTCGGGCCCGAGGGCTTCCTGCCCGACGCGCCGGCCGAGAAGGCCGCGGTCCTGGCGGCCCACGGGCTGCGCGCCGTCGGCCAGTTCGTGCCGGTCGTGCTGCACGACCGGGACCACGACCCGCTGCCCGGCGTCGAGGCGGCGATCGCCGGACTCGCCGCCGCGGGCGCCGGCACGCTCGTCGTCGCCGCGGCCTCCGGCGCCGACGGCTACGACGGCCGGCCGCCGCTGGACGCCGCGGGCTGGGAGCGGCTGCTGGCCGCCCTCGACCGGATCGCCGACGCCGCCGCGGCGGCCGGCCTGGTCGCGGCGCTGCACCCGCACGTCGGCACCCTGGTCGAGTCGGGGGAGGAGACCGGGCGGGTGCTGGACGGCTCCCGGATCGGCCTCTGCCTGGACACCGGCCACCTGGTCATCGGCGGCGGCGACCCCGTCGAGGTCGCCGCGCGCCGGCCCGAGCGCGTCGCCCACGTCCACCTCAAGGACGTCCGCCGCGACCTGGCGCTGCGGGTGCGCACCGGCGCGCTCACGTACACCGAGGCGGTACGCCGCGGGCTGTACGCGCCGCTCGGCGCCGGGGACGTCGACATCGCCGCGATCGTCGGCCTGCTGGAGGCCCGCGGGTACGCCGGCTGGTACGTGCTGGAGCAGGACACCGTGCTCGCGGCGGCTCCCGGCGAGGGCGGCGCCCCCGATCCGGCCGACGACGTCCGCGCCTCGCTCGCGTATCTGCTGTCGCTGGCCGACCCGGTGGGCTCCGCCGCCTCCGGCGGCGCGCCGGCCGGCGGGAGGGCTGAGCGATGGCCCACGACCTGCTCGCGATCGGACGCACCGGCGTCGACGTCTACCCGCTGGACCACGGCGTCGGCCTCGACGAGGTCAGGACGTTCGAGAAGTTCCTCGGCGGCAGCGCCACCAACGTCGCGGTGGCCGCGGCCCGGCACGGCCGCGACGCCGCGCTGGTCACCCGGGTCGGCCGCGACCCGTTCGGCCGCTATGTCCGGGCCGAGGCCGCGCGCCTCGGCGTCGACCCCGCGTACATCACGCCGATCACCGCGCCGGACGGCCCGCCCACGCCGGTGACCTTCTGCGAGGTGTTCCCGCCGGACGACTTCCCGCTGTACTTTTACCGGCACGGCGGCGCGCCCGATCTGATGATCGAGCCGGACGAGCTGCCGCTGGACGCGATCCGCGCGGCGGGCGTGCACTGGTCGACCGTCACCGGCCTGTCCGCCGAGCCCAGCCGCGCCGCGCACTTCGCCGGCTGGCGGGCCCGCGCCCGCCGCCCGTACACGGTGCTCGACCTGGACTACCGGCCGATGTTCTGGACCGGGCCCGAGGAGGCCGCGGCGCAGGTCGGCCGGGCGCTGGAGCACGTGACCGTCGCGGTCGGCAACCGCGAGGAGTGCGAGGTCGCGGTCGGCGAGCGCGACCCGCGGCGCGCGGCCGACGCCCTCCTCGACCGCGGCCTGGAGCTGGCGGTGGTCAAGCAGGGGCCCGGGGGCGTGCTCGCGGCCACCCGCGAGGAGCGCGTCGAGGTCGCGCCGTTCCCGGTCCGGGTGGTCAACGGGCTCGGCGCGGGCGACGCCTTCGGCGGCGCCCTCGTGCACGGCCTGCTCAGCGGCTGGGACCTGCGCCGGGTGATCGAGTTCGCCAACGTCGCGGGGGCGCTGGTGGCCGGCCGGCTGGAGTGCTCGACCGCGATGCCCACGACCGAGGAGGTCGAGGCGGCCCTGGCCACCGGCTCGCCGGCCTCCGGGGGGCCCGCCCGCGACCGGCGGGATCCGCCGCCGCGCCCCGGCGGAGCGCCGGTCCGCGCGGACGGACCGGCGTGACGGGCGCGGGCGTGGGCCGCGCGGACGGCGGCGGCGGACCCCGCGGCGGGGACGGCCACCGCGCGAGGGCAGACCGCATGAGGGACGGTGGCATGAGGGACGACGGTACGGCGGTACGACGGACGGCGGCGGGGCATCCGGTCCCGCGGCGGACGAGGGAGGCGCGCACGTGACCCACCACCACGTGGCCGGCGACGGGCTGCCCGACGGCGGCGTCAGCCCCGGCCGCACGCCGGGCGCGGGCGCGGCCCATGACCGGGGCCGCGCCGGCCGTGGGCGCTCGGCGGCGGGCGGCGGCGGGGTGGACGCGGCCGGGCTGACCGAGATCAGGGCGCGTGAGCCGGAACGGATCGGGCGCGCCTGGCAGAAGCGGGCCCGGCGGCCGCTGTGCGGCGAGGACGGACGGCTGCTGCTGGTCGCCGCCGACCACCCGGCCCGCGCCGCGCTCGGCGTGCGCGGCGACCACCGGGCGATGGCCAGCCGCACCGACCTGCTGGACCGGCTGGCGACCGCGCTGTCCCGGCCCGGCGTGGACGGCGTCCTCGGCACCCCCGACCTGCTGGAGGACCTGCTGCTGATGGGCGCGCTGGAGGACAAGGTCGCCATAGGGTCGATGAACCGCGGCGGGCTGCACGGCGCGGTCTTCGAACTGGACGACCGCTTCACTGCCTGCACGCCGCGGTCGATCGCCGCGCAGGGACTGGACGGCGGCAAGGCGCTGACCCGGATCTGCCTGGACGACCCCGGCACCGCCGCCACCTTGGCGGCCACCGCCGCGGCCGTCACGGACCTGGCCGAGCTGGGCCTGATGGCGCTGGTCGAGCCGTTCCTGTCGGTGCGCGAGGGCGGGCGGGTGCGCAACCTGCTGGACCCCGACAGCGTGATCACCTCGATCGCGGTGGCCGCGGGACTCGGCGCGAGCAGCGCCCACACCTGGCTGAAGCTGCCGGTGGTCGACCAGCTCGACCGCGTCCTGGACGCCACCACGCTGCCCACCCTGCTGCTCGGCGGCGACCCGCAGGGCGACCCGCACGACACCTACGAGGGCTGGCGGGCGGCGCTGGCACTGCCCGCGGTGCGCGGCCTGGTCGTCGGGCGGGCCCTGCTCTACCCGCCGGACGGCGACGTCGCCGCGGCCGTCGACATCGCGGCGGGGCTCGTCCACCCCGCGGCCCGCCCGGCCGCCCGCACCGCCCCGGGGAGCACCCGGTGACCGCGGGCGACGCGCGCTGGGTGCTGCCGTACGGCACGGCCGCCGCGGCCGGCTGGCAGGTGGTGGCCGAGCCGGGCGGCGTGGGCGGCGGCTGGCGGCACACCAGCCTGCGGGTGGGGACGCTGACCGACGCCCCCGGAGCCGCCGAACCCCCGCGCCGGCTCGAACTGCCGCCGGACGACTGGGAGTACGTGGTGGTGCCGCTGTCCGGCGCGGTGCGCGTCGAGGCGGCCACGCCCGACGGCGCCGGCCACGCGGCGCTGCTGGCCGGACGCGCGGACGTCTTCGCCGGGCCGACCGACGTGGCGTACGTGCCGGCCGGGTCGCGGCTGGCGCTGAGCGCGGCGGGCGGCACGGCCCGCGTCGCCGTGGCCGGCGCGCTGGTCCACCGGGGCGGGGACCCGAACGCCGCCGCGCCGGACCTCGACGGCCGTGCGCACCAGGGGAGTCCGGGTCCGGCCGCGCCCCCGCGGGCCTTCCGCCACGTGGCCGCGGCCGACGTGCCGGTGGAGCGGCGCGGCGCCGGCGCAGCCTCGCGCGAGGTGCGCAACTTCGCCACCCCCGCCGTGCTCGACGCGGACGCGCTGATCGCCTGCGAGGTGATCACCCCCGCCGGCAACTGGAGTTCCTGGCCGCCGCACAAGCACGACGTCGAACGCCCCGGCTCCGAGAGCGAGTTGGAGGAGATCTACTACTTCGAGACCGCGCCCGCGGTGGCCGGCGCGGCCGATCCGGCCGGCTACCACCGGGTGTACGCGTCCAGCCCCGACCGGCCGATCGACGTGCTGGCCGAAGTGCGCACCGGCGACGTCGTCCTGGTCCCGTACGGCTGGCACGGGCCGTCGGCCGCGCCGCCCGACGCGCACCTGTACTACCTGAACGTGATGGCCGGTCCCGGTCCCGAACGGGCCTGGCTGATCTGCGACGACCCGGCGCACGCGGCGGTCCGCGCCACCTGGCCCGGCCTGCCCTTCGATCCCCGGCTGCCGCTGCACGGCGGCGCCGGCCGGCCCGACACGCCCCCTGGAGGCACTGCATGAGCACGGCGGACCCGGCGCACACGCCGGACACGACGGCCACCGCGCAGGAGGCGGCCACCGCGCGGGAGACGGCGACCGGCACGGTGCGGCTGACGGTCGCCCAGGCGACGACCCGCTTCCTGGCCGCGCAGTGGTCGGAGCGCGACGGCGAGCGCAGGCCGTTCTTCGCCGGCGTCCTCGGCATCTTCGGCCACGGCAACGTCGCCGGCCTCGGCCAGGCCCTGCTCCAGGACGAGCTGTACGCCGAGCGGCTCGCCGAGCAGCGGGCGGGACGGCTCGTCGAGCCCGCCGACCCGCCCGCCGGTCCCGCCGAGCCGCCCGCCGGGCAAGGGCACCTCGACCCGAACGCCGAGCACCCCGATCCCCGCGCCCGCCGCACCCTCCGCTACGTGCTGGCCCGCAACGAACAGGCCATGGTGCACACCGCCGTCGCGTACGCCCGCCAGCGCGACCGGCTCCAGGCGTGGGCCTGCACCGCCTCCATCGGGCCCGGCTCCACCAACATGCTGACCGGCGCCGCGCTCGCCACCGTCAACCGCGTCCCGGTGCTGCTGCTGCCCTCCGACGCCTTCGCCACCCGGGTCGCCGCGCCGGTGCTCCAGGAGCTGGAGCAGCCGTACGCCGCCGACGTCAGCGTCAACGACGCCTTCCGCCCGCTGTCGCGGTTCTTCGACCGGGTGACCCGGCCCGAGCAGCTGCCCGCCGCGCTGCTCGGCGCGCTGCGGGTGCTCACCGACCCGGCCGAGACCGGCGCGGCCACGATCGCGCTGCCGCAAGACGTCCAGGCCGAGGCGTACGACTGGCCGGCCGAGCTGTTCGCGCCGCGCACCTGGCACATCGCCCGGCCGCCCGCCGAGGCGTCGCGGATCGCCGCCGCGGCCGACGCGGTGCGCGCCGCCCGCCGGCCGCTGATCGTGGCCGGCGGCGGCGTCCACTACTCCGGCGCCGAGGACGCGCTGCGCGCGCTCGCCGACGCCATCGGCATCCCGGTCGGCGAGACCCAGGCGGGCAAGGGCGCGCTGCCGCACGGCCACCCGCGGGAGATGGGCGGGATCGGCTCGACCGGCACCACCGCCGCCAACGCCCTGGCCAGGGAGGCCGATCTGGTGATCGGCGTCGGCACCCGCTGGAGCGACTTCACCACCGCTTCCCGCACCGCCTTCCAGGACCCCGGCGTCCGCTTCGTCAACCTCAACGTCGCCTCCTTCGACGCCGGCAAGCAGGCCGGCCTCGCGGTGGTCGCCGACGCGCGCGAGGCGCTGACCGCGCTCGCCGGCGCGCTGCGCGGCCACCGGGTGCCGCCCGCGTACGAGGAGCGGCAGGCCGCGCTGTGGGCGGACTGGGAGCGCCGCGTCGAGGCCGCCTACCACCCGCCGGCCGAGGTCACCGACCGCCTGGCGCCCGGACTGCTCACCCAGGGACAGGTCCTCGGCTGCGTCAACGAACTGGCCGACCCGCGCGACGTGGTGCTGTGCGCGGCCGGCTCCATGCCGGGCGACCTGCACAAGCTGTGGCGGGTCCGGGACCGCAAGGCGTACCACGTCGAGTACGGCTACTCCTGCATGGGGTACGAGATCCCCGGCGCGCTGGGGGTGCGGCTCGCCGACGACAGCCGCGACGTCTTCGCGATGGTCGGCGACGGCGGGTATCTGATGATGCCCACGGAGCTCGTCACCGCCGTGCAGGAGCGGGTCAAGGTGATCGTGGTCCTGGTGCAGAACCACGGCTTCCACTCGATCGGCTCGCTGTCGCAGTCGCTCGGCTCGCAGCGGTTCGGCACCCGCTACCGCTACCGGTCCGACGACGGGCGGCTGGACGGACCGCCGCTGCCCACCGATCTGGCCGCCAACGCCCGCAGCCTCGGCGCGCACGTCATCCAGGCGCGCTCGGCGGCCGAACTGGCGGACGCGGTCAAGCAGGCCAAGGCGTGGCCGGCGGACGGCGGCCCGGTCGTCGTGCACGTCGAGACCGACCCGCTGGTGCAGGCGCCGGACAGCGACAGCTGGTGGGACGTGCCGGTCGGCGAGGTCGCGGACCTGGAGTCCACCCGCGCGGCCCGCGCCGACTACGCAGGGCACAAGCGCGCCCAGCGCCCGCTGCTCGCGCCGCCGCGGTAGTCGTTCGGCAGCGGATCGGCTCTTCGGCGGCGACCGGGCGGCGGCACGCCGAGAAGGGAAGGTCCGGGCCCGCCGCGCGGGGGTCGCGACGGGCCCGGACGTCTCAGGGGGACGCGCCGGTCAGTCCTCGGCCCGGTCCTCGACGTAGGCGAACGTCTCGCACAGCGCCTGGATGTTGTCGCGCAGGTATGCGGTGGGCAGCGCCGCGTTCGGCGAGTAGAGCATCGGCTGCTCGTAGAGCGTTTCGTAGCGCTCCTGGTAGCGCTCCATCGCCTCCTTCGGCGTGCCGAAGACCGCGATGTCCTCTAGCATCCGGTCCGAGACGGCCGCCGTCATGGCCAGGTAGTCCTTGGCCGCGAAGGCCGAGCGGATCGCCGCGGTCTCCTCGGTGTAGCCGTTGAACTCCAGCATCGCGTCGGAGGCGCGTCGGGTGGCGTACGCGGCGATCTGCACCGCCGCGGCCCGCCGCGCCACCGCCGGGTCGTCGTCGACCGCGCAGATGATCATGCCGTTGACCGGCACGTCCTCCTCGCGGCCGGCCCGCCGCGCGCCCGCCGCCAGCGACGGGCGCACGACCTCCTCGATATAGCGGGGGGTGTACAGCGGGTGGCCCACCAGCCCGTCGGCGACCGCGCCCACCGCGCGCAGCATGGCCGGCTGCACGGCGGCCATGAGCACCGGAAGCGGACCGGCCGGCGGCGGGACGGACGGGTCGGCGGGCAGGTGACATTGGTAGAACCGGCCGTCATGGTCCACCGGTTGCTCGCTCAGGTGCCAGATCTCCCGCACCAGCCGCACGAACTCCTCGGCACGCGGGGCGGGATGGGGTTCCGACATGCCGTGCCAGTCCGACATCGACTGCGGGCTGCCGGTCCCGATGCCGAGCTGGAACCGGCCGTTGCTGAGATCGTCGAGCGACCGCGCGTCGGTGGCCAGGGTGAGCGGGCTGCGCCCGAACGCCCAGGCCACCCCTGAGCCCAGGCCGATCCGGGTGGTCGCCGCGGCCATCGAGGCCAGGGTCACGACGGCGGACCTGTTGTAGTACTCCGTGGTCCACACGGACGCGAAGCCGTGCCGCTCGGCCGTCACCGCGGCCTCGGTGACCAGCGCGACGTCACCGCCCTGCACGCTCAGCGCGGGGCGGCGGTTCAAGATCTTCTCCATGGTGAACTCCAGACTCCGGACGTTGTCTCACGGACGATCACGTGGACGGCGATGCTCCGCCGCGCGGGCGTGCCCACCGTCACCAGGTCACGGGCAGCTCGTAGATGCCGTAGAAGTTGGCGTCGTGTTTGAAGGGGATGCGGTCGAAGGGAACGGCGAGCCGGAGCCCCGGGATCTTGCGGAAGAGCGTGTCGTAGACGATCTCCAGCTCCAGCCGGGCCAGGTTCTCGCCGACGCAGCGGTGCGGCCCGTAGCCGAAGGCCAGGTGCTGGTGGGCGTCCCGGGAGATGTCCAGCCGGTCGGGATCGGCGAACACCCGCTCGTCGCGGTCGGCCGCGTTGCCCGCGACGATGATCCCGTCACCCGCCTTGATCAGCACATCGCCGACCCTGACGTCCTCCTTGGCGACCCGCGCGGTGACCGTCTCCACGATGGTGAAGTAGCGCAGCAGCTCCTCCACCGCCCGCGGCGTGCGCGACGGGTCGGCCGCGATGTCGGCGCGCACGTCCGGGTTCTGCAGCAGCGCGAGCACCCCGAGCGAGATCATGTTCGCGGTGGTGTCGTGCCCGGCCAGCAGGATCAGGAACGCCAGCCCCACCAGGTCCTCGTGGTCGGGTTCCGCTCCCTTCGCGCGGTGCTTGAGGATCTGCCGGCCGAGGAAGTCGTCGCCGGGGGCGCGCTCCTTGGCGGTCACCAACCGGTCCAGGTACGCCCGGAGTTCGCCGACCAGGGCGACCCGTTCCTGGTCGGTGGTGTCCCGCTGCAGCAGCCTTATCGACATCCGCTCGAACATCGGATGGTCGTCGTACGGGATGCCCAGGTGCTCGCAGATCACCAGCGTGGGCACCGGCAGCGCCAGCGCCTGCACCAGGTCCACCGGGCCGCCGTGCCGCAGTATGGCGTCCACGAACCGGTCCACGATGCGCTGGATGTACGGTCGCAGCACGCCGATGCTGCGAGTGGTGTACTCGCCGATGACGGATCGCCGGGCGCGCGCGTGCTCCTCGCCGTCCAGGGTGATCATCAGCGGGCGGGTCTGGGCGACCACTTGCCGGCCCTGGATGCCGCCGGGGAAGTTCGGATGCCGCCGGTCGGCGCTGAAGCGGCGGTCGCTGAGCACGACCTTCGCCTCCGGGTGGCCGGTGACCAGCCACAGTTCGAGACCGTCGGCCATCCGGACCCGGCTGACCGGCTCCTCCTTCGTCAGCCGCCGGTGTTCCGGCGGCGGGTCGAAGGGGTGCGCCCGTGGCGCGGGATACGCCGGTAGGGGCCTGACCGTCGTGTCGGACACGTCGTCACTCCTGTCTCCGGGCCGGTCCCGCGGCCCGGTGGTGGCGTTGCTCGGACGAGTCATCGCCCGGATGTACGCAAAAGAGTCGGCGGTTGTTCAGTTGCGGCGCTGTGCGCGTGCCCGGTGCCGTGGGGACGGCACCGGGCGGACTAACGATCTTCGGACGAAGAGGGAACGCGCGCCGTGGCCGCGACCGCCGCCGCCCTCACGCGGCGGCGGTCGCCGCCCGCTGTGCCGCGGCCACCGCCGCGGCCCGCCTGGCCCGCAGCAGCGATCGGGTCAGGAAGCACCCGGCGACCACCCCGACCAGGGCGAACGCCGCCATCCAGAAGGAGGAGACGGCCAGCGAGTGACCCGAGTCGTGCGGGGAGTAGGTACCGACCTTGGACAGGAAGAGGGTGCCGTAGGCGGCGACGCCGATCACCTGGCCGAGTTGCATGGTGGTGGTCACCAGGCCGCTCGCGTCGGGCGCGTTGGCCGGTTGCACGCCGGAAAGCGACTGTGCCACCAGGGGGCTCAGACCGCCGCCCAGACCGGCGCCGAGGACGCTCAGCACCACCCACAGCAGCACGTTGTTCCGCGCGCCGTCATGCATCGCCACGCCGAGACCGACGTACGAGACCGCGCACAGCGCCAGGCTGACCGGGCCGAGCAGCGGCTGGAAGGAGGACGGCAGCCGGCGCCAGTAGAAGCCGACCAGGCCGAACACCACCGACATCGGGACGAAGGTGAGACCGGCCCGCAGCGCGCTGAAGTGCAGGCCGTACTGCATGTGCAGGGCGAACACGAACAGGAAGCCGCCATAGGGGATCATCGAGCCGGTCAGGGTCAGCATCGCGGCGCCCAGGCCCGGCGAGCGCAGCACGTCGAGCCGCATCAGCGGTGCGCCGCCACGGGCCGCGACACGCTGCTCCACGGGCACGAAGACCGCGGCGAGCAGCACGCCGACCGCCATGCAGACGAACGTCCAGGCCGGCCAGCTCTCCTCGTGCCCGAGCACCAGCGGCAGCACGATCAGGAAGACCGCGGGCACCGCGATCGACAGGCCGGCCAGGTCCAGTTTCGCGCCGCCGCGCGGGGCGTCGGCCGGCACCAGGCGCGGCACCATCGCGACGACCAGCAGCCCGATCGGCACGTTGAGGAAGAAGATCGGCCGCCAGGTGTAACCGGCGATGTCGGCGTTGACGATCACACCGCCGAGCACCATGCCGAGCACGCTGCCCAGCGCGAGCACCGAGGCGTAGCCGCTCAGCGCGCGGGCCCGCTCCTTACCCTCGAAGCGCATCTGGATGACGCTGAGGATCTGCGGGACGAGCAGCGCGGCGGCGGCGCCCTGCACGAACCGGAACACCACCAGCGTCGTGGTGTTCGGCGCCAGGCCGCAGACGAGGGAGGACCCGGTGAAGCCGATGGTGCCCCACAGGTACATCGTCCGCCGCCCGAACATGGCGCCCAGGCGCGCACCGGTGATCAGCAGCATGGCATAGGCGACGGTGTATCCGGCGACCACGAGTTGCAGTGATGCCCCGGACGCGTCCAGATCCCGGCCGATGGTGGGCATGGCGACGTTGACGATGCTGACGTCCAGCAGGGCCATGAACTGACCGAGCAGCAGCACGATGAGCATCAGCCACCGGCGGTCGTTCTGCGGCGGCGCGGAAGAGATCGTTCCGGCCGCTGTCTGGGATCTCGTGAACATACCGATCACGGTGACACGTGAGGCGTATGTGCAAGTAGAGCGCGCTTACACTGTTACTGCCACTACCATTGTCAGGAGCGCCCGGTGCATTCGCTGCTGAGCAAAGGGAGCCATGGGGACTGTCGCTGCGACGCCGGGACTTCAGCCGTCCGGACTCATCCGCGAGCGAAGGATTCATCCATGAGCAGCCCCAGCGCACTGGCCGAGACCACCGGTGCGGACGCCGCTGCGCGTCGCAGATCCGAACTCGGACAGTTCCTCAAAGCCTGTCGTGCCCGCCGAACACCCCAGGAAGCAGGGCTGCCGCCCGGCACACGGCGGCGCACCACCGGCCTGCGCCGAGAGGAGGTGGCGATGCTCGCGGGCGTGGGGTTCACCTGGTACAGCTGGCTGGAACAGGGCCTGCCCATCAACGTCAGCAGCCAGGTCCTCGACGCCGTCGCCAGGACCCTGGCCATGGACCACGCCGAACGGCGCCACCTGTACCGCCTCGCCGACGCCACACCCGAGCGCGCCGGTGTCAACACCGCAGTGGTGACACCGGAGTTGAGGGCTGTCATCGACAACCTCGACCCGCTGCCCGCGGTGCTGGTCAACGGCCGGTTCGACGTCGTCGCCACCAACGAGGCGCACGACGACATGCTCTGGCAGTGGCACTCGATGCCGTGCGTCCACAAGAACACGCTGTGGTGCCACCTCACCGAGCCGCTGGCCCGCGAGAAGCTGCTCAACTACGACGAGGAGATCCCCTACGCGGTGGCCCGGCTGCGGGCCGACTACGCCCGGCACGTGGGCGAACCGGAATGGGAGGGCGACCTGCGCCGGCTGATGTCCATCAGCGAGGAGTTCACCGAGCTGTGGGAGCGGCACGAAGTGGCCGGGCCGGAGACCCGGGTGCGCCGGCTGTCCAACCACGACGCGGGCGAACTCACCCTGATCGTCAGTGAGTTGGCGGTCGCTGTGGCGCCGGGCATGCGCATCGAGGTGTACACCCCGGCCGACGAGGACAACCGTGAGCGGCTGAAACTGACCCGCGGCCGCTCCCGTGCCGCCTCCGGGGAAGCGCGCGAGCTCCAGTACTGACGTCCTGTCGGCAGACGGCTCGTCAGGCGCCGTGCGCCTCCGCACGGTACGGCGCGGTACGGCGCGGCCGGGCACCACCGCGGGGGCCGGGGTGCGACGAGGACGACGACGCAGTGGCGTATGAGACCGCGCGATGGGGCGGCGCACGGCGGGGGGAACGACGGAGGGGGCGGCGCGGCTGGGGCGGCGCCCGATCACAGGGCGCGGCGGCGGACCGCGGCGAGCGGCGCCGCCGACGCCAGCGCGACGGCGTGGCCCGCGGGGGCGGGCAGCGAGGTCAGGTACGGGGACTCGGCCGGCCAGCCGGGGACGCCCGGGGCGGCGGCGCGGTGGCCGGAGACATCGATGCGCGGCGGCGGTGCGGCAAGGCCGAGGGCGGCCAGCTTCATCGCCGCCTCCTTGCGCACCCACGCGGCCAGGAACGCCGCGCGCCGCGCGTGCGCGGGGAGCTTGAGATAGGCGGCGTGCTCGGCGGGCGTCAGCGCCGCCGCCGCGAGCCCGTCCGCGTCCTGGCCCGGCGCCAGCGCGTCGATGTCCGCGCCGATCAGCCCGGCGCGGGAGGCGGCGGCGCGCGGGTGCGGGCGCGCGCGGGGGCCCGGGGCGGTGTCCGGGCTGCCGGCCGTGTCGCAGGCGGCGGCGTCCCGGCCGCGTGCGGCGCCCGGCGCGGGAGGGGCGTCCGCGCTGGGACGGGTCTGCGGCGTGCGGCCGGTGTCCGGCGCCGGAGGGGTCTTCGCGGTGGGACGGGTGTCCGGCGCCGGACCGGTGTTCGCGGCGACCACCGCCATCAGCAGCCAGCGCGCGGTGTGCGAGACCGAGTAGTCCACGGGGGCGCCGGGGATGCGCGGGCGGCCGTGGCGCGGGTCGCCGCAGTGCGCGCAGGAGCGGTCCACGGCCAGCTCGCCGGGCGCGGCGTCCAGGTAGCGGGCGGCGACGAGGCGCTGCGCCCCGCGCGAGGTGAGGAAGACCGCCGCGGCCGGGCTCGCGCCCAGCGCCGCCAGCCGCTCGCGCTCGGCGTCGGAGAGCAGGCACTCCCACCGCGGCCGCGGCCGCACCTCCACCAGCCACACGTCGCACACGCCGGGACGCGGCGGCGCGATCCGGGAGGCGTGCGGCGCGGCCTGCGCCGCCGTCACCGTGCCTCCCGGTGCGCCGCGCGCCGCGACCGGTCCGCGGGCGGTCGTGCGACGGCGGGCGCTCCCGAACCGCCGAGCGCTCGGGGGTCGTCGGACGAGCCGGAGCCGGCCGTCGGCCCGTCCGTTCGTTCGGCGCGGGTCCGTTCGGCGCGGGTCCGTTCGGCGTCCGCCCGTTCCGCGCGCGCCGTCGCACGACCGCCGGTGTCCGCCGTCGCGCCCGCCAGCGCCCGCGTCGTCGCCCCGCCGGCCGCCACCCCGTCCACTGTCGCCAGCAAGTGCCGTACGGCCGCGGCCAGTTGCGCGTCCTGGACCGGCGTCGGGCCCTGCGGCGGGACCTCCACCACGATGTCCGGGTCGACGCCGCGGTTCTCCAGCCCCGCGCCCACCCCCGAGAAGTAGTAGGCGAACTCCGGCTGCGTGGTGACCGTGCCGTCGACCAGCTCGTGCCGCGGCCAGGTGGCGATCGTGCCGCCCCAGGTGCGGGTGCCGATCAGCGGCCCGAGACCGCGCTCGCGGAACATGTGGCAGAAGATCTCGCCGTCCGACCCCGTCTGCTCGTTGACCAGCGCCACCATCGGGCCGCGCGGCGACTCCAGCGGGTACGGCACCTCGCCGCTCCACCGGCCGTGCTCCGCGCCGGCCCGCCGCCGCGACAGCCGGTCGAGCAGCAGCGGCGAGGCGTGCCCGCCGCCGTTGAACCGCACGTCCACCACCAGGCCCTCCCGGTCCAGGCCGGTCAGGAACTGCCCGACGAAGTCCGCGTACCCGGTCCTGAACATGTCCGGCACGTGCAGGTACGCCAGACGGCCGCCGGACGCCCGCGTGACGTAGGCCCGGTTGGCGGCCACCCAGTCCAGGTAGCGGGCCCGGTCCTCGCTGCGCGCGGCCCGGACCACCACCCGGCGCGGCGCCGCGCCCGGCCGCCGCACCGACAGCTCGACCTCGCGTCCGGCCAGCCCCACGAGCAGCTCGGCCGGGCCCAGCGGCCCGACCGCGCGGCCGTCGACCGCGGCGATCTCGTCGCCCGGCCGCACGTCCACGCCCGGCAGGTCCAGCGGGGAGGTGGCGTCCGGGTCCCAGGGCGCGCCGCGCAGCACCCGGCCCACCCGCCAGCGCCCGCCGGGACCCGCGGCGGCGTCCCAGTCCACGCCGAGGAAGCCGTGCTCGCGGCCGGCCGGCGGGCCGTAGTCCCCGCCGCGCTCGTACGCGTGCGAGGTGGCCAGTTCGCCGTGCATCTCCCAGAGCAGGTCGGACAGTTCGGACCGGGTGGCGACCCGGTCCAGCAGCGGCCGGTAGCGGTCGTGCACGGCCTGCCAGTCCACGCCGGACATCGCCGCGTTCCAGAAGCTCTCCCGCTGCAGCCGCCACGCCTCGCGGAACATCTGCCGCCACTCGGTGGCGGGTTCGAACGGCACGGTGATCCGGTCCAGGTCCACCCAGCCGGTCTCCCGGCCCGGCGGCGCCACCGGGTGGTCGTAGTCCTCCACCGCCTCCCGCGGCAGACCCGCGGGCACCACGCGCAGCCGGTGGTCGTGCCGGTAGAGCAGCGTCGCGCCCGACGGGTCGGTGCCGATCTCGTCCACCGGCCGCAGATACTCCTCGGTGGCGTCGCCGGTCGCCAGGTCGACCAGGGTGACCTGGCCCTCGGGCTGCCGCTTCACGTCGGCCGGGTCGGGCGCGGACAGCGGCACGCCCAGCACCAGCACGGCCTCCGGCAGCCCGGCCACCGCCGCGTACCGGCCCTGCGGCACCGGCAGCGGCACGATCCGCCGCTCGACGCCCTCGAAGTCGATCTCCACCGCCGCGCCCTCGTCGGGCTCCGGCAGCGTCCGGCCGGCGAACGGCGGCGGCGCGTCGGCGGTCAGCAGCACCGCGTACGGCCGCGCGCCGAACGGGAAGCCGACGTCGAACTGCACCTGGTCGTGCTCCGGGATCAGGTCGCGCTGCCCGATGAAGTACAGGTAGCGCCCCAGCGGGTCGAAGGCCGGCAGCGCGTCGCGCAGCACCGGCTCGGTGACCCGCCCGGTCCGGCCGGTCGCCGGCTCGCACACCTTGACCGCCGTGGTCCGCAGCGTGTCGGGATAGGTGTACGCGACCCAGCGGCCGTCCGGCGACCAGGCCAGGTCGTCGATCCGCTCGTACGGACTGCTGTCCAGCAGCCGCGGCGCGAGCACGGGCGCGTCGGTGTCCACCGCCCACAGCTGCTGGCGGTTGGTGGCGAACGCCACCTGTCCGCCGGCCGGCGCGGCGGCCAGCGCGGTCACGTACCCCAGCTCGTCCAGCCGCAGGTGCCCCAGCTCCGCGCCGCCCGCCGCCGGCAGCAGCACGAGACGCTCGCCCGGACCGTCGTCGCCGGCCACCGCCACCAGCCGGCGGCCGTCGGCGAGCCAGTGCAGCAGCCGGTAGCGCACCCCGTCGGCGGCGCCGTGCCGCCGCACCGGACCGGTCCACGGCGCGAGCGTGAACGCCTTGCCGCGGGCGCCGACCGCGAGCCTGCTGCCGTCCGGGCTGAGCCGGGCGCCGTCGAGGAAGCCCGAGGCGGAGACGATGCGGCGCTGCGCCTGCGCGCCCGAGGGAGTCAGCGCGACCGGCACCCGGCGCACCGAGCCGTCCGCGGGGTCCAGCACGTACAGTTGCGCGCCGCAGTGGTAGACCAGCCGGCTGCCGTCGCCGGTCAGCCCGCGGGCGTAGTGCTCCCGGTGGTCGGTGTGCCGGGTCAGGCCGGAGCCGTCCGGGCGGCAGGAGTAGACGTTGCCGGTGCCCTCGTGGTCGCTGAGGAAGAAGATCCGCCCGGCCGCCCAGCACGGGGACGCCGGGTTGCCCGCGGGCACGTCGAGCCGCACGAAGTCGCCGGTGCCGGCCGCGTCGGCCCACAGCTCGCCGGCGGCGCCGCCGCGGTAGCGCTTGCGCCGGGCCGGGTCGGCGATGCTGCGGCCGATCACCGCGGCGCCGCCCGGGCCCAGCGCGAGCGAGGCGGCGGGCGCCGCCTCGACCAGTCGCGGCGGGCCGCCCTCCGGGCGCACCGCGAACAGCCGCGCGCCGAAGGACGGCGGCAGGCCGGCGGTGGAGGAGTAGACGATCTCGCCGGTCACCGGGTGCCAGCCGGTCACCTGGCAGGCGCCGGCCTGGCTGGTCACCCGGCGCACCGGGCCGCCGTCGACCGAGATCAGGCAGATCTCCGGCACGCCCTCTGGCGTGCCGGTGAACGCGATCAGCCGGCCGTCCGGCGACAGCCGCGGCCCGCTGCACACCGCCGTGCCCGAGGTCAGCCGGCGCGCGTCGCCGCCGCCGGCCGGGACCGCCCACAGGTCGTCCTCGCACACGAACACCACGAGGTCCCCGGCGATCGTCGGCTGGCGGAGATAGCCGCCCGCCGGGCCCGGCCCCGCGGCGGGCGCCGCGGCGCCGCTGCCGTTCATGTCCGCGCCCCCGCCCTGATCCGCTCCGCGACCTCCCGGCGGCGGCGCGCGGCCTCCTCCTGGCGGCGGCGCACGTCCTCGTCGGTCTCGGTCCAGTAGCACGCGGTCCGCCACCGGCCCACGGTGTACGAGTCGTACCCGCAGCGCACCCGCCGCTTGTCGGTCAGCTCGCCGGCCGACACGAGCATGGTGTTGTGCTCCAGCACCTGGTTGACCACCACGCGCATGTTCAGCTCCTCGCGCACATACGCGTGCGCGGCCCCCACCGCCGCCGCCCCGAACGCGCCGCGGTAGCGCGGCAGCACGCCGAAGGACAGCTCGCAGGTCTGGCTGCGCCAGTCGATCGAGGTGATCCAGGCGAAGCCGACGGTGTCGCCGCCCGGGCCGCACAGCGTGAAGATCCGCTTCACGTCGTGCTCCTCGGCGATGGTACGGCGCTGGCCGGTGGCCAGCGCGTCGTCGGAGCTGACCGCGGCGAAGTCCGTCAGGTTCGCCTGGAAACGGGACTCGCGCAGCAGCGCGGTGCGCACCGGGACGTCGTCCTCGGTGAAGTGACGGATCGTCACGAGCGGCATGCCTCAGCCCTCCCGGCCGTGGTCGTCGGTGTCCGGCCGGCGCACCAACGCGTGCACGTGGACGTCGACATGGCGCCCGGACCTGAACAGGTGCCCGGGCAGCACGCCGCGCGAGGTGAACCCGCACGCCTCCAGCGCCGGCAGCACCGGGGAGTCCGCGGGAGTCTCCGCGACGAACGAGAAGCAGCGGTGGTAGGTCCGCAGGAACTCCAGCAGCGCCAGCAGCGGTTCGGGGTCGGGCGAGGTGGTGGCGACGCGCGCCTGGCGCGGCTGCAGCGGGTTGGGCGCGTAGCCGAGCAGCGCGTCGCCGCGGCGCAGCACCCGGGCGTCCTGCGCGGCGAGGTGACGGGCCGTCAGCTCCGGGTTCTGCGTCACCGGGTCGGCGCCGAGGAACCCGCGGGCGGCGGCGCGCGGCGCCGCGTCCAGCGCCCGGGCGGCGCCGAGCGGGTCGAGCAACTCGACGTCCGCGGCGGCGGCTGGCGCGGCCTCGGGCAGGGTGTCAGTCATGGCGGAACACTCCCCAGATCTGGCGGTCGACCGGCCGCCCGTCGAGCCACAGGGCCTGCGGCACGTCCGCCTCCGGGGACAGGCCCGCGGAGCGCAGCAACTCCTCGGCGGCGGACGGGCGTTCGCCGCCACGGGGGTCGTGCGGGTGGGCGTCGTCGGCGCCGCGCGGGTGCGCGGCGGCCCTCCCGGGCGCGTCGTGGGCGTCGTGCGGGTGCGCGGCGCCGGGCGTGAACCAGCCGTACACGCGGCGCAGGTTGAGCGTGCGGTGCGCGTGGGCGAGCGCCGCCCGGAGCAGCGGGCCCGCGACCGCGGCGGCGCCGGGCCGCAGCCCGATCTCCAGCCGCGCCCTGCGGTGCACCCAGTCCAGCTCGCTGAACCGCACGAAGGCGGTCTCCGGCAGCACGAGCACCTCCTCGGCGAGGCCCCGGCCGGGCGAGGGCGGCGGCACCGACGCGGGGTCGGCCAGCGCGGGCCGTCCCGGCACGGGCAGCCCGAGCAGCTCCCCGGGCAGCCAGTCGCCGCTGAGCAGCGGCAGGTCGACGGCGCGGTAGCCGCGCAGGCGCAGTGCGGCCGGAATCGTCACGGCGGGGGCGGTCATGACGCGGGCTCCCAGATCCGTGAGAAGAAGACCTGCCCGCCGCGGCGCGCCTCGCGCACCACCAGACCGGGCAGCTCGCCCTCCTCGGTGAAGCCGGCCAGGCGCGCGGCGGCCAGGCCGCGCTCGTCGTACGACCCGACCACGACCGCGAGCCTGATCACCTCGCGCCGCCAGCGCAGCGCGCGGATCACCTCCGCGTAGGCGGCGGCCCACGCGGCCGGCGGCAGCGCTGCGGTCAGCCGCAGGTGCAGCACCACGTGGCAGGCGTGCGCCGCGCCGTTCTCCTCGACCGCGTACAGGCCTGGCTCGCCGTCCAGGGTGAGCAGCCGGGTGTCCTCGTCGAGCAGCGCGAGCAGCTCCCACTCGGGTCGGGTGTCCGGCCACGGCGTGCGGAAGTGGAAGTCGGGCTCGGTGAAGAACGCCAGCACGGCGTCGTGGTCCGCGGCGCCGACCGCGCGGGCGGCCCAGCCGGAGCCGGCCGGGGCGCCGCGGTCGGCCGGCGGCGCCGCGCCGGGCGCTCGGCCCGGCGGCGCGGGCGGCGCCGGGAGTGTCGAGGCGGTCATGTCCGCACCTTCCGTGAAGCGTTGCTCGGGGTGGTCCGCGCCGCGACGTCGCCGGTGATGTGCAGGCGCTGGATGTTGCTGGTGCCGTCCATGAACTCGAAGGCGCGCACGTCCCGGCTCCACTTCTCCAGCAGGGGGTGCTCCAGCAGCGCGCCCGGGCCCAGCGCCCGCGCCGCCCAGTGGGTGGTGCGCACCGCCAGGTCGGTGGCGTGCAGCTTGGCCGCGGCCGGCGGGCGGCGCGCGTCCGGGTCCAGGTCGATCGCCGCCGCCGCGTCGTACAGCAGCTCGCAGGCCGCCGCCAGCCGCGCCGACGCCACCTCCTGGCCCGGTGCGTCCGGTCGCAGCAGCGCGACCTCGTCCCGTACGGCCAGGGCGGTGCCCAGCGCCAGGGCCGCGATCTGCAGCCGCATCGCGTTGAACGTGCGGCCGATGCCCCACAGTCCGCGCCGCGAGGCCGGCAGGTGCGCGCCCAGCATCATCCCCGGCGGCACCTCCACGCCCTCCAGGTCCAGGTGGCAGATGCGGGCGCCGCGCAGGCCGATCATGTCCAGCGGCTCGGCGGCGAAGCCGGGCGCGGGCAGCGGGACCAGGGCGCCGCGGATGGACAGCGGGGTGCGGCCGGTGCGGCCGAAGACCACGCCGATCGAGGCCCGCGAGGCGTTGCCGACGTAGCGCTTGGCGCCGGTCAGCAGATGGCCGTCGGCCGGGTCGGGATACGGGTCGAGGCACGTCTCCATCGCGGTGGCGTCGCTGCCGTGCTCCGGCTCGGTCATCCCGAAGAAGGTCCAGGCGCGGCCGTCGGCGATGGCGTCGTAGAACAGCTCGCGCTGGGCCTGGCTGCCGAGGGTGTCGACGGCCACGCCGGCCAGCGACGGCCCGGTGTTGGAGCACACCACGCCGGCGTCGCCGCGGGCGAACTCCACGGTGGCCACCACGCGCGACCGGCAGTCGTCCGCGGAGCCGCCGACGTCCGGCATCGAGGCGTCGCGGAACTCCTTGGGCGTGGCCGCGGCGCGCATCAACGCCAGGACATCGGTGTCCAGTTGGGGCTGCGGACCACCGGGGTCGGCGTCGACGGCCAGCGCGTGGCCGCGCAGGGACCGGGCCGCCTCGCGGCAGGTGTCGCGCAACTCCCGCAGGGGCGCTTCCAGTTCGGTCATGACGTCCGCACCTCCTCGTTCGCCGGGCTCGCGACGGCCCGCAGGGCCGCCGGCCGCGGACGCTCACGCCCGGACCCGGACCGGTCCCGCGGCGACGGCTTCGGCGCGTGACGCGCCGCGGGCATGCCGTCGGCGGGCAGCCAGGTCTGCGCGACCAGCCAGCCGACGTAACCGGGCCGCGCCGCGCCGTCGGCGACGAAGCCGGACGCGCCGAGCAGCTTGGCGGCCTCCCAGTCCAGCGCGGTGATCCGGTCGTGCGCGTCGGCCACCGCGGCCGGCACGTCCCCGGCCACGCGCAGCAGCCGCAGCACGGCCTCCAGGCCGGTGTGCACGTCGGCCACCGTCCCGCGCACCATCTGCTTGCGGCTGATCGGCTCGCCCTCGGCGACACGGCCGGACAGATGCGCCACCGCGTCGTCGAGCAGCCGGCGGGCCAGGCCCGCGCGCACCGCCCCGAGCAGGGCGGCCAGCCGGTGCGCGCCGGCGTCGGCGCCGTCCGGTCCGTCCGCGTGGTCCGCGGCGTCCGGGGCGTATGCGTCGTTCGGGGCGTATCCGCCGTGTGCGCTGTCCGCGTCGTACGTGTTCTCGGGGGCGTTCGTGTCGTCGGGGGCGTCCGTGCCGTCCGGCGTCAGCGGCCACCGCACGAAGCTCACGCCCTCGCGCTCGGCCAGCCGGTGCGGCACGACGCGGGCCGCGGCCGGCACCGAGGACGTCGGCAGCGCGGCGACCGGGCCGGGCGGCGCCGGGACGCCGGCCTCGGCCAGCGCCAGGGCGAGCCCCGACGCCAGACCGCCGGCGTGGGCGGCGGCCTCGCAGGCCGCGATCATGTCGCTCATGTCGTCCTCCGTACGGCCGGGTCCGCTATCCCGCGGCGCGGGAGAGTTCCAGACGCGCCCCGATGTAGTCGGCGAATGCGCCGGCGGACCGGAACACCTCGGGTTCGAGGGATTCCGGGTCCACGTCGAGGCCGATGGTGTCCTCCAGGCTCATCAGGAGTTCGATGAACCGCATGGAGTCGATGTCCAGGTCCTCCAGGATCCTGGTCTCCGCGCCGAATTCGGGAAGCGGCCGGTCGAGGATCACGGAGAGGGAATTGCGCAGGTGCTCGATGATCTCGGCGCGTTCCACCGGTCCGTCCTTTCCGGTTGGTCTCGGGTCGGTCTCCGATTCGTTTTCCGGCCGACAGTCGCCGCGGGCCGCGGGGAATTCCCCGCGTGCCGCCGCGCCTGTCGTCGGAAATGGTGCCCGTTCGGTTTCCCCTGTCCCGGGGGAGTCCTTGAGAGGTGCTGCTCCGTGGTTCCGCGGTGCGGGCGCCGGCCGCCCGGTGAGGGGCGGCCGGCACCGGATCAGCCGCCGGCCCGGCGGAGACCGCCGGCCGGCGACGGGTGGTGCGGGCCGTGTCAGGCGGCCTTGACCGCGGCCTTGACGGCCGCCTTGGACGCCGCCTTGCTGGCGGCCTTGGACGCGGCCTTCACCGCGGCCTTGCTGGCCGCCTTGCTCGCGGCCTTCGACGCGGCCTTGGAAGCGGCCTTGCTCGCGGCCTTCACAGCGGCCTTCGAAGCAGCCTTCGACATATGAATCACACCTTCCATGATTACCTGGGACAGGAATTCGACTCCCCGAAGAGGAGCCGATCGCGCCGGTTCCGATGTCGTCCGGCTCCATGAGATTCGCCGATTCCGTCAGGCACCGTCAACCCTTCTCCGTGACCCCTCCACGTCGGCGCGGTGGCAGCAAGTTGCCGTCATCCAGTGGCCATCGCGGAATGCTGCCGCTTTTCCCCGCGGGCCCGATCCTGGAAGGGCCGGGAAAGGCCCGGGGGCCTGTGACGGCCGGGAAAGAGGAGGCGGACGATGGACCAGCCGGGCGGGTACGCGAGGGCCGGCGCACGCGAGAGCGCCGGCGCCGGCACGGGGGATACCGGCGGGCCCGGGGAGCGGCGGTGCGCAGCGCCGAGCTGTGCTGGGGGCAGCGCTACCACTGGCTGCGCTACCAGTCCGTGCCGCCGGCCGCCCGGCACGACGCGCACATCGTCGTCAACTGCGCCCTCCCCGAGGGCCTTTCACTGCCCGCGCTGCGTTCCGCGCTGGACTACCTGGTGCGCCGCCACGAGGGCCTGCGCACGGTGGTGGACCCGGCCGGCCGGTCCGGGCCGCGCCAGGTCGTGCAACCGCCCCGGCCGCTGCCGCTGCACACCGCGACCACCGAGGCGGACGGCACTCCCGCGCCCGCCGAGGTGATCGCGGGGCTGAGCCGGACGCCCTTCGACCTGGAGCGCGACTGGCCGATACGGGTCTGCGCGGTGACCACCGCGGGCGCGCCACGCCGACTCGCCGTGGTGCTCCACCACATGACCTTCGACGACTGGGGACTCGCGCTGTTCCAGCGGGAGTTCGGCGCGCTCCTGGACGCGCTCGGCAGCCGCCGCAGGGCGCAGCTGCCGCCGGTCGCGCAGCAGCCCGCGGACCTCGCCGCCGCCGAGACCGCCATGGCCCCGCCCGACCGCGCGGCGGCCCTGCGGCACTGGGAGCAGACCATCCCACTGCTGCCCACCGACCCGTTCGCCCGCCGGCGCCGCGCGCCCCGCCCGGACCCGGGCAGGCCGGCCCGGAGCCGCAGGCCGCCGCCCGCGGCCCGGTGGCGCACACCGCGACCCTCACCTCGCCCGGGATGCTCGCGGCCGTACGCGACATCGCCGCGCGGCTGAAGGTGTGGCCGTCCGCGGTGCACCTCGCGGCCTACGCGACCGGCATGGCGGCCTACACCGGCGAGGCGGTGGTCGCGCACCGGTGGCTGGCCAGCCACCGCGAGGGCTCCCGGATGGACGTCCTGTCGTGCATGTTCTCGCCCGCTCTGGTCCGCGTCGATCTGTCGGGCGACCCGGGGTTCGGGGAGGTCGCCGCGCGGGTCGCGCGGGCGCTGCGGACCGCGCAGCGGCACGCCTACGCGCCCTGGGACGAGGTGGCCGAGCTGGTCGCCGCGGAAGGGCACCGGCGCGGCCGGCTGCTGCGGGTCACCTCCGAGGCCAACTTCCTGACCAGCCCGGCGCAGCACTGCGGCAGCCGCAGGGACCGCCTGGTGCGCGGCGCCGAGCCGTACGACTGGGCGCTGTCCGCCACCGACACCTACCTGCGGGTGCGCGAGCTGGCGGACGGCGTGAGCGTCGGGCTCAACGCGCTGGACGAGGTGATGGACGCCTACGCGGTCGAGGCTTTCCTGCACGGGTACGCCCGGGTGATCGCCGCCCACGCCGACCCGGCCGTCGACCTGCGATTCTCCGACGCGGCGGCGCTGTTCGGCTTCCCCCCACCGGGCGGCCCGGCCGCGAGTGGCCCGGCCGTGAGTGACCTGGCCGCGATCGACACGGCCGCGATCGACCCGCACGTCGCGCGGGCGGCGGCCCGCGACGACCGCGGCGGCCCCGCGCGGGCGGCGCTCCTGCGGGCCGTCGCCGAGGCCAACGCACTGGATGCGGTGGAGCCCGGACTGCCGTACGTGCCCGCGGGCGGTCGGCTGCTGCGCGCGCCGTACGCGCTCGCGCTGCTGCGGGACCTCGGCTGGGCCGGCGTCGCACTGCCCGACCTGGCCGGCGTCCGCCCGCTCGCCGAGCTGGCCGACGCGCTGGTTCCCGCCGAGCCGGCGCAGGACCCCGCGCGGCACGGCTCCGCCGCTGCCGACGCCGGCCCCGCGCCGGTACGCGTCACCCAACCGGCCTGACGCGTACGCCGGTTGCGACCGACCCGCGGACCCGTTGACCCGCCGGCCGCAGCCCCCGCCGGCCGCGGCCCCCGCCGACCCGCCCACCGCGGACCCCGCCGACCCCCGGCCCCGCCGCCCCCGGCTCGGCGGACACCGCGGACCCCGCCGACACCGCGGCACGGCCGCGCGTGCCGCCGCGTGCCGCCGCGTGCCGCCGCCGCGACAACCGCTCGCACACCCGCGCCGCGGCGCACGGCTCGGCGTCGGGCGCGGGGCACGGCTCGGCGTCGGGCGCGGGGCACGCGGAAGGGGCCCGCGGCCGGGAGGGGATGCGGCAGCGGGCCCCTGGCAAGGGGAGCGCGGGGGCTCAGGCGACGACGGACTCCGCGGACAGGCGCTGCGCGAGCTGGACGCCGGCCTGGAAGCGGCTGACCGAGTCCAGGCTGCGCATCAGCGCGGCGATGTGCCGGCGGCAGGTCCGCACCGACATGCCGAGCCGGCGCGCCACCGCCTCGTCCGTCAGCCCCTGCGACATCAACTGGGCGATGGAGCGCTGGAAGTCGTCCGCGATGTCCTCCGCGTAGCCCGTGTCGTCCGGGACGAAGGGCGACGCGGACTCCCACAGCACCTCGAACATGTCGATCAGGCAGCGCACCATCGCCGGGTCGGTCACCGGGCGCGCGGTTGGCGGCCGGACCCCGTCGCCGGGGTCGACCACGACGGCCAGCGCCCGGTCGAAGACCACCGCGGCCTGGGGCACCGCGCGGACGGTGCGCAGTTCGGCGCCGCCCTCGACCAGCCGGGTGGCCCGGGTGCGGGAGGCGAAGTCGGCGCGGTCGCGGTGCGGCGCCAGGACCCGTACGCCGATCGCGCCGTCCAGCGCGCCGCAGCAGCCGTCGAACAGCGCGCTCACCGGGGTCGCGCCCTCGGCCGCGGGCACGTCGCCGCCCGGCCTGAGCACCGCGGCCTCGGTGTGGCACTCCGCGGCGGCCAGCCGCAGCAGGCCGCGCACCTCCGCCTCGCCCTCGACCTGGTCGATCACCCCGAGCGGCCCCGGAGCGGCCCCGGCCGGGCCGGCGATGGAGTCTATCCGCGCCCGCAGCCGGTCGGCGACCTCCCGCTGCTGCAGGATCGCCCGCTCGATCGGCGAGATCAGCAGCGTCGCCGCGGCCCGCGGGTCCAGCGGCACCAGGGTGCCGTCGCCCTCGTCGCCGGTGCGCAGCATGTGCAGCTCCACCAGGCGCGCGGCGGCGGCGAAGACCTCGCCCGGGGACAGGCCCAGCTCCGCGGCGACCCCGTCGAGAGCGGAGGGGGAGAGCGCGCCGCGGCGGGTCGCGTACTGGTAGACGACGACCAACGCGTCGCTGTCCGGCGGCCGTTCCGGCAGCCCGGCCCGCTGCACCGCGCCGTCCGGGCGCACCACGCCGAGCCGGGCCGCGGCCGGCGGCGCGGCGTCCGTTGTCCCCGTGATCATCGAGTGGCCCTCCTCCTGTCTCGGGCTGACTGCTGCCCCCATCGTGGCCGCGCCCGCCATCACGCCGCCCTCGCCGCCCGGCCGCCGCCGCGCGGCCCGCTCCCGCCGCGCTCCCGTCCTCCTATCGGTCCGCTATCGGTCCGCCGTCGAACCGCCGTCGAACCGCCGTGCGCCGTCCGGCCGCGCCCCGGCCGCCGCCGCGCGCACCGCCCCCGACCTGCGCCGCCGTGTGGCGACAGCCGGGCGATGGCCGAACGAGAGCCGTCAACGGTGATCTGTGTACGCGAACGGGAGACCCGACCGCACCCGAAGGACCCGCGAGAACCCGACCGAGTCCGGTGGACCCGGACCGGACGTGCACCCGAAGAACCCGAAGAACCCGAAGAACCCGAAGAACCCGAAGAACCCGAAAGAAAGGGCCTGACCGTCATGGCTGACACGGAGATTCCGCGTTCCTTCCAGGAGGTGCTGCTGCCGCATCTTCCGTACGCCGAGGCGAGCGAGCTCTCGGCGGCGGACGATCTGGCGGCGCTCGGCCTGGACTCCATGGGCGTGGTCCAGCTGCTCGCCGAGCTGGAGGACGCGTTCGGCGTCGAGCTGCCGGACGAGGCGCTGACCGAGGAGACCTTCGAGACCGTCGGCTCGCTGTGGTCCGCGGTCGACGCGCACACGGCGGCCGGCGCGTCCGCCGCGCCGGAACCGGCCGGCCATGAGTGACCGGATGACGGCCGCCGCCCCGGCCGGCGCCCCGCTGACCCGCCTCGACCGGCTGGTCGGACAGGGCGCGCCGGGCCGCCCGGCACTGACGTTCAAGGAGCGCACCGTCAGCTACGGCGAACTCGCCGAGCAGGTCGCCTCCGTCGCCTACGGCCTGTACCGGCTGGGCGTGCGGCGCGGCGACCGGGTCGCGGTCTACGCCGAGAAGCGCGTCGAGACGGTCGTGGCGATGCTGGCCACCGCCGCGGCGGGCGCCGTGTTCGTGCCCGTCAACCAGCTCTTCAAGGGCCGCCACCTGGCCCGGGTGACCGAGGACTGCGCGGCGGTCGCCCTGGTCACCACCGCGGAGCGGCTGGACACCGTACGGTCCGCGCTGGCCCCCGACACCTCGGTGCGCCACCTGGTGGTGATCGGCGACAGCGGCGAGGCCCCGCCGGTCGACGACCGCTGGCAGGTCACCGCGTGGGAACGGCTGGGCGAGAAGGGCCCGGTGCCGGTGCCCGGCGCGCACGCGGTGATCGACGCCGACGTGGCCGCCATCTTCTACACCTCGGGCAGCACCGGCGGCCCCAAGGGCGTGGTGCTCTCGCACCGCAACCTGCTGGCCGGCGCCGACAGCGTGGCCACCTACCTCGGCCACACCGGCGACGACGTGCTGCTGGCCGCGCTCCCGCTGAGCTTCGACGCCGGCTTCAGCCAGCTGACCACCGCGCTGATCCGCGGCGCGCACGTCGTGCTCACCAACTACCTGCTGCCGCGCGAGGTGGTACGGCTGTGCGCCCGGCACGGGGTGACCGGCCTGACCTGCGTGCCGCCGCTGTGGATGCAGCTGGCCGCGCTCGAATGGCCGCTGGAGGCCACCGGGCGGCTGCGCTACTTCGCCAACACCGGCGGCCGTATGCCGCGCGCGACCCTGGCCCGGCTGCGCGAACTGCTGCCACAGGCACGGCCGTTCCTGATGTACGGGCTCACCGAGGCGTTCCGCGCCACCTATCTCGACCCGGCCGAGGCGGACCGGCGGCCGGACTCCATCGGCAAGGCGATCCCCAACGCCGAGGTGCTGGTGGTGCGCCCCGACGGCACTCCCTGCGTGCCCGGCGAGCACGGCGAACTGGTGCAGCGCGGGGCGCTGGTGGCGCTCGGCTACTGGAACAACCCCGAGGCGACGGCGCTGCGCTTCCGCCCGGCGCCCGGAGGTGTGCCGTCGGGCCTGGCCGAGCGCGCGGTGTGGTCGGGCGACACCGTCTACCGCGACGAGGAGGGCTTCTTGTACTTCGTCGGCCGCGCCGACGACATGATCAAGTCCTCCGGCTACCGGATCAGCCCCACCGAGGTCGAGGAGGCCGCGTACGCCACCGGGCTGGTCACCGAAGCGGTGGCGCTGGGCGCGGCCGACGAGCAACTCGGCCAGCACGTCCTGCTGGTGGTGGCCGGCCCCTGCGACACCGGACGGCTGCACCAGGCGATGGCCCGCGAGGTCCCCGCCTATATGCTGCCGCGCCGCACGGTCGTGCTGCCCGGCCTGCCCCGGTCGGTGAACGGCAAGTTCGACCGGGTGGAGCTGCGCCGGATGGTGGAGGCGGAGCAGTGACCGCGACGCACGCGCCGGCCCCGGCGCTCCCGGACCTCCCCGCGGCGCCGGCCGCCGAACCGCGCACCGGGCCCGCGCTGTTCGGGCGCGTCGACGGCGAACTGGCCGTCGGCGGGGTGCCGGCCGGGCTGCTGGTCGAACGCTCCGGCGGCACACCGCTGTTCGCCTACGACCGCGCTCTGGTCGCCGAGCGGATCGCCGCGGTGCGTGCCGCGCTGCCCGACGCCGTCGCGCTGAGCTACGCGGTCAAGGCCAACCCGATGCCCGCGCTGCTGCACCACATGAGCACGCTGGTCGACGGCTTCGACGTCGCGTCGTCCGGCGAGATGCTCGCCGCCCTCGACACCGGCCTCGGCGCGGCGCACACCGCCTTCGCCGGCCCCGGCAAGACCGCCGCGGAGCTGCGGCAGGCCGTCGCCGCCGGCGTCCTGGTCGAACTGGAGTCGGCCACCGAACTGGCCAGGCTGCGTGCGGCCGGAGACGAACTCGGCGTCCGCCCGCGAGCGGCACTGCGCGTCAACCCGCCCTTCGCGGTGCGCGGTTCGGGCATGCGGATGGGCGGCGGCCCGCAGCAGTTCGGCGTGGACGCCGAGCAGGCGCCCGCGCTGCTGGCCGAACTCGCACGCGGCGATGTGGCGTTCGAGGGCTTCCATGTCTTCGCCGGCTCGCAGAACCTGGACGCCGAGAGCATCTGCGCCGCCCAGCGGGCCACCGTCGACCTGATCGCCGACCTCGCCGGGCACGCCCCCGTCCGCTACCTCAACCTCGGCGGCGGCTTCGGCATCCCGTACGGCCCCAAGGACCGGCCGCTGGACCTGCGGCCGATCGGCGAGAACCTGGCGAAGCTGCTGGACACCACGGTCCGCGACCGGCTCCCGCAGGCGCGGCCGGTGATCGAACTGGGCCGGTACCTGGTCGGCGAGGCCGGGGTGTACCTGACCCGGGTGGTGGACCGCAAGCAGTCCCGCGGCACCACCTACCTGGTCGTCGACGGCGGCCTGCACCACCAACTGGCCGCCACCGGCAACCTGGGCCGGGCGCTGCGCCGCAACTACCCCATCTGCGTGGCTCGTTCGGCACCCGCGCAGACGCCGGCGAGCGACGCGGCCGACGCGACCGAGGTCGTGGACGTCGTCGGCTGCCTGTGCACGCCGCTGGACCTGCTCGGCAAGGACGTCACGCTGCCCAGGGCCGAACCCGGCGACCTGGTCGCGGTGTTCCAGGCCGGCGCCTACGGGCTGACCGCCAGTCCCACGGCGTTCCTCGGCCACCCCGCACCCCGCGAAGTCCTGGTCTGAGCGGGAGACCCGCGGTGAACCACCGGCCCACGGCCGTATCCCGGCCCGCCGCACCACCATCCGGGACCCGGACGCGGGACCGGTCCCGGGCGCAGGACCGGACGCCTGCCCAGGCCGGCACCCGGACCCGCACACGCGACGACCCGCACGACGACCCGCTTGACGACACACACGACGACACACACGAGGCATACGAGGAAGGCGAACGGACCATGGCGACAGCCACGCAACCCTCCGCCGGCGCGCCGGCGGACCCCGCCCCGCCACCCGAGACGGCCGTGCCCTTCCGGGTGCTCGGGCCGCTGGAGGTGCACGTGGCCCGCCCGGTGCCGGTCACCGCGCGCCGCCAGCAGGTCGTCCTGGCGCTGCTGCTGCTGGAGGCCGGCCGCGGCGTCACGCTGGACGCGCTGGTCTCCGCGGTGTGGGGCGGCGCGCCGCCGGCCACCGCCCGCTCGCAGGTCCAGACCGCCGTCTCGGCGCTGCGCCGCTCGCTGGAGCGGGCCGGTCTCGGCCGCCGCATCCGGATGCAGGGCCAGCGGTACACCCTGGAGTTGGCGCACGGCGAGGTCGACCTGCACGTCTTCGACGACCTCGCGGCCCGCGGCCGGGCGGCGGCGGCCGAGTCCCGGCCCGAGGCCGCCCGCGCGGCCTTCCGCCGGGCGCTGGAGCTGTGGCGCGGCGACCCGCTGGCCGGCATCGACAGCCCGGCGGTGCAGGCGCGCGCGGTGCCGGTCGCCGAGCGCCGCTTCACCGTGCTGGAAGCCTGCTTCGACGCCGAGCTGAAGCTCGGGCTGCACCACGACGTGGTCGGTGAGATCGCCGCGCTGGCCGCCGAGTTCCCGCTGCGGGAGCGGCCCGCCGAGCAGCTGATGACCGCGCTGTACCGGTGCGGACGGCAGGCCGAGGCGCTGGCCGCCTACCACCGGGTGCGCCGCACCTTCATCGACGAGCTGGGCATCGAGCTGAGCCCGGCGCTGCGCCGCCTCGAACTGGCCATACTCAACGGCTCGCCCGAACTCGACCAGCCGCGCACCCGCAGCGCCGCGCCCTCCATACCGGCCGTCGTGCCCCTGCAACTCCCCGCGCGCCAGGCGGACTTCACCGGCCGCCAGGAGCACCTGCGGGAGCTGTGCGGCCATGTGACGGCGGGCGTGGGCGCGGACCGGCCCACCGATGCGGACCGTCTCGCCGGTGCCGACCGGCTCGCCGGTGCCGACCGGCTCACGGGCGTGGATCGGCTCACGGGCACGGCGGCGCATGGCCGGGGCGCACCCGGCGGACCCGGCCCGGTCGCGCTGCTCGCCGGCGCGCCCGGCACCGGCAAGTCCGCGCTGGCCGTCGAGGCCGCCCACATCCTCGCCCCCGCCTTCCCCGACGGCCAGTTGTACGCCGCGCTGCCCGCCGGCGACCCCGCGCGCGCCGTCGAACAGGTGCTCGCGCACTTCCTGCGCGCGCTGGGCTTCCCCGCCTCCGCCGTGCCGGGTCCCGTCGCCGACCGGGCCGCGCTCTTCCGCGGCGCGCTGGCCGAACGGCGGGTCCTGGTGGTGGTCGAGGACGCCGCCGACGCCGCCCAGCTCCACGCCCTGCTGCCCGCCGCGCCCGGCTGCGCCCTGCTGGCCACCGGACGCCGCCGGTCCGCCGCCCCGGCCGGCGCGCGCGTCGTCGACGTGGCCGCGCCCAGCGTCCCCGACGGCGTGGAGCTGCTGGCCGCGATGGCCGGCTGGGAGCGGGTGCGGGCCGAGCCCAGCGAGGCGATCGAACTCACCGAACTGTGCGACGGGTTGCCGCTGGCGCTGCGCGCCGCCGCGGGCCGGCTCGCCGCGCACCCGCAGTGGAGCCTCGCCGACCTCACCGCCCGGCTGCGCGACGAGCGCCGCCGGCTGGCCGGGCTCGCCCACCGCGACGTCGACCCGCGGGCCGTGCTGGCCGGCGCGTACCGCGCGCTCACCGAGCCCGCGAGGACCCTGCTGGCCCGGCTCGGCGGGCTGCCCACGCCGGAGTTCGCCGCGTGGTCGGCCGGTCCGCTGCTGGACGCGCCGCCCGCCGAGGCGGCGCGGGCGCTCGCCGAGCTGGCGGACGTGCGGCTGGTCGAGCCGGTCGGACCGGCCGCGACGGCCGGTCCTGGCCTCGCGATCCCGGGAGCCGCCGCTTTCGGCGCGTACGGCGCGGCCCGCAGCCCCGGCGTGACCGACGTGATGGGTGCGGTCGGCGGTGTCGACGGCGGTTCGCCGGGCGGGTACGGCCTGGTCGACGCCGGGGGCCCGGACGGCGCGGGGTCCGGCGACGGCTCGGCCGCCGGCCCGGGGGCGCCCTTCCCGGCGGCGCGGGCGGCGCCGGGGTCCGGTACCGGATACCGGGCCTGGTGCGGCTGTTCGCCGCTGAGCAGCTCGCCGAGCGCTTCGCCGCCGACCCGCGCGAGGAGCGCGGCGCCGGGCGGCGGATGCTGGACGTCTGGCAGACGCTCACCGAGGAGGCCGTGCTGCGGCTCGGCGGCGCGCCCGCGCCCGGCCTGCACCACCCGCAGCGCTGGCCGCTGGACCTGCCGACCGTGACCGCCGTGCTGCACGACCCGGCCGGCTGGTACGCCGCCGAGCGCGACGCCCTGCGCGCCGCGGTGCGGTACGCCGCCGACGCCGACGAGACCGAGCTGCATCGCAGGCTCGCGGTCGCGGTGTGCTCGCTGGCCGCGACCCAGCGGGCGTACGAGGACTGGCGCGACTGCGCGACGCAGGCGCTCACCGCGGCGCGCGAGGCGGGGGACCGGCTCGGCGAGGCCGCGCTGCTGTACTCGCTCGGCGCGCTGGACGAGGAGCAGGGCCGCGAGGACGAGGCCAGGGCCCGGCTGCGCGGCGCGCTCGGCGCCTTCGAGCAGCTCGGCGCCGACGCCTGGTGCGAGCTGGCCGCCGAGGCGCTGGAGCGGCTGGACCACGCCGCGCGGCCGGCCGCTGGCTACCCGGCGCGTCCGGCCGGCCGCACCCCGGGACGGCCGGGCGTCACCCCGGTTGCCGGCCAACCCCGCTGGACCCAGGGCCAGTTCGGCAAGGCGGCGCGCGGCTACGACGGCGCCCAGCCGCGTACCGCGGGCGCCGCGGGCGGCTGGGGCGGCACCGCCAGGCACCGGCCGGTCGCGCCCTCCGGGCCGTTCCCGAACCGGCACCGCAACGACCCGATGGAGGACCGATGAGCATCCAGGCCCCGACCCCGCCGGCGCCCGCCCGGCCCGGCGGCCACAAGCCGGCCGGCGGCGGGAGCGACCGGCGTGACGGCCCGGCCCGCGGCCGGCGACGGCGGCGAGGGCGGTGCCGAGCCCGTGCGCGAGCCCGTGCGCGAGTCCGGCCGCGGCCGCGAGGACCGTGCGCGCCGTCCGCGCGGCCGGGTCCGCGCCGCCGGCGCCGCGTCCGCCGGGACGCCTGCCGCGCAGCCCGCCGCCGATCCGGCCGCGCACACCGCGCGGACCGGCCCGCGTGTCCGTGCCGCCGCCCGCGAGTCCGCCCGCAAGCCCGCGGACGACTTCGCGAAAGACCCCGCGGACGCCTTCGCGGACAACTTCGCGGACAACTCCGCCAACACCCCTGCGAACGCCCGCGCGCGCGGCGCCCGCGGGGACGGCGCCCACCCGCACGACGCCCACCCACACGACGCCCGCGCGCACGACACCCGTACGCCGGCCGCGTCCCCGGTCCTCCAGGTGAGCGGACTGGCCAAGCGCTACGGCGACGTCGACGCGCTGGCCGGGTTCGACCTGACCGTGCGGCCCGGGGAGATCGTCGGACTGGTCGGCCACAACGGCGCCGGCAAGACCACTTTCGTGGAGGTCGTCTCCGGGCTGATCAGGGCCGACGCCGGCACCGCGCTGGTGGACGGCGCCGATCCGGTCGCCGCCCGCGGCGTGATCGGCGTGTCGCCGCAGCACATCGCGCTCTACCCGTCGGTGACCGTCCGCGAGCACCTGCGGCTGTTCGGCGGGCTGTCGGGGCTGCGCCGCGGCGCGTTGCGCGCCGCGGTGGACGAGGTGGCGGACGACCTGCGGCTGACGGAGTTCCTCGACCGGCCGGCCGGTGTGCTCTCCGGCGGCCAGCAGCGCCGCGCCCAGGCCGGCGTCGCGCTGATCCACCGCCCCCGGCTGCTGCTGCTGGACGAGCCGACCGCGGGCGCCGACCCCGAGACCCGCCAGGCGCTGCTCGACGCGGTGCGGCGGCGCGCCGCCGAGGGCGCCGGCGTCGTCTACACCACGCACTACCTGGCCGAGCTGACCGAGCTCGACGCCACCATCGCCGTCGCCAAGCGCGGCCGGGTGGTGGCCCGCGGCACCGCCGCCGAACTGCTGGCGGGCCTGCCCGGCGAGGTCGCGCTGACCTTCGCCGACGGCAGCGAGCAGCGCCGGTCCACCGACGACCCGACCGCCGCGCTGATCCGGCTGCTGGCCGAGGCGACGCAGCCGGTCACCTCGGTCGACGTGCGCAAACCCGATCTGGACGACCTCTACCGATCCCTGGCGGTGCTCGATGAAGCATGACCCGCGGCCCCCCGCCGCGCCCGCGCGGCCCCTGCCGCCCGCGGCGACCCCGGCGGCTCCGGCCCCGGCGGTGACCCCGGCGGTGACCGCGCCCGCCGCGCCCCGCGAAGGCGGTGCCCGATGAACGCCGAGGCCCTGCACCGCACCGGACTGCTGGTCCGGCACAACCTGGTCCTGCGGCTGCGCGACCCCAGCCAGCTGATCAGCTACGTGGTGATGCCCATGGTGCTGATGACCGTACTCAAACCGCTCTACGTCAAGGCGCTGTCCAGCGGCACCGTGCAGGCCGTCACCGGGCCGCTGGTGATGTTCTCGGTCTTCGCGCTGGCCGTCGTCGGCCACTCGATCATGGTCGAGCGCGAGTGGCGCACCTGGGACCGGCTGCGCGTCACCCGGGCCTGCCGCACCGAACTGCTGCTCGGCAAGACCGTGCCGGCGTTCCTGATCCTGCTGCTCCAGCAGACCGTGGTCCTCGGCTTCGGCTGCCTGGTGCTGGGCCTGCGGCTGCCCGCGTCGGTCGGCTGGGTGGTCCTGGCCGTCGCGATCTGGGGCTTCACCCTGCTGTCGGTGGGCGCGGCGCTGGCCACGCTCGCCCGCACCCGCGGCGACCTCAGCGTGGTCTCCGACCTCGGCGCCGTCGCCGTCAGCGCGCTCGGCGGCGCCCTGGTGCCGGTCAGCCTGATGCCGGCCTGGGCCCGCCACATCGCGCCGGCCTCGCCCGGCTACTGGGCGATGTCCCTCATCCGCGCGGCGCTCGAAGGGGACGGGTCGGCGATGGTCCGGCCCGCCCTGGTGTGCCTGTCCATCGGCGTCGCCTTCGGGACGCTCGCCGCCTACCGGCTGGCGCGCGGCTGGGGCCGCAGCCGCCTGTTGTGAGGAAGGAAGCCATGAATCACGTCGTGACCGACGACGCGTTCGACCGGTACGAGTCCGCGGTGGCGCTGGTCGGCATGTCCGGCCGGTTCCCCGGCGCACCCGACGTCGCCGCCCTGTGGCGCAACGTGCTGGCGGGCGCGAGCGGACTGCGCGAGATCACCGCGGACGAGCTGGCCGCGGCGGGCGTGCCGCTCGAGGCCGCCGCAGACCCGCACTACGTCAGGGTCGGCGGACCGGTCGACGGCCTGGCCGAGTTCGACGCCGCCGTGTTCGGCTTCTCGCCGCGCGAGGCCGAGACGATGGACCCGCAGCACCGGCTGTTCCTGGAATGCTGCTGGGAGGCCCTGGAGAGCGCCGGCTACCCGCCGGTCGCGCCGCCCGGACGGGTCGGAGTGTTCGGCGGCGCCGCCTTCCCCGACTACCTGATGGACAACGTCGCCCACGTGGTCGACGAGCCCGGCGGCCGGCTGCTGGTCGGCGTCGGCAACGAACGCGACTCCTTCACCTCCCTGGTGGCGTACAAGCTGGGGCTGCGCGGACCGAGCCTGAGCGTGCAGACCTTCTGCTCCACCTCGCTGGTCGCGGTGCACCTGGCGGTGCAGAGCCTGCTGACCTTCGACAGCGACATGGCGCTGGCGGGCGGCGCGTTCCTGCCGCTGCCGCAGCCGGCCGGCTACCACTACGAGCCCGGCGGCATCACCTCGCCGCTGGGCCGGCCGCGCAGCTTCGACGCCGCCGCCGACGGCACCGTGATGGGCTCGGGCGTCGGCGTGGTCGCCCTGAAGCGGATGACCGACGCGCTCGCCGACGGCGACCTGGTCCACGCGGTGATCCTCGGCTCGGCGGTCAACAACGACGGCCGGGAGAAGGTGGGTTACACCGCGCCCGGCGTCGACGGCCAGGCCGAGGTGATCCGCACCGCGCTGGACGTCGCCGACGTCGCCCCCGAGACGCTGGGCTACGTCGAGTGCCACGCCACCGGCACCGCGCTCGGCGACGGCATCGAACTCGCCGCCATGGCACGGGTGTTCCGCAACGCCCCCGAGCGCCCCGCGGTGCTCGGCACCGCCAAGGCCACGCTCGGCCACCTGGACCGCGCGGCCGGCGTCACCGGCCTGATCCGCGCGGCGCTGAGCGTACGCGAGGGGGTTCGCCCCGGCGTGCCCGGCTTCGAGACGCCCAACCCGGCGCTGGCCGCGGCGGCCGACCGGTTCACCGTGCAGCCCGACACCCGGCCCTGGCCGCGGGGCGAGGGCCCGCGCCGGGCCGGCGTCAGCTCCTTCGGCCTGGGCGGCACCAACGCCCACGTGGTGCTGGAGCAGGCCCCGCCGCGGCCGGAGCGCGGCACGCCGTACCCGGGCCCGCACCTGCTGGCGTTCTCCGCCAACGACGCCGCGGGCCTGGACGCGATCGGCGAACGCCTGCGCGCGCACCTGGGCGAGCACCCCGAACTCGACCCGGCCGACGTCGCGTTCACCCTCCAGGTCTCCCGCGGCCACTTCGCGCTGCGCCGCACCGCCGTGGTCGCCGACCTCGCCGACGCGGTGGCCGCGCTGGCCGACCCGGCCCGCTGGACCGACGGGGAGACCGTCCGCCGCGACCCGCTCGTCCGGCTCGCCCCGGACCCGGCGGCCCCGGCCGCCTGGTGGGCGGAACTCGCCGACGCCGTACGGGAGATGCTGCCGGCGGCCGAGGACGACGCGGCCGCGGCGGACGCGGCGTCCTCGGCGGACGCCGACGGGGACGCGTCGGCGGTCGCGGCCGACCGGGACCGCGCTCTCGCCGCGCTCGCGGAGGGCCTGCGCGCGCTCGGCGTGCGCGTCGCCGACGCCGCGTCCGGGGCGGACGCCCGGGGCCACGTCGAGACCCTCACGGTCGGCCCGGCGGCGGCCGGTCCGGGCCCGGCGGGCTCGTCCGGCGGTGTCGGGACCATCGGCGCCGGCGCCGACAGCGGTGCGGGCCGTGACGCCGGCGACCGCGGCCGGGCGCGGGAGTGGATCGCCGGCGCCCTGGGCCGGCTCTGGCTGGCCGGCGCGAGCCTGGACTGGGCCGCGCTGCACCGCGGCGAGGGCCGCCGGGTGGAGCTGCCGACGTTCCCCTTCCGGCGCAGCCGCTACTGGGTGGACCCGCTGCCCGGCGCGGCCCGCGACAAGGCCGCCGCGGCCCCCGTCGAGGGCCGGGTGGACGACCTGGACCGGTGGACGTACCTGCCGGTGTGGCGCCGCCGACCGCTGCCGACCGCCGACCTGGACGAGCGGCTGCGCGCCGCCGGGCCCTGGCTGGTGCTGGCCGGCGAGGAGCGGGCCGAGGCGCTGGTCCGGCGGCTCGCGCGGGCCGGCGCCGAGGTCGTCACCGCGCGGCCGGGCGAGACCTTCGGCCAGGACGACGCGGGCGACTTCACCGTACGGCCCGACAGCGCGGACAGCCTCGGCGAGCTGCTCGCCGCGCAGTTCGTCGCGCCGCGCACCGTCGTGCACGGCCTGGCGCTCGCCTCGCCCGAGGGCGACGGCGCCGCGCACTTCACCGCCGAGCTGGACCGCGGCGTCTACGCGGCGCTCGCCCTGGTCAAGGCGCTGGCCGACGACCCCCTCGCGCCGCCCGCCGAGGTGGTGCTGCTCACCGGCGGCGCCGCGGCCGTCGCCGGCGCGGACCTCGACCACCCCGAGCACGCGGCGCTGGCCGCCCTCGCGCCCACCATCGCCCAGGAGAACCCGCACCTGACGTGCCGTCACATCGACCTGGAGGCGGGCGGACCGGCCGGAGCGGCCGGAGCGGCGCGGCCGGGCGGACCGGACGCGGCCGCCGGCATCGCGGACGAGGACGTCGAGCAGGCGCTCGCCGCGATGGTCCACCCGCACGAGGGCCCGGCCGCGGTGCGGTCCGGCGAGCTGTGGGTGCGCGACTACCAGCAGCACCCGCTGCCCGCGCCCGATCCGGCGCGGCCGCTGTTCCGCGCCGACGAGACCGTGCTGATCACCGGCGGCCTCGGCGACGTGGGCCTGGTGCTCGCCCGGCACCTCGCCGAGCGCTACGGCTCCCGGCTGGTGCTCACCGCCCGCACCGCCCTGCCGCCGCGCGAGCGATGGGCGGAGCTGGCCGGCGGGGAGGGCCGGCAGGCCCGGCACATCCGCAACGTGCTGGCGCTGGAGGCGGCCGGCGCGCAGGTGCTGGCGGCCGGCGTGGACGTCGGCGACGAGGAGGGCATGCGGGCCGTGGTCGCCGCCGCCGACGCGCGCTTCGGCGGCGTCGACGTCGTGGTGCACGCGGCCGGCGTGCAGGACCCGAGCTGGTTCAAGCTGGCCCACCTGTCCGACCGCGAGTGCTGCGAGACCCATCTGCACGCCAAGGTGCGCGGCTTCCACACCCTCCAGGCGGTGCTCGGGGACCGGGCCAGGGACCGGAGGATCACGCTCTCCTCGCTGTCCGCGGTGCTCGGCGGCATCGCGCTCGGCCCCTATTCGGCGGCCAACGCGGCGCTCGACGCCTACGCCCGGCGGGCCAGGCGGCGCGGGCAGGGACGCTGGATCACCGTCGACTGGGACACCTGGGACATCGATCCCGAGCGCCTGGAGGGCCACAACCCGCAGGTCCAGGCGTACCGGATGGCCCCGCGGGAGGGTGTGGAGGTGCTGGAGCGCTCGCTCGCGGCGGCCTCCGGCGTCGCGCAGGTGGTGGTCTCCAGCGGGCCGATCGGCCCCCGGCTGGCCCGCTGGGTCACCGGCGGCGGCCCGGCCGCCGACGCCGCCGCGTCCGACGGCGAGCGCCACCCGCGCCCCGACCTGACCACCCCGTACCAGGAGCCGGCCGAGGGCGTCGAACGCGCGCTCGCCGACATCTGGGGGGCGGTCCTCGGCGTCGAGGGCGTCGGCGCCGACGACGACTTCTTCGAGCTGGGCGGCCACTCCATGCTGGCCATCCAGATGACCGCGCGGATCAGGGCGGCGGTCGGCGCGGACGTGGCCGCCACCGATCTGGTGGAGCACCCCACGGTGCGCCGGCTCGCCGCGGCCGTGGCCCGGGCGGCGGCCCCGGTCGCGGTCTGACCGCGGACGCCGCTCCGGTGCGCCGCCGGTTCCCGGCGGCCCCGGGCCCGGCGTGTCGCCGTCCCCGGGCGGGGGCGGCTCCCGGCTTCCGGCCGGGGGCCGCCCCCGCCCGCCGCGTTCACCGCCCCCGCGCGGCGCGGGCGGTGAGCGCCTTGCGGTCCACCTTGCGGTTGGCGTTCAGCGGGAACGCCGCCAGCGGGACGAAACGGCGCGGCACCAGCGGGCGGGGCAGGAACTCGCCCAGCGCCTTGGCCAGGTGGGCGGGCGCGCCGGGCGCTCCCAGCAGGAACGCGGTGAGTTCGCCGTCGACCGCGACGGCCACCGCGTCCGTCACCCCGGGCAGGCGGCGCAACGCCCATTCCACCTCGGCGAGTTCCACCCGGATGCCGTGGATCTGCACCTGGTGGTCGCGGCGGCCCAGATACGCCAGCTCGCCGCCGTCCAGCTCACGCACCAGGTCGCCGGTGCGGTACCAGCGCTGCCCCTCGTGCTCCAGGAACCGGCCCTCGTCGTCGGCCGGGTCGAGGTAGCCGGGCACCATCTGGTCGCCGGTGACGCACAGTTCGCCGTCGTGCAGCAGCCGGCGCAGGCCCGGGTGCAGGGTGCCGATCGGCACGATGTCGTTGACGCAGCGGGCCGGGGAGCGCTCGGGGTCCCAGCGGTGCACGCTGCACGAGATGGTCAACTCGGTGGGCCCGTAGAGGTTCTCCACCGTCGAGCCGGGCGCCGCCGCCTGCCAGGCCGCCGCGTCGTGTGCCAGCAGCGGCTCGCCGCAGAACAGGCTCCAGCGCAGGCTCGCCAGCCCACCCGCCGCCAACCCCTGTGGACGGCGGCCCAGTTGGGAGATCAGGCTCGGCGCCGAGAACCACACCGTGATGCCCTGCTCGGCGACGAAGCGCTCCAGCGCCGCGTAGGCGGTCGGCGGCACGCTGACCACCGTGCCGCCGCTGCCCCAGGCGGTGAACAGGTCGAACATCGCCAGGTCGAAGGTCAGGTCGAAGGTCTGCGAGAACACGTCGCCGGCGTGGAAGCCGTAGCGGTCGTGCACGAAGCGCAGATACGCGTCGACGTTGCGGTGCAGCACCGGCACACCCTTGGGACGGCCGGTGGAGCCCGAGGTGAACAGGATGTACGCGACCGCGTCGGGGCCGGCCGGGCGCGGCCGCGGCAGCGCGGGGCCGACCGGCTCCCGCACCACCGGCACGCCGGCCAGCGGACCGCCGGGCCCGGTCAGGGCCGGCAGCGCGCCGGCCCCCGGTCGTCGGCGATCACCGCGTCCAGGCCGGCCGCGGCGGCCATCGCCGCGGTCCGCTCGGCCGGGAAGTCCGGGTGCAGCGGCACCACCGCCGCGCCCGCGTACCCGGCGGCCAGCAGCCCCGCGTACGCCTGCTCGCTGCGCGCGGCCAGCAGGCCGACCCGCCGTGGCCGGCCGCCCGGGACCGCCGCGACGACGGTCCCGGCAAGCGCGAGCGCCCGCTCGTGCAGCTCCCGGTAGCCGAGCCGGGTCCGCCCCACCCGCAGCGCCTCCGCGTCCGGTCCGGCGGCCAGGCCCCGCAGGAACCACCCGGTGAGCGTCCCGGCCGCCGCGGCCCGCAAGTCCTCCCCGACGCCCCCGGCCCCGGACACCCGGGCCGGGCCCGTACCCGGCACCCCGCCCGGGCCCGTACCCGTACCCGACGAGCCGCCCGGGTCCGTACCCGACGAGCCGTGCGCGCCCGGCGAGCGGTCCGTGTCCGGCGAGCGGTCCGTGTCCGGCGCCGCGGCCGTGAGATCCAACGCGGCCATCTCACGCCCCCCACAGGGCGCGGGCGATGTAGCGCTGGGTCACGCCGGCCTGCTCCAGCACCGCGAAGTGGCCGCCGGACAGGGTGTACGCCTGGAACGGGCCGGTGGTGTGGCGCTCCCAGCCGGCCATGCCGGCGGTGCCGGTGCGGGCGTCGCCGTCCGCGGCCAGCGCCGTGACCGGCACGGCCAGCGGCGGCTCGGCCCGCGGCGCGTGCGACTCCTTCACCGCGAAGTCCGCGCGGAACGGCGGCAGGATCATCCGCAGCACCGAGGGGTCGCCGAGCATCCACTCCGGCGTGCCGCCGATCCGCCGCAGCAGCGCCACCACCTGCTCGTCGGACATCGCGCCGATCGGCGGCTCGTCGGCGTCCGGGTCGTCGCCGGGCGCGCCGCACCCGGAGACGAACAGGTGCAGCGGATCGGGACCGCCGCGCCGGCGGATCTCCCGGACCAGCTCGAACGCCTCCAGCGCGCCCAGGCTGTGCCCGTACACCGCGTACGGCCGCACCGGCCCGCCGGCCGGTCCCTCGTCCACCAGGTCCGCGAGCACCGCGTCCGCCAGGTCCGCGACCAACCGGTCCATCTCGCGGTACGGGGTCTCCCGCAGCCGGGTCTCGCGGCCCGGCGGCTGCACCGGCCGGACCGACACCTCGCCGATCCGGCCGAACCACGAACGGAACGCCGACGCCGAACCGCCCGCGTGCGGCAGGCAGTACAGCCGCGGTCCGACGCTGCCGGGGTGCTCGGCGAACGGGAACCACGCGGTGGCCGCCGCCGGTGCGCGCAGCGCCGTCGTCACGGCTTCACCTCCAGCGTGACGTAGCCCGGCGCCGGCTGGATCTGCGACATGTCCGCCGCCAGCACCACCCGGGCGCCGTCCCTGGACACCTCGCGGAACCCGCCGAACGCGTAGGTGATCTGCATCATCCGGTTGCGCCCGGTCTCCACGAAGTCCGCGGTCAGCCCGGCGCCGGCCGCGCGGGCGCGTTCCATGACGTGGCTGAGCAGCACCGAGCCGACGCCGCGGGACATCACCCGGCACGACATCAGCATCATCCGCAGCCGCCAGTCCGGGTCGCCCTTCTCCACCAGCGCCAGGCCGATCTTGCCGTACGAACCGAACCGGTCCACCAGACTGGCGACCAGCAGCAGGTGGTCGGGGGACTCGCGCAGCTCGTCCAGCTCGTCGTAGGAGTAGGTGCGGCCGGTGGCGTTGAGCTGGTTGGTGCGCACCGTCAGCTCCTCGGCCCGCTGGAGGTCCTCCCGGGCGGCCGGCGCGATCGTGAACGTCATGCCGAGCGAGGCGAGGAACTCCTCGTTGGTGCCCTTGAAGTCGCTCTCCACCTCGTCCCTGGCCAGCTGCCCGCGGTACATCGCGCGGCGCTGCGCGGACTCGTCGGACACGAACCGCGGCCGGAACTCCTCGCGCAGCAGCTCGGTGTCCACGTCCGCCGCGTTCACCCGGGTCACCTCGGGCAGCGAGAACTCCATCTCGGCCAGCTCGAACTCCTGGTCGTCGACGAACGCGAAGGCGTCCAGGCCCAGGTTGAGCTTGGCGGCGATCCGGCGCACCGACTCGGACTTGGCGTCCCAGCCGATCTGCGGGAACAGGAACATGTCCTTCAGGCCCAGCTCGGTCAGCTTGGCCACCGCCGTGTCGTGGTCGTTCTTGCTGGCCACCGAGTGCAGGACGCCCAGCGCGTCCAGCCGGTGCAGGTGCTCCACCACGTGCGGGCGCACCCGCACCTCGGCGTCCTCCAGCAGGACGCCGTCCCACAGGGTGTTGTCCAGGTCCCACACCACGCACTTGATGCGGCCCTGTCTGGGCTTGCGGTAGGGGTCCGTCGCCGTGTCCGTCGCCGTGTCCGTCGCCGCTTCCGCCGCGGTCCGCGTTCCCGTGCTCACCGTGCTCGCTGTGCTCACTGTGCTCCCTCCCGGAACGCCTCGTCGGCGATCGTCATCCGCTGGATCTCGTTGCTGCCCTCGATCAGCTCCATCACCTTCGCGTCCCGGTACATCCGCGCGACCGGGAAGTCGGCGGTCATCCCGTTGGCGCCGTGCACCTGGACGGCCTCGGTGGAGTGCCGGGCCGCGGCCGTGGACGCGAAGTACTTCGCCACCCAGGTGGCCATGATCGTCGCCGGGTCCCCGGCGTCCTTCAGCTCACCGGCGCGGCGGCACAGCAGCCGCGCCGCCCGTACGTCGGTGACCATGTCGGAGAGCTTGGACCGGATCAGCGGCAGGTCCCGCAGCCGGCTGCCGGCCACCGTGCGGTGCGAGGTGTAGGCCGCGCACGCCTCCAGGCACGCCTGGACGATGCCGACCGACCCGCACGCCACGCTGTAGCGCCCCAGGTCCAGCGTGCCGCTGAGCACCATGCCGGAGGCGAAGGAGCTGGGCCCGAGCAGCGCCTCGGGCCCCAGCTCCACATCGTCGAACTCGATCTCGGCGATCAGCGACGCGCGGGTGCCGAGCATGTCCTCGATCGGCGTGACCCGCACACCGGGCGCGCGGCGCGGCACCAGCAGCGCCACGATCGAGGTCTCGGTGCGCGCGAACACCAGGTACAGGTCCGCGCGCTGACCGCCGGTGATCCACTTCTTGCGGCCGTTGAGCAGCCAGCCGCCGCGGTGCGGCTCGACCCGGGTGGAGATGCCGGCCGCGTCGCTGCCGGCGCCCGGCTCGGACAGGCAGAACGCGCCCCGCACCCGGCCGGTGGCCAGGTCGCCCGCCCACTGCTGGAGCTGGGCGTCGCTGCCCCAGCGCAGCAGCGCCCAGGAGAGCATGGTGTGCACGGTGAGCAGGGAACGGACCGAGGAGCAGCCGCGGCCCACCTCCTCGTGCACCGCGCCCAGGGTCACCATGTCCAGGTCCCGGCCGCCCCAGCGGGCGGGGAGGAACGGGGCCCACAGGCCCTGTTCCCCGACCCGCTCCTGGACCTCCTCCGGCACCGCGCCGGCCCGGTCGTACGCGTCGGCCACCGGAACGATCCACTCGTCGACGAAGGCGCGCACCGAGTCCCGGTCGATGGGTGCCGGTGCCGGTGCCGGTGTCGGTGTCGAAGCCGGTGCCGGTGCCGGTGCCGGTGCCTGTGCCGGTGGCGCCACGGGTGGCGCCACGGTCACACTCGTCATGCTGTCCTCCTCAGGAGACCGGCGCCGGATCGGTCAGCCGGGCGACCAGCGCGGCCATGGACTCGACGGTGCGGAAGTTGTCGATGCGCAGCTCGTCGTTGGGGACGGTGGCGCCGAAGGTCTTCTCGATGAACATCACCAGCTCCATCGCGAACAGCGAGTTGATGAAGCCCAGGGCGAAGATGTCCTGGTCGGGGGTGATGTCGGCCTGCGGGAACCGGCCCTGGATGAAGGCCTGGACGCGGGCGGCGGGGGTGGTGAGGGTCTCGGACATGATGGTCATCCCTTGGTGTCGTAGGTGTAGAAGCCACGGCCGGTCTTGCGGCCGTGCAGGCCGGCGTCCGTCATCTGCTTGAGCAGCGGGCAGGGCCGGTACTTGCTGTCGGCGTAGTGCTCGTAGAGCACCTCGACGCTGTAGAGGATCGTGTCGACGCCGATCAGGTCCGCGGTCTCCAGCGGACCCATGGGGTGGCCGAAGCAGCCGCGGAAGACCTCGTCCACCGACTCGGCGGTGGCGACGCCCTCGTGGACCAGGTAGGCGGCCTCGTTGACGGTGAGCATGAGCACCCGGTTGGAGACGAAGCCCGAGGCGTCCTTGACCTCGACGGCCTTCTTGCCGAAGTCGGCCAGGAACTGCCGGGTGACCTCGACGACCTCACGGGTGGTGTGGAACCCCGGGATCAGCTCCACGACCGGCTTGGCCGGCACCGGGTTCATGAAGTGCACGCCGACCACCCGCTGCGGGTGGTCGCCGACCGCGGCGACCCGGGTGATCGGGATCGCGGAGGTGTTGACGATGACCACCGCGTCCGGGCTGAGCACCTGGTCCAGCTCGCGGTGCACCTCGCGCTTGGTCTCCCAGTCCTCCGTGACGTTCTCGATCACGAAGTCGGCCTTGGCCAGCGCGTCCAGGCCGACCGCGGTGGTGATCCGGCCGAGGATCTCGTCCGGGTCCAGCACCGGGCCGCCCATCAGGCCGCTGAGCCTGGCAGTTGCGGGAGATGACGGCCTTGGCGCCGTCCAGGACCTCCTCGCTGATGTCGACCAGGATGGTCTCGTAGCCGTACTGGGCCAGGTTCTGGGCGACTCCGACGCCCATGACGCCTGCGCCGACGACTCCAACGACAGTCATTGCTCTCTCCGTTTCCACGGCGCTACCGCCGAGCGTGTACGAATCGGGACGGGGTACGAAAGGGGGCTTGCGGGTCGGGCCGGGCCGGGCCGTCGGTTCCGGTCAGGCGGCCCTGCGGCGGCGGGCCGCCGCGGTCTTCAGGCCGGAACGCCGGCGCTCGGCCTGGTCGGACCGGTCGGCGCCGCCGGCGCCGCCGGAGGCCCCGGCGCTCTCCGGCGCGGAGCCGGCCGCGGACGGGGAACCGGAGCCGACCACCCGGGCCAGCGCCTCCACGGTCGGGGCTTCGTAGAGGATGTGCGGCGGCAGTTCGGCGTCGGGGAAGACCGTCCGCAGCTTGGCCAGCAGGGCGATGCCGAGCAGCGAGTTGCCGCCGAGTTCGAAGAAGTTGTCGCCGGTGCCGACGCGCTCCAGCTTCAGCTGGTCGCGCCACACCTCCGCGACGGCCTCCTCGTCCGCGCCGGACGGCTCCCGGTAGGGGGTGAGCAGCTCCGGCCGGGGGTGGCGGGCGCCGGCCGAGCCGCCGCCCGCCGGGTCGAGAACCGCCGCGACGGTGAAGCCGGTGGCGTAGTCGACCATGGTCGGCAGGTCCTGGGTGGAGACCACGACCCGCGGCTCGCCCGAGGCCAGGGCCCGCAGCAGCGAGCGCCAGCCCTCGTCGAACGCGATGCCGAAGGTCTCCCGGTGGCCGCGGAAGAACGCCTGCAGCCGGTCGTCGTACCCGGCGAGCCCGAACTCCCAGGCGTTCCACTGCCATTCGCCCCAGTCCACCGACACCACCCGGCGGCCGTCGCCGGCCAGCCGCGCGGCGCAGGCGTCCAGGTAGGCGTTGGCGGCGCAGTAGTCGACCTGGCCGGGGCCGCCGCCGGTGGCCGAGGTGATCGAGGAGAAGAACGCCAGGAAGTCCAGCGGGACCTCGTCCGCCTCGCCGATCCGCAGGGCCTGGGTGAGCGCCCGCGCGCCGTCGACCTTCGGCGCGAGCACCAGGTCGGAGTCCTCGGGCCGCTTGAACTGGATCAGCCCGGTGCCGGGCACGCCGGCCGCGTGCAGCACGCCGTGCAGCGCGCCGAACCGCTCGTGCGCGGCGGCCACCGCCCGGCGCACGTCGGCCGGTTCGGCCACGTCGCCCTCGACGACCTCGACCTCGGCGCCCAGCTCCAGCAGGGCCAGCACCTGGCGCACCCGCTCGCGCACCGACTCCTCGGCCGGCTCGGCGCCGTCCGCGACGGCCGTCCACCGCTCGCGCGGCGGCAGCCCGCGGCGGCCGAGCAGCACCAGCCGGGCGCGGCACTCACGCGCCAGGTTCCCGGCCATCGCCAGGCCGATGCCGCCGAGACCGCCGGTGATCAGGTAGACGCCCTCCTGGCGCAGCACCTGCCGGGCGGCGTCGCCCGCGTCCGGGGCGGCCATGGCCTCGTAGCCGGGCGTCCAGCGGCGTCCGCCGCGCAGCGCCACGGTCGCGCCGGTCCGCGGCCGGCGCAGCTCGGCGGCGATCGCGGCGGCCGGCGTCGAGGGCTCCACGTCGACCAGGCGCGTGGTCACCCCCGGGTACTCCAGCGGCACCACCAGCGCGGGCCCGACCAGCGTCGCCGCCTCCGGCCGCGCCTCCGCTCCGTCGAGCACCGCGTGCGCCCCGGTGGTCACCAGGTCCAGCGCCCAGTCGCCGAAGCCGAGTTCACCCGCGGCGTGCGCCAGCGCGACGAGCGTGTGCAGCCCCCGCCGGACGGCCTGCGCGGTCGCGTCGCCATCGGCGGCGGAACCGGTCGGGTCGGCCGGTCCGGACTGCGCGGCCGGTGCGGACCGCGCGGTCGGCGCGGCCGTCCCGGGGGAGCCGAGCGGGCTCCGGGCGCCGCCACCGGCCGCACGGTCGTCGGCGGTCGCCGCGTCCGCGCCGGAGCCGGCGCACGGGAGGGTCCACAGGTGGACGACGCGGTCCAGCGGGAGGCCGCGCTCGCGCAGCGCGCGCAGCAGGGACTGGGCGTCGCCGTGGTCGCCGGGGCGGACCGTGTAGCCGGCGTCGGCGCCGGCCTCCGCGGCGAAGGCCGCGCCGGGACGCACCGCGGTGACGGCGGCGCCCTCGGCGAGCGCCACGGCGCGCAGCTGCGCCAGCACCGGGTCGTCGGCGCCGTCGGCGTACACCAGCCAGTGGGCGGGCTGCCCGGCGGCCGGGGCGGGCGCGGCGGTCTGCCGCCACACCGGCTGCCACAGCCACTGCTCCTCCGGCAGCCGCGGCACCCGGTCCAGATCCTCGAAGGACGTCAGGCCCTCCGCGGCCGGCGCGCCGGCCGCGACCGCGGCGACCCGCCCGCTGCCGGGCAGCGGAGCCGGCTCGATCCAGTAGCGCTGCCGCTGGAACGGATAGGTCGGCAGCGGCACCCGGCCGGGCAGCGCGTCGCCGTGCAGCGGCGCGGTGTGCTGCCCACGGCCGTGGTACGCGGCCCAGTCCAGCTCCACACCGGTCAGCCACAGCCGCGCCACGCACTCGGTGAGCACCGCGTCCGAGGGGCGCGGGTCGCTCTGCGCGGGCAGCGTCGCGGTGATCAGCGGCCAGCGCCGCGGCGGGCAGCCGGCGCCGCGCAGCATCGCGCCGAGCGACGGGCCGGGGCCGATCTCCACGACCGCCAGCTCCTCGTCCTCCAGCAGCCGCCGCATCCCCGCGTCGAAGCGCACTGTGCGGCACATGTGCGCCGCCCAGTAGCCGGGGTCGGTCACCAGCGCCGCGTCCGCGACGTCACCGGTGACGTTCGAGATGTACGGCGACCGGGGCGCGTTGAGCGTGACGTGCTCCGCCACCCAGGCGGTCAGCTCGTCGGCGACGCCGGCCAGCATCCGCGAGTGGAAGGCGTGCGTGGTGCGCAGGCCCCGGGCCGGCACGCCGTCCCGCTGCAACGCCGCGACCAGGTCGTCCAGCGCCTGCTGCGGTCCGGCGACCACCACCGAGGCCGGGCCGCTCTCCACCGCGACGTCCAGGCCGCGCGCCTGGAGCCGGTAGCGGGCGCGCAGCTGCTCCGCGCCGAGCGGCACCGCGGCCATCGCGCCGCGCTCCACCCCGGAGATCAGCCGGGCCCGGTACGCCACCAGCGCCACCGCGTCCCGCGGCGACAGCACCCCGGCCAGGCACGCGGCCACGTACTCGCCGAGGCTGTAGCCGAGCATCAGCGCGGGCCGCACGCCCCAGGCGAGGAAGGTGCGCGCCAGCGCGTACTCCACCGCGAACATCAGCGGCTGCACCACCTCGGTGCGCTCCAGCTCCTCGGCCCGCCGGTCGGCCGCGGCGCTCGCCCGGCCGAGCAGCGCGGCCAGATCCATGCCGCCGCCCGGCCGGTCGCCGGTGAGCAGCCCGGCCACGTCGGCGTCCGGCAGCAGCGGGGCGAGCAGCGCCGCGACGGCGTCGAACTCGGCGCGGAACACCGGCTCGTGGCGGTACAGATCGCCCACCATGCCCGGGTACTGCTCGCCGACGCCGGCGAACAGGAACGCCACGCCGCGGCCCGAGGCCGTCTCCACCCGCGTCGCGACCGGCACGGAGTCGTCGGCGCCGGTGAACACCGCGGCGGCCTGCGCCGCGTCCGTGACCACGGCGGCCCTGCGGTGCTCGAAGGTCTTGCGGCCGACGTGCAGGGTGTAGGCGGTGTCCGCGACGGTGGGGGCGGTCGCCCGAGCGGCGGCGCCGGCCCGCGAGGTCTGCCCGGCGAGGTGGTCGCCGAGGTCGCGGACCGCCTGGTCGGCCGCCGCCTCGGTACGGGCCGAGACGGCCAGCACGTGGTGGCGGCGGGCGCCGGGGCCGCGCTCGGGCCGCGACGGCGGCTGCTCCAGGACGACGTGCACGTTGGTGCCTCCCATACCGAGCGAGTTGACGCCGGCGATCCGCGGCCCGCGCCCGCGCTCCGGCCACACCGCGGCCTCGGCGTTGACGTAGAAGGGGCCGCCCGCGAAGTCGATCTGCGGGTTGGGGCGGGTGTAGTTGAGCGAGGCGGGGATGAAGCCCTCGCGGACCGCGAGCGTCGCCTTGATCAACCCGGCCGTGCCGGCCGCGTGGTTGAGGTGGCCCACGTTGGTCTTGACCGCGCCGATCGGGATCGTGCCGGGGCCGGCTCCCGGGCCGAACGCCTGGGTGAGCGCGGCGACCTCGATCGGGTCGCCCAGTTCGGTGGCCGAGCCGTGCGCCTCCACGTAGCCGATGTCGTCGGCCGTGACGCCCGCCTCCGCCATCGCCGCGCGCACCGCGACGGCCTGCCCCGACACGCTCGGCGCGGTGTAACCCGCCTTCAGGGCGCCGTCGTTGTTCAGCGCGGTGCCGCGGATCACCGCGTGCACGGTGTCGCCGTCGCGCAGCGCGTCCGACAGCCGCTTGAGCACCACCACCGTCGCGCCGTCGCCGAACATCGTGCCGGTGGCGTCGGCGTCGAAGGAGTGCACGTGCCCGTCGTGCGAGTCCATGCCGCCGGGCATCCTGCGGTGGCCCTTGCGGTCCGGCACCCCGATCGAGACGCCGCCCGCCAGCGCGGTCTCGCACTCGCCGGCCCGCAGGCTGCGCACCGCGGTGTGCACCGCGACCAGCGAAGTGGAGCAGAAGGTCTGCACGGCCACGCTCGGCCCGCGCAGGTCGAACAGGTAGGACACGGTGGTGGTCAGCGCGTCCTTGTCGTTGCTCATGATCAGCTCGTACGGGCTCACGTCCACGGCCCCGCCCAACTGCGGGATCATGCCGAGCAGATAGGTGCTGAGGTTGGCGCCGCCGAAGACGCCGATCCGGTCGCGGTAGCCCTCGTCGGCGTAGCCGGAGTGCTCCAGCGCCTCCCAGCACACCTCCAGGAACAGCCGCTGCTGCGGGTCGGCGAGCGCCGCCATCCGCGGGCTCATCCCGAAGAACCCGGCGTCGAAGGAGGCGATGTCGTCCAGCACCGGGCGCGCCCGCACGTACTCCGGGTCGTGCGCCAGCTCCGGGTCGACCCCGGCCTCGATCAGCTCCTCCGGGGTGAAGAAGCTGATCGACTCGACGCCGTCGCACAGGTTCTGCCAGAACTGCCGCACGTCGCCCGCGCCGGGGAAGCGGCCGGCCATGCCGATCACGGCGACGCGCTGGTCGTCCGCGTCGAGCCGGGCGGCGGCCGGGACCGGCGGGGAGGCCGGGGCGGGAGCGGCGGGGAGCAGCTCGGCGGACGCGGCGACAGCCGGGGCCGAGCCGGCGGCGGGGGCGGAGCCGGGGCCGGGCCGCTGGGCGACGGGCGCCGTCTGCTCGACGTCCGCCGGTCGTGCGGGAGTTCCGGCCGCGTCCGGCGCGCCGGGGGCGGCGGTGGACGCGGGGGTCTCGTCGAGCACCGCGGCCAGCCGCCGCACGGTGGGCGACTCGAACAGCGCCACCGCCGGGACGGTACGCCCGAACCGGCGCCTGACCGTGGCCAGCATCTGCAGCGCGGAGAACGAACTGCCGCCCAGGTCGAAGAAGTTGTCCCGGGTGCCGACCGGCGCGACGCCGAGGGTCTCGGACCACAGCGCGCACAGCTCGCGCTCGGTCGCGGTCAGCGGCGACACGTACGGCTGCGGCAGCTCGGGCCGCGGCAGCACCGGGCCCGCGGGCACCTCGGCGGTGACCGGCAGCGTCTCCCGACGGCGCGGCAGCCGGTCCTGCCAGCCGCCCGCGGCCACCACCACGGCGTCCTCCGGCCGGGCCAGGACGGCGTCCAGCACCGCCAGCGCCTGCGCGTCGGTCATCGCGTGGGCGGCGAGCGCCTGCGCGGTGTGCGCCTCGGTACGGGCCAGGGTCGCCGTCCAGGTGTCCCAGCCGACCGAGAGCCAGCGGGTGGGCGAGGCCGGGCGGGCCAGGGAGTCCAGGGCGGCGTTCGCCGCGGCGTAGCTGCCGAAGGCGAGGCCGCCGAGGTGGGCGGAGGTCGAGGAGAACAGCAGCACCCACCTCGGCGCGCCGGCGGCCGGCAGCGACCCGATGGCCGACTCCAGGGCCAGCGCGCCGCGGTACTTGGCGCCGAACTGCCGCCGCACCGGGCCCTCTTCGAGCGCGGCGAGCGGCAGGAAGGCGTCCTCCGCGGTGTCCGCGGCGGCGTGCAGCACGCCGTCGAAGCGCTCGCGGGCGAGCAGGTCGCGCACGGCGTCCGGATCGGTCACGTCCAGCCGGGGCGTCTCCACCCGGGCCGTGCCGAGCGAGCCCAGCCGGGCCACGGCCGCGGCGCGCGGGTCCGCCGGGTCGGCCGGCAGGCCGCTGCGGCTCGCCAGCGCGACCCGGCCCGCGCCGCCGCGCACCAGATGCTCGGCCAGGACCAGGCCGATCACGCCGAGGCCGCCGGTGATCAGGTAGCTGCCGCCGGGCTCGACCGCGGGCGCGGATGTTCCCGCGCCCGGCGCCGGCTCGTAGCCGGGCACGTGGCGGCGGCCGGCGCGGTAGGCCGCGAGCACGGGGGAGTCCGCGGTCGCGGGGGCCGCGAGGGCCGCCGCCAGATCGGCGGCGTCCTGCGTCTCGTCCGAGGCCGGGTCCAGGTCGACGCCCAGGACGTCGAGTTCGGGGTGCTCCTGGCCGGCCACCACGGGCAGCACGGCGAGCGCGGCCTGCGCCGCGTCGGTCCGCGCCTCCCCGGTCCCGGCGTCCGCGGCCGGCGCGTTCCCGGTCACGGGCTGCCCGCCCCGGGTCACGACGACCATCCGGTCCACGCCGGGCTGCTCCGCCCACCGCGTGACGGTCCGCGCGGTCGCCAGCACGGCCGGCACCGGGTCCGCGTCGCCGCGGGCGTCGAGCCCGCCCAACGCGGCGACGGTCAGCGGGCCTTCGCCGCCGGGCCGCTCTACGTCCTCCTGGCCGGCCGCGGCGAGCGCCACGTCCGCGCCCCCGGCGGTGAGGCGCGCCGCCAACGCGGCGCCGACGCCGCCCTCGTCGGCCAGCACCACGTAACGCCCGGCGGGCGTCGCGGTGTCGGCCGGGACGCCGGCGTCGGCGTTCCAGCGGCGCACGAGCAACTCGACGTGACCGTCGGCGGACCGGGCGCGACCGTTGCCGTTGCCGCTGTCGGCGTCGAGCCGACCGCCGGGGTCCGCCCCGACAGTGACCGGCAGCGCGGTCCGGCCGGTCGCGGCGGGGGCGACGGCATCGGCGCCGCGGGTGGTCGCGTCGCCGCCCGCGCCGGAGCCGGGGACGGCGGTGGGCCGCTGCGCGGGCGCCTGACCGGTCGCGGCGGGCGCGCCCACGCCGTCGGCGCCGCGCGTACCCGCCGTGCCGCCTTCGCCGGAGCCGGCAGTGGTGAGGGAGCCGGAGCCGGTCGGGGCGGGCAGTGCTGCTGCCTGGCCGGGGGTGGCGGTGGCCGCGCCAACAGCGCCGGCGCCAGGGGCGGTTGCCGTGCCGTTGCCGCCGGAGCCGGAGCCGGAGCCGGAGCCGGAGCCGGTGGCGGTGGCGGTGGTGGCGTCGGCGACAGGCGGGCGGGGCGCGGGCGTCGCGGCCTGCGGCGCCTGGCTGCCGGCCCCGCGTCCGGTGTGCGCCCGGGCGGCGCTGCCGCCGCGAGCCGGGGAAGCCGCGGCCGTGGCCGTCGTCCCGGGGGTCACCCGGGTCGCGGGCCAGTGGCGGGTGCGCTGGAAGGGGTAGGCGGGCAGGGCGACGAGGCGGCCGGGGGCGCACGAGGCGCGGACGGCCGTCCAGTCCACCGGTGCGCCCAGCTCCCACAGGCGGGCGTAGGCGTGTGGCAGGCCCGCTGGGTCGAGCGGCGCGTCCAGCACGACGGTGTCGGCGTCGGCGAGCCGGCCCACCAGGGCGCCGAGCGCCTGCCCGGGACCGAGGTCGACATAGGCGTGGACGCCGGTCGGCAGTCCGCCGTCGAAGGCCGGCTCGGCCGCCGCGATCCCGGCCCAGCGGGCGGGGTCGGTGGCCTCGGCCTCGGTGAGCACGGCGCCGGTCGCGGCGGACACGAGCGGGGTGTGCGGGGCGTTGCGCGGCACAGCGGCCACGGCGGCGGCCAGTGCGGCCGGAGCGGAGGCCACGGTCGCCTTGCCGTTGCCGCCGTTGCCGCCGTTGCCGCCGTTGCCGCCGTTGCCGCCGTTGCCGCTGTTCGCGCTGTTCACGCCGTTCGCGCCGCGCCCGCCGGTCTCGCCGTCCACTGCGGCCCCCGGCCCCGCGGCCTCGGCGGCGTCGAGCGACCGGGCCCGTACCGCCACCAGCGACAGCGCGTCGCCCAGGGCGAACACCCCGGCCAGCACGCCCGCGGCGTACTCGCCCACGCCGTGCCCGACCAGCAGCGCCGGCCGCACACCGTGGCGCCCGAGCAGCGTCGCCAGCGCGTAGCCCGAGGTGAACCGCGCGAGGTCGGCGACCTCGCGTCCGCTCACCGGCCCGGTCGCGGTCGCTCCCGGGCCGCCGACCGGCTCGGGTCCGGCCGAGGTGCCCGAACCGGCGCCGGTGACCGCGCCACCGGCGGCCAGGTCCTGATCGGCCACCGCTCGCCGGTCGCCCGGCGCCGCGGCCGCGGCGCCCGCGGACCCGAGCAGGGCGGCCCGCACGTCCCCGGCGGCGTCGCCCAGCAGCGCCAGGCACGCGTCGACGGCTTCCGCGAACGCGGGCTCGGACCGGTACAACTCCGCGGTGAGCGCGGCGGACTTCGCCGCGGCGGACGATCCGGCCGGCGTCCCGGTCGCCGCATCCGCATCCACGGCTGAGGCGTCGGGCAGCAGGAAGGCGACCCGGGGACCGCCCTTCACCCGCCTGACCGGCGCGGCGTCGGCGGCCAGCGCCGCGCCCGCCCGCTCCGGCGTGTCGGCGACCACCGCGCGCCGGAACTCCAGCGCGGCGCGGCCCCGTTGCAGCGTGTGCGCGACATCCGGAAGTGCGGCGTCGGGCCGGGACAGGTGCTCGGCCAGCCCGGTCAGCCGCGCGCGGAGCGCCGCGGGGTCGGCGGCGGACACCGGAAGGATCTCGACCCGCGAGGCCGAGGCCCCCACCGACGCCTCCTTCGCCGCGCCCGTCGCGCCCGTCGCGCCCGTCGCGCCCGTCGCGCCCGCCGTGCCGGACGTGCCGGGTGTCCCCGCACCGCCCGCCTCCCGCACGGCCTCCTCCGCCGACGCGAGCACCACGTGCGCGTTGGTGCCGCACCAGCCGAAAGAGCTGACGCCGGCCAGCAGCCCGCCGGACGTCTCGTCGGCGGCGGGGAACTCCGTGAGCCCGGTCAGCGGCCGGACCTGGCCCGCGGCGCGGGTGGTCTCGGAGGGTTCGGTCAGATTCCGGTTGGGCGGCGCGGTCCGGTGCTCCAGGACCAGGACGGCCTTGATCAGCCCGGCCATGCCGGCCGCGGCCTGGGTGTGGCCGATGTTGGTCTTCACCGCGCCCACGTGCAGCGGGCGCGTCCTGCCGCGGCCGAACACGTCGGTCAGCGCGCCGAGTTCGATCGCGTCGCCGAGCGGGGTGCCGGAGCCGTGCGCCTCGACGTAGTCGACGTCGCCGGGCTCGGCGCCCGCCGCGGCCAGCGCGGCCCTGATCACCTCGACCTGGGCGCCGCGGCTCGGCGCGGTCAGCCCGTTGCTGCGGCCGTCCTGGTTGACCGCGGTGCCGCGCAGCACCGCGTGGATGCGGCGCCCGTTGCGGATCGCGTCCGACAGCCGCTCCAGGAGCACCACGCCGCCGCCCTCGCCGAGGACGTAGCCGTCGGCCTTCGCGTCGAAGGTCTTGCACTCGCCCTCGGGCGAGAGCATCGCCGCCGCGCACGCGTTGACGTACATGTCGGGGTGCAGCGCGAGGAACACGCCGCCGGCCACCGCGAGGTCGCACTCGCCGCGGCGCAGCGCCGTACCGGCCTGGTGCACCGCGACCAGCGAGGACGAGCACGCCGTGTCGATGGTCAGCGCGGGCCCGCGCAGGTCGTAGTGGTACGCCAGCCAGGCCACCACGCTCGGCGACACGCCCTGGCCGAGGTACGGCTCGGTCACCACCTCGGCGCCCTCGGCCTCCTTGGTCACCTGGCCGTACTGCAGGATGTCGGAGAACCCGACGAGCACACCGGTGCGGAGCCGGCCAGCGACGGCGGGGGAGTGCCCGCGTCCTCCATGGCCTCCCAGACCAGCTCCATCAGCAGCCGCTGCTGCGGGTCCATCCGCAGCGCCTCGCGCGGCGAGCTGCCGAAGAACGGCGCGTCCCAGCCGGCCACCTCGTCCAGGAAGGCGCCGCGCGTGGTGTACACGCCGCGCTCCTCGACCATCGGCGCCAGGTCGAAGCGCCCGCCGGGCACCTCGTCGCGCACGCCGGAGCGGCCCTGCGCCAGCAGGTTCCAGTAGTCCTCGACGGAGCCGGCGCCGGGGAACCGGCACGCCATCCCGACGACGGCGATCGGCTCGGCCGCCGCGGCCAGCCGGCCGCGCGCCTCGGTGAGATCGCGGGTCGCCTTCTTCAGATATTCCCGGAGTCTGTCTTCGCCTGCCATCTTCCTGCTTCCTGCCTCGTGTCGCCTTGCACGGGGTTCGCGGCGCCCGGCCGATGGGCAGGCGGGCCGGAGGGGTCGTCGTCGGGGTGGGTGCGGGGCCCGGCCGGGGCCGCGGCGCGCGGGCGCCGGGCGGGGAAGGGGGCGGCCGGGCCCCCGCACGGTCAGGACTGGGCGTCGATGAAGGCGAACAGCTCCTCGTCCGTCGCGCCGTCCAGGGAGGCCGCCGGCGTCCTCGCGTCGGTCTCCACCCCGAGGCGGTCCAACGTCGCGAACAGGGCGTCGATCACGCGCTCGCGCAGCGCGGGGGCCGCGGAGCTGAACTCGTTCGCCATCTGCTGCAACCTCTCTTCCAGCGCGTCCATGGGGTCCGGTGGTTCGGGCACGAGCAGACCGGTCAGGTGACCGGCGAGGGCGTCGATCGTGGGGTGGTCGAAGACGAGCGTCGCGGCCAGGTCCAGGGCGGTGTCCGCCTGGACGCGGTTGCGCAGCTCGACGGCGGTCAGGGAGTCCAGGCCCAGGTCGATGAAGGGCGTGGCGCCGTCCAGGGAGGCCGGGTCGCCGTGGCCGAGGACGGCGGCGACGTGCCCGCGCACCGCGCCGGCGACCGCCTCCCGCGCCTGCCCGGCGTCCAGGCTCCGCACCGTGAGCGCCAGGCCGCCGCCGGAGGACTGCTGCCCCGCGCCGCCCGCGCCGCCGGCCGTCCGGCGGCCGGTCCTGACCAGGCCGCGCAGCAGCGGCGGCACGGACCCGCCGCCAGGCCCGGCACCCGCCGGCGCGAGGTTCCACCGGGAGGCGACCACGACCGGGTCCGCGTCCGGGTCGGTGAGCACGGTGTCCAGCAGTCGCAGCCCCTGCTCCTCGCTGAGCGGCGCGATCCCGGCCCTGGCCAGCCGCGCCTCGTCGGCCGCGGTCAGGTGCGTGCCCATGCCCGACGACGCCCACAGGCCCCAGGCCACCGACACCGCCGGCAGTCCGGCCCGGCGGCGCAGCCCGGCGAGCGCGTCCAGGAACGTGTTGGCCGCGCCGTACGTGGCCTGGCCGCCGTTGCCCAGCACGCCGGCCACCGAGGAGAACAGCACGAACGCGCGCAGCGGCAGTCCCGCGGTCAGCTCGTGCAGCGCCCACGCCGCGTCCGCCTTGGGCCGCAGCACCTTCGCCAGGCGCTCGGTGCTCTGCCCGGCCAGCAGGCCGTCGTCCAGCACGCCCGCGGCGTGCAGCACCCCGGTCAGCGGCCGGTCGTCGGGGATCGAGGCCAGCAGCGCGGCCAGCGCGTCGCGGTCCGCGGCGTCGCACGCCTCGATCCGCACGCTCGCGCCCGACCGCCCCAGCTCCTCGGCCAGTTCGGCCGCGCCCGGAGTGTCGGCGCCGCGCCGCGAGGTGAGCAGCAGGTGCCGTACGCCGTGCTGCTCGACCAGGTGCCGGGCGACCACCGCGCCCAGTCCGCCGAGGCCGCCGGTGACCAGCACGGTCCCGTCGCCGAACCCGGCCGGCTCCGCGCCGCCCGCGGTCCGCCGCGCGACCCGCGGCGCCAGCACCGCGCCGTCGCGCAGCAGCAGTTGCGGCTCGCCCGCCTCGGCCGCCGCGGCGACCGACTCCCGCGCGGCGGGGGCCAGCAGCGCCTGGGCCGCGCGGGTCGCGTCGGCGGCGCCCGACGCCGGGGCCCCGTCGGTGGCCGGCCGGTCCGCCGGGTCCGCGCCGACGACCACGAAGCGTCCCGGGTGCTCGATCTGCGCGCTGCGCACCAGGCCCCAGACCGTGGCGGTGGCCGGCCGGTACGGGTCGGCGGCCAGCACCAGCCGGACGCCGGACAGCCGCGGGTCGGCGGCCCAGTCCCGTACGGTCTCCAGCGCGCGGCCGGCCACCTGCCGGGCCGCCTCGGGCACGTCGCCCGGCGCGGCGTCGGCCAGGGCGTCGCAGTCGAGGAGCACGACGTCGGGCAGCGGGCTCGCGGCGGCCACGGCGTCCAGGCTGTCGTAACGCGGCATCCCGGCACCGGAGTCGGAGTCGGAGTCGGAGCCGCCGGCGTCGCCCGTACCGTCGGAGCCGGTCGCAGCCGTGGAGCCGGCCGCGGCCGCGGGCCCCGCCGTGTCGCCGGTCCGCCGCGCCGGGTCCAGGCGGGCCCAGGAGCGGGCCGGACCCGCCGGGGCGACCGGGAGCGGGGTCCAGTCCAGGCCGTGGTAACCCTCGGTCGCGGCGCCGCCGATCGAAGCCAGGAGCGCGGCCGGGGTGACCGCGCGGACCCGCAACTCGTCGGCGGCGAGCACCAGGTCGGCCCGCTCGTCCGCGGCGGTCAGCGACAGCCGCTCGGCGTCCTCGGTGACGATCCGCACCCGCAGCACCGTGGCGCCGGTCGCGGCCAGGCGCAGTCCGCGGAAGGAGAACGGCAGCCGCAGCTCGTCGGAACCGCTGTCCAGCAGGTAGGGGTGGAACGCCGAGTCCAGCAGCACCGGGTGCAGTCCGAACCCGGCGTGCCGGGCCTCGGCCGGCACCTCGACCTCGGCGAACAGCTCGTCGCCGCGCCGCCACGCCGCCCGCACGCCCTGGAACGCCGGCCCGTACGCGTAGCCCATGCCGGCCAGCCGCCCGTAGCCGCCGTCGAGGTCCAGCGGCGCGGCGCCCAGCGGCGGCCAGGCGGCGGCCCAGGCGCACGCGTCGCCGCCCGCCGGGCCGGCCGCGTCCGCGGCCAGGCTGCCGGAGGCGTGCCGGGTCCACGGGCCCGATCCGTCGGCGCGGGCCAGCACCTGGACCGCGCCGTCCGCGCCGACCGCGACCTGCACGTCCAGCGGCCCGCGCTCGGGCAGCGGCATCGGCGCCTCGAACGTCAGCTCCTCGATCCGGCCGAGCCCGGCCCGCGAGGCCGCCTCGGCGACCGCGTCGAGCAGCGCCGTGGCGGGCACGATCGGCGTGCCGGCCACCGCGTGGTCGGTCAGCCACGGCAGGTCCTGCGCGGAGAACCGCCCGGTGGCGACCAGCCCGCCGTCCGCGAGCTCCACCGCGGCGCCCAGCAGCGGGTGCGGCAGCCCGGTCAGTCCGAGCGCGCCCGCGTCCGAGCGGGGCGCGGGCCGCAGCAGCCAGTAACGCTGCCGGTCGAAGGCGTACGTGGGCAGGTCCACCGTCCGGCCGCCGGGCGCCGCCGCGGTCCAGTCGACCGGCGCGCCGGCCGCGTACGCCTTGCCGAGCGCGGTGAGCAGCGCCTCGGGCTCCGGCATCGAGCGGCGCGAGACGGCGGTGACCACCGCCCGGGTCTCCGGCAGCGTCGCCCTGACCATCCCGGACAGCACCGGCCGCGGGCCGATCTCCAGGAATAGCTCGGTGCCCGCCGCGTCCAGACGGGTGGTCAGGTCGGCGAACCCGACCCGGCCGCAGACCTGGTCCACCCAGTAGCCGGGCTCGGTCCAGTCGCGGGACGCGCCCAGGTTCACCTCGCGGGCCAGGTGCGGGGTGCGGAAGGAGAGGGTGGACAGCTCGTCGGCGAAGCGCGCCAGCATCGGCTCCATCAGCGGCGAGTGGAAGGCGTGGCTGACCGTCAGCCGCGTGGTGCGCCGCCCGCGCCCGGCCCACAGCGCGGCGATCTCCGCAGCGGTCTCCTCGTCGCCGGACACCACCACGTCGCCGGGGCTGTTGACCGCCGCGATGGCCACCAGGTGCTCCTTGCCTGCGAGCGTCAGCGCGACCTCCTCGGGCGCGGCGCTGATCGCGAACATCGCGCCGCCGGAGGGGAGTTGCTGCATCAGCCGGGCGCGCGCGGCGACCATGCGGGCCGCGTCGGGCAGGTCCCACAGGCCGGCCGCGTGCGCCGCGGCGATCTCGCCCACCGAGTGCCCGGCGACCCGGTCGGGGGCCAGCCCGAAGGACTCCAGCAGCCGGAACAGCGCCACCTGGTAGGCGAAGAGCGCGGGCTGCGTCCAGTACGTGCGGTCCAGCGGGGTGCTCCCGCCGTCCGCCGGCTCCGTCCACATCACCTCGCGCAGCGACCCCTCCAGGTGCGGGTCGAGCGCCGCGCAGACCTCGTCGAAGGCGCCCGCGAAGGCGGGGAAGGCCGCGTACAACTCCCGTCCCATGCCGGGGCGTTGACCGCCCTGGCCGGTGAACAGGAAGGCGGCGCCCGGCCGTTTCGAGGCGAGGCCGTGCGGGGCGGCGGCGTCAGCGTCGTCCCGCGCGAACGCGGCGAGCCGGCGCAGCAGTTCGTCGCGGTCGCGGCCGACGACCACCGCGCGGTGACCGAAGCGGGCGCGGCTGGTGGCCAGTGCGTGCGCGACGTCCACCGGGCGCAGCGCCCGGTGCGCGGCGACGTGGCGGCGCAGCCGCTCGGCCTGTCCGCGCAGCGCGGTCGCGGACTCGGCGGACAGCGCCCAGGCGACGGGGGCGACCGGCGCGGCCGGCGCGTCGGCGCCGGCCGGGGAGCCCGGCGCGGTGTCGGCGCCGGCCCGCGGGCCGTCCGCCGCGTCGAGCGCGGCCCACGGCTCCGGCGCGGACTCCGGCTCCTCCAGGATCACGTGCGCGTTCGTCCCGCTGATGCCGAACGACGAGACCGCCGCGCGGCGCGGCGCGTCCTCGCGGGCCGGCCAGTCCCGCTCCTCCACCAGCAGCTCCACCGCGCCCGACGACCAGTCGACCTGCGGCGTCGGAGCGCTGAGGTTGATGGTGCGCGGCAGCGTGCGGTGCCGCATCGCCATCATCATCTTGATCATCCCGCCGACCCCTGCGGCGGCCTGGGTGTGCCCGATGTTCGACTTCAACGAGCCCAGCCGCAGCGGCCGTTCAGCCGGGCGCCGGGCGCCGTAGGCGGCCAGCAGCGCGTTCGCCTCGATGGGGTCGCCGAGCGGCGTCGCGGTGCCGTGCGCCTCGACGGCGTCCACGTCGGCCGGGGTGAGCCGCGCGTCGGCCAGCGCCAGCGCGATCACCCGCTCCTGGGCCGGACCGCTCGGCGCGGTCTGGCCGTTGCTCGCGCCGTCCTGGTTGACCGCGCTGCCGCGCACCAGCCCGTACACCGGGTGGCCGTTGCGGCGCGCGTCGGACAGCCGCTCCAGCAGCAGCACCCCGGAGCCCTCGCCCCACGCGGTGCCGTCGGCGTCGGCGGAGAAGGACTTGCAGCGGCCCTGCGGGGACAGCCCGCGCTGCCGGGAAAACTCCACGAAGGTGTCGGGCGTCGCCATCACGGTGACGCCGCCGGCCACCGCGAGCGAGCACTCGCCGTCGCGCAGCGACCGCACCGCCTGGTGCACGGCCACCAGCGAGGAGGAGCACGCGGTGTCCACGGTCACCGACGGGCCCTCCAGCCCGAAGGTGTACGAGACCCGGCCGGAGAGCATGCTCGGCGTGCTCGACACCATCAAGGTGCCCTCGGCCTCCTCGGGCGCCGCCTCGGAGAACCGCGCGGCGTAGTACTCGTACATCACGCCCGCCCACACGCCGGTGTCGCTGCCGCGCAGCGTCGCCGGGTCGATGCCGGAGCGCTCGAACGCCTCCCACACCGTCTGCAGGAACAGCCGGTGCTGCGGGTCGATCGAGGCCGCCTGCCGCGGGCTGATCCGGAAGAACGGCGCGTCGAAGTCGCCCGCGTCGTGCACGAACCCGCCGCGCGTGGTGTACGTCGTGCCGGACGCCGCCGGGTCGGGGTCGTACAGCCGCTCCTTGTCCCAGCCGCGGTCGTCGGGGAACTCGCTGGTGGCGTCCGTGCCGGTGGCCACCAGCCGCCACAGGTCGTCCGGGCTCTGCACGCCGCCGGGGTAGCGGCAGCCGATGCCCACCACGGCGATGGGCTCGTGGTCGCGGGCGTCGGCGTCGGCCAGCCGGCGCCGCGCGTCGGCGAGGTCGGCGGTGACCCGCCTGAGGTAGTCGCGAAGCCGCTCTTCGCTTGCCATGGCTGTTTCCCTTCCGGTGTACGTGGTGCGAGAAGTCGGTCGTCGCGGATGCGCCGGCTGCGTGGTGCGGGGGGTGCGTGTGCGTGTGTCTGTGCCTGGTGCGGGGGTGCGCCGTCGTGGGGGGCCGCGCGGCGTAGGGCCGCGCGGTCGTGCGGGGGTCAGAGCTGGGTGTCGATGAAGTCGAAGAGGTCCTCGTCGGAGACCAGGCCGAGTTCGCCGGGCAGGCCCGGTGCGCCCCGGCCGCGGACCCGGTCGAGCGCCTGGTGCAGCGCGGCCTCGGCGGCCTGCCGGGACTCCGGGTCCCGCGCCGCGGCCGCGTCCGCCACCTGCGCGAGCACCGCGAGCGCCCGGTGCAGCGCGGCCAGCGGGTCCTCGTCCGCCGGGGCCCTGGGCTCGTCCGGCCCCTCGCCGAGCAGCGACTCCAGATGGGCGGCGACGCCGGCCACGGTCGGATGGTCGAAGACCAGCGTCGGCGACAGCCGCAGCCCGGTGTCCCGCTCCAGCCGCTGTTGGAACTCCACCGCGGCCAGTGAGTCGAAGCCCAACTCGGTGAACGGCTGGTCGAGTTCGACCGCGTCCGGCCGCGGGTGGCCGAGCACGGCGGCGGCGTGCGCGCGGGCCAGGTCGAGCGGCGGCGCGGCGGGGGCGGTACGGGACCCTTCGGGTCCGGTCATGGCCGCCGGGTCGCCGTCGCCGTGCCCGGGGCCGGTCCCGATCCCGTACGGGTCGGGTCGGCCGCTGTGCGCGGGCCGTGCGGGGTGCGCGGCCCCGCCCCGGGCGGCGCGGCCGTCCGACGCGGCGGGCACCAGCGACCGCAGCACCGGCGGACCGTCGGCGCGCAGCCCGGCCGGCTCCCAGCGCGCCGCGACCAGCCGGCCGTCCGGCGGGCAGGAGCGCAGCGCGGCGTCGAACAGCGCGAGGGCGTCGGCCTGTTCGAGCGGCGCCACCCCCTGCCGGGCCAGCCGGGCCAGGTCGCCGCGGCCGAGCCCCGAGGCCATGCCGGCCTCGGCCGACCACAGCCCCCAGGCCAGCGACAGCGCCGGCAGTCCCGTGGCCCTGCGGTGGGCGGCCAGGGCGTCCAGGAACCCGTTGGCCGCGGCGTAGCCGGACTGTCCCGCGGTGCCGACGACGCCGGCGACCGACGAGTAGAGCACGAAGGCGCGCACCGGCAGATCGGCGGTCAACTCGTGCAGCAGCCAGGCCGCGTCGGCCTTGGGCCGCAGCACGGTCTCCAGCCGGTCGGCGTCCATCGCGGTCACTAGACCGTCGTCCAGCACGCCCGCGGCGTGCACCACCCCGGTCAGCGGCCGGTCGGCGGGGACCGACGCGAGCAGCGCCGCGAGCGCGTCGCGGTCCGCGACGTCGCACGCCGCGATCCGCACGGCCGCGCCGGCCCGCTCCAGCCGCCCCCGCAGCTCCGCCGCGCCCGGGGCGTCCTCGCCGCGCCGCGACACCATCAGCAGGTCCCGCACGCCGTGGCGCTCGACCAGATGCCCCGCGACCAGCGCGCCCAGCCCGCCGGTGCCTCCGGTGACGAGCACCGTCCCGAGCCCGAACACGTCGTCCGCGTCCACGAGTTCGGCGTCGGCCGCACCGCCCGCCCGCGAAGCGGCGTGCGCTGCGGCGCGGGGAGCCGGCGCGGACCAGGGCCGCGCGCCGGAGGTCGCCCTGTGCTGCGCGGCTCCCGGTGTGTGGGTGCTCGTGGTCGCGGCTCCCGGTGCGTCGGTGGTCGCGTGTGCGGCTCCCGGTGTGTCGGTGGTCGTGGTCGTGGCTCCCGGTGTGTCGGTGGTCGCGTGTGCGGCTCCCGGTGCGGCAGCTGCTCCGGGCGCGGAACGGGGGGTGGCCGCAGCCTCGTGCCAGGCGGCCGGGCCCGGCGCGGTGGAGGGCCGGGACGCGGCGTCGGCGCCGCGGGTGTCCGCGGCCGCCGTCCCGGCCGCCGCCCCCGGTGCGTCCGCCGCGTCCCGGACGGCCCCGGGAAGGGCCGCCGTGGCGGGCGCGGGCGCCGTACCCGGTCCGTCCTCGCGTCCGGACGCCGCTCCGGCCCCGGGCGTGGCGTCCTGCGCGGGTTCGGCCGGCCAGGGGGCGAGCCGGGGGACCAGCGTCGCGGGCGTCCCGGGGGCGTCGCCCGCGGCCGGCGACAGGGTGGTCGTCGCCGCGATGCCGGGCAGCTCCGCGCGCCGCGTGGAGCCCGGTGCGGCAGAGGCCGCCTGCTCGCCGGCCGGCGGTGTCGTGAGCGTGGCCGCGCCGGCCGGCGGCGTCGCCGCGGACTGGGGCTCGGCCGCGGTGAGGCGGGGCCAGGCGGCGCCTTCCGGCACGTGGGTGACGGCGAGGGCGCCGGGGTGCTCGGCCTGGGCGGAGCGCAGGAAGGACCACAGGGGCGCGCCGGTCAGGGAGTTCGGGTCCGCGGTGAACACCAGCCGGGTCGCGGCCAGTTCGGGGTCCGCGGCCCTGCGGCGCACGAGGGCCAGCGCCTGGTGCAGCGCACCGCGGACGGCCTGCGGCACCGGGACGCCCGCCGGCGCGCGGTCCAGGCCCGGCACCACCACGAGCGGCGGGGCGCCCTGCGCGACCACCGCGTCCAGGTCGGCGGCCCGCGCCACGTCGGCGCCCGCGGCGCGCAGCGCCTCGGCGGTCCGCGCCGCGTCAAGACCCTCGCCCAGCACCACGCAGCGTCCCTCGTGGGCGTCGCCTTCCTCGCGGCGGCCGGGCGCGTCGCCGGACCCGGCGCCGGACCCGGCGCCGAGCGCGTCGCCGGGCGCGGGCGTCCACACCAGCCGGTAGAGCGCGGCGGCGTCCGCGGCCCCGGCGCTCCCGGGGCCCGCGTCGAGGCCGAAGCCGTCGGGCGCGTTGCGCAGGACCACCGTGGTCCCGCCCACCGGGCGTCCCGCGTCGTCCCAGAGCGCGAGCCGCACCGGGCCGTCCGCGCCGAGCCGCGTGGGCGCACCGGCCCCCGCCGGGCCCGTGGCCGGGTCCGCGGCCGACAGCCGCACCCGCAGGGCCGTCGCGCCGGGCGCGGTCACCTCGGTGTCGGTGAACGCGAACGGCACCGGCCGCGCGCCGTCCCGCTCCAGCAGCAGCGCGTGCAGCGCCGCGTCGAGCAGCGCGGGGTGCAGCGGGTGGCCGGCCTCCGCGGCGATCGGCAGCCGCACCTCGGCGTACAGTTCGGCGTCCGCGCGCCACGCGCCGGTCAGGCCGCGGAACGCGGGACCGTAGCCGTAGCCCGCGTCGGCCAGCCGCTCGTACGCGCCGTCCAGGTCCAGCGGGCGGGCGTCGCGCGGCGGCCAGGGCCCGGTCCACGCGTCCCGGCCGGGCTGCCGGGCCGGCGCGGCGACCGCCGCGGTACGGCCCGTGGCGTGCACGGTCCACGGCGCGTCCGGGTCGCCGGCCGGCCGGGCGTGCACGGTCATCTCGCGCTGCTCGCCGGCGCCTTCGCCGTCCTCCGCGTCCGCGGGGCCGACCGCGACCTGCACCTCGACCGCGCCCCGCGCCGGGAGCGCGAGCGGAGCGGTCAGGGTCAGCGCCGCCACGCCCTGCGCGCCTACGGCCGCCGCGGCCTGGAGCGCGAGTCCGGCGACGGCCGTGCCGGGCACGACGGTCGCGCCGCCGATCACGTGGTCGCCGAGCCACCGCGCGGAGCGGCGGGAGAAGCGTCCGTCGAGCAGCAGCCCGCCGTCCGCGGCGACCGCGGTCGTACGGTGCAGCACCCCGCAGGCGCCGTCCGCCGGGTCGGCCAGCCAGAAGCGGCGGCGGTCGAAGGAGTACGAGGGCAACGCGGCGCGGGCGCCCGCCGGTACGGTCGCCGACCAGTCCACGGGCGTGCCCGCGGCGAACGCCTCGGCCAGGCCCTGCAGCAGCGCCTCGTGCTCGCCGCGACCGCGGCGCGCGATGGCGGCGACGGCGGGGGCCGCCGCAGACGCCGCGGACGCCGCAGACGCCGTGGATGTCGTGGATGCCGTGGATACCGCGGACCGCCCGCCGGCCAGGGTCTCGCGGACCATGCCCGCAAGGTGCGCCTGGGGCCCCACTTCGAGCAGCACACCGGTACCGGCCTCGACCAGCCGGCCCACCGCCGGGGCGAACAGCACGGCCGCGCGGATCTGTTCGGCCCAGTAGCCAGGGTCGGTCCACGACAGCGCGCTGTCGGCCGTGGACGCGTACGCCAACCGGGGTTGGGCGAAGGTCACATGTGCGACCTCGCGCCGGAACGCGGCCACCGCGGGCTCCATCAGCGGGGAGTGGAAGGCGTGGCTCACCGTCAGCCGCTTGGTGCGCAGCCCCTGGGCCGCGAACGTCGCGGCGATCTCCTCGCACGCCCCCGCCATCCCGGAGATCACCACCGCACGCGGCCCGTTGACGGCCGCGAGGCCGACCTCGCCGGCGTGCCCGGCCAGTGCCGCGCGCACCTCCTCCTCGCCCGCGCCGATCGCCACCATCGCGCCGCCGCCGGGGAGTTCGTCCATCAGCCGGCCGCGCACGGCCACCAGCCGCGCCGCGTCGGCCAGTTCCCACACGCCCGCCGCGTACGCCGCGGCGAACTCGCCCACCGAGTGCCCGGCCACGCTCCGCGCGGTGACACCCAGCGTCCGCAGCAGCCGCCACGCGGAGGTCTCGAACGCGAACAGCGCGGGCTGGGCGTACCGCGTCCGGTCCAGCAGCGCCGCCTCGGCGCTGTCCGGCCGCGCCCACACCACGTCCCGCAGCGGGCGGTCCAGATGCGGGTCCAGCGCCGCGCACACCTCGTCGAACGCGGCGGCGAACGCGGGGAAGACGTCGTACAACGCGCGGCCCATGCCCAGGCGTTGCGCTCCCTGGCCGGTGAACAGCACGGCCGTGTCCGCGGCGCCGCGAGCGCGGCCCTCGACCACGCCGGCGGCCGGCCCTCGGCCAGCGCCGCGAGGCCGCCGAGCAGTTCCTCGCGCCCGGACCCGAGGACCACGGCGCGGTGCGCGAACACCGTGCGGTCCGCGAGGGTCCGCGCGGTGCGCGCCGGCGCCTTGTCCGCCGCGGCCCCGGCGATCCGTCCCGCGTGGGCGCGCAGCGACTGCGCGGTCCGCGCGGAGACCACCCACGCCATGGGCGTCGGCTCGGCGACCTCGTCCGCCGCCGCGTCCTGCCGCGGAGCCTCCTCCAGCACCAGGTGCGCGTTCGTGCCGCTGATCCCGAACGACGAGACCGCGGCCCTGCGCACCCGCTCGCCGCGCGGCCAGGCCCGCGCCTCGCCCAGCAGCCTCAGCCGGCCCGCGTCCCAGTCCGCCCGCGGCGTCGGCCGCCGCGCGTGCAGCGTCGCCGGCAGCACCTCGTGCCGCAGCGCCTGCACCATCTTGATCACCCCGGCCACCCCGGCGGCGGCCTGCGTGTGCCCCACGTTCCCCTTGACCGACCCGACCCACACGATCCGCTCCCCACCCGCGGACTCGCCTGCCGGCGCCGAAAGGGTCTCGGGGGTCGCGGTGTCGTGGGTGGTGCCGGTGGCGGCGGGGTGGTGGGGGGCGCCTGGTGCGGTGGCGGGCGTGGGTTCGCCTGTCGGTGTGGTGGTGGTGAGGGTTCCGCGGGTCGGGGTGTTGTGGGGGCTGCCGCCGGTGGTGGACGCGGGTCCGTCCGCCGGCGGGGCGCCCGCGGTAGTCCCGTCGGTCGGCGTGGTGTCCGAACTGCCGTGGGCGGCGGGGAGGGTGGCGGATGTCACGTCCGCGCGGCGGGCGGCGTTCGCTGCGGCGGCCGGCGCCGGCGTGGCGGTCGGCGTGGCGGAGGTGATGGCCGGGACACGGCCGTGCGTCGTCCCGTCGTCCGCGCCTCGGGCGGCGTCGCGCGGCGACCCGGCGGGCGCGGAGCCGTGGTCCGGGCCGGGGGGCGTCGTCGCGGCGGGCGCGGAGCCGGCGGTCGGTGTCGGGCCGGCGTACGTCTCCGCGGACGCGGAGGAGGCACGGGCAGCCGGGGCGGTCGGGGGCTTCTCGGCCTCGGGGGTCGAGGCGGCCGGGTGGGGGGTTCCGGGCCGGAGGCCGTAGGTGGCGATCAGCGCGTTCGCCTCGACGGGGTCGCCGAGCTTCGTGCCGGTGCCGTGCGCCTCGATCACGTCGACGTCGTCGACGGTGAGCCGCGCGTCGGCGAGGGCCTGGCGGACGACCTCGCGCTGGGCGCCGCCGTCGGGGGCGGTGAGGCCGTTGGACGCGCCGTCCTGGTTGACGGCGGTGCCGCGGATCACCGCGAGCACCGGGTGGCCGCGCCGCCGCGCGTCGGAGAGCCGCTCCAGCACCAGCACGCCCGCGCCCTCCGCGAACGACGTCCCGTCCGCGTCCGCGGAGAACGGCTTGGCGCGCCCGTCCGGGGCCAGTCCGCCCTGCCTGCTGAACTCCGTCAGCATCCCCGGCGTCGACATCACGGTCACCCCGCCCGCCAGCGCGAGCGGGCACTCGCCGCGGCGCAGCGCCCGTACCGCCAGGTGCACGGCGACCAGCGACGACGAGCACGCGGTGTCCACGGTCAGCGCCGGGCCGCGCAGGCCCAGCGTGTACGCGATCCGGCCGGACAGCACGCTCGACGCGGTGCCGGTCAGCAAGTGGCCGTCCGCGCCGCCGTCCTGGCGGTGCAGGCGCGGCCCGTAGTCCGAGGCCATCGCCCCGACGTAGACGCCGACCGGCTCGCCCTCCAGCGCGCCGGGCCGCAGCCCGGCCTGCTCCAGGGCCTCCCACACGGTCTCCAGCAGCAGCCGCTGCTGCGGGTCCATGGCCAGCGCCTCGCGCGGGCTCAGCCCGAAGAAGGCCGCGTCGAACAGCGGCGCCTCGTGCAGGAAGTAGCCGCGCGGCGCGGCGCACGCGCCGGGCGAGCCGTCCCGGCCGAGCAGCTCGTCCAGGTCCCAGCCGCGGTCCGACGGCAGCTCGCCGATCGCGTCCGTCCCGGTGGCCACCAGCCGCCACAGGTCGTCGGGGCTCGCGACGCCGCCGGGGTAGCGGCAGCTCATCGCGACGACGGCGATCGGCTCGGCGTCCGGGTCGTCCCCGTCGTCGTCGAGGCGGCCGGAGTACGCCCCCAGGTCCGCGTCCGTCTCGGCGTATGTCTCCGCGTCCGCGTCCCGGTCCAGGTTCCGATCCCGGTCCAAGTCCCAATCCGGGTCCAAGTCCAGGTCCGCGTCCGCGTCGGCGCCGGTCCCGGCGTCCGTCCCCGCGAGCGCGTCAGCGCCGCCTACCGCCTGCTCCGCCAGCAGCCCGGCCAGGTGCGCGGCCACGCGCCTCGGGCTCGGGAACTCGAACAGCAGCGTGCTCGGCAGCGGCAGCCCGGTCGCGGACCTGAGCCGGTTGCAGAGGTCGACCGTGCCCTGCGAGTCCAGCCCGAGGTCGGTGAAGCTGCGCCCGGCGTCGAGGGCGGCGGCGTCCGCGTGGCCCAGGACGGCGGCGGTGGCGGTGGCGACCAGATCGCGTACGGCGCCGGACGGCTCGCCCGCGCGTGCCGGGGCAGTCGCCCCGGGGCGTGCCACGGCCGCGGCGTGCCGCGCCCGCCCGCCCGCGCGCCGGGTCCGCGCGCCGCCACCGCGCACGGCCGGCGCGCCCTCCAGCCAGTGCCGCTCGCGCTGGAACGCGTACGTGGGCAGGTCCACCACGCGCGCCCCGTCCGGCGCGGCCTCCTGCGCCCAGTCGACCTCCGCGCCGGCCGCGTACGCCTCGGCGAGGCTGCGCAGCACGCGCGTGCCGTCGCCCTCGTCGCGGCGCAGCGTGCCCACGGCGGCGGCCTCGTACCCCGCGTGCTCCGCGGTCCTGGTGACCGCGCCGGTCAGCACCGGGTGCGGGCTGCTCTCCACGAACAGCGCGCAGCCGTCGGCGAGCGCGGCCGACGTGGCCTCGGAGAACCGCACGGGGTTGCGCAGACTGTCGTACCAGTAGCCGGCGTCGAGCCGGGCGGTGTCGATCAGGCCGCCGGACGCCGAGGAGTAGAAGGGGATGTCGACCGACCGCGGGCGTATCCCGTCCAGCGCGGCCAGGAGTTCGTCGCGCAGCGGCTCGACCGCGGGGGAGTGCGACGCGTAGTCGATGGGCAGCACCCTCGCCCGTACGCCGTCCGCCTCGAAGCCCGCGGCCAGCTCGGCCAGCGTCGCCTCGGGCCCCGAAAGGACCGTGGCGTCAGGGCTGTTGACCACACTGACGCACACACCGGGGAGACCGGCGATGCGCCCCTCGACCGCCGCGGCCGGTGCCGCCACGGCGAGCATCGCGCCGCTGACCCCGCGCAGCAGTCGGCTGCGCAGCGCGCTGACCCGGGCCGCGTCGTCCAGCCCCAGCGCGCCGACGACGGTCGCCGCGGCGATCTCGCCCTGCGAGTGCCCGAGCACCGCGTCCGGGCGCACACCGCGCGCCCGCCACACCTCGGCGAGCGAGACCGTCACCGCCCACAGGGCCGGCTGCACGACATCCACCCGGTCGAAGCCGGGCGCGCCGGGCGCCTGCCGGAGCACGTCCATCAGGTCGAAGTCGGTGTACGGCGCGAGCGCCTCGGCGCACGCGGCCAGCCGCTCGGCGAACGGGCCCGGCACGTCCATCAGACCGCGGGCCATCGCCGGCCACTGCGAGCCCTGGCCGGGGAAGACGAACGCCCGCCGGCCGGCCGCCGCGCGCCCGACGGTGACCGAAGCCCCCGGCAGCCCGGTGGCCAACTCTGCGACGCGCGCGACCAGTTCGGCCCGGTCCGCGCCGAACAGCACGGCGCGGTGCTCGAAGCGGGAACGGGTCCGCAGCAGCGACACGGCGACGTCGGCGGCGGCGAGGCCGGGGTGCTCGCGCAGGTGCTCCGCCAGCCGCGCGGCCTGGCCGCGCAGCGCGGCGGCCGAACGCCCGGACAGCGTCCACACGGTGGTCCGGGGCGCCGGGCCGGGAGCCGCGGCCCCGGCGGCGGGCGCGCTCACGCCGTCGCCCGCACCGTCGCCTTCTCCCGCGCCCGCGCCGTCGACCTCTCGGGTGCTCGCGCCCGCACCGTCGCCCGTGCCGGCGTCGACGCTTGTCTCCGCGCCCGTCTCCGCGCCCGTCCGCTCGCCCGAGTCCGCGTCGCGCGACGCCTGTTCGGGCGCGGGCGCCACGATCAGGTGGCAGTTGGTGCCGCCCATGCCGAACGCGCTGACGCCCGCGACCGCGCCGTCCGGCCAGGGGCCGGCTCGGCGGCGACGCGCAGGCCCAACTCGGCCAGCCGGATACGGGGGTTGGGCGTGACGAAGTTGAGGCTGGCCGGCACGGTGCGCCGGCGCAGCGCCAGCAGCACCTTCAGCAGTCCGGCGATGCCGGCCGCGCCTTCCAGATGGCCGATGTTGGTCTTGGCGGACCCGACGAGCAGCGGCGGCAGGCCCGCCTCCGCGCGGACCGCGCCGAGCGCCGCGCCGAGTGCGGCGGCCTCGATCGGGTCGCCGACGGCGGTGCCGGTGCCGTGCAGTTCGACGTAGCCGACCTCGTCGGGGCGGACGCCGGCCGCGCGCAGCGCCTGCTCCACGACCTGTCGCTGCGCCTGCTCGTCCGGCACGGTCAGGTGGGCGCCGGTGCCGGCGTTGACCGCGCCGCCCAGGATGACGCCGTGGATCGTGTCGCCGTCCGCGACGGCGGCGGCGAGCGGCTTGAGGACGACCAGGCCGCCGCCCTCGCCGCGGACGTAGCCGTTGGCCCGGCTGTCGAAGGTGTGGCAGCGCCCGTCCGGGGACAGCGCGCCGAACCGGCCGAGCGCGTCGTCGGTCTCCGGCAGCAGGTTGAGGTTGACGCCGCCGGCCAGCGCCACGGTGGCGGCGCCGCGCCGCAGCTGCTCGCAGGCCAGCTCCACCGCGACCAGCGAGGAGGACTGCCCGCAGTCCACGGTCAGGCTCGGCCCGTGCAGGGACAGCAGGTGGGAGACCCGGTTGGCGATCATGCTGCGGTGCGTGCCGGCGACGTCGTGCCGCCCGCCCTCGCTCCCGCCCGTGCCCCGGCGCCCGTCCGCGCTCCCGCTGTCGGCTCCGCCCGCGCCGCCGGCCCGGTCGTGCAGCAGCGCGTAGTCCCCGGCGATCGCGCCGACCACCACGCCGGCGCCGCTGCCGGCCAGGTCGGCTGGCACGATCCGCGCGTGCTCCAGCGCCTCCCAGGCCAGTTCGAGCACCAGCCGCTGCTGCGGGTCCATCGCGGCGGCCTCACCGGGGGACACGCCGAAGAACGCCGCGTCGAAGCGGTCCACGTCCGCGACGAACCCGCCGCGCCGTCCACCGGCCGGGCGGCGGTCCGCCGGCGCGTCGCCGACCGCGTCGCGGCCCTCGCTCAGCAGCCGCCAGTACGCCTCCGGGCCGTCGGCGCCGGGCAGCCGGCAGGCCATGCCGATGACGGCGACGGGCTCGCCGCCCGAGGGCCGATGGGACTGAGCGGACATGACCCACCTTTCTGTGCGCATCGCGTTTCCGTTGCCGGTCGGACCGGCCGGGCTGTGCCGAGCCGCCCGTACGCGGGTCGGGCCGGCATTCGCATTCCGCGTGGTTCCGCTTTCGCCGTCCCGGAATGCGGGGAACGGCGGCGTGGAGCAGTCGAATACCTGCGCATATCTGCGGGGAATTCAGGAACGACGGCGACGTCGTATTCCGCCGCGCGGTGCGCGGTGGGCTCTTCGGTTCGTCCCGTGTTCCGGTGACACCAGGAATCGTCGGGGGCGGCGCTCGGCACGTCAAGGCTGTTCAGGGGGTGTGGCGATGGCAGAGAACTGCCGGGAACTTGCTGCCAGCGCGCGCGGATTGACGAGGTGCGGCGGCGGCTGGATAAGTGGTAAGCCGCCGCACCGGAAATTCCCGCCGAGGCGGCGGGGGCGAGTCCGGAAGGAGGTGGAACCGTATGCGCGAGGTCGTCTGTACCCGAGTGGTGTGCACCCTCGTGGGGTGACCCGGGGCGCCCGCCCGCGCGGCGCCGGCTCCCCGACCGTACGTCCCGGGGCCGCCGGCGCCGCCGACCACGACCACTGACCACCGACCAGCACGCACCCGGAGGGACCATGGCCGTCGAGGCCCCGCTCACGTTCGGCCAGTTGTCGACCTGGCGTTCCATCGAGACCTTCGCCGCGGACCGGCTGATGGAGGTCAACGTCCCCGCCCTGTGGGACGTCACCGGCCTCACTGAGTCCGAAGTGCGCCTTGGGCTGCGGCGATTGACGGCCCGTCATGAAGCGTTGCGCACGACGTTCCACGCCCGGCGGGACCCGTTCACGACGGCCGGGGCCGCGTCCGCGACGGCCGGGACCGCGTCCACGACGGCAGCGGGCCCCGCCAGCGGCTCGTCCGAGCCCTTCCAACGGGTCCACGACGAGCTGCCGTTCACCCTCGGCCGGGTCGAACTCCCGCACCCCGACCCGCTGGAGGCCCAGCAGGTGCTGCGTGAGCTGTACGCGCGGCCGTTCCCGGTCGTCGGCGACCCCGGCCTGGCACGGCGTGCTGATCACGGTGGGCGGCCGGCCCGTGTGGCTCGCGGTGTCGATGTCGCACATGGTCGTCGACGTGTGGGCGATCCGCGCGCTGGAGAGCGAACTGCGGCTCGCGGCACGGGAGGACGCCGGCGCGGCGGCCGTCGTCGCGCCCGCGCCCCGCGCACTGGCCGCGCTCCAGCACGGCGACGCGTGGGCCGCGCGCCGACGCGGCGCGCAGAAGCACTGGCGGCGCGTGCTGGACACCGGGCCGCTGCACAATCTGCCCGCATTGGGCGGGAGTTCGGACCCGCGCGGTGGGTCCGGCGGCGCCCCGTACGAACGCCGCGTGCAGGCCACCCTGCGCTCCCACGGGCTGGCCGTGCTGCTGGCCGAGGGAGCGCGGACGCACAAGGTGTCCCCGCAGAGCCTGCTCACCGCGCTGACCGCCGCGGCGCTGGCCGGACTGCTCGGGCGGGACGCGGTGACGCTGAGCCTGATGTGCGCCAACCGCTTCGACCCCGCGTGGCTGCCGGTGATCAGCACGATGAACCAACTCGTGCCGCTGCCCTGCCCGGTGGACCGCGACGCGCCGCTCGCGGCCTTCGTCAAACGCACCCATCTGCAGGCCCTGCTGGCCTACCGGCACGGCTGCTACGACGTGGACGCCGCCGCCGCGCTCGCCGCCGCCGCGCTCGCCGCCGCGGCCCCCGGCCCCGACGGGGCGGCCTTCACGCACGACTGCTGGTTCAACTACGTGACCGCGCCCGAGGACGACGGCGGGTCCGGGCCCGGACCGCGGCCCGACACCCGGGGCGGGACCGGGACCGGGCCCGCGGCGACGCCCGCCGCGACCGTGCCCGACGCCACGCTCGACTGGTCGCCGCCGGCCCGCAACGCCGGACACCCGTTCTACCTGCGGGTCAACGGCGACGGATCGCGGTGGGCGGAGCTGACGCTGCGGGTCGACCCGGCACGGGTCCCGCAGGCGGCCGTGCCCGAGCTGCTGCGGACGATCGCCGCGGGCGCGCGCCGGCTGCTGCACGTCCCGGACGCCACGGTCGGCGCCCTCCTCGACGGCGCCGCCCGCGACCCGCTGCCCGCGGACGTCTTCCCGCCCGCACCCGCGACCGCGCCGCCCACGACCGCCCCCGCGCCCTGGTCCGTTCAGTTGCCCCGGTAGCTGAGCACCGAGTGCGCGGAGACGACGATCGGCAGACACAGCTCGGCCTCCGGCTCGATCACCCGGAACTCGACGATCGCGCGCGGGAAGAGCGCCGCGGCGCCGAGGATGGCGTAGTACGCGTCCAGGTCGCAGACGAGCTGGTACACGGAGGCCGAGACCTGCCCGTCGGCCAGGACCGAGAGGCGGCCGTCCTGGCCGGTGCGGCCGCGCACCACCTCCTGCCAGCCCGACTCGGTCTGCCGGCGCAGCAGGACGTTCACGTCCGCCGCCGGAACACCGAACGAACTGTCCACGATGTGGACATCGAGGCTCATGGGAATCACCGTCTCCGCTTCGGACCTGGGGCAACGGCGCCGGAGCCGGCGCCTCGCACGAGAGTGGGGAGCGCCGCTATCGCCCCGCTCTCGCCGCGCCATCGCCGGCGATCGCCGCCCCATCACCGGGCCATCGCCCGCGCGCCGCGCCCGTCGGCCGCCCGCGCCGGCCGGTGCGCGGCGAGAGCGAGGCGATAGCGAGCCGGCAGCGGCACGAGGACGGACCGAAAGGGGCCTGCCGAACCATCGGTGTCATCGAAAGCGGCGGACCCGGACGGGCCGGCCGCGACCTCCCCGCCCCAAGGAGACGGCATCATGACGGCTCGCACCCTGCGCCACGGCATCACCGCGGCTTCCCTGCTCCTGGCCCTGACCGGCGGCGGCGCGGCCCTGGCCGCGACCCACCGGCCCGCCCCCGCGCACCACGCCGCGGTGAGCGCGGACGGCACGGGCACGGCGGGCACGGCGGGCGCTGCCGGCGGCACGGTCGTGAGCCCCGCGAACACCATCTGGGACGCCCCGGCGCCGAACCCGACGAACCCGACGAACCCGACGAACCCGACCCCCGCGCCGGTCCCGACCACCGACCCCACCGCGAGCCCCGACAACACCATCTGGGACTGACCGCGCGGCCCCACCGCCCGCGAGCGGCACCGCCGGTCCGGTGTTCCGCGCCGTACGGGCCCCTCGCCGCCCGATCTCGCCCCGCCCGATCTCGCCCCGCCCGACCGCGCGCCGTCCCCGGCCTCCGGCCGACCCCCGCCCCGGGCTCCGCTCAGTCCGCCGGCCCCTCGGCCCCCGCGACCGCCCGCACCGCCGGCCCGACGGCGACGCCCGCACCGGCCTGCGACGCCCCCTGCGACGCATCCGGCGCCGCGCCCTGGGCGGCGCCCGCCACCCCACCCCGCAGCAGCGACCTGATCTCGTCGGCCAGCGCCACGTTGCCGTCGCCGACGTGCAGCCCCGCCAGCACCCCGCCCGCCGCCTGCCAGTCCGCCTTCGCCCCGGCCGCCTCGCCGGCCGCGGCCCTGACCCGGCCGCGCAGCACCATCGCCTGCGCCTGCTGGAGCGTCGCGCCGATGGCCTCGAACCCCCGCAGCGCCCGCTGGGCATACCCCTGCGCGGCCTCCAGGTCACCGGCCAGCAGCACCTCGCCCAGCGCCAGCGCCACCCTGCTCTCCGCCATCCGCGCCCTGGACCCCACCGCCAGGTCCAGCGCCTCGGTCAGCCGCGCCGCCGCCGCATCCGGCCGGCCGCGCCGCCGGTCCACCGCGGCGAGCCCGAGCAGCGCGTAGCACTCGCCGACCCGGTCGCGCGCCGCGCGCACGCTCTCCAGCACGGCGCTGTACGCCGCGTACGCCTCGTCCAACCGCCCCTTGCGCAGGTGCAGTTCGCCCATCCGGTTCTGCACCTGCGCGGCCACCCTGCGGTTGCCGACCTGGCGACAGATCGCGTCCGCGCGCGCCAGCAGCTCCAGCGCGGCATCCTCCTCGCCGCAATCCAGGTGGGCGTGCGCCATGTTGTGCAGCACGTGCGCCTCGGCGATCCGGTCGCCCGACACCTGGAAGACGCCCAGCGCCGCCTCCCAGCGGGCCCGCGCCGACACCAGGTCCCCCGCAAGCCGGTCCAGGTACGCCATGTTGCGCAGCACCAGAGCGGCGCCGTGGTCGTCGCCCAACTGCTCGTACAGCGCGTACGCCTGGTCGAACTGCCGCTTGGCCGGCGCAGACGACTGCTCGAACATGTGCAGCGACCCCAGCGAGTAGCGCATCGCGGCCTCGCCGTGCAGGTCCCCCGCCCGGCAGGCGGCCTTCAGCGCCACCTCGTGCGTCTCCCGCCAGTCGTCGAAGTAGCAGTGCGCCTCGAAGATCGTCACCGAGCTGAGCGCCAGGTCCCAGCTGTGCTCGACCATCCCGGACACCGCCGCCTGGCGCACCGCGGCCACGATGGCGCTGCGCTCCTGCTCGTACCAGGCCAGCGGGTCGGCGAGCAGCCGCTCCACCAGGCGGTCCGGCAGCCGCCACCGGCTGGCCGGGCTGCGCCGCTCCAGGAACCCGCCGGCGTACTCGCGCCGGTGCGCCTCGCCGGTCAGCGACAGCAGCGCGCCGAGCCAGCGCTCCAGCGCCGCGCCGCGCTCGTCCGCGCCCTCCTCGACCAGCCGCTCCTGCGCGAACGGCCGGGTGATGTCGTGGAAGCTGTAGCGCACCTGGCCGCCGGGCCCGGGGCTGGCGTCGATCAGGTACGCCTCGGCCAGCACCTCCAGGGCCTCCTGGGCCCGCAGCACGTCGACCTCCAGCAGCGGAGAGCCCACCCACGCCGCGAAGTTGGGCACGTCGAGCAGCGCCAGCCGGCGGAACAGCAGCCGCGCGTCGTCCGAAAGGCTGTCGTACGTCAGCGAGATGCTCGCCCGAACCGTCATCTCGCCGTGGCCCAGCTCGTCCAGCCGGCGCGACTCGTCCAGCAGCCGGTCCACCAGGTCCGCGACGCTCCAGTGCGGGCGCGCGGCCAGCCGCGCCGCGCAGATCCGCAGGGCCAGCGGCAACCTGCCGCACAGCCGCGACAGTTCGGCGACGCCCTCCGGATCGGCGGCCACCCGCTCGGGGCCGACGAAGTGGGTGAGCAGCTCCACCGCGCCGGGTTCGCTCAGCGCGCCGATCTCCACCCGGCCGGTCGACGGCAGTCCGGTCAGCCGGCGCCGGCTGGTCACCAGCACCGCGCAGTCCGCGGTGCCCGGCAGCAGACAGGTCACCTGCCGCTCGGTCATCGCGTCGTCCAGCACGATCAGCAGCCGACGGTCGCTGACCAGGTCGCGGAACAGCTCGGCGCGCTCCTCCAGAGTCCTGGGCACACTCGGCCCGAGGACGCCGAGCGCGCGCAGGAACCGCTCCAGGATGTCCGAGGGGCTCACCGGCCGGTCGCCCGCGCGCAGATCGGCGAAGAGCTGCCCGTCCGGGAACTCCGCGGCCAGCCGGTGCGCCACGTGCACCGCGAGCGTCGTCTTGCCCGCGCCGCCCGGGCCCACGATCACGCAGATCGGCACGGCCTGCCCGCGCCCGTGCCCGCCGTCGTGCGCGCGCAACTGCCGCAGCACGGACTCGACGTTCTCGTCGCGGCCGATGAAGTCGGGGATCGCGGCGGGCAGCAGACTCGGCGAACGGACCGCGCCGGCCGCGACGTCGGCGAACGCGCCGGCGTTCGAGCCCGCGCCGAAACGCGCCTGCGCGGACGGTCCGCCGGCCGCGGTTCCCGACCCGGCGCCCGCGGCGCCGGATGCGGCGGGCGCTGCGGCCGCGGTCGGATCCGCGCCGTGAGCCCCGGCCGTGCCCTGGCCCGGCCCCCGGTCGGCCGCTGCGACGAAAGGCTTCCCGCCGACGCCACGACCGGACTCCCGGCCGTCCGCGCCGGCGCGCCCGCGCCCGTCCCGCGACTCGAACTCCGGGTCCCGCTGGGCCTGTTCCCGGTACCGCCGTTCCTGGTACGCCCGCTCCCGGTACGGCTCCCGCCGGGGCTCTTCGCCGTACGCGTCCTGGTACGGGTCCGGGCCCGCTGAATCCGGGTATGCGGCGTCCAGGTATGCGGCCGAATACGCGGGGTCCTGGTGCGCGGCGTCCGGATACGCGGGGTCCTGGTGCGCGGAACGCGGCGCCGACGCGCGGCCGTCCGGGCGTACCCGGTCGTACCCCGGCTCCGGCACGCGGTCCTGCACCCGCTCGTGCCGCTGCCCGCCCGGCCCCTGCCCGCCCGGCCCCGGCGCCGCGGCCGATCCGCCGCCCGAGCCCTGCCCGGGGGCGGTCCGCACCGCTCCGGGCGGCCGGGCCGCATAGCCGAGCGCGGCCGGCGGCGGGAACACCCCGGACAGCAACGCCTCGTGCAGCGACCGCAGTTCGCTGCCGGGCTCGATCCCCAGCTCGTCGCGGAGCGCGGTGCGCGCGGCGCGGTAGGCGTCCAGCGCCTCGGCCTGCCGGCCCGCCGAGTACAGCGCGGCCATCAGCAGCGCCCAGAAGTGCTCGTGCAGCGGGCGCTCCGCGACCAGCGCGCGCAGCTCGCCGATCGCCTCGTGGTGCTCGCCGGCCTGCAGCGAGCACTCCAGCGTCTCGCCGATCACCGCGAGCCGCCGCTCGTCGAGCCTCCCCACGCCCTGACGGGTGAGGATGCTGTCGATGTCGGCCAGCGCCGGTCCGCGCCACAGCGCGAGCGCCGAGCGCAGGACCCGCGCCGCGCCCGCCGGGTCGCCGGCCGTCCGGGCCGCCCGCCCCTCGTTCACCCGAGCCTCGAAGTCGTGCAGGTCGAAACCGTGCCCGGCGATGCGCAGCAGATAACCGGGGCGGCGGGTGTCGATCAGGTCCTCGCCGCACGCGGCCAGGATGCGGCGGCGCAGCGCCGAGATGCAGATCTGTATCTGGCCGCGGGAGGTGGCCGGCGGGTCGTCGTCCCACACCGCGTCGATGAGCCGCTCGACGGAGATCACATGCCCGGCCTCCAGCAGTAACATCGACAGGACGGTGCGCTCGCGTGAACCACCGAGCTGCACAGAACGCCCGTCGGCTGAAACGTCCAGATGCCCGAGTATGCGGAACTCCACTGATTCCCCCACGACGCTGACGCGTCCCCGTAAACGAAAGGTCCGTGCGGGTTGAGCGGTACTGAGGACGAGTTGATGGTGCTGTGGTCAGGCGGTCATGGTAGCCCACACCGATCACTTGGGAACCGTGCAAACCGAGAACGCACTGTGAATTCGTATACGCCTCCGGCAACTCCGCTTTCCCATCCGGTCGCTGGTAATGGCGAATACTTTCGGTGCCCATTTGACTGCTGGAGCGGTTGATAAGGGTGGGACGTGCGGTGCGTCCGAGAGCGCAGGTATTCCGTGGGGGCCGGGTATCGCCGTGCGTTTTCGGATGCGCGCGCGAACCGGTGCGGGGCCGTAGGCTGGTGCGGTGCATCTCTGCTTCGTCTGCACCGGGAACATCTGCCGGTCGCCCTCCGCCGCCCTGGTCGTCGCCGAACACCTGCGCAGGCAGGGCCTGGACCACCGGGTGCGGGTCACCAGCGCCGGCATCGGGCCGTGGCACGCCGGCGAGGACATCGACGAGCGGGCCGGCGAGGTGCTGCTGCGGCACGGCTACCCGGTCGAGCACGTCGCCGCCCAGGTCGGCGCGGAGCACCTGGACGCCGATCTGTTCCTGGCCATGGACCGCGGCCATCAGAAGGCGCTGCGCGGCCTGGTCGAGGACCCCGGGCGCATCCGGCTGCTGCGCTCCTTCGACCCCGCCGCGCACGGCGACCTCGACGTCCCGGACCCCTATTATGGGGGCGACGAGGGCTTCGAGGAGGTCCTGGCGATGATCGAGGCGGCGACGCCCGGCCTGCTCGACTGGGTCCGCGACCACCTCGACCCGTGAGCGGGCGCCCGCCGGCGTCGCCCGGCGACGACCCCGTCGCCGCCGCGGCCCGCCTGACCGGCCGCACGGCGACCGACCCCCGGCCCATGTCCGGGGCCCTCACCCGGCTCACCCTCACGGACCCCCGGGCCACGGACCCCCGGTCCACCGATCCCCGGTCCACCAACCTTCGGGCGGCCCCTCCCCGAAGCACCGGCCCGCGGGCCGCCGGCGGGCCCGTCGCCGCGGTGGTCAAGCGCGGGGACGGCCCCGGCGCCGTGGCCGCGGAGGCGGCCGGCCTGCGCTGGCTGGCCGAAGCGGACGCGGTGCGCGTCCCGGCCGTCCTCGGCGCGGACGCGCACTGGCTGGTCACCGAGCACGTCCCGCAGGGACCGCCGGACGCACGGGCCGCGGAGGAGTTCGGCCGGGACCTCGCGGCCCTGCACGCCGCCGGCGCCCCCGCGTTCGGCGCGCCGCCGCCCGGCGGCCCGCGCGAGGCGACCATCGGGCGCGCCCCGATGCGCAACGAGACCGGGCCCGACTGGCCCTCCTGGTACGCCGAGCACCGGGTGCTGCGCTACCTGCGGCTCGCGGTCGACGCGGGCGCGCTGCGGCCGGCCGAGGCCGTCGTCGTCGAGCGCGTGTGCGCCCGGCTGCCGGAGCTGGCCGGCCCCGCGGAGCCGCCCGCCAGGCTGCACGGCGACCTGTGGAGCGGGAACGTCCTGTGGGGCGCGGACGGCGCCGTACGGCTCATCGACCCGGCCGCGCACGGCGGCCACCGCGAGACCGACCTCGCCATGCTGCGGCTGTTCGGCTGCCCGCACCTGGACCGCGTCCTGGCCGCGTACGACGAGGCCGCGCCGCTCGCCGCCGGCTGGACCGCGCGCGTGCCCCTGCACCAGCTCTTCCCGCTGCTCGTGCACACCGTGCTGTTCGGCCGCGGCTACGCGCGAGACGCCCTCGCCGCGGCCCGGTCCGCGCTCTCGTCCTGACGGCGGCGACCGCGCGCGGGGCTCTCGGCCCGTGGCGGCGTACGCGCCCGGCCGGCGTCAGCGCGCGGCGCGCATCCGGGGGACCGGCGGCGGTTCCTCGTCGCCGGGGAGAGCAACAGGCCCTCGGGCGCGGGCAGTCCGTACATCGCGTACAGCCGGCGGCGGACGCGTTCGGCCGGGTAGCTGTCGGGGTAGACCGCCGCCTTGAAGATGACGCCCTCCAGCACGCTGCGCAGCACGACCTCTTCGAGCGCCGGGTCCTCGGCGCCCCGTGCCGCGAACAACTCCCGCAGACCGTCCTCCAGTTCGCGCAGCCGCTGCTCCATCCGCGCCTCGGCGGCGGCGAACAGCGGGTGGGTGGAGGGGTTCACGACGAGGCTCAGCGCCATCCGCTGCACCGGCACGGTCGTCGCGGCGGCGACCACGATGCGGTCGATGATCCCGGCGAGCCGCTCGTCGGGGGTGCCGGTGACGTCGAGCACCGAGGCGACCCCGTCCAGATAGCGCACCAGCAGCTCGTCCACCAGCCGCTGCTTGCCGGGGAAGTAGTACGTCAGCAGGCCGCGCGAGACGCCCGCCCGCGTGGTGATCTCCGAGATGGTCGCGTCGTGGTAGCCCTTCTCCGCGAAGACCTCCAGCGCGGCCGCGAGGATCTTCTCCCGCGACTGGGCCCGCAGTTCCTCGTTCGCCTCCGCCGACCGTGGCGACACCCGGTACCCCCGTCTCCGCTCGCTCACCCGCCGATCCGTTCCCCATTGTCACCCGCGTCGCGCGGCCGCCCGAGGCCGACCCGGCCCGGCACACCACGCGTGCGCCAACCACGGTGCGCGAACGGCGTGTTGGGACGACCTGCGGCAGTTGGGATTTCGATTGGCTGTCTGTACAGTCAACGCCGATGCGCCGCCGGGGACACGGGCGGCGCGCGGGGCCCGCGCGGGCGGACAGAGGCTGTGCGGAGCCGATCTCGACGCGAAACCGACCGAACGTGAAGGTGCACACCAGTGGCGAGCAAGGAAGAACTCAAGGCGGCGATCCACGCGGCCTTCGACGCGGCCGTTCCCGGCGGCGCGGACTACATCAAGGTCTACGCCTCGGACATGAAGCAGCGGAACTACATCGTGTTCCGCAGTACCACGGTCTACAACTACGCGGTCGGCTTCCGGCCGGACAGCAACGACCTGGTGATCGTCCCGCTCGCCGAGGACAAGGGCGCGGTCACCGCGGGCGCGCCGGTCACCATCACCGACGCCAACCGCGGCGCGGTCAAGAAGCGGGACCTCCAGGGGCGTTTCCACATAGCCACCACCGACGGCCAGAAGTTCCGGCTGGTCGTCATCCCGTCGGTCCCGAAGATCACGGCCGGCTTCTACCAGCTGCCCGTCGACCAGCGCGCCGAGTACGAGGCGTTCGAGGCGGTCAAGCAGCGCATCTGCGCCTGACGCCCGGGGGCCGCCGCCGTCGCGGCGGCGGCCCGCCCGGCCGGTGCGGTCCGGCTCGCCACGGACATGCGGGACGTCCGGCCCGACTGCCGCGTTCGATAGCCGCGGCCTATCACGTCGATTCGGACTCGGTGTTGGCCAAGTCACCCCTCGGCGTGATTCGATCGATCATCGATCGGCCGATGACGACCGAGGGGGAGAGCGAGATGACCACCACCGCCGTACGTCCGTCGTCCCGTCGGATGCCCGAATGGTCCGAGCGCTTCGAGCGCGAGGTCCTGACCCACCTCGACCGGCTCTACGCCGGCGCCCGCTGGATGACCTCCGACGGCGCCGCGGCGGAGGACCTGGTCCAGCGCGCCGTCGAGCGCGCGCTGCGCGACTTCCATCCGGCCCGGCCCGAGAGCGCCGTGCGCGTCTGGCTGTTCGGCCACCTGGTCGGCGCGTGGTTCGACGCGGAGCCGCTGCACCCCGGCGCGCCCGGCCGGGTCCGCCCGACCGTGCCCGCGACCGCCGACGAGGTGATCCTCGGCGCGAAGGACGCGCTCACGCCGATCGTCCGCATCACCCTCTACCTCGTCGACGTCGAGGAGTTCGACTACCGCGAGGTCGCCGCCGTCACCGAGGTGACCCCCGGCATCGTGGAGTCGCGGGTCCGCCGCGCCCACGAGCGGCTGTCCGACCGGCTCGCCGCGTGGCTGCGCGACGCCGCGACGGGCGGGGAGTGAACCCGCGCGCAGTGCGCCGCGGCTGATCCGCGGGCGGCGAGCGGGCGGGACGCGCGCCGCGCTTCGCCGTCCGCCACGGCCGCCGGCCGGTAGGCCCCCGGAGCCGGACGCACGCTCCCGGCTCGTGCCGGCTCTCCGGCCCCTACCCGCTCAGCCCCGTGCGAGCTGCTGCTCCGGTTCCGCACCGGCCACGGTCGCGGCCTCGTGCGCGGCCGCGACCTGGGCGGTCCGCGGCGCGGCGGGCCCGCGGCGGCGGGTGGGGACGCAGGCCGCGACGAGCCCGGCCAGGATCAGCAGGCTGCCGGTCGCGGCCCTCGCGGTGAGGTGCTCGTGCAGGACGACGACGCCGAGGAAGGACGCCGCGAACGGCTCGGCCAGGCTCAGCGTGCCCACGGTCGCCGCGCCGGTGGCGGGCAGGCCCGCGGAGAACAGCCAGTAGGCCACGGCCGTGGTCGCCAGCCCCAGCCACGCGACCAGGCCCAGCCCCGCGGCGCCGCCGAGCGCGGGCGCGGACGCGGCGATCCACGGCGCGAGCGGCACCGCGCCCAGCAGCAGCGCCAGCGCCGACACCGCCGGCAGGTGGACGCCCGGGTGGTCGACGGCCAGTTGCTTGGCGTAGACCGTGTACACGCCATAGCAGATCCCCGAGGCGGTCGCGGCCAGCAGCCCGAGGAGGTCGGGTCCGGCGCCCGAGGGCGCGAGCAGCAGCGCGCAGCCGGCCACCGCGCCGGCCGTGGCGACCAGCCACGTCCTGGTCAGGCGCTCCCCGGTCACGACGCGCGCCATCAGGCCGGTCGCCACGGGACCGACGCCCAGCGCCACCACGGTGGCCAGCGCGGCCCCGGTGCGCGCCGCCGCGTAGAGGAAGGCCGCCTGGTAGACGCCGGTGGCCGCGGCGCACACGAGCAGCGGCCGGGCCAGGCCGCGGCGCAGCGCCGGTCCCAGACCGCGCAGGCCGCGCCGGGCCATCACCGCGAGCACCGCGCCGCCGACCAGCAGCCGCCACCCGCCGAGCCCCGCCGGGTCCATCGGCGCGTCCGCGAGCGCCTGCGCCTGCCCGACGGTTCCCCACAGCAGCGCCGCCGCCAGGACCAGCCCGGCCCCGCCGGGACGGAAGGAGCCGCGACCGCCGCGCCGAAGCCCGCTCCTGCCGCGCCCGCCCCCGCCCGTCTCGCGTCCGCTCGCCGTCCGCTGTTCGCCCGTGGCCTCGTGTCCGCCCGCGCCGGGCCCGCTCCCGTCCGACCACCGGTGTTCGTGTCGCCTCATGGCCTACAAGCTAGCCAGGAGTTCGCCATACTGATCCGGTCAGCGCACATCGTCAGGCATAAGGGAGCAAACGTGGAACTTGATGCGGTCGACCGCGTCCTGCTGCGGGAACTGCAGAACGATGCACGGCAGACCAACCGCGAGCTGGCCGCCAAGACCGGCGTCTCGCCCTCGACCTCGCTGGAGCGGGTGCGGCTGCTGCGCGAGGGCGGCCTGATCACCGGCTACCACGCGGCGCTCGACCTGGAGGCGGCCGGGCGGCCGGTGCAGGCGCTCATCTCGGTGCGCATCCGGCCGCCGGCCCGTCCGGTGATCGAGGGCTTCCGCGAGTGGGCGCACCAACTGCCCGAGGTGATCGCGATGTTCGTGACCTCGGGCGCGTTCGACTTCCTGCTGCACATCGCCGTGCCGGACGTGAACGGCGTCTACGCCTTCGTCATCGACCGGCTCACCGAACGCCGCGAGGTGGCCGACGTGCAGACGACGATGGCGTACGAGCATGTGCGGTCGCGGGTCATCGAGCCCGCGGGCGGTGAGCGCGACACGCCCCGCCCCACCCGCCGCCGGCGCTGAACCGCCCCACCCGCGCGCCGACCACCTCAGTGCGCGGGCGGCGACCCGGGATCGCGGCGTGTGTCGTCCAGCTCGCGCAGCCGCTCCAGCGCCGGGACCGCGGCGGCCAGCGCGGCGGCGTCCTCGGCCGGAAGCTCGGCGATCAGCTCGGCGAAGTGCTCGATGCCGGCCTCGCGCCGGGCGTCGAGGTAGTCGGCGCCCGCCTCGGTGAGGGCGACCAGCACCACCCTGCGGTCGGCCGGGTCGCTGCGCCGCTCCACCAGGCCGGCCCGCTCCAAATTCGTCACCAGCGTCGTCACCGACGGCTGGGTGACGCCCTCGACCGCCGCGAGGTCGGTGATCCGGCGCGGCCCGGTGCGGCGGAGCGTGGACAGCGTCGCCAGCGACGTCAGGCTCATGTCGCGGCGGGTGTGCCGCATCAGCGAGGCCAGCAGCCCGTAGACCGCGCCGGCCGAGCGCCCGGCGCCGGTCCGTTCGGAAGCGGCGGCGGGGGCCGGGGCGGCGGGTCGGCTCATGTCCCGAAGCTTAGCCACGTCCATGCCGCGTCCTCCGGCTCCCTCGACGGCTTCATTGACGATTTATATAGACTATCAATATAGTTGAGCGAGGGGCAGTGCGTCACCGACAGCGACAACCGGGGGGCGGAGGAGAGGAGCACCCATGAGCCGTACGGCAGCCACACCCGAGGCGGGCGCGGCGGCGAGTCCGTTCCGGCAACCGAAGGCGGTCTGGGCGGTGGCCTTCGCCTGCGTGATCTCCTTCATGGGCATCGGTTTGGTGGACCCGATCCTGCCGTCGCTCGCGACCAAGCTGCGGGCGAGCCCCAGTCAGGTGGAGCTGCTGTTCACCAGCTACCTGGTGGTCACCGCGGTGGCGATGCTGGTGACCGGCTGGGTGTCCAGCCGGATCGGCGCCAAGCGCACCCTGATCAGCGGTCTCGTGCTCATCGTGGTGTTCTCCGCGATCGCCGGCGCCAGCGGCAGCATCGGCGAGATCGTCGGCTTCCGGGCCGGCTGGGCCTGGGCAACGCGTTGTTCATCGCCACCTCCCTCGCGGTCATCGTCGGCTCGGCCAGCGGCGGCTTCGGCGGCGCGATCGTGCTGTACGAGACGGCGCTCGGCGTCGGCATCGCGTGCGGCCCGCTGCTCGGCGGCCTGCTCGGCAACGTCAGCTGGCGCGGCCCGTTCTTCGGCGTCTCGGTGCTGATGCTGATCGCCCTGGTCGCCACCGCCGTGCTGGTGCCGCCCACCCCGCGGCCCGAGCACCCGTCCTCGATCAGCGAGCCGATCAAGGCGCTGCGGCACCGCAGCCTGGCCACCACCAGCGTCACCGGACTCCTCTACAACTGGGGCTTCTTCACCATCCTCGGCTACGCGCCGTTCCTGATGGACCTCTCGCCGCTCCGGCTCGGCGCGGTGTTCTGCGGCTGGGGCGTGCTGGTCGCGGTCTTCGCCGTCTTCGGCGCCCCCTGGCTCAAGTCCCGCTTCGGCACAGCCCGCACGCTCTACGGCAGCCTGCTGCTGATGGCGGTCGACACCCTGGTCATCGGTCTGTACCCGGACGACCGGACCGCCGTGATCGTGGCGACCATCGTGGCCGGCGTGTTCATCGGCACCAACAACACCCTGGTCACCACCGCCGTGATGAGCATCGCGCCGGTGCCGCGGCCGGTCGCCTCCGCGACCTACGGCTTCGTCCGGTTCATCGGCGGCGGCCTCGCCCCCTTCGTGGCGGGCAAGCTGGTCGAGCACTACGACACCCACGTGCCGTTCGTGCTCGGCGCGGTCACCGTCGCGGCGTCCGCGGTCGTGCTGAGCACCGTGCACCGCGCCCTGGAGGAGGCCGACGCCGACGAGGGCCACGCGGGCGCCTCCCACGAGCGCGCCGACGCCGAACAGGCCGCGGGCCGCGCGCCCGGACTGCCGGAGGAGGCCGTGCTCGCCGAGGAGGCGCTGATCGAGGACCGCGCCCTGGGCGGCCCAAGGCGCGTGGGCCGAACGGACAATGATCGCCGAATCGGGTGATGACCTGCGCTTTCAGCATCCCGGTGCAAGGCCGTGATCCACCCTGGACGAGTCGGCCGACCCTGATCGCGAGAGGGACACCCATGACCACCGCGCCGCAGGACATCACGACCATCAGGCTTGAGCGCACCTTCGACCAGATGGACGCCGACAGCGACGGCTACCTCGACTGGACGGACTACGAGCGGCTGAGCGACCGCTACACCCAGGCCTACGGGCTGCCACGGGACGACCGCCGGGCCCGGGCGCTGCGAACCTTCTGCCAGATCCACTGGCTGGAGCTGCTGCGCCACGCGGGCGTCGACGGTGACCGGCTCACCAAGGACCAGTTCGTCATCGGCAGCCGCCTCGCGCTCATGGACACCAGCCGCCTCAACGTGACCGAGGGAGGAGGCCACGCGATCTTCGACGTCGTGGACACCGACGGAGACAACGAGGTCAGCAAGGACGAGTTCGCCCGTCTGATGCGAGACGTCTGGAAGTACGACTCGCCGGAGACGATGGAGCTGTTCTCCAAGCTGGACACCGACGGGGACGGCGCGATCTCCCGCTACGAGTTCATCCGCGCGGTCCGCGAGCACTTCCTGTCCAACGACCCCGAGGCCCCGGGCAGCATCTTCTTCGGCCATATCCGACCCGCTCGCCCGACCCCTACCGCCGCCCCCGGACTCCCTCCGCGGGCGGCCGTCCGCGTGGCGGTGCGGAGCGGCGGCGGACCCGGCGACCGCGGGGCGGGCGGAGGCGCGGCGTACGGGTCAGCGGCGGGTCAGCGGCGGGTCAGGAGGTGGAGACGAGCGCGGTGAGGTGGACCAGCCGGGCCACACCGAACTCCAGCGCCAGCGGGAGGGTGTGCGCGGCCGTGACGCCGCGCACCGCGGTGAAGCGGATCACCGGGTTGCCCGAGCCGCCGAAGACGACCGTGGTGCCGGGGCGCAGCGAGATCCCGGCGGTCTCCAGCGCGCCGCTGCCCTTGTGCGAGCCGCCGACGATGCTGCCCCGGCCGCCGCCGGGCGTCGCCACCATGTCCAGGTGCTCGGGGACGGAGCTGCCGTTGCGCACGGTCATCGTGAGCGTGCCGTTGCCGGCGGCGTCGAGGTGGGCGACGGCGTCGGTGATGTCCAGGTCCACGTCCGGCGCCTGGACGCTGAGCCGCCCAGGCGTCGTCGGCTGCGCGGTGGGGACGGCGTCGTCATGGGAGTCCGAGGAGCCGGAACAGGCCGTGGCCAGGGCGGCGACGGCGGTCAGCGCCGCACAGGCGGCGACCGCCCGCCCGGCTCGTCCGGTCCCGGCGGTGGCGAAGGTGCGTGTCATCCCTGCATCGTGTCAAAGCGGCGGGACCTGCCCGCGCCCGCCCCCACCGAGCGCGCCCGCGCCACGGCGCTGGCTCCGGCACGCGCCCCGGCGTGCGCTACGGCACGCGCTCCGGCGCGGCGACATCGGCGTGCGCTACGGCGCGGCGACATCGGCATGCGCTACGGCGTGGGCTCCGGCGTCCACTGCGGCGCCGCGTCCCCCGGCCGCGGACCCGGCCGCGGACCCGGCCGCGCGTCCTCCGGCACCGGGACCGCGCCGATGCCCACGAGCATCGCGTGCAGCATCCACCGCATCCGCTCCCGGGGCGCGCCCGAGACCAGCGCGGGAGCCAGCGCCGCGACGTGCGGGTAGCGGTCGGCCGGCGCCTCGTGGACCGCGCGGACCAGCGCCTGCCACTCGCCCTCGGAGTCCGCCGTCCGGTCGCGGGCCGAGTGCTCGGCGGCCGTCGCGGTGGCCTGCTGGAGCAGCAGGTCGATGCCCCAGGCCGCCTGCGCCGGCGGCACGCCGCCCTCGTCGAGCGCGTCGAGCAGCGCTTCGGCCAGCCGCAGTTGGTTCTCGCCGCGGGGTCGGGTGATCAGCGCGGACCTGGCCAGCTCCGGGTGCGCGTAGAGCAGCGCCGTGTAGTCGCCGAGAAGCTTCTCGATGCGCTCCTGCCAGGGCCCGCCGACCGGGATCGCCAGGGTGCCCAGCAGCCGGTCGAGGATCAGGGCGTGCAGCTCGGCGGTGTTGCTCACATAGACGTAGAGCGAGGCCGGGCCGGTGTCCAGGGCCTGGGCGATGCGGCGGGTGGTGACCTTCGCCAGCCCCTCGGCGCGCATGATCTCCACCGCCGTCGACACGATGCCGTCCCGGGTCAGCGCCGGCTTGGCCGGCCGCTCGCGGCGGCTGCGCGGCTCCTGCGTACGTGCTGCCATGCCCTCACCGTACCAAACGTGCTCGCTACGAACAGGGCCGTGACGAGCGCGTTCGTGCCGAACTTGTTCTCAACGAACATGTTCGTTACCGTGGTGGGTGCTGAGACACCACCCCTGACGTGAGGAGATGAGGACCATGCCGGCACCCTCCACCGCGGCGGACGCGGACGACACCGCGAACGCGCGTAAGCAGAACGCCTCCGGCCGGTCGCGGGCCGGCGGCCCGAGCCCGTCCGCCGGGCTGATGTGGGCGATCCTCGGCCTGGTCCTGGTGGCCGACGCCCTGGACATGATCGACTCCACGGTCACCCAGATCGCCGCGCCGACCATCGTCCGCGACATCGGCGGCGGCGAGAGCCTGATCAAGTGGCTGGGCTCCGCCTACGCGCTCGCCATGGGCGTGCTGCTGGTCATCGGCGGCCGGCTCGGCGACCGCTTCGGGCAGCGCCGGCTCTTCCTGATCGGCATGTCCGGCTTCACCCTCGCCTCCGCCGTCTGCGGGGTGGCGCCCGACCCGGCGCTGCTCGTCGTGGCCCGCGCGGTACAGGGCGCCTTCGGGGCGCTGCTCATCCCGCAGGGCATGGCGATCATGACCAAGACCTTCCCGCGCGAGATGCTGGGCAAGGCGTTCGGCCTGTTCGGGCCCCTGCTGGGCCTGTCCAGCGTGGGCGGCCCGGTGCTGGCCGGCTTCCTGATCAACGCCGACATCGGCGGCTGGTCCTGGCGGCCGATCTTCCTGATCAACGTGGTGCTGGGCACCGTCGGCACCGCCCTCGCCGTCCGCCTGCTGCCGCGCGGTGACCGCGACCGGGAGGTGGTGCTCGACGGCGCCGGCGCCGCGCTGCTCGCCGCGACCATGTTCGGCCTGCTCTTCGGACTGATCGAGGGGTCGAGCAACGGCTGGGGCGCGCTGCCGGTCACGGCGCTGCTTCTCGGCGCGGTGTGCTTCGCGCTCTTCGCCCGCCGCCAGACCACCGCGGCCGACCCCCTGATCAAGGCGACGCTGCTGCGCAACAGGGGCTTCACCTCCGGCCTGGTCGTCGGATTGCTGTACTTCGCCGTGACCAGCGGCCTGGTCTACGTGATGTCCCTGTTCATGCAGCAGGCCCTGCACAAGAGCGCCGGCGCGACGTCGCTCGGGCTGCTGCCGCTGACCCTCGGGATCATCGCCGCGGCCGGCGGCGGAATGGCCCTCGGGCCGAAGCTGGGCCGCCGCCTGGTGGTGGTCGGCATGGCCCTGACCCTGGCCGGCGGCGGCTGGACGCTCGCGCTGGTGGCCGCGCGGGGCACCGGCGTGGGCCTGTGGCAGCTGGCGCCCGCGGTGTTCGTCGTCGGCCTCGGCATGGGCGCGTGCTTCGGCACCATCTTCGACATCGCCCTCGGCGACATCGGCGCGGCGGAGGCGGGCAGCGCCAGCGGCTCGCTCAGCGCGGTCCAGCAGCTGTCCAACGCCATCGGCTCCGCGGTCGTCACCACCGTCTACTTCCACAGCGGCGCCGCGGGCCACGCGATGACCGTCAGCCTCGTCACCGTGCTGGCCATCACCGCGCTGTGCCTGCCCTTCGTCCGCCTGCTGCCCGAACGCGCCCCGGCCGAGGCGGGCCACGGCCACTGAGACCGCGTCGGCGACCCCGCCACGACGACCTGGGCCCGGCGGCGGAGGGCTACCGGGTCGCGGTCAGGGACGCGGCGAGGCGGCCGGCGAACAGGGCGGTGCCGGCGCCGCCGCGAGGGTGGGTGTGGTCGATCCACAGCAGGTCCTGGTGGGACTGCGCCGCCGCGTACCAGTCGTCCACCACCACCTCGGGGTGGTCGCGGTGGTACGCGCGCACCACCGCGTTGACCTCGTCCTGCCAGGGGAACGGGCCGCGCACGGTCATCAGCACCATCCGCCGCGCCCCGATGACCGCGCGGACGTCGTCCAGCACGTCCGCGCCGAACTCCGCGTTGGTGCCCAGCGCCAGCACGACCGTGCCGCGCAGCCGGTGCGCGGCCAGCAGCCGCGCGCACAGGTCCGGCGCGGACTCCATCATCCGGCCCACCTCCGCGTGCAGGTCGATCCCCGGCAGCAGCCGGTGCAGGTCCGGCGACGAGCCGAGGCTGAGCGAGTCCCCGATCATGGTGACGTCGCTGCCGTCGGCCCCGCCGGCCGGAACACCGCCGCCCTGGTCCGCCCCGGCGCCCGCGCCTCCGGCGCCGTCCGGCGGGGCCGCCGCCCCCGTGGGCGCGTCAGGAGGGGAGCCGGCTCCCGACATCGTGTGCGGGCTGCCGGGGCCCGCGCCGTCCGGACCGCCGCCCCGCGCCGCCGACCCGGCGTGCGCCGGACTGTCGTCCGCGCCGAGCCCCGCCTCGTACCGCTCGGCCGCCTGAAGCTGCCGCTGCAACGCGCTCGGCGCGGACGCCGGGCTCAGCACGAGCACGCCGGCCGCCGCCGCGACGGCCGCGACCGGCACCGCCCGCCGCGCCCGTACGCCGCGAGATCGCGCCCCGAGCACCCGCGCGGACGGCCCGGGCGCCACCAGGGACCGTTCGTCCGCTGCCAGAGACGGTTCGTCCCCCGCCCGGGACCGCCCGTCCGCCAGCCGGGAGCGCCCTCCACCGGCGGGTGAGCGGCCGAGCAGGGACGCGACCGGGCGCAGCACCAGGCGCTGCCCGGCGACCGCAAGCGGCAGCGGGACCAGGACGGCCAGGGCGCGACCCGCGGGCCCCGCCGCGGGCCACAGCGCGTCGAGCGTGACCACGACGGGCCAGTGCCAGAGGTAGAGGCCGTAGGAGTGGCGGCCGATCAGGCGCAGCGGCGCCGCGTCGAGCAGCCGGACCGGGGTGCCGGCCGCGCACCCGGCGCACACGACCGCGGTCGCCGCGGCCACCGCGGCGAACCCCCAGCCGTACATCGTCGCGTCGCCGGGCCCGGTCGCCGCGAACACCGCGAGCACGCCGAGCGCGAGGCAGAACGGCGTCAGCCCGCGCCGCGGCAGCCGGTCCGCGACCCGGCGAAGCGCCGGCAGCAGCAGGGCCGCCGCGCACCCCGCGAGCAGCGCCCCGCTGTGCGCGTCGGTGCCGAAGTACGCGCGCGACACCCCGCCCGCGCCGTGCCCGGCCAGGGCGTGCATCCGCCACAGCGAGGCCGCCGCGCCGCCCAGGGCCGCGACGCCGAGCGCCGCGGCCGGCCACGACCGCCGCCGCCCCCGGACCGGCCGGACCAGCCGCAGGCACAGCGCCAGCAGCACCGGCCACACCAGGTAGAACTGCTCCTCCACGCTCAGCGACCACAGGTGCTGGAGCAGCGGGGGAGTGCCCAGGTGGTGGAAGTAGTCGGCGCCCTGGTGGATCTGCCACCAGTTTCCGCAGAACAGCAGCGACGCCAGCGCGTCCCCGCGCAGCCCGTCGCCCAGCCCGGTGCCGCCCCCGCCGGCCAGCCGCGCGGTGACCGCGCAGGCCAGCAGCACCAGCAGCAGCTCCGGCAGCAGCCGCACCGCGCGCCGCCGCCAGAAGCCGCCCAGCGCGATCCGCCCCCGCCGCCCGTGCTCGGCGACCAGCAGATACGTGATCAGGAAGCCGCTGATGCCGAAGAAGACGTCGACCCCGAGGTAGCCGCCGGGCAGCCACGCGGCGTGCACGTGGTACGCGATCACCGCGCCGACCGCCAGTGCCCGCAGCCCGTCCAGCCCCGCGAGCCGCGCGCCCGCGCTCCCGCTCGCGCCCCGGGCCCCGCCCCCGCTCCGGCCGCCGGCCGCGGTCCCGCTCGCCTCCGCCGTCCGGTGGGCCGTCCGCGCGCGGTACGGTCGCGCGGGTCCGAGCCCGTACGCGGTCGGCGTCCCGTAACCGGTCCGGTTGCTCGTGCGATCCGCCTCAGCCACCCAAGACCTCCTCCTCGGCGCCCACGCCCCACCGTAGGAACGCGGGCTCCGGCCCCGCGCGCGGTGCTGGACCAAGCGAGTCAACGGACCGTCAGCCAGGCGGCCGGGCCGGATCGCTGCCGGGGCGTCAACCCCCCCGCCGCCGCGGACCCGTCGGCGAGCCGGACGCCGGACCCCGTGCCGGCGGGCGCGGCGGACCAGCCGGACCGCCCCCGGGGGCCGCCGGCCCGGAACCGGGTGCGCCACAGGACGTGCGGACCCCCGAGAACGGCCGGCCTCGACCGGCGCGGTCCCCGAACCGGCCGCCCCGGCGAGCTCAGCCGGCTCGCCCGCGCGGCTCGCGCAGCACCAGGTCCGCCGCGCCGGCCCCGCGGCGGATCGCCCGGCTGGTGTCCTCGTCGACGCCCTCGGTCTTGGCCCGGGCGCGCTCCGGTGCGAAGCCGTAGCGGACGTAGCGCGCGGCCAGGCGCCGGCGGCGGGCGGCGGGGTCGGCGTCGAGGAACCACGCCTCGGTGAGCAGGCCGCGGACCCGGTCCCACGGCGGGTCCTGCGCGAGCAGGAAGTTGCCGTCGACGATGACCAGGCGGTGCCGCGGCGCGACCTCGACGGCCCCCGCCACCGGCTCCTCGATCTCCCGGCGGAACTCCGGCCACCACACCGGCTGCCGCGTCTCCTCGCGGGTCCTGCGCAGCAGCGCGACGAAGCCGTGGGCGTCGAAGGTGTCGATCGCGCCCTTCGTCGCCGCCTTGCCCATGCGGTCCACGACGCGCTGCGCGAGGTGGAAGCCGTCCATGGAGACGGCCGCGGCCACGCCCGGCCGCAGCCGCTCGACCTCGGCGAGCAGCGCGTCCGCGACGGTGGACTTGCCCGCGCCCGGCTCCCCGACGACGCCGAGCACCGCCCGCCCCGACGCGGTCAGCGCCAGCGCGCGCCCGGCCAGTTCGCGCAGCGGCGGGTCCGGGTAGAGGAAGGGCGCCGCGGGGCCGGGCCCGGGGTCGGGGTCGCCCGGGCCGCTCAGGTCGCCCGGGCCGCTCAGGTCTCTCGGGCCGCCGGAGCCGCTCGGGTCGCCGGAGCCGCTTCGGCCGCCGGGGTCCGCCGCGCCGGGAAGGGTCATCGTCGGCCGCCGCGTCAGGACAGGGCGCCGACGTGCGCCAGCGCCTGCTTGAGCAGCACGCCCTGGCCGCCCGGCATCTCCTGCTGCAACTGCGCGGACGCGGCCTCGTTCGGCGTGAACCACACCAGGTCGAGCGCGTCCTGGCGGGGCCGGCAGTCCCCGGCGACCGGCACCACGTAGGCCAGCGACACGGCGTGCTGGCGCGGGTCGTGGTACGGCGTGACGCCCTGCGTCGGGAAGTACTCGGCGACGGTGAACGGCTGGAGCGAGGCGGGCACCCGCGGCAGCGCGACCGGGCCGAGGTCCTTCTCCAGGTGCCGGATCAGCGCGTCGCGCACCCGCTCGTGGTAGAGCACGCGGCCGGACACGAGCGTACGGCTGACCGTCCCGTCCGGGCCGATCCGCAGCAGCAGCCCGATGTGCGTGACCTCCCCGCTGTCGTCCACCCGCACGGGCACGGCGTCGACGTACAAGATCGGCATGTGCGCGCGGGTGCTCTCCAACTGTTCCGGGGAGAGCCAGCCGGGCGTGGTCTCGGTCATGTCAGCCATTGGCGCATCGTACGTGGCCCGCGGGTTGGGCCGGGCGGGCGATGCCGCGCCGGACCCCGCCGCACCGGCACCGGCCGCGCGGCTCACCGGCCGCCGGATTCGTACAGCGGGCCGGCCGCGGGCTTCGCGCGCATGGGCACGCCGCGCAGCGCCTGGACGAAGACGATCAGCGCGCCCGCGGACACGCACTGGTCGGCGAGGTTGAAGATGCCGGAGTGGCCGACCTGGATGAAGTCCAGCACCGCGCCGCGGCCGAAGCCCGGCGTGCGGAACAGCCGGTCGGCGAGGTTGCCCCCGGCGCCGGCGAAGATCAGCCCGAGCCCGGCGGCCCAGCCCGGCCGGGACACCGAGGGCGCCACCCGCACGATGAAGCCGAGCACCGCCAGCGCGAGCAGCGTGAACACGACGGTGGCGTGCGGCGCGAAGGAGCCGGCCGCGCCGGAGTTGCGGAACGCGGTGAAGGTCACCGCGCCGCCCAGCGCGTGGACGGGCTCGTGGCCCTCCACGCTCACCGCGGCGATCGCCTTCGTGGTCTGGTCCACCGCGAGGCCCGCGGCCGCCGTCGTCCACAGCACGTACTGGTGCCGCACTGCTCCACCTCCCCATCGCCGTCGGCCCGCCGGCCGCCGTCCGCTACGGTCCCGGTCCCGCTGTCGGTACGGCGTCCCATCCGGCCGCCCGGTCCGGCGGTCGTCCGCCCGCCGGCCCTCGTCGCCGTCCCGTATCACCGCCCGGCCACCCGTCCGGGGCGCGTCCCGGCCGGTCGTCCCGGTCACCGTTCCTGGTCACCGGGCTGATCGCAGGCCCGTTCCTCACCGAGCGTACGCGGCGCGCGGCGGCGGCGAGAGGCCGCACCGTGACAGTGCCCCGGGCGGCCCCGGATCAGTCACCGGCCGCGCGGGACCGCCGCCCGGCGGCCGGCCCCGCCCCGGACCCGGCGCGGCACTGACGTACCGCCGGACGAGGGGGGTAGCATCGCGCCGATCCCCGGTCAGGGGCCGCCGCTACCGCACAGCAGCAGGTCACCGACCGCTGCGGAGGGGGAGCATGTCCCAGCAGCCCGCCCGTCGTACCGCCCTTTCCCGCCTCACCCCGCAGCCGGACCGCACCGCGCTGAGCCGGCGCGGCGTCGTGCACGGCCTGGTCGCCGGAGTGGGGGTGATCGCGTTCGACCCGCTGACCCGGTCCTGGATCACCGCGGGCGCACGCTCGCCGCACCCGGACGCCCGCGCCGCCGACGCGCCGCGGCCGCACGACACGCCGGGCGCCTTCGCCCACGTGCCGCCGCTCGACGGGACGTTGCTGACCGACCCCGCGGCGCTGGACGCCGACGCCGACGACTTCGGCCACATCGTGCACCGCCGCCCGGCCGCCGTGCTGCGCCCCGGCTCGGTCGCCGACGTGGTCGCGATGGTCCGCTTCTGCAACGCCCACGGCATCCCGCTGGCCGCCCGCGGCCAGGGCCACGGCACCAACGGTCAGGCCCAGGTGGCCGGCGGGCTGATCATCGAGACCTCGCCGTTCGACTCCATCGGCCCGGTCACCGCGGACCCGGACGGCACCGGCAGCGTGACGGTCGGCGCCGGCGCGGTGTGGAGCGCGGTGGTCCGGGCCACCACCGGCCACGGCCTGACGCCACCGGTGTTCACCGACTACCTCGAACTGTCCGTCGGCGGCACCCTGTCGGTCGGCGGCCTCGGCGGCCAGAGCCATCTGCACGGCGCGCAGGTCGACAACGTTTCCTCGCTCACCGTCGTTACCGGCGCCGGCGACCTCGTCACCTGCTCGCCCACCCGCAGCGCCGACCTCTTCCACGCCGTGCTCGCCGGACTCGGCCAGTGCGCGGTCATCGTCTCCGCCACCCTGCGCCTGGTCACCGCGCCGGTGTCGGTGCGCCACTACCTGCTGCCGTACACCGACCTCGACGTCTTCCTCGACGACCAGCGGCGGCTGGCCGCCGACGACCGCTTCGCGTACGTGGAGGGCTCGGTCGGGACCGACGCCGGCGGCGCCTACACCGGCTACGTGCTGGAGGCGGTGGCGTACGGCCCGCCCGCCGGACCCGAGCCGGACGACGCGGCGCTGCTCAGCGGGCTGCGCTACGACGCCTCCGGCGCGGTCACCGCCGAGACGCTGCCCTACCTCGACTTCCTGGACCGGCTGGCCGCCGGTGTGGCCGCGCTCCAGCAGGCCGGCCTGTGGGCCTGGTCGCATCCGTGGCTCAACGTGCTGCTGCCCGGCGACCGGGCGGCCGCCCTGTCCCGCGGCATCCTCGACGGACTGGCCGGCCAGGAGATCGGACCCGGCGGCGTCGTGCTGCTCTACCCGCTGGTCCGCGCCCGGCTGCACGCCCCGCTGCTGCGGATGCCCGACGACCCGGTGCCGTACCTGCTCGCCGTGCTGTGGACGCTGGACCCGGCCGACCCCTCCGCGATCGCCGCGCGCACCGCCGCCAACCACCAGGTCTACGAGACGGTACGGGCGGCGGGCGGCACCCAGTACCCGGTCGGCAGCATCCCGATGAGCGCGGCCGACTGGCGGGCCCAGTACGGCCGGGCGTGGCCGTGGTTCGCCTCGGTGAAGCACCGCTACGACCCGAACGGGCTGCTCGCACCCGGGCAGAACGTCTTCCCGAGGGCCTGAGCGGGCGGGCGCGGGCGGGCGGACCGCGCGGGCCGGCGGCGCGGCTGCGGGCAGAGCCGTTCCGGGGCGGGCCTCACAGGTCGAGCGCGTGGCCCGTCGTCGCGTCGACGTGTGCCGGGACCTCGTCGTGGCGGTCGCCCACGGTGGCCGTCCCGGTGGGCTCGAACATCAGGATCGCCGCGCCGCCGGGCGCCGAGGGCCGGTGCTCGGCGCCGCGCGGCACGGTGAACACCGCGCCCGCCGGCAGCTCCACCGTGCGCTCGCCGCCGTCCGGCTCGCGCAGCGCGATGCGCAGCTCGCCGTCCAGCACCAGGAAGAACTCGTCGGTGTCGTCGTGGGCGTGCCACACGTGCTCGCCCTCCACCTTGGCGATCCGCACGTCGTAGTCGTTCACGCGGGTGACGATGCGGGGGCTCCACAGGGCGTCGAAGGAGGCCAGGGCGGCGTGGAGGGAGACGGGCTCGCGCCGCGCGCCGCCCGCGCCGGCGTTCGCTGCGGGGCGGGGTCCCGCGTCCCCTTCGGCGCGCGTGTCCGCGTCCGCCGCTGCGCCGGGGCTTTTTCCCACGCTCGCCGCGGCGCCCGGGCCCTTTCCCGCGCTCGCCCGTGCGTCCTGGCCGATGGTTTCGTGCGCGTGCGCGCGGTCGGTTTCGTGCGCGTGAGCGCGGTGTCCGGTGTCCATGACGCGATCCTCCGTGGTGGACGGGTCCCGCGGTGAGTGCTAGGAATCGCATATGGCGCAAGAATCCTCGCACGCCGCATCCGGGCCGCCGCCGCACCGGGTCGCGGTGATCGTCGACGAGAACTCCAACCCCTTCGAACTCGGCTGCGCCACCGAGGTGTTCGGCCTGCGCCGTCCCGAGATCGGCCGCGAGCTGTACGACTTCCGGCTGTGCTCGCCGGAGCCGCGCACCACGATGCGCGACGGGTTCTTCACGCTCGCCGGCGTCGCGGGCCTGGAGGCGGCCGACGCCGCGGACACCGTGATCGTGCCCAACCGGCCCGACGTCGCGACGCCCCGCCGCCCGGCCGTGCTCGACGCGGTACGGCGGGCGCACCGCCGCGGCGCCCGGCTGGTCGGCTTCTGCAGCGGCGCCTTCACCCTCGCGGAGGCCGGGGTGCTCGACGGCCGCCGGGCCACCGCGCACTGGCAGTGGGCGGACGACTTCCGGGCCCGCTTCCCCTCGGTGCGGCTGGAGGAGGACGTGCTGTTCGTGGACGACGGCGACATCCTCACCTCCGCGGGCAGCGCCGCCGCCCTCGACCTCGGCCTGCACCTCGTGCGCCGCGACCACGGCGCCGAGGTCGCCAACTCCGTCAGCCGGCGGCTGGTCTTCGCCGCTCACCGCGACGGCGGGCAGCGGCAGTTCATCGAGCGGCCGGTGCCGGACGCGCCCGACGAGTCCCTGGCCCCGCTGCTGGAGTGGGCACAGGCCCGGCTGGACACGCCGCTGGCGGTGACCGACCTCGCGGCGCGCGCCGCGGTCAGCCCCGCGACGCTGCACCGGCGCTTCCGGGCCCAGCTGGGCACCACGCCGCTGGCCTGGCTGACCGGTGAACGGCTCGCCCTGGCCTGCCGGTTGATCGAACGCGGCGAGTCCCGCTTCGAGATCGTCGCGCGCCGCAGCGGTCTCGGCACCGCGGCCAACCTCCGCGCCCTGATGCGCCGCACCACCGGCCTGACCCCCTCCGCGTACCGGGCCCGCTTCGGCGCCGGCCCCGACGCCCCGGCCGGCCGGGCGAGGTGACGGCGGGACACCGCCGCCGGGCCGGTGCGCGCCCGGCGGCGGCGCGGGCGCGCGGCACCGGCTTCCCGCGCCGGTGGGCCGCGGGTCTGGGCTAGGGTACGGACGGGTCCGGGCCTCGCGCGTGCGGGTGAGCGGACACCACGGACATCGAGGGGCGGCAGCTGTCCGTCCGGGCCTCGCGCGTGCGGGTGAGCGCGCGGTTCGGCGGATCGGACCGGCCGGCGCGGGAAACGGGGAGACACCGTGGGCGAGGACGTGGACGCGGCCGCTGCGGCCGGGCGTGCGGCAGCCGGCGCGGGCGGGTCCGGGGCGGCGGGCGGATCCGGTGACGCGGGTGCGTCGCGCGCGCCCGGCGGTTCGGGTGCCGCGGGCGGCCCGGGTTCGTCGGACGCCTCGGGTTCGTCGGGCTCGCTGGACGCGGTGGGTTCGTCGGACGCTTCGGGTTCGTCGGACGCTTCGGGTTCGTCGGGCTCGTCTGCCGCGGAGAACGCCCCGGCCCCTTCCGCGCTGACCTCCGTCGTGGTGCACGCGGCCGGCGCGGTGTGCACCCGGCGCGCCCGGGTCGACGTCCCGCCGGGGGACGGCGACGTCACCGTACGCGTCGGCGGGTTCCCCCTCACCCTGGTCGAACACTCCCTGCGCGGCCGGGTGGTGGCCGGCCCCGGCGGCTGGCACGTCGTCGGCATCCGAGCGGACCTGACCGCGACGCTGCGCCGCGCCAACCGGCTCCCCGCGGTGCGGCTCGACCTGGAGGACGCGGAGGACCGCTGCGCCGGGCTGCGCGACCGCAAGGAGCGGCTGGAGCAGGAGATCGCCGAGGTCGCCGAGCTGCGCGCCGAACCCCCGCAGTCGCGGCGCGGCGAGCCGCCGCGCTGGGCGCCGGTCGAGTCCTTCCTCGCGCTGGCCGGCTTCGTCGACAGCCGACTCGGCCTCCTGCAGGGGCGGTTGCGCGCCGTCGAGGACGAACTCGCCGACGCCGAGCACGCCGCCGACGTGCTGCGCGCCCGGCTCCACGAGGCGTCCACGGCGGTCGACACCGGCCGCGCGACGCCCGTGGTCACCGCGGTGCTCACCCTGGCCCGCACCTCCGGGGCTGCGGCCGGGGCGTCCGGGGACCGCCGGGCCCCCGAGGCCCCCTCCGGTCCCGACGCGCGGGCGCGGGACCGCACGGCGGCCGACCCCGGCGGCTCGGGCGACCCCGGGGGCTCCGGGGGTTCGAGCGGTTCCGGGGGTTCCGGCGGCGCGATCGACGTCATCGACGTCGACGTCGAGTACCACGTGCCCGGGGCGAGTTGGGTGCCCACCTACCAGCTGCGGATGGACGGGCGCAGCGGCGAGGGGACGCTGGTGCTGCGGGCGTGCGTCGCGCAGCGCACCGGCGAGGACTGGGACGGGGTGCGGCTGGGGTTGTCCACCGCCGATCTGCTGCGGCGCGCCGATCTGCCGCGGCTGCGCTCGCTGCGGATCGGGCGCAGCCAGCAGGAGCCCGCGGCTCCCGGATGGCGTGAACCGCCAGCAGGGCTCGCGGAGTTGTTCGCCGGGTACGACGCGGCCGCGCAGGACCTGCCGGCATTCGGGGCGGCGCGGGACGGCGCGCTCGGCGGTGTCGCCGAAGGCGTCGCCTCGGCCCCCTTCCCGTCGAGCGTGCCGCCGCCCGCGCCCGGCGCGGCGCCCGGCGTCGGCGACGCGGTGCACGAGCGCGCCCGCCGCAGCCGGTCCGCCGCGCCGATGGCCGCGAAGGCCATGGCCGTACGGCGGTCCGCGGCGTTCGGCGCGGCGCGGGAGGCCCCGGTGCACGACGCCCCGGCGCGAGACGTCTCCGCGCAGCCGCCGGGCCCCGCGTCCCCCGGCGCCGACCTGCTCGACTACGCGGCGCTGACCTTGGCCGGCCCCGACGCGCCCGACGCCCGCGGCACGCTGCGCCCGGCGCCCGCGGGGCTCGGCCGGGTCGGCGCGCAGCAGCGCCGCCGGGCGGCCGACGAGGTCGGCCGGCTGCCCCGGCCCGCGCACGCGGTGGACGTACGGGCCTCGGCCGGCTCGTTCGACTACCGCTTCGACACCGCCGCGCCCGCCGACGTCGCCTCCGACGGCCGGTGGCACGTCGTCCCGATCGGCGAGACGGCGGTGCTGACCGAGTCACGCCATGTGTGCGTCCCTGCCGTCGACAGCGCGGTCTTCGGCACCGTGCTGCTGACCAACACCTCGCCGCACGCGCTGCTCGCCGGACCCGTCGACGTGATGGTGGACGGGGACTTCGCGCTGACCGCGGCGCTGCCGACGCTCGCACCGGGCCAGCGCCAGTCGGTCGGCGTCGGGGTCGCGGAGAGCGTCCAGGTGGCCCGGCGCACCCGGATGCGCGAGTCGACCGCGGGGCTCAGGGGCGGCACCACCGTGCTCGACCACACGGTGGAGATCGAGGTCGCCAACCGGTTGCCGTACCCCGTCTCGCTGGAGGTCCGCGAGCGCGTCCCGGTGTCGGAGGAGAAGGACGTCCGCATCGAGGAGCACCGCGCGCAGCCGGCCTGGGAGCGCGCGGAGGAGCCGCTGGAGGGCCAGGACGGCAGGTACGTGCGCGGCGCGCGGGTCTGGCGGATCGACCTCGCGCCGGGCCGGACGGCCACCCTCACCGGGGGGTACGAGATCCGCGTCCCCGCGGGCAAGTCGCTCGTCGGCGGAAACCGGAGGAACTGAACCATGACCGTCGACACGCAGACGCCCGGCGCGCCGGACGCACCGTCCGGCGGGACCGGCGGCTCCGCCGCGGGCCCGCAGGGGTTCGGCCCCGACGGTCCGGGCTCCGGCGGCGACGCCGAGGGCGTGCCGGAGGCCCTCTTCCTGCCGGTCACCGCCGTCACCTGTCTGGAGGACCGGGCCCAGGTCGAGCGCACCGGTCCCGTCCGGCTCGCCGCGGGGGTCCAGCGGTTGCGGATCGGGCCGGTCACCGCCCTGACCGTGGACCGCTCGCTGCGCGCCGAGATCACCGCGCCGGAGGAGGCCGCCGCGCCTGACCAGATCACCGCGCCTGGCCAGATCGCCGCGTCCGACGAGACCGCCGCGCCGGACGGCGGCGACGCCCCGCGTGCCCCCGGCGCCTCCCGTGCCCGCGTGGTCGACGCCCGCGTGGTCCGCGCCTACACCCCCGCGCCGCCCGGCCGCCCCGGCCCCGACGCCTCGCGCCTGCGCCGCGAACTCGACGCGCTGGAACGCGAGTCGCGCGAGGTACGGCAACTGCGGCAGCGGGCGCAGAGCGCGCTCGCCGTGGTGCGCCAGGCCAAGGCCGACCTGCACCGGGACATCGCGCAGGGCGCGGGTGCGGGCGACGCCGACCCCGAGCGCTGGGCCGACCGGCTGGAGCGCGTCGACCGGGAGGCGGAGGCGCGCATCGCCGAACTGCACCGGCTCGGCCGCCGATCGCACGACGTGGAGGAGGAACTGGACGCCGCGCGGCTGGCGTTGGCCCGGACCGAGAACGAACCGCCGGTGCTCACCGCCTTCGTGGAACTGGTGGTGGACGCGCCGGAGGCCGGGCCGGGGCTGCTGCGCGTGGTCGGCCTCGTGCCCTGCGCGCTGTGGCGGCCCGCCTACCGGGCCCGGCTCGCCGACGACCGCGGCTCGGTGACGCTGGAGACCGACGCGTTCGTGTGGCAGCACACCGGCGAGGACTGGGACGGTGTGCGGCTGTCGCTGTCCACCGCGCGCCCGACGCTCGCCGCGTCGCCGCCCGACCTGGCCGAGGACCTCCTGGTGCTGCGCGACCGCACCGCCGAGGAGCGCCGGGTGATCGAGGTCGACCTGCGCGAGGAGGACATCGCCACCGTCGGCGGCGACTCCCCGGACGGCGCGGACGGCGCCGAGGACGGGGGCGCGGCCGGACCCGGAGCGGCCGGCGGCGCGCCGCTGCCCGGCCTGGACGACGGCGGCGCGGTGCGCGTCCTGACCGCGCCCCGGCCGGTCCGCGTCCCCTGCGACGGCCGGCCGTACCGCGTCGCGCTGTCGTCGTTCACCGCGCCCTGCGACACCGAGGACGCCTGCGCGCCGGAGCTGTCGCCGCTGGTCGTGACCACCGCGCGGTTCGCCAACTCCGCCGGGCACGTGCTGCTCGCCGGGCCGGTGGACCTGGTGCGCGGCAGCGGCAGCGCGGGCCGCGCCGCCGTGGACTTCGCCGGCGCGGGCGAGGAGGTCCGGCTCGGCTTCGGCAGCGAGGACGCCTTCCGCGTGGTCCGCCACGTCGAGGAGCGGCGCGACACCACCGGCCTGGCCGGCATCAACCAGCGCACCGTCGTCACCCGCACCGTGCGGCTGTTCGTCTCCCGGCTGGACGACCCCGGCGACGGCGCCGCGCGCGAGGTGGTGATCCGCGAACGGGTGCCCGTCTCCGAGGTCTCGGCCGTCGAGGTGCGCGTCCTCGCCGACGCCTGCCGCCCCGCACCGGACGAGATCGACGCCGACGGGATCGTGCGCTGGACCGCGCGGCTGGCGCCCGGTGAGCGCCGCGAGATCGTGCTCGTCCACGAGATGAGCGCGACGAGCGCGGTGACCGGCCTCTGACCACCGCCGCGGCCCTCGCGCGGCGGGTGAGGTGATGCGGCGTCAGAAATGCCCGGCGTCAGGAGTGTTCGGCGTCCAGTGCGTCCAGCGCGGCCATGGTGTCCGCGTCGAGCACGACCGCGCCCGCGGCGATGTTGGCCTCCAGGTGGCCCGCGTCGGCGGTCCCGGGGATGAGCAGGATGTTCGGTGCGTGGTGCAGCAGCCAGGCCAGGCCGATCTGCGCGGGGGTGCGGCCGAGCGCGCGGGCCGCCTCGGCCACCGCGGGGACCTCGGTCACCTTCGGCCAGCCCGGGAAGGCGCTGCCCAGCGGGAAGAACGGCATCCAGGCGATGCCCTCGCGCCGGCACAGCCGCAGCATGTCCTCGAACTCGCGCGAGATCACGTTGTAGGAGTTCTGCACGCAGACGATCCCGGCGGGCAGCGCCCGGCGCAGGTTCTCCGGCAGGACGCCGCTCAGCCCGATCGCGCCGATCTTGCCCTCGTCGCGCAGCGCCGTCATCACGGCGAGCTGGTCGTCGACGTCGACGATCTGGTCGCCCTCGGCCTGCAGGCCGGGCCGGGTGTCCAGCCGGCGCAGGTTCACCACCGGGATCCGGTCGAGCCCGAGGCTGCGCAGATTGGCCTCCACGCTCGCGCGCAGCTGCTCGGGCCGCTGCGCCGGCCGCAGCGGCCGCTCACCGCCGGGGTTCGGGTCGGCCCCGACCTTGCTGACCACCACCACGTCGTCCTCGGGCCGGAACGCCTCGCGGATCATCCGGTTGCAGAAGCCGTCGCCGTAGAACTCGGCGGTGTCGACGTGGTCGACGCCCAGTTCCCGGGCCCGGCGCAGGAGCGCGACCGCCGCGTCCGGATCGTCCCGCAGGCGTTCGAGCTGCATGACGCCGAACCCGACGCGGGAGACCGTGCGGTCGCCGAGCGTCCCGGCGCCGCCTGCCCGCGGGACGCCGGCGGCGGTGAGGGAGGGGGAGGGGGTGCTGCTCGTGCTCATGGGCGTGCCATCCTCGGGGGAGGGGACCGGCGGACGGCCGGCGCGGGAGCCGTGCCGAGACCGGCGACCGGTGCGGGTGGAATGCTCGTCACCGACGACGATGCCGCCCGCGTCGGGCCCGATCCAGGCACAGTCGATGCCAGGCTGGACGTGTCGCGGGCGCGGGCCCCGGTGCTCCGGCCCAGGTCACATGCCGTGGCCGGGCGCGGTGCGGCCCGCGATGCCGCCGCGGGGCGCGCGGCGGCGCAGAGAGGACGGTGGTGGGCATGGCGAGGGAGGAACTCGCGCGGTTCCTGCGCGACCGGCGGGAGCGGCTGCGCCCGGCCGACGTCGGGCTGCCGGACGGCCCGCGCCGCCGCACGCCCGGGCTGCGCCGCGAGGAGGTCGCCGCGCTGGCCGCGATGTCCCCGGAGTACTACGCACGGCTGGAGCAGGCCCGCGGCCCGCGCCCGTCGCCGCGCATCCTCGACGGCATCGGCGGCGCGCTGCGCCTCGACCGCGCCGAGCGCGGCCACCTCTTCCGGCTGGCCGGCGTGCCCCAGGCGGCGCCCGCGCGACCCGTCCGCACCCTGCGGCCCTACGTCGCCGGGCTGATGCACCGCATCCCCGACGCCGGAGTGGTCGTCACCGACGCCACGTATGACGTGATCGCCTGGAACCCGCTGGCGGGCGCGCTGATCGAGGGGCTGATCGGCGACCTCGGCGACGCGATGGGCGACGGCGGTGTGAGCGACGGCGGGAACGGCGGCGGGGACGGGGACGGCCGCGGGAACGGCCGCGGCGGGCGGCCGAACCTGGCCCGGCGGTACTTCCTGGAGTGCGGTCCACGCCGGGACGCCGGCGCCACCGCGGAGTTCGGCAGCATCGCCGTGTCCCGGCTGCGCGCCGCAGCCGCCCGCTACCCCGAGGACCCGTACCTCGCCCGGCTGCTCGCCGAACTGCGCGAGGGCAGCGAGGAGTTCGGCGACATCTGGGACACCCACCCGGTGCGGACGCCCGGACACCGCGCGAAGACCATCGACCACCCCGAGGCAGGGCCGCTGCGGGTGGACTGCGACGTGCTGGTCGTCCCCGACGACGACCAGCAGGTCGTCTTCATCACCGCCGACCCGGCCACGCCCACCGCCCGCGCCTTCCGCGAACTCGCCCGCAAGGCGGCCAGGAGCGGGGACCGCGGGTCCGACCGCGTCCCCGACCGTCCCGCCGACCGCGCGCCGGACCGCTCCCGCGGCAGGATCCGCCGGCGTACCGCCGCGGGAGCGGGACCCGCCCGCTGAGACCGCCCGGCGGGAGCGCGCAGGGCCGTCCGGGCCCCGGCGTGTGCGTCCGCCGCAGTCCAGCGCGCCCACAACGCCGCCGGCCCCGGTCCGCGCGTCCGCCGACGCGCCGCCCGGCCGGCCGCCTCCGCGCGCCTCCGGCGGCGGTGCGGCAGCGCTCACGGGCCGCGGTCGCGGTCGCGCCCCTGGTCGTCCGGGGAGCCGGACGGCGCGTGGTCCGGGCGGGACGGGGACGGCCGGGAGCGGGGGCCGGGCGCGGCCGTGCCGGCGACGCGGGTGCTCGCGCGGCGCGTGCCGGTCGTCGCGAACGGCGAGTAGCGCGGCACCCAGCGCAGCAGCGCCGCCGCCGCGACCAGGCCCACCGCGCCCATGGCCGAGATGCCGGCGGCCAGGCTGCCCAGCGCGGCGGCGGCCGAGACGACCAGCGGGCCGCCCGCCGAGCCGGAGTCCGCGCACAGCCGCCACACGCCGAGGAACTGCGAACGGGTGCGCGGCGGCGCGACGTCCGCGCCGAGCGTCATCAGGATGCCGCTGCCGATCCCGTTGCCGAAGCCCATCAGCATCGCGACCACGGTCAGTTCGACCAGCGTGTGGGTCAGCGGCAGCAGGGCCTGCGACAGGCCGAGCACCAGCATCGACGGCACGGCGATCCACAGCCGCCCGGCGCGGTCCATCACCTGGCCCGAGGGGTAGAAGGTCAGCGTGTCGACCAGCCCGGCGATGCCGAAGACCACGCTGGTCGACGACGGGCTCTGGCCGATGTGCTCGGCCCACAGCGGCAGCACCGTCTGGCGGGTGGCGCGCACCGAGCTGACCAGCAGCACCGCGACGCCGAGGGTCAAAAAGAGCCTGCGGTGTGCGCGCAGCACCGAGCGCACCGACGCGGGCTCGCGCTCGGCGGCCGAGGGCTCGGCGACCTCGGGTACGCCGAGCAGCACCGCCGCCGTGGCCGCCGTGCACAGCAGCGCCAGCCAGTAGACGTCGTGCACCGGCCGCCCGGCGAGCACCGCCGCGCCGAGGAACGGCCCGGCGAACGCGCCCACCCGCGACATGCCGCCCAGCGTCGACATCGCCCGCGCCCGCAGCCCCGGCGGCACCGCGTCGGTCAGGTACGACTGCCGGGCCAGCATGAACACCGCGTTCGACGCGCCGGTGACCGTCACGGCCGCAGCGAGCTGCCACACGCTGCGGGCGAGCGCGCACCCGGTGAGGGTGACCGCCGAGACGCCCGAGGCGACCAGCATCGCCTTGCGGTCGCCGAGCCTGGCCGCCAGCGCCCCCGCGGGCACGTCGCCGAGGATCTGTCCGACGCCCAGCAGCGCCAGCACCAGCCCGGCGGCGCCGACGCCCGCGCCGAGCGCCCGCCCGCTGAGCGCGAGCACCGGCGCGAGCGCGCCCATGCCGGTCTCGAAGATCAGCACCGGCAGGAAGACGGCGGGGATCAGGCTCGTCAGCGTGGCCGGGTGCTGCGGGCGCGGCGCGCCCGGCGGGGGCGGGGACGTCCTTCCGGCCTGCCTGCGCCGGCCCACGATCCCCACCGCTGCGTGCCTCCCTGTCCGTGCCGGCCCCCGGCCGTACCGCCTCGGACACTGTATACGTGGTGGCTTTGCGGCGAATTGCCGGGTTTGAGTGCTTTGTTGGGGGGTGGGAGTCCTCGGCGGCGCCCGTGGTCGGCGGCGGGCCGCGCGGCGGCCGGACGGGGAGCGGCCGGGCGGGGCGGTCGGACGCGGCGGGTGCGGTCAGCGGGCGTTCGCGCCCGCCGAGGCGTTGCCGGAGGACGCGGCGCCCGATGAAGCGTTGCCGGATGCGGCGCCGGAGGACGCGGTGCCGGACGGGGCGTTCGCGGACGACGCGTCGCCCGAGCCGCCGGCGCCGGTGTGCGCCGGGGCCGGGGTCGCCGGGTGCGTCGGGTGGGCCGGGCGGGTGGGGTGCGTCGGGTGCACGGGGTGGGTGGGGTCGGCGCTGGTGGTCGACCTGCCCTGCGAGGTGCTCTGCGGCGCGCCCTGCGAGGTGCTCCGCGATCCGCCTGGCGAGGCGCCCTCGGACGCGCCGGGCGTCGTCTCCCGCGCCTGGTCCTCGCGCTGCGCCCGGCAGTACGCGTCGATCCGGTCCGCGCCGCCGGCCGCCTGCGCGAGCCGGGGCAGCGCGTTCGCCGAAGGCGACCTGCCGCCGTCCACGTCCTTCAGGTACGCCTCGCACAGCCCGCGTACGCCGGGCGGCGCCGCGTTCGGCGAGACCGTTCCGGCGCCCGGCGCGGCCGGCGAGGCGTCGCCGCCCGCGGGGTGTTCCGCGCCCGGGCCGCCGGGCCGGCCGGCGGTCGCGGAGCCCGAGGCGGAGGCTGAGGGCGACGGCGTGCCGCCGCCGGAGTGGAACGGACCGGGCAGCGCGCCGTTCTGCGCGGCGATGGCGACGCCGCCCAGCGCGAAGACCGCCACCACGCCGCCGACCAGCACACCGCGGCCGACCCGCCGGGACCCCGCGCCCGGCCGGGTCCGGTCGCGGGTGCGCAGCGGACCCCGCCGCACGGTCCGGGCGGGCGCGGGCGTGCCGGCGCCGGCAAACGTCCCGGCCGTGGCCCCCGCGCTCCTGGCTCCCGCGCTCCCGGCCGCCTCCGTCGCGGCGCCCCGGCCGGTGCCGTCGGCGGTGGCGGCGCCGTCGGCGGACAAGGCGCTCCTCGCGCCGGCGGCCTGGACGCCCTCGGTGTCGAAGCCCGAGAGGGCCGCAGCGTCGGTCCTCGCGTCGGCCCTCGCGTCGGTCGCCGCCCGCGCGGCCACCGCGTTGCGGAACGCGTCGAGGATCGCCTCCTCGTCCCCGGGCCGGCCGGGCAGCGGCTCGGCCGCAGCCGCCAGCAGGCGGACCAGCGCCGCGGCACCGGGTCCGGTCGCGGACTCCGCCGGAAGCGGGACGCCGTCCAGCAACCGGTCCGCGTCCTCGCCCCCCGGCCATCCGGCGGTGTCCTCGACCGCCTGGTCGCCCTGTCCGGGCGCACCCGCGCCGTCGCGCTTTCCCCGGTCCCGGTCCGCGTCCTCGCGTCCTGGCCGGCCGGCGGTGTCGTCGACCGCCTCGTCGGCCTGTCCGGGCGCACCCGCGCCGTCGCGCTCTCCCGGGTCCCGGTCCGCGTCCTCGCGTCCTGGCCGGCCGGCCGTGTCGTCGACCGCCGGTGCGGGCTCACCGGCCGCGTCGCGCTCCTGCGCGCCCCGGTCCGCGCCGGGCTCCCCGGGCTCGCCGCGGTCCGTGCGCGCGTCGGAGCGCGGAACCGCCGCCCCGCCCGTGCCGCCCGCGGCCCGCTCCGGATCACCGGCGCCGTCGCCGTCCCGGTGCGGGCCCGGCCCGGGTGCGGGGGCCCGGCCCGGGTGCTGGTCTCGGCTCTCGCTCATCGCTTACTTCTCCTCGGCGCCGCTGAGGCGCTCCGACAGACGTTTCAGGCCGCGGTGCGCGGCGGTGCGCACCGCGCCCGGGCGCTTCCCGAGGACCTCCGCGGCCATCGGGCCGTTCAGTCCCAGGACCACCCGCAGCAGGACCGCCTCGGCCTGGTCCTGCGGCAGTTCCGCGATCAGCGCCAGCGCCCGCTCGGTGGACAGGTTCTCCAGCGCGAGCCCCTCGGAGTCCCAGCCGGAGACGGGCTCCGCGACCCGCTCGTCCAGCTCCGTGGTGCGCGGCCGGACGCTGACCCGGCGTACGTGATCCAGCGCCCGGTGCCGGGCTATGGTCGCCGCCCAGCTGCGGAAGGACAGCCCGTCGCCGCGGAACCGGCCGAGGTCCCGCACGATGTCGTGCCACGTCTCGGAGGCGATGTCGTCCGCCTCGTCGCCGATCAGACCGCGCAGGTAGCCGAGCAGCATGGGGTGGACGTCCCGGTACACGCGGCCGAACGCGCCGTGGTCGCCGGCCTGTGCCCGGGCGACCGCGTCGCCCAGCTCGGAATCGCCCATCCTGTGGTGCCGACGCAGTTCCGCCTTGCCCACTACGTCCTCTTCGTGCTCACCCGGCGGGTGCGGCCCCGCTTCCACTCCGCACCTGCGCCGGCCCGGTCTCGGCCCCTCAACCGGCGGGGGTCACACGCGTGCCTGGCCCACCACCGAGAGGTAGAACAGCCGCAGGCTGTCCTCCGGCCCGTTGCGGTATCTCTTGGCCGCCTTGCCGAGCGGGTTCCACACCCGCCCGTCGGGAGTGCGTATCCCGAACGGCTGCCCGAAGATATCGCGCTGGGCCGGGTCGAAGTCCACCCATGCGGCTCCCGCACAGCGTACGAGCACTTCGCCGAGGTAGGCGCCGAAACCGGTCAGGGTGTCCGTGAGCGCCTCGGCCGGCGGCTTCTCCCGCCGGATGCCGTCGATGATCCGGTCCACCAGGGACAGGCTGGCGGGCGTGTAGTCCAGCCGGATTCCGGACCCCTCGCGCACCATGATGACCATGTCGGCGGCGGCGCGGGAGGCCAGGACAGAGGCCAGGACACCGGCCGGCGGATTGCTCACTGCATGCGCCACCTGCTCCATACGGGGTTTCCTTCCAGTCGCCGGCGGGCCGTCGGCCGCGGATCGCGGCTGTTGAGGAAGGCGCAGCGGACCGGAAAAACATCACACCATCACACCGCGGCGGGGTGCGGGGCCGGACCCGTCTCCGGGTCCGGCCCCGCACCCCGCCGCGGAGACCGTGGTGGCCGGGCGGCGCCGGGGTCTGCGCGACCTCGTGCGCCGCCCGGGGCTCGGGCGACGGGCGGTGCCGCGTCAGAGGTGGCGACGCGCGCCCTTGCGGCGGAACCGCACCGCGACGCCGCCCGCCAGCAGGACCGCGGCCAGCGCGCTGACGCCGATCACCGAGGTGCCGGTCGAGGCGAGGCTGCCGCTGCCGGGCGTGCCGGAGGAGCCCGCGGCGGCGGCCGAGGAGGACGCGGTGGCCGTGCCGGTGTCCGTGCCCGTCGTCGGCGTGGCGCCGCCGGACGAGCCGCCGGTCACCGTGCTGCCGGCGGAGCCGCCGGAGGCGCCGGTGCCGCCCGTCGGACCGCCGGTCGCGCCGCCGCCCGTCGAACCACCGGTCGGCGAGCCGCCGTTGGAGCCGCCGTTGGAACCGCTCGTCGAACCGCCGTTGGCGCCGCCGCCGTTGGAGCCGCCCGAGGAGCCGCCGTTGGAGCCGGTCTGGCCGGAGCAGTCGACCCAGAAGACCTTCTGCTTGGCCTTGCCGTGCTCACCGTCGAAGTTCCACGTGAGCTTGTAGTGGCCGTCGGGGAGGCTGATGTCCGCGGTGCGGCCGTGGCCCTGGCCGTCGAGCGTGATGGAGCCGCTGTCGGCCTCGACGTCCTTGGGAGTGGTGGGCGCCTGGGTGTCGATCTCCCAGGCGGCCTGCTGCCGGCCGTCGAAGAAGAACGCGTCCAGATAGAACGTGCAGACGTGCGGCTCGTTCTTGACCAGCTCCTCGCCGGTCTTCGCGTCATGGATCTTGATGGTGCCGTTGTCGCCCGGGGCGTCGGCGGACGCGACAGGGGCGAGCAGGGCGGTGGCCGCCACGGCGACAGCCGTGGCCCCTACCGCGGAGAAGACGCGCATGGATAACCAACCTGGGAAAAAGGGATGGAGCGGGGGGAGGCGCTCAGCCTGCTGAGCCGCGATCGCCGTGTCAAGCAGGCGGATATACCCCCACGAACACCCCTATTGCGGTCACCCCTTGCGCTCCGGCGGCGGCCGGAGCCGCCTGGCCGCATGCCGGCGGCGGCCCCCTCCTCGGGCAACCGCCGCCGGTGGCCGGTCAGTTGGGGTTGTTCGCGTTGGTCAGCGTTTCCCAGGCGACGAACAGGCTGTTCGTGCCGGCCGGCCGGTTCTGCTCGGTGAGCGCCTGCGTGTTGGTCATCGCGACGCCCCGCCGGGTGTGCAGCGCGTTGAACCCCGGCTCGGTGACCGGGCCGAGTCCGCGGTTCACCGAGCCGCCGCACAGCCAGCTCGGCGGCGTGGTTCCCAGCTCGTACTTGGACTGGAAGCCCAGCGCCTGGCGCAGCCGTTCGCCGATGTCGGTGCCGTAGAGGTCGTCGCCCTGGATGCGGCTGGTCTCCGCGATGTGCGAGATGGACGAGATGCCGTAGCCGGTGTGCGTGAAGTCGCGGCAGGTCTCCTGCGTCACGCCGTCCACGAAGGTCGACTGGCCCTGCCAGTACGCGATGATCTTGTCGCGGGTGTCGAGGTGCTGGCTGGGCACCGTCTTGGGCAGCGAGCCGTCGGCGGAGATGTAGACGTACGCCGCGGCGCGGGTGCGGAAGGTGGCCATCGCCTTGTCGTAGTCCGCCGCGTCGTCCAGGAAGACGGAGATGCCGGTCGCCGCCTCCATCATCGTCAGCTCCCAGTTGCCGTTGGAGTTCGAGCCGTTGATGATCTCCGGGAGGTAGACGGTGCGCAGCATGGTGGCGAAGCGGGCCTGGTTCGGCCAGCCGCCGGTGTAGGTGTACTTGATCAGCTCGGCGGCCTTGGCCCAGGACGAGCCGGCCCAGCCGGTCTGCAGCGGGGCGTTGCTGTTGGTGTGCGCGGTGATCGTCGCCGACCACGCGTCCATGAGCTTGATGGACTCCTGGGCGTAGGCGCTGTTGCGGGTGATGTACCAGGCCAGCGCGTCGGTGTACGCGGCGATCGCGTCCTGGCGCTCGTCGGTGCAGCCGTAGTCGGGGTTGGAGTACGACCCGCACTCGACGGTGGCGCGCGGCTTGGGGGTACGGGACAGCGACGCGTACGAGCTGCCGATCATCTGGTCGTACGCGCTCTTCCACGGCTCGGCGTTCGCCTGCACCTTGCCGCGGACGAAGTCGAGTTGGGCGGTGTCGAGCACGACCCCGGGGTGCACGAAGGCGGCGGGGGCGGCGCTGGCCTGCCGGCCGCCGCCGGGCCAGACGAGCAGCCCGGCGACCAGGGCCGCCACCGCGCCCGCTGCCGCGGCGAGCATCGAGGGCCGCCGCCGGCGGTGCCGGGCGGCCTCGGCGCGCGACGCCGGGGGAGCCGGGGGAGCCGGGGGAGCGGGAGAGACCGTGCGGGGCGTAGCGGTCCCGGGCGGGGTCGCCGCCGCGGACGGTCCGGACAGGGGTGTGGGCGAGCCTGTCATGCGGGGGATTCCGTTCGTCAGGAGGAGTGGGGGGTGGACGTCGCGCACGGGCGGGAACACCAGTGGGGCGGTGTTCCCGTGGCACTCCGCGGCGTCCCGCGGTGTCCTGCGGCGTTCCGCCGCCTCCGGCAGGAGACACGACGGGATTCGCATACCTGAACTGTGGTCGCCAATATGACCATTGGCGTACGCGGGACCATAGGACTGGACCAATCCCCTCGTCAACCCCTCCTGTTCCGCGCGTCGTCGGCGGCCTCGCGCGCCCCGGCGGTCCGCCCGCGCCCCAGAGGCGCTTTGCGCAGGTGCGACGGGGTGGGCCGGACGGAAAGAGCCCTTCCGAGGGGGTTGACGTCCCCGGGGCGGGTGCGAAGAATGGCCGCACTTGACAACGTTGTCGCATGCGAGGGCGGCGCCGGGAGCGCCGCGGAGGAGTCATCGTGCCGGACCGCACCGTTCCGCTGAGCAGACGTCGATTCACCCAACTGGCCGCGATCACCGCCGCCTTGGCCGCCGCGCCGATCGCCGCGGCCGCCCCCGCGCGGGCCGACGCGGGCGCGGCGGGCTCCGCCGGGCAGGCCGCGAAGGACTCCCCGCACGGCGCGGCGCCCGACGCCACCGCGGCCACGTACCACCAGGTGCTGCTGCGGCACACCCGGTGGACCGAGACGCAGTGGGACGCCGCGGCCGGCCACTACACCGCCACCGACTTCGGCTTCGCCGTGGTCCTCGGCCACGCGCTGCTGCTGACCCGCGGCGGCTACGACGCCGACCTCGCCGGGATCGACGAGGACACGCTGCGCGCGCGCACGCTGGCCACGCTCAGCCACTTCGCCGCGTCCAACCGCCTGACCGGCGGCACGGAATGGGGCAAGACGCTCTTCTTCGACACCACCTTCCAGCTCTACTTCGTGCTCGCCGCCCGGCTGCTGTGGGACCAGCTGGACGAGGCCACCCGCGCCAACGTGGACACCATCGTCCGCGAACAGGCCGCCTACACCGCCTCGTTGGGCACCGGCAACGACCCGCTGTCCGGCAGCTGGACGCCCGACGGGCTCAAGGGCAACCACGTCGGCGACACCAAGCTGGAGGAGATGGGCGTCTACGCCCAGTCGCTCGCGCCCGCCCTGGCCTGGGCGCCCGACGACGCCCGGCACGCCGAGTGGTCGACGTGGTACGGCCGGTGGAGCCGCAACGAGACCGGTCTGCCGGCCGCGGACCTCGCCAACCCGGCCGTCGTGGACGGCGTCCCGATCAGCGACAACACCGCCGAGAACCTCTACGACACCTTCATCGTGGAGAACCACGGCTCGTTCGGCCCGCACTACCAGTGCGAGCTGTGGCGCACCTCGGGCCGCAACAGCGTCCACTTCCTCACCGCCGGCCGGGACCTGCCCGAGGTGCTGGCCGCGCAGCCCAACGCCGACCGGCTGTGGGACACCCTGCTGCTGGTGATGAGCGACGCCGGCGAGCCGCTGATGCCGATGGTCAACGACCGCGAGCATCTGTACGGGCGCGACGTCATCCCGGTCGCCTTCCTCGCCCAGGTCCTCGGCGACCGGGCCGCCGCCCGCGCCGAGCTGGCGCTGGCCGAGCGCCTGACGGCGTACCAGCAGTACCCGCCGGTCAACCGCATCACCAAGTTCTCCGGCGAGCCCAAGTACGAGCCCGAGGCGCGCGCCGAGGTCGCCATCAGCTATCTGCTGCACGAGTGGCGGGCCGCCCAGCGCACCCGGGTGACCGCGCTCACCGCCCAGGAGCTGTTCCAGCAGGCGTCCGGCGTGCGGGACTTCGGCACCGGCCCCGGCCTGGTCGCGCAGCAGACGCCGAACGCGTGGGCAGCCGCCGTCAGCAAGCCGGGCTTCGTGAAGTTCTGCTGGCAACCGGCCCACGACGACTGGCTGTTCGCGCTCAGCGGCGCCACCCCGATGTTCCTGCCGACCACCGCGGGCACCGTCAGGACCCGCAACGTCGCCACGTACACCGCGCTCACCGACGGCCTCGACGCGTCGGCGACGCTGCTCTCCCTGGACAGCGGCTACGCCGGCTTCACCACGCTGCCCGGCGGCGAGGTGGTCTACGCCAGCAGCGGCACCGCGGCGGGGGAGGGCCACGTCGAGGTCTTCAACCTCACCATGCCGGGCATCGACGGCCTGGACGGCAGCCGCACCTACACCGCCGCCGAGGGCGCCGCCACCGTCGCCTCCACCGACAGCGGCGCGGCCGGCCACCCGACCGGCGGGCCGCGCACCGACAAGCTCGTCTTCGCGCCCGCGCAGTACCGCTACGTGCGGATGCTCGGGCGCCGCGGCAACGCCCAGTACGGCTACTCGCTCTACTCGTTCGAGGTGCGCGACGGCGCGGACGGCGCCGACCTCGCGCTGCGCGCCGCCGTCACCGCGTCCTCCGCCGACTCCGGCAAGGGCGCCGCGCTGGCCGTCGACGGCAGCGCCACCACCCGCTGGGCGGTCTCGGTGGCCGACCGCAAGCGCGCCGACAGCTGGCTGTCGGTCGACCTCGGCGCGCCGCGCACCTTCGACCGGGTCACCCTCGACTGGGAGACCGCGGCCGGCCAGGCCTACACCGTGCAGGGCTCGGCGAACGGCACCGACTGGACCGACCTGGTCGCGTACCCGCCCGCCGACCTGACCAGCCGCGGCGGCTGGATCAGCGTCGACGGCCGGGCCGGCTTCGTGGTCCGCGGCGCCGCCAACCCGCTGTCGGTCTACGGCGACACGGTGATCCTCTCCGACGGCCCCGCGGAGCCGGTGCTCGTCGAGGGCGTGCCGGACGGGCGGCCCGCCGCGGTGCGCGCGGCTGCCGCGCGGCCCGCGCCGGCCGCCGACCACTCCGCGGTGCGCGCCTCCACCGCGGGCGGCCACCTCAGCCTGTTCAACCTCTCGGGCGCGGCGGTCACCGCGCGGGTCTCGCTGCCGCAGGACCGGCGCGCGCTCACCCTCTACGCCGGCGCGCAGACCGTGACCGCGGACGGCACCGACTACCAGGCGGAGCTGCCCGCGGCCGGCGCCGCGGTGGCCGCGGCCCGCTGCACCCTGCGGGCCGCCGGCGGCGGGCCGGTCCCGCAGGGTCTGAGCGCCGAGGTCGTGGACGCGGCGACGGTCGTGCTGCGCGGCCCGTCGGCCAAGCTGCTGCTGGCGGCGCCCGGCGGGCGCCAGGTCACGGTGAACCTGCGGGCCGGCCGCGCCCGCACGGTCACGCTGCCGGGTGTCGCGCCCTATCCGCTCGCCGATCTCGCGCTCGGCCGGGTCACCTTCCCGACCTCGCCGCTGCCGGCCGGCATGTCCGACCCCGCGGCGGCGGTCGACGGCGATCCGCGCACGTCCTGGACACCGGGCCCGGACGGGCGCATGGTCGTGGACCTCGGCGCGGTCGTGCCGCTGGCCACCGTCACCGCCGCGTGGACTGCGGGCCGCCCGCCCGCTGCGCGCGTCGAGACCAGCGCGGACGGTCTGACGTACCAGAGCGCGGGCCGCCTCGCCGCCCGTCCGAACGCGTCGCTGCGCGTCTCCGCCTCGGCGCGGTACGTCGCCCTGGCCGTCGAGGACCCGGACCCGCGGCACTCCGCGCGCCTGGTGTCCCTGGCGGTGACGGGCGCGTAGCCGACGCGCGGCACGCGAAGGGACCCGCGGGCCGGTGCACGTCACGCACCGGCCCGCGGGCCCGCGCGGTGACCGTGCCACCGGCCCGCGGCCGGCGCGGCGGCAGGACGCGGGCCCGGCCGGCGGGTCCGGCGTCCGAGAACGACGCCGTGCCCGCCGCAGCCGCGGGCACCGCCCCTCACCGCGCTCCCGCGGGCGCATCCTGCCGTGCCTGCTGCGAGGCCCAGAACGCGCAGTCGTGCGTGGTGGCGACGTCGGTCTCGGTGTGCGCGGTGGGCGGCACGAACGACTGCACCCGCTGGGCGCCGCTGGTGAACGGCCGCCAGGCCGGGGCGCCGGAAGCGGTCGGCGCCCCCCTCTTGGCGAAGTCCGTCCAGTACCCGCGCATGACCGCAGCCAGCCGCTGCTGCGGCGCGGAGAGCGAGTGCGGATAGGCGGCCTCGGGCAGACCGAACAGGTACTGCAACTCGGTCGCGTGGGCCGCGCCGTAGGGGAAGCTGGCGGACGGAAGGAAGTCCTGCGGCGCGTTCTCGTCGTCGAACTCGTAGGCGAAGGTCGGGACGTAGCGCGACGCCGACCGGTCGATGCTCAGCGCGGGACAGGCGAAGACGGCGTCGGTGCCGACCGCGCCGAGCGCGAGGGCCGGGCTGGGATAGGCCGTCGACGGATACTCGGCGGCGATGACCGCGGCCTGGGCGGGGGAGACGCCGAGAGCCGAGGAGATCATCGCCTGGTAGTTCGCCGCCGTGACGGGGCGGCCCGCGAGCGTGCCGGCGGCGACCATCAGCCGCCATTCGTCGCGGTTGGTGCCGTTGACGATCGGCACGTGCTGGAACCGGCCGGAGCGGAAAGCGTCGCCCACCGACCGGGGCAGCACCTCGGTGTCGATGTTCGGCCGGTACTCGGTCGCCTCGTCGGCCAGGATCGTGGCGACGGGCAGGCGCCGCAGGCAGGCCGCGGTCTGCTCGGCGCATCCCGCCTTCGCCGCGAAGTCCCTCCCGGAGGCCTCGGCGGCCGCGAGCGTCGCCTGCGTGGTGTCGTAGGACCCGCTCTCGGCGATCGCCCGCTGGAACAGCCCGCCGGCCCGGCGACGCGACCTGATCCAGCACGGACGCGCCGCCGGAGGACTCGCCGAAGAGTGTCACGTTGCGCGGGTCCCCGCCGAAGCCCGCGATGTTGCGCCGCACCCAGCGCAGGGCGGCCTGCTGGTCCATGAGGCCGTAGTCGCCCGACTGGCCGTGCGCGTCGGCCAGGGCCGGGTGCGCCAGGAAGCCGAGCGCGCCGACCCGGTAGTTGACGGTGACCACGGTCACGCCGTCCCGCACCAGCGCCGTGGGGTCGTAGAAGCTGCCCGCACCGCTGTGGAATCCGCCGCCGGGGATCCACACCATGACGGGGGAGCCCGGGCCGGTCCGCCCGCGGCTCGGTGCGTAGACGTTCAGGTAGAGGCAGTCCTCCGAGGTGCTGGGCCGGCCGAAGGGCCCGGCGGGCTGGGCGCAGTCGGGTGCGAAGCGGGTCGCGTCGCGCACGCCGGGCCAGCTCGCGGGCCGTCGCGGCGGCTGCCACCGCAGCGCGCCGACCGGCGGTGCGGCGTACGGAATGCCGAGGAACTCGTCGACCGGGCCCCCGGCCAGGCCACGGACCGTTCCGCCGGCCGTGTGCACCTCCGGTCCGCCGCCGCCGCCGGCGGCTTGCGCGCCGGGTGCGAAGGCGAGCACGGCGCCGAGGGCGATCCCCAGGGCGGCCGCCACCGCCGTCAGCCGGGTGCGGGCCCACCGGGCCCATCGTTCACGCATGCGGGACTCCTGTCACCGATGTCACTGAATTTCTAGAACGACTGTACGAGAAATTGGAACCGACGGCCGCCACCGGGGGCGGCGCACGCGAACGCGCGGTTCAGGCGGCCCGGGGCGGCGCCTGCGGCCTCCCGCGCGCGCAGCGGTGGCAGTGTCCGGCGCGGGCTGCTTCGCTGGAGGGGTGACCCAGTACGACGCCGCACGGATTCGAGGCTCGGCCATGGACGCGACGGACCGCACGGACGGCAGGAACGCGATGTACGGCGACCGCGAGGCGCACCGCCGGGTCAGGGAGCTGCGCGAGCGGACCCGGCGGCTGGCGGCGGACGCGGAGCGCGCCGCCGACCCGGACGAGCGCAGGCGGCTGCGGCAGGAGGCGGGGCGGCTGGAGTCCGAGTGCGAGCAGGAGAGCATGATGGCCGCCGGGGACATCTACCCCGCCGAGTGAACCGCCCCCGAGCGCGCCGCGCCCCACGGCCGCGCACGCGCAGGGCGCCGGACGTGAGGGAGAGCCATGGCCACGACGGTCGCGGACGTCATGATCGCCACGCTCAGAGCATCGGGGGTGCGCCGCGTCTACGGACTGCCCGGCGACTCGCTCAACGGCTTCACCGACGCCATGCGCCGCGATGGCGAGGTGACCTGGGCGCACGTGCGGCACGAGGAGGCCGCCGCGTTCGCCGCCGCGGGCGAGGCCGGCACCACCGGCGCCCTCGCCGTCGCCGCCGGAAGCTGCGGCCCCGGCAACCTGCACCTGATCAACGGCCTGTTCGACGCGCAGCGCAGCCGCGTCCCGGTGCTGGCGATCGCCGCCCACATCCCGCGGGTCGAGATCGGCGGCGGCTACTTCCAGGAGACGCACCCGCAGGAGCTGTTCCGCGAGTGCAGCGTCTACAGCGAGATGGCCTCGGTGCCCGAGCAGGTGCCCAGGCTGCTGGAGATCGCGATGCGCGCCGCGCTGGAGCGCAGCGGCGTCGCGGTCCTCGTCGTGCCCGGCGAGCTGTTCCTGGCGCCCGCGCCCGACGGCGCGAGGCCGCACCGCGTGGTCAGGTCCGCCTCCCACGTCCGCCCCGCCGACGCGGAGCTGGACCGCGCGGCCGCGGTGCTGGACCGCGCCGAGCGGGTCACCATCCTGGCCAGCGCCGGCTGCGAGGGCGCCCACGCGGAGACGATGGCGCTCGCCGACGCGCTGAAGGCGCCGATCGTGCACTCGCTGCGCGGCAAGGAGTTCCTCGGCTACGACAACCCGTACGACGTCGGGCTGACCGGCCTGATCGGCTACAGCTCCGGCTACCGCGCGATGGAGCACTGCGACGCGCTGCTGATGCTCGGCACCGACTTCCCGTACCGCCAGTTCTACCCGGAGAGCGCGCCGGTGGTGCAGGTCGACGTGCGCGGCGAGCAGATCGGGCGGCGGGTCGCGGTGGAGGCGCCGCTGGTCGGCACGGTGAAGGACACCGCCGCGGCACTGCTGCCGAGGCTGCGGCCGCGCACCGACACCGCCCACCTGGACCGGATGACCGCGCACTACGCCCGGGTGCGGGCACGGCTGGACCGGCTGGCCGAGCAGAAGCCGTCCGGCTCCCCGGTGCACCCGCAGTACGTGGCCGCGGCCGTCGACCGGCTGGCCGCCCAGGACACGGCGTTCACCGCGGACGTGGGCACCCCGACAGTGTGGGCGGCCCGCTACCTGACGATGAACGGCCGGCGCCGGCTCACCGGGTCGTTCAACCACGGCACGATGGCCAACGCGCTGCCGCAGGCCATCGGCATCCAGGCCGCGCACCCCGGCCGCCAGGTGGTCGCGCTGTGCGGGGACGGCGGGCTGGCCATGCTGCTCGGCGAGCTGCTGACGCTGCGCCAGCTCGACCTGCCGGTCAAGGCCGTGGTGTTCGACAACGGCTCGCTGTCCTTCGTGGAGCTGGAGATGAAGGCCGCCGGGATCGTCAACTACGGCACCGGTCTGGACAACCCCGACCTGGCCGCGGTGGCCCGCGCGGCCGGCCTCTTCGGCGCCTACGTCGAGCGCGCCGAACAGCTGGACGACGCGCTCGCCGGGGCCTTCGCGCACGACGGCCCCGCGGTGGTCGTCGTCCGCACCGCGCGGCACGAGCTGTCCATGCCGCCGAAGATCACCTACGAGCAGCTCAAGGGCTTCACCCTCTACGCCACCCGCACCATCCTGTCCGGCGGCGCCGACGAGATCGTGGAGCTGGCCCGGACCAACCTGCGCGACCTGGCCCGCGAGTGACGGGCGCCGGTGGGCCGAGGACGCCTCGGCCCACCGGACGGCCCCTCAGCGGCGCGACCCGCGCACCGCGCCGTCCTGTCCCGGCGCGGCGACCCGCGCACCGCGCCGTCCTGCCTCAGCGGCAGAGCGACTCGCGGACCGTGCCGCCGACGACCGCGCACCATGTGCTCGCGTCGACCTTGCCGTGCGGGGTCAGGCCGTGCAGGCGCTGCATGTCCTGCACCGCCTTCATGGTGCCGTGGTCGTACTCGCCGGTGACGGAGACGGTGTCGGCGTAGCCCTTGATGCCAAGGATGTACTGCACGGCCTGGACCGGCAGCCCGGTGGCGTGCTTGTCCAGGGAGGGTGCGAGCGCCTCCCAGGTCGCGGTGTCGAAGGTCGCGTCCGCGGTGACCGGGATGCCGTGCGTGGTCTGGAAGTCGGCGACGATGCCGTTCATGTCGGTGCCGAACACGCCGTCGACGGCCAGCTCGGTGTAGCCGGCGTCCACCAGGAGGTACTGCGCGACCTGCACCACCTGGCTGTCCACGAACCGCCAGATGTCCGGCCAGCGGCGGGCCGGCGCGGCCGAGGCGGGCACGCCCATGGCCCGCAGCACCCGCGAGCGCACCTGCGGGAACAGCCGGTAGAAGGCGATGCCGGGGCAGTCGGTGCCCAGCCGGAAGTCCCAGTGCCCGAAGATGTCCCAGGCGTTCAGCCGGAACTGCCGGCAGACCGCGACGCACAGCTCGACCAGCGAGTCCAGCAGGGCCGCCGGCGGGGTCTCGGTGATGTACGTGCCCTCGTTCTCGATGCCGATGGCGTTGCCGTTCTCGCCCGGACAGTGCGCGGCGATGACCTGGTGTCCGCCGGCGTCCAGCGTCTCCAGGCTGCGGTGCCGGCCCTCCAGTACGTAACCGCCGCGGCTGACCGTGAAGTGCTGGCCGGTGTCCGCCCAGCCGTTGGTGTCCATGTGCAGGTCCTGGCAGTCCCTGGCCAGTTGCAGGGCGTGCTCGCGCGAGTAGTCGGTGACGTTCGGGAACGCCATGTGGTGCAGGATGATCTTGTTGGTGGTGTTGCCGGTGATCTGGATCGGGCTGGACGGGGGTCTGGCGCCCCAGGTGTCGCAGTCGATGATCCAGGGGAACTCCGGCGAGGGCGTGGCGTCCGCGGCGCTGGGGAAGGCGAGTTCGGCGCCGACGACCGCGGCGACCGCCCCGCCCAGGCCGGCTTTGAACAGGGTGCGGCGGTCGACCTCGTGCTCATGGATGGCCATGCGTACTCCGCTGGAATCGTGGCAGCTTCTTCCGGCCGCCACTGGGCAGGGGAAGGATATTTCCAGGAGTTGACGCAGAGCCAGACGCTTTGCAAGATCATCGCGGTCGGACCCGGAGACCGCCTGACGCCGTGTGAGGGGTCCGCGGCCGGCGCCGGTGGGGGCTGCTTGACAGGTGGCCGGTGCAGGCATCTGATGGCGCCATGGAACTGGGCCTTCACCTGGCAGACATGACATTCCCCGGCGGCGCGGCCACGCTCGGCCGCGACCTGGCCGCCGCCGCCACGTCCGCGGAGGACGCCGGCTTCACCCGCGTCTCCGTCATGGACCACCTGTGGCAGATCGAGGTGGTGGGTCCGCCCGAGCACGAGATGCTGGAGGCGTACACCACCCTCGCCTACCTCGCCGCCGTCACCGAGCGGGTGGAACTGCTCGCGTGGGTCACCGCGCCGGTCTACCGCTACCCGGGCGTGCTGGCCAAGACCGTCACCACCCTCGACGTGCTCTCCGGCGGGCGTGCCATGCTCGGCATCGGCGCCGCGTGGTTCGAGGCGGAGGCCGTCGGCCTCGGCATCCCCTTCCCGCCGGTCGCCGAGCGGTTCGAGCGGCTGGAGGAGACGCTGCAGATCTGCCTCCAGATGTGGGACGAGAAGAACGAGGGCCCCTACGAGGGCGCCCATTACCGACTCGGGCGCACCCTCAACTCCCCGCAGTCGCTGCGCCGTCCGCACCCGCCGATCCTCGTCGGGGGCGGCGGCGAGAAGAAGACGCTGCGGATGGTCGCCCAGTACGCACAGGCGTGCAACCTGTTCGCCGGCCCCGAACTGCCGCACAAGCTGGACGTGTTGCGCGAGCACTGCGCCACGCTGGGCCGGGACTACGACGAGATCGAGAAGACGGTCATGATGACCCTCGACCCGGGCGAGAACGGCGAGAACGCCGACGCGCTGCTGGAGCAGCTCGGCGCACTGGCGGCGCTGGGCATCACCCACGTCCAGGGCCGCGTCCCCGACGCCGCCCGGCCGGGCCGGTTCGACGTCTTCGCCGAGCGGATCGTCCCGGAGGCCGCGCGCCTGTGATCCCCGCGCCCGTGACCGCGCGCGAAAGAGAGGTAAGCCTCACCTGACTACATTCGTGTAGACAGCGGTGTTCCGGTGTGATTAAGGTGTGCCTTCGCTAACCAAGGCAAGGCACACCGAACCCGCACGAACACCGTGAGGAGCAGCACCGCATGTGGGACGACGCGTTCCCGAGCTTCCTGATCGGGCTCAGGGAAGGGCTCGAGGCCGGGCTCGTCGTCTCCATCCTGGTCGCGACCCTGGTACGGGCCGACGCCAGGTCGCGGCTGCCGCAGGTGTGGACGGGCGTGCTCGCGGCCGTCGCGCTGTCGATGAGCTTCGGCGCGGTGCTCACCTTCACGGCGGCGAACCTCTCCACCACCGCCCAGGAGTCCTTCAGCGGCGCGCTCGGCGTCGTCGCGGTCGCGTTCGTGACCGCGATGGTCTTCTGGATGCGGCGCTCGGCCCGCAACCTGTCGGGGGAGATCCGGCAGAAGGTCACCGCGGCGCTCGCCATGGGCGGCGGCATGCTGGTGCTCACCTCCTTCCTCGCGGTCGGCCGCGAGGGACTGGAGACCGCGCTGTTCCTGTGGACCACCGGGCGGGCCGCGGGGGAGTCCTCGGGACCGCTGCTCGGCGCGGCGATCGGCCTGGTGCTGTCCGCGGGCCTGTGCTGGGGCCTGTACCGCAGGGTGCTGAAGATCAACCTGACCCGCTTCTTCACCGTCACGGGCGTGGTCCTGATCGTCATCGCCGCGGGCGTTCTCGGCTACGGCCTGCGCGACCTCCAGGAGGGCGGCGCGCTGCCGGGCCGGACGGCGTACGCCTTCGACCTCGGCTCCAGCATCGACGCCGGCTCCTGGTACGCCGCGCTGGTGCAGGGCGTGCTCAACCTGACGCCGACGATGACCTGGCTCCAGGTCGCGGCGTACGCGGTCTACCTGGCCGTGGTGATGACGCTGTTCGTGCGCGGCGTCAGGTCGTCCCCGCAACCGACGTCGCAACGGACATCGCAGCCGGAGCCGCAGCCGACGTCGCAGCCGGAGCCGCGGGCGCAAGCGACATCGCAGCCGGAGCCTGAGTCGCAGTCGCAGCCGCAGCCGCAGCCGCAGTCGCAGCCGCGGGCGCGGCGGCTGCGTCCCGCGTGGGCGGTGCCGGCCGCCGTCGTCGCCGTGCCCGCGCTGATCGCCGGCCTGGTCGTCGCCTTCAGCGGCGGCAAGCCGGCCGCCGACCAGACCGTGGCGGTCTCCGAGACCGACTGCGGCAAGGGGTTCAGCGCCCCCGCGCCCGGCCGGCAGACCTTCCGCATGCACAACACCGGGAACAAGGCGTCCGAGGTCTACCTGATCGACCCGGCGAGCAACGCGGTCTACGGCGAGATCGAGGGCCTCGCCCCCGGCACCACCCGCGACCTGGTCGCCAGCGTCGGCAGCGGCACGTACGCCTGGCGCTGCGTGCCCACCGGCGGCAGGGCCGTCACCTCCGCGTCCGTACGGGTCAGCGGCACCAGCACCACCAAGCCGGTGCTGCCGCTCGCCGAGTCCGAACTGCGGCCGCCGCTCGCGGCGTACCGGCGCTACGTGGACCGTGGTCTGGCCGCGCTCCAGGGGCAGACCGCGCGGCTGCGCGCCGACCTCGCGGCGGGCGACACCCGCGCGGCCCGCGCGGACTGGCTCACCGCGCACCTGACCTACTCCTCGCTCGGCGCGGCCTACGGCACCTTCGCCGATTACGACAGCAGGATCGACGGCCGCGATGACGGCCTGCCCGGCGGCGCGGACGACCCGGCGTTCACCGGCTTCCACCGGATCGAGCACGGGCTGTGGCACGGCGCGTCCGCCGCCGCGCTGCTGCCGTACGCCGACCGGCTGGCCGGCGATGTGACCGCGCTGCGCAAGGCGTTCCCCACGCAGGACTTCGACCCCTCGGACCTGCCGCTGCGCAGCCACGAGATCCTGGAGAACACCCTGCAGTTCGAGCTGACCGGCGACACCGACGAGGGCAGCGGCAGCAACCTCGCCACGGCCGACGCCAACCTGGCCGGCACCCGCGAACTCCTCACCGTGCTGCGCCCGTTGATCACCGCGCGGGCCCCGGCCGGCTGCCCGTCGTCGACGCGGACATCGCCCGGCTCCAGGCGCTTCTGGACGCCGCGCACAAGGGAGCGGCCTGGACGCCCGTCGAGCGGCTGGACACGATCGCCCGCGCGAGGATCGACGGCGCCACCGGCCATCTGCTGGAGGACCTCGCGCCGATCCCGGACCTGCTGGAGATCCGGAAGTCCGCCTGATGAGCCGCCCCGACCGTCCCGACCGCCCCGCGCCCGCCGTCGCCGCGCCCGCCGTCCCGCCCACCGGGGCGCCCGCGAGCCCGCGCACCGACCGCCCCGCACCGAAGGGAAACCGCTGATGTCCGCCGACCTCCCGCGTACCGAGGGCCACGACCGGCCGGCCGCGCAGGGGGCGGGGGAGCCGCAGCCGTCGCAGGGCTCCTGCCCGGTCGGCGCGGGCCGCCGCTCCTTCGTGCGGACGGCGCTCGGCGCGGGCGCCGCGGCCACCGCGCTGGCCGGCGGCGGCTTCGCCCTCGCCGAGACCGCCGGCGGTTCCACCGCGCGCGCGTCCGACACCGCCGAGCGCGGGCAGGCCCCCGCAGTGCCGTTCCACGGCGCGCACCAGGCCGGCGTGATCACCGCGGCGCCCGCCGCCGCGACGTTCGTCTCGTTCGACGTGATCGCCGACACCAGGGCGGAACTGGCCGACCTGCTGCGCACGCTGACCGAGCGGGCCCGCTTCCTCACCGCCGGCGGCGCCCCCGCCGATCTCGGCGTCGGCGCGCCGCCCTCCGACAACGGCATCCTCGGCCCGGTGGTGCCCGCCGACGCGCTGACCGTGACCGTCGGCGTCGGCGCGTCGCTGTTCGACGACCGGTACGGGCTCGCCGCCGCCCGGCCGCGTCGGCTCGCCCCGATGCGCACCTTCCCCAACGACAACCTGCGCGCCGCCGAGTGCCACGGCGACCTGAGCCTGCAGATCTGCGCCGGCAGCACCGACACCGTGCTGCACGCGCTGCGCGACATCACCCGGCACACCCGCGGCGGCATGCAGATCAAGTGGCGGATCGACGGCTTCCAGAACGCCCCGCGGCCGGCCTGCGCGCAGCGCAACCTGCTCGGTTTCAAGGACGGCATCGCCAACCCCGACGTCACCTCCGCGCGCGAGACGGACCGGCTGATCTGGGTGACCGACGGCCTGGGCGAGCCGGGCTGGGCCACCGGCGGCAGCTACCAGGTGATCAGGATCATCCGGATGCTGGTGGAGTTCTGGGACCGGGTGTCGCTGACCGAGCAGGAGAAGATGTTCGGCCGCCGCAAGGACACCGGCGCGCCGCTGGACGGCGCCCTGGAGACCGACGCGCCGCAGTACGCCAAGGACCCGCACGGCGACGCGATCCCGCTGGACGCGCACATCAGGCTCGCCAACCCGCGCACCGCGAAGACCGACGACTCGCGGCTGCTGCGCCGCGGCTACAACTACGACCGCGGCGTGGACGCGGTCGGCAACCTCGACATGGGCCTGGTCTTCTGCTGCTACCAGCAGGACGTGCTGCGGCAGTTCGAGGCGGTGCAGACCCGGCTGATCGACGAGCCGCTGGTCGACTACATCTCTCCGACCGGCGGCGGCTACTTCTTCGTCCTGCCCGGCGTGCGCGACGCCCGCGACTACCTGGGCCGCGGCCTGCTCGCCTCGGTCTGAGCCCCGACGCTTTCTGACCCTCCGTCAACAGTTGGAGGCGGCGGCCCGACCGCGCTGCGGCGCGCCCTCGACCGTGTTCAAGAAGTGAAGGCGTGGTGGCGTCGGGCCGCACCGCGCAAACGGAGCGCCGTCCGGTGCCGCTCATGCTGGTACAGACCTTGACCGCGCCCCTGAAGGCGAGTTCAATCACACCCGCACCACGGGTCAACGGCCCGCTGGAGCGCTCGCGGACTCCGTCGAGGCCGGTTCCGGCACTCCCCCCACGGAAGGACGTGCGTCCATGTTCCGAAGCCCGAACTCGCGAAGTCCCCACCTCCCGGCCACCCCACGCGGCCGGGGCGGCGGCCGGCGGCGGCGCACGGCGTACCTCGCCGTGGCCGCGCTGGTCGCCTCCGGCGCGTACCTGGCCGGCGCGGGCGCGCCCGCCGCCGACGCGCGGGCCCGCACCGACGCCGCCGCCTCCTGCCCCTGGGTGCACTCGACCGCGCCGGTCGCCCAGCGCGTCGCGCAGGTGCTCGGCCAGATGACCACGGCTCAGAAGGTGTCGCTCGCCACCGGCTCCGGCGGTTCGAGCTACGTCGGCTTCACCCCCGCGATCCCCTCGCTGTGCGTCCCGGCGATGACGCTGGAGGACGGTCCCGCGGGCGTCGCCGACGGCATGACCGGCGTCACCCAGCTGCCCGCCCCCGTCAGCCTCGCCGCCACCTGGGACACCGCCGCGGAGCAGAGCTACGGCAGGATCATCGGCGAGGAGCAGGCCGCCAAGGGCACCGTCGTCGACCTCGGCCCGACCATCAACATCGACCGCGACCCGCGCTGGGGACGCGCCTTCGAGTCCGTCGGCGAGGACCCGTACCTCAACGGGCAGCTGGGCGCGGCCGACATCCGCGGCGTCCAGTCCACCGGCGTGATGGCCCAGGTCAAGCACCTGGCGGTGTACAACCAGGAGACCAACCGCAACACCCCCTCGGACAACGCGGTGATCGGCGACAAGGCGCTCCAGGAGATCTACCTCCCGGCCTTCCGCGCCTCGGTGCAGCAGGGCGCGGCCTCCTCGGTGATGTGCTCCTACAGCACGGTCAACGGCACCTACGCCTGCCAGAACCCGGCGCTGCTGACCACCGCGCTGCGCGGCCGGTTCGGCTTCCAGGGCTTCGTCACCTCCGACTGGGGCGCCACCCACGCCACCGCGGCCTCCGCCAACGCCGGCCTGGACCAGGACATGCCCGGCAACGACGGCTACTACGGCACGGCTCTCACCGCCGCCGTCAACTCCGGCCAGGTCAGCCAGGCCACGCTGGACACGATGACCGGCCGGATCCTCACCGAGATGTTCGCCTTCGGCCTCTTCGACAAGGCGCCGAGCGGCTCGCCGGGTCAGACCGCCACCACCGCCGAGCACCAGGCGACCGCGACGAAGCTCGCCGCCGAGGGCACCGTGCTGCTGAAGAACAGCGGCGGTGTGCTGCCGCTCGGCTCCGCGGACACCTCCATCGCGGTCATCGGCGCCGACGCCTCGACCAGCCCGCAGACCGCCGGCGGCGGCAGCGCGGCGGTCAACTCCAGCGGCACCGTCACCCCGTTGCAGGGCATCACCGCCCGCGCCGGCAGCGGCACCACGGTCCGCTACGACAGCGGCTCCAGCACCTCGTCCGCCGCCTCGCTCGCCGCGTCCTCCTCGGTCGCGGTGGTCTTCGTCAGCGACTTCGAGAGCGAGGGCAGCGACCTCGGCGGCATCGACCTGCCGTCGTCCGCGAACAACCTCGTCTCCGCGGTCGCCGCCGCCAACCCGAACACCGTGGTGGTGCTCAACACCGGCTCGGCGGTGACCATGCCGTGGCTCAGCTCGGTCAAGGGCGTGCTGGAGGCGTGGTACCCGGGCCAGGGCGACGGCACCGCCATCGCCTCGCTGCTGTTCGGCGACACCGACCCCTCCGGCCACCTCCCGGTGACCTTCCCCGCCTCGCTGTCGCAGGTCCCCGCGCACACCGCGCAGCAGTGGCCGGGCACCGGCGGCACCGTCCAGTACAGCGAGGGCGTCGGCGTCGGCTACCGCGGCTACGACGCTTCCGGCCTCACCCCGCTCTTCCCGTTCGGCCACGGGCTGTCCTACACCTCGTTCGCCTTCAGCGACCTGCACGTCGGCGCCCTGCCGGCGGGCGGCGCGGCCACCGTGACCGCCACCGTCACCAACACCGGCACCCGGGCCGGCGCGGACGTCGCGCAGCTGTACGTCACCCAGCCGGCCGCGTCCGGCGAACCGCCGCGCCAGCTGGAGGGGTTCGCCCGCGTCGACCTCCAGCCGGGCGCGCACACCACGGTCTCCTTCCCGCTCACCCAGGACCGGTTGTCGTACTGGAACACCTCGGCCGGCGCCTGGGCGACCAGCACCGGCGACTACGGCATCGCCGTCGGCGACAGCGACGGCCACCTGCCGCTGACCGGGACCCTCACGGTCACCGCGGCGCAGCTCGGCACACCGCTCACCGTCGCCCCGCCCGGCCCGCAGGAGGGCCTGACCGGCGCCGCGGTCTCGCTGAACATCGCCGCGCAGGACACCACCGCGGGCCAGACGCCGACCTTCACCGCGACCGGGCTGCCGGCCGGCCTGACGATCTCCTCCGCCGGGCAGATCACCGGCACCCCGACGCAAGGAGGCACCACCACCGTGGACGTCACCGCGCACGACGGCGCGGGCGCGCAGTCCACGGTGTCCTTCGTCTGGACGGTGGTGCCGGCCGACGCGCAGCTCGCCGGGCCGGTGGTCGGCTACCAGGGGCTCTGCCTGGATGTGGCCGGCGCGAACAGCGCGGACCGCACCAAGGTCGACGTCTACACCTGCAACGGCACCTCGGCCCAGCAGTGGACGCTCGGCGCCGACCAGACGGTCCGCGCGCTCGGCAAGTGCCTCGACGTGAACGGCGCGGGCACCGTGAACGGAACCCTGGTGCAGCTCTACACCTGCAACGGCACCGGCGCGCAGGTCTGGCAGCACCGCGGCGACGGCTCGCTGTTCAACCCCAACTCCGGCAAGTGCCTCGACGACACCGGCTCGTCGACCACCCCCGGCACGCAGGTGCAGATCTGGGACTGCACCGGCGCCGCCAACCAGAAGTGGACCACGGCGTGATCACGCCCCCGACCTGAGCACGTCCCGGCCCGTGCGCTGCGCCAGCCGTTCACGAGCAGGCCGACCCGTTCACGAGCAGGCCGACCCGTTCACGAGCAGGCCGGTCCGGCCCCCGAGCCCCCATGGCAGACAGGCCCGATGCCCCGCGCACCGGGCCTGTCTGTCGTACGGGCCGCGTGCGCACGGGCGCTGGCACGGGCCGCCGCGCGCGGGGGATCAGTGCTCGGTGAGCGTGGGCCGCACTCCCGTCACGCAGCACACCGCGAAGTAGAGCAGGATCGGGTGGGTGTACGGCACCGGCGGCTCGCGACGCGCTCCCGGCGCGGTCCTGCGGCCGTCCGGGCTCAGGCCGTCCGGCCCAGCCGTCAGGTCCGGGCCGCCCGTCAGGTCCGGGCCGTACCCGCCGTCCGGCTCCACGGACGCCGCCGGCGCCAGCACCGCGGCGTTCGCCCGGTACCGCACCTGCGGCGGCCACGCCACGCCGATGTCCGAGCCCGAGGGGACGATCCACGACCAGCGGTCGCCGTGCACCAGCACGCTGCCGGAGGCCGCCAGGCAGCCCAGCACCCGCATCCCGTGCTCGGCGGAGGTCTCCACCACATCGCACGCGGCTCCGGCGGGGAAGCCCGGTGGTACCGGGACGCGGATCATCCTCCGGCGCGCCGAGCGGCTGTGCGTCCCCTGTCCCCTGGACGGCTCAGCCGGCGCCCCGCGTCCGGTCAGTGATAGCGGGGTCATGGAAGTCGCCTCTCTCCGCGGCGGGTGGTCGTGCCGCCACGGGGCGGTTCGTGCTCGATGTGAGGGATGTGTGCTGGGTGTGCGGAACGGTACGGGTGTGCTTGAGTGGGCGGTGCGTGTGAGAGAAGTGTGCAGGAGATGTCGCAGCCGGCTCACCACATGTGTCGAGCGCGTGCGTGGTCGGGCCCTGACAACGTCGTCACCGTCTCAGTGGTCCCGGCCGTCCCACCGCCTCAACTATCGTGCTGCCGCAGTCAACTCGCAAGCTGTAAAGTGAAATTCGCAGTTTGAACAGCGATACGGACACGAGGGCGTGCCGGCGCCCGGCGGAGCCTCGCGTGCGACCGTGCCGTGGCCCTGCGGCGGGCAGGGAGAGGCGTCCGTGGGAGGTGGCCCGTGAGGAGCACCCGCGCCGGGTGGGACGACACACCGCCGACGGTCCTGCGGATGATCCTGGGACGCCAGTTGGAGGATCTGCGCACGCGCGCCGGCGTCACCTTCGGCCAGGCCGGCGAGGCCATCGGCATGAGCCACTCGACCATCCGCAGGATGGAGCAGGCCAAGGTGGCCCGGCTGCGGCTGTCCGACGTCGAACGGCTGCTGCGCACCTACGGGGTCGCCGACCCGGCCGAGATCGAGACCTTCCTCGCGCTGACCCGCGAGGCCAACAAGCAGGGTTGGTGGCACAGTTACCGCGACGTGGTGCCCGACTGGTTCGGCGCCTACCTCAGCCTGGAACAGGCCGCCCTGCACATCCGCACCTACGAGGCCCAGGTCGTGCCCGGCCTGCTGCAGACCGAGGAGTACGCGCACGCGCTGCTGCGCGCCGGCCACCCGCAGGCCACCGACGAGGAGATCGACCGCCGGGTCGCGCTGCGCCTGGCCCGGCAGGACATCCTCGCCAGGGACCGCCCGCCGCTGCTGTGGACGGTGATGGACGAGACCGCGCTGCGCTGGCCGGTGGGCGGCCCCGCGGTGCTGCGCGCGCAGATCGACCACCTGCTGCAGATCGGCGAACAGCGGCACGTCCGCGTCCAGTTGATGCCCTTCGCGCGCGGCCCGCACCCGGCCACCCGGGCCGGCTCGTTCCAGGTCTTCCGCTTCGAGGCGGCCGAGCTGCCCGACGTGGTGTACCTCGACGGACTCGTCGGCTCGGCGTACCTGGACAAGCAGGACGAGGTCTCGGCGTACCGGGAGGCGATGGACCGGCTGGCCGCGCAGGCCGCGTCGGAGAAGCACACCAGGACGCTGCTCGGCGCCCTGCGCAAGGAGCTGTGACGACACCCCCGGAGGAGTCCGTGCCCGACAACGGCTGGCCGGCCGACCGCATCGACACCCGCAACCCGCACCCGGCGCGGGTCTACGACTACATCCTGGGCGGCAAGGACTTCTACCCGCCCGACAAGGAGGCCGCCGAGGCGATGGTCGAGGTGTGGCCGTCGATCGTGCCGCACATGCGGGAGAACCGGAAGTTCATGCACCGGGTGACCCGCTTCCTGGCCGAGGAGGCCGGCGTCCGCCAGTTCCTCGACATCGGCACCGGCATCCCCACCCGGCCCAACGTCCACGAGGTCGCGCAGGACGTCGACCCGGCCGCGCGGGTGGTCTACGTGGACAACGACCCGATCGTGCTCACCCTGTCCGAGGGGCTGTCCTCCAGCACGCCGGAGGGCCGCACCGAGTACATCGAGGCCGACATGCGCGACCCGGCGGCGATCCTGTCCTCGCCCGCGTTCGCCGCGACCGTCGACCTGGACCGGCCGGTCGCGCTCACCATCATCGCCATGGTGCACCTGGTGATGGACGAGGACGACCCGGTCGGCATCGTCCGCCGGCTGCTGGACCCGCTGCCCTCCGGCAGCTACCTGGCGATGTCGATCGGCACCGCCGACTTCGCGCCCGAGGAGGTCGGCCGGGTCGGCCGCGAGTATGCCGCGCGCGGCATGCCGATGCGGCTGCGCACCCGCGCCGAGGCCGCCGCGTACTTCGAGGGCCTGGAGATGGTCGACCCCGGCATCGTCCAGGTCCACCGCTGGCGGCCGGACGGCGGCGTCGACCCGCAGGTGACCGACGAGCAGATCGCGATGTACGGGGCGGTGGCCCGCAAGCCCTGACCCGCGGGTCGGCCGGGTCGGCCGGGTCGGCCGGCCGTCGCGCCGACCCCGCACCGCGTTTGTACGGCGCGCGCACCGCGCCCGACCCCGATCCCGGCGGCACCGGCCCGCCCGGTCAACTCCCCTGCGGCGGGCCCGAGATGCCATGCACGATGAACGCGGTGAGGGTGTCCACCGCCTCCTCGTCGCTGAGCGAGCGGTCCTCCGGGGGCCGCCCGGTCAGCCACACGGCCGCGAACTGGTTCATCAGCGACATCATCGCGGACGCCACCACCAGCGGGTCGCCGGGCAGCCTGCCGCTGGCCGCCCGGATGTGCTCCAGGTGGCTCGCCAGGTCGCGCAGATCGGAGTCGACCAGCTGCCGCAGCCGGTCGGCGAACCGCGGGTCGACCAGCGCGGCCTGGTGCAGCGCCGCCACCACCGAGCGGTTCGCGCTGAAGAACCGCCAGTACATCTCGACGTGCCAGCGCACCGCCGCGGGATCGGTGAAGTCCGGGCTGTGCTCGGGCTCCTCCACCCGTACGTCGTTCGCGTCGACCATGTCCACCAGCAACGCCTCCAGCAGGTCCTCCTTGCTGCCGAAGTGGCTGTAGAACGAGCCGGCCGCGCGGCCCGCCTCCGCCGTGATGTCGGTGATCTTGGCCTTGAGGTAGCCGGTGCGGGCGAAGACCCGTTTGGCCGCGTCCTTCAGCGCCGCCTCGGTCTCCGCAGACCGCGCCTTGCGCGTGCTCGCCGTCGTCCCCGCGCCGCCCATGTCCCTCGCCTTCCCTCGCCTTTCCCGGCCTTCCCCGGTCTTTCCCGGCCCGCGCCGCCCGGCCCCGCCCGCCGCGCGTCCCGTCGCGGCCCGCGGCACGGCGCCGCCTTGTCCCGGACGGTAGCAGCCGCTATGGTGAATGCAGATTCAGTGAAAACCTATTCAGTGAATCCTGATTTCATGTTTCCCGCAGCCATCGGAGGCGACCGTCATGACCAGGCAGAACATCCGCGGCGAGCGGCCGTCGCACACCGGCGTGCTGATCGCCGGAGCCGGACCGGCGGGCCTCGTGCTCGCCTGCGAGCTGGCCCGGCGCGGCGTCGCGCACCGCATCGTGGAGAAGGACGCGGCGTACTTCGCCGGCGGCCGGGGCAAGGGCCTGCAGCCGCGCACCCGGGAGGTCTTCGAGGACCTCGGCATCGGCGAGCGGGTGAGCGCGCTCGGCGGCCCCTACCCGCCGCTGCGTGCCTACCGGGACGGCGAGGTGGTCTGGGAGGGCAGGCTCGCCGAGGAGCGCGAGCCCACGCCCGACGTGCCGTACCCCGGCCCGTGGATGCTGCCGCAGTGGCGCACCGGCGAGCTGCTGCGCGAGCGGCTGGCCGAACTCGGCGGCGGGGGAGTGGAGCTGGACACGGAGCTGGTCTCCTTCGAGCAGCACCGGGACGGCGTCACCGCGGTGCTGCGGCGGGCCGGGCGCGAGGAGCGGATCACCGCGGACCACCTGGTGGGCGCGGACGGCGGGCACAGCACGGTGCGCCGCCTGCTGGGCGTCGGCTTCGCCGGCGAGACCCGGGAGGAGCAGCGGATGTTCCTCGCCGACGTGCGGGCCGAGGGCCTGGACCGCGACCACTGGCACAGCTGGCCGGGCGAGCAACCGGGCCAGGCCGGCGCGCCGCTGGCGATGTGCCCGCTGGCCGGCACCGACACCTTCCAGCTCACCAAGGTGCTGCGGCCGGGCGAGGAGGTCCCCGAGGGGACGCCGCAGGCGGTCCAGCGGATCGTGGACTCCTCCACGGGCCCGGGCAGGGTGCGGGTGACCGAGGTCGTCTGGCACTCGCTGTTCCGGGCCAACATCCGGATGGCCGAGCGGTTCCGCGACGGGCGGGTCTTCCTCGTCGGCGACGCCGCGCACATCCACTCGCCGGCCGGCGGCCAGGGCCTGAACACCAGCGTGCAGGACGCGTACAACCTCGGCTGGAAGCTCGCCGCGGTCGCGGCCGGCGCCCCGGCCGCGCTGCTCGACAGCTACGAGGAGGAGCGGCTGCCGGTCGCCGCCACCGTGCTCGGGGTCAGCACCCGGCTGCACGACAAGAACTGGCGGGGCGCCGCCGACGCCCACCGCCGCGACGACCCGGTGCTCCAGCAGCTGGGCCTGGGCTACCGCGACAGCGCGCTGAGCGCCGAGGAGCGGGCCCGCCCGGGCGCGGTGCGGGCCGGCGACCGGGCGCCCGACGCGCCCGGCAAGGCCGCGGACGGCACGCCGGTGCGGCTGTTCGACCTGTTCGCCGGGCCGCACGCCACGCTGCTCGCGTTCGGCCCGCGGGCCGTGCGCGCCGCGGCCCTGCTCGCCGGACGCCCGGGGCTGCGCGCCGTCGCGGTGCTCGACCCGCGGGACCCGGACCCCGCGGACGCGCCTGCCGCCGCCGGGGCGCCCGCGGGCCCGTACGCCTTCCTCGACGCGGAGGGGCACGCGCGCCGCGGCTACGGCCTCGCCGGCGAGGACGGCGAGGTCGGCGAGGGCGGCGGGGACGGTCGACTCGGACAGGACGGACAGGGCGACCACGGCAGCCAGCGCAGCCAGGACGGGCAGGAGGAGCGCGAGGAGCGCGGGCAGCGGGCCGCGCCGGACACGCTGCTGCTGGTGCGTCCCGACGGCTACGTGGGGCTCGCCCTCGACGCGGGCGACGCGGGCGACGGCGAGGCCGCCGCGGCCCGGGTGGCGGACTACCTCGCGGGCCTCACCGGGACGGGCACGCCGGACATCTCATCGTCACAAGCGACACAGCTTTAACAACACTGCAAGGCTCTCACTCTTACATCCCGTCACATCCCTCCCTAGCGTGGTAGCGGCGCCCCACCCGGGCGCCGAACCCCCACATGGAGGAGCTTCGTGACACTCCGTAGGAAACTCCTGGCGGTCACCGCCGCCCCGGCCCTGCTCGTGGCGGCGGTACCCGCCGCCTACGCCGCGACGGCGCACCCGCAGGCCGCCCGCACCACGCTGGCCGGGAACGTCCTGCCCGGACTCGGCGCCCACGCCGTCCGCACCGGCGACCTCGCGTCGAGCGACCGCATATCCGTCGCCGTCAGCCTGGCGCCCCGCGACGCCAAGGGCCTGGACGCCTTCGTCGCCCAGGTGAGCGACCCGCACTCGGCGCAGTACGGCCACTACCTGACGAAGGCCCAGTTCGCCGCGCGCTACGGCCGCAGCGACGCCGACGTCAAGAAGGTCACCGACTACCTGCGCGGACACGGCTTGACCGTCGGCACCGCACACTCCGGCAACCTGCTGGTGGACGCCCACGGCACCGCCGCACAGGTCCAACGCGCTTTCGGCGCCCACCTGTCGACGTGGAAGGACTCCTCCACCGGCCGCTCCTTCTACGCCAACGACGCCGCCCCCACCCTGCCCACCGGCATCGCGTCCCTGGTCACCGCCGTCTCCGGACTCGACAACCGGGCCCAGCTGCACCACCAGGCGCCCGCCTCGGTCACCCCGCACAACGGCCCCGGCGGCGGCTACACCCCGGCCCAGATCAAGGGCGGCTACAACGTCGGCGGCACCTACACCGGCAGCGGCCAGAAGGTCGCCCTACTGGAGTTCGACGGCTTCCAGCAGTCGAACATCACCACGTACGACAGCCACTACGGCCTGTCCTCGGCCGCGCCCACCGTACAGAAGGTGGACGGCGGGTCCGGCCCGCTCGGCGGCGGCCAGGTCGAGGTGGAACTCGACATCGAGGTGATCAACGCCGTCGCCCCCGGCGCGGCGATCACCGTCTTCGAAGGCCCCAACTCCGACGCCGGCGAGGTCGAGACCTACCAGGCCATCGTCGACAGCGGCATCCCGGTGACCTCCATCAGCTGGGGCCTGGCCGAGACCGAGCGCACCTCCGCCAACATCAGCGCGGTGGACGCGGTCTTCAAGCAGGGCGCGGCCGAGGGCCTGAGCTTCTTCGCCGCCTCCGGCGACAGCGGCTCCGACGACGCCGGCACCGGCGGCACCTCGGTGGACTACCCGGCCAGCGACCCGTACGTCACGGGCGTCGGCGGCACCACGCTCACGGTCACCTCCGCCAACGCGTGGAGCAGGGAGACCGCCTGGTCCGGCGGCGGCGGTGGCAAGTCCAGCGTCTTCGCCATCCCGAGCTGGCAGACCCCGGTGCAGAAGAGCCAGGGCGGCGGCAAGCGCCAGGTCCCGGACGTCGCGGCGCTCGCCAACCCGTCGCCCGGCGTGTCGATCTACTCGCAGGGCAGCTGGGGACAGGTCGGCGGCACCAGCGCCGCCGCACCCGAGTGGGCCGCCTTCGCCGCGGTGTACAACCAGCAGGCCGCCGCGGCCGGCCACGCCCGCCTCGGCGCCGCCGACCCGGCGCTGTACGCCGCGTCCGGCACCGGTTTCCACGACATCACCAGCGGGAGCAACGGCGCGTACTCCGCGGGCACCGGCTGGGACTTCACCACCGGCTGGGGCTCGTACAACGCGGCGACCCTCGCCGCCAAGCTCCTCTCCCAGTGACCGGCGGGCGTCCGACATGATCTGACGCCCCGCCACTCCACCGTCCCCGGCCGTCCGTCACCCCCGGCGGCCGGGGACGGCGCGCACCCCCGGGCCGGGCACGGCGGGTACCCGCGCGAAACGGCTCCCCGCACTCGCCCCGCGGTCCTACGCTGGGACCGGGGGCGGGCCGAACGGCGGGCCGGGGGTAGGCGTTGTGCTGCGGGTACCGCTGCACCGGGAGTTCCGGTACATCCACGAGCCGCTGCCGGCCGGGGACCCCGCGATCCCGCCGCTCGGCCACGAACGGCTCGTCGACGCGCTGCGCGAGCGGCTGACGTACTCCCACGGCGGCGCGTTCCTGGTCAGCGGGTTCCGCGGGGTCGGCAAGTCCACCCTGGTGCTGCGCGCGCTGGCCGCCACCGGCGCCGGCTGGGGCGACCGCGACGCCATGCTCGTGGTGCACCTCAACGTCGCCCGGTCCATGACCACCGACCAGCTGCTGTTCGCCGTCGTCCGCCGGATCTTCGAGTCGCTCGACGACCGCGACCTGCTGGGGCGGCTGCCGCGCGAGGTGCAGCGCTCGCTGCTGCTGGCCTACTCGCGCACCTCGCTGTCCTTCACCCAGACCCAGTCCGAGAGCAGCGAGCGCGGCACCAGCCTCGGCGTCGCCCCGAAGAGCCGGCTCGCGCCCACGGTCAACTTCAGCGGCCGCAGGACCCGTTCGCAGGCCACCGAGGCGGCCTTCCTCGCGTACTCCGAGACCGACGTCGAGCACGACCTGATCCGGATCGTGCACCTGCTGGCCGGCATCGAGGGCCGCCCCGAGCCGGCGCAGCGGCTCCGGCTGCGGACCCGGGTCGCCCGGCGGCTGCGCCCCGCGCCCGGCCGCGGCCGGGCCGACGGCGCGCAGCGGCTGCGCGTGCACCCCGTGGTGGTGCTGGACGAGGTCGACAAGCTCACCGACAACCGCGACGACGCGATCGCCCACTTCGAGGCCCTGCTCGGCCGGATCAAGAACGTGCTCACCGCGCGCGGCGCGCACTTCGTCGTGGTGGCCGGGCCCGACCTGCACGACCGCGCCGTCCAGGACGCCGACCGCGGCAACGGCGTCTACGAGAGCGTCTTCGGCTGGCGGATGTACGTACCGTGCCTGTGGGACGCGCCCGAACGGCTGGTGCGCGGCCTGGCCGAGGCCGGCCGCGCGGAGCTGGACCGCACCGGCCCGCAGGCGCGATTCGCCCGGTACCTCCCGCCCCCGCCGCCGACTGTCGCGCCGTACGCCCCGCCGACCTTCGCGCCGTACGCCCCGTCCGGCTCCTGGTCCTACGCCCCGCCGACCTTCCCGCCCTACCTGCCGCCGCCCGCGCACGGCCCGTACGCCGATTCCGGGCCGGGCGAGGATTTCGGGGCCGCGGGTTCGCCCGACGCGCCTGTGCCGCCCGGGCCGCCGGCCGAGGCGCCCCACGTGCCCGAGCCGTCCGCGCCGCCCGAAGCGCCCGGCGAGCCTGGCGCGCCCGCCGAGCCGGAGGCGCCTGACGCTTCTGCCGCGCCTGACGCTTCTGCCGCGCCCGACGCGCCCGACGCGCCCGACGCGCCCGACGCGCCCGACGCGCCGGACGCGTCCGACGAGTCGGCGCCGCCCGCCGAGCCTGCCGCGCCTGCCGCGCCCGACGCGCCGGACGCGTCCGACGAGTCGGCGCCGCCCGCCGAGCCTGCCGCGCCTGCCGCGCCGGAGGCGCCTGATGCGCCTGCCGCGCCTGAGCCTCCGACCCCGCCCGACGCGCCGGACGCGTCCCGGCGGCCCGTCGGCGCGGGTCCGCCCGCCGGCTCGGCCGGGAGCCACCGGCCGCCGGCCTCCGCCGACCCCTCCGCCGACCCCTCCGCCGGGCCGCCGGCCGCCCGCCGCGTCCCGGCGGACGACGCCGCCGCGTTGGACCGCCTGATCGGCTACCTCCGCTTCAAGGCGCGCGGCGTGCCCCGGCGGCTGCTGCAGGAGTTCAACGCGCTGGTGGTGTGGGAGGCCGGGCAGCCGTCGCTGCTGGTGGACGACGCCGAGTGGGAGCGGATCTCCTTCTACGCCGACCTGGAGGAGGTCGTCTCCCGCGCGACGCGTGCGGGGGAGCGCGGCGCCTCCGGGCGGGTCGCGGTCGACGACGACCGGGCGCTGCTAGGCGGCTACCACGTTGTGGACTGGGCGCTGCGCAGCCGGGGCCGTCCCTTCACCTCCGCCGACGTGACCGGCGCGGACGGCATCGACCCGCTGCTGCGCATGGCCCAGTCCGCCGTGGAGCGGATGCTGCGCCGCCTGGCCCGCGCCGGAGTCCTCGACGTGGTCAGCGAGTCCGGCCGCCCCGACGCCACCCGGTACGGCAGGGCCGGCTCCGCCCTCGCGTACTACAAGCTCTCCGACGCCTACCGGCGGCAGCTCGCCGGCTTCGCGCGGGCCGGCGAGAGCGAACACGCCGACCTCGGCGCGCTCGACCCGCGGCGCGGCGAGCCCGACACGCTCGTCGGCCGGCTCCCCGCAGGCTCCCCCGCCGCGCCCGACGCGGCCCCGGCGTTCGGCACCGCGGACGCCGCGCCGTACCCGCGCACCCCGTTCCCGGGGACCGCCGTGCCGGCCGCCTGGAGGCCGTCCGCCGAACCACCCGACCGCCGGCCCGTCCCGACCCCGACGCCCGCCGTGGGCGTGCTCGCCGACCGTTACGAGATGACCGAGCTGCTCGGCCAGGGCGGCATGGGCGCGGTCTACCGCGGCCGGGACGTGCTCACCGGGCAGCCGGTGGCCGTCAAGGTGATGCACAGCGCCCTGCGCGACGACGTGGAGATGCGCGCGCGGTTCGAACGGGAGGTACGGATCAGCGCCGCGCTCACCCACCCGCACATCGTGCACACCCTCGACACGCTGACCGGTCCCGACGTGGAACCCGCGCTGATCATGGAGCTGATCGACGGCCCGTCCCTGGGCGACGTCCTGGAACGGCACGGCGGACTGCCCGCGCCCCTGGTGGCGCGCCTGGCCCGGCAGCTCGGCGAGGCGCTCGCGTTCATCGACGGGGTGGGCGTGTCGCGGATCGACCTCAAGCCGGGCAACGTCCTGCTGCACCCGCGGCGCGGCGCGGTCATCATCGACCTGGGCATCGCGCGCCCGCGTCTGGACGCGGACTCCGTGACCCAGGTCGGGATGGTGATCGGCACGCCCGGCTACATGGCTCCCGAACAGGTCAACGGCGCCCCGGCGGACATCAGGGCGGACCTGTTCACCCTGGGCCTGATCCTGCACCAGAGCCTGACCGGACGCCCGGTGTGGCCGGTCGCGACGGCCGCCGAGCTGTTCTTCCACATCATCAACGACGACGTGCCGGTGGACGCGCTGCCCGCGTCGCGGGCGCTGCGCGAGGCGATCGGCCGGCTGCTGGCCCGCGTCCCGGACGAGCGCCCGCGGGACCCGGAGGAGTTCCTCGCGCTGCTCGCCGAGACCCCGGAGGCCCGGGAGGACCCCGGCGACGACGACCTGCTGTCCGCGCTCCCGCAGGACGGCCCTTCGCCGGACGCGGACCCGGACCCGCCGCGGCCCGGGGCCACGCCGCCGGCCCCGACGACGATCGTCGTGGACGGCTGAGCGGCCCGCGCCCCTGACGTGGCCCGCCCGGGCCGGCCGTTCCCGGCGCACGCGCCCGCCGTCCCCGGTTCACGTCCGGCGGAGGTCGGCGAGCCGGTCGAGGAAGACGCGCTGCGCGGCGACGATCTTCTCCCGCGCGGCGGCCAGATCCAGCCAGGCCGCCCGGTCCAGCTCGGGGAACTCCCGCAACCGCCCCGAGCCGCGCGGCCACTCCATGGTGAAGGTCCCGAAGACCGCCCGCGCCGGGTCGAGATCCCCCTCGACGGCCCATACGGTCACGGTCTTGCCGCCGGACTGGCGGGTCTCGCCCAGCGGGAGCAGCGCGCCCGCGGGCACCGGCAGACCCAGCTCCTCGGTGAACTCCCGCCGCGCCGCCGCCTCCGGCGTCTCGCCGGGCTCGTACTCGCCCTTGACCACCGTCCACGCGCCGGCGTCCCGCCGCGCCCAGAACGGCCCGCCCATGTGCCCGAGCAGCACCTCGATCCCGTGGCCGGGAGCGTCCCCCGGATCGCCGCCGGGACCGCTGCCGGGACGTCCGCCTGGGCCGCCGCCGGGATCGCCCGCACCGGGCCGCCGTCCGGCCGTGCGGAACGGCAGGATGCCCGCGCTGCGCCTCTCCGCCATGCCGCCAGTCTGCCCCCGCCGGCGCGCAGGACGCGACCGCACCCCCTGCACGTACGGGCGGACCACCCGCGTCCCGACACCGCGTCCGCGTCCCGACGAACCGCGTCCCGCGTACCGACGGACGGCATCCGCGTACGGGCGGACGGCATCCGCGTATCGACGGACCGCATTCGCGTATCGACGGACCGCATTCGCGTACGGCGGACCCGGCGCCGTACGGACGGCGGGGCATACGCGGGTCAGCCGGTGAACGCCCAGCCCGTCCAGGCGCGTACCTCGATCGCCACGACCGGACCGCGCGGCGGGGCCTCCGCGTACTGCGGGTACTTCCGGCGCAGCAGCGCGAGCCCGGCGTCCCGGACCGCGCCGTCCGGCACGACGCGCGCCACGCCGTCCGCGCGGGCCCACCACAACCGCGCCCAGTCGTCGGCGTAGTGGTCGGCGAGCAGCGACACGCGCGGCTCGGCCGCGATGTTGCGCAGCCGCCGCAGGTCGGTGGAGCGCTTCGGCTTATGGTCCACGGCGAAGTACAGCGTGTCCGGGTACGGCGCGGCGCGCGTGGCCGGGTCGCCGGGGAGGCGGCCGGGGACGTCGCCGGGGACGTCGCCGAGCGGTTCGCCGCCGGGGCCGCCGGACGCGTGGCCGATCCGGTCGCCGGGCGTGCCGGTGGACGCGTGGCCGGGCGCGTCGCCGGGCACGTCGCCGAGCGCGAACGTCACCGGCACCAGGTGGGGCGCCCCGTCCGCGCCGACGGTGGCCAGCCGGGCCACGCGCGCGGCGGCGAAGCGGGTACGGGCCTGCGCCGCGGTCAGGTTCACCCGCCCGACCCTACCGAGCGCGGGCCCGCGACGCCCCGACCGGAGCGCCCGTGGCGTCGCAAGGGGAGCGCCCCCCCGGCGGCCCCGACCGCGCCCTGCCGACGACTCGGTCCCGCACCCCCGTTCCCGCCGGGGGCGCGCGGTCCCTCGCACGCCCCCGCGCCCCCCCCGCGCGGTCCCCACCGTCGCCCCCCCGCGGGGGGCCGCCACCCGTCGCTGCCGTCGGAACCGGTCGCCGTCCCCTCGCGGCGGGCGGCGACAGCTGCCCGCCCGGCCGCCGGTGCCAGCCGAGGACACCCCCCGCGCGGGGCCGCGACCCCTCAGCCCGCATGGCGCCGGACCGGCCCGTGCGGGGCGCGTGTTCCGCCCCCCGCCCGGCACGTTCGGGGGTCCGAACGCCGTTCCCCGCGCGGACCGTTTCCTCCGGGCGTGAACACGTCACGGCGCCAAACCGCCAGGGACCCGCATTGACCCGCGGATCACCCCGGCTGGATTTTTGTGCTGGTCACTCCCCCCACTCCCTCCTCGCCGACAACGACGCCGGCGGTTCGCCGCCCGCCCCTCTCGGGAGTCCCCTTGTCCCACAGATCCCCCGGCTCACCCACCGGCCGGCCGCCGCTGCGCCTGCCGTGGCGGCTGCCCGCCGCCGCGACCGCCGCGATCCTCGCGGTGCTCGGCGTCCTGGCGGTCCTGCTGCCGCAGCAGGCCACCGCGGCGCCCGCCGCCCCGACCGCGGCGAGCACGACCGCCGCCACGGACGCGAGCGCGAGCGCCGCCACGAAGGCCGGCACCGGCACCGGCACCGGCGCGACGACCGGCACCAGCACCGGCACCAGCCCGCAGACCAACACCAGCACCGACGCCGGCACGAGCACCGGCGCCGCGCCGGTCTGCGGCGCTCCGCAGCCCGGTCACTTCAGCTGCTTCGCCCTGCGCCGCACCGCCCCGAGCGCCGCCGCGGGCGAGCGCCGCACCCTCGGCGGCGCGCCCGCCCCGGCCGCGTCCCCCGCGACCCCCGAGGGCTACGCGCCCGCCGACCTGCGGTCCGCCTACGCGCTGCCCGACGACGGCGGCGCGGGGGCGACGATCGCCATCGTCGACGCCTACGACGACCCGGACGCCGAGTCCGACCTCGCGGTCTACCGCGCCCAGTACGGACTGCCCGCCTGCACCACCGACAACGGCTGCTTCCGCAAGACCGACCAGCGCGGCGGCGCGGGCTACCCCGGCGCCGACGAGGGCTGGGCCTCGGAGATCTCGCTGGACCTCGACATGGTCTCCGCCGTCGCCCCGCAGGCCCACATCCTGCTGGTCGAGGCCGACTCCTCGCTCTCCGAGGACCTCGGCGCCGCGGAGAACACCGCGGTCGCCCTCGGCGCCCGGTACGTCTCCAACTCCTGGGGCGGCTACGGCGACAGCACCGACGACCTGGCCTACGACCAGGCGTACTTCGACCACCCCGGCACGGCGGTGGTGTTCAGCTCCGGCGACGACGGCTACGGCGTCAGCTACCCGGCCTCCTCGCCGTACGTGACCGCGGTCGGCGGCACCTCGCTGACCCGCGACGGCAGCGCCCGCGGCTGGGACGAGTCGGTGTGGAACGGCATCACCCAGGGCCCCGACGGCCCGCACTGGGGCGCCACCGGCTCCGGCTGCTCGGCCGCCGAGCCCAAGCCCGCCTTCCAGTCCGCCGTCGACTGCGCCGGCCGCTCGGTCGCCGACGTCAGCGCCGTGGCCGACCCGGCCACCGGCGTCGCGGTTTACAACTCCTACTCCGACGCGGGCTGGAACGTCTACGGCGGCACCAGCGCCTCCGCGCCGATCATCGCCGGCGTCTACGCCCTGGCCGGCGCGCCCGTCGCCGGCACGTACCCGGCCTCCTACCCGTACCAGCAGCCCGGCGCGCTCAACGACGTCACCCGCGGCGACGACGCGAGCTGCGCCGACGCCTCGCTCTGCGGCTACGGCACCACCCCCGACTGCACGCCGGCGTACACCTGCCAGGCCCAGCCCGGCTACGACGGCCCCACCGGCCTCGGCACGCCGAACGGCGTCGCCGGCTTCAAGCCCGGCCCGCACGGCGCGCTGTCCGGCGCGGTCACCGACGCCGCGACGAAGGCCCCGGTGCCCGGCGCGACCGTCGCGCTCGGCGACTACCGCGCCACCACGGACGCGCAGGGCCGCTACCGCCTCGACGTCCCGGCCGGCTCCTACCCGCTCACCGTCAGCGCCTTCGGCTACGCCGACGACGACGCCGGCACCGTGACCATCGCCGACGGCGCCGCGCTGACCAGGGACGCCGCGCTGACCGCGGTGGCCACGCAGACCGTGTCCGGCACCGTCCGCGACGGCGGCGGGCACGGCTGGGGGCTGTACGCGAAGATCACCCTCGACGGCGTTCCCGGCGCGGTCTTCACCGACCCCGCCACCGGCCGCTACACGGTGAAGGTCCCGGCCGGCCACAGCTACACCCTGCACGCCGCCGCGCTGTACGCCGGCTACGCCACCGCGTCCGCCACCGTCGACGTCGGCTCCGGCCCGCGCACCGCCGACCTCTCCCTGCCGCTGGCCGGAACCGGCGTGCTGCCGCCCGGCTACGTCATGACGTACCACGGCGGCGGCCTGGAGACCTTCGCCGACGCCGCGACGCCGGCCGGCTGGACGGTGAAGAACAACACCGCCGCGGGCGGCTGGCAGTTCGACGACCCGCTCAACCGCGGCAACCAGACCGGCGGTTCGGGACGCTTCGCCGAGGTCGACGACTTCGCCCTCGGCTGGGCCGCCGCCGACACCGAACTGATCAGCCCCGCCTACGACTTCAGCGCCGAACAGCAGCCCGAGCTGCAGTTCGACACCGCGCTGCCGCCGCTGTACCGGCTGGGCGACCTGACCGCGGCGGTCGACGCCAGCACCGACGGCGGAGCCACCTGGACCACCCTGTGGCAGCACACCGACGTCGTCGGCGGACCCGCCCACGAGACCGTCCCGCTCACCCGCTACGCCGGCCGGTCGTCGGTGCGGCTGCGGTTCCACTTCACCGGCTCCCTCACCGGGATCTGGCAGATCGACAATGTCGCCGTCGGCACCCCGCGCCTGGTCACCGAGCGCGGCGGCATGCTCGTCGGCCAGGTCACCGACGCCAACACCGGGGCCGGCGTGCTCGGCGCCACCGTCGCCCCGGTCGCCGCGCCCGCCGACTCCGGCCGCGCCGTCGCCACCCCCGACGACCCCGCCACCGGCGACGGGCTCTACTGGCTGTTCACCGGCAGCACCGGCAAGCAGCATGTCACCGCCGGGCTGCCGGACTTCGGATATCCGCAGACCACCCAGCAGGCGGACGTGCGGCAAGGCGCCGTCACCCGAGCCGACTTCGCGCTGCACCCGGCCCAACTGCGCTACAGCGTCTCCTCGGTGGCGGCGAACGTGCCCTGGGGCGACAGCCGCACCGTGCAGGTGAAGGTGAAGAACACCGGCGGCTCGCCGGCCACCTTCTCGCTCGGCGAGCAGGATCTCGGCGGCCCCGCGGCGTCCGGCGCCGAGCCCACCGTCCACCGCGTGCCGTCGGCGATCACCCCGCGCACGCTCCAGGACGCCGGCGCGGCCCCCACGGGACCGGCCCCGTCCACCACGTCCGGCGCGGGCGGGGCGCATGCGAGCGCCTCGGCCGACGGCGGGACATGGCAGCCGCTCGCCGACCTGCCCGCTCCCGTCTACGGCGGCCTCGCCGCCACCGGCCCCGACGGCACTGTCTACACCGGCTTCGGCGAGGAGCCCGGCGGCGTGTGGAGCAAGTCCTTCTCCTCCTACGACCCGGCCACCGGCGGCTGGCACGCCCTCACCGGACCCACCACCACCCGCTTCGCCCCGGCCTACGGCGTCATCCGCGGCAAGCTCTACGTCACCGCGGGCCGGGACGCCGCCGGCATGCCCATCGCGGGCGGCGAGGTCTACGACCCGGCGACCGACCGCTGGTCGCAGATCGCCGACCTGCCCACCCCGTACGGCGGTTCCGGCTTCGCGGCGGCCGGGGACAAGCTCTACGTGATCGGCGGCTGCGACCTGTTCAACTGCGGGTTCAACACCGTCGAGGTGTACGACCCGGCGACCGACACCTGGTCGGCCGGCGCGCCGTACCCCGAGCCCATCGGGTTCCCGGTCTGCGGCACGGTCGACGACGAGGTCGTCTGCACCGGCGGCGTCTACCAGCCCAACGGCGCGGCCGAGAAGGACACGACGCACACCTACGTCCTCGACCCGCACACCGGCTCCTGGCGCCGCGTCGCCGACGCCCCGACCGACGTGTGGGGCGCCACCGGCACCGCGGCCGACGGCCAACTCCTCGTCGCCGGCGGCTTCCAGGTCAGCGCGGACGGCGTCACCGACGCCGCGCACGCCTACGACCCGGGCACCGACACCTGGCGCGCCCTGCCCAGCCTGCCGCAACCGGTCATGGAGGCCGCGTCCGCGCCCGGCTGGTACGCCCTCGGCGGCATCACGGCCACCGGAGGGCCGCAGGCCACCGCGCTGAAACTGCCCGGCTACGACCACGCCCACGGCGACGTGCCCTGGCTCACCGCCTCCGCGAAGAAGGTCACGGTCAAGGCGGGCGGCACGGTCACGGTCCGACTCACCCTGGACGCCGAGGCGTTGACGTCCGCGGACGCCGGAAGCCACCGCGCCGCGCTGATCGTGGACAGCGACACCCCCTACGGCTCGCCGTCCCTGCCCGTCACCATGACGGTCGTGCCGCCGGCCGGCTGGGGACTGCTCACCGGCACGGTCACCGGCCGCCCGGCGGACGGCGGCGCGCCCGCGCCGCTGGCCGGCGCGGTGGTCGAAGTCGACACCAAGAACGGCGACGTCACCCTCACCACCGGCGCCGACGGACGCTACTCGCTGTGGCTGCCGGCCAAGGACAACCCCGTCACCGTCATCGTGGCCGCCACCGGCTACCGCCCGGCCACCGCCACCGTCCGCATCGTCAAGGAGGGGTCGGTGAGCGCGGACTTCGCCCTGAGACACCTGTGAGGCCCTGACCCACCCGGCGAGGTGGGCGGGCGCCACGAGTGAGGCTCCCGTGTGCGGGGCCATCTCCCGCGCACGGGAGGGCCGGTCGACCTCGGACGAGGTCGACCGGCCCGCATCCGTGCCCCGATCCGCCCGTGCGGAAGCGCTGTTGACGGATCGTCACGTTTCTGCGGTATGCGACGGTCAGGACTCCGGGCGCCACCAGCCGCGGCTGGCCGCCAGCACGCCGGCCTGGAAGCGGCTCGCCGCGCCCAGCCGGGTGAGCAGCGTCTGCACCCGGCGCTGCACCGTGCGGTGCCCGATGCCCAGCTGGCGGGCGATCGTCTCGTCCGGCATGCCCATCGCCAGCATCGAGATGATCCGCCGCTCCTCCTCGCTGACGAACTCGTTGCCGCCCACCGCCGCCGACCGACCCGGCATGTACGGCTGGGCCTGCGCCCACAGCGACTCGAAGAGCGTGCACAGCGCGTCCAGCAGCGCCGACGGGTGCACCAGGATGCACGAGTCCAGCACCTGCGGGGTGGCCAGCAGCGGGATCAGGGCGGCCTGGTCGTCGGCGATGATCAGCTTCATCGGCGCCTCGGGCAGGAAGCGGACCTCCTCGCCGGCCGCGATGTCCAGCTCCACCCGCTCCATCGCACCGGGCACGTTCAGCGCGTCACGCGCGTGGATGAACCGGCTGCGCACCTCCCGGCCGGCCACCACCGCGGCGGAGTTGACCCGCGCGCCGTCGCGCGCCTCGGCGTACGGCGGTGCGTCGATGCCGCGGATCTCCTTCTCCGCCCTGTTGAACAACTGCTGCCCGCACCGGGCCACCCCGTCCCGGCCGGTGATCACCTCCACGAGCGAGGCCGCGTGGCGGTCCCGGCGGGCGTCGTGGTGGCGCTCGGCCAGCCGGTCGGTCATCGCCCGCACCCGCTGGATGTCGCGCTCCCGGGCCAGCAGCAGCACCTCCAGCGCGTGGCCCGGCGGCAGCGCGGTGTAGCGGACCGGGCTGCCCGGCAGCCGCGAGACCAGTCCGCCGTCCTCCAGCAGCACCAGCGCGTCGGCCGCCACGTCGGGCTCGATCCCGGTCCTGCGGGCCAACTCCGCCAGGGGCAGCGGCAGGTTGTCGATCAGGGCGAAATACAGCGCCTCGGCGGGCTGGTCGAGACCGAGAACCTCAAGCAACGTCGCCACCTCCGGCTCCATGGGCCTCCGCGGTTCGGGCGGTTGAACACGATACCTTCATGGGAGCGCTCCAATTCGATCACGGAACCGACGGAGTTCGTTCGCGCGGCGGTGGTGGCGGCGACGGCGGTGGCGTGGCGGTGGCGTGACGGCGGCTGGGGCGGCGCGGCGCGTTCGGCGGCCGGGCGGGCGCCGGGAGGCGGCGGTCAGGCGGGGTCGGCGCACCGGGGCGGTCAGGCGGGGGCGGCCTCCTCGCGTTCCAGGGCGCGGGTGAGCGCGGCCAGACCCGCGTCGACCCCGGTGGTATCACCGCTGGTCAGCCAGTGGACCAGGAAGCCGCGCAGCGCGGCGAGCACCATCTGCGCGACCTCCAGGCGGCGCCGCTCCGGCCAGTGCGGCGGGCACAGCGACACCAGCGTCGGCAGGTACTGCTCGGACGCGTCGCGCACCAGGTCGCCGTAGCGCGCGGGATCGTACAGCGCCAGCCCGATCGCCTGGTCCAGCACCCGCAGGCCGGTGCCGGCGTCCATCAGCACCGCCCAGATCGCCCGTACCCTTCCGGCCAGCCCCGCGGGCGGCGCGCCGGCGCCGGGCGGGTCGCCGAACGCGGCGGCCAGCGCGTTGTCGATCCGGCGGGCGCGCAGTCGCAGCGTCGCCTGCCGCAGCAGGTCCTCCGTGCCGTCGAAGTGGTAGAGCAGCACCTTGTGCGTGGTCCCGGCGGCCCGCGCGGCCCGGCGCAGCGAGAACCCCACCAGCCCGTTCGCGGCGAGGTCGTCGCTGACCCGTTCCAGCAGCTCCCGCCGCCGCGCCTCGCCCCGCGGCGAGCGCGTCGACCTCCGGTACCCTGCCCGTACGGAGTCGGCGCCCCCCGCCCCGCCCGACGCGGCGCCGGTACCCCGCGACCCGCCCGGGGCGTCCGGCGCGGGCTTCCCCGCGGCGTCCGGCCCGGACCCGGCAGAGCCGTCCGCGCTGCCGCCCGTCATCGCACGCGCCCCACGGGCCTCGCGCTCGGCGCACCCGCCGGCGTCGTCGGTGTCTCGTCCATCAGGCCCGATGATGCCAGGAAGACACGTCTGCGCACCGCCGCGTGAGCCGATCCCCCCGGCCGCGCCCTGCCGCCCGGCAGCCGACGTCCGCACCCGGCAACGCCAAATCCGGCGTCCTCCGCCGCCGCGCGCCTGCCGGCCGCGCCGCGCGGCCGCGCGTACCGCCACGCCGCCGCGCGTACCGCCACGCGCCCGTGTGCCCGCTTCGTCCCCGCGACCGAGCGGCAACGGTGGGGATGTCCTGGCAATGAAGTGAGCCGGGTGGTTCACTTCAGGGGACAGGTAGGTCCGGGCCACGGACGGACGGGCCGGGAGTGGTGACGCGGGCGCCGGTTCGGCCGGTGTCGAGGAGGGCGCGTATGGAACGCACGATCGAACTGTCGGCCGGGACGATCGCGTACGGTGACAGCGGCGGCGACGGACCGCCGGTGGTGATGCTGCACGGCCTGATGATGGACGGCTCGCTGTGGGACGGCCCGGCCGCCGAACTGTCGTCGGCCTACCGCTGCCTGACGCCGACGCTGCCACTGGGCGCGCACCGCCGGGCGATGCTCCCGGACGCGGACCTGTCGCTGCCGGGCGTGGCCCGTCTCGTCGCGGAGTTCCTGGAGCGGTTGGACCTGGCCGACGTCACGCTCGTCGGCAACGACACCGGCGGCGCGGTGGTCCAGACGGTGGTCGCCGAGGGCCTCGCCGACCGGGTGGGGCGGATCGTGCTCGCCTCCTGCGAGGCGTTCGACAACCTCCCGCCCGGCCTCACCGGGCGGACGCTCGCCCTCGCCGGCAAGCTCTCGCCCGGCGCGTTCGGCCTGTTCATGCAGCAGATGCGGCTGCGCCCGGTACGCCGGCTGCCGATCGCCTTCGGCCTGCTCACCCGCGCCGGCGACGAGGCGACGGCGCGCTGGATGCGGCCGGTGCTGACCCAGCCGGAGATCCGCCGCGACACCGTCCGCATGCTGCGGGCCGTCCTCGACGACCGGCAGGCCCTGGTCCGGGCGGCCGAGAAGCTGCCGTCCTTCGACCGGCCGGCCCTCGTCGTCTGGGCGGACCGCGACCGCGTCATGCCGCCGGAGCACGGCCGCCGGCTGGCCGAACTCCTGCCGCACGCACGGCTGGTGGAGATCCCGCACGACCGCACGCTGCTCGCACTGGACCGGCCGCGCGAACTCGCCGCCGCCATCGGCGACTTCGCGTCCGACCGGACCCCGGTGTAGCGCCGGGCGGGCGGTTCGCGAGCACGCCGCGGGGGTTCCGCCGCAGGCGCGCGGCGGGGCCCCGGCGCGCGCCTGCGGCGGAACCCGGCCGGCACTCGGGCGGGACCTGGGCGGGGACGAGCGGACAGCGCGCCGCCGACCGGGCGTCAGGCCGCGGCGGTCGCGGCCTTCGCCTCCCGCACGCCGCGCAACGCGCCCGCCCAGGCGATGACTTGGCCGAGCATGTCGCGAACGGAGGCGTCGAGGCCCTCTCCCGCGACGAAGCCGCCGGTGGCGAACGAGGGGATCAGCGGCACGGCTGGCTGCGCGCGGACCGTGGCCACCTGGAGTTCGGCGAGGACGAGCCGCAGCGCCTCCGCGGCGCGGACGCCGGCCGCCCAGCCGCCGTAGCTGACGATGCCGGCGGCCTTGTCGTTCCACTCCCGGTAGACGTAGTCCAGCGCGTTCTTCAGCGCCCCCGGGTAGGAGTGGTTGTACTCCGGGACGAGGAAGACGAAGCCGTCGAGGCCGTCGACCACCCGGGACCAGTCGTGGGTGTGCGGGTGCGCGTACTGCCGGAGGTTCGGGTTGCCGGCCTCGTCGAGGTTGCCCAGACCACGGTCGGCGAGGTCGACCAGTTCGTAGTCGGCGCCGCCGTGGGCGCGTGCGGTGTCGAGCAGCCACGCGGCGATCCGGTCGCCGCGGCGGCCGGGCCGGGTGCTGCCGAGGATGATGCCGATGCGCAGGGCCATGGTGCCCCTTCCGTAGGAGTTGTCGTGTCAACTCTAGGTCGGATCGAGTTGAAGTGACAACTCCGCAGGTCCCGCTAGACTTCAGGGCATGGTGGAGACCCGCGGGCTGGAGCCCGAGGAGTGGGAGCTCTGGGATTCCTGGACGCGCGCGCAGCGGCTGCTGGTCAGGGAGCTGGAGCGCGGCCTGCAACGCGACTGCGGCATCTCGAAGGCCGAGTTCAGCGTGATGGTGACGCTCCTGCGGGCGTCGGGCGACGTGATGCGCGTGCGCGAGCTGGCCGAGTCGCTCGACTGGGACAAGAGCCGCGTCTCCCACCAGCTGACGCGCATGGAGAAGCGCGGCTTCGTGGAGCGGACCGAGTACGGCGCCGACGGCCGCCGCGCGGGCGTCGGCCTCACCGCGGAGGGCCGCGACGCCGTGCGCGGCGCGCTGCTCGTGCACGGCGGCAACATCCGCCGGCACTTCCTCGACACTCTGACGCCCGAGCAGAGCGCCGTCCTGCGGACGTGGAGCGAGCAGGTGGCCGAGCGCCTCGAACCGCGCTAGCCCGCGGCCCGCGGAGGCGCGAGGCGCGGAGGCGCGAGGCGCGGAGGCGCACGCCGCGAAGACGCGAGGCGCGGAGGCGCGGCCTGCGGAGCCGTACGCCGCGAAGGCGCGAGGCGCGGAGGCGCGGCCTGCGGCGGGCGTGGGGCGCCCGGCGTGCGCCGCCGGGCGGCGCACGCGGACGCGGCCGGCGGACGCGGGATGGGTCAGCCGGGCGGCCGGCGGCTCAGGCCGGCGTGGGCGGCGGGGTGGGGGAGGGGCGCCGGGAGACGGCGCGGGCGACGCGGGACTCCAGGGCCGCCCGGCACTCCGGCCACTCCGCGGCGACGACCGAGAAGATCGCGGAGTCGCGCAGACCGCCGTCCTCGCCGGGCGCCCAGGAGCGCGACCAGTTGCGCAGCACGCCCTCGAAGCGCGCGCCGACCGCCTCGATCGCGGCCCGTGAACGGGCGTTGCGCGCATCGGTCTTGAGGTCGACCCGGGCCACGCCCCACTCCTCGAAGGCGTGCCGGAAGAGCAGCAGCTTGGCCTCCGAGTTGACGCCCGTGCCCTGCGCGGAGCCGGCCAGCCAGGTGAACCCGACCTCGACCGCGCACAGTTCCTCGCCGTCCGGCCACGGCCGCGGGTCCCAGAACGACGTCGCCCCGACCGCGCGCCCGGTCTCCTTCGACACCTGCGCGTAGGGGATCAGACGCCCCGCCGCCGCGCGCGCGAGCTGCGCGTCGACGTACTCGCCGACCTCGGCCGCGGTCGGCACCCATGTGAAGCCGTACGACGAGCGGTCCTCCTCCGCGGCCACCGCGAGGTCCGCCGCGTGCCGGTGCCCCAGCGGCTCCAGCCGCACCAGCGTCCCGTCGAGCGCCGGCGCCTCGAACCTCGTCCCCATGGCCTGTCACCGTTCCCGTTCCCGTTCCCGTTCCCGTTCCCGTCCGCGTGCCGCTCCCCGCCGCACGTCCTCACCGCGCGTCGCGCGCGCCCTGCCGGGCCGGGATCCTCGCAGCCAGGGGGTCGCCGTGTCGTGCGGATTTCCGCCCGCGCGTCGGCCGGCGGGCGGACGCTGTCCGCTCACAGGCCGTACGCCTCCAGCGCGTTGGTGCGGCCGATCATGGTGGCGACGCGGCGGGCGTCGGCCGCGGACCAGTCGCCCGCGGCCACCCAGGCGCCGATCGCCGCGGCGGTCGCACGGCGCCACAGCACCGCGCCCACGTAGTGGAGTTCGGGCGGCCCCCAGGCATCGGAGGAGAACAACAGGCGGCCGAACGGGGCGAGTTCCATGGATTCCGCGACCACCGCGGCGGCACGCGCGCCGACATGGTTGAGCGCGAGGCCGACATCGCAGTAGACGCGGTCGAACGCCTGGGCCAGATAACCCGCTTCCCGGTGGTACGGGTAGCAGTGCAGCAGCATCACCGGCACGGCGGCGACCGCGGGCTGCCGCAACAGGTCGGTCAGCAGCAGCGGGTTGACCCGGTGCAGGTCCAGGTCCCGGTCGCCGAAACCGGTGTGGACCTGCACCGGAAGACCGAGCCGCACCCCGCAGTGGACGCCGAAGCGCAGCAGCACGGGGTCCGCGAGCCGTGGGCGGCCCGGCGCCCGCGCCGACTCGGCCAGCCAACGGGCCGCGGCCCGGCGCACCGCGTCGGCGTCCGGCTCGCTCCAGTCCAGGTCGAAGCCCGCGCGGTAGCCGACCACCGTCTTCACGCCGACCGCGCCACGCGCCACCGCCGCACGCAGCAGATCGCGGTAGGCGTCGGCGTACCCGCGCCCGTCCGTCGCGCCCTGCCCGGCCAGGGTCGCGGCCACCTCCTCGGCCACCGCCTCCAAGCGCACCACCTCGTGCGCCGTGCTGCCCGCGACCTGTGCCAACTCGCCCGGGGACAGCAGCCGTTCGGCCGCGTGACCGGCGTCGACGATCCAGCGGTCGACGCCGGCCGCCGGCAGCAGCCGCGCCGCCACCTCGGCGTCGCCCAACACCGCCCGCCGCGCCCAGTAGTCCTCGGCGGGCGCGTGCGCGGGCAGGTCGAGCAACGGCGCGCACCAGCGCCGTACGGCGAAACCGAGGTGGGTGTCGAACGCCGTGGTCCCGGCCGGAATCCCGCCCGTGGAGCCCTCGTTGAGCGACTCCTCGAACTCCGTACGCCCCAGGGGCCCGCGGAACGCGCCGTGCGCGTGGTGGTCCACCAGCCGCAACCCGGCGGTGAACTCGGCCAGTCGCGCGACCTCGGCGGACCCGGTGCTTCCCACGGCGGACCCGGCGCCGGCGGCGGTCCGGGACGTCGTCCCGGTGGGCTGGGACGTCGTCCCGGTGGGCTGCGCGGTCCCGCCGCTCCCGGCGGCGCTGGTGTTCACGAGGTCCACGCGAAGCGGAAGCGGTCGGCCAGGGCGGGCACCGGCAGTTCGCCGTAGGTGGTCTGCTCGTGGCGGCGCACCGCGAGCGTCGCGTCGAGAATGTCGTCGCCGACGATGTCCCGGGCGAGAGCGGAGGCCGCGAGGGCGTCGAGGGCCGCGCCCTGGTCGACCGGCAGACGCACGGCCGAGGGATCGGTGGACGGGTCCACCCGTACCTCCGGGGGGAGTTCGGCGCCCCGGGCGACGCCTCGCACCGCCAGACCGAGGACCGCGGCGGTCGCGAGGTAGACGTTCGCCGCCGGATCACCGCACTTGACCTCGACGTTGGCGCCGTGCGGATTGCCCCGCGTCGCGGCCACCAGCCGCACCGCGGCCTCGCGGTTCTCCAGCCCCCAGCACGCGTAGGCGCCCGCCCACGAACCAGGAACGAGCCGCGCGAAGGAGAGCACCGAGCCGGCGAGCAGTGCCACGGTCTCCGGCAGACCGGCCACGATGCCGCCGAGCATCGCCGCCCCCTCCCGCGTCAGCCCGTGCGGGCCCTGCCCGCCGGACAGCAGCGGGACGCCCGCGCGCTCCAACGACAGGTGCACATGCGCGCCGTTGCCCGCGCCGCCGCCGAACGGCAGCGGCGAGAACGACGCCAGCAGGCCGTGCGCGCGCACCACCCGCCCGATCACCAGTCGCGCCAGCACCACCCGGTCGGCCGACTCCAGCGGCGCGGACGGCGACAGCGACACCTCGAACTGCCCGGTGCCGAACTCCGCGTGCACTTGCTCGACCGGTGCGCCGGCCTCCTCCAGCGCGTCGGTCAACTCCGCGGCGAGGCCGCCGTGTTCGAGCAGCGTGCCGAGTCCGTACGGCTGCCAGCGGCGCTCCGGCAGCGGCTCTCCCGCGGCGTCGGTGAGGGTGAACTCCAGCTCATGGCCCACCGTCGCGGTCAGTCCGGCCGCCTCGGCCGCCGCCTGCACCCGGCGCAGCCGCCCGCGGGCACAGCCCGGCCACTCCTCGCCGTCCTGGCCGAACACCTCGGCCGGCGCCCACGCGTACCCGTCGCCGATCGCGCGGGCCGCCGCGAGGTCGGCGCGCAGCCGCAGATCGCCGACGACGCCCAGGCGCTCGGTGAACACGATGGTGTTGTCGACGCAGAACGAACCCCAGGTCGGCGAGGCGCCCATGCCCGAACGGTGGAACTCCCCGATCCGCCGCAGCGGCACCGACTTCGCGCGCGCCACGCCGCCCATGTCCACCACCGACCCGACCAGCACCCGCACCCCGGCGGTGCCCAACTCCGCCCGGTACTGCGCCACATCGGCGTCGGACAGCACGGGCAGCGACTCGCTGAGCGGCACGGGAACCTCCACGGCGGGCGGACCAGGGGCGCGGGGGCGGCTCGGCTCGGCGCCCGGACCCCCGCCTGCGGGCGGGAGAGTCGCCCGACCGCCCACCACGCTACCGCCGGGGCCCACCGCTCCCGCAGACCTTCACGCGCCCCGCGCGTACGCGTCGCCGCACGTCGTACACCGGGAGTCGCACACCGTGAGTCGCACACCGCACGTCGCACACCGCGCGTCGCACACCGGGAGCCGAGCCGCTCAGTAGCCGCGGCGCAGCGACGTGATGCGGGCCTCGTCCTTGCGGCGGGCGCGGCGGGCCCGCTCCTCGGCCAGCTCGGCGACCGCCTGGTGCAGCGCGTCCAGGACCGCCACGACCTGAGAGCCGAGCGCGTCCGGCGGTTCGGGCTGCAGCACGCCGGTGCCGACCGCGCAGGCCAGTGCGACGAGCAGCGGCTCGTCGGCCGACCAGCGGTGGGCGGCCCGGCGGCGCTCGGGCGAGTCGGCCAGCACGACGCGCCCGGGGGTGAGCAGCCCCCAGCGCCGCCGCCGCTCGCGGGTCAGCCGCCCCTCCGCCTCGAAGGCGTCGAGATACGCGCCGGTCAGATCACGCCCCCGGCGCCACAGCCAGTCCTCGACGGTCTCGGGCTCGCCCCGCGGTCCCGCGGCGAGCGCCGCCGCGGCCTCGCCGAGCATCCGGTCGCCGGCCCAGCCCGCACCGCCGTCGCCGCCCGCGCCGCCCGCCCCGTCCCCGATCGCCGCGCCCCCGCCCGCCGACCGCGGCACGATCCGGTCGCCGTCGAGCACCGCGGCGTCCAGCTTCAGCAGGTCGACCAGCTCCGCCGCCGCGAGCCCGAGCGACAGGTCGCCGCGCTCCACCGACCGGGCGGACGGCAGGTCCAGCGTGATCGTCAGAAGGTCCCGAGCGGTGGTCATGAGCGGTGCTCCCCGGAAGACGCCACGGCCGGCCGGTCCGGCACCCCCGCCGCCCGGCCACCCGCCCATTATCCCTCCCGGCGATCATCGTGCCCGCCCGGTTCCGCCGCCGGGCTGCGGCAGGGCGTCGCTCCCCGGCCCCGGCGCCCGCCCGCACCTGGTCGCCGCACGCGAGGCGGCGCCGCGGTGCGGGCAGGGCGGGCGCCGCACCGCGCGGGACACGGGCCGTGCGTCGCGGGCGAGGGTGATCGTGGGCACAGTGGTGACAGATGGGGCCCGTGTCGGTTGAATGCCGTACGCGTGCAGCAAGCGCTTACTGCTCCTGGAACCCCACACCCCGGAGGGCCGTCGTGCCGATACCCCGCCGCACCCTGCTCACCGCGCTGCCCGCCGCCGCGCTGCCCGCCCTCGCGCTCGGGAGCGCCGCCCCCGCCGGCGCCACGCCCGGAGCGGGTTCCCCGCACGTCGGCGCTGTCCCGTACGCCGCCCGCGCCGCCGACGATCCCTACGCCGCGGTGATCGCGAACACCACCGGGCTCCTCGCCGGGACCGACGCCTCCAACGCCCTGCCGGCGACCGCCGCCAAGCTCGCCGCCGTCGAGGCCACCGCCCGCGCGCGGCTCGCCGCCATGGACGCGGCGGGGACGGGCGAGCTGTTCCGGGGACTGCCGCTCGGCACCAGCGACACGCACCTCACCACGTCGTTCCAGTACCTCTACGAGATCGCGCTCGCCACCCGCGTCCCCGGTCCCGCCGGGACCACCCTGCGCGGCGACGCCGCCGCCCAGCGGCGCGTCGTCGACGGCCTCGCGGCGCTCTACGACGGCTACTACGGCGACCAGGCGACCGGCTACTACGGCAACTGGTTCACCTGGGAGATCGGCATCTCCACCCACGTCTCCCGCACCCTGCTGCTGCTCGCGGTGCCGCTCGCCGCCGCGCGACCCGACCTGACCCCGGCCTACGTCGCCGCGATGGACGGCTACCTGCGCAACGGCAAGGACGGCGACGTCGACCTCGACTCCCGCTTCCACACCGGCGCCAACCTCGCCGACATCACCACCAACCGGGTCCTGCAGGGCGCGGTCGCCGGCGACGGCGCACGCATCGCCAAGGCGGTGGCCGACCAACTCACCGTCTACGCGACCGTCGACCCGTACGCGCCCCGGCACGGCGTCACCGACGGGTTCCACGCCGACGGCTCCTTTATCCAGCACGCCTCGGTCGCCTACACCGGCTCGTACGGCGCCGGGCTGCTCACCCGGGTGGTGCAGACGGTCCAGATCCTGGCCGGCACGCAGTGGGCCCCCGGCGGCGAACTGGTCGAAGTGGTCCGCGGCTGGGTCGTGGACGCCTTCGCGCCGCTGCTGTTCGAGGGCTGGATGATGGAGACGGTCAAGGGCCGCGCGGTGTCCAGGACCACCACCGGGTACGCGGACGCGGCCGCCGTCGTCGAAGCCGTCGTGGACCTCGCCGCGCTGACGACGGGTCAGCAGGCCGCGGACCTGGCGGCGTTCGTCAAGTACGTCGCGACCGCCTCGCGCACGCCGCCCGATCCGGCCGCCTTCGTCTCCCCGGTCGGCGTCGCCCGGCACGCCGCGATCCTCGCCGACCCCGCGATCCCCGCGCGCGACCTCAACGCCCCCGCCTCGCATGCCGCGTTCAACGCGATGGACCGCACCGTGCACCGCCGCCCCGGCTACGCCTTCGCGCTGTCCCGCAGCTCCCGCCGGATCAGCGGCTACGAGTACATGAGCGGCGAGAACCTCATGCCGTGGTTCCAGGGACAGGGCGCCCACTACCTCTACCTGTCCGGCCAGGACCAGCGGAAGGCCTTCGGCGTCGACCACTTCACCACCGTGTCGCCGTACGCGCTCGGCGGCGTCACCGCGCCGGTGGAGACCCGGCGATCCGTCCCCGAGCTGTACGGCGCCGCGTGGTACGACAACCCGGCGGCCGGCTTCACCTCGTCCTCGCCGTCGCAGAACACCTACGTGTACTTCCCGTTGGCGACCAACGCCTTCTCCGGCGGCGTGCGCCTCGGCGGTTACGGCGTCGCGGGCCTCGCGCAGTCCAGCGACGTGGCCTACCGGGACGCCCGAGCCGGGCTGCTGCCGGCGGACTTCACCGCCTACCGCAACGCCGACGCCACCAAGTCGTGGTTCATGTTCGACGACGAGATCGTCGTGCTGGCGGCAGGCGTCGGGGACGGCGCGGGACGCGCGGTGACCACCACCGTGGACACCCGGATCGCCGACCCGGACGCGCCCGTCACCCTCACCGGGGCGCTGCGCGGCGGCGCGCCTTGGTCGGGCACCGGCAGCGGCCCGCTGGCCTGGCTGCGCTACTCCGACGCCGCGCAGGGCGTCGCGGTCGGCTACGCCTTCCTCGCCCCCGCCGTGCCCACCGTCGCACTGGAGACCGTGACCCGCAGCCGCCGCGCGATCCGCACCGCGAACCCCGACACCCCGGTCACCAAGCAGGTGTTCGGCCTCACCGTGCCCCAACCCCCGGGCGACGCCCACCGGTCCATGGCCTGGGCGATCGTCCCGCACGCCACCGAGGGGCAGTTGGCGGCGTACGAGCACGGGCCGCTCGCCGTCCTGGCGAACACCACGCGGTTGCAGGCGGTGCGGCACACCCGGCTCGGCATCCTCGCCGCCAACGCCTTCACCGCGGGAGCGCACCGCGCCGGACCGCTGGAACTCGACGGACCGGCGGGCGTGCTGCTGCGCACCGGCGGCGACGGCTCGGTGCGGATCGCGGTCAGCGACCCCACCACCGAGCGCGACGCCGTCTCGGTGCTGCTGCGCGGCAGGCGGCTGCGGCCCACCGCCGCCGACGACGGCGTCCGGGTACGCCGCGTCCCCGGCGGCACCCGGCTGGACGTGGCCACCCGCCACGCGTACGGACGCGGCTTCACCGCGGCCCTCCGCTGACCCGGGGCGCCGGGTCCTGCGCGCGGTCCCACGCGCGGTCCCGGGCCCGGTCACGAGCCGGACCCCCAGCCGGACGCCCAGCCGGACCCCGAGCCGGATTCGCTGCCCGAAGCGCTGCCGGACCCACGGACGGCCCCGCCCGGCCGCACCCGGTCGGCCCATGTCCGCGCCGCGCCGTTCGCGCGTCGGAGTGATGCCGCGCATAGCCGCGCCCGCCGCGGGGGACCCCTGTGATCGCCGTCCGCCGGACCCGGCCGGCACCGACCCCGAGCGGGCCCCCGCCGTGCCGTGCCGTGCCGGGCCGGACCGCCGCAGCGATCTGGAGGTACGGCCCATGCCCGTCGCCCGCCGCGCCCGCCGCGTCCGTCGTCCCCGCCTCGCCGCCGCGCTGCTCGCCGCGGCGGCCTCCTTCGGCTGCCTCCTGTCCGGACCGGCGCACGCGGGAACGCCCGGCCACGCGGAATCACCCGGGCGCTCCGGACCGCACGCGTCCGCCGGCGAGGACCGCGCCCTCCGCGCCCGTCTCGCCGCGTTCACCGCGGCACCCGGCGGGCCGCCCGGCGCCGTCGCCGTGATCCGCGTCGACGGCCGCCGCGCCGTCTACCGGGCCGGCGTCGCCGACCTCGCCACCGGGCGGCCGCCGCGGGCCCGCGACCACATGCGGATCGCCAGCACCGCCAAGGCGTTCAGCGGCGCGGTGGCGCTGTCCCTGGTCGACGCGGGCCGGCTGCGCCTGGACGACACGATCGGGCGCCGGCTGCCCCGGTTGCCCAAGGCGTGGGGCAAGGTGACGCTGCGTCAACTGCTGCAGCACACCAGCGGCCTGCCGGACTACTCCGAGGCGCCCTCCTTCGTCGCGGAGCTGACCGCCGACCCGCACCACCACTTCGACTCGCGCCGTCTGCTGGACTACGTCGCGGGTCTGCCGCTCGGCTTTGCGCCGGGCTCGCGCTACCACTACTCCAACTCCGACAACATCGCGGTCGCGCTGATGGCCGAGGCCGCCACCGGACGCCGCTACGAGAGCCTGCTCGACACCCTGGTGGACCGGCCGCTGCGGCTGCGCGACACCACGCTGCCGCAGGACTGGCGGCTGCCCGAGCCGTATCTGCACGGCTACGCCCCGGGCGAGGACGGCGGCGCGCCCGAGGACGTCAGCACCCTGCTCAGCGCGTCGGGCGTGTGGGCGTCGGGCGGCATCGTCTCCACGCCGGACGACCTCGCCGCGTTCACCGCCGGCTACGCGGGCGGCCAACTGTTCGGCCCGGCCGTCCGGCGCGCCCAGTTCGCCTTCGTGCCCGGCGCCTCCGAGCCCGCCGGTCCCGGCGTGAACGCCGCCGGGCTGGCGGTCTTCCGCTACGCCACCCGCTGCGGCACGGTCTACGGACACACCGGCAACTTCCCCGGCTACACCCAGTTCGCCGCGGCGACCGCCGACGGCCGGCGCGCCGTCACGGTCAGCATCACCCGCCAGGTCAACGCGACCGTCGACCCCCAGCGCCTGCCCGAACTGCGCGCGCTGGAGGAGGACTTCGTCTGCGCCGCCCTGCACGGCGCGCGGTAGGGCCGGTACGGCGGCCGGCGCCCCTCCCCGCGCGGTGACGCAGCGCAGCCCCGGTAGCGCTCCGGAGTGGTTGTGTCGGAATGGTTGCGCCGCCACCAGCAGGATGGAACACTTCCGGACGCCAACCGACTGGTTCGCACATATATCAACAATCTCGTTGCACCGCGCGGCGGTTGGCGAGCCCCACGACCGCCGAACGTCGCGCCGGACCGGTCCGTACGCGCTCCCGCACCCGACGTGGAGGTCGACGAATGCCCCTGCACCCCTCCCGGCGCCGCGATCCGCGGCACCGGATACTCCGACGCGCCGTGGCCACCGGCGTCACCCTGGCGCTGGCCGCCGGGCTCGGCGTGGGCCTCGGCGGCACCGCCGGCGCCGCCGCCCGCCCCGCCTCAGCCTCCTCGGCGACCGCCGCCACCCCGGCCGCCGCGGTCGCCACGCACGACGGCCGCGCCCACACCGTCAGTTACGACGGCTACTCGTACCTGATCGACGGCAAACGCGTCTACCTGTGGTCCGGCGAGTTCCACTACTTCCGGCTGCCCAGCCAGGACCTGTGGTACGACGTGCTGCAGAAGATGAAGGCCGCGGGGTTCAACGCGGTTTCCCTGTACTTCGACTGGGGCTACCACTCCCCGGCGCCCGGGGTCTACGACTTCACCGGCGTCCGCGACGTCGACAAACTCCTCGACATGGCCGACCGGTTGGGCATCTACGTGATCGCCCGCCCGGGCCCGTACATCAACGCCGAGGTGGACGGCGGCGGCTTCCCCGGCTGGCTGTCGACCAAGGGCGGCCACACCCGCACCGACGACCCCGAGTACCTGAAGTACAGCGACGAGTGGCAGACGCAGATCGACCGCATCCTGCGCCGCCACCAGCTCACCGACGGCACCGGCTCGGTGATCGAGTACCAGGTCGAGAACGAGTACTACAACGGCAACGCCGACGGCCGCTCGTACATGAAGCACCTGGAGGACAAGGCGCTGGCCGACGGCATCACCGTGCCGCTGGTCGGCAACAACAACGGCACCTTCAACTCCGGCGACGCCGCGCTCGACGTCGACGGCGCCGACTCCTACCCGCAGGGCTTCAACTGCAGCACGCCCACGCGCTGGAGCGGCGTCCCCGACATCAGCTACGACCACCCGGACGGAAAGCCGCTGGAGACCGCCGAGTTCCAGGGCGGCGCCTTCGACCCGTGGGGCGGACCCGGCTACGACAAGTGCGCGCAGCTGATCAACGACCAGTTCGCGGACGTGTTCTACAAGCAGAACATCGCCGTCGGCGCCACCTCGCAGAGCTTCTACATGACGTACGGCGGCACCAACTGGGGCTTCCTCGGCGAGCCGCAGAACTACACGTCCTACGACTACGGGGCCGCGATCCGCGAGAACCGGCAGCTGGACCCGAAGTACGACCAGGACAAGCTGATCGGCTACTTCACCCAGGCGGTCACGCCGCTCACCAAGACCGACGCGCTGCCCTCGGTGCCCACCGACAACGCCGCCGTCCTCGACACCGCCCGCCGCAACCCCGACACCGGCACCCAGTTCCACGTGCTGCGGCACACCGACTCCACCGCCACCTCGAAGGACAGCGCCCACATCACCATCGACCTCGGCGCCCACCCCGGCTACACCTACGACGACCGCGACAGCGCGATCGCGTACAGCGGCGACTGGTCGCACGTCGGCAGCGAGCAGAACTACACCGGCGGCGACTACCAGCACACCGAGTCCTTCACCGACACGGCCGGCGACGCCGCGAGCATCGCCTTCACCGGCACCGGCGTGAAGTGGGTCAGCAACCTCGACGGCAACCACGGCACCGCCGACGTCTACCTGGACGGCGCCAAGGTCAAGACCGTCGACCTGTACGGTTCGACCAAGCAGAACCAGTACGTCGCCTACCAGGCCCGCGGTCTCAGCGACGGCCCGCACACCTTGAAGATCGTGGCCACCGGAGCGAGCAACCCGAACGCGTCCGGCACCTTCGTCACCATCGACGCGATCGACGTGGCCACCGGGGCCGGCTCCACCGAGCCCGTCTACACCGTCCCGCAGGCCCCGGGCACCTCCATCGGCCTGAACGGCCGGCAGAGCAAGGTGATCGTCGCCGACTACGACCTCGGCGGCAACCAACTGCGCTACTCCACCTCCGAGATCATGACCGACGCCGCCATCGGCGGACGCGAGGTGGCCGTCCTCTACGGCGACCAGGGCACCGACGGCGAGACCGTGCTGCACTACGCCCAGCGGCCCGCCGTCACCGCCACCGGCGGCGACGTCACCACCACCTGGGACCCGGCCACCGGCGACCTGCGGCTGAACTACCGGCACGACGGCCTGATCCGGGTGCGGATCGGCGGCGCGCACCCGCTCCTGCTGCTGCTCGCCGACACCGCCACCGCCAAGACCTTCTGGCGGCAGGACACCGCCGCGGGACCGGTCCTGGTCCGCGGCACCCACCTGCTGCGCGGCGCCGTCTCCCACGGCGCGAACCTCGCGCTCACCGGCGACAACGGCGACGACAAGAACATCGAGGTGTTCAGCACCGCCAAGACCCTGACCTGGAACGGCGCGCCCGTGCACACCCGGCCGACCGCCACCGGCAGCCGCACCGGGACCATCGCCACCGCCGCCCCGATCACACTGCCCGCCCTCACCGGCTGGCAGCACATCCAGGAGTCGCCCGAGTCGCAGCCCGGCTTCGACGACTCGACCTGGCAGGTGGCCGACAAGACCAGCAGCAACAGCGTCACCACCCCCGCCTCGCTGCCGGTGCTCTTCGCCGACGACTACGGCTTCCACACCGGCAGCACCTGGTACCGCGGCCGGTTCACCGGCGCGGCCGGGCAGACCGGCATCACCCTGTCCGCGCAGAGCGGCGGCGGCGCGGCGGCCTCCTCGGTCTGGCTCAACGGCGTCTTCCTCGGCAGCTCCACCGCCGACGGGCAGAAGACCTACCCCTTCCCGGCCGGCGTGCTCAAGACCGGCGCGGACAACGAGGTGTCGGTGCTGACCGTCGACATGGGCCACGAGGAGGACTACAACGCCGCCAACGGCAGCAAGGCCGCCCGCGGCCTGACCGGCGCCTCGCTCGCCGGCGACCCGCTCGGCACCATCACCTGGCGGCTGCAGGGCGTCCGCGGCGGCGAGACCCCGGTGGACACCGTGCGCGGCCCGCTGGCCACCGGCGGCCTGTACGGCGAGCGCGCCGGCTACATGCTGCCCGGCCACCCGACCACGGGCTGGAAGCCCGTCAGCCTGCCCGCCACCGACACCACCCCCGGCGTCTCCTGGTACCGCACCGACGTCCGCCTGAACCTCCCCAAGGGACAGGACACCTCGCTCGGCCTGACCATCAGCGACGACCCGTCGCGCATGTACCGGGCCGAGATCTACGTCAACGGCTGGGAGATGGGCAACTACGTCAACTACAAGGGCCCGCAGCACAGCTTCCCGGTGCCCGACGGCGTGCTGAACCCGCACGGCGGGAACACGATCGCGATCGCGGTGTGGAACCTCGACGGCTCCACCGGCGGCCTCGGCACGGTCGCGCTGACGAACTACGGCTCGTACGCGTCCTCGCTGACCGTCGCGCAGAACACCAGCCCGCGCTGGGACCCGGTGCGCTACGCGATGCCCGCCGCGCCGCGCGCCTCGGTCGCCCTGCACACGCCCGGCTCGGTCGCCGGCGGCACGGTGTTCACCGCGACCGCGACGGTCTCGGTGCCGGCCGGCGCCCCCACCGCCCGCGACGTCGCCCCGGCGCTGACCGCGCCGGACGGCTGGACGGTCGGCCGCGCCACCCCGGCCTCGGCGCCGAGCGTGGCCCCCGGCCACTCCGCCACCTTCAGCTGGCAGGTCACGGCCCCCGCGCAACCGGCCAAGGCCAGCGGCCTGAAGGCCGCGGTGCGGCTGGTCCAGGGCGGCAGGACCACCACCGTCACCGACGAGCGGATCGTCGGCAGCGTCCCCGCGCCGCCGCCGGCCGGCCAGAACCAGGTCAGCGACCTGGAGTTCCTGTCCGCGACCAACGGCTGGGGCCCGGTCGAGCGGGACCAGAGCGTCGGCAACACCGCGGCGGACGACGGCACGCCGATCACCCTCGGCGGCACCGTCTACGCCAAGGGCCTGGGCACCAACTCGCCCAGCGACGTGCAGATCTACCTCGACGGGCGGTGCAGCAGGTTCACCGCGACGGTCGGCGTGGACAACGGCGACCCGGGCTCGGTCACCTTCTCCGTGCTGCTCGACGGGAAGGTCCTGACCACCACGCCGGTGCTGCGCGGCTCGTCCGCGCCGGTGAGCATCGACGTCCCGGTCACCGGGGGCCAGGTCCTCGACCTCAACGTCGGCGAGGGAGGCGACGGCAACGGCAACGACCACGGGGACTGGGCGAATCCGATCCTGACCTGCGCGGCCGGCTGACGCCGACGCCTCATGCCCGCGGCCCGAGCGGCGGGCGGCGACCGGGGACTCCGGACACCGCCCGGCCGCCCGGCCGACGGCTTGCGTCCGCGGCCGTGGTGCGGGAATCCCCGCGCTACGGCCGCGGCGGCGCGTCCGGCGGCGGGGGAGCGCCGTGCGGCGGGGGCGGCGGCGGTCCGCCCGCGGGGCCGTGGCTGTCGTGCGGCTCGTGCCGTCCGGGCCCGCGGCTGCCGTGACGGCCCGGACCGTGCGGCGGGGGCGGGGGGATGGTGTCGGTGCCCGGGGCCGCGTCCGGCCACACCAGCAGCACCGGGCACGGCGCGTGGTCGACGATGAAGCGGCTGTGCGGACCCAGGCTGTGCGGGCCGAGCCGGGTCCTGTCCCCGTCGCGGGCCAGCACCAGCAGCTGCGCGCCCTCGCACGCCGCGACCACTTCCCGCTCCACCCGCCCGGAGCGCAGCACGCGATCGGCCGGGCGGCCCAGCCGCCGCTCCGCCTCCTCCAGCAGCCGGTCGCCGCCGCGCTCCGCCGCCTGCTCCAGCGCGATCCCCGGATCGCGCTCCGGCCGACCCCGCCCCAGCAGCCCGGCGAACGCGCCGTGCGCCGCGCCCGGCACCTCCGGGTCCGGCACGTGCAGCAGCACCACCGGCGCGTCGGCCGGCGCCCGCTCGCGCACCGCGTCCACGGTGGCCGGCCAGGTGCCCTCCACGATCCAGGCGACGACCGCGCCCCGGCCCCCACCGCCCGGTCCGCGCGCGTCCTCGCTGCTCGTGTCCCTCGTCACGGCGGTCAGCCTCCGATCGCGGTCAGCGACAGCCACAGTGCCACGACCGCGGCGAGCAGCGCGGCAGGCACGGCGAGCAGCCCGAGCCGGGTGAACTCGCCCAGCTCCACGTCCGTTTCGTGCTCCCGCACGATACGCCGCCACAGCAGCGTCGCCAGCGAACCCGCGTAGGTGAGGTTGGGCCCGATGTTCACGCCCAGCAGCACCGCGAGCACCGCGCCCGCCCCGGCCGGGGCGGTCAGCGGGAGCAGCACCAGCACCGCGGGAAGGTTGTTGATCAGGTTCGCCAGCAGCGCCGCGAGCGCGGCCGTGCCCAGCAGCGCCAGGAACCCGGTGCCGTCCGGCACCGCACGGCCCAGCGCCTCGGTCAGACCGTTGTCGACCAGGGCCCTGACCACGATCCCGAGCGCGAGGACGAACGCCAGGAACGGCACCGCCGCCGCCCGCAGCAGCGCCGGGGCGGTCGTCCGCCGCCGGACCAGCGCGCGTACCGCCAGCACGGCCGCCCCGGCGAAGGCCGCCCACGCCGGGTCCATCCCGAGCAGCGACGCCAGCACGAAGCCGCCCAGCGTGCCGCCGACCGTGACGAGCGCGAAGACCGGCAGCGGCGGCGGTGTGCCCGCGGCGCCGTCGGCGGGCGCGCCGGCCGCAAGGTCCGCGGCGAAGAACCGGCGCACCACCGCGTACTCCGCGCCGATCGCCGCCAGCCACGGCAGCGCCATCAGCGCGGCGAACCGGGTGAAGCTCAGTCCGCTGGCCGACAGCGCGAGCAGGTTCGTCAGGTTGGAGACCGGGAGCAGCAGCGACGCGGTGTTGGACAGGTGCGTGCACGCGTACACGTGCGGCTTGGCCCGGACGCCCAGCCGGGCGGCGGTGGCGAAGACCACCGGCGTCAGCAGCACGACCGTCGCGTCCAGGCTGAGCACCGCCGTCGTCACCGACGCCAGCACGAACACCTGGACCAGCAGCCGGCCGGGACCCGCGCGGCCGGCCCCGCCGCCCCGGCCATCCGCGCCCCGCAGGCCGTGAACAGCCCCTCGTCGTCGCACAGCTGGGCCAGCACCAGCACCGCCGCGAGGAACCCGATCACCGGACCGAGCCGCTGCGCCTCCTCCCGCGCGTGGTCCAGCGGGATGGCGCCGCTCCCCACGACCACGGCCGCGGCCGGCACCGCGACGACCGCCTCCGGCAGCCCCCACGGCCGCGCCACGGCACAGCCCAGCACCAACACCAGCAGGACGGCGCTCAGCGCCTCGGCGACGCCCTGGCTCACGCTTCGACCCCTCTTCCCCGCGGTTCCCGCGATGTCCGGCGGCGGATCACCTCGCCGCGGTCGGTGGAGTCTGTCACGCCGACCCCGGCCACCTGCGGACACCGCTCACACGGGTCACGTTTTCCGCCGCGATGGGTACGTTTGTCCTATGGAGTCGAGGGGCATGCCTGCGCGGTCGCGAGGACGGTGGATGCCCAGGTCGCCGTACGCCCGGCTGGCCGCCCCGCTGGTGCTGGTCGCGGTGCTGCTCGCCGTCGACCTGATCGGCGGGAGCGAGCTGCGGATCGGCGGTCTGATGGTCGCGGTCCCCGCGCTCGCCGCGGTCTTCCTCGATCCGTCCGCGGTGCTCGTCGTCGCCCTGGTCACCGTCGCCTGCATCCTGGTGACGGGGAGCGACAACGACCAGATGTGGTCCGCCAACTTCGTCGTCATCCTGGCCACCGTCGTGCTGATCAGCGCGGGCGCGGTCGCCGCAGCGGGGGCCAGACAGCGACGCGAGCGCCAGCTCGCCAAGGTCCGCCGGGTGGCCGCGGTGATCCAGCGGGTGCTGCTGCGCCCGCTGCCCGAACGCCTCGGGCCGCTCACCATCGCCTCGATGTACCTGGCCGCGGAGGAGGAGGCGGCGATCGGCGGGGACCTGTACGCCGCGGCCCGGCTGCCCGGCGGCGACACCCGGCTGATCATCGGCGACGTGCAGGGCAAGGGCCTGGGCGCGGTCGAGGTGGCCGGACTGCTGATCAGCGCCTTCCGCCGGGCGGGCCGGCGCGGCGTGCCGCTGCCGGAGCTGCCGGGCTGGCTCGACGCGGGGCTGCGCGAGGACCTGGCCGAACTCGTCATCGCCCGCGACCCGGACGCCGCCTGCGCCCCCGACCCCGTCCGCGACCCGGCGGGCGTCGGCGACCCGGCGGGCGTCCGCGACCCGGCATTCGCGGCGGGCTCGACCGCCCGCCCCGACCGTCCCGCCGGCCCCGACTGTCCCGCCGGCACGGACCGTCCCACCGGCGCGCACCTCGACCCGGGCGCCGCCGACGACCCTGCCGCCGCACGCCGCGGCCCCTCCGCGCTGGAGGGCTTCGTGACGGCCGCCGTGGTCGACGTCCACGACGGCGGCCGGGTGCTGCAAGTCGCCAACTGCGGCCACCCGCCGCCGCTGCTGATCCGGCGCCGCGCCGTCCGGACGCTGGACGCGACGGTCCCCGGGCTGCCGCTCGGCCTCGGCGACCTCGGCCCGCGGTCCGCCGGGCAGGTCGACTCCTTCGCGCTCGACCCCGGCGACATCGTGCTGCTCTACACCGACGGGGTGATCGAGACGCGCGACGCCGCCGGCGCGTTCTACCCGCTCGCCGACCGGCTCCCGGAACTGGGCGCCCGCGCGGGCGGCCTGGACGACCTGCTGGTCGCCGTCCGCGACGACCTCCAGCGGCACGCCGCCGGTCGGCTCGGCGACGACATCGCCATGGTCGCCTTCCGCCGGGCCGGCTGACCGGGCCCACCGCCGGACTCACAGGCCGGGCGGCGCCGGCGGCGGCTGGTCCTCGTCGAGGCAGAACCACACCGTCTTGCCCTCGGACTCCGGGCGCACGCTCCACTCCAGGGCCAGGAGGTCCAGCATCATCAGCCCGCGGCCGGACGACGCCAGCTCGCCGGGCGCGCGCTGGTGCGGCAGCTCGTCGCCGCGGTCGGTGACCTCCACCCGCAGCCGGCGGCTGCCCGGGTCGCCGGTGATCGTCGCGGTCAGCGCGGCCTGCTGGTCGGTGTGCACCAGGACGTTGCCGACCAGCTCGGACGCCAGCAGCACGGCGGTGTCCACCTGGTCCTCCTGCCGCCAGTCGTGCAGCAGCGACCGCAGCTCGGTCCGCGCCTCCGCCAGGCCCTCGGCCTCCTCCTGGCCCACGGTCAGCAGCAGCCGCCGCTCGGGCACGGCGACCCGCCGCACCGGGCTGTCCCGGCGCAGCAGCAACAGCGCGATGTCGTCCTCGTTGCGCGGCGCCAGCCGGCCCCGGCCTCCGCCCGGGCGCGGCCCCGCGGCCCGTACAGCTCCTCCGGCACCGCGGGGCGCCCGGCGGTCGGCGCGTCGTCCTGCTCGTACTGCTCCATCGGGCTGTGCACCGCGCGGATCAGCCGCTCGGCCATGCCCTCCAGGTCCTCGGCCGGACCCGGCGCCATCGCGTCGCGCACCCGCACCCAGCCGCTGAACATGTCGTGGCCGCCGGTCTCGATCAGGCCGTCGGTGCACAGCATCATGATCTCGCCGGGCTGGAGCCGCAGATCGGTGACCGGGTAGTCGTGGTCGTCCGGCATCAGCCCGAGCGGCAGCCCGCCCCTGACGTGCTTGATCATGCAGGTGCCGTCCGGCAGCCGCAGCACCGGGTGCGGGTGGCCGGCCCTGGCCATGTGCAGCAGTCCGGTGTCCGGCTCGGCCTCGACGTACAGGCAGGTCGCGTACCTGTCCTGGTCCAGCGCGGTCAGGAAGCGGGAGGTGCGGGTCAGCACGGCGTCCGGGCCGTGCCCCTCGGCCGCGTACGCGTGCACCGCCGTGCGCAGCCGCGCCATCAGCCCGGCGGCGTGCACGTCGTGGCCCTCCACGTCGCCGATGACCAGCGCGACGCGGCCGTTGGGCAGGTTGATCACGTCGTACCAGTCGCCGCCGACCACCTGGCCGCCGCCGGTCGGCACGTAGCGCGTCGCGACGGTGAGGCCCGGCGAGGCCGGGGCGGTCGCGCCCATGCTGCGCCGCAGCCCGCGGGAGAGGGCCAGCTCCGCCGAGCTGGTCCGGGTGCGCTCCAGGGCCTGCGCCACCAGCCGCGCGATCAGGCCGAGCAGCCCGCGCTCGTCCGCGGTGAACGCCATCGGCGCGGCGAAGGCCACCAGGCACACCCCGGTGAGCCGCCCGGCCACCACCAGCGGCACGAACGCCCAGGACTCGCGGCCGTGCCGGGCGGCCAGCGGCCAGGTCGCCGGGTACCGCTCGGCGTACTCCCGCGGGGAGGACAGGTACACCGACCGGCCGGTCCTGACCACGTCGGTGGCCGGGAACCGCGTGGTCAGCGTCATACGGAAGACGTCCTCGTGCATCGCGCGGCGGTAGTCGCGCTGGCCGACGACGTTGAGGAACTTGCCCGTCACGCCGAAGACCACCAGTCCGTCCACCGGGAAGCCGGGCGACCCCATGCGGGCGACGGTCCGCAGCGCGCCGGCGAGGGTCTCCGCGACGGCCAGTTCGTGCCCGGTCTCCAGCATCAGTGCGTCGCGGCGTCGGGGCGGCATCGCTTCCGCGCGGTCGCCGGCCGCGTCGTCCCGGGGCGGGACATCCGCGGTGACGTCGGCGGTGACATCGGCGGCGGCGTCGGCGGCGTCGTCCCGGTCCCGGTCCTCCTCCGGGGCGTCCCGAGCGGGCGCGTCCTCCTCGCGCGCGTCCGCGCGGGCGTCCGCCTCCTCGCGCGCGTCCGCACGGGAGGCGGCGTCCCCGGGCGCGGACGGATCGGGCCGCGGATCGATGCGGTTCAGCGCGTCGATCTGCCGCAGCTCCGCGGTGTCCGACGCCTTGCCGCCCGGCGCCGGACCCTCCGCTCCCTCGCCCATCCGGCGCCCTCTCGCCCAGGTGTGGTCCCCTTCCGCCTCCCATGCTCCGACGGGCGAGCCGCCCTCGCACTCGGAGGACGGCGGCGGGGGGCCGTACGGTGGGGCGGCGGGGCGGGGCCCGGCCCGGGGACGGGCGGTCAGCCGGTGGTCGGCCGGTAGGAGTACACCGTCGTGGCGACCTCGCAGACGCCCGGTGACACGATCTCCACGCGCAGGGTGGACGCGTTCACGTCGTAGTCCACGCCCTCGGTCTCGAACGAGCCCGAGCAGATGCTGCTCTGCGGTACCTGGAAGAGCGTGCTGACCTGGCCGGTGACGGCGGTGCCGTCCAGCGCGTGCGGCAGGTCCACCTGGATCACGTCCTTGGCGGCGTCGTCCGACGCGCACACCAGGCGGGTGGCGGAGACGAAGTCGCAGCCCTGCACGTCGGTGACCTGCCGGTCCAGGGTGATCTGCCCGGCCTGCGGCAGCGTCCCGCCGGTGGCCGGCGTCGACGCGTTGGTCAGCGGCGCCGGGAACACCTGGAGCCGCCCGACCGTGCCCCACTCGCCCTCGACCAGCCACTGCGCGTCCGGCGAGACGGCGGCGAAGGAGTTGTTCAGCAGTTCGCCGGCGTCGAGCGGGTGGGTGTAGTCGTACGTCTGGCCCGACGGGGTGGTGACCTCGAACATCTTGGACGTGGCCGAGTCGCCGCCCTGGTACGCGTCGTAGACGTAGCCGTTCACGATGTCCGGGTCGCCGACGTGGTTCCAGCCGGCGATCCGCAGCCCCAGCGGGATCGAACCGAGGCCCCGGGTGAGCAGCGAGCCGTCGGCGCGCGAGGCGATGCCCTCGCCGCCGGTCAGCGAGTTGACGGTGGTGCTGCCGGTGGCCCGCCAGCCGCCCGGGGAGTCGGCGTGGGCGGTGGAGGCGCCCACCGCGGCGAGCGCGGTGGCGGCGATCAGCGCGGTGGCGGCGCGGCGGCGGGTCGTGCGTGCGGATGCGGGCGCGGTCAACGGAACCCCCAAGAGGAACCAGCGGGCGACGGGCGGGCACGCCGGTCGGGTACGGCGGCCCCGGGCGGCAAGAACCGTAGCCCCGCACGCCCCGCCCGCACCACAGGGCATCGGCCAACTCGGCCTGAACATCAGCCCCTTCGCGGCTTGCGTCCGCGCGAGGAGGTCGGCCAACGGACCGGCCTTGACAGGAACGCCGCCGCGACAGAGTCTTGGCAACGTTGTCAGGATCGCGCGTCCGGTTCACCCGCAGCCGGGCCGCGCGGGTCCCCACAGACGGGGCCGGGGTGCGCCTGGGATCGCTGCCCCGGCCCTTCGACGCGATCGCCGGGCGCGGGGCGCCGCGCGGGGCGTCGGACGCGCCCGGCGCGGCGCGGGGCTCCCGGGAGTCAGTCCTCGCTGTAGGGGGACAGCAGGCGCACTGCCTGCTCGCGGCGGGACAGGCGGCGGGCCGACGCCTTGGAACGGGCGGCGGTCAGTGTGGCCAGGGCGTGGGCGACGGCGGCCACCGCGGTGGGCGAATCGGCGTACGACGCGCTCGCCGTGGCCGCGGTCAGACACACGTCGGCGTGCGCGGCCAGCGGGCCCGCCGGGTCGTCGGTCACCGCGACGACCGTCGCGCCGGACGCCGAGAACGCCTCGGCCAGCCGCAGCGTCCCCACGTGGTAGCGGCGCAGCGCGAAGGCGACCAGCACGTCCTGCGGGCCCGCGTCGATCAGCGCCTCCACCTCGTGCGCCGCCGGACCGCCGACCACCGCGACCTGGCCGAGCACCGCGGACAGATCGCTGGCCAGCAGGTATGCGAAGGCGTGGCTGCGCTGCGCGCCGGTGACCCAGCGGCGGCGGGCGGCCAGCAGCGCGTCCGCGGCGGCGGCGAGCGCGCCGCTGTCGTCCAGCTCGCTGAGCGTGGTCGCCACGTTGTCCGACTCCAGCACCGTCATCCGCGGCAGCAGCCCGGCCCGCGCCGCCGGGTTCAGCCGTGCCTCGAACCGGGCCGCGGGGCTGCGCAGTTCGCCGTCGAGCTTGTCGGCGACCCGCGCCTGCAGCTCGGCCAGGTCGCGGAAGCCCGCCGCGGTCAGCAGCCGGTGCAGCTCGCGCCGGGTGGCGCCGCTGCGTTCGAGCAGCACGTCGTGCCGCTGCAGCACGGCGTGCGGATAGCCGGCGGACAGCACCTCGCACAGGGCCTGCTCGCCCGGACCGAGATCGCGCGCGGCGTCGGCGAGCATCGTCAGCGGGTCCGACCAGGACGAGGCGTGGCTGCACACGTCAGCACTCCCGGCAGATGCGGCGGCGGTCGACGGCCCGCGCACCCCCGCGGGCCGTTCGGTCACGACCGCGATCCTGCCCCCTGCCATAGCGCCACAAACCGTGGTAATCACTGATGTTCACGGCGCGCCCGCCCGGGACGCGGCGTGGGACGACGACGGGGAGGCGGCCGTGACGTATCGCGGTGACGGGTCGGCGGCAGGCGGCGGCCGGGACGAGGGCGGCGCGGGCACGGACGCCGGAGCGGCCGGCGCGTCCGGCGCGCGAGCGCGAGTCGAGGCGTCCGGTGCGCGAGCGCGAGTCGAGGCGTCCGGTGCGCGAGCGCGGGTCGCGGCGCCCGGTGTGCGGCCCCGGCCCCGGGCAGCGGCCGACGACACGGATGCCGCGGACGCAACAGAGACGGCCCACCGCGCGGACGCGGCCCGCGCCGACGTCTCCCGCGCGGGCGGGGCCGGCACGGCGCGGGTGCCCGCCCAGGGCGGGGAGGCGCGGCGGACCGCCCGGCCCGGCAGCAGCGTGTCCGCGATGCGCCTGGGTCGCAGACTGCGGATGTCGCGCCGCAGGCTCGGCCTCACGCTGGACGCGGTGAGCGGCAGGACCGGCCTGTCCAAGAGCTTCCTCAGCCAGGTCGAGGCCGGCCGCGCCAACCCGACGCTGGAGTCGCTGCACCGGCTGGCCGAGGCGGTGGAGACCCCCCTGTCGGTGCTGCTCGCCGGGCCCGGACCCGCGGGCGGGGGCGGCGCCGGCCGCGCGCCGGCCGCCCTCGCGCTCGGCACGACCTACCGCCCGGCCCGCGACTGCGGCCGCTGGGCGGCCGGGGAGGGCCGGACGTACCCGCTCACCGCGCCCGGCGCGCGGCGCTTCGAGACCGTGCTGGTCGAGGGGACCGCCGCGCACCACGCCCTGGCCACCAGCCACCCCGGCGAGGAGCTGTGCCACGTGCTGGCCGGCCGGCTGCGCGCCGAGGTCGACGGCGAGCGGTTCGCGCTCGCGGCCGGCGACTCGCTGCACTACGACAGCGCTCTGGCGCACCGGCTCACCGCGCTCGCCGCCGGGACCCGCTTCCTGCTCCAGGTCGCGGGGCCGCCGGTCGCCTGACCGCGCCGCCGGCCCGCCGCACCGGCCCTCGTGGCAGGGACACGTCGTCATGGCCCCTCACCGTACGCACACGCGCCCGGCCGGGCGATGGACGTGGTGTCGGTGCCGCGGCTTCACGGGTCGACAGAACGTCCAGCCGGCACGCCGACGCGGAGGCCGCCCCCGGGGAGCGGACGCGCGTCGCGCTACCAGCGCGGGGGGCCGTCCGCCGGGTGCGGGGGGAGCGCGAGGCCGGGCGGGTGGACGAGGTACGCCGCTCCCGCGCCGCTGCCGGAGAGCCACACGCGCGCGAAGGCGGTCCGCGGGTAGACCCGGCGAACCTCGTGGTCATCCGCGGCCAGCGGGTCGTTGACCACCACGTCACCGGCCGCCGTGAAGCCGCACACCACCACGATGTTCCCGGCCGTGGTGTACGAGCGGCCCGGCCCCGACAACTCGGTGCTGCGCAGCGCCAGCGAGGTCGCCACCGGCACGCCGGCGGCCACGAAGCGTTCCAGGTCGGCCAGCGACAGCAGCCGCACCACCATGCCGCGCAACCCGTAACGCGCCGGATAGGCGGCGTTGAAGGCCCAGTTGCCGCAGCCCTTGTAGGCGTGGTCGTAGACCTGACGGGCGGCGAAGTCGACCTGCGGCGCCGGGTCCTCGGGGTCCAGCCAGGCCAGGTCCGCGGCGTCGGGGCCGCGCCCGAAGAACTCCACCAGCATCGCGGTGCACGCCGGCCCCGCCCACGCCTCGCCGCCGCCGTCCCACTGCGGGCAGTGGCCGGTGTGCGCGCCCTGCGACCGCCCTGGCACGTCGAGCACCACGCCCCAGGCGGCCCGCCCGTCCGCCGCGTCCGCCGCGTCCGTCCGGCGGTCGGGCCCCGTTCGGATGCCGGCCGGCGAGGCCGTGCCCCCGCCCGTACGCCAGTCCGCGCGACCGTCGCCCCGCGCGCCGGGGACCGCCGCGCGGGAGGCCGCCGCGTACAGGCCGGCCAGCGCGACGGGCGCGCCGCCGCGGACCGCCGCGGCGAGGTCCACGGCGAGGCGGTACGCCGCGATCCCGGCCGGCCCGGCGGTGACCGTGTCGACGTCCACCCGGGCGTGCGCGTCACCCTGGCCCGGAACGGTCGCGCGGTGCACCAGCGCGTCGCCCGCGCACCAGTGCGCGAGCACGTACCACGGCGAGAGCGCGCCCGCCGGGTCGCGCACCTGGAGCCGCACCGTCAACCGCGCGCCGTCCGGGGCGTCGGCGCTCCACGACGGCACCACATCGGTCGCGGTGAAGGGCGGCGCGACCCACGGCGAGGTCCAGCGGCCGTACTCCCACGACGCGCAGCCGTGCCCGAACGGGTCCGCGTACTCCTCCCGCCCCGCCGCAGCGCCCGCCGGCCGCAGCGCTCCGTCCCGCCACACCACGCCCTGCGCGCGCCCGCGCGCGAAGTCCGCGGCGCTGTCCCAGCGTTCGAGCGCGGCGAGCGCGGCCGACGCGGTCGCCGCGGCTGGGGCCGCGGCAGCGGCGGGGCGACGGCCGCCGGGCGCTGCCGCCGGCTCGTGCGCCGACACGGCGGGAACGCGGCCGGGCCCCGCCGGACGATCGGCGTACGCCGCGCGGGCGCTCCCGGACGCTCCCGAGCCCCCGGCAGCACGCCGCCCCGGACGCCCGTCCGGCGCCGCCGGATCGCCGCCGCGCGCGGCCGGGCCGGTGCCGGTTCCGGCCGAGCGGATGTCGGCCGCCGGGCCGGTGCTGGACCCCGCGGCGCCGCGGGGTGCCGTGGAGCTACTGCCGGTCTTCGCCGAGGTCGTGGCGGCTGCTTGGCCGCCGCCGCGCGCGGCCGGGCCGCCGGGCTCTGCCGAGGGGACACCCGTCGCCGGATCGCCGCCGGGCTCCGCCGGGCCGCTGGGGAGCGTGCCGCTGCGCGGTCCGGCGGAGGGCCGCTCATGGTTGCCTGTCACGCTGCGCCCGCCGCTCCCGTCGATCCCCGCCGGGGGCCACCGTACCCGGCCTGAGCAGGGGAGACTCCCACGGGTCCGTCGGCGTCCCGGCCCCGTCGCCCGCCGCCGTGCGGATGCGCAGGGCGTGCGGGACGGCGGTGACGGAGGGCGTGTCGCGGGGCAGGAGGGGGCCGGGTCCGCCGGGCACCAGCGCGCCCAGCACCCGGGGCCCGCGCGCGCCCGTGCACGAGGGCAGCGTCGCCGGCAGGCCGTGCGCGGTGTGCCAGCCGAGCACCGCGAACGCCACCGCCTCCTTCGCGTCCGCCGGCAGCCCGACCGCGTCGGTGGGCCGCACCCGGACGCCGGGCAGTTCCGCCGCCACCTCCCGCATCAGCACCGGGTTGCGCGTGCCGCCGCCGGACACCAGCAGCGCGTCCAGGCGGTGCGCGCGCACCGCGTCCGCGACGGTCCGCGCGGTGAGCGCGGTCAGCGTGCGCAGGAGGTCGGGCAGCGCCAGGCCCGGACGCCCCGCCAGGAAACGGTGGGTGTAGCCGCCGTGGAACAGCTCCTTGCCAGTGGTCTTCGGCGCCGGCCGCCGGTAGTACGGCTCCGCGAGCAGGTCGGCGAGCAGGCCCTCGTGCACGGTCCCGGCCGCGGCGAGCGCTCCGTCCTCGTCGTACGGGCGGCCGGTGGCCGTGCGCACCGCCGCGTCGAGCAGCGCGCTCGCCGGACCGGTGTCGTACGCGAGGGGCTCGCCGCCGCCGACGGTCAGGTTGGCGATCCCGCCGAGGTTGAGCGCGCCGGTGCGGTCGGGCAGCCCGGTGAGCAGCAGCACGTCCAGGTACGACACCAGGGGCGCGCCCTGGCCGCCCGCGGCGACGTCGCGCGGGCGCAGATCGGCGACGACCGGGACTCCGAGGCGCTCGGCGATCCAGGCGGGCTGGCCGAGTTGCAGCGTGCCCAGCACCTCGCCGCCGCGCGTCCAGTGGAAGACGGTCTGGCCGTGCGAGCACACCAGGTCCACCGGGCCGGCCGCGGCCACGGCGTCGGCGGCGGCGTCCGCGAAGGCATGCCCGATGCCGGTGTCCAGCCGGCAGACCTCCTCCATGCCGACCCGGCCCGGCGGCAGCGCCGACACCAACTCCTCGCGCAGCGCGGCCGGGTACGGCGTCGCGCCGGTCGCCGCCACCGCGATCTCCAGCACGCCGTCCCGGCAGGAGATGTCCACCACGGCGGTGTCGATCGCGTCGTGGGACGTCCCGCTGATCATTCCCAGCACCCTCACCGGCGCTCCTCTCCCGCCCGACCGTCCGACTGCCCGACCGCCCGACCGCCGTCCGACCGCCGTCCGTGCGCCGCGGGCGCGCCGAACGGCGGGAAGCGGTTCGGCCGAGGGCGGCCCGAACGGCGCGGCGCGGGCGGCACGGACGACGACGGTAGGGCGACCGCACGCCGAAAGCGATCACGCGCGGCCGTGTTCACCCCTGGTGCACCAACGCCTCCGGCGCGTGCGCGTGGGCGCGCCGGCCGCACTCGACGCGTCGAAGCACCCACGTGGCCCGCAGCCGCCCTGATCGGGTCGGTCGCGTCGCTCGTCCCGCCGGTCGGGCACGGGTCAGCGCGGGGCGAGGAGGAGGTCGACCGCCGCGCGGGCCGAGGCCAGGGAGGGGCCGTAGGTGGCGAGGTGCCAGGCGCCCGGGCGTCCCGTCGCGGGGGAGTGCGCCGCGGCCGCCGGCGCCGGTGCGGCGTCCGCCGGCCGGGGTAGGTGGCGCCGGCCGGCCGCGGCTGCGGCGGGAGTGGCCGGGCGTCCGGCGCGGGGAGGCCCATGTCGACCACGCCCGCGTCCGGGCGAGCGGACAGGAGGCGGGCGAGGGCCGCGGTGATCCAGGCGTGGCGCGCCGCGTCGCGTACCACCAGCACGAGGGGGCGCTCGTGGTCCGCGGCGATCTCGGCGAGGGCGGACGGGTCGGCGGTCTCCGGCGTCACCGTGCGCAGCACCGTGCCGGGCAGCCGCTCGGCCAGCAGGTCGGCGATGCCCCACGGCGTGACACGGCCCACCGCCACCGTCCGCGCCGTCTCGAACGTCGCCACCACCGGCGGCACGTCGAACCGCGGGGCCTCGCCGCGCAGTTCGAGCGCGCGCCCGGCCGCCAGGGCGCCCAGCGCGGCGTACGCGCTCCGCCCCGGCCGGGCGGCCGAGGCGCCGCCCGACGCCGCGGAGCCTGACGCGGCGCCCGACGAGGCGGAGCCCGACGCGGAGCCTGACGCCGCGGCCCCCGTCGCGGCGTCCTCGGGCGCCGGCCCCGGCAGCGCGATCCCCGCGACGCGGTCCGCCGCCTCGGCCAGGCGCTCGGCCGGCAGCTCGCCGGACCGCACCGCCGCCACCACCGCGTCGGCCACCGCGCGCACCGTGGCCTCCTCGGTGGCGCGCGCGCCCAGGCAGAGCAGATCGGCGCCGGCCGCCAGCGCGCGTACCGCCAGCTCCGGCAGCGTACGGCCCGCGGCCACCGCCTCCATCTCCAGCGCGTCGGTTACGATCGCGCCGCCGAAACCGAGCCGTCGGCGCAGCAGGGTGAGCAACACGGCGCTGAGACTCGCGGGCCGGTCCGGGTCCAGGCTCGGCACCAGCAGGTGGCCGGCCATCACGGTCCGCACCCTTGCCGCGATCGCCGCCCGGAACGGCGCCAACTCCCGTCCCTCCAGCGTCGCTTCGTCGACGTTTAGCACCGGCAGCGCGTGGTGGGAGTCCACGGAGGTGTCGCCGTGGCCCGGGAAGTGCTTGGCGCAGGCCGCGACCCCCGCGGACTGCAGCCCGGCGACGAACGCGGCGGTGTGCGCGGCGACATCGGCCGCGTCGGTACCGAACGACCGCACCCCGATCACCGGGTTGCGCGGGTCCGAGGTGACGTCGGCGGTCGGCGCGTACGCCAGGCGGATGCCCGCCGCGGCCAGGAACGCGCCCATCTCGGCCGCGACCGCGCCGGTCAGCGCGGGGTCGCCGACCCGGCCGAGCGCCGCGTTGCCCGGCCAGCTGCTGCCGTGCGCGGACTCCAGCCGGGTCACCGCGCCGCCCTCCTCGTCCGCCGCCACCAGGACGTCCGGGTTCTCCGCGCGCAGCGCCCCGGTGACGGCGGCGGCCGTCACGGCGTCGGGCGTGTTGCGGGCGAACAGGCAGACGCCGCCCAGCCCTTCGCCGATCAGCCGCCGCAGCCAGTCCGGCGGCGCCGTGCCCCGGAACGCGGGCTGGATCACGGTCAGCGCCTGCCGGCGCAGCTCCTGCGGCACTCGTCCTCCTGGTCTCCTGCGGGTCTCCTGGCCGGTCGTCCCGGGAGCCCGACCCCGCCGGGCGCGCCGCACCGTACCCGCCGCGCCCCGCGCCCGCCAAGCGGACGCGCGGCCGTGACACCGCTCGTGAGCCCGGCGGCGTACCGCCGCAGCGAGGCCCGAACGCCCAGCTCAGGTCGGCCTGTTCAGTGCCAGTGAACTTATCCCGGCGCGATTGCCGTCAGCCCCGCACGCCTGCCAGCCTGCGTCATCCCGCGCATCCGCCGGCACTCCGGGCGCACCCGCATCCCTGGACCTCACCCGAGACGCCTTCGCACAGAGAGCAGGTACCCCGCACATGCGACGCCACCTCCGTACCCTCGCCGCCCTCACCGCGCTGCTGTCCGCCGGCGCCGCCGCCTGCGGCTCCGGCGGCGGGGACAAGAGCTCGGCCAAGGACCCCGGCCCGTCCGCGTCCGGCACCCTCACCGTCTGGCTCCAGGTGGACGCGCAGACGCTGTGGCCCACGTCGGTCGCGGCGGCCACCGCCGACTTCAACAAGAAGTACCCGAAGGTCAAGGTGTCGGTGCAGTACCAGGCGTGGACCGACCACCTCACCAAGTTCGACGCGTCCGCGCAGGCGGACAAGGAGCCCGACGTCATCGAACTCGGCAACAGCGAGACCGCGCAGTACGTGCAGGCCGGCGCGTTCACCGACCTGACCGCGAAACGCACGACCTTCGACGGCAACACCACGTGGCAGAAGGGCCTGCTGGACGCCTGCACCCACGACGGCAAGCTGTACTGCGTCCCCTACTACGGCGGCACCCGCGCGGTGGTCTACCGCAAGGACCTGTTCGCTGCCGCCGGCATCACCAAGGTCCCCGCGACCTGGGCCGAACTCAAGGTCGACGTGGCCACGCTGATGGCGAAGCACAGAAGCGACAAGGGCTTCTCGGCCTTCTTCCTGCCCGGTCAACACCCCTACGGAGCGCTGCCGTTCGTCTTCGACAACGGCGGGCAGATCGCCACCCAGGGCGCCGACGGCAGGTGGAAGTCCCAACTGTCCTCGCCCGCCGACGTGCAGGGTCTGAAGAACTGGAAGTCGCTGATGGACGCCGGCATGCGCGGCGACCGCACCGGCGACGACCTCGGCGCGGTGCCCGCGCTGGTCGCGGGCAAGGCCGCGATGAGCTTCTCCACCAACGGCCAGCTGGTGCAGGTCTACAGCCAGGACAAGGGCGACCCCAAGCTCAAGGGCAAGGTCGGGTCCTTCCCGATGCCCTCGCCGACCAAGCCCGGCTCCTACGCCCCGCCGTACATGGGCGGTTCGGTGCTCGCGGTGACCGCCAAGGGCAAGCACCAGGCGATGGCCGAGGAGTGGATCCGCGACTTCACCTCCACCGCGCGGGAGAAGGAGTTCCTGGCCGGCGGCTTCCTCGCCAACACCCTCGACCTGACCTCCTCCGACCCCGAGCGGGCCGGCGACTTCGTCGGGCTGGAGGACAGCTGGAGCGTGCCGGCGGCCAAGAACTGGGCGCAGGTCGAGAAGAACCTCACCCTCAAGCAGATGCTCGCCGACATCGCCACCGGAAAGCTGAGCGTCGAGGCCGCGACCGCCACGTACGGCAAGCAGATGGAGGAGACCCTCAACGCCTCCTGATCCCGGGCGTTCCCGCCCCCGCGCCCCGGCCGCGGGGGCGTCGCCCGCCCGCCCTCGCGCACCCGCGCCCCTTCGCACGGACGGACCCCGCATGACGACCATCGCCCCGCCGCGCAGTTCCGGGCCGGCCGCCGACGCGCAGGCGCCGCCGGCCCGCCGCCGCAAGGACCCCACCCCGTACCTGCTGATCGCGCCCTCGCTGCTGGTGCTGCTCGGCGTGCTGGCGTACCCGCTGGTGAAGGTGGTGATCCTGTCCACCCAGAAGTGGGGCGTCGCGCAGATCTTCAGCGCCTCGGGCTCGCCGTCCTTCGTCGGCGCCGACAACTACCGCGCCCTGCTGGGTGATTCCCAGTTCTGGACGGTGCTGGTGCGCACCGTCTCGCTCACCGCCGCCATGGTGGGGCTCTCCATGGGCCTCGGCTTCGGCATCGCCCTGCTGATGCGCCGGGTGCCCGCGTGGTGCCGGCGCGGCATGACCTTCGCGCTCGTCATGGCCTGGTCGGTGCCCACCTTCATCTCCACCGAGATCTTCCGGTGGATGACCGAGTACAACTCCGGCGTCGTCAACTGGGCGATCGGCGCCCAGCCGCACAACTGGTACACCGACGCCGCCCAGGGCCTGGCCGTCGCCACCGCCGTCGTGGTCTGGGGCGCGGTCCCGCTGATCGCCGTCACCCTCTACGCCGGGCTGACGCAGATCCCCGGCGAACTCGTCGAGGCGGCCCGGATGGACGGCGCCGGCGCCTGGGGCGTCTTCCGGCACATCACCGTGCCGGTGCTGCGCCCGCTGCTGACGATGCTGACCACGCTCTCGGTCATCTGGGACTTCCAGGTCTTCAACCAGATCTGGATCCTGCGCAACGGCGCCCCCGCCTCCGACTACTACACCCTCGGCATCTACGCCTACGTCAAGGCGTACGCCGGGCACGACTACGGCCTCGCCTCGGCCACCGCCGTGCTCACCGTCGTCGCGCTGCTCGGCGTGATGATCGTCTACCTGCGGCAGATCGCGAAGATCGGAGAGGTGTCGTGACGATCCGCAGCACCCGTACGGGCCGTGCGCCCGGGCCGGCGCGGGGGCCGCCGGGACGAGTCGGGGCGCCTCCGCGGCGGGCCGCGCCAAGTCCGCGGCGACCGGCGGCTGGACCGTGCTGGGCGTGCTGGTCATCCTGGTGTGGATCTTCCCCGTCTACTGGATGGCCACCACCGCCTTCAAGTCCACCGCGGCGATGGCCGCCGACCCGCCCCAGCTGTGGCCGCACGCCCCCACCCTCATGCACTTCCGCAAGGTGGTGGACGACCCGCTGTTCTGGGACGCGGTCCGCAACAGCGCCCTGGTCACCGGGATCACCGTGCCCGTCGCGGTGCTGGTCGCCTTCGGGTCGGCGCTGGCCATCGCCCGCTTCCGGTTCCGCGGCCGCGGTGCGTACCTGGCGGCGGTGATGCTGGTGCAGATGGTGCCGCACGTCGCGCTCGTGGTGCCGGTCTTCCTCACCCTCAGCGACGTCGGGCTGACCGACTCGGTGCCCGGACTGGTCGTCACCTACATGGCCTTCATCCTGCCCTTCGCGGTGTGGACCCTGCGCGGTTTCGTCGCGTCGGTGCCGCAGGAGCTGGAGGAGGCGGCGATGACCGACGGCTGCACCAGGATGGGCGCCTTCCGCCGGATCATCCTGCCGCTGACGCTGCCCGGCCTCATCGCGACCTCCGTCTACTCGATGATCCTGGCGTGGAACGAGTACCTCTTCGCGTACTTCATCCTCGCCACCCCGAGCAAGTACACCGTGCCGCTGTGGCTCACCCACTTCGTCACCAGCGAGGGCACCGACTACGGGGCGCTGATGGCCGGTTCGGTGATCGTGTCGGTGCCGGTGGTGGTGTTCTTCATGCTCGTGCAGCGCCACCTGGCGGCGGGGCTGACGGCGGGAGCGGTCAAGGGCTGAGCCCTCGCGGGACGGCTGAGCCCTCGCGGGGCGGCTGGGCCTCGCGGAGCGGCTGGGCCCTCGCGCCGGCGGCTCCCGCGGCGCCCGGCCGGGCGTCGACAGCGCCCGGGAATTGGTGCAGCATGCGCGCATGCCGCTGACCGTCCGCGATCTTCTCGCGATCCCCTCGCTCCGGCTGGGGCTGGTGGCCGGGCGGGCGGGCCTGGGCGCGGTGGTGGAGGCCGCGCACGCCTCGGAGATGCTCGCGCCGGCCGCCTGGCTGGAGGGCGGCGAGGTCGTCATGACCACCGGGCTGCTGCTGGCCGGGCAGGGCGCGGACGAGGCGTACGCCGGCTACGCCGAGGACGTCGCCCGCGGCGGCGCGGCGGCGCTGGTCCTCGGCATCGGCGCCGGGCTTCCGCTCCAGCAGCCGCCGCCCGCGCTCGCCGCGGCGGCCGAACGCCTCGGGCTGCCGCTGCTGACCGCGCCCGAGCGCACGCCCTTCGTCGCCGTGACCAAGGCGGTGTTCGGCGCCCGCGCCGCCGAGGAGCGGCGGCTGCTGGAGCGCACTTTGCGCACCCAGCGGCAGCTGACCGCGGTCACCGCGTCCGGCGGCGGCCTCGACGCGCTGCTGCGGGCCTGGCACGACGCCACCGGCGGCGGCGTCGTGGTCTGCGACGTGCTCGGCCGACTGCTCGGCGCTGCCGGGGCCGACGGCTCCGCGGCGCTCGCCGAGGCCGCCGAGATCCTCGACGTGGTCGCGCTGCGCGGACTGCGCGGCAGCGCCGACGGCGACCTGCCCTCGGGCCGTCTCCAGGTGCAGCCGCTGGGCGGCGCCCGGCTGCGCGGCTTCCTGCTGCTGCTCGGCGCGGGCAGCGCGGAGAGCCGGCTGCTCGGCAGCGTCCTGGTCTCGCTGCTCTCGGTCGAACTGGAGCGCAGGCACCTCGCCGACGAGCCGCAGCGCCGCCGCCGCGCCCACCTGCTGGACCGGCTGCTCTCGCCCGACCTGCCGGCCGCCCAGGCCCGGTCGCTGCTCGCCTCGGCGGGCGTGCCGGCCGCGTCGGTCCGCGCGCTGGCCGTCGCCGCGGACGCCGAACGGCCCGAGGAGCGCGCGGAGCTGGCCGCGGACCTCGCGATGGCCGTGCCCGGCGGGCTGGTCCGCGTCACCGGGGCGAACGCGGAGCTGCTGGTCGGCGACGAGGTGGACGTGGCCGGTGTGCTGGCCCGGTTCGCGCCCGGCCGCCCGGCCGGCATCGGTCCGGCGGTCGGGCCGCAGTACGCGGCGCTGTCGCTGCGGCAGGCGCGGGCGCTGCTGCCGACCAGCCGGGAGCTGGGGCGGCCGGTCACCGCGACCGAGGCGGGCTCGGTCCGCCTGCTGCTGCACCTCGGCAGCCCGGCGCTGCTGGCCGGCTTCGCCGATACGGTGCTGGCGCCGCTCGACGCCGCGGACGACGGGACCGGCGCGCTCACCGAGACGCTGCGGGTGTGGCTGGAGACGAACGGGTCCTGGGCGGAGGCGGCGGCGCTGCTCGGGGTGCACCGGCACACCGTGCAGAGCCGGGTCCAGCGGATCGGGCGGCTCACCGGCCGCACGATGGACCGCGCCGAGGACCGCGTCGACCTCTGGCTGGCGCTGCGGGCGCGCGAATCCGCGTCCGCGGCGGTCTCCGACCGCCCGCCTCCCCCTTCCCCCGGCTGACCGGGCGCCGGGCGCTGCCCCCTCTGGCGCCCGGCGCCGCGCCCTTTGGCATCGGGCGCCGCGCCTGCGCGCCGGGGCTCCCCCGAAGGGCGCGGGGAACGGCTCCCCCAGACTCCGTCCGGGAGGTACCCCCACCAGCCCTCCACGGCCGGTGGTCCGGATCGGACCGATCCGCCCCTCCGGGCCGGTGCCGACCTGCGGGCCGCAGACGGCCGGCCGCGCGGTTCCCCGCGCCCCCATGGCCTGACGCCCAGCGTCACGTCGGGCTCAGAGGCCGTCGGTGAACAGGAGGCGGTTGGGGGAGCTCTGGTCCACGGAGAGGACGTCCTTGGTCGTCGCGGCGTCGACCCACGCCGCGACGGCCGCGGCGTCCGCGCCCGGGTGGGCGGCCTTGTAGAGCAGCGCGACGCCCGCCGCGTGCGGGCTGGCCATCGACGTACCGCTCATCGTCACGCTGCCGCCGCCCAGCTTCGCGGAGACGATGTCCTGTCCGGGCGCGAAGAGCGACAGGCAGCGCCCGTAGTTGCTGAAGGACGTCTCGTGGTCGCCGGTGTCCGTCGCCCCGACGGTCAGCACCCGGTCCGCGCTCGCCGGAGAGACCCTGCACGCGTCCTGCGCGTCGTTGCCGGCCGCGACCACCGGCAGCACCCCCGCGTCGGACAGCGCGTCCGCCGCCTGGTTGAGCGCGGGGGAGTAGGACCCGCCGAGCGACGCGTTGGCCACCGCCGGCTGCTGCGCGTTGCGCGCCACCCAGTCGAAGCCGGCGATGATCCCGGCGATCGTGCCGCGCCCCTGGCAGTCCAGGACGCGCACGCTCACCAGCCGGGCCGCGTGCGCCACGCCGTACGTCGCGCCGCCGACCGTACCGGCCACATGGGTGCCGTGGCCGTCGCAGTCGCGCCCGCCGCGCCCGTCGCCGATCGCGTCGAAGCCGGGCACCGCGCGCCCGCCGAACTCGCTGTGCCCGTAGTCGATGCCGGTGTCCAGGATGTACGCGGTCGCCCCCGCGCCGTCGCCCGCCGTGCTGAACTGGTGGTCGAGCGGCAGATTGTGCTGGTCGATCCGGTCCAGGCCCCAGGACGCGGCTACCGCCCGGTCCTGCCCGGGACGTACCGGACGCGGGCCCGCGTCGGCCGGCCGAGGCGCCGGCCGCGCCCCCGCCGTCCAGGACGCGCCGACCGCCGCGTTCTCCTCGACCGCGGCGACCCCCGGGGTGCGGCGGACGGTGTCCAGCTGGGCCGCGCTGAGCGCGGTGGCGAACCCGCGCAGCACCCTGCCGTAGGAGAACAGCGGCGACACGCCGACCTTCCCGGCGAACTGCGCCGGGTCCAGGGTCTTGTCCAGCGTGACGATGTACTGCCCCGGCACCGCGCGGTCCGAGCGGTACAGCGGGGCCAGGCCCGCGCGCGGCGACGGCGACGCGGCCGACGCGCCCGGGACGGCGGTCAGGGGGGCGAGCAGGAGGGCCGCGGCGGTCAGGCCGCGGACGAGCTTGCGCATGGCGGACTCCGTGGTCGTGAGGGGAGGGCGACGGCCCACGCCAGGACGACGCGCCGACGTGGGAGATACCCCTCACCGTCCGCTCGCCGGGCGGTCCGCCGATCGGGACACGCCGCGCGCCCCCGGCACGTCAGCCGATCGGCGGCCGGGGGTCCCCGGGTTACCCTCGGCCCATGATCGCGAGCAGGCGGGTCGGCGGGCGGCCGCAGGACAGGCAGCGGGACGTCGCCCGGCTCTCGCCGCTGCTGCTGGCGCTGGTGATCGGCGCGATCGCCCTGACCACGCCGAAGAACGTCACGGTCAGCAGGCTGCTGCCGGTCGCGCCCGCACTGGCCGCGTCCATGTGGTCGGTGGGCGCGACGCTGGGACTCGGCCTGGGCACCACCGCCCTCGTGGTGCTGGTCGAGGCCCTCTACGACGACCCGTCGGCGTGGTTCACCGCCGCCGCCGGAGGGGCGGTCACCGCCGCGGCCGCGTACACCAGCCACGTACGGCTGGCCCGCGAGCGGACGCTGCGCCAGGTCCGCTCGGTCGCCGACGCCGCGCAGACGGTGGTGATGCGCCCGCTGCCCGACCGGATCGGCCCGGTGCACGTCCAGACGATGTATCTCGCGGCGGCCGAGGAGGCCCGGGTCGGCGGCGACTTCTACGACATCGTGGACACCCCGTACGGCGTCCGGCTGGTGATCGGGGACGTCCGCGGCAAGGGGCTGTCCGCGGTGGGCGTGGCCGGCGCGGTGACCAGCACCTTCCGCGACGCCGCGTTCGAGGAGCCGGACCTCGCCCGGGTGGCCCACCGGCTGGACGCCGGGATGGCCCGCTACGACGCGCTGGTGCCGTCCGCGGACGGCGACGAGCGCTTCGCCACCGCCGTGCTGGCGCAGATCCCGCACGACGGCGCCCGCGTCGACCTGCTCAACTGCGGCCACCCGCCGCCGGTCCTGGCCCCCCGCGACGGCCGGGTCAGGTTCGTCGAGCCGCCCGGCGCCTCACCGCCGCTGAACATGCGCGAGCTGCTCGGCGGCGAGTACCGGATCGGCGGCGTCACGCTCGGCCCCGGCGACCGGCTGCTGTTCTACACCGACGGGGTCAGCGAGACCCGCGACCGCGCCGGCCGCTTCTTCCCGCTGCTGGACTGGCTGCGCGCCCAGGCGCCGCGCGACCCGCGCGCCCTGCTGGACGGCCTGCACCGCGCGCTGCGCCGCTACAGCGGCGGCGGGCTGGACGACGACATCGCCGTCCTCGCCGTCCGCCGCGCGGACGGCGAGGAGGAGACCGCGGGCGGGGCGGACGTCGAGGTCACGCCGCCGAGGTCGTGAACTGCCCGGCGCCGCTGTCCTTCAGCCACTGCGACCAGGACAGGTTGTAGTCCGCGTAGCCGTTGCTGCCCTCTGCCTTGCCGCGCGGCGACCCGGTGATCGTCACCGGGTCGCCCTGCTTGGCCCAGTTGTAGAACCACTTCGCGTCCGCCAGCGACAGGTGCACGCAGCCGTGCGAGCCGTAGCCGTGGCCCGGCTGCGGGTCACCGGTCGAGTAGTGGATGTAGGTGCCCGAGGTGGTCAGGTGCACGTCCCACGGCAGCGTCAGGTCGTAGTAGTCCGGGCTGCTCTTGTCGCAGCTGATGCCGACGCTGCACGAGGTCATCCGGACCTTCGGCTGCTTGTCGATGACCGCCATGGTGCCGTCCCAGGACGGCCAGTCCGGGCTGCCGGCGTCGATGGCCAGCGTCTTGACCACCGTGCCGTTGTGGGTGACCTTCATGGTGTGCTGGGTGACCGACACCAGCGCCTCGTCGTCCGCGCCGACGGTGAACGAGTGGTGGTAGTCGTGCACGCCGTAGCGGCCGTTGCCGTTGGGCACGTGCGTCATCTTCGCGTCGACCGTCACCTGGGTGCCCGGCTTCCAGTACGACTGCGGGCGGAAGTCCACCCGGCGGTCGCTGAACCAGTGCCAGGCGCCGGTGGTCGGCACCGACGTGGTGATCTTGATGGCCTTCTCGATGCCGGCCCGGGCCGAGACCGCCACCGGGTCGGAGAACACCACCGACACCGGCATCGCCACGCCCACCGTGGTGCCGGTCTGCGGCGTGATGGTGTCGAGCAGCATCGGCGGCGGCGCGGGCTTGCTCGGCGTCGGCTTCGCGGTCGCCGAGGGCTTCGCCGTGGCCGTCGCCGTCGTGCCGCCGGCGCCCGGTCCGTCGGCCGCGGAACTGCCGCCGCCACCGCACGCCGTGGCGCCCGCCAGCAGCGCACCGGTCACCAGTGCGATTCCTATGCCGTTCCTGACCCGCCTCATGCCCGCACTCCCGCTCACACCGTCACTTCTTCAACTACCCCGACGTCAGATCTTCCTACTGTCGCAGACGCGCGGTCGGCGGCAGCCGGTTGCGGAGCAGGGAAGCGACGAGCGAATCAGAAAAGACGCAGGTCAGCGCCGTGTGAGTGGTGCGGGAGCGGATCCCGGCCGGTGCGCGGCCGACGAATTTGACTAAGGCTTGACCGCGACGCGGCCCTCGTCCATGCGCAGGAGCAGCAGCCGGGCGCCGGTCTTCTCCAGGAACTCGTCCACCGCCTCGCGCGATCCCTGCCACCAGCCGTAGTCGTCGATGAGCAGCACACCGCCGGGCGACAGCCGCGGATACAGGTGCTCCAGCTCGTGCCGGGTGGAGGCGTACCAGTCGGTGTCCAGGCGCAGGATCGCGATCTGCTCGGGCGCGCCGCCGGGGATGGTCTCCTCCACCCGGCCCGGCACGTAGTGCACCCGCTCCCGCGGATACGGGAGGCGCTCGAACCCGGCGCGCACGTCCTCCAGCGTGGCCACCGCCCAGATCGGACGGTCCCGGCCCTGCCGCGCCATCAGGTCGGCCGCGCTCTCGCCGTCGCGCCGCCGGTCCCGCTCGGTGGGCGGCGGCATGCCCTCGAAGGTGTCGAAGAGGTACAGGTCGCGGTCGGTGGCCCCGGCGGACAGCAGCGTACGGGCCGCGGCTTGCATGCTGCCGCCGCGCCAGACGCCGCACTCCACGATCGCGCCGGGTATCCGGTGCCGGGTGACGTAGCGCACCGCAAGCACCAGCGCGTTGAGCCGCTCGGGTGAGGTCATGGTGTACGGCCGCACCGCGCGGATGGTCTCCCGCGCCTCGTCGTCGTAGTCGGCGGGCAGCTTGAGCGGCGGCGGCTCCCCGGCGGCCGCGGGCGCCGGGGAGGCCGGCCCCGACGGGCCCGGAGGCCCCGCGGCCGCCCCCGCCGCGACCGGCGGAGCGGCCCGGCGCGGCGCGCGGGGTACGGAACGGCGCAGCTCGTAGCCGGTGAGCCTGCCGAGGGAACGGTTCACGCTGCCTTTCCAGCCCATGCCAGGACGCTACTGCGGCCCGCCGGCATCCGCACCGGCCGGGACGGAAGGGGCTTCGTACGCGCGCCGCGCTCCGCACTTGCCGAACGGCGCGCGGGACGCCTTGATGGGTACGAGTGGGGCAGCGGCCGTGCGGGCGGCCGCCTCCGCCGAGGGAGGCACCCATGGCAGCCATGGCGTTCGACGTGATCGTGGAGATCCCCCAGGGGTCCCGCAACAAGTACGAGATGGACCACACCGCCCACCGCATCCGGCTGGACCGCATGCTCTTCACCGCCACCCGCTACCCCGCCGACTACGGCTACGTCGAGGGCACCCTCGGCCGCGACGGCGACCCACTGGACGCCCTGGTCCTGATCGGCGACCCCACGTTCCCGGGCTGCACCGTCGAGTGCCGGGCCATCGGCATGTTCGTGATGAGCGACGAGAAGGGCCCGGACGAGAAGGTGCTCTGCGTGCCCGCGCACGACCCGCGGTACGCGGCCTTCCAGGACATCGAGGACGTGCCCGCCTTCGACCTGCTGGAGATCACCCACTTCTTCGAGGTCTACAAGGACCTGGAGCCCGGGAAGTCGGTGGAGGGTTCGCACTGGGAGGGCCGCGACGCGGCGTACGCGGAGATCACGGCGTCCCGCGAGCGGACGGGGGGCGCCGCGGGGTGAGGGTGACGCCCGCGAGCGGACGGGCGGAGCCGCGGGGTGAGGGCGGCGTTCCGAGCGGACGGGCGGAGCCGCGGGGGAGTGCGCGGCCCGGGGAAATGGGGCGGCGCGGCGGGGCGGGCCTTGTTACCGTTGAGGACATGGACGACATGTGGGTCACGCAGGCCCCCGCGACCGCGCGAGCGACCAGCTCGCCGGTTGCCGCTGCCTGACCGCTTCGTCCCACCCCTCTCGAACGCCCGAAGCGCCCGGCGACCGGAAACGGCTCGCCGGGCGCTTCGCCGCGCGCTCCCTCCGGGGGGCGGGGGAGACGTCCCGGGGGTCTTTCCGGCGACCGCGGCCCCGACCGGAAGGCCGATCCGCCGTGAAACCCTCCACGTCGACCTCGACGTCGACCCCCACGTCGACTGCCACCTCGGCCCCCACCTCGACCCCGCCCGTCCCGCCGATGCCGCGGCATCCACAGCCGCGGCCGAGCACCCGCGACGTCGTCGCCGCCTTCACCGGCTACTTCCGCGAGCACGGCCACCGGCTGATCCCCGGCGTCCCGCTGCCGCGCCCGGACGGCGACCCCGTGCTGTTCACGACCTCCGGCATGCACCCGCTCACCCCGTACCTGGAGGGCCGGCCGCACCCCCTCGGCACCCGGCTCGCCGGCGTGCAGCGCTGCCTGCGCACCACCGACCTGGACGAGGTCGGCGACCCGACCCACCTCACCGTCTTCGAGATGCTGGGCTCCTGGTCGCTCGGCGACTACGGCATGGACCGCACCCTGCGCTTCGGCCACGACCTGCTCACCGAGGGCCTCGGCGTGCGCCCGGAGCTGCTGCACGCCACCGTCTTCGGCGGCGACGACCAGCTCGGCCCCGACGAGGAGTCCCTGTGCACCTGGCAGGAGCTGGGCGTCCCCGTGGAGCCGACCCGCGAGGACAACTGGTGGTCCAACGGCCCCACCGGGCCCTGCGGTCCGGACTCGGAGATCTTCGTGTGGACCGGCGACGGCCCCCCGCACGGCACCCCCACCTCCGACGCCCGCTGGGTCGAGGTCTGGAACCACGTGCACATGCGCTACCGCCGCCACCCCGACCGCAGCCTGACCCCGCTGCCCCGGCACGCCGTCGACACCGGGATGGGTCTCGAACGCCTCGTCATGGTCCTCGGCGGTCACCCGGGCGTCCACGACATCGACCTCTTCGAGCCCTGGACGCTCACGCTGCCGCGGCTGTGGGGACTGGACGGCCGGGAGCTGCGGATCGCCGCCGACCACCTGCGGTCGGCCGTCGCCGTGATCGGAGACGGCGTCATGCCCGGCAACACCGGCCGCGGTTACGTGCCGCGGCGGCTGCTGCGGCGCGTGCTGACGATCCTCCGGCAGCAGCCGCCGGGCCGGCAGTCCCCGGGCGGGCAGTCCCCGGGCGGGCAGTCCCCGGGCGGGCGTGGTCCGGGACGCAGCCTCGCCGACCTCCCGGTGGAGCCGGTCGAGGACACCCTCGACCACTTCCGTCCGCGGCTGCCCGGCGGACCGCCGTCGCCGACGCCGCGGCAGGTCATGGACGTCCTGCGCACGGAGGAGCGGCGGTTCGACGAGGCCCTGGACCGGGGCCGCCGCGTGCTGTCCCGGCAACGGTTCGCCGGGCCGCTCGGCGACGACGACTACCGCTACCTCCACGACACCCACGGCCTCCCCCGCGACCTCGTCGACCTGCTGCGCGAGCCGTACGGAGCCCGGCCCACGCGGTAGCGGCTGCGCTGTAGTAGGCGTATGAGGCCGCGTCAACTTCGCGCTAGTAGTTCACTATTTCGAGTGATCACCATCTGATCGCCTGTGTGCCAGAAACAAGCTCCATACGGTCGGTTCATGGTCACTTCCCATCATGAAGCGGCACACCGGATCTTTCAGGATCGTCCGGAACTGCTCACTCCCGTCCTGCGCATCCTGAACGTCCGGGCTCCGGCCAAGGCGGCCATCGAGGTCATGTCCCCCGACGTGACCGAGATCCGCCCGCTGGAGCGCCGCGTCGACACCGTCCTGCGCGTCCTGCCGATCGACGGCGAAGGCGGTCCGTTCCTGCTCGCCGTCGAGGCGCAGGGCCGCCGGGACGAGAACAAGCCCGCGAGCTGGGGGTATTACCTGTCGTACCTGAGCGCGAAGTACGGCTGCCCGGCCCTGCTGATCGTGGTCTGCCACGACCGGTCCACCGCGGACTGGGCGGCCGGGCCCTTCCGGCAGGGCTGGGGCGGCTGGACCGCGCTCAGCGTGCATCCGCTCGCCCTCGGCCCCGACAACGTCCCGCCCATCACCGAACCCGAGGCGGCCGGCCGCGACCTCGCGCTGGCCGCGTTCTCCGCGCTCGTCCACAGCAAAGGCCCCGACGCCCCGGCCATACTGGACGCACTGGCCCGCGCCCTCGGCGTGGCGGAGGACGACGCGCTCAACTACTACACGGAAATGCTGGACATCGGACTGGGGCCCACCCCGGAACGCGAGATCTGGAGGAAGCTGATGAAGAACGGGACCTACTTCCCCGGCCGCGGCGGAATCATCGAGGAGACCTTCCTCAACGGCAGGGCCGAGGGCGAGGCCGTGGGCAAAGCGAATGGCGTGCTGCGTATCCTCGGTCACCGCGGGATCGAGGTTCCGGACGAGGCCCGGGAGCGCATCCTCGCGTGCCGCGACAGCGTTCTGCTGGAGCACTGGATCGACGAGGCCCTGAGCATCGAGAGCGTCGACGAGCTCTTCGAGGACGAGGATGCCGGTTGATCAAGAACGGGAGCTTCTTCCCCGGCCGCGGAACGCTGCTCGAGCAGACGTACCTGGCGGGCAAGGAAGCGGGTATCGCTGAGCTGAAAGCCCAACTGGCCCGGAAGAGCGAGGCCGAGGCCAAGGTTCTCGGTATCGCGACCGCGGTGGTGAAAGTCCTGGAAATGCGGGAGTTCACCGTGTCGGACGAGGTGCGGGAACGCATCCTCGGTTGCCACGAGAGGCAACTGCTCAGGTACTGGCTCGGCGAGGCATTCGACGTGAAGAGCGTCGAGCAGCTCTTCGCGGACGACTGAGCCGAGCGGCCTCGCGCCGTTGCGACCTCGTCGGCCCGGTGGCGGAAGCGTGCGCCTGACGTCAGCGCCCTTCCGCCCCGGGCACGTCCCCCACCCCCCGGAGGGGCAATGCCACGGCGTGGTGCGGGCCTTGACATGTGCAGGGGGCCGGGAGAGAGTCAACGCCAGCTAGACAACGTTGTCTTCAATGTTGTCCGGAGATCCCCCCGACCCCACCCCCGGCAGGAAAGGGCAACCGCAGCCAATGGTGTCGCTCAGATCCCCGCGACGAACAGTCGCCACCGCACTCTCGGCCCTGGCCACCGCGCTGCTCGGCGCGGGCCTGGCCGCCGCGCCCGCGTCGGCCGCCCCGGCGACCTCCGCGGGCCTGGTGCGGGACCCGGTCCCGTACGTCAATCCGCTGATCGGCTCCTCCAACGCCGGCAACACCTACCCCGGCGCCGTCGTGCCGTTCGGCATGCTCGCCTGGAGCCCGCAGAACTCCACGGGCAACCAGTTCTCCACGCCCGCCCCGGGCGGATACCGGTACGACGCCACCAAGATCCGCGGCTTCAGCCTCACCCACCTCAACGGCGTGGGCTGCTCCGGCGCCAACGGCGACATCCCGATCATGCCCTACGTGGGCGACGTGACCTCCTCGCCCAGCTCCGACACCAAGGACGCGGTCTACGCGAGCACCTTCTCGCACGCCAACGAGACCGCCCAGGCCGGCGACTACAAGGTCGGCCTGGACAACGGCGCCTCCGCCGAGCTGACCACCACCGCCCGCACCGGCACCGGCGAGTTCGGCTTCCCCGCCGACAAGCCCGCCACCATGCTGCTGCGCACCTCCAACTCCGAGAGCGGCAGCACCGCGGCGACCACCCAGGTGGACACCGCGACGCACACCGTGACCGGCTCGGTGAGCGCGGGCAACTTCTGCGGCCCGCAGAGCGCCAACAACCGGCACGACGTCTACACCCTGTACTTCACCGCGCACTTCGACCAGCCGTTCGCCGCCACCGGCACCTGGACCGACGGCACGCTGAACCCCGGCTCCACCTCGGCGACCGGCGGCACCGGCTACAACAGCAGCGGCAACGCCGCGGCCGGCAAGGGCTCGGGCGCCTACGTCACCTTCCCCGCCGGCACCGACCACGTGCAGGTCAAGGTCGCCATCTCCTACGTCAGCCCGCAGAACGCCGAGGCGAACCTGCGCGCGGAGAACCCGCCGGCCACGTCCTTCGCCACGGTGCGCTCCCGGGCCGCGGCCCAGTGGCGCGACGCCCTCGGCCGCATCCAGGTCGGCGGCGGCAGCGAGGACCAGCGCAGCACCTTCTACACCGCGCTGTACCACTCGATGCTGGAGCCCACGCTCACCAGCGACGTCAACGGCCAGTACCTGGGCGGCGACCGCACCACGCACTCGCTGGCCAAGGGCCAGCACGCGCAGTACGGCACCTTCTCCGGCTGGGACCAGTACCGCGCCCAGGTGCAGCTGCTGACGCTGCTGCAGCCGCGCGTCGGCAGCGACTATGCGCAGTCCCTGTACAACTACGCGCAGCAGCGCGACGGCGAGTGGGACCGCTGGCTGCTGGAGAACGGCAAGACCAGCATCATGTCCGGCGACCCCTCGGACGCCGCGCTGGCCGGCATCTACGCCTTCGGCGGCCGTGACTTCGACGTCAAGGGCGCACTGAAGTCGCTGGTCACCGCCGCGACCGTGCCGACCGCGAACGACGCGAGCAGCGCCGGCTGCAACGTCGAGTGCGTGGGCCAGCGCCCGGCGCTCGACCAGTACCTCAAGCTCGGCTACGTGCCGGCGAACAACTGCCACTGCTGGGCGGGCGCCGCCGAGACGCTGGAGGACGCCGCCGCCGACTTCGGCATCTCCGAGCTGGCCGGCCAGGTCCACGACAACAAGACGCAGAAGGCGTTCCGCGACCGCGCGGGCAACTGGACCAACGTCTTCGACCCCGACGCCACCGCGCAGGGCGGCTACATGCGCGACCGCAACTCCGACGGCTCCTGGTCCGGCGCCACTTTCAGCCCCGGCACCGGCAGCGGCTTCGTCGAGGGCACCAGCGCGCGCTACACCTGGATGGTCTACTCCGACATCGCGGGCCTGGCGCAGGCGATGGGCGGCGACCAGAAGGCCGTCTCCCGGCTCGACGCGTTCTTCCGCAAGCCCGACGGCAGCTTCGACTTCTCCGCCGCCGACGACACCCGCTACGACCCGACCAACGAGCCCGACATCAACGCGCCCTACCTGTACGACTACCTGGGCGCCCCGTACAAGACGCAGGAGACCGTGCGGGCCGAGACCGACGGGCTGTGGACCGACACCCCCGGCGGCATCCCCGGCAACGACGACGCGGGCACCATGTCCAGCTGGTACGTCTTCTCCGCGCTCGGCATGTACCCGCAGGTCCCCAGCCGGGCCGACCTGGTGCTGTCCTCGCCGGTGTTCCCGCACGCGGTGGTCCGCACCGGCCTGGGCAAGACCATCACGGTCGACGCCCCGCAGGCGTCCACCTCGAACATCTACGTGCAGGGCCTGCGCGTGAACGGCAAGCGCTCGGACCAGCCGTGGGTCCCGGCGTCCTTCGTCACCCGCGGCGGCACCCTGGAGTACACCCTGGGCGCCACGGCGAACACCTCGTGGGGCAGCGCCGCCAAGGACGCGCCGCCGTCCTTCCGCGACGGTGAGGCGCAGTTCTTCGCCTCCACCGACCCGGCCCAGGTGAAGGTCGAGCCCGGCGGCTCCGCGGACACCGCGGTGAAGCTGACCACCATCCAGGACAAGAAGGTCGACGTCCGCTGGTCCGCGCAGCCCCCGGCGGGCATCACCCTGACGCCCGCCGCCGGCAAGGTGACGGTGCCGAGGAACGGCGCCGCGAGCGCGAAGGTGACCGTGTCGGCGGCCGAGGGCACCAAGGCGGGGGTCTACTCGATCCCGATCGCGCTGACCTCCACGCACGGCGGCACCGCACCGCCCGCCTCGCTGTCGGTGACCGTCGGCGTGCGCGGCACGGTGACCTGGTACGTCAACAACCGCGGCATCTCCGCCGACGACGACGACCCGGCCGCCAACTTCGACGGCGAGGGCTGGAGCTACTCGGCGAAGGCGCTCGCCTCGGCCGGCGCCACCCCGGGCGCGACGATCTCGGCCGCCGGCTTCGACTTCACCTGGCCGCAGGTGGAGGCCGGCGCTCCCGACAACATCGTGGTCGGCGGCGGCGACCAGGTCCTGGACGTCTCCAAGTCCCCCGCGGGCGCGACGAAGCTGAGCCTGCTCGGCAGCGCCAGCGAGGGCCAGACCACCGGGACCGTCACCCTCACCTACACCGACGGCACCACCGAGCAGGCCCAGATCGGCTTCAGCGACTGGACGCTCGGCGGCGGGTCCCAGCAGCCGTCGTACGGCAACGTGGTCGCCGTGCACACCGCCTACCGCGACGTGCAGGGCGGCACCACCGACCCGGTGGGCACGGACGTCTTCGCGACCGCGCCCATCGCCCTGCAGGCGGGCAAGCAACTGGCCAGCGTGACGCTGCCGGCCACCACCCAGGGCGGCGACATGCACGTCTTCGCGGTGGCCACCGCCTGACGCCCGCCGGACCGCCCGACGCCTGACGCCCGGTGAAGCCGGCGCCCGGCGGTCGCCATCCGGCCGCCGGGACCGGCGCGGGCCCGACGCCCGGAAGCGGCGCCCGTTCCCCCTCGTCGCCACGGGGGAGCGGGCGCCGCCGGCGTGTGCGCGGGACGTCCCGCCGCGGGCGCTACGCTCGGACCCCGGTGACGGGCGAGACCCGCGGGCGAGCGGGGGAATGGACGGCGATGGGGTCCCACGAGCGATGGACGCGGCTGCTCGAAGCCCTCGGCGAGCGGGGGAGGATCGAGGTCGGCGAGGCGGCCGACCTGCTCGGCGTCTCCGCCGCCACCGTGCGCCGTGACATGGAGGAGCTGGCCCGCCAGCAACTGCTCACCCGCACCCGCGGCGGCGCCGTGGTCACCGGCGTCGCCTACGATCTCCCGCTGCGCTACAAGGCGGCCCGCCAGGCCGACGAGAAGCACCGCATCGCCCGCGCGGCGGCGGCGCTGGTCCCGCCCGGCGCGGTGGTCGGCCTGACCGGCGGCACCACCACCTCGGAGGTGGCCAGGGAACTGGCGGTGCGCGCCGACCTCGCCGGCCGCGGCGCCGCCACCGCGCTCACCATCGTCACCAACGCCGTCAACATCGCCAACGAGCTGGCGGTCCGCCCGTACGTGAAGACCGTGGTCACCGGGGGAGTGGCGCGCCCCAACTCCTACGAGCTGACCGGCCCGCTGGCCTCCGCGACGCTGCGCGCGGTCTCCCTTGACTACGCGATCCTCGGCGTCGACGCGGTCGACCCGCGCTTCGGCGCCGCCACCCACGACGAGGGCGAGGCCGACGCCAACCGCGCGATGGCCGAGCGCGCCCAGCGGGTGGTGGTGGCCGCCGACGCGACCAAACTGGGCCGCAGGGCCTTCGCGCGGGTCTGCGACACCGCGGAGATCTCGGTGCTGATCACCGACCGCGAGGCCCCGGAGGAGACGGTGGAGGAGTTCACCGCGCAGGGCGTCGAGGTGCACCGGGTCTGACCCGCCGCAGCGCGGCCCGAAGCGCCGGCCGCCGGCAGTCGGACCCCAGCCGCCGCGCCGGGCTCGCCCCCCGCCCGCCCCGCGCGGTCAGAGCACGCCGTCCGGGCCCTCCGGGTCGTCGGGGTCGCCCGGCCACAGGCTGTCCGCGCGCAGCGCCAGCTCCTGCAGCACCTCGGCGGAGGAGACGTCGGTGCGCCCGGAGTCGTGCACCTCGGCCAGCTGGAGGAAGATCAGCGAGAAGGCGCCGGTGAGGCGTTCGATGACCGGGCCGAGCTGGAGGCTCAGCGCCTCGCCGATCTCGGCCGGCGTGGCGTCCGAGGGCAGCGCGATGGTCGGCATCGTCTCGTTCAGCAGCGCCCTGACGTTGTCCCCGGAGATGTCCTCCCGGTCGGGGTCCTCCTCCAGCAACTGCTGCATCTGCTTCGCCTCGGTGAGGACGCCGATCACCCGCCGCACGAAATCGCTGTCTTTCATGCGGGGAGCGTACGCGGCCCGGCCCCCCGCGCACGGCTCCGCGCGCGGACCGACGCGATCAAGACCGCCGCGCGGCGCGATCGCGGCGGTTCCGGGCCGCGATCGAGGCGGCGGCCCGGCGCGGTCCCGGCGCTCGCCGCGGGAGCGAGGCGGCCCCCGGTGCTCCCCGCGGTCTCCCAGCGGTCCCGTCGCGGTCCCGCGCGATCCCGTCGCGGTCCCGGCGCGGTCCCTTCGCGGGCTCACCGCGACCAGCGGTAGCACAACTCCGGTCGCCCGACCTGGCCGTAGCGGGGCGTGCGGGCGGCCCGCCCGGTCTCCACCAGGTGCTCCAGATAGCGGCGGGCGGTGATCCGGGACACGCCCGCCGCGCGCGCCGCGTCGTTCGCCGACAGCCCCTGCGGGCCCGCGCCGCGCAGCGCCTGGGTCACCGCCTCAAGGGTGGGCGCGCTCAGCCCCTTGGGCAGTGCCGCAGACCGCGGCGGGCGCAGCACCGCCAGCGCCCGGTCCACCTGGTCCTGGCCGGACGCCTCGCCGTCCGGCAGCTCGCTGCGGTAACGCGCCCACGCCTCCAGCCGGTCGCGCAGCGCCGGGAACGCGAACGGCTTGAGCAGGTACTGCACCACCCCGGCGGACACCGCCTGCCGCACCACCTTCAGATCGCGCGCCGAGGTCACCGCGATCACGTCCGCGCCGTGCCCGGCCGCCCGCATCCGCTGCACCAGCCGCAGCCCGTGCCCGTCCGGCAGGTTGAGGTCCAGCAGCACCAGGTCCACCGGCCGCCGCTCCAGCACCCGCAGCGCGGCGCCGCCGTCGTGGACCACCGCGGCCACCTCGAAGCCGGCCACCCGCCCCACGTACAGCCGGTGCGCCTCGGCCGCCACCGGGTCGTCCTCGACCACCAGCACGCCGATCACGCCCGCACCTCCCGTACGCCGTCCGGCGCCTCGTCCGACGTCCTGTCCCGCGCCCCGCCGGGCGTCACGTCCGGTGCCCGGTCCCGCGCCGGGTCCCGCGCCACGCCGCCGGCCCCGGCCCGCGGACCGGGGGTCAGCGGCAGCGCCACGGTGAAGCGCGCGCCGCCGGCCGGTGCGCGGTCCAGCGCGACCGAGCCGCCGGCCCGCCGCGCCGCCTGCTGCACCAGGGCCAGGCCGAGGCCGTGCCCGCGGCTCTTGGTGGTCCAGCCGCGGCGGAAGACCTCGCTGATGTCCGCCGGGTCGATGCCGGGGCCCGAGTCGCCGACGCGCAGCAGCAGTTCGCCGTCCTCGACCCGTACCGACACCTCGACGGCGGGCCGTCGCCCGCCGTCGCCCGCGCCCTCCACCGCCGCGTCGATCGCGTTGTCCAGCAGGTTGCCCAGCACCGTCACCAGGTCGCGGGCGGTGAGTTCCGGCGGCAGCACCCCGTCGTCCAGGCTGCTGTCCTGAGCGACCGTCAGCTCGACCCCGCGCTCGTGCGCCTCGGCCGCCTTGCCCAGCAGCAGCGCGGCGAGCACCGGCTCGCCCACCGCCGTCACCACCCGGTCGGTCAGCGCCTGCGCCAGCCGCAGCTCCCGGGTGGCGAACTCCACCGCCTCCTGCGCCCGGCCGAGTTCGACCAGCGACACCACGGTGTGCAGCCGGTTGGCCGCCTCGTGCGCCTGCGAGCGCAGCGCCTCGGCGAAGCCGCGCACCGAGTCCAGCTCGCCGGTCAGCGCCTGCAGGTCGGTGCGGTCCCGCAGCGTCACCACGGTGCCGCGCCGTTCGCCGCCGCTCACCGGCGAGGTGTTGACCACCACCACCCGGTCCGCGGTCAGGTGCACCTCGTCCAGCCGGGGCTCTGCGGCCAGCAGCGCTCCGGTCAGCGACGGCGGCAGCGCCAGGTCGGCGACGCCGCGGCCGACCACGTCCTCGTCCAGGCCGAGCAGTTCGCGCGCCGCGTCGTTGCACAGCACCACCCGGCGCGCGGAGTCCAGCAGCACCAGGCCCTCGCGCAGCGCGTGCAGCGTCGCCTGGTGGTAGTCGTACATCCGGCTCAGCTCGGCCGCCGCCATGCCGTGGGTGTGCCGGCGCAGCCGCCGGTTGGCGACGTAGGTCCCCAGGCCCGCCACCGCGCACGCGGCCAGCGCCACCGCGACGAGCCCCAGCAGCCGCCCGCGCAGCCGGTGGCTGATGGTGTCGACAGTGATCCCCACGCTCACCAGGCCCACGATCCGGTCGCCGTCCCTGATCGGCGTCACCACCCGCACCGACGCCCCGAGCGTGCCGGTGTACGTCTCGGTGAAGGTGCGTCCGTGCCGGGCGGGCGCGATGTGCCCGAGGAAGCGCTTGCCGATCAGCGAGGGGTCGGGGTGCGACCAGCGGACCCCGTGGGGGTCCATGATGGTCACGAAGTCCACCTTCGCGTCGGCGCGCACCTTCTGCGCGTACGGCTGCAGGACCGCGCTCGGGTCGGCGGAGCGGGCGGCGGCGACCACCGCGGGGGAGTCGGCCACGGCGCCCGCGGTGGCGACCACCTGGGCGCGCGCCGCGGCCTGCGCGCGGTCGCCCGCGTCGACGTAGGCGAGCACCGCGCAGCCCGCCACCACCGCCGCGGTGATGACGACCTGCATCGCGAAGAGCTGCCCGGCCAGGCTGCGCGGACGCGGCCGGCCGCGGCGGGCGCGTATCAGGGGCGACATGCCCACCAGTGTGCCCGCCGCCCGCGAACTCAATGAACGCAAACGTGACCTGGGTCACGCGACGCGCGCATAGTCACCGGGACCAGTCAGCTGCGGTCGCCCGGGACGGAGGCCGCGGACCGAGGGAGACGACGGTGTCAGCCCCAGCCTTCAGCGACGACGGCCCGAGCCGCGGCGGCGAGAGCCCCGGCGACGGCCCCGGCCACGACGAGCGCACGGCCGCCGCCCGGCCGGCCACGAGCCGCTCCGACCGCACCCATTACCTCTACCTCGCGGTGATCGCGGCCTCGATCGCCGGCATCGTGCTGGGTCTGGCCGCACCCGACACGGCCGTGCAGCTCAAACCGCTCGGCACGGGCTTCGTGAACCTGATCCGGATGATGATCTCACCGGTCATCTTCTGCACCCTCGTGCTCGGCATCGGCTCGGTGCGCAGGGCCGCCCAGGTCGGCCGGGTCGGCGGGCTCGCGCTCGGCTACTTCGTGGCGATGTCGTTCGTCGCGCTCGCCGTCGGCCTGGCGGTCGGCAACGTCCTGCACCCCGGCTCAGGGCTGCACCTGACCAGCGCGCTCAAGGGCGCCGGCCAGGCGCAGGCGGCCGGCGCGCCGCCCGAGGGCGTCGACTTCGTGCTCTCCATCATCCCGACCACCTTCGTCTCGGCGTTCACCGAGGGCCAGGTGCTCCAGACGCTGCTGGTCGCGCTGCTGGCCGGCTTCGCGCTGCAGGCGCTCGGCCGGGCCGGCGAACCGGTGCTGCGCGGCATCGGCCACCTGCAGAAGCTGATCTTCCGGGTGATGTCGATGATCCTGTGGGCCGCACCGGTCGGCGCGTTCGGGGCGCTGGCGGCCGTCGTCGGCTCGGCCGGCGTGGACGCGCTCAAGGCGCTCGCCACCATCATGCTCGGCTTCTACGCGACGTGTCTGATCTTCGTCGTGGTGGTGCTCGGCGCGCTGCTGTGGATCGGCGCCCGGATCAACCTCTTCCGGCTGCTGCGCTATCTGGCCAGGGACTTCCTGCTGATCGTGTCGACCTCGTCCTCGGAGTCCGCGCTGCCGCGGTTGATCGCCAAGATGGAGCACCTCGGGGTGAGCCGCCCGGTGGTCGGCATCACGGTGCCGGCCGGCTACTCCTTCAACCTCGACGGCACCATGATCTACCTGACCATGGCCTCGCTGTTCATCGCCGACGCGATGGGCAAGCCGCTGGCCTTCGGCGAGCAGATCTCGCTGCTGCTGTTCATGATGGTCGCCTCCAAGGGGGCGGCGGGCGTGTCGGGTTCGGGCCTGGCCTCGCTCGCCACCGGGCTCCAGTCGCACAAGCCGGCCCTGGTGGACGGCATCGGCCTCATCGTCGGCATCGACCGCTTCATGAGCGAGGCCCGCGCGCTCACCAACTTCGCCGGGAACGCCGTTGCCACCGTCCTGATCGGCACCTGGACCGGCGGGTTCGACCGGTCCAGGGCCGACCGGGTGCTCGCCGGCGACCTGCCCTTCGACGAGGCGACGCTGCTCGCCGACGCCGACGCCGACGCCCATGCCGACCCTCACGTGCACCTCGGCAAGGACTCCGGCAAGCACCCGGCGCCCGACCCCCTCAAGGAGCCCGCCGCCCTCGGCCACGGCCCCGCCGCGGCAGGCGCCCCGGCGACGCCACAGGTCTGAACCACCGTACGCGGTGCGGCCGCTCACCCGGCCGCACCGCAAGGCGCCCACCTGGCAGGACCGTTCGGGTGGCGCCCCCGGCGCGGCGCCCCGAACGACCGGAGATGGATTGATTCCCGCCGCACCATTGACGCTGGGAAGATCGGAGGCGAAGATTCCTGTCGTCTCTTCGGCATGCCCGTGTCACCAGCCTCTTCTGGGCCCCACCTGGTGCGCATGGTCGTATGACAACGTTGTCAAAGGAGTAAGCGACAGGATGGCTCCAAGGATGCGAAGCCTGCGGGCTCCGGTCGTGGTGGCCGCCGCCGCGCTGATCGCGGCGGGAGCCGCGGCGCTGCCGGCGCAGGCCCAGCCGGCCGCTGGCCAGACGGTGGCGAGCACGGGCACCGGCGACCTCACGCACCTGGTCAATCCCTTCATCGGGACCCAGAACGACGGCAACACCTACCCGGGCGCCGCCGTCCCCTTCGGCATGGTCCAGCTGTCGCCCGACACCGGGCACAACACGGGCTACGACTACAACCAGGACCACATCCGCGGCTTCAGCACGGTGCACCTGTCCGGCGTGGGCTGCGGCCTCGGCGGCGACCTGCCGGTGCTGCCCACGACCGGCGCGATCACCTCCACCGACGACGCCGTCTACGCCGCGCCCTTCAGCCACGCGGACGAGACCGCGTCGCCCGGCTACTACAAGGTGAAGCTGGGCACCGGCATCACCGCCGAGCTGAGCGCGACCGACCGCACCGGCTGGCAGCGCTACACCTTCCCGGCCACCGACCAGGCCAACGTCCTGCTCGACTCCGGCCAGGCGCTGCACAACGTGACCTCCAGCACCGTCAAGGTGCTGGACGACCACACGGTCGTCACCGCCGTCACCGGCAGCGGCTTCTGCCAGGACACCAAGCCGTACACGGTCTACACCGAGACGCGCTTCGACCGGCAGTTCGCCTCCTACGGGACCTGGAGCGGCTCCGCGGTCACCGCCGGCAGCCGCACCTCCACCGCCGCCGGCCTGAACGGCGCCTACGTGCGCTTCGACGCCACCACCGACCACCAGGTCACCGCGGTCACCTCGCTGTCCTGGGTGGACGCGGCCGGCGCCGACAAGAACCTGAAAGCCGAGGGCGCCGGCACCTTCGACACCACGAAGGCCGCGGCGCGGCAGGCCTGGCAGGACCGCCTCGCGCAGATCCGCGTGCACGGCGGCACCGACGAGCAGCAGCGCACCTTCTACTCCTCGCTGTACCGCTCGTTCCTCGCGCCCAACATCGGCAGCGACGTCGACGGCCGCTACACCGGCTGGGACGGCAAGGTCCACTCCGGCAACGGCTCGGTGTACTACCAGAACTGGTCGCTGTGGGACACCTACCGCACCCAGCAGCAACTGCTCTCGCTGCTCGCGCCGCGCGAGTCCCGCGACATGGCGCTGTCGCTGCTGCGCATCGCCGAGCAGAGCGGATCGCTGCCGCGCTGGGGCTACGTCACCGTCGAGACCAACATCATGACCGGCGACCCGGTCACCCCGTTCCTCGTGGACGCCTGGCGGCAGGGCCTGCTCAAGGGGCACGAGGAGGAGGCGTACCGGGCGCTGAAGAAGCACGTGGACACCGTCCCGCCGGCCGACTCGGCCTCCGCGGTGCGCCAGGCCGATCAGGAGTACCTGTCCGGCGGCTACGTGCCGTACGACCCGACGCACCCCGGCAAGCCCGGTGACAACGACTTCCAGCACGGGCCGTCGGCGACCCTGGAGTACGCGCTCGCCGACGCCGCGCTCGGCGGCATGGCCAAGGACCTCGGCCACACCGCCGACGCCCGCCGCTACCTCGCCCGCGGCCAGAACTACCGCAACCTGCTGGACCCGTCGACCGGCTTCTTCCGGGCCCGCGACACCGACGGCGTCTTCGTCGGCCCGTCCGACCCGGCCTCCAGCGTCGGCTTCCACGAGGGCACCTCGTGGCAGTACATGTGGCTGGTGCCGCAGGACGTTCCGGGCCTGGTCGACCTCATCGGCGGCACCCAGAAGGCCAACGACCGGCTGGACTCGTTCTTCGCCTACGACCAGCTGCTGAAGGACCCGGCCGGCACCGCCCGGAACGTGTGGGTCAACGGCACGTACTCGTACTACAACCAGGACAAGTACAACCCGCAGAACGAGCCCGACCTCGGCGCCCCGTACACCTACCTGTCCACCGGGCAGCCGTGGAAGACCACCGACGTGGTGCACGCCGCGCTCACCCTGTTCACGGACGCGCCCAACGGCGTCACCGGCAACGACGACCTGGGCACCATGTCCGCCTGGCAGGTCCTGTCGTCCATCGGCGTCTACCCGATGACGCCCGGCACCGACCTGTGGGGCCTGTCCACGCCGGTCTTCGACCGCGTCGACCTCACCCTGGACCGGCACTACTACCCGCGCGGCACGCTCACCATCACCGCCCCGGGCAGCAGCGACACCCACCGCTACATCCAGTCCGCCACGCTCGGCGGCAGGTCGCTGCGCACCACCTACCTGACCACCGGCGACATCCGCGCCGGCAAGGACATCGCGCTCACCCTCGGCGACCAGCCCTCCACCTGGGGCACCGCCAAGTCCGCCGCGCCGCCCGCGCTGGACCACGTCGCCGACACCCAGCGGCGCACCGCGGCGGGCGTCTCGCCGGCCGCGCCCGGCCTGCTGGCCGGCGGCTCCTCGGCCGACCTGACCGTCTCCGCGGTGCTGACCGCGCCGGGAACCGCGAGCGGCACGGTCGACATCAGCGCGCCCAACGGCCTGCGGGTCTCGCCGACCAGCGCGGCCGTCCACGTCACCTCGGGCACGGTGCCGGCCACCCGGCAGATCACCGTGCACGTCACCGCGCCTGCCGGCACCCCCGACGGCACCTACCCGGTGACCGTCCGGGTGCGGCAGAACGGCGGGCCCACCGCCATCAGGACCGTCCCGGTCTCGGTGACCACCGCCACCTGCCAGGGGACCACCGGCTACTGCCCGCAGGACCTGAGCGGCCAGTACGACCTGGACGGCGTGTCCACCGCGGGCGCCACCGCCGGCGGCGACTTCGACGGCACCGGTACCAGCTTCCCGGCCGAGCAGCTGCCCGCGTCCGGCACCGGGGTGCTCGACGGCCGCGCCTACGCCTTCCCCGACACCGCGGGCGCGGCGAAGAACTTCGCCACCGCCCACGGCCAGACCGTGCCGCTGACCGCGCACGCGTACTCCGCGCTCGACGTGCTGCTCAGCGCCCACCACGGCGACGTGACCGGCACCGCCACCGTGCACTACGCGGACGGCAGTTCGGCGCCGGTGTCGCTGAAGGCCACCGACTGGGCGGCCTCCGGCCCCCGGCTCGGCGAGGACACCGCGATCCACTTCGACAGCCGCTACGACAGCCACGGCGCGGCCGACGGCGTCGCGATCAACCTGTGGCACCTGACGGTGCCGCTGGACCCCGCCAAGCAGGCGGTGTCGATCACCCTTCCCGACGACAGCCGGATGGCGCTCTACGCGCTCAGCGGGCGCAACGCCTGACCGGCCGCACCACCTGACGGGCCGTCGCACCGCGCAACGGTCCGCCCCGACCCCGTCCGGCCCGCGGAACGCCCCGCGGGCCGGACGGCGCCACCCGCCCGCCCCGGCGTGCGCACCGCGCACCGGCCAGGCCGGCGACAGCGGCGCCACCGCGGCGGGCGGTGCGCCGAGCAGTACCCGGAGCCGAAGCAGAGAGGCATCACGCATGACAAGTGGCCGAACACGCCGCACCCTGGCCAGACCCTTGCTGGCCGCGGCGATCTCCGTGGCCCTGACCGTACCCGTGACGGCGGTCGCGCACGCGGCCACCGCCGACTCCGCCGGGCGGGGCGCCCCGGCGCCCGCGTTCACCACGTCCTTCGAGGACGGCCAGGCGCAGCCCGCGGCCGACACCGCGGAGACCCGCGGCGGCAAGCCGTGGGTCTCCGGCGTGACCGCCGGCACCCTGCCCGTGGTGTCCGGCAGCATCAAGGACAAGATCGCGGAGATCACCGCCAGTTCGGACAACCCGCCGAACGAGATCGCGAAGAACGCCGCCGACGAGGACCCCAACACCAAGTGGCTGACCTTCGCGAGCACCGGCTGGGTGCAGTACAAGCTGTCCGAGGACGTGACGGTCAAGAAGTACGCCCTGACCGCCGCGAACGACGCCCCGGAGCGGGACCCGAAGGACTTCACCCTCCAGGGCTCGGCCAACGGCACCGACTGGACCACCGTCGACAGCCGTAGCGGGGTGAAGTTCGCCGGCCGGTTCAAGAGCAACGTCTACGAGGTCGCGAACCCGGCCGCGTTCCGCTACTACCGGCTGAACGTCACCGCCAACAACAGCGGCGCCATCGTGCAGCTGGCCGACCTGATCCTGTCCGACGGCTCCGCGCCGCCGCCGCCGGTCTCCGGCATGACCACCGAGGTCGGCAAGGGCCCGTCCTCCGGGCCCAACGTCAAGCCGAGCGTCGGCTTCACCGGCCTCAAGGCCCTGGAGTACGCGGGCAGCCACATCCAGTCCGGCGAGGTGTACGCGTACAACAAGCTGTACGACGTGCACATCAAGGTGAAGCACGACACCCGGCTGTCGTACGACATCTTCCCCGAGCTGACCGGCGGCGACCTGAAGTACCCGAGCACCTACGCCTCGATCGACCTGCACTTCACCGACGGCAGCTACCTCAGCCAGCTGCGCACCGCGGCGCAGGACCAGAACGGCGTGCCGCTCACCCCGAACGGCCAGGGCGCGGCGAAGATCCTCTACGCCTCGCAGTGGAACGCCGTGGCCGCGGACATCGGCAAGGTGGCCGCGGGCAAGACGATCGACCGCATCCTGCTGGGCTACGACAACCCGACCGGCACCGCGCAGGAGGGCTCCAACACCCAGTTCAAGGGCTGGATCGACGACCTCACCATCGGCGCGGCCCCGGCCGTCGACCGCTCCGCGACCTACGCCGAGCACGTCGACACCCGGCGCGGCACCAACGCCTCCGGCTCCTTCTCCCGTGGCAACAACCTGCCGCTGACCGCCGTGCCCAACGGCTTCAACTTCTTCACGCCGGTCACCGACGCGGGCTCCACCAGCTGGGAGTACAGCTACGCGGCGCAGAACAACGCCGACAACCTGCCGACGCTCCAGGCGCTCGGCATCAGCCACGAGCCCAGCCCGTGGATGGGGGACCGCGACACCTTCCAGGTGATGCCGTCGGCCGCGTCCGGCACCCCCGACCTGAACCGCGGCAAGCGCGCGCTGGCCTTCGACCACAAGGACGAGGTGGCCCAGCCGCACTACTACGGCGTCACCTTCAAGAACGGCATCAAGGCCGAGATAGCGCCCACCGACCACGCCGCGGAGTTCCGCTTCACCTTCCCCGGCGACACCGGTGACGTGCTGTTCGACAACGTCAACAACAACGGCGGCCTGACCTTCGACGCCGCCAAGGGCACTCTGGACGGCTACTCCGACGTCAACATCGGCGGCGGCGAGGCCGCGACGCGGATGTACGTGCACGGCGAGTTCGACCGGGTCCCCGGCACGGCCACCAAGGTCACCGGCCAGGGCCGGGACAACGTCACCGGCTACGCCCAGTTCGACACCTCCTCGTCCAAGACCGTGACGCTGCGGATCGCCACCTCGTTCATCGGCGCCGACCAGGCGAAGAAGAACCTGGACCTGGAGATCCCGCAGGGCACGTCCTTCGCCACGGTCGAGAAGAACGCCGAGCGGCTGTGGAACGCCAAGCTCGGCAAGGTCCAGGTGCAGGGCGCCAGCCAGGACCAGCTCACCACGCTGTACTCGAACCTGTACCGGATGAACCTGTACCCCAACTCCGGTTCGGAGAACACGGGCACGGCCGCGAAGCCGGTGTACCAGTACGCCAGCCCGTTCTCGCCGGCCACCGGCGCCAGCACGGCCACCCGGACCGGCGCCAAGATCGTGGACGGCAAGGTCTACGTCAACAACGGCTTCTGGGACACCTACCGCAGCGAGTGGCCCGCCTACTCCCTGCTGGAGTCCAAGACCGCCGGTGAACTCGCCGACGGCTTCGTCCAGCAGTACAAGGACGGCGGCTGGACCTCCCGCTGGTCCTCGCCGGGCTACGCCGACCTGATGACCGGCACCAGCTCCGACGTGGCCTTCGCCGACGCCTTCGCCAAGGGCGTGGACAACTTCGACGTCAAGGCCGCCTACGAGGCCGCGGTGAAGAACGCCACCACGGTGCCGACCCAGTCCGGCGTCGGCCGCAAGGGCCTGGACACCTCGGAGTTCACCGGCTACACCAACACCGACCAGGACGGCAGCATCTCCTGGTCGCTGGACGGCTACATCAACGACTTCGGCATCGGCACCATGGCGGCCAAGCTCGCCAAGGACCCGCACACCTCCAAGGCCGACCGGGCCCGCTACCAGGAGGAGTCCGACTACTTCCTGGGCCGCGCGCGGAACTACACGACGATCTTCAACAAGAACGTCGGGTTCTTCGAGGGCCGCAACGCCGACGGCTCCTGGCGGGTCCCGGACGCCGACTTCGACCCGCAGCAGTGGGGCAGCGAGTACACCGAGACCAACGCCTGGAACTACGCCTTCACCGTGCCGCAGGACCCCAACGGTCTCGCCGCGCTCTACGGCGGCCAGCAGAGCCTGGAGAAGAAGCTCGACGCCTTCTTCGGCACCCAGGAGACGGCCGACGGCGACGCCGGCGGCTACGGCGGCACCATCCACGAGATGATCGAGGCGCGCGACGTCCGCATGGGCGAGCTGGGCATGAGCAACCAGCCGTCCTTCGGCATCCCGTACATGTACGACTACGCGGGCGCCCCGGCCAAGACCCAGGCCGCGGTCCGCGAGATCCAGCAGCGGCTGTTCACCGGCAGCTCGATCGGCCAGGGCTACCCCGGCGACGAGGACAACGGCGCCACGTCGACCTGGCAGATCTTCAGCGCGCTGGGCTTCTACCCGCTGCAGGTCGGCAACGACAACTACGTGATCGGCTCGCCGCTGTTCACCCGGGCCACCGTCCACCTGGACAACGGCCGCAGCATCGTGGTGAACGCCCCGAACAACAGCCGCAGCAACGTCTACGTGCAGTCGCTGCGGGTCGACGGCAAGCCGTGGAACAAGGTCTACCTGACCGGTGACCAGCTCAGGAACGGCGCGGTGCTCGACTTCACCATGGGCTCCAAGCCGTCGTCGTGGGGCACCGGCAAGAACGCGCTGCCGCCGTCCCTGACCCCGGCCGGCCAGACCCCGCAGGGGCTGACCGACACCACCGGGCCCGGCCAGGGCACCGCGAGCGCGGCGGACGGCACCGACGCGGCGAAGCTGTTCGACAACACCTCCGCCACCCGCGTCACCTTCCCGACCGCGACCCCGGTGATCGGCTACGCCTACTCCGGCAGCGGCGCGCAGGCGCGGCACAAGGCGGCCTTCTACACCCTGACCTCCGCCACCACGGCGGACCAGGACCCGAAGAGCTGGCAGCTGCAGGGCAGCACCGACGGCACGCACTGGACGACGCTGGACAGCCGCAGCGGCCAGGTCTTCTCCGACCGGCTGCAGACCCGGCCGTTCGAGATCGCCCACCCCGGCGCGTACTCCTCGTACCGCCTGGTGGTCTCGGCCAACGCCGGCGGCTCCTCGACGTCGCTCGCGGAGGTGGAGCTGCTCGACTGACGCACCACGGTACTGAGTGGCAGGCGGTGGAACCGCCTCGATAGGGTGCACGTCTTGCCATTCATGTGCGCTTTCGCGCGGCACGTCCGCGGGCCCACCGCCCGCGGACGTGCCGCGCGGCGCGTCCTGGGAGGGGACGGTCACGGTGGTACCGGAGGACGAACCGACGGACACGGAACCGGGGGAGAAGCCGGCACTGCCTGACTCCGGACACGGCGCGGCGATCCCGCCGCCCAGGCCGGAACAGCCACCCGCGGCGCAGGCCGCCGCGCCGCTGCCGGCCGCCGCGCCGCCGCCGGCCGAGGGGGCGCCGCCGGCGGGGAGCCGTACGCGCAGTCGCCGTACGCGCCGCCCGGGTACGGCCCGTCGCCGTACGCGGGACCGCCGTACGCCGGCGGCGGGTTCGGGTTCCCCGCGCAGCCGTCCGCGCCCGCCGCGCCGCCGCGCGGACCGGCCGACCCGCTGCGGGCCGTCGCCGTCGCGCTGCTCAACCTCGGCGGCCTGGGCCTGGGGTACGCGCTGATGCGCCGGTGGATCGCCATGGCGGTGTGCCTCGCCGCCACCGCGGCGCTGCTCGTCGTCGCGCTGCCCGCCGACCCCGACGGGGTCCCCGGCGGCGTGGTCGCCGGCTACCTGGCGGTGCTCGTCCTCGCCGCGGCGCACGGCGCGCTGCGGGCGCTGCGCACCCCGCTGCGTGTTCCGCCGCGCCGGCCGCCGAGCGCGCCGATCGCCGCGCTGCTCGGCCTGGTGCTGCTGGCCGTGCCGGTCGGCGGCGCCCTCGCCTACGGCAGCGCCAAGGACGAGGCGACGCAGAAGATGCTGCTGGACCGCCTCGCCGCCGCGGACGCCCTCGTGCAGGCCGCCAAGGACAAGCCCTTCGACGCCGCCCGCGACGACTACCGCACGGCCCTGTCCGCCTACCGCGACCTGCACCGCCGGCACGCCGGCTCACGCGCCGCGCAGCGGGTGCCGGACCGACTGCGGACCTACTACGCGACCGTTGGCGCCCCTTACGCCCGCAAGGACTACTGCGGCGCCGTGCAGCCGCTGACGTACCTGCGCACCGTCCCGGCCGACTACGGCGCGAAGGACCTCGGCGACCTGGCCCGCTGGCCCGACGACCGGCTGGCCACCTCGCTCTACGAGTGCGGTGCGGCGGACCTGGCGCACAACGGCACCGGCGCGTCCCGCGACGAGGACGACTTCTCCGAACTGCTCACCACCTTCCCCCGGTCCGCACAGGCCGCCAAGGTCGCGCCGGCCCTGGGCGCCTCCATCGACGCGGCGGGCAGGGCGGTCAAGGGTTCCGACCCGTGCGCCGCCACCGACCGGGTCAAGGCGCTGGGCACCCGCGCCGGCGACCTGCCCGGCGACAAGGCGGGCGCGAGCGCCGCACTGGCCCAGGACGCCCGGCGGGCCGACGGCTACGCCGAGTCCGGCGCCTACGCGTGCGGCGTGCACCAGTACCGCGCCGGCGACTTCGACAGCGCGCAGCAGACCATGGACGACTTCGCCGCCGCCTACCCGCACGACCGCAACAGGGCGCTCGCGCGGAAGTTCTCGATCGCCGCGCAGATCGCCCAGCACGAACCGGCGGCGGGCAAGCACGTGCCCACGCTCGCCACCGGCGGCGGCATCGACGTGACGGTCAGCAACGACAGCCCCGACCCGGTGACCGTGCTCTACACCGGCACGGTCACCGGCAGCTTCACCCTCGGCGCGTGCAAGGGCTGCAGCACCTACGCCAGCCGGGCCGAGGCGCGCCTGAGCGCGTGCAAGGCGGGCAAGAGCTACCCGCACCGGACGCTGCACCTGCCCGCCGGCGCGGTGTACTTCATGCACAAGGGCGGCGGCAGCGGCGTCTCCGGGACGCCCGCCACCGACTCCGAGACGCTGCGCTACGGCTACATCTACACCGAGTGCGCGTACTCGGTGACATCGGCCTTCGACCTCTGACTCGGTGCAGCCGGTGACTCAGTGCAGCCGGCTCTGCCAGTCCGGCGGCACCCGGTCCTGCGGGCCGGGCGCCGGCTGGTCCTCGGGGTGGGCGGACGGCTCGGCGAGCGCCGGGCCGTCGTCCACGTACGCCTCGGTGCGGTAGTTCCAGAACCAGTCCTCGCCCGGCTCGAAACTCTGCACCACCGGGTGCCCGCTGGCCTGCGCGTGCGCGCTGGCGTGCTGCCCGGGGGAGCTGTCGCAGCAGCCGACGTGCCCGCAGGCGGCGCACCTGCGCAGGTGGAACCACCAGCCGCCGGCCTCGTCGCAGTCGGCGCAGCCGGTGCCGCTGGGCCGGACGGTGGGGTCGATGGCCACCCCGCCCTGGCCTTCTGGCATCTCGTCCGGGGGGTTCAGCGAGGTCATGCGGAGGTCTCCTCTGCGTCGGGGGTCGCCGCCGCGGTCAGCGGCAGGCACACCCGGAAGCGGGTGTTGCCCGGTTCGGACGTCACCTCCAGGTCGCCGTGGTGCTTGTTGACCACGATTCGCCAGGAGATGTCGAGGCCCAGGCCGGTGCCCTGGCCCACCGGTTTGGTGGTGAAGAACGGCTCGAAGATCCGGTCCCGGATCTCCGGCGGGACCCCCGGCCCGGTGTCCAGGAAGTCCACTGCCAGCCTGCCGCGGTCGAGCGAGGTCCGCACGGTGAGCGTGCCAGGGCCGTCCATCGCGGAGACCGCGTTGTCGATCAGGTTGGTCCACACCTGGTTCAGCTCCCCGGGGAAGGCCGGCACCTTCGGCAGCGTGTGGTCGAACTCCCTGACCACCGTCACCTCCGGCCCGATCTTCCCGGCGAGCATCTGCAGGGTGCTGTCCAGCAGCTCGTGGATGTCGACCACCTGGTACGGCGCCCGGTCGAGCTGCGAGTACTGCCGGGCGGCGTTCACCAGCCCGGAGATCCGGGCGGTCGAGTCCTCGATCTCGTTCATCAGCAGCTCGGTCTCGACCGTGTAGTTCAGCCAGCGCAGCGCGCTCTCCAGCAGCTCGGCGTCCACCGCCGCGGCCACCTGGTCCAGCCACTCCTCGTCCAGACCCGCCTGCACGAACACCGGCGCCAGGTCCCAGCCGCCGGCGATGCCGTGGCCGTCCAGCCAGTCCGCGACCGCGTCCTCCTGGTCCGAGGCGTCCAGTGGGCCGAGCTGCTCGGCCTTGGCCACCCGCTCCGCGGCGCGCTCCTGGATGCCCACCAGCGTGTCCAGGTCGGCCTGCCGGTAGGGGCCGCCGGCCAGGATCTTCAGCTTGTGCCGCATCCCCGCGACCCGCTCGCGCAGCGCCGAGGTGGCCCGCAGCGCCGCCGCGGCCGGATTGTTCAGCTCGTGGGTCAGGCCCGCCGACAGCGACCCCAGCGCGAGCAGCCGCTCACGCTGGCTGACCTTCTGCTGGAAGGTCCGGTTGCCGAAGAACAGCCCCTCCAGCAGGTGCACCGCCATCGGGAACCAGTCGTGCACGATCCGCGAGAACTCCTGCGCGGACAGCACGAAGAACCGCGAGCGGACCGGCACCCGCATCGAGTTGGTGTACAGCTGCGGTACCTGGTCGTCCAGGTACGCCTGGAACGCGCCGGCGTACACACCGCGCTGCGAGGTGCGGTTGATCTCCACGTCGTCGGCGCCGACCCGCCGCGAGGTCACCACCGTGCCCTCCAGCAGGACGTAGAAGCACGTCGCCGGGTCGCCCTCGGCGTACACCGGGCCGGCCTCGCGCACCTCCACCCGGCCGGAGCGGCACAGCTGCCCGAGCTGGTCGTCGGTGAGCTTCTCGAACAGGAAGAGGCTGCGCAGCTCCTCCGGGTCGCAGGGCGACGGTTGCACGGTCACAGCCCCTCCAGATATCGGTGCACCAGCATCACGGCCATGGCGCCCTCGCCGACGGCGGACGCGACCCGCTTGGCCGACTCCGACCGCACGTCGCCGGCCGCGAAGACGCCCGGCACGCTGGTCTCCAGGTGGTACGGCGGCCGGTCCGGCTCCCAGCCGGCCGGCGCCCCGTCCCCGTCGTCCAGGTCCGGCCCGGTGAGCACGAAGCCGTGCCGGTCGCGGCGCACCGTGCCGTCCAGCCAGTCGGTGCGCGGCGCGGCGCCGATGAAGACGAACATCCGCTGCGCGTCGACCAGCTCGGTGCCGCCGCCGTCCCGGTCGCGCAGCACCAGGCCCTCCAGGTGGTCCGAGCCGTGCACGGCGGACACCTCGGTGCCGGTACGCACCCGGATGCTGGGTATCGCCGCGATCTGCTGGATCAGGTAGTGCGACATCGACGCCTCCAGCGAGGGGCCGCGCACCAGCAGCGTCACCGACTTCGCCCGGCGGGAGAGGTAGACGGCGGCCTGGCCGGCGGAGTTGGCGCCGCCGACGATGTAGACGTCCTGGTCCTCGCAGCCTGCGGCCTCGGTCAGCGCCGAGCCGTAGTAGACGCCGCGGCCGGTCAGCTCGGCGACGCCCGGCACGTCCAGCATCCGGTAGGCCACCCCGGTGGTCAGCAGCACGCTCTGCGCGGCGATCGCCGAGCCGTCCGACAGGCGCACGGTCCGCGCCGGGCCGCTCACCTCCAGGCCGGTGACCTCGCACGCGGTGAGGATCTCGGCGCCGAACCGGCTGGCCTGGCGGCGCGCCCGGTCGGTCAGCTGGGCCCCGGACACCCCGTCGGGGAAGCCGAGGTAGTTCTCGATCCGCGCGCTCTGGCCGGCCTGTCCGCCGGTCGCGGTGCGCTCCACCAGGACCGTGCGCAGGCCCTCGGAGGCGCCGTAGACCGCCGCGCCGAGCCCGGCCGGGCCGCCGCCGACCACCACCAGGTCGTAGAACTCCTCGGCCGGTGCGGTCGACAGGCCGACCCGGGCGGCCAGGTCCTGGTCGCTGGGCTCGACCAGCACCTCGCCGCCCGGCGCGATGACCAGCGGCAGCCGCAGCCCGTCGCAGCCCGCCGCGGCCAGCAGCCGCTCGCCCTCGGGCTGGTCGGACAGGTACCAGCGGTACGGGATCTGGTTGCGGGCCAGGAACTCCCGCACCTTCGACGAGCGCGCCGACCAGCGGTGGCCCACCACCTTGGTCTCCGGCACCGGCCGGTGGTCCGAGGCCAGCCAGCTCTCCAGCAGGTCGTCGACCACCGGGTAGAGCTTCTCCTCCGGCGGGTCCCAGGGCTTGAGCAGGTAGTGGTCCAGGTCCACCACGTTGATCGCGTCGATGGCCGCGCCGGTGTCGGCGTACGCGGTGAGCAGCACCCGGCGCGCGCCGGGATAGACGTCCATGGCCCGTTCGAGGAACTCGATGCCGTTCATGTCGGGCATCCGGTAGTCGGCGAGCAGCACCGCGACCAGGTCGCCGCGCAGCTTCATCTGCTTCAGCGCGTCCATCGCCGAGGCGCCGGACTCCGCGCGCACCACGCGGTACCGCTCGCCGTACCGCCGGCGCAGGTCGCGCGCGACCGCCCGGGAGACCCCCGGGTCGTCGTCGACGGTGAGGAGCACGGCACGGCGCGTGCCGTCCGGCTGTGGCATGGGCAGTCCCCGCATCCGGTCGTGGCCGGACCCCCGGTGTCCCGGCCGCTTCGCGTTTCAGCCTAGTGGCCGGTCGGGGACCGCGCACGGGCGTTCCTCCCAGCTCAGGTCACTCGGCGATGGCGCGGGTGAGCAGCACCACCGTGATGAAGGTGCGGTACAGCCGCAGCGGGTCGTCGCCGGTGATCGTCACCGCCGCCGGGTCGGCCGGGTCGGGCTCGACGCCGGCGACCCAGGTGGCCATCTCGGCCAGGTCGGGGTTGCGCATCCGCACCGCGAGCGTCGCCGGCAGCTCGATCCGCGGCAGCCCCGCCCCCGGCAGCGACTCCACCGCCCGCCGGGCCGCCGCCCTGATGGCGTCGCGCGCGTCCAGCGGGTGCATGCTGTCCGCGGAGAACCGCGACAGCGAGGACTTCACCACCGCGGGCACCGCGTCCGGGCAGAACGGTTCCAGCTCGCGCGCCGTCGTCTCGTCACCGGTGACCAGCAGCACCGGCACGCCGTGCCCGAGCGCCGCCAGCGCGTTGATCCCGCTCTCCCCGGCGACCACGCCGTTCAGCCGGACCTCGCTGATCGCCAGCGGGTTGTAGGTGTGCGACAGCGTCGCGGGGGAGCCCTGCATCGAGCCGTGGTACGACACGAAGAAGACGCCGTCGAAAGAGGCGTCGAGACCCTGCATCATGTACAGCGGCTTGTGCCGGCCCGACAGGTAGCGGGCCCGGCCGGCCAGCGCGTCGGGCCGCAGGTTCGCCATCGCGCCGTGCGAGTCGTTGACCAGGAAGCCGGTGGCGCCGGCCTGCGCGGCGCCCTCGATGGCCGCGTTGACCTCTTCCAGCAGCAGCGTCCGGTAGTGGGCGTACTCCTCCTGGCCCGGCCGGCACTGCGACCAGTCGACGACGCCCGCGGTGCCCTCCATGTCGGACGAGACGAAGATCCTCACGCCGACCCCCGCGGACGCAGCACCTCGCGCGGCCGGAACTCCGGCTCGGTGGACGAGGGGGTCATCAGCGCGTACACGCTGCCCTCCTGCCCGGCGGCGCCGCCGTGCCGGCCGTCCGGGGTCAGCGCCAGCGCGCGCAGCTCCGAGCGGTACTCGTCGGGCAGCGTCGCGGCGTCGGCGAGCGCGGCCAGGCACGCCTGCGCCGGGTCGGAGCCCGCGCCGATCAGGTCCACGATGGTACGGGCGGTGCCGCCGCGCATGCTCAGCTCGCCGCGGCCGGTGCAGGCCGCGCCGCCGGCCCGCAGGTCGCACCAGTTGCCCGCGCCCGGCAGCGCCGAGTCGCCGACCCGGCCCGGGTACTTGTACGGGTAGCCGGAGGTGGACACCCCCACGCACATCTCGCCCCGCGCGTCCAGCGCGATGATGTTGATGGTGCCCCACGGGCCGTCGTGCGGCGCCAGCCGCCGGATCAGCTCCAGCGCGCTCTCCCGGTAGCGGCGGTCCCCGTCGGTGGCCTCGGTGTTCTCGCCCTCGACCGCCTCGCGCGAGTCCGCGACCTGCTTGCGCCACTGCTCGCGGGACTCGTCGGTGAGCAGGTCGGCGGTCTCGAAGCCGTTCTCGCGGGCGAACAGCGCGGCGCCCTCGCCGACCAGCAGGCTGTGCTGCGGCAGCTTCTCCAGCACCGCCCGCGCCACCGAGATCGGGTGCGGGTAGCCCTGGAGGGCCGCCACCGCGCCGAACTGCCGGCCCGAGCCCAGCATCACCGAGGCGTCCAGCTCCACCACGCCCCGCGCGTTGGGCAGCCCCGCGGTGCCCACGTAGTGGTCGGCCGGGTTGTCCTCGCAGACCCGCATCGCGGCCTCCACCGCGTCCAGCGCGGAGCCGCCGCGCAGCAGCGCCTCCATGCCGGCCGGCAGCCCGACCTCGCTGCGTTCGCTGCCGATGATCACCTGTTCGTGCACGGGGCCCCTCCGCTCGGATCGACCGTCACGGCGCGGCCGAGGGTGACGGCCGCGCCGTGGATCAACCTATGCGACCGGTGGCCGCGGTGAGCGCGGGGCCCCGGCTACCCGGTCACTCGACGTCCACCCAGTCCAGCGTCCGCTCCACCGCCTTCTTCCAGCCGGTGTAGCCGGTCGCGCGCTGCTCGTCGGTCCACTGCGGCTCCCACCGCTTGGACTCGTTCCAGTGCTCGCGCAGCTCGTCGGTGTCCCGCCAGAAGCCGGTGGCGAGCCCCGCCGCGTAGGCCGCGCCGAGCGCGGTGGTCTCGGCCACCACCGGACGGCTGACCGGCACGCCGAGGATGTCGGCCTGCGTCTGCATGCACAGGTCGTTGGCGGTCACGCCGCCGTCGACCTTCAGCACGTCCAGGTGCACCCCGGAGTCCTGCTCCATCGCCTCGACCACGTCGCGGCTCTGGTAGCACATCGACTCCAGCGTGGCCCGGGCCAGGTGCCCGTCGGTGTGGTAGCGGGCCAGGCCGACGATCGCGCCGCGCGCGTCGGACCGCCAGTACGGCGCGAACAGGCCGGAGAACGCCGGCACGAAGTAGATGCCGTCGCTGCTGTCCACGGTACGGGCCAGCCGCTCGCTCTCCGGCGCGCCCTTGATGATGTGCAGCTGGTCGCGCAGCCACTGCACCGCGGAGCCGGTCACCGCGATCGACCCCTCCAGCGCGTACACCGCCGGCGCGTCGCCGAACTTGTACGCCACCGTGGTGATCAGGCCGTGCTCGCTGCGCACCGCCTCGGTGCCGGTGTTGAGCAGCAGGAAGTTGCCGGTGCCGTAGGTGTTCTTCGCCTCGCCGGGGGAGAAGCACACCTGGCCCACGGTCGCCGCCTGCTGGTCGCCCAGCACGCCGGCGATCGGCACCGGCGACCCGGTCGGCCGCGAGGCGCGGGTGCTGCCGTACGCCTCGGGGTGCGAGGAGGGGTTGATGGTCGGCAGCATGGCCCGCGGGATGCCGAAGATCTCCAGCAGTTCGTCGTCCCAGTCCAGCGTCTCCAGGTCCATCAGCATGGTGCGGCTGGCGTTGGTGACGTCGGTGGCGTGGATGCCGCCGTTCGGGCCGCCGGTGAGGTTCCACAGGATCCACGAGTCGGTGGTGCCGAACACCGCGTGGCCCTGCTCGGCCGCCTCGCGCAGCCCCTCGACGTTCTCCAGCATCCACTTGATCTTGCCGCCGGAGAAGTACGTGGCCGGCGGCAGCCCGGCCCGCCGCCGGATCAGGTCGCCGTGCCCGTCGCGCTCCAGCGCCTTGGCGATGGAGTCGGTGCGGGTGTCCTGCCAGACGATCGCGTTGCCGTAGGGCCGGCCGTTGCGCGGGTCCCACACCACCGTCGTCTCGCGCTGGTTGGTGATGCCGATCGCCGCCAGGTCGGACGCCTGCAGGCCGGCCGAGCGGACCGCGGTCTGGATCGCGACGTTGGTGCGCTCCCAGATCTCGGTCGGGTCGTGCTCGACCCAGCCGGGCTTGGGCAGGTACTGGGTGTGCTCCAGCTGGTGCTTGGCCACCTCGTTGCCCTGGTGGTCGAAGATCATGAAACGGCTGCTGGTGGTGCCCTGGTCCACCGCGCCGACGAAGTCCGCCATGGGTGTCGCCTCTCGTCAAGCCCGTGGGGCTGGGGGATGTCGGACGGTGTCTCAGACCTGCGGCTGCGAGGCCGGGGCGCGCCCGGGGGGCTCGGGCTCGGCGCCGGGCAGGAACCTGGAGACGAAGAACTTGTAGAACACCCCGCCGATCAGACCGCCGACCAGCGGCGCCACGATCGGCACCCAGAAGTAGAGGTTGCCCCATTGATCTCGCCAGGCCGTGTGGTAGCCGGTGATGTAGCTCGCCAGCCGCGGCCCGAAGTCACGCGCCGGGTTGATCGCGTACCCGGCGTCGGTGCCGAACGCCATGCCGATCGCGACCACGATCAGACCGACGATGAACGGGCCCAGGTTCGCCCCCGGCGGGGTGTTGAGCGCGTCCGTCACGGCCAGGATCAGGATCAGCAGGATGGCGGTGCCGATCACCTGGTCGCGGAAGGCGCCCCACTCGTGCACGCCGGCCGCCGGGTTGCCGTTGCCGGGCAGCGTGGAGAACACGGTCTGCGTCTTGATGGTGTGACCGGGGTCGAAGTGCCCCAGCACCTCGGTGTAGTTCCACCGCACGATCAGCGCCGCGACGAACGCGCCGAGCGTCTGCGCGATCATGTACGGCGCGACCTTCTTCCAGGAGAACCCCTTGAAGGCCGCCAGCGCCAGGGTCACCGCCGGGTTGAGGTGCGCGCCGCTGAGCCGCGCGGCCACGTACACGCCGAGGGTCACGCCCAGGCCCCAGGCCCAGGAGATGCTGTCGTGGTTGCCCAGCCCGCCGGCCGGATCGGTCAGTCCGCCGCCGGCCACCACCTGGGCCACGACGCCGATACCGAAAAGAAGGAGGATCATCGTGCCGGCGAACTCCGCTGAGAGTTCGCCGATCAGCCCAGATCCCGATGCCGCATCGCGTTCGCGTTCCGCCATGGATACCTGCTTCCCGCCGCCGCGGGGTGCGCCCGCGCGCGGCTGTCGGCCAGTGCTGCTCCGGCTGCTCGCTTCCACCGAAACACCTGGGGCCGTCGCGGGCGCGAGGCGGTGAGCCGTCCGGGCGACGTCCACGGCGTTCCGGCGCGTCGACAGTATGCCCCCGCACTGCCCCGATCGGCCCAGTCCCTGCGCCGCCCGGTTGCGACCCGTTGCGGACGGCCATTGACTGCTGCTGACCGGTGGCCGTCCGTCCGGCTGCCCGCGACGGCGCGGGCGTACGACCGAAGGAGGCACGCGATGCTCTCGGCGCGCAGCCTGTTCACGGAAATCCTCGACGACGACGAGTCCTTCCGGCTGTTCTGCTCCATCGCCGCCAGCGGCGAGGCGCAGGGCGGCTGGGAGAACGGCAGGATCGCCGCGCTCGTCCCCGACTCCCAGCGCGACCTGGCGCCGAAGATCGCCCGGCACGGCGCCGACGAGGACAAGCACGGCCGGATCTTCGCCGCGCTGATCCGCAAGCGGGGCCTGACCCCCGTCCCGGTGCCCGGCGACACCGACTACACGATGCTGCTGGAGCGCTGCGGCATCGGTCTCGCGCACGTCCGGCTGCGCCGCGACGAGCCCCTGACCGAAACGGACATCGTCACCTACCTGGCCCACAGCAGGGTCACCGAACAGCGCGCCTCGGAGCAGATGGCGCTGCTGCTCAAGCACTTCGGCGCGCACCCCGAGGTGGGCCGCGCGGTGCGGGCGATCTCCCGCGACGAGGACAACCACCTGGCGTACTGCCACGAGGAACTGCTGCGGCTGGCCGGCGAGGGGCACGCGCGGACGATCCGGCGCGTCCTGCGCGAGAGCGCGCTCGCCGAGATCAGGATCTACCGCGACGTCAGCCTCGCGGTGATGGCGCACATGGGCCGGGTGCTGCACTGGCCGGCCGCCAAGTCGGCGGTGCTGCGGGCCGGCATCCAGGGCGTGTACCTCTACGAGCGGCTCGGCGGCTGGCGGCGGATGGTCCGGCTGCGGATGCCCGAGCCGGAGCTCAGGAACGCGCTGGGCGGCCCGGCGCCGGCGCCCGCGGTCGCGCCCGTCGCGTCCGAGGGCTGAGCCCAAAGCGCGGCGGGCGGACCGGACACGCCGTCAGGCCGGCCCCGAACGCGTCCATTCGGGCGCGGGCGGCCCGCCCGTGTCGGCCGTGCGCCTGGCCCCGCTCGGGCGCCGGCGCCGCGGCTACGAGGCGGTCACCGCGGTCGTCCGCCGCGGGCCGCCGGCGGCGCGCCGGGGTCCGCGGAGCCGAGCGCCCGCAGGATCGCTTCGACGCTCTGCTTGGCGTCGCCGAACAGCATCCGGCTGTTCTCCCGGAAGAACAGCGGGTTCTGCACGCCCGCGTAGCCGGAGGCCATCGAGCGCTTGAAGACGATGACGTTCTCCGCCTCCCACACCCGCAGCACCGGCATGCCCGCGATCGGACTCGACGGGTCCTCCGCGGCCGACGGGTTCACCGTGTCGTTCGCCCCGATCACCAGCACCACACCGGTCGACGCGAAATCGTCGTTGATCTCGTCCATCTCCAGCACCACGTCGTACGGCACCCGCGCCTCGGCCAGCAGCACGTTCATGTGGCCGGGCAGCCGGCCCGCCACCGGGTGCACGCCGAACCGCACCTCCACCCCGCGCTCGCGCAGCGCCCGGGTCAGCTCGGCCACCGGGTGCTGCGCCTGCGCCACCGCCATCCCGTAGCCCGGGGTGATGATCACCGAGCCGGCCGACGCCAGCAGCTCGGCCGCCTCCTCGGCGGTGGTCTCCCGGTGCTCGCCGGCCTCCTCGCCCGAGGACGCCGCCGCCTCGATGCCGAAGCCGCCGGCGATCACCGAGAGGAACGACCGGTTCATCGCCTTGCACATGATGTACGACAGGTACGCGCCGGAGGAGCCGACCAGCGCGCCGGTCACGATCAGCAGGTTGTTGTTCAGCAGGAAGCCGGCCGCCGCGGCGGCCCAGCCCGAGTAGCTGTTCAGCATCGAGACCACCACCGGCATGTCGCCGCCGCCGATCGACACCACCAGGTGCCAGCCCAGCGCCAGCGCCAGCACCGTCACCGCGATCAGCAGCCCGCGGCCCGGGTGCACCGCGAACCACACGGTCAGCGCGGCGAAGGCGACCAGTGCGCCCAGGTTGAGCGCGTTCTTGCCCGGCAGGGTCAGCGGGCGCGACTTGATCCGCGCGGACAGCTTCAGGAACGCCACGACCGACCCGGTGAAGGTGACCGCGCCGATGAAGATGCCGATGAACACCTCGGCGTGGTGGATGCGCAGCAGGTCGTGCGCGATCGCGGTCTGCGCCGCGCCCTTGGCCTCGACCTCCTGGTAGCTGCTCCAGCCCACCAGCACCGCGGCCAGGCCGACGAAGCTGTGCAGCATGGCGATCAGCTCCGGCATGCCGGTCATCTCCACCACCCGGGCCCGCCACAGCCCGACGGCCGCGCCGATCGCCATCGCGAGGATCAGCAGCGCGATGCCCCACCCGGAGATGTCGTCGGCGGTGAAGCCGAAGGTGGCCACCAGGGCGATGGCCATGCCCGCGGTGCCGAAGAGGATGCCGGAGCGCGAGGTGCGGTGCTGCGACAGACCGGCCAGGCTCATGATGAACAGCAGCGCGGCGACGACGTCGGCGGCCTGGATTCCCGTACTGGCTTTCATGCGGCCTCAGCCTTTCGAGAACATGCCGAGCATGCGACGGGTGACGGCGAACCCACCGAAGATGTTGATGCTGGTGAGCAGGATCGCCACGAACGACAGCACGGTGACGGCGGTCGAGCCGCGGCCGATCTGCAGCAGCGCGCCGATCACCACGATCCCGGAGATCGCGTTGGTCACCGACATCAGCGGGGTGTGCAGCGCGTGGTGGACCTTGCCGATGACGTAGTAGCCGATCACCACCGACAGCGTGAACACCGTGAAGTTCTCCGCCAGCTGCGCCGGGGAGAAGGCGATCACCAGGAACAGGGCCACCATCCCCGCGCCGATCAGGCCCAGCCGGGCCGGCGCCGACAGCCTCCGCTCGGGCGCCGCGGCCGGGGGCGCGGCGGCCTCCGCACGCGCCGCCGGCGCCGCCGACACCTGCACCGGCGGCGGGGGCCAGGTGAGTTCGCCGCGCCGGACCACGGTCACCGCGCGCTGCACCACGTCGTCGAAGTCCAGCGCCATCCGGCCGTCCTTGTCCGGCGTGAGCAGCTTCAGCAGGTTGACCAGGTTGGTGCCGTACAGCTGCGACGCCTGCGCGGGCAGCCGGGCCGGCAGGTCGGTGTAGCCGAGGATGGTCACGCCGCCCTCGGTGACCACCGCCTCGCCCGGCACCGTGCCCTCGACGTTGCCGCCCTGCGCCGCGGCCATGTCCACGATCACGCTGCCGGGCTTCATCACCGCCACGTCCCGCGCGGTCAGCAGCCGCGGCGCCGGGCGGCCGGGGATCAGCGCGGTGGTGATGACGATGTCCACCTCGGCGGCCTGTTCGTGGTAGATCTCCGCGGCCCGGCGGTCGTACGCCTGCGAGGTGGCCTTCGCATAGCCGTCGGTGCCCTGCTCCTGCTCCACGTCGACCGCCAGGTACCGGCCGCCCAGGGAGGCGACCTGGTCGGCGACCTCCGGGCGCGGGTCGGTGGCGCGCACCTCGGCGCCCAGGCTGCCGGCCGCGCCGATCGCGGCCAGCCCCGCCACGCCGGCGCTGGCCACCAGCACCTTGGCCGGCGGCACCTTGCCCGCCGCGGTGACCTGGCCGGTGAAGAACCGGCCGAAGACGTGCGCGGCCTCGATCACCGCCCGGTAGCCGGCGATGTTCGCCATCGAGCTGAGCACGTCCATCGACTGGGCGCGGGAGATGCGCGGCACCGCGTCCATCGACAGCACGGTGATGTCGCGTTGCGCCAGGTCCTCCAGCAGCTGCGGGTTCTGGGCCGGGGCGAGCAGGGCGATGAGCGTCGCGCCGTCGGGCAGCCGGGCGATCTCCTCCGGCGAGGGCGCGTTGATCTTGAGCACGATGTCGGACCGCCAGGCCGCGCCGATCGCGGCGCCCTCCTGGACGTAGGCGTCGTCGGTGAAGCCGGACGCCGCGCCCGCACCGGACTCGACGACCACCTCGTACCCCAGGCGCAGGAGTTGGCGGACGGTGGCGGGGGTGGCGGCCACGCGGGTCTCACCCGTTCGGGTTTCGGCCGCGACGCCGATCTGCTGTGGCACTGACTCCGGCATCCGTATCCCTTGTCCCTTTCGGCTCGGCTCTCGGCTCAGATCTCGACGGAAACGGGCTTGGCAGGCGGAAAACAGGGCTTGCGCGGTGCGTGCGCGGCAGCGCACGCGGTAGACACTGCTGGAACCCGCGGGCCCGGCACAACCCCGTAAGGGGTGGCGGTGGACACAGCGTCCGCACAGCGTCCGTACAGGGGTTGCGCGAGCGCCGCACGGTGTGCGTGCGGTCCCGCACGCACCAAGGGGTCCCCCGCGGCCTGCGGGGGACCCCTTGCGGTGCTGTCGAATCTATGCCGAACCGGGGGCGTTCGCGGTGTTCGCCCCGCCGGTGGCGGCTACTGGAGGCCGACGGCCTTGCAGGCCGCGGCGAACTGGCCGGTGCAGATCTGCGCCACGGTGTACATGCCGTCCTTGACCACCGTGTCCTTGATGTTGGCCTTGGTCACCGACACCGCGGTGAGCAGCTTGGCCGGCACGTCCTGGCCGGAGCCGGACTTGGCGGTGGTGTCGGCGACCGACGTGACGTCCTTGCCCTCCAGCAGGGCGACGGCGATCTCGGCGGTGGCGTCGGCCTCCGGCTTGTACGCCTTGTAGACCGTCGCCGTCTGGTGATCGGTCAGGATGCGCTGGATGGCCGCGAGGTCGGCGTCCTGCCCGGTCAGCGGGACCTTGATGCCCTGGCCGTTCAGGGCGGTCGCGATGCCGCCGGCCATGGTGTCGTTGGCGGAGTACACCGCGGCGATGTTCTGCTTGCCCAGCTGGGTGATGGCCGCGGTCACCTTCTGGTTCGCCACGGTGTCCTTCCACAGGCCGCTCTGCTCGTAGGCGATGTCGACCTTGCCGTCCAGGACCTTGTGCGCGCCGGCCTTGAACTGCGCGGCGTTGGGGTCCGCGTCGTCGCCGTTGATCATCACGATCTTCGACTGCGGGGTGGCCTTCGGGCCGAGCGCGTCCAGCAGCGCCTGCCCCTGCAGCTCGCCGACCTTCTCGTTGTCGTAGGAGACGTAGGCGGAGACCGGGCCCTGCGCGAGGCGGTCGTACGCCACCACCTTGACGCCCTTGTCGACCGCGGCCTGCACCGAGGAGCGGATGCCCACCGCGTCCTGCGCGTCCAGGATCAGCACCTTGACGCCCTTGGTGATCATCGTGTTGACCTGCTGGGCCTGCTTGGACGCGTCGGCGCCGGCGTTGTCGTAGCTGACCGTGCAGTCGGAGCACAGCTCCTTGATCTTGGCCTCGATGAGCGGCTTGTCGAACCGCTCGTACCGGGCGGTCACGGTGTCGGGGAGCAGCAGGCCGATGGACTTGGCCCCGCCCTTGTCCTTGTCCGAGCCCTTCGAGTCGTCCCCCGCCTTGCCGCAGGCGGCCATCGCCAGCGCCATGGAGACGGCGGCGGTCGTGACGACGATGCGTCGTGTCAACGCGTTCATGGAACGTTGCCCTCCCGGAGCGGGCCGCAACGCCGCAGCCCAAGTGCGGGTGAGTCAACTGGCGTTAGTCCCCACTCGTCAAGAAGTGGACCATGATTGCCGACATTCCGCAGGAGATTTGCCTGAACTCGGACGTGGGCGCGCTCTCCCCGTGGTCACAGGGGTGACATCGGCCGGGTTCTGACACAGCAGGCGCCCGGCGCCTGCCGGTGGGCAGACGCCGGGCGCCGCGGCGGTGCGGGGTGTGCGGTGCGGGGTGTTCGGTGTGGGGAGTGCGGCGCGGGGCGGTGGCGATGCGCGGGGCGCGGTGCGGCTCGCGCCCCGCCGGCTCAGGCGGTGAGCAGCGGCAGCAGCGTCTGCTCGGTGAACTCCCACAGCAGCGCCGAGTCGTGGGCGTGGAAGGCCGCGCCGTGCCAGTAGGCGCCGCGCCGTCCCTGCAGCCCGTTCAGCGCCCGGTAGAAGCCGGCGGCGATGTCGGCCGCGCCGACGGTCAGCTCGTAGGGGGTGTGGCTGGAGAAGTCGCGGAACTCCACCCGGCTGACGTCCACCGCGCCCTGGGAGCGCAGCCGCTTGAGGTCAGCCACGATCGCCCCGCGCACCGCCGCGTCGCCCACGGGCGAGGGACTGCCGTACTTCACGTCGTGCAGTCCCGGTACGCTGCTCGGCGAGAACGCGTAGGCGGCCGGCAGCGGCGGCAGGTTGTACGGCGTGTCCGCGCCGACGTTCTGCACCGTCAGGTCGGCCGGCACGCCGGCCAGCCGCACCAGCCCGGTGTAGTAGTTGCCCTGCCGGAACCGTCCGAGCACGTCGCGCTCGTGCGCGTCGAGGTCGAAGGCGGCGAGCCTGGCCGGCAGCGGCGGCGCGGTGATCAGCAGCTTCCCCGCCTTCACGGTGAGCGGACCGTCCGGGGTGTCGACCCGCAGCAGCACCCCGCCGCCTGCCGGTCGCGGTCGGTCGCCGTGACCCGCGAGCCGAGCAGCACGTCCTCGCCGAGGAACGCCCCCGCCGCCTCGTACAGCGCGCTGTTGTCGCGGTGCGCGGTGGTCAGGAAGGAGTTCTGCAGGACGCCGGTCACCACGCCCGCGCCGAAGTACTTCAGCACGTACAGCGCGGGCAGCGCCAGGATGTCGTTGAAGCCCTGGCCGAAGGAGTAGGCGAGCTGGGCGATCGACTCCAGGCCGTGGGCGGTGACGAAGTCGCCCCAGGGCTGGAGCAGTTCGGCCGGCACCGGGTCCGGCAGGTCGTATCCGGTCTCCAGGTAGGGGTACTGCTGGAGGATGCCGAGATACGTGCCGAGGGCGGTGGGCGCCGACGGGGTGTAGCCGTCGACGACCCGGCCGGTGCGGAAGTCCGCGTAGACGGTGGCGCCGCCGCCGAGACTGCCGGAGCCGACCAGGTCGACGCCGAACCGGCCGAAGTACCCGCGCACCAGCGGCGTGTCGTGGAAGACCGTCACCCCGATGTCGGTCGTCGCACCGGTCCGCGGGTCGTGGTAGGTCTCGCAGTGCCCGCCCGAGCCGGCCTTTGGACTCGATCACCACGACGCTGCGGCCCTCGTCGCGCAGCCGCACCGCGGTGTACGTGCCGGACGAGCCGCCGCCGACCACGCACACGTCGCGCTCGATCACCCGGCCCGCGCCCCCGCCGGACCCTCCCGCCGCCGCGGCCACTCCCGGCCGCAGCGCGACGGCCGCGGCCACCCCGCTGCCGGCCAGCGCCTTGAGCGCCTGCTTGCGTGTCCACCCCATGGAACCCCCTCGGACGACGTCACGGTTGCTGAGAGGAGTAGACCGCGCGGCCCGCCGCCCCCGACAGACCGCGATGGCGGGCGGCCTTGGCCCGGTTGCCGCACACCCGCATCGAGCACCAGCGGCGCCTACCGCCGGCCGTCGTGTCCAGGTACAGCATCCGGCACCGCGGCGCCTCGCACTCGCGCAGCCGCGCGCGCAGCCGCGGGTCCGCCATCAGCGCGAGCAGGTCGCGGGCCACCAGCGAGAGCAGATGACGACCCGTCAGCGGCGGGAGCCGGACCGCCAGGGCGCGGGACCCGGCGTCCGGCGCGGCGGTCAGCTCCAGACGCGGCGCGGGCGGGGCGTGGTACGCGCACTCGTTGACCAGCGCGACCGAGGCGAGGGAGGGCGCGGCGCCGCGCAGGTCCGCCGCCGCCACGTCGTACGCGGCCTCGCGCAGCAGCCGCAGATCGGCGAGGAGGGGGAGAGGTCCGGCGCGGAGTCCGACACGGCGCCCGGCGCGGCGCCCGGAGCAGCGCCCGCGATAGCGCCCGGAGCAGCGCCCGGGGCGTGGCCGGCCCCGCGCCGAGCGCCGTCGCCACGCTCGTGCCCGAACTCGAACTCGAACCCGAACCCGAACCCGCGACGGCCACCGCGTCCGCGGCCCCGTGGGGCTTCGCGCCCCCCTCCACGTCCGGCACCACGTCCGGCTCCACGTCCGGCACCGGCAGCCCCACGCCCTCGCACCACGCGCGCAGCCGCCCCGGCCCGTCCAGCCGCTCGACCGGCGTGGCGTGCCGGCCGCCGAGCGTCGCCACGAGGTTGAGCGCCAGGCTTCCGGCGTCGAAGCGCAGGTCGGGCACCGGCCCCCCGGAGGCCGGCCCCTCGGCGCCGGCCCCGCGGCGGCCACGGTCGGCTCGCGTGTCGTCATAACCGCTCCGCCGGTTACTCGACCGGGGCCGGAGCGCCCGCCACATACGGGGAGAGGATGTCCGCGACGGCCTTGTTGCGCGGCACCGGGACGCCCGCCTCCCGGCCTAGCCGGGCCACCGCCCCGCTCAGCCACGGCAGTTCGAGCCGGTTGCCCTGGACCAGGTCGCGGTACATCGAGGCCGTCATGGCGGCCGGCAGGCTGTCGCAGAACGCCAGCCGCTCGTCGGCGAACCCCGGGTCCAGGTCCACGCCCCGGGCCCGGCCGACCTCGGCGGCCTCCCGCATCACGTCGTGCAGCAGCGACCGCGCGCCCGGGTCCGAGCGGACCACCCCGATCGGCTGCCGGACGGCGGCGGTGGCCGCCGACAGCCCCACGAGGAACACGAACTTCTCCCAGATCACCCGCTCGATGTCCGGGTGCGCCGCCGCGTCGATGCCGGCGTCCAGACACCGCTGGAGCAGCTCCGACACCCGCTTGCTCGCGGAGCCGTCGAACTCCCCGAACACCAGCTTCTGCAGCGGCGCGTGGTGCTCGACCACGCCCGGCTCGCCGATCGCCGCCGAGATGTAGGACACCCCGCCCAGCAGCGACCGCGGCGGCAGCACGCGGCGCATCACGTCGTCCTTGTCGACGCCGTTCTGCAGCGAGAGCACCGCCGCGCCCGCCTCGGCCAGCGGCAGCACCTGCCGCGCCGCCTCCTCGGTGTCCCACAGCTTGACCGCGACGATCACCAGATCGGCGTGCCCGACCTCCCGCGGTGTGGCCACCACCGCCTCGGACGGCACGGTGACGTCGCCCAGCGGACTGCGCACCCTCAGACCACGGGCCCGGATCGCCTCCAGATGCCGGCCGCGCGCCACCAGGACCGTCTCGCCGGGGCCGCCCGCCGCGGCCAGCCGCGCCCCGAAGTACCCGCCGACGCCCCCCGCGCCCACCACCGCGATCCGCACCGCGGCCCTCCTTCCGTCGAGTGCCGTCACGCCCGTGTCCGGCGTAACCGGTCGGACGGTTACTCTACCCGGCAGAGGGCAGTCGGCAGGGGGCAGTCGGCAGGGGCAGCCGGCACCGGGCGCGCGGCTCCCCGGCCGGCCTCAGAACTCCTCGTGGTGCCGCGGGTCGCCGCCGAGGCGGTGCGGGGTGTGGGAGGCGATCGACGCCATCTCCCGCTCGTCCAGGGTGAAGTCGAAGACCGCCAGGTTGTCCCGCTGGCGGCCGGGGTCGGCGGACTTCGGCAGCGGCACCGCACCCGACTGGACGTGCCAGCGCAGCACCACCTGCGCGGGCGTGCGCTCGTGGGCCCGCGCGACGGCCCGCACCGCGCGGTCCTCCAGCAGGTCGCTGCCGCGCCCGAGCGGGCTCCAGCTCTCCACCGCGATCCCCTTGGCGGCGAGCGCGGCGCGCAACTCCGCCTGCGGGAACAGCGGATGCATTTCGATCTGGTTCACCGACGGCAGCACCCCGGTCTCCCGCTCCAGCCGGTCGATGTGCTCCGCGGTGAAGTTGGAGACCCCGATCGAGCGGACCGCTCCCTCCTCGCGCAGCTTGACCATCGCCCGCCACGAGTCGACGTAGGCGTCGACGCGCGGCAGCGGCCAGTGGATGAGATAGAGGTCCACGTAGTCCAGGCCCAGCCGCTTGCGGGACTGTTCGAACGACCGCAGCGTCTGCTCGTAGCCGTGGTCGCGGCCGGGCAGCTTGGTGGTGACGACGATCTCCTCGCGCGGCACGCCGGCGGCCAGGACGCCGCGGCCGACGCCCGCCTCGTTGCGGTAGTTGGCCGCCGAGTCGACCAGCCGGTAGCCGTGCGCGACGGCCTGCGCCACCGCGCGCTCCGCCTCGGCGTCGTCCATGGGATACGTGCCGAGTCCGAGCGCGGGCAGCGCCGTTCCGTCGTCGAGCGTGTGGAGCGGAGCTGTGGGCATGAGGCGGTTCCCTTGCGTCGCTGCGTTTCGTGCCGGTCCCGCCGCCCCCCGGCAGAACCGGCGATCTTCTGCCCGCCACCCTAGACGCCGCGGCCGGTGGCGCCCGCGGGGCTCGCGGGGCGGCGCGCCGCGGGACGGCGGCGACCCTGGACACGCCTGGGGCCCGAGCGCAGTATGGGAGCGCTCCCATATGCCGTCCCCCCACACCACCGGAGGCATCGATGCGCTCTTCCCCGCCCCGGCCCGTCCCCGGCCGGCGGTCGCGCCCGCCCGCACGCCGCCGTCCCGCCCTGCTGGCCGCGCTCGCCGTGATCAGCGGCACCGCGCTGCTGTGGGCGGCGGCGCAGGTGTCGGCGCCCGCCGCCACCCCGCGGTCCGGCGCGGCCACCTCCCCGGCCGCCGCCCACGCCGCCGCGGCGGCCGGCGCTCCCCGCGCCGCGCACGCCGACGTCGTCGGCAACGCCACCCACTTCGACGGCCTCGGCCAGCCCTACGGCGGCTGCGGCCTGCCGCAGGCCGAGCTGGACTCGCCGGACTTCGTCGCCCTCAACGTCTTCAACACCCCCGGCGACTACGCGAGTTACCCACGTCCGGTGCCGCCCGCCCAGGCCTCGCGGATCGGCGCCTTCGACAACGGCCGCAACTGCGGGCGCTGGGTGCGGGTCACCATCGGCGACTACTGCACCGGGGTCAACGACGGCGCGCCCGGCCAGCCGTTCTGCCGGAACGGCTCGTGGATCCCGGACTCCTACGACGGCGCGACGCTGACCATGCTGGTCGCCGACAGCTGCGCCGACGCCAACGCCTGGTGCCGCGACGACCCGAACCACCTGGACCTGGTGACCTCGTCGCTGGGCCGCTTCACCCAGGGCGGCGTCCCCGTCAGCGGCCTCGCCGACCACTGGAACAACCGGCACGTGTCCTGGTCCTACGTGCCCGCCCCGAACTACAGCGGCGACATCAGGATCGGCTTCCTGCAGGGCGCCCAGCGCTGGTGGGGCGCCGTCGCCGTCTCCCACCTGCCCAACGGCGTCCACGGCGTGCAGTACCTGGCCGACGGGACCTGGCACGACGCGCAGCCGGACAGCGACATGGGGCACGCGTTCGTCCTCGCCCCCACCACCTCCGGCGGCACCGACTTCAGCATCAGGGTCCGCGACGCCTCCGACGCCTACCTCTTCGACGGCCGCGTCTACGACTTCTCGCTCCCGGCCGCCTGCGCGAACTCCTGCTCCGCGCCCTACACCGCGGCGGCCTACACCACGCGGTGACCGGCTCCCGGTCCGGACCGCCGCCGATTTCACGGGCGGCGGTCCGGACCGGGTTCCCTCCGGCCGATCGGCTCGCGGCGTCAGCAGCCGACGGGCGAGGAGCCCACCGCGACGTCGTCGAACCAGAGCGTGTCGTCACCGGTGGCGTAGCTCTCCCAGCCCAGCCGCAGCGCGGTCGGGCGCGGCGGCGTGGTCCGGCTCAGCCACTGCTGGTCGACGTCCTGCGTCGGCACGCCGTCCATGTGCAGGCCCGGCACCTGCTGGCCGTTCAGCCAGGTGTCCAGATGGCCGGACGAGGTGTCGATCGCGAACCGCAGGCACTGCCAACTGCCGGTCGGCAGCGGGCTGCTGAGCGCCACCCCGGCCGGACTCTGGGCCGGCAGGGTGGCGTCGTCGGTCTCCCGGTTCCACTGCAGGGCGCCGTTCTGGCCGCCGATCCGCAGCGCCCGGCCGCCCTGCGAGGAGTCCGGCATCGACACGAAGGCCACGTGCGAGGTCGGCAGCGCCGTGGTGTGGCGCACCCACAGCCGCACGTAGACCACCGGGCCGACGGTCGACAGGTCGTGGGTGGAGGCGACGAAGGCGTGGTTGCAGTAGCCCGCCTTGCCGTCCACCCGCAGCGACTTGTTGCCGGTGTGCGCGACCGCGGAGTCCACCGTGACGGTGCCGGTGCCCTGGCAGTCCGGCGCGGTGAACTGCCAGTCGCCCGACGGCGTGCCGCCCGACTGGTCCTCGAAGCCGGAGCAGATCACCGCGCTGCCGCAGTCCGCGGGCGGCGACGTCGGGGGACTGGTCGGCGGCGAGGTGGGCGGCGAGGTCGGGGGAGAGGTCGGGGGAGAGGTGGGCGGCGTGCCGCCGTCGCAGGGCGCGCCGCCCAGGGTGAACGCGCTCGGCGCGGGGTCGGCCGACTGCCAGGTGCCCTGGAGGCCGAAGTCCACCGAACCGCCGGTGGCCAGCGTGCCGTTGTACGCGGCGTTGACCGCGGTGACGGCGGCGCCGCTCTGGGTGACGGTGGCGTTCCACGCCGAGGTGACGTGCTGGTCGCCGCCGTAAGTCCAGCCGAGCTGCCAACTGCTCACCGCCGGGCCGAGGTTGGTCAGCCGGACCTGCGCGGTGAAGCCGCCGGCCCACTCGTTGACGGTGTAGGTCACCGAACAGCCGCCGGTCGCGGCGGCCCCGCTGGCCGGGATCGCCGCCGCCGCGGGCACGAACAGGGCCGCCGCGGCGAGCAGCAGCAGCCACAGGCGCGGGCGGCGGGGTAAGCGCGACCGGAGCCGGTCGCGTGCGGTACGCATGTGCGCCTCCTGGGATGTGGGGAATGGGAGCGCTCCCACATATGAGAGCGAGCCCGGGGCGCACTGTCAATCCCGGCGACCGCGCGAGGAGGCTCCGGGCGTTGCCCACACGACGCGGGGGCGGCGGCCCGCCGGCCGCCGCCCCCGTGGACCGCCGTGTGCTCAGCCCTTGCTCGACCCGAGCGCCAGGCCCGCGATGAACTGCTTCTGCAGCAGGATGTAGACCACCAGCGTCGGGATGGCGGCGATCATCGCCGCCGCCGCGATCAGGTTCTGGTTGCTGACGAACTGCCCCTGGAGGTTGGCGAGGGCCGAGGTGACCGGCCGCTTGTCGCCCGACGACATCAGGGTGATGGCCCAGAAGAAGTCGTTGTAGATCCAGGTGGTGAGCAGGGTCGCGAGCGCGGCCAGGGCCTGCGCACAGCGGCACGGTCAGCCGCCAGAAGCGCGTCCACAGGCTCGCGCCGTCCACCAGCGCGGCCTCGTACATCTCGCCGGGGATCGACTTCATGTAGTTGCTCAGCACGAAGACGCAGAAGCCCAGTTGGAAGGAGACGTTGATGACCACGAGGCCGAAGATGGAGTTGTACATCAGGCCGCTGCTGCTGACGAAGTGCGGCAGGGTGATCTTCAGGTAGATGCGGTACAGCGGGGTGATGATCACCTGCTGCGGCAGCAGGTTGCCGGCCGTGAACAGGATCAGCAGCGCGACGTTGACCTTCACGTTGACCCGGGTGAGCACGAACGCCACGCCGGAGGCGAGCGCCAGCACGATGATCACCGCGGGCACGGTGATCAGCACCGAGTTCCAGAAGAAGTGCGGCATGTCGGACTGGGTCCACGCCTCACGGAAGTTCTGGAAGGTCAGGTGGTGCGGCATCGACACGTAGCCGTACTTGCGGGTGTCGGAGTACGGCCGGACCGCGACGTAGAGCGCGAACAGGATCGGCAGCACCCACAGCACCGAGGCGACGATCAGGAACACCTGGGAGGCGACCTTGCCCCACGGCTTCGGCTTGACGCCCGGTCGGCCGGCGCGCGGCGCGGCGGTGGTCCCCACCGCGGCGCCGGGAAGGGTCTCGGAACTCAACTTGACTCCTCCCGGCGGAACGTCTGGTACAGGAAGATCGAGATGGGCACCAGCGAGATCACCAGCAGCACCACGCCGAGCGCCGAGCCGAAGCCGACCCGCTGCGTCTCGCCGACGATGTTGGTGGTCACCAGGACGGACAGCAACTCCAGTCCGTTGATGCCCTTGTTGGTGATGTACACCAGGTCGAAGGCTCTCAGGCTCTCGATGACGGTGACGACCATGATGACGATGTTGATCGGCTTCATCACCGGGAAGACGACCCGCCAGAACGTCTGCCAGGGGTTCGCGCCGTCGACCAGCGCGGCCTCGCGCAGGCTCGGGTCCACCGCCTTGAGGCCGGCCAGGTAGAGGATCATCACATAGCCGGCCTGCCGCCAGGTCGCCTCCAGCAGCACCGCCCACAGGTTCAGATGGGGGTTGCCGAGCCAGTCGATGGCGTTGTCGTTGTGGTTGCGGCCGATCACCGTGTTGATCAGGCCGTAGTTCTGGGAGTACACGAACTCCCAGATGATGCCGATCAGCGCCAGCGACAGCATCACCGGCAGGAACAGCAGGCTCTGGTAGATCCGGGTGCCGCGCAGGCCCCGGTCCAGCAGCACCGCGAAGAGCATGCCGAGCGGGGTGGCGATCACCACGAAGACCGCGAGCCAGATCAGGTTGTGCCGGACCGCGGGCCAGAACTCGGGGTAGATCGTCGCGGCCTGGTGGTAGTTCTGCACGCCGTACCAGCAGCCGTTGTTGAGGATCGACGGCATGTTCGGCTGACACGTCTTGGTGTGCAGGCTGCCCACGCCGTTCCACTTGGTGAACGACAGCAGCACCGTGCCCACCGCGGGGAACCACACGAAGGCCAGGTCCAGCAGGAGCGGGATGCCCAGCAGCAGCGCGACCACCACGCGGTCGCGGACGGTCATATGGCGCATGCGGCGACGGCGGCGGGCCGGGGCCCGGTCCTTCTCGGACCGGGCCCCGGCCGCCGCCGGGTCGTGCACCTGGGAGGCGGAACTCATCAGGAGTAGATCGCCTTCGCCTGGGACTCCGCGCTCTTCTGCAGCGAGGCGATGTTGCTCGTGCTGGGGTCGTCGATGAACTTCTGGCAGATCGAGATCATCGCGTTGGCCATCGCCGGGTCGGAGTCGCGGTCCATGAACTGCGCGACCGACTTGCACTTGGCGATCTCGGTGACCGACTTCTTCTGGATCGCGTTGTAGGTGGGCACCTGCAGGCCGGTGACCAGGCCGACGTCCCACTGGTCGGACTTCAGGTACGCCGACTCGGCCGGGCCGGTGCCGATGTACTCCAGGATCGCCTTGGCGGCGTCGGTGTTCTTGGCCTTCTTGCTCAGCATGAAGCCGTCGGTGGGGGCGTCCATGTAGTCCTGGCCCCACTGCGGGTTGATCGCGGGGAAGGTGAAGAAGTCCAGGTCGTCCAGGTTGGCCTTGTCGGTGACGTACTGCGCGGCCACCTGGTTGGTGCCCTGGAACATCATGCCGGCCTGCTTGGCCTCCAGCGCCTTGGTGGCGTCCTGCCAGATCCGGCCGTTGGCGCCGCTCTGCAGGTAGGGCATGATCTCGGCCCAGTGCTGGAAGACGGTGTGCACGCCCTGGTCGGTCCAGGGGATCTCGTGCTTCATCAGCTTGATGTGGTAGTCGTACCCGTTGATCCTCATGTTGAGGATGTCGAAGGTGCCGAGCGCCGGCCAGCCGTCCTTGTCCGCGAACGCGATCGGGATCAGGCCGTCGGACTTCATCTTCTTGGCGAGCTTGACGTACTCGTCCCAGGTGGTCGGGATCTCGTAGTGGCGCTTGGCGAACTCGCTCTTGTTGTAGAAGACCACCCACGGGTAGTTGTAGATCGGCACCAGGTACTGGTGGCCGTCCAGGCCCGTGGACAGCTGCTTGGCGGGCGCGCTGAAGCTGCCGCCGATCTTCTCCCAGACGTCGTCGATCGGCTCGACCAGGCCCTGCGCCGCGAAGTACTGCATCCGGTAGCCGGCGAACCAGGTGAACAGGTCGTCCGGGGTGCCCTGCAGATAGCTGGTGATGTTCTGCTGGAAGGTGTTGTGGTCAACGGTGTTGATCTTGACCTTCACCTTGGTGCTCGCGGTGGCCGCGGTGGTCAGCGACGCGAAGGCGGCCTTCGGCGCGGGGTCGGAGTAGTTCGACCCGAAGGTCACCGTGCTGCCCGCGACCGGCTGGGAACTGCCGCCGCTCTTCTTCTTGTCGTCATCGCTGGAGCTACAGGCGGTGAGGAGCCCTCCGGAGACCGCGGCGAGGCCCGCGGCCCCGGCCACCCCCCTGAGTACGTTCCTGCGCGACGCGGACAGGCTGTGTGCCGTGCTGCCCGACGACTCGACGTCCGACATGGTGCCTCCATGTGTGTGTGGGCGTTACTGGGGGGCCGAAGGCGAAATGCTGGCGGATTCGGGAGGTTTCTGGGCGGCTCCAGCACCGATCCGTTTCCAACAGAAGTCACCAAGATGAAACGCCATCGCAACTGCAGGGTAGTTCTACGCCACATGCCCAAGGTCGTCAACGTTCCGATGAAGATGCGTTGCCGGACCGTGATGTGCAGGAGGTGTTGGAACATGTTCGCTTCCGGTCGATGGTGCCGCCCTGCGGCCGACGCCCCCAACGTACCGGCCGACACCCCGCCCACTCAGGAGGGACGCGGCCCTCGCGGGCCGGTCCGGGTGGCGTGAAACCTGCCCCGCAACCCGCGGAGGGTGCCGCGCGTTGGAGGATGGGCCGGGGGTCCGCCCCCGGCCCGACGCCTCGTCCGAAAGGCTCCCATGAAAGCTGAAACGCGCCCGTCCGCGGCCCACTCCCGCATCCTCGGCGTCGGGGCGTACCGACCGCGCCGCGTCGTGGACAACGAGGAGGTGTGCCGCACCATCGACTCCTCCGACGCGTGGATCCGCAGCAGGACCGGCATCGTCAGCCGCCGCTGGGCCGGCCCCGACGAGACGCTGGGCGTGATGGCCGAGCAGGCCGCGAGCAAGGCGGTGGCCGCCGCGGGCCTCACCCCCGAGGACATCACCTGCGTCATCGCCGCGACCTTCACGCACCTGATGCAGACACCGGCCGTCGCCACCGAGATCGCGCACCGGGTCGGCGCGACCCGCGCGGCCGGCTTCGACGTCTCCGCGGGCTGCGCCGGCTTCGTCCACGGCGTGGTGCTCGCCTCGGACATGGTGCGCGCCCGCGGCGGCCACGTCCTGGTGGTGGGCGTGGAGCGGATGTCGGACATCCTGGATCTCACCGACCGCTCCACCGCGTTCATCTTCGGCGACGGCGCCGGCGCGGTGGTCGTCGGGCCGGCCGAGGAGCCGGGCATCGGCCCCGCGGTGTGGGGCGCGGACGGCTCGCAGGCGGACGCGATCCGGCAGAGCGTGCCCTGGGACACCCTGAAGAAGGACCCCGGCCACCCCTTCCCCGCACTGCGCCAGGAGGGCCAGCGGGTCTTCCGCTGGGCGGTCTACGAGATGTCCAAGGTCGCCCGCCAGGCGCTGGACGCGGCCGGGGTGGCCCCCGGCGAGCTGCAGGCGTTCGTCCCGCACCAGGCCAACGAGCGAATCATCGACAGCATGACCAGGGCCATCGGCCTGCCGCCGGGCGTCGCGGTCGCCAAGGACATCGTCACCAGCGGCAACACCTCGGGCGCGTCGATCCCGCTGGCGATGGACGCGCTGCTGTCCTCCGGGCAGGCCGCCTCGGGCGACACGGCGCTGCTGCTCGGCTACGGCGCGGGCCTGTCGTACGCGGCGGTCGTGGCGACGCTGCCCTGATGACGACCGGCGGGCGGGGTCCGTGACGGTACGCGCGCGGCGGGGCGCGCGGGACCTAGATGAGTAAGTCCGAAGTCTGGGGGTTAGTGGTCGTAGGCGATCAGTGATCTGGTGATGGGGCTTCCGGTGTTGCGGTTGTGCCAGATGGCGGTGGTCAGGGCGAGGATGCGTTGGCCGATGCGGGCCAGGACTCCTTCTGGTGTTCTGGCGCCGTGGCGTTCGAGGTCGAGTTGGCCTTTGAGGGTGTCGTTGACGGACTCGATGAGCTGCCGGATCGGCTTGAGCAGGTGCTCGTCGGGGCGGGGTTTGCGGTTGCGGTAGCTGGGTCTGATCAGGGTCGGGCCCAGCTGCGCCAGGTGGGCGTCGAGCTGGTGGGAGACGTAGCCCTTGTCGCCGATGATGGTCTGCCCGGGGTGGGTGGCCGGCAGGTCGGGGTCGCGGGTGAGCATGTCGGCCAGGATTTCGCGTTCGTCGACCTTGGGGTTGGCCAGAGCCCAGGCGATGGGCAGTCCGCCGGGGGTGCACATCAGGTGCAGACGCAGGCCCCAGAAGAACCGTGAGTGCGAGGGGCAGTAGCCGTAGCCGGCCCATCCGGCCAGGTCGGAGCGTTTGGCCGTCGGGCGGGAGCGGGCGCATTCCACCGGTGTGGAGTCCACGACCCACACGTCGTCGTGCCACAGGTCGCTGTCGCGGGCCAGTGTGCGGATGAAGCGGCTGATCAGGGTGTTCGCGGCGCGTAGGCGTTTGTTGTAGCCGGACTGGCCGGGCAGGTAGGGGAACTCGGCCGACAGGTGGGTGCGGGTGTAGCGCAGCCATCTGGCCTCGGAGACGAAGCCGAGCAGTGCCTGCATGACCGCCAGCGTCAGCAGTTCGGCGTCCGACAGTCGGGGCGGGCGTCCTGAGCGCCGCGATCCTGCCAGACAGTCATCGATCTTCACGTAGAGTGCTGTCGCGAGGGCCTTGAGGTTTGTCGTCACACACAAACAACGAGGCCCTCGCGCCTTTGCACCCTGAAGACTTCGGACTTACTCATCTAGCCCGCCGCCGCGCCGAGGGCCTCCTCCAGCCGCGGCCCGGCGAACGTGCGCACCCACGCGGTGTGTTCCGCGCCGTACTCCCGCGGCACCACCTCGACCAGCATGATCAGGTACAGATAGCACCGGTAGAGCGCTATCCGGCGCAGCGCCCCCGCGTCGAACACGGTCCGCCCGCCGCCGGCACCGTAACCGGCCAGGAACGCCGGATCGCGCTCGGCGTCGGCGGCGAACAGCGACAGCGACGCGAAGTCGGCCAGCGGATCGCCCCAGAACATCCGCTCGCCGTCGATCAGGCCGCTGATCTCCCGCCGCCCGGCCGGGCCGTCCACCAGGACATTGCCCGGCCACAGGTCGAAGTGCACCAGCGCCGGCGTGGTCACCTCCGCCAGCAGCGGCGTTGCGGCCGCCAGCGCCGCGCGGACCCGCGCGGCCGGCCGCGGCAGCCACGCGCCGTACCGCTCCGCGTCGTCGAGCACCGCCCCGGTCATCGCGGCGAACGCCTCGGCCCAGCGGCCAGGCGCACCGGTGCTCCGCGACGGATAGCCGACGCCCGGGCCCGCGACGCCGTGCAGCCGCGCCACCATCCGCCCCAGCGACTCCCGCAGGCGGTCCCGCTCCCGTTCCTCCATGCCGTCGGCCGCGGACCACCAAGTGACGCCCGGCAGATGGGTCATCAGCGCGAAGGGGACGTCGTCCGCGGCGGTGTTCGTGGCGGTGTTCGTGGTGGTGTCCGCGGCGGTGTTCATGGCGAGATCCGCGGGTGCGTCCACGTCGGCGTCCGCTTCGGCGCCCGGCGCGAGGTCGCCCCGCGTGTGCAGCACCCGCGGGGCGGGCACGCCGACCGTGGCCGCCGCGGCGTAGAACAACGCCTCGCCGTGCAGCAGGCCCCGCTCGTAACGCAGGCCGGGCGCGCCGAGCGGCGGCGGGATTTTGAGCACCAGGCGCTCGCCGCCGGTGAGTTCGACGGCGGCAAGGGTGTTGTAGGTGCCGCCGGAGAGCGCGGTGACGCGGGCGACGCGGTCGCCGGCCGCGCCGCCGAGGACGCCGGAGGCGGTCAGCCGGGCGATCGCCGCGCCGATCCGCGGATCGCCCGCCTGCCCGTCCGCCGGCTCGTCCGCCGGCTCGTCCTCGTCCGCCTGCCCGTTCTCGCCCGCCTGCCCGTCCACGCCTGCCCGGTCGTTCTCGCCCGCCGGGTCGTTCTCCTCGGTCCGCGTGTCCGCGCCCATGCGCCCCCGCCCCTCCCGTGCCCGCCGCGCTCCGTCCCCGTGCCCGCGCGCGGCCGTCGCGGCGGCCCGCGGGCGAGCGCCACCCTACGTCGGGCGCGGGCCGTGGGCGTACGGCGGCCGGGTGCATTTTCGCGCCCGGGGGAGGGGACGGCCGAGGAAGCGGACATGAGGTAGGTAATACGACTAATGCCGCTCAGGTGGAGGAAGGAGCGCCATGGCCCACGGCCAGATCTCCGAGGTGGAGCAGGACGATCCCGAGGCCGAGGGCGCCCCCGGCGCTTCCCGGCGGCGCAGACGCCTGCTCCCCTGGAAGCACCGCCGCGACCTGACCACCGCCCAGCTGCGCCGCCGCAAGCTCACCACCCGCGGCGTCCTCGGCGTGTGCGTGGTCTGCGCGGGCGCCCTGGGCTGGTCCGTCGGCAAGGCGCTCACCTATCCGGGCAAGGACAGCACCCAGGCCCGCCTCGCCGAGTGGGCGCGCGACCACGAGCTGGGTTTCGTCGTCGACCAGTTGGAGAACTGGCAGTACGAGATGAACCCGCCCAGGGTCGGCGGCAGCCTGTCCGCCGACGCGCTGGCCCGGATGAACGACACCGCGCCCGCCACCCCCTCGCCCGCGCACGTCGCCGCCGCGCCCCTCGTACCGCTGCGCGCCCCCATGAAGCCGCTGGTCAGCCCGGCGCTCCCGGGCGAGGGCGTCTACCGCACGCTGGCCACCGCGCACGACCAGCCCATCGTCCAGGGCACCTATGTGCGCCCCGACGCCGAGCACACCTCGTACGAGGCCGCCGTCGCGTGGATCAGCGGGAAGTACGCCCGCTTCCAGCTGCACCCCGGCGCGCGGGAGCCCGGCGGTGACTTCGACGTGCCCCCGACCATCCCCGAGGGGCAGCGCACCGGCCTCGTCGCCACCTGGAACGGCGGCTTCCGCGTCACCGACGGCGGCTCGCGCGGCGGCTTCTACCTCGACGGCAAGACGTCCGGCGAACTGCGCGACGGCGCCGCGTCCGAGGTCTTCTACCGCGACGGCTCGATCAGGATCGGCCAGTGGGGCCGCGACGTGTCCATGACCCCGGACGTGGTCGGCGTCCGCCAGTGCCTGGAGCTGATGGTCGACGGCGGCCGGGTCGTCCCCGACATCGACGACGACTCCAAGTGGGGGGTCAGCGACCAGAGCCGCATGTTCGTCCAGCGCTCCGGCGTCGGCGTCACCGCCCAGGGCGACGTCATCATGGTCGTCGGCCAGGCGCTGTCCGCCCGCACCCTGGCCGAGCTGATGCAGCGCGCGGGCGCGGTACGCGCCATGCCGCTGGACATGAACCGCGCCTGGCCCTCCTTCATGTCCTACGACGCGAGCCGCGACCCCTCGAACCCCAAACCCACCAACATCCTCGACTTCGAGGACCCCCCGGACCGCTACTACGTCACCGCGACCCGGGACTTCGTGGCGGTGTACGCGCGCTGAGCGGTGTACGCGCGCTGAGCGGCGGGTGCGCCGGGTGCGGCGGTGCGGTGGGTGCGGTGGTGCGCCGGGCGCGGTGGGTGCGCGGCGGCTCAGGCGGCGAGGGCGGCCGTGCGGGCGACGGCCTCGCCCCTGGACCGCCGCGGGCGCGGCGCGGGGGCGAGCCCGCGCCCGGCGTGTCCGGGACGCCCGGCCGTGGCGCGCCGGTCTACAGGCGCGGGGCCGACGCCGTCGCCGCCGCGCCGGTGCGCCGCCCTCCCGGGGCCGCGGCCTCCGCGAACGCGCGGATCCTCGCGTTCGCGCGCGAGGCGCGCCACACCGGACCCCAGTCCAGCGGCGGCGTGTCGTGGAACGGCACGAACGCCACGTCGGGCCGCACATGGGCGCGCGTCGCGTGCGCACCGACCGGGAACACACCGTGCCCCGCGCCGACCAGCGCCAGCACCTCGCCGAAGGTCGCCGCGGACCGGCCCTCGGCGATCGCCCGGCCGCCCGGCGTCACCCGGGGCGACCCGGGCTCGCGCCAGTGGTCCGGCAGCGAGCACGGCGCCTGCAGCACCTCGGCGTGCGCCAGGTCCTCCACGGACACCGAGGCGCGCCGCGCGAGCGCGTGCCGCGCGGGCACCGCGAGCACGCGCGGCTCCGACAGCACCACCGATCCGTTCGCCAGGTCGGGCCCGGCCACCGGCAGGCACGCGATCAGCACGTCCAGCGCGTCCGCGCGCAGCCGCTCCAGGGCCTCGCCCATCCGCACCTCGCGCACGCTCACCTCGCAGCCTGGGTGGCGCAGCCGGAACGCCTCGGTGGCGCCCGCGAGCACCGGCCCCTCGGCCGGTCCGACGAAGCCGACGCGCAGCGTCCCGGTCACCCCGCGCCCCGCCGCGACCGCCGTCGCCAGCGCCGCCTCCAGCCGCTCGAACGCCGGCCGCACGTCCTCGTGCAGCCGCCGCCCGATCGGCGTGAGCCGCACGCCCTGGCTGCTGCGCTCGAACAGCGGCGCGCCGACCCGGCGCTCCAGCTTCCCGATCACCTGGCTGACGTGCGCCGTCGTCACCCGCAGCCGCAGCGCGGTCCGGCCGACGTGCAGCTCCTCGGCCAGCGTCAGGAACGCCTCGATCTCGTGTCGCTCCATGCCGGCCTCCGTCCATGAGCCGAGGGCGGTCCCGGGCGGTCGCCCTGGACGCGGGTGCGAGTGGTCCGACCATTAAATCCCACGTAACGATCAGCCTGCCAACGCCAATTGGCCCGCCCGCCGTCCGTAACCCCGCGCGCCCACCGACCGCCCGCCGTCCGTAACCCTGCGCGCCCACGCCGGCCCGACGCGGCCCGCGCGCGCACCTGCGTCACCGGTTTCCGCGCGGCGGCCGTGACGTCATACGCTCGGAAGATGGCCGATCCCCAGCCCGCCGCCGAGCCGGCGGCCCCCGTCCGCGTGGACACCTGGATCTGGTGCGTCCGCCTCACCAAGTCCCGCTCGCTCGCCGCGTCCGCCTGCCGCGCGGGCCACGTACGCGTCAACGGCGAGCGGGTGAAGGCCGCCCAGCAGGTCAAGCCCGGCGACGAGGTGCGCCTCTTCCACGCCGGGCGCGAACGCGTCGTGGTCGTGCGCCGGCTGATCGCCAAGCGGGTCGGCGCGCCCGTCGCCGTCGAGTGCTACGTCGACAACAGCCCGCCCCCGCCGCCGCGCACCGACGCGCTCGCGATGGGCGTGCGCGACCGGGGCGCCGGCCGCCCCACCAAGCGCGACCGCCGGGCGATGGAGCGCCTCCAGGGCCGTATGCGCTGACGATCCACCGAAGACGCGGTGGAGCCGGCCAGGCCCCTCCGACCGTGCGGTGCGGGTCCGGTCCGGCGGGGTGGTGCGGGTCCGGTCCGGCTGTCCGGTACGGCTGTCCGGTACGGGTCCGGTCCGGCGGGGCGGGCGCGACGGGCGTCCGGGCGTCCGGGCCCCGCGGTCCGGGTCAGTACGACTGGAACTCCAGCAGGCGGCCCTCGGGGTCGCGGACGTGGGCGGTCCGCAGCGTCGGGCCCCACTCCGGCCGGGCCGCCGGGGGAGCGACGGGCGCGGCGCCGTGCCGCAGGCACAGCTCGTACGCCTCGGCGACGTCCGTCACCCGGCTGACGAGCATCGCCGTGTCCTGGGCCGGCGGCGCCTGCGCGGGCAGCGCCCGTGTCCCGGCGACCGCGGCCATCGCCGCGCGATCGAGCAGCATCACCGCGCCCTGGTCGCCCACGTCCCAGCTCGCGTACGGCCCGGCGGCGTCCCCGGAGGAGCGGACCGCGCCGATCAGGGGCGGCAGCACCGCGTCGTAGAAGCGGAAGGCTGCCGCGAAGTCGGCGGTGAGCAGGCGGGGGTGGAGCGCGTCCACGGAGATCCCTTCGGTGGCGGTGGCGGTGGCGGTGGCAGTTGCGGTGGCGGGCGGGGCAGCCGGGGCCGTGACTCGCGGGGCGGCCGTGCGCGCGGCGGCAGCGGTGGGCCCGTGCTCGGCGGGTGCGTGCATTGATGGGTGCGCACCCATCATCGGTCCGACCCTACAATGTTGTCCATGGACGACGCGACGAGGGCGGCGCCGCCGCCGACGCTGACCGGGCTGACCGCGTACCTGCTGTCGCGGACCGGGAAGGCGGCCCGCGGCGCCGTCGCGGCGGACCTCGGCGCGGAGGGGCTGCGGCTGTGGCACGTCGCGGTGCTCGCCGCCCTCGCCGACTTCGGCCCGCACGTCCAGCGCGACCTGTCGGCGCGACTGTCGATCGACCGCAGCGACATGGTGAAGATCGTGGACGACCTCACCGCGTGCGGCTGGGCGGAGCGGACCCGCGACGCGGGCGACCGCCGCCGCGTCACCGTCACCCTCACCGCGGACGGCCGCGCCGCCCTGGCCGCCCGCCGGGACCGCATCGCGGCCGTGCAGGACCGACTCCTGGCGCCGCTGGACGCGGGCGAACGCGCCCAGCTGCACGCGCTGTTGGAACGGGTCCACACGGGCATCGCGGCAGCCGCCGCCCCGGCGGGTCCCGTCATCGCCTCGGCCGGCCCGGCAGACCCCCCGGCCGGTCCCGCGGCCTCTTCGGCCGACCCCGCCGCCGCCGTGGCCGGCCCCGCGGACGCCTCGCGGCGCGGTGGCGCGTCCTCCGGCGAGCGCGGTGATCGGCGCGCCGGCACGTCTCCACACCCTGGTGAGCGCTCTCCCAGCCGCTCGCCGCGCGCCCGCCCCTCGCCGCCATAAACTTGCGGTGCTAGTTTCCCAGTCGGGTCCCGACCGACCGCGCCGCGCGTCCGGCCGGGACCCGGAGGCCGCCCGGCGCGACCCGCCGCGCGCGGCCACCGCGCGCCCGCCGCACACCACGCGCCGGCGCACCCGCGTCCGACCCGCCGCACGCCCGCCCGACCAGGAGCCAGCCATGCGCCCAGTCCACTTCGCCGCGGCCCGCCGCACCCCCATCGGCAAGCTCCGTGGAGCGCTCTCCACGGTCCGGCCCGACGACCTCGCCGCCACCGTGCTGCGCGGCCTGCTCGCCGACGTGCCGTCCCTGGACCCGGCCCGCATCGACGACGTCTACTGGGGCGCGGCCAACCAGGCGGGCGAGGACAACCGCAACGTCGCGCGGATGGCGGTGCTGCTGGCCGGACTGCCCGACAGCGTTCCCGGCGCGACCGTCAACCGGCTGTGCGCCTCCGGCATGGAGGCCGTCACCTCCGCCGCCCGGATGATCGCCTCCGGCGAGGCCGACGTCGCCGTGGCGGGCGGCTCGGAGTCCATGAGCCGGGCCCCCTTCGTCCTGGCCCGCCCCGACGAGGCGCTCCCACGCGCCCTGCAGACCCACGACACCCGCCTCGGCTGGCGGCTGACCCATCCGCGGATGCCGGAACTGCACGGCGTGCTCTCCATGGGCGAGACCGCCGAGGAGGTCGCCGACCGCCACCGGGTCTCGCGCGCCGACCAGGACGCCTTCGCGCTGCGCTCCCACCGCAACGCCGCCGCGGCCCGCAAGGACGGACTGTTCGACGCCGAGATCCTCCCGGTGACCCGGCCGGACGGCGTCGTCGTCACCGTCGACGAGTGCGTCAGGGAGGACACCACCGCCGAGCGCCTCGCCTCCCTCCAACCGGTCTTCCGCGACAACGGCACCGTCACCGCCGGCAACGCCTCGCCCATGAACGACGGCGCCGCGGCCCTGCTGCTGGTCAGCGAGGAGGCGCTGCACGACCTCGGCCTGGAGTCCCTGGGCCGCTACGCCGCCGGCGCCAGCGTCGGCGTCCACCCCGACGTCATGGGGATCGGCCCGGTGCCCGCCACCCGCAAGGTCCTCGCCCGCCTCGGCCGGCAGGTGGACTCGGTGCAGGAGGCCGAGGTCAACGAGGCGTTCGCCGCCCAGGCCCTGGCCTGCGTCCGTGAACTCGGCATCGACCCCGACCTGGTCAACCCCACCGGCGGCGCCATCGCCCTCGGTCACCCGCTCGGCTGCTCCGGCGCCCGCATCCTGACCACGCTGCTGCACCGGATGCGCCGCACCGGCGCCCGCCGGGGCCTGGCCACGATGTGCGTGGGCGTCGGCCAGGGCGCCGCGGTCCTGGTCGACCGCGACTGACCCCCGGCCGGCACCGCGAGCGGCCGGCCGCGCCCCCGAGGGCAATATCAAGGGTTGGCCGCCGCCGTGGCGCGGTGCGAGTATTCCGTTGTGCCGCATCCCGAGATCCGCCACGCCACCCGCCGGGACCCGCGATGACCGCCCCCGCGCCGCCCGGCGCGCGGCTGCTCGCGATCAGCGACCTGCACGTCGGCTACGACGACAACCGCGCCATCGTCGAACGGATGCGGCCCGGGCACGACGGCGACTGGCTGATCGTGGCGGGCGATGTCGGAGAGCGCTTCACCGACATCGTGTGGGCGCTGACCCAGCTCAAACGCCACTTCGCCGAGGTCCTGTGGCTGCCCGGAAACCACGAGCTGTGGACCCCGCCGGGCGACCCCGACCTGCGCGGCCAGGCCCGCTACGACGCCCTGGTGCGGGAGCTGCGCGGCCTCGGCGTGATCACCCCCGAAGACCCCTACCCCCTCTGGGAGGGCCCCGAGGGACCGGTCGCCGTCTGCCCCTTGTTCCTGCTCTACGACTACACCTGGCGCGACGGCACCCCGGGCGCCGCCGACAAGGAACAGGCCCTGGCCCACTCCCGCGAACTGGGCGTGGTCTGCACCGACGAGCACCTGCTGCACCCCGACCCGCTGCCCGGCATCGACGACTGGTGCCGCGCCAGGGTCGCCGCGACCGCCGCCCGGCTGGACGCCCTCGACCCCGCGCTGCCCACCGTGCTCGCCAACCACTGGCCGCTGCACCGCGAACCCACCGAGGTGCTGCGCTACCCCTCCTTCGCCCTGTGGTGCGGCACGGAGCTGACCGAGGACTGGCACGTGCGCTACCGCGCCACCGAGGTCGTCTACGGCCACCTGCACATCCCCCGGGTCATCTGGCGCGACGGCATCCGCTTCACCGAGGCCTCGCTCGGCTACCCCCGCGAGTGGGGCGCCCGCGCCATCGGCCCGCAGGGACCCCGGCTGATCCTGCCCGGCCGCCTCGGCGCCCGCCGGTGATCGAGCACCTGGTGCCGCCCTCGGTGCGCACCCGCGCCGCCTACGGCGCCGAACTCGACACCGCGCCCCTGCACCCCGAGGAGGCCCCGGCCGTCGCCCGGGCCGTCCCCAAGCGCCGCGCCGAGTACGCCGCGGGCCGCGCCTGCGCCCGCGGCGCGCTGCACGACCTCACCGGCCGCCCCCCGGGCCCCGTCCTGCGCGACGCCGAACGCGGCGCGCCCCGCTGGCCCGACGGCGTCGTCGGCAGCATCACCCACTGCGACGGCTACCGCGCCGCCGCGGTCGCCCGCCACACCGACGTCCTCGCCCTCGGCATCGACGCCGAACCCCACGCCCCGCTGCCCGGCGGCGTCCTCGACGTCATCCTCGCCACCGGCCCCGAACGCGCCGCGCTCGACGCCCTCACCGCCCGCGCCCCGCACGTGCACTGGGACCGGCTGCTGTTCAGCGCCAAGGAGACCGTCTACAAGGCGTGGTACCCCTACCACCGCCGCATGCTCGGCTTCACCGAGGCCGAACTCACCTTCACCCACGACGAGTTCCCCGACAGCGAGTTCCCCGACACCGACACCGCCGACGGGCCGCGCGCGGGGACCCAGCGCGGCACGTACACCGCACGGCTGCTGATCCCCGGGCCGCTGCTCGCCGACGGCATCGGACCCGACGTCTTCACCGGCCGCTGGATCGTCCGCGACGGACTGCTGGCCACCGCGATCGCCGTGCCCGCCACCGGCGCTACGCCGACTCCCGCACCACCAGCGTCGTCTTGAAGATCACCGAACGCGTCGGCTGAGCCGGGTCGTCGACCTGCGCCATCAGCAGCCGGGCCATCTCCGCCGCCATGTCCTCCACCGGCTGGCGGACCGTGGTCAGCAGCGGCCGCGACGCCATCGCCGCGCTGCTGTCGTCGAAACCGACCACCGCCACGTCCTGCGGCACCCGCTTGCCCAGGTCCCGCAGCACCAGCAGCGCCCCCTGCGCCATCAGGTCGCTGGCGACGAACACCCCGTCGGTCTCCGGATGCTGGTCGAGCAGCTGACGCATCGCCCGCTCGCCGCCCTCCTGGGTGAACCCGCCCTCGACGCTGGGCACGTACGGCTGACCGTGCTCGGCCATCGCGTCGCGGAACCCGGTCAGCCGGTCCCGGCCGGCCGCCGAGTCGTACGGCCCCGCGATCGTCGCGATCCGCCGGCACCCCCGCTCCACCAGCCGGTCCGCCGCCAGCCGCGCCCCGGCCTGCTGCGCGATGTCCACGAAGCTGATCGGCAGCGGCGTGGTCGGCCGCGCGAACACCACCGTCGGCACGCCCGCCTCGGTGAGCAGGAACGGCAGCGAGTCGCCCGGCGCTATCGACACCAGCACCACGCCGTCGATGTGCTCCTGCCGCAGCCCCGCCACCATCGAGCGCCGTGCCTCCTCGGAGTCCGCGAGCATCAGCACCGGATGAACCCCGCGCGGCCGCAGCACCGTCAGCAGACCGCCGACGATCCGCCCGAAGAACGGGTCGCTGAACACCCGCCCCATGAACGGATCGTCGGCCGTGTGGTGGTCCGGCACCGAGAACACCAGCGCCACCGCATCGGTGCGCCGGGTGACCAGGGAACGCGCCGCGCGGTTCGGCACGTACCCCGTCGCCTGCACGGCCTCCTGGACGACCCGCTGGATCTCCGGGTCCACGTTCCGGGTGCCGTTCACGACCCGGGAGACGGTCGCGCGCGACACACCCGCGCTGCGCGCGACGTCTTCCAAGGTCGGCAGGCGTGGCCGGCTGCTGGTCATACGGCAGTTATACCACGCAGGAGAGCGCTCTCCCGGGCCCGTTCGCTACGCATACACCCCCAACTCGTACAGGGAGTACCCGTACGTGGTACCCCGCTGCGTCATGGTGACGCGCACGTAGCGGCCCGAGCCGTTGACGTCCAGGGTGTCCACGCCCCCGGTGCCCGAGGTCGTCGAGTACAGCGTGGACCACGTGTTCCCGTCGTCCGAGACCTGCACCTGGTACGCCTTGCCGTACGCCGACTCCCAGCCCAGCTGCACATGCTTGACCGCCGTCGTGCGACCCAGATCCACCTGCACCCACTGCGGGTCGCTCCAGTCGCTGGCCCAGCGGGTGTCCCACTTGCCGTCCACCGTGTTCGACGGCGGGTACGGCGCCCCGTTGCCCGTCGCCTGGTACGACGAGGCCGTCGCCGGCCTGCCCAGCGCCACGTTCGTCCCGCTCACCGGCGGCGCCACCACCCGGAACGACCGCGTCTCCACGCCCACGTTGCCGTGCCCGTCGAAGGCGTACACGTACACCTTCCACACCCCGAGGGTCTTCGGCGCGGTCGCGGTGAAGACACCGTCGCCGCTCTGGGTGAAGTCCACCTGCCGCAGCCCGGTCCCGCCGTCCACGTACTTCGAGGTGTACATCAGCGTGTACCGCACCAGGTCGCCGTCGGGGTCGGTGGCCGGCGCGGTCACCGTGAACGTGCCGCCGGCCGGCACCGAGGAGGTGCTGCTCAGCGTCATCGACCCGATCACCGGCGGGGTGTTGGACTGCGCACTGCCCCCGTAGGCGTGCGCCACCGAGTAGTACGTCGGCTGCCGCCAGCCCTCCGGCGTCAGGTTGAACCAGATCCCGCCGAAGTCGTTCTCCTCGCCGTAGTTGAACATCGTCGCGCCCAGCGCCACCCCGGTGTGCCCGGCGATGCAGTTCCAGGCGCTGGTGTAGCCGTCCCGCTTCTGCGTCTCGCTCGGCTCGGTCGGGACGCCGTTGGCGTCGGCGGGCACCTCCCACTCGCCCGGCTCACCGGACTCGGTCACGATGTACGGCTTGGTGTAACCGCCGTTCACCCAGTCCTGCTTGACGTTGCACACCGCGCCGTAGGCGTTCACCGCGTACAGGTCGAGCGACGGCGTGTACTGCTTGTAGTACGGCCACGCCCCCGTCCACGCGTCGGTGGACGTCACCGGGTGGTTGGGGTCGATCGCGTGGATCGCCTGCACCACCTGCTCCACGTACTTGGCGTACGCGATCCGCTCCTGCTCGATCTGGTCGCCGGAGTAGTGGTCCTGCGTCGTCAGGATCACCTCGTTGCCCACGTCCCACATCAGCACGCCCGGATGGTTCTTGTACGTGGTCACCCAGTTCTTGATGTCGTTCAGCGTGTTCGTCTTGTACGTCGTGTCGTTGACGTAGTCCGCGCCCTGGTTGAGCCAGAACCCGTTGACCACCTTCAGCCCGTACGCCGCGGCCGAGTCCAGCAGTGGCTTGCTGCTCGCGTCGGTGCCCCAGGTGCGCACGGTGTTCACGCCCATCGACTTCAGGTCCCGCATGTGCGCGTCCGCGGTGGCCGTCGACGGGCCCCACGTCACGCCCTTGACCTGCCACGGCTTGCCGTCCACCGTCAACTGCCAGTTGCCCTGCGAGCCGGTCACGTGCACGGTGCTCGCGCCCGAGGGCACCGGCGGGTCGCTCAGCGGCGCCGGCGCGGTCCCGGTGTTCTGCGCCACGGTGACGCTGTCGATGCTCAACACGCCCCCGGAGGAGGTGTCGTCGGCCGGCGAGGTGCACCCGCACACCGCGTTGGGGTACGAACCGCCGATCCGCAGGCTGAAGTCGAGGTACACCCCGTGGTCCACCGCGGCCCGCCAGGTCGCGGTCCCCACCTGCGACTCGCTGACCTGCCAGATCTGCTTGCCGTCGAGGTAGTAGCGGATCTGCTCGTCGGACGTGGTGCGGTCCACGACCTCGGAGTACGTGTGGTAGCCGCTCTGGCAGCCTGCGCAGGTCGCCAGTCCGCTCGTCATCCCGTTGTACTCACGGCAGTTGCCGTTCGGCGCGGTGCCGCAGTGCAGCGTCGCCGAGAGCTGGTTGCGGCCGTTGACGTCCTCCATGATGTCGCTCTCGCCGACGGCGGGCCACGTCGTGGTGTCGCTCTTGTACGCCGCGCCCATCGCGCGGAACGACGGCCAGTAGCCCAACGCCTTCGCCGGCGCGGGCTGCTTGAGCACGGCGGAGATCTGGAGCTGGCCGCCGGCCGGCGCGGCGAAGTCGCTGCGCTTGGTCTCGATCCGCGCGGAGGTCCAGGACGTGCCCGACTTCAGCGCGGTGATGTTGAGGTGACCGGAGCCGTCGAGGCCCACGTTGGCCGGGGAGTCGGTGGCCGTCTCCACCTCGCCGGTGCCCCACTGGGCGGCGCCGCCGGGATAGGACGTGCCGGTGTCGAGCTGCCAGTCGGCGGTGTTGGGGCGGGCGCCCGACGAGCCGTTGAAGTCGTCGCTCCACACCGTGGTCCAGTTGCCGGGCGGCGTCGAGCCACCGGTCGAACCGCCGGTGGAGCTGCCGCCGGTCGAACCGCCGTTCGTGGTGCCGCCGTTGGTCGTGCCGCCGTTGGTCGTGCCGCCGGAGGTCCCGGTGCCGGGCGTGCCGTAGACCTGGAACTCCCAGAGGGAGTAGCCGTACCCGCCGGGCCGCTCGGTGCCGTACATGCGGACGTAGCGGCCGGAGCCGCTGACGGCGAGCGTCTGGGTGCCGCCGGTGCCGGACGTCGTGGAGTAGACGTCGGTCCAGTTCGTGCCGTCGTTCGACGTCTGGATCGTGAACGACTTCGCGTACGCCGCCTCCCAGGTGAGGACCACGGAGGTGACGGTGTCGGTGGCGCCGAGGTCGACCCGCAGCCACTGCGGGTCGCTCCAGGCGCTGGCCCAGCGCGTGCCGGGATCGCCGTCGACCGCGTACGCGGCGGCGTAGCCGGCGCCCTCGGACGAGGACGCGGTCGCGGGCTTGCCCTGCGACAGCAGGCTGTCGGCGGCGTGCGCGCGCGAGGCGGGCACGGCCAGCGCGTACACCGCCAGACCGGCGGCGAGCAGCGCGAGCAGCACGGCGCGCAGCGGCGGGGGGAGGGAACGGGCACGGCCGGGGAGGACTTGCATCGCGGTCTCCTGCGAGGGGGGAAGGGGGAAGAAGAGGGTGTGCGTCGGGGAGTGGGCGAGTGGGGGCTCGGAACGGAGTCGCGCGGGGGGTCGTGGGGGTGTGAGGGTCGTGTTGTCCTGTCCGGGGGCTTCCGGGGTGGTGGGAGAGCGCTCTCCGTCGGCCCCGATGGTTGCCGCTGGATTTCCGGGGTGTCAAGGGATCGGACGCGAGCGGCGGCGCGCGGACGGGCTTTGCGGACGAAACGGTGACGACTCGGCCGGCGATCGTCGACGGTCGTGCGGGGGTGCTGTCCCGGGTGACGGGTGGCGGGGTTGACAGCGTGTCGGTCGACGGCCGAAAGTGAGGCGTTCGGAGAGCGCTCTCCCGTCGATCTGCGGCGGCAACCGTCCGCTCCGCCGACGACTCCGCGGGTGGGGCCGCGGGCCGCCGACGGGGCCGCTGCCGCGCGAGGCAGGTCGCGGCCGCGTCCTGGTCCCGGTCCCGCGGGGCCGACGACGTCGGCCGTGACCGCCTCGGTCCGCCTCGGTCCGCGGCGGTCCGCGGCACGCGGTCCCGGCCGGGACGTCCGTGCCGGGTCCCGGTCGGGTCGGCGTGCCTGCGGCACCCGCGGCGTCGCGGAGGCCGCGCGGCGGGGCGACCGGGCCCGCGGTCGCTGCGTGGGCGACCGCGCGGGCCGTCACGAGGCCGCGCTGCGGGGGCCGTCCGTGTCCCCGTGCGCGCGGGGCGCGCGGCCGTCGCGCACGTCGCGGCGCACCGCGACCGCCCTCAGCCCTCCGACGCCGCTTCGCCGTTCCGCTGCTCAACCGCCCAGTGCCCGGGGCGTGTCCGCGGCCCCGTGCCGTTCGCCCGCCGGGCGGACGGGACGGCGCGGGCCCTCCCCGGCCCCTGCTCCCGTACCCGAAGGGACCCCCATGACGGACGCCGCCGCGGTCGCGGCCGCCGACGACGCCGACGACTCCGAGCCGCCGACCCCGCCCGCCGCGGGCCCGGCGCAGGACCCCCCGCCGGAGCGCGCCCCCGACGCCGCCCGCGCGGGCTCCTCGCGGGCCCCCGCGCAGGACGGCCCGGCGGTCCTGGCGAACCCGGCCGCCCCCGCCGCCTCCGGCGGCGCGGTCCCGGGCGTGGGCGCGGGGGACACCCCGTTCCGCGCCCCGGTCCCGGGCGCCACGGCCGCGCCGGCTGCCGCCTCGCCTACGGCCGGGCCGGCGGCAGCCCGGCGCGCCGGCGCGGGGAGCGCCGCGGACCCGGGGCGGGCGCGGGCGCGCAGGGACGCGCCTGCTGGGATCGACGACGCCGTCGCCGACGCCGAGGCAGCGGAGGCGGCTGTGTCCGCGGGCAGTGCGTCGGACGCGGTTCCGGCTGGGAGCGCCGCCCCTGCCGGGGGTGTCGGGGACGCCGGGGATGCCGGTGTGGGGCGGGTGCGGGCGCAATCGGGCGCGTTCGCGGGGTCCGCCCGTTCCGAGGCAGCGGAGGCGGCTGTGTCCGCGGGCAGTGCGTCGGACGCGGGCGCGGGCGGGAGCGCCGCCTCTGCCGGGGGCGTCGGGGACGCCGGGGGCGGGAGTGGTGCTGTCGTCGGTCAGATGCGGGGTCCGTCGGACGTTTCGGTCGATGCCGCACGTGTCGGCGGCGCCGCTCCCGATGCGAGCGGGCAGGGGAGCGCCGTGCACGCCGGGGATGCCGGGGGTGCCGGCGCGGGGGGTGTCGCGCGCTCGGGTGCGTCTGACGGGTTCGCCGGCGGCGGCGGCGCGGCGGATGGGGGTACCGGGGGTGCGGGGGGCGCCGGTCGGGCCATCGGGGAGCAGATGGACGCGCTGGTCGCGCGGCTGGACCTCGCGGCGAAGGTGCGGTTGTTGTCGGGAGCGGCGACGTTCCGGTTGCCGGCGGAACCGGCGATCGGGCTCCGGGCGGTGGTGTTCTCGGACGGGCCGGCCGGGGTGCGCGGCGAGCGCTGGGACGAGCGGGACACCTCGCTCGCGCTGCCGTCGCCGACCGCGCTGGCCGCCAGTTGGGACGAGCGACTCGTCGCGGAACTGGGCGCGTTGCTCGCCGCCGAGGCCCGCCGCAAGGGCGTCGACGTACTGCTCGCGCCCACGCTCAACCTGCACCGCAGCCCCCGCGCCGGGCGCCACTTCGAGTGCTTCTCCGAGGACCCGCTGCTCACCGCCCGCACCGGCGCCGCGTACATCCGCGGCGTGCAGTCCGGCGGCGTCGCGGCCACCGCCAAGCACTACGTGGCCAACGACTCCGAGACCGAGCGCCTCACCCTCGACGCACGCCTCGACCAGCGGACGCTGCACGAGGTGTACCTTGCTCCGTTCGAGGCCGCCGTGCGCGCCGGGGTGTGGACGGTGATGTCGGCCTACAACCGGGTCAACGGCGTCACGATGTCCGAGAGCCCGCTGCTGGAGGAGCCGTTGAAGGGCACGTGGGGCTTCGACGGCGCGGTGGTCTCCGACTGGGGCGCGGTCCGCTCCACCGAGGCCGCCGCGCTGGCCGGGCAGGACCTCGCGATGCCCGGCCCCCACCCGCTGTGGCAGGAGCCGCTGATCGAGGCGGTACGCGCCGGCCGGGTGCCGGAGGCCGCGGTGGACGACAAGGTGCGGCGGCTCCTGCTCCTGGCCGCGCGCGTCGGCGCCCTGGACGTCCCCGGCCGGCCGGCCCGACGACACCCGCCGGGATAGCGCTCTCCTCCGGGGCCACCGAGCCCGCGCCCTCCGCCGAGTCCGCGCCGAGCGTCCACCCCGCGCCGCCCGCGTCTCCGCGACTGCCGGTCGACGCCGCGCGGCCCGCGCCGCCCGCCCCCACGGCCCAGAGCGATCCCCGCCGCCTGCTGCGGCGCGCCGTGGCAGCCGGCTGCGTCCTGCTGCGCAACGAAGGCGGCGTCCTGCCGCTGCGCCCGGCGGCCACGCCGGAGGCGAGGCCGTGGCGGCTCGCGGTGCTCGGCCCCAACGCCGCCGCCGCGCGCGTCCAGGGCGGCGGCAGCGCCGCGGTGTTCCCCGCCGAGGTCGTCTCACCGCTCGACGGCATCCGGGAAGCGCTCTCCGGCAGCGGCGCCGAGGTCGTGCACGCCGACGGCGTGCTGCTCACCAACCGGCCCACGCCCGTGCACGCCGGCAACGCCCGCAACCCGCGCGACCGGCGCCCCGGCGTCCTGGTCCGCTACCTGGCCGCCGACGGCTCCGAGGTGCACGCCGAACACCGGCTCTCCGGCCGGGTGCTGGAACCCGGCGACGCCCCGCACGCCGCCGCTGCCGCCGCGGCCGTCGAGGTCAGCGCGCTGGTCACCGCCGACACCGCGGGGGAGTGGCGGTTCTCGGTGGTCGGCCTCGACACCGTGACGCTGCGCGCGGACGGCGAGACGATCGTGCACGACTTCGTCGAGCCGGAGTCGGCGGACCCGACGTACGTGCACGTCGCGCCCTCCTTCCGCACCGCCGCGCGCAAGGTCGCGGCGGGCGACGAGGTGCTGCTGGTCGCGGTGCGCCGCTGGGAGGACGGCCACGGACACGCCGTCGCGCTCGCCGCCGACCCGCCGCGCCCGGACGAGGACGAGCTGCTCGCCCGCGCGGTGGCGGCGGCGCGCGGCGCGGACGCGGCGGTCGTGGTGGTCGGCACCACCGACGAGATCGAGAGCGAGGGCTTCGACCGCCCGGCGCTCGCGCTGCCCGGCCGCCAGGACGAACTGGTCGCCGCGGTCGCCGCCGCCAACCCGCGGACCGTCGTCGTGGTCAACTCCGGCGGGCCGGTGGAACTGCCCTGGCGGGAGAGCGCTCCCGCGGTGCTGGTGAGCTGGTTCCCCGGCCAGGAGGCCGGACACGGCCTGGCCGACGTGCTGTTCGGGCACGCCGAACCCGGCGGCCGGCTCCCCACCACCTGGCCGGGTAGCGCGACGGGCGCGCCGCTGCCGTCCACCGTTCCCGTCGACGGCGTCCTCGACTACGCCGAGGGCCCCTACCTCGGCCACCGGGCCTGGCGGCGGGCGGGGTCCGAGCCCGCCTACTGGTTCGGCCACGGACTCGGCTACACCACCTGGGCCTACGAGGACCTCGACGTAGCGCCGGACCCGGCAGGCGGCGGCGCCCTGGTCCGGGTACGGGTGCGCAACACCGGCGCCCGACCGGGCCGCGAGGTCGTCCAGGTGTACCTGACCACCGGCCCGGACGGGTACGACGACGGCGGCCCGCGACTGGCCGGGTTCGCCGCCGTCACCGCCGGCCCCGGCGGCAGCGCGGTCGCCGAGGTGACCGTCGCCGCCCGCGCGTTCGAGCGCTGGTCCCCGGCGGAGCGCGGGTGGACCGGCCGACCGGGGCCGTACACCCTGCACGCCGGCCCCTCGGCAGCACGGCAACCGCTCTCGCGGCCGTTCATCCGATGAACGCGGCGGCCGGGTCCGCCCGGCCGCCCACCCGTCCCGGCCGGGCCGACGTGCGGACGTGCGGACGTCCTCCAGCCCCGGCCGGCCCGGGCGCCTCCCGTGTCCTGACCCACGGGAGGCGCCCCCGCTTCCGCTCCTCCGCCTCCTTCGCGCGACTCGACGGCCACCGCTCCGCGCGCGTTCCACGGGCGCCCCCTGATCCGCCGCCCACGGTGGAGCGCTCTCCGGTCAGAGCGGCGGAAAGCCTCCGGGAGGCCTACGCCGCACCCGGATCGGGGTCTGCGACCGGCCGCGCTTAGAGTCGGGGGTGATCCGCTGACACCTCCGATGAATCACCTGTGAGGACCTGGCCCATGCCCATGCAACCCTGGTTCGCCGACGCCAAGCTCGGGATCTTCCTGCACTACGGGATCTACGCGGTGGACGGCGTCGCCGAGTCCTGGGCGTTCTACGGCGGCGAGATGACCCGCGAGCAGTACATGCGGCAGCTGCGCGGATTCACCGCCGCGGCGTACGATCCGCGGGCCTGGGCGGACCTGTTCGTACGCGCGGGCGCGCGGTACGCGGTGCTGACCGCCCGCCACCACGACGGGGTCGCGCTGTGGGACACCGGCGCGCCGCACGGCCTGTCGGTCGCCCGCGACACCCCGGCCGGCCGCGACCTGGTCGCCGGGTACGCCGACGCCCTGCGCGAGCGCGGGCTGCGGGTCGGCCTGTACTACTCGCACTCCGACTGGTCGCACCCCGACTACCCGACCGTCCGCCACCCCGACCCCGACCCCCTCCAGGTCCCCGTCAACGACAACCGCCTCAGCAGCCCCGAACCCGGCGCCGAGGACCCGGCGGCCTGGCGCCGCTACCTCGCCTACCGCAACGCCCAGGTGCGCGAGCTGACCACCCGGTACCGCCCCGACCTGCTCTGGTTCGACGGCGAGTGGGAGCGCTCTCCCGAGCAGTGGGGCATCGACGAACTCGCCGACGAGATCCTGGCCGTCAACCCGCGGACCGTGCTCAACGCCCGCATGCTGCACCGCGGCGACTACGCCACCCCCGAGCAGGGCGTCCCGCTCACCCCGCCGGACGGACCGTGGGAGCTGTGCCTGACCGTCAACGACTCCTGGGGCTACCAGGGCCACGACGACCGCCACAAGTCCGTCGGCCAGCTGGTCCGCTACTTCACCGAGACCATCGGCGCCGGCGGCAACCTGCTGCTCGACGTCGGCCCGCGCGAGGACGGCGGCATCACCCCCGAGCAGACCGAGCGGCTGGAGGGCCTCGGCGGCTGGATCTCCCGGCACGCCGCGGCGGTGCACGGCACCGTCGCGGGACTGCCCGCCGGCCACCACTACGGCCCCAGCACGCTCTCCGGCGACCGCCGCACCCTCTACCTGACCTGCTTCGACGCACCCCGCGAGACCGTCTCGGTGCGGGGCCTGCGCAACCGGGTGCGCCGGGTCAGCGTGGTCGGCACCGGCGCCGAGCTCGGCCACCGGGTCACCGGCGGCCTGCACGACGTCCCCGGCGTGCTGTGGATCGACGCCCCCGCGGCCGCCGACACCGACCCGCACGCCACGGTCCTGGCCGTCGAACTCGACGGCGAGCTCGACCTCTACCGCGGCGCCGGCCGCGGCTGACCGCCGTCCGCGCCCGGCACCGGCACCGGCACGCGGCCCACGCCCGGCACCGGCACGCGGCCCACGCCCGGCACCGGCACGCGCGCGGCCCACTCCCGGCACCCGCACGCACGCCGCCCGCGGACGACGCCCGGCGCACCCGCCGCACGGCACCCGCGCCCGCCGCCCACCGGACGGCGCCGGCGCCAGGCATCGGAGGTCTGCGCGGTCGACCCGCCTCGCCGGCGCCCAGAGAGCGCTCCCCGAGCACTCGGCCGCCGCCCGTCTTCTGGCACCATGTGGTCGTGCCGCGTGACGTCCCGGGCGCGCCGTGCCCGGGAACGGCGTCGTGGGGCCCGCGTCGGCCGGGCTCCTCCGGCCGCAGGCCGCAGCCCGACGCCGCGGCGGCCCGGCCCGGCGGCGGGCCCGACATCGTGAGGGGGACCCCGGTGACGCCCGACATGGGCCGGACCACGACCCGGGACCTGCGCCGCCGCAACCGCGCCGCCGTGCTCACCCGGCTCTACCTGCACGGCCCGGCCAGCCGGTTCGACCTGCAGCGCGCCACCGGCCTCAGCTCCGCCACCGTCAGCAACGTCGTCTCCGACCTCGTCGCCGACGGTCTGGTCGCCGAGGCCGGGCTGCTGGACTCCGACGGCGGCCGCCCGCGCACCCTGCTGCGGGTGCGGCCCGAACACGCCCGGGTGGCCGGCGTCGACATCGGCGAGACGCACGTCCAAGTGGGCCTGTTCGACTGGACGCTGGAGACGGTGGCCACCGCCACGTACCCGATCGCGGCAGGCCCCCCGGACCCCGCCGTGCTGGCCGGCCTGGTCACCGCCGGCGTCGAGGAGGTCACCGCGAAGGCGGGCGCCGACCCCGGCGGGCTGCTCGGCGTCGGCGTCGGGGTGCCGGGCGCGGTGCTCCCCGACGGCGTGGTGCACGCGCCCACGTTCGGTTGGTCCGGCGTGCCGTTCGGCGCGCTGCTGCGCCCGCGCCTCGCCGCGCCCCTGCGGCTCGACAACTGCGCGCGCACCCTCGGGCAGGCCGAGATGTGGCGCGGCGCCGCGCGCGGGGCCCGGCGCGCCGTGGTCGCGCTGCTCGCGGTCGGCGTCGGCGCGGCGGTCGCCACCGGCTCGTCCGGCGGGGTGACCAGCGCGGTCAGCGAGTGGGGCCACACCGTGGTCGAGGCCGGCGGCGCGCCCTGCCGCTGCGGTTCGCGCGGCTGCCTGGAGGCGTACATCGGCGCCGAGGCGGTCCTCGCCCACTACCGGCGGCTTCCCGGCGCCCGCAACCTGGGACCGGGCGACCCCGAGCGCCGGATCGCCGCGCTGCTGGCCGACGCCGCCGCGCCGGGGCCCGCCGCCGACACCGTGGCCCGGACCGCGGAGTACCTCGGCATCGGCATCGCCAACCTGGTCAACCTGCTCGGCCCCGACCGGATCGTCCTGTCCGGCTGGCTGGGCGCCGCGCTCGGCCCGGCGGCGCTGCCCGCGGTCCGCGACGCCATGCGCCGCCACGCCCTGGACCACCTGGCCGGCGGGACCGCGGTGGAGCTGGGCCGGCTCGGCCCGGACGCGGTGGCCCTCGGCGCCGCCACCCTCCCCGTGCACGAAGTGCTCACCCACGGCGGCCGGACCGGCCTCTGACGCCCGGTCGGCCCGTGCCCGCCGGGCGCCGGTCCCGGCGCCCGGCCGGTGTTCCCACCAGGCCGGGGCCCAGGAGCGGGCTTCGCCGCTCGCGCCTCCCGGGGGGCCCGGACCGGGTCCCCGACCATCTGCCGCCCCGGGCCGTCGCGTTCACTTCTTGAACCGCGCACAGGGGATTGACGCGGGTGCGCGGTGAGGAGTTAATTTCTCGTGCCGCGAGTGGGAGCGCTCCCATACACACCCCGCGTCCGGGCGCCCCACCCGCGGCACTTCCACGCCTCCCGTTCCGCCCGCCCTGCCCGCCGGCATCCGCCGCCGGCGGCCAGCCGTTCCGAGGAGCCGACCCGTATGACCGCACGCGCCCGCACCAGCGCCCGGCCGTCGCGTCCCCACGCACGCGCCGGCCGGAGCGCCGCCGCCAGAACCCGTAGAGCGCTCTCCGCCGCTGCGGCGGCCGCGGCCCTGACCGCGGTGGCCGCGGCGGTGCCCGCCCAGGCCGCCGCGCCCGCGCACCACCGCGCGCCCGGGCACTCCGCCGCGGCGCCGACCGCGCTCTACACCCCGCCGGCCAACCCGGACTCCCGGACGCAGGTCCTGGACCTGCTGCGGCACCGGCAGTTCAAGGACGCCGCGGGGGTGCTCGCCCTGACGCTGACCCCGCAGGCGGTGTGGTTCGACGGCGGCACCAGCCCGGCCGACACCCGGGCGGCGGTCGACAAGACGGTGACGGCCGCGGCGCGGGCCCACCGGCTCCCCGTGCTCTCGCTGTACAACATCCCGGGCCGCGACTGCGCGCAGTACTCGGCCGGCGGCGCGGCGGACACCGCCGAGTACGAGGCGTGGATCGACGCGGTGCGGGCCGGCATCGGCAACCGCCCGGCCGACGTCGTGCTGGAGCCCGACTCGCTCGCCCTGCTCCCCGCCGACTGCGGCATGGACGACGCGCAGGGGAGCCGGACCGCCGCGCGCTACGACGAGATCCACTACGCGGTGGACGCGCTGGAGCCACTGGCCGGCACCAAGGTCTACCTCGACGCCGGCCACAGCTCCTGGCACAGCGTCAACGACATCGTGCCCCGGCTGGTCAGCGGCGGCGTCGACGACGCCACCGGCTTCTTCCTGAACATCTCCAACTACCGCTCGGACGCCGAACTCGCCTGGTACGGCAAGCTCGTCTCGTCCTGCCTCAGCTACGTCGGCGCCGGCGGCGACGCGGCCGCGTGCCCCAACCAGTACTGGCCCACCGCCGACGCGCAGGCCTGGCTGGACGCCAACGTGCACGCCGCGCCCTCGGCGATGAAGCACTTCGTCACCGACACCAGCCGCAACGGGCAGGGGCCGTGGGTCCCGCCGGCCGGCGTCTACTCCGACGCCCAGGACTGGTGCAACCCGCCCGGCCGCGGCGCCGGCGCCCGGCCGAGCCTCAACACCGGCGACCCGCTCCAGGACGCCCGGCTGTGGGTGAAGATCCCCGGCGAGTCCGACGGCCAGTGCACCCGCGGCACCGCGGGGCCCGAGGACCCCGAGCGCGGCTACACCGACCCGCCGGCCGGCCACTGGTTCCCCCAGCAGGCCCTGGAGCTGGCCCGCAACGCCTCGCCGCGCCTGCTGCCCTGACGGCGAGCGCTCTCCCGGCGGCCCCGGGGCGGCGACGGCCGTCCCCGGGCCCGCCCGCCGACCAGCGCTCTCCGACCGCGTCCCCGAGCCGCGGTCGGAGAGCGCTTCCTCGATCACGGCCCGGCCGTCCGGCACAGTAGGGGCATGCTGCCCGAGGCCCCCTCACCGCATGACCCCCATGTGCGTCACATGCGCCGGATGTTCCTCGCCGTGGTCACCGGGAGCTTCCTCTTCCTGATCCCGTGGATCGCCTACCTGTCCGCGAGCCTGCCCGACCACCGCGAGGTGGACCAGTGGAAGCTCGCCTGGGTGGGCTTCGACGCCGTGCTGATCGTGGCCCTCGGGATCACCGCGCTGTGCGCCTGGCGGCGGCTGCAGATGTTCATCCCCTGGGCCGTGGTGACGGCCACGCTGCTGGGCTGCGACGCGTGGTTCGACGTCGTCCTCGACTGGCACAGCGACGACCAGACCGGGTCGCTGCTCACCGCGGTCTGCGCCGAACTCCCGCTCGCCGCGCTGCTGCTGTACGCCGCCCGGCGGATGATCCGACTCACCCTGATGATCGCCTGGCACCACGCCGGCCGCACCGACCCGGTCCCGCCGCTGTCCCGGCTGACCCTGGTCGTGCTCGCCGGCGAACTGTCCACCGGACGAGAGAAAGCCGGGGGAGCCGGACCGCCCGGCGCCCGCGACCGAGGAAACCGAGGAAACCGAGGAAACCGAGGAAACGGAGCAGCCCCGTGACCAGCGTCCCCCCGACCGGCCCGACCGGCCCGACCGGCCCGACCGCCCCGACCGGCCCGGCTCGCCCGAGCGGCCCGAGCGAGGGCGGACCTGACGAGGCGCCACCGCCCGCCCACGACGTGCTCGTGGTGGGCGGCGCCGGCGTCGACACCATCGTCAGGGTCGACGACCTGGCGATACCCGGCGGCGACTCCGTCGTGGTACCGCCGATCCTCGACTACCCCGCGCACACCGGCAACGGCGTCGCCCTCGGCTTCCACGCGCTGGGCCTGGCCACGAAGTTCGTCGACTTCCTCGGCGACGACCCGCAGGGCCGGCTGGTCCTGGACCGCTACGCCGCGGCCGGTCTCGACTTCAGCCCGCTGCCCGCGCCGCACGGCACCCCGCGCAGCGTCAACCTGGTGGACCGCTCCGGCCGCCGCTTCTCCTTCTTCGACGGCCGCCACCCGGCGGACCTGCGCCTGCCGCGCGACTTCTACCTGCCGCACCTGCGCCGGGCCCGGCACGTGCACGTCTCCCGGGCCGGCCACGCGCGGGACGTCCTGGCCGACGCCGCGGCCCTGGGCCGGCCGACCTCCACCGACCTGCACGCGTGGGACGGCGAGGACCCCGGCGCGCACCCCTGGGCGTACGGCGCGGACCTGGTGTTCCTCAGCGCCGCCGCGGTCGGGGAGCGCATTCCCGACGTGATCCGCGGCATCCTCGACCGCGGCAGGGCGGAGCTGGTGGTGGCGACCGACGGCGCCGCGGGCTGCCTGGTGCTGGAACGCGGCGCCCGCGAGCCGGTACGGTTCCCCGCCGTGGTCCCGGAACGGCCGGTGGTCGACAGCAACGGCGCCGGCGACGCCTTCCTCACCGCCTTCCTGCACACGCGCTTCGCCGGCGGCGACCTGGCCGCGTGCGTGCTGGCCGGCTCGGTCTCCGGCGCGTACGCGTGCGGCGCGCCCGGCACGCACGAGGAGCTCATCGGGGCGGACGCGCTCGCCGCCGCGGTCTCCCGGGCCCGGTACGCGACGCCCGTCGCCGGCGGCTGAGCGCCCGGTCCGTCCGCGGCCCGCAGGCGCGGGCCCTGGACGACCGGCGGCTCGTACCCGCGGGCGGCGCCGCGGTCAGCCGGCCTCGATACGGCGCACCGCGGTGTCCAGGGCCGCGTCCTGGGAGGTGTAGACCTCGCACACCGGGTCACCGCTGGGCGTGCGGGTGTGGTCGATCTCCCACAGGCTGACCTCGCTGCCGTCCAGCAGCAGGAAGGCGTGCTCGTACAGCGACCACGAGACCGGCCGGCCGGCGACGACCGTGCTGCGCCGGGTCACGATGGTGATGCCGTGCGCGATCGCGGTCCGCAGGCGGTCGCGCATCTCGTCGCCGGTGGCGCCGGCGTTGGCCGCCCGGCGTAACAGCCGCCAGGCGTGGTCCGCCGAGTCGCTCTCGGTGTAGGCGCGGCGGAAGCCCGCCCGGCCGCCGGCGCCGCGCGGCCCCGGCGCGTCCGAGGGCCACGAGCCGGGCGGCCACTCGCCGCCGGGACCCTCCGGCGCCTCCACCCCCCGGCCCAGCGCGCCGAGGCCCGGCGGCAGTTCGGGCGGCCCCGCGGCGAAGCCGAAGGCCGTGTCGACGTCCCACTCGGCGACCGCCAGGTCCTCGCGGTCGGTGAACAGCGCGTACACCGTGCCGCCGCCCGGTCCCGTGTCGTGCTCCAGCTCCCACAGCAGCCGCACCCCGCCGTCCGGCAGCAGGAAGCTGTGGCGGTACGTCCTGCGGTTCATCGGCCGCGGCGGGCCCTTGGCGTGGCGGCAGGACTGGAGACCGCAGTGGTGCATCAGCGCCGAGCGCACCTCCGCCGCCAACAGCGCGGCCCGCTCGCCGTTCTCCGCCCGCGCCAGCAGCGCGGCGAACCGTTCACCGGGTCCGCCGCCGCCCGCCGCCGCGTCCCCTCCCCGTGCAGGCTCTGCGTCCATACGGCCCTCCCGGCTCCGACGTCGCCCTCCTGCTGGTGGCTCAGGGTAGTAGGGCCGTCGCCGGATGCGCCCTGGAAGGACGAGAATTCCGGGCGCGCGGCGGCTGCGCGTGCGCCCCTCTTGCTCCGGGCCTCCCGCGCCGGGGCGCGCGGCGCGGAACCTATGCGCCCGGCGCGTCCCCGACGCGCGCGCACCACGTCAGCGCGCCCAGCAGATGGCGGCGGAAGTCCGCGTCGGCGTACGCGGCGGGCAGGTGGCCCAGCGCGGTGTAGAACGTACGCCCGAGGCCGGACCGCCCGCACCACACCAGCGGGTGCGGAGCGCCCATCGCCCCGCCGTCGTACGTGGCCTCGTCCACGGTGGCCAGCACCCGTACGTCCGCGGCCGAGGGGCCGGGACGGAAGTCGTACCACTCGTCGGTCCACGACCAGAGGGCCGGCAGGTGGGCGGTCGCCGGGTGCGCGCGGTCCACGACGGAGATCCGCGCGGGCTGGATCTCCGGGTGACGGGCGAAGCGCGCGCCCACCAACTCCCCGTAGTAGGGCCAGCCGTACTCCGCGCAGGCCGCGGCGTGCACGCCGAGGAACCCGCCGCCGCCGGTGACGTGGGCGCGCAGCGCGCCGCGGGCGCCGGGATCGAGGACGTCGCCGGTGGGGGAGAGGAAGACCACGGCCGCGCAGCCGTCGAGGACGTCCGGGCGCAGGTCCGCCGGGTCCTCGGTGTGCAGTACGGACAGCCCCCGGGAGGCGGCCAGTTCGGCGAGGGCGGCGGCGCCGGCCGGGATCGAGTCGTGCCGGTAGTCCGCGGTCGCGGTGAAGACCACGACGTCCGGGGACGTCACCGCACGCCGTCGGTCGGGCCGTCGGGAAGGCCGTCGGGCGCCTCCGACGCCGACGCCGCGCCGTCCGCGGCGTGCCGCTCGCCGGCGTCGTGCCCGCCGCGCACGGCCGCCCCGTCCGGGCCGTCCGGCCCCGGCACGGGCGCGCCGCAGCGCGCGCACACCGCGGCGCGCGGGTCCTCGCGCATCGCGCCGCACTCGTCGCACACCCGGTCCAGCCAGCACACCGGGTCGCCGCCCTCGGTGAACTCGTGGGCGGGCAGCGGCTGTTCGGCGCCGCCATGGCCGCCCGCGCCGCCGCCGCCCCGCGCGCCCGCTCCGCCGTCGGCTCCGGCGCCGGTTCCCGCTCCGGTTGCCGGCCTCCCGCCTGTGCCGTCCGCGGCTCCCGCGGCCGTACCGGCTGTTCCGCCCGTTGCCGGCCCGCCCGCGTTCCGGCCGTCCGTGGTCATGACGCCTCCGCCTCCTCCTCCGGGCTGGTCGCCCGGCCCGCGGCCACCGTGCTCCGGCGCCGGTCCCGCCCGGCGCCCTCCCGCGTCCGGCCCGGTTCACCGCCGGGCACGCCGCCTGGCTCACGGCCGGTTACGCGGCCCGGTTCACGGCCGGGCACGCCGCCTGGTTCACCGCCGGTTACGCGGCCCGGTTCACCGCCGGGCCCGCCGCCCGGTTCACCGCCGGTTACCCGGCCCGGGACGTCGTCCGGCACACCGTCCCGTGTTCCGTTCCCTACCCCGTCGACGCCCCCGTCGCGCACGGCGTCGCGCAGCAGCGGGCGGGACGCCTCCCGCTCGCGCGCGTCCCACCGGCTCATCGCGCGCCGCAGCGAACGGGACTCGGCGAATCCCAGGCGCGCCGCGCGCTGCGCGGGACCCGCGCAGGTGTGCAGTAGCCCGGCCGACTGCTCGCGCCGTACCGCGTCCAACTCCGCGCGCCAGGTGGTGCCGAACTCGCCCAGGCGGCGCTGCAGGGTGCGCGGGCTGACCGCGAGCATCCGGGCCGCCTCCGCCAACGACGGCCGCCCGTCCGCCAGTTGGGCCCTGATCGCGGCGTGCAGCCCCGGCACCGCGGACTCCGGCGCCTGTCGGGGCGGCGGCAGCGCGTCCGCGGCCCGCCGGATGATGACCGCGAGCGCGGGGTCCGCGGTGACCAACGGCCGGGTCAGATCGGCGCGGTGGAGGGTGATCGTGTCCGCGCCGGTCTCGAAGTCGACGCGGGCCTCGCCGAACGCCTCGGCGTACCCCGCGTGCGCGTCGCGGCGTCGCGGCGCCCGGTGCGCGAAGCCGACGCGGATCGGTGCGAACGCGGTCCCGGTGGCGTGCCGCAGCTGCGCGACGACCACGGCGAGCGCGAACTCGGCGACCACGCCCCGCAGTTCGGCGTCGCCGTGGCGGACCGCGTAGCCGAAGGTGATCTCGTCGTCCGACTCGTGCGAGCTGAACACGGAGTTGCTGCTGACCAGGTGGACGTGGGCGGCGGCGCGGGCGAGCCCCTCGCCGACCGTGGGCGCGGTGCTCAGCAGGTAGTCGAACAGGTCGAGGGTGCCCGGCTCGTACTCCGCCGCGGCCAGCAGGCCCGCGTCCGCGCGTCCGGCACGGGAGACCACCGAGCCCCACAGCCGGTAGGTGTTCGCCGAGGGGGTCCGTACCGTCTCCGGGTCGCGCAGGACGCCCGGGATGCCCGCCGCCCGCACCATGCGCTCCGCGTCCGCGCAGCTGCTCGCGGCGGCTGTGGCGATGAAGCGGGGGACGACCACGCTCTCCGTCATCGCCGGCACCGGTCCGGCGGCGCCCGCGGCGCCCGCGGCGCCCTCCGCCGCCCCCGCCGAGGCGACCGCGTCCCCCGTGCCTGTCGCGTCTCCCGCCCCCGCCGCGCCGGAACCGGGAATTACGCGGACGGGGGCCGGGCCCGGGGCTCGGGTCGGCCGGAGCCGGTCGGCTCGGTCGGCGGGCGGCATCCCGGGCACCTCCGGAGGCTGCTGGACTACGGCTGACTGGCTGGCTGACCGGCTGACCGGCCGGCCGACTCGCGGCGGCCGGCTGCCGCCTGCTCCGGCCGACTGCGGCCGGAGCAGGCCCGATCGCGAGCGGACCGCGATCGGACGCGGCACGCGGACCGCGGCCTCACGGGCCGCCGCGAGGGACGTCATCGCAGCTTACGCGGGATCTGGCGCGTTGTGGCAGGTGGCTGGCACGTTCTGTCCTCCCATGACCGCGGTGTCCGGTACATGATCAGGTGTGCGGCCGGTGTGCCGCGGGCGCCCGCACGGGGGAGTGGCGGGACAGCGGGGGAGAGCCGGTGCGGGCCGCGGCAGCCGTCCGTACCGGCTCCGCCTCGGCGGCGCCCGTCGCCGGCCCGGCCGGCGGTCCCCGGGTCAGCGGTCCAGCCAGTGGGCGCGGCCCAGGCTGATGATCCGCATGCGCAGCCGCGCGGCCCGCACGATGCGCTCGTGCGCCGCCGGGTCCCCGGGGTCCGCGTCGAGGAACGCCGCGGCGGTCATGACCATGTGGTCGACGTAGAGCTGCGCGAGTATCAGCAGCTCGTCGGGCTGCCAGCCGGCCGAGGCGGGCTGGGCCGCCAGACCGGCCGCCACCTCGTCGGCGAACCGGTCCAGCTCGGCCGCGATGGCCTCGCGCACCGGCCGTACCCCGCCGTAGCGCTCGCGGGCGATGAAGCGGATGTGCGGCCGGTGCTCCACGGCGTACGCGGCGGTGATCGCCACGGTGCGGTCGATGATGTCCGCGGAGTCGCCGGACCCCGCCAGCACGTCGCGGACCATCGAGTGCAGGCTGCCCAGCGACTCGGCGACCAGGGCGACCCCGAGGTCGGCCATGCCGGGGAAGTGCCGGTAGAACGCCGCGGGGGAGACGCCCACCTCGCGGGTCAGCTCGCGCAGCCCCAGGCTGCTGAGGTTCTGGTGCTCCAGCAGCCGCAGGCCGGCGTCCAGCAGGGACTGGCGGGTCTGCTGCTTCTGCGCCTGGCGGACGCCGGGAGTGTGACTCATGTCATTCAGTAAACAACCGTTCTCCGACTCTCGCCAGTCCGTGCCCGGCGTAGACTGGAGAAGTCAGTGAACAACTGTGAGCTGAAAACTCAACTCCTCGGAGATGCAGCAGACATGAGCCTCGTCGTCCTCCTTCTCGGCATGGGCGTCCTGATGGGCGCCGCCGCCCACACCTCGCTCACCGTCTTCACCGTCGCGGCCGCGGTCATCGCCGCGTGGCTGGTCGGCTTCGCGGTCCGCGAGCGGATCGGCCGCCACCGCGGCTGAGACCCGCCGCCGAGCCGGCCGGCCGAGCGCCCGCGGCGCCCGCCGATCCCGCCCGTCCACCACCGTCCTCGGAAGGGAACACCGTGAACACCGCAACGCACCCGGCCCCCGCCTCCGCCAAGGCGTCCACCGACGCGCCCGGCAAGGCGTCCACCGACGCACCCGCCAAGGCCGCCCTGTCCGCCGCCGAGCGCGGCCGCCGCGACGCCGACGGCATGGCCGTCGCGTCCTTCCTGCTCGGCCTGCCCGGCCTGCTCGTCATGAACATCGTGCTCGGCCCGGCCGCGATCGTCCTGGCGGTCACCGCGTACGCGCGCGGCACCCGCCGCCGGGGCCGCGCGCTGCTCGGCCTGGCGCTCGGCGTCGCCGACCTGGTGGTCCTCGTCGCACTGACCATCGCCGACCACGGCGTCCTGTGGTCCTTCAGCTGACCCGGCCGGCCGAGCCGGCCTGCTCCGGCCGCGCCGGGCCGGTCAGCCGAGGTCGATCGCCGGGTACAGCGGGAAGCCCGCGACCAGGTCGGCGGCCTGCCCGGCGATCCGCTCGGCCAGGCCGTCGGCCAGCACGTAATTGGCCTTCGACAGGCCGCCCTTGGCAGCCGGGGCCGCGCTCGTCCCGGACAGCACCGCGTCGATCAGGTCGGCGATCTCGTCCATCTCCGCGGTCCCCAGCCCCCGCGTGGTCAGCGCGGGCGTGCCGATCCTGATGCCGGAGGTGTACCAGGCGCCGTTCGGGTCCTGCGGCACCGAGTTGCGGTTGGTGACGATGCCCGACTCCAGCAGCGCCGCCTCCGCCTGGCGGCCGGTCAGACCGTACGAGGACACGTCGATGAGCACCAGGTGGTTGTCCGTGCCGCCGGTCACCAGCTTCGCCCCGCGCTTCAGCAGCCCCTCGGCCAGCGCCCGCGAGTTGTCGACGATCGCCTGCGCGTAGGAGCGGAACTCCGGCCGCGCCGCCTCGGCCAGCGCCACCGCCTTCGCCGCCATCACGTGCGGCAGCGGGCCGCCCAGCACCATCGGGCAGCCGCGGTCGACGTGCTCGGCCAGCGTGTCGTCGCACAGCACCATGCCGCCGCGCGGGCCGCGCAGCGACTTGTGCGTGGTGGTGGTGACGATGTTCGCGTGCGGCACCGGGTCGAAGTCGCCGGTCAGCACCTTGCCCGCGACCAGGCCCGCGAAGTGCGCCATGTCCACCATCAGCGTCGCGCCGACCTCGTCGGCGATCTCGCGCATGATCCGGAAGTTGACCAGCCGCGGGTACGCCGAGTAGCCGGCGACGATGATCAGCGGGCGGAACTCGCGGGCGCTCGCGCGCAGCGCGTCGTAGTCCACCAGGCCGGTGCGCGGGTCGGTGCCGTAGCTGCGCTGGTCGAACATCTTGCCCGAGATGTTGGGCCGGAAGCCGTGGGTGAGGTGGCCGCCGGCGTCCAGGGACATGCCCAGCATGCGCTGGTTGCCGAAGGCCGCGCGCAGCTTCGCCCAGTCCTGCTCGGACAGGTCGTTGACCTGCCGCACGCCGGCCTCGGCGAGCGCCGGGGCCTCCACCCGCTGGGAGAGCACCGCCCAGAACGCGACCAGGTTCGCGTCGATCCCCGAGTGCGGCTGCGCGTACGCGTGCGCGGCGCCGAAGACGCTCTTGGCGTGCTCGGCGGCCAGCGACTCGACGGTGTCCACGTTGCGGCAGCCGGCGTAGAAGCGGCGGCCGACGGTGCCCTCGGCGTACTTGTCGCTGAACCAGTTGCCCATCGCCAGCAGCACGGCGGGCGAGGCGTAGTTCTCGCTCGCGATCAGCTTGAGCATCTCGCGCTGGTCGGTCAGCTCCGCCGCGATCGCGTCGGCGACGCGCGGCTCGACGCCGCGGATCACGTCCAGCGCGCTGCGGAAGGCGGTGGACTCGGTGGTACGGCCGTCCGCCGCATCGGCGGCGGGCGGTGCGGTGAGGTCGTGCTGCTGCGCCATGGCTGTCCTCCGGTCGCGGTACGGGACGGCCCAGGCGCACGGCACATATGTCTTGGACGAGCCGCTCCCCGATGGTTGAACCCATCCCTGCGCGCCAGTCACGGCTCGCGCCGAGCTTATCGCGTCCCGCTCGCGGTCGCTCCGGCTGCCCGGACGCCGGGCGCCGACCACCAGGAGCGCGCGGGGGAACCGCGCCCCCCGCGGTGAACGTCCGGCGTCTAGGCTGCCGGGAGGGGCGACCGGGCCGAAGGGCCGTGACCGGGAGAGGGGAGCGCACGTGAGGGAGTCCGTGCGGGAGCACGTCACCGCCGGGGTCGGCGTCATCGACCTGGACCGCCCGAGCGCGCTGAACGCGCTGGACCTGGCCATGGTGCGGCGGATGACCGACACGCTGACGCGCTGGCGCGCCGACCCCGCGGTCCGCTCGGTGGTGGTGCGCAGCACCTCGCCGAAGGCGTTCTGCGCCGGCGGCGACATCCGGGCGATGCGCGACGCCGGGATGGCCGGCGACGACGCCGCGGTCCGGACGTACTTCTCCGAGGAGTACGCCCTTGACCTGCTGATCGCGCGCTACCCCAAGCCGTACACCGCGCTGATCGACGGCTACGCGATGGGCGGCGGCCTCGGCATCTCGGTGCACGGGTCGGCGCGGGTGGTGACCGAACGCGCGTCGCTGGCCATGCCGGAGAGCGCGATCGGCTTCTTCCCCGACATCGGCGCCAGCTACTTCCTGCCCCGGCTGCCCGGCGCGGTCGGCCGGTGGCTCGGGCTGACCGGCACCCGGATCGGCGGTGCGGCCGCCGTGGAGTGCGGGCTGGCCACCCACTACGTGCCCGCGGCCGAACTGCCGGCGCTGGAGGCCGGCTTGCTCGGCGGCGGGGAGCCGGCCGCCACGCTGGACCTCTTCGCCGCGCCCGCGCCCGTCTCGGAGATCGCCGGGCGCCGCGCCGTGATCGACCGCTGCTTCGGCGCGCCGGACCTGGCCGGGGTGCGCGAGCGGCTGGCCGCGGAGGCGGGGGGCACCGAGACCGGGGGCACCGAGGCGGGGGGCGCCGAGACCGGGGGCGCCGAGGCGGGGGGCGCCGAGACCGGGGGCGCCGAGGAGGACCGGGAGTGGGCCGCGGAGACACTCGCCGTGCTCGACGGCGCCTCGCCGATGAGCCTGCGGATCACCTGGGACCTGCTGCGCGCCGGCGAGGGCGCGACGCTGGAGGACTGCCTCGCCCGCGAGCTGGAGCTGGCCGTACGGACCGCGCGCGAGCCGGACTTCCACGAGGGCGTGCGCGCGCTGCTGGTGGACAAGGACCGCAGACCTGCCTGGTCGTCGCGCGGGTAGCTCAATATGTGAGACCGAGGTGTCAGAATACGGACCGGGCGGCGTAGGGTGACGCCAGGTCCGCCGGCCGTGCGCGCCCGCGGGACCGCCGACGACGACGTCACGACGATTGGAGCGCCATGCCCCGGGAATGGGACGCGCGGACCTACGACTCGCTGCCGCTGCCGCACCTGGGATGGGGCCTGCGGACCCTGGGCAGGCTCCCCTTGCGCGGCGACGAACGGGTCCTCGACGCGGGCTGCGGCACCGGGCGGGACACCGAGGGCCTGCTCGACCGGCTGCCGTCCGGCAGGGTGGTCGCCGTGGACGGGTCGGTCCGGATGCTGGACCAGTTGCGCGAGCGGCTGGCCTGCCGGCTGGACCGGGTCGACGTGGTGCACGCCGACCTGACCCGGCCGCTGCCCTTCGACGGAACGGTCGACGCGGTGTTCAGCGTGGCGGCCTTCCACTGGATCGAGGACCACGACGCGCTCTTCGCCTCGCTGGCCTCCCGGATGCGCGCCGGCGCCCGCCTGGTCAGCGACTGCGGCGGTCGCGGCAACATCGCCGCGGTGAACGCGGCGGTCGCCGAGGTGCGCGGCGCCGCGCCCGGCGGCTGGGAGTTCGCGGGCGTGGCGGACACCGAACGCCGGCTGGCCGCCGCCGGCTTCACCGACGTCGAGGTGCGGCTGCGGCCCGACCCGGCCCGCTTCGAGCCGGGCGAGCAGCTGGAGTCGTTCCTGGCCACGGTGATCCTGGGCCCCGATCTCGACCGGCTGCCGGCCGAGGAGCACGAGCCGTTCGTCAAGGCGGTCGCGGCCCGGCTCGCCGAACCGGTCGTGGACTACGTCCGGCTGGAGATCTCCGCGGTCAGGGCGTAGCCGGGCGGCCGGGAAGACCCGGCGGCGGCTGTGCGTTCAGCGTTGTTAAGGTGTGATCGTTCGCCCGGCCGACCTCCGCACGCGCTCTGCCCCGCACCGCGGCGCCCCACGCGTGCCCCCACGTGCACGCCCTCTGCCCGCCTGCCCGCCGGCTCCTCGCGCGGGCCCGCATCCGCCCGAGGCCGTATGAGCCCGCAGAAGCGTCCCACCATCGCCGACATCGCGGCGGCCGCAGGTGTGTCCAAGGGCGCGGTCTCCTACGCGCTCAACGGCAAGCCGGGCGTCTCGGAGCAGACCCGCGCGCGCGTGCTGGAACTGGCCGCGCGGATGGGCTGGCACCCCAGCAGCGCCGCCCGCGCGCTGTCCGACGGCCGGTCCGGCGCGATCGGCCTGGTCGTGGACCGACCCGCGTGGGTGCTCGGCATCGAGCCGTTCTTCACCCAGCTGATCTCCGGCGTGCAGGCGCAGTTGGCCGGTACGGGCACCGCGCTGATGCTCCAGGTGACCGAGGACGCGGCGGCCGAGGAGGCCGCCTACCGGCGCTGGTGGGGCGAGCGGCGGGTGGACGGCGTGCTGCTGGTGGACCTGCGCGAGGACGACCCGCGGCTCGGCCTGCTGGCCGAACTGGGCCTGCCCGCCGTAGTCGTGGGACACGCCGACCCCGCGCCGGGCCGTCCCTCGGTCTGGCTGGACGACGGCGCCGCGGTCCGCGAGGTGCTCGCCTACCTCGCCGCCATGGGACACCGCAGGATCGCCAGAGTCGCCGGCCCCGCGCACTTCGTGCACACCCGCGAGCGCGGCGAGGACTTCGCCGCCGCGGCCGGCGAACTGGACCTGTCGGAAGTGCGGTGCGTGCACGCCGACTACTCCGGCGACGAGGGCGCCCGCGCCACCCGCCGGCTGCTGTCCGGCGCGAACCGGCCGACCGCGGTGGTCTACGACAACGACGTGATGGCCGTCGCCGCGCTCGGCGTGGCGCAGGAGATGGGCATCGCGGTCCCCGGCGAACTGTCCGTCGTCGCCTGGGACGACAGCGAGCTGTGCCGGCTGGTGCACCCCGCGCTGACCGCGGTCAGCCGCAGCGTCCCCGACTACGGGCGGCGCGTCGCGGCGGCGCTGCTCGCGCTGATCGACGGCGAGGACGTGCCCGACACCCGGCTCGACGCGCCGGTCCTGGTGCCGCGCGGCAGCACCGCGCCCGCCGCGGCCCGCGCCCGCCGCTGACCGCGCGACCCTCCGCGTTCCGGCGTTCCGGCGCACCGGCGCACCGGCGGGGCGACTGTAGCGGCGTTCCGGCGTTCCGGCGGGGGCGGCTGTAGTGGCGCACCCGGTACCGGCGCACCGGCCGTAACGGCTCCGCGCAGGTCACCGGCCAACCCCGGCGGCCTGCCCGTTGTTTCACGGTGTTTCAGGTGTCCGAAGCGTGTCCGACGCCTTGACGTCCCGTGATGCGCGCGAGTTAAATCACGTCGCGATATAAGGCGTGAAACAAGTCGTGAAACAACCGTGCGGGCCCCCTCGCCGCACGGCGCTTCGCGTCACTCGTGCGCGGTCGTCCGTGCCGGCCCCGCCCACCAGGGCGGCCCGGCGCGCCCCCGTGCCCCCCACCGAGAATCCGCCGAGAAAGGCGACGACCCATGAGCGCAGCCCCCCACGGCCGCCGGCCGCGGCGGCGCACGCGGCGCATCCTGCTCGGGATGCTCACCGCGGGCGCCGCGGCCCTCACCCCGGTGCTGGCCCTGTCCGCCACCGCCCACGCCGCCGGCGAGAGCGTGCAGGTGTACCTCACCACCACCAGCGACTCCGGCGGCCGCAACGTCGTCAAGGGACTGGAGCAGCAGGCCCCGATCAGCTTCGCCTCGGGCACCGGCGGCTCCGGCCAGAACGTCACGGTCGACGAGAACACCGCCTACCAGCAGTTCACCGGCGCCGGCGCGTCCTTCACCGACACCGCCGCGTACCTGATGAACTCCAGCGGCGCGCTGTCCGCGAGCACCCGCAACACCGTCATGACCAAGCTCTTCGACCCGGTCAACGGCATCGGCATCGACTTCCTGCGCAACCCGATGGGCGCCTCCGACCTGGCCCGCTCCAACTACACCTACGACGACATGCCGTCCGGCCAGACCGACCCGAGCCTGGCGCACTTCTCCATCGCGCACGACCAGACCGACGTGCTGCCGCTGACCAAGCAGGCCAAGCAGCTCAACCCGGCGCTGAAGGTGATGGGGACGCCCTGGACCCCGCCGCCGTGGATGAAGGACAACGGCTCCTACGTGCACGGCTGGCTGCAGTCGCAGTACTACGCCGCCTACGCGCAGTACTTCGTGAAGTACATCCAGGCCTACCAGGCGGCCGGCGTGCCCATCGACTACGTCTCCGCGCAGAACGAGCCGACCGTCGGCGGCGACTACCCGGGCGCCGACTGGAACGGCTCGGGCCTGGCCTACTTCACCAAGAACGACCTGCTGCCCGCGCTGCACGGCGCGAACCTGTCCACCAAGGTGCTGGCGCTGGACTGGAACCCCGACTCCTACGCCTCCTTCGCTGCGCCCACCGTGGACGACGCCTCGATCCGCAACGACCCCAACTTCGGCGGCATCGCCTGGCACGGCTACGAGGGCAGCGTCAGCACCCAGACCGACATCCACAACCAGTACCCGAACGTGCCCTCCTTCGACACCGAGCACTCCGGCGGGACGTGGATCGGCAACCAGCAGAAGGAGGACATGGAGAACCTGATCGACTACACCCGCAACTGGGGCCAGAGCTGGGTCAAGTGGAGCCTGGCCGTCGACCAGAACATGGGCCCGCACAACGGCGGCTGCGGCACCTGCACCGGACTGATCACCGTGCACAACGGCGACAGCCGCAGCGGGCAGGTCGACTACACCATCGAGTACTACACGATGGGCCACCTCACCAAGTTCGTGAAGCCCGGCGCCCACCGGATCGACTCCGGCGACAACTCCACCATCCGCAACGTCGCGTGGAAGAACCCCGACGGCTCCAAGGCGCTCATCGCCTACAACGAGTCCGCCTCGGCGCAGCAACTGCGCGTCAACTGGGGCAACGAGAACTTCGCCTACACCCTGCCGGCCGGCGCCTCGGCGACCTTCACCTGGTCCGGCACCCAGGGCTCCGGCACCGGCACCGGCCACACCGGCGCCATCACCGGCTACGGCGGCAAGTGCGTGGACGTCGCGGGCGGCGCCAACGCCAACGGCACCGCGGTCCAGCTCTACGACTGCAACGGCACCGCCGCGCAGGCGTGGACCGCCTCCGGGGCCACCCTGCAGGCGCTCGGCAAGTGCATGGACGTGACCGCCGCGGGCACCGCGGACGGCACACAGGTGCAGCTCTACGACTGCAACGGCACGGCGGCCCAGCAGTGGACGAGAGGCTCCGGCGGCACGCTGGTGAACACCGGCTCCGGCAAGTGCCTGGACGCCACGGGACCCAGCTCCGCCAACGGCACCCGGCTGCAGATCTGGACCTGCACCGGAGGGGCCAACCAGCAGTGGACGGCGCCGGCCGCCTGATCGGCCGCCGGGGGAGCGGGAGGAGCCGGAGGAGCCGGAGGTACCGTTTCGTCGGCTGATGTTCCGCCCGACGTTGACCCAAGTGGCCCTGCGCGGGTGGGAGCAACCGTGACCTGACGCCTACTCTTGACGAGCCGTCCCGTGCCGCCGCCGCGTGCCGCCGCCTCCCGCGGCGGCACGCCTGGCGCGTACGGGCGTCTCGTACGCCGCGCCCGCTCACGCGACGAGGAGAGTCCGGTGTCGATCGTCCGCAACGAGGATGCGCTGTGGCGCCGGACGTCGGTGCGCTCCACCGCGATGGCGCTGCCACCGCTGGCCGTGGCGGTCGTCCTCGCGGTCAAGTGGCCGCTGATCGACTCCAGCGCCGGGCGGCTGGGCTCGGCCGACGGGGAGTGGCTGGCCGCGGCCTGCGCCGCCGCCTTCATGACCTGGGTCTGCTCGGCCACCGCGCAGCAGGGCGCGGTCGTCGAGACGCTGCCGCCGGGACGGCTGCTGGCCGCGCAGTTCGCCGCCTCGGCCGCCAACCACGTGCTGCCCGCCGGGGTCGGGGGCAACGCGGTCAACCTGCGCTTCCTGATCCGCCGCGGACTGAGCCCCACCCGGGCGGTCGCCGCGCTCGCGCTGCGGGCCGGCGCCGCGGTGATCGGCCGGTGCGCGCTGCTGCTGGTGGTGCTGGTCTCCTTCCCCGGCGCCCTGCACATCCGCCGGGTGGCCGCCGGCGCCTCGGCGCCGGCGGCAGCCCGCTGGTGGTCGGCCTGGTGGCGGCGGCCGTGCTGACCGGCGCGGTGGCACTGGTCCGCTGTGCGCGGGGCCTGCGCGAGCGGCTGCGCGCGCTGCTGGCGTCGGCCGCCGCCGACCTGCGGGCGCTGCACCGCAACAGGGCGCGGGTCGCGGCGCTGTGGGGCGGATCGCTGGCCTTCCCCGCGACCCACGCGGCGGTGCTGGTCGCCGTCGCGCAGTCGGTGCACGCGTCGGTGCCGGCCAGCGGCGTGGTGGCCGCCTACCTGTGCGCGAGCACGGCGACCGGCTGGCTGCCGACGCCCGCCGGGCTCGGCTCCCTCGACGCCGCGCTCGGACTCGCCCTGGTGACGGCGGGCGCCTCGGCGGTCGCCGCGACGTCGACGGTGCTCGGCTACCGCCTGGTCACCGCGTGGCTGCCGCTGGTCCCCGGCGTGGTGGTGCTGGCGGTGCTGGTGCGCTGCCGCGAGCTGTAGCGACCCGCCCGCGCGAAGCAGCACGGCCGCTGGGGCACGGGAGCGCTCTCCCGTGCCCCAGCGGCCGTCGCCCGTGGTGAGGACGCGCGGGTCAGGCCCTGCGGCGCCCGGTCCACAGCGGGGTGATCACCGCGATCAGCACGGCCGCGACCCCCACCTGGAAGCCGTGGCGGATCCAGTCGACACCGCTGGTGTCCCCGACGCCGAAGGCCGCGGCCAGACCGTTGCCGACCAGGCCGCCGATGATGCCGACCAGCACCGTGGCCCACAGCGGGATGGGCTGCCGCCCGGGCAGCACCAGGCGGGCCAGCAGGCCGATGATCAGTCCGGCGATGATCGCCCACAAGATGGACATGCTGTCCCCTCTTCTCTTCTCTGTCGTCGTCTCTTCGTCTTGTCTTCGTCTGGTCTGCGAGTCCGGTCTTCTCAACCGGCTACTGCCCCATGACACCCGGTACATGCAGCCGGCCCGAGCAGGCGGTGGAACGGGCGTAGGTGACGGAGCGTGGGGAAGACGCCGCTGCGCGAGGCGAACGGCCTGCGCGAGGCGCGCGGGGGACACCGGGGTCAGGGAGGCGGAACCGATGGCGTCACATCTCCTGGGAGGACGCGGCTCGCGCGGCCGGGGCGAACACGCCGTGCACGCCGGGATGGAGCCGGCCGGGCGGGCGGGGTTCGCGGCGCGCGGGGTGATCTACCTCCTGGTCGGGTTCCTCGCCCTGCGGATCGCCTTCGGCGACGGCGGCAAGGAGGCCGACCGGCAGGGCGCGCTGCACCAGATCGGCGCGCAGCCGTTCGGCACGGCGCTGCTGTGGCTGCTCGCGGCCGGGCTCGCCTGCATGACGCTGTGGCGCGCGGCCCGCGCGGTCTACGGCCGGGCGAAGACCGGGAAGCGGCTCGCGGACGCGGGCCGGGCGGTCTTCTATGCACTGGTGTGCTGGGGCACCGCCGCCTACGCGAGCGGCTCCGGCGGCTCCGGCGGAGGGGGCAGCGACAAGGAGTCCAAGGACTGGACGGCCGCCGCGCTGAAACTGCCCGGCGGCCAGTGGATCGCCGGCGCCGCCGGGATCGCCCTGTGCGCGGCGGGAGCCGTCATCGCGGTGCGCGCGGTCCAGCGCCACTTCCTGCGGAAGCTGGAGACCGGCCGGATGGGACGACGCACCAGGTCCGCGGTCACCGCCTCGGGCGTGGCCGGCGGCGTCGCGCGCGGCGCGGTCTACGCCGGCGCCGGCGTCTTCGTGACCGTCGCGGCGGTCCGGTTCGAGCCCGGGCAGGCCAAGGGCATGGACGACACCCTGCGGACCTTTGCGCACACCGCCGCCGGGCCCTGGCTGCTGGCCGCGGTGGCGGTCGGGCTGCTGCTGTTCGGCCTGTTCTCGCTGGCCTCGGCGCGCTGGCGGCGGCTCGACGACACCGGCTCCTGAGCGCGGCGGCAGCCCGGCCGCCGGGTCAGCGCCGACGGCGGCGCCGGGGGGCGTACGACCACCCGGCGCCGAAGCCGGCGAGGTGTAGGGCGACGAAGAACAGCCCCGCGATGGTCAGGCTCTGCGGCGTGAACGCCGCGTCGGTGCTGGTGCTCGTCACGTTGATCAGATAAGCGATCGCGAAGACGACGGCGCCCACGGCTGCGAACATCGCGCGTCCTTCCTGCCGGCGGTCGGCGCGGACGCCGACGACGCTTCCACGGTGGGCGCGGGATGCGCCTCCCCGGCATCGGCTTCCCGCCACGGCGCCCCGCACGCACGCGCGTTCGGGCCGGGGCCGGGCCCTTCGGCACCGGGCGCGCGGCGCCGGCGGGCCGGACGCCCGCGGGGGTCACTCGTCCTTGGTGGGCACCGTGGCCGTCTCCAGGAAGAAGTCGTCGATGCCCTGGACCGCCTGGAGGAAGTCGTCCAGGTTCACCGGCTTGGTGACATAGGCGTTGGCGTGCTGCCGGTAGGCCGCGGTCACGTCGTCCGGGGTGGCCGAGGTGGTGAGCACCACCACGGGGATCAGGCACAGCTCCGGGTCGTCCTTCAGGACGCCCAGGAGTTCGCGGCCGTTCATCCGGGGCATGTTGAGGTCCAGGACGATCAGATCGGGCACGCGGGTGTCAGGGGAGCGCAGGTGCTCGAGTGCGGCGACGCCGTCGGTGGCGCGGGCGATCGAGCGCACCGTCCCCTTGGCGCTGAGCGCCTCCTCCACGAGGAGCGCGTCGGCCTCGTCGTCCTCCACGAGCAGGACCTCGTACGAGTGCTGGGGCAGCAGACTGTTCACGACGGAGCTCCTGGTTCGCAGGGGGAGGGGATGGCGGTCGGCCGGCCGGCGGAACACCAGGCCGGGCCAGCGGCGGCGCGCGCCCTGGCGGGTCATCCCCCAGGCGCGGCCGAGTTCGGGATACGTGGCGCCCGAGCGGGCGGCGTGCTCGGCGGCCTGCGCGGCGCGGCTCTCCACGGCGCGCGCGAGGTGGGCCAGCACCCGCAGCCGCTTCAGCGGCTCCGCGGCGGGGCCCGCCACGCTCATGCCCGCCGGGCGCACGCCCAGCGCGCCCGCGGCGCCTCCCGCGTCCGCGCCCGGTCCCGCCGCCGTGCCCGCGACGGCGGGACCGGCCACGGGCGCGGCGGACGCGGCCGGCGCGGTGACGCGTGCCGCGAGCAGGGTCGCGATGTCGTCGACCGCCCGCTCGGCCAGCTCGGTGAGCAGGGCGTGGTGGAACGGCGCGGAGGACGGAGGGTCGGACACCTGCCCTACCCTATCGTTCGGCGGGGGCCGCGCCGACAATGCCTGTTGTCGTCCGGGGTACGATGGCCCGCCGCACAAACCCGTGGCATGTTCGACCCGCAGGTCCGCCCCCGCGGACCGGCGGGCATGTCCCTTCGAGGAGCCGACGTGACCGGCAGCGGAGCCGTCCCGGGCAACGACGTGCCGGAGGCGGCGGAGCCCGCCTCCGAGCCGCCGGAGCGAAACGACCCCATAGCGCCCCCGCGCGGCCAATGGACGCCCGGCGCCTGGACCACCCGGCGCTGGCTGACCACCGGCATGAGCGCCGCGATCGCCCTGCTGGCGGTCCTCGCCGTCGCCGGGGCCTGGGTCTTCGGCCGCACCACCGACGTCTCCGACCACCTGGTCGGCGTCAGCTCCCCCGCGCTGGTCTCGGCGGTACGGCTGGAGAGCGCGCTGCTGGACCAGGAGACCGGCGTCCGCGGCTACGGACTCACCGGCCAGACCTCCTTCCTCGACCCGTACACCGACGGCGTCGCACGCGAGCGCGACGCCGTGACCCGCATCCGCACGCTGCTCGCCCACGACCACGCCGCGCTCGCCGACCTCGACCGGACGCTCGCCGCCGCCGAGACCTGGCAGAGCAGGTTCGCCCGGCCGATCGCCGCCGCGCCGCCCGGCCGCCCCGTGGCGGTCGCGTCCGAGCGGGCGGACGAGGCCAAGCGGGACTTCGACGCCGTGCGGGCCGGCACCACCCGGCTGCAGCGCACCCTGCAGGCGGTCCAGGCGCACGACCGGGCCGAACTCGACCATGTGCACCGGCTGCGCAACTGGATCTTCTCGCTGATCGTCCTGGTCGTCCTGGTGCTGGTGGTGATGATCTTCGAGGGGCTGCGGCGCGGTGTCACCGCGCCGCTGACCCGGCTCACCGACGACCTGCGCCAGGTCGCCGACGGCGACTTCGACCACGAGGTCACCCCCAGCGGTCCCGCGGACATGCGCGCGCTCGCCGCCGACGTCGACCGGATGCGCGCCCGGCTCGCCCGCGAACTGCGGTTCAGCGACACGGCCCGCAAGAGCCTGGACGCCCAGGCCGTCGACCTGCAGCGGTCCAACGCCGAGCTGGAGCAGTTCGCCTACATCGCCTCCCACGACCTGCAGGAGCCGCTGCGCAAGGTGGCCAGCTTCTGCCAGCTCCTCCAGCGCCGCTACGCCGACCAGCTCGACGAACGCGCCGGCCAGTACATCGCCTTCGCGGTCGACGGCGCCAACCGCATGCAGACCCTCATCAACGACCTGCTCGCCTTCTCCCGGGTCGGCCGGGTGCACGGCGAGACCGCGGAGGTCGACCTGGAGGAGGTCTTTGGCCGGGCCGAGGACGCGCTGAGCCTGGCGATAGCCGAGACCGGCGCCGAGGTGACCCACGACCCGCTCCCGGTGCTGCACGGCGACGCCACCCAACTGGGCATGCTGATGCAGAACATGCTCTCCAACGCGATCAAGTTCCGCTCCCCCGACCGGCCGCCGAAGGTCCACCTGTCCGCCTGGCGGGAGGACGACCACTGGGCCTTCGCCTGCGCCGACAACGGCATCGGCATCGAACCGGAGTTCGCCGAGCGGGTCTTCGTGATCTTCCAGCGGCTGCACACCCGCGACGCCTACCCCGGCAACGGGATCGGCCTGGCACTGTGCAAGAAGGTCGTGGAGTTCCACGGCGGCACCATCGGTATCGACCCCGCCCACGCCCCGGGCGCGCGGATCACCTTCACCCTGTCCGAACCCGCAGTTCCCGCCGTGCTGGAGGCGGCACGCCCGTGACCGCCGACGACACCACCGACGACGTCTCCGTCAGACTCCCGCGGCAGGGCGGTCCCGCCGACGCGGCGGCGGGACCGCCGCGGCTGCTGCTGGTCGAGGACGACCCGGGCGACGCGCTGCTGGTCGAGGAGTACCTCTCCGACGCCCGGCTGGACGCCGACCTCGAGTGGACCCAGACGCTGGCCGGGGCGCTCGCCTCGGCCGCCGAGCGGCCGCCGGACTGCGTGCTGCTCGACCTGCACCTGCCGGACGCGGTCGGCATGGCCGCGGTCCGCCGGATGCAGCGCGCCTGCCCGGACGCGGCGGTCATCGTGCTGACCGGCCTGGCCGAGGACAAGGCCGGCGTCGACGCGGTGGCGGCCGGCGCACAGGACTACATGGTCAAGGGCACGGTCAGCGGCGAACTGCTGGACCGGGCGGTGCGCTACGCCGTGCAGCGCAAGCACGCCGAACGCACCGCGGCGCAACTGCGGGTCAACGAGCAGCGGCAGGCGGAGAACCGCCGGCTCGAACGCGGCCTGCTGCCCACGCCGCTGCTGCACGACACCCCGATCACCCCGACCTCCTGCTACCTGCCCAGCCGCGAGGGCGCCCTGCTGGCCGGGGACTTCCTCGACGCGGTGCAGACGCCGGACGGCACCGTGCACGCCGTCATCGGCGACGTCAGCGGGCACGGCCCGGACGCCGCGGCGATGGGCGTGTGCCTGCGCATCGCCTGGCGCTCGCTGGTCCTCGGCGGCCACCGCGAGGCGGACCTGCTCGGCCCGATGGACCGCCTGCTGGGCGCCGAGCGGACCGCGGGGTCGATGTTCGCCACGCTCGCGCTGCTCGCGCTGCCGCCGGGGACGGGCACGATCCAGGTGGTGCTGGCCGGCCACGAGGCGCCGGTGCTGATCGACGCCGACGGGGTGCGGCAGCTGCGGGTGCCGCCCGGCCTGGCTCTGGGCATCGCGGGCGACGAGGTCCGCTGGCAGGCCACCGAGCTGCCGCTGCCGCAGGCCGGCGCGCTGCTGCTGTGCACCGACGGGCTGATCGAGGGCCACGCGGGTCCGGGCCGCGAACGCCTGGGCACCGACGGCCTGCTCGCGCTGATCGCCTCCGCCGCCGACCGCCGCGGCCAGGACCTGCTGGACCACCTCACCAGCACGACCAAAGCGCTGGACGCGGGCCGGCACCTCGACGACGTCGCCGTGCTGCTGCTGGAGTGGGACCGCCCGCTGTGACCGGCCGCCGGCTGAGCGGCCGGCGCCCGTCCGCGGCGGCGCCGACCGCCTCGACGGCCGCGCGGGGCGGGCGGAGCCGGTGCGGGGGGGCGCGGCGCGCCGGTGCGGGGGGCGCGGCGCGGATCCAGCGGGCAGGCCCTACTTCGCCTCCGCGTAGCAGCGCACCGCGTGCGTCTGCAGCGGGAAGCGCACCGGTGTGGCGCCGAAGACCAGCCGGCGGGCCTCGTCGCCGGCCGCCTCGACGGCCGCCCGCACCGGCTCGGCCAGCTCCCGCGGGGCGTGCACGATCACCTCGTCGTGCTGGAAGAACACCAGCCGCGGCTCCGGGCCGATCGCGGCCAGCCGCCGCCGCAGCGCCGCGAGCATCGCCAGCGCCCAGTCCGAGGCGCTCGCCTGGATCAGGAAGTTGCGGGTGAAGCGCCCCCAGGAGCGGGCCGCGCGGCGGTCGGTGGACGCGCCGTCCCCGGGGTCGGCGTCCTCGTCGAGGAAGCGGTCGGCGGAGGGCGCGGGGGAGGTGCGGCCGAGCCGCGAGCGGACGACCCCGCCCGCCTCGCCGGTCCGGGCCGCTGACTCCACCAGGGCCAGCGCGGCCGGGAAGCGCCGGCGCATCACCGCGAGCAACTGCCCCGCCTCGCCGCTGGTCTGCCCGTACATCGCCGCCAGCAGGCCGATCTTGGCGCGCGGGCGGTCGCCGCGGAACGCGTCGAGGGCCAGCGCCGCGTACAGGTCGTCGCCGGCCGCCGCGGCGCGGACCAGCCCGGGGTCGGCCGACATCGCGGCCAGCACCCGCGGCTCCAGCTGGCCGGCGTCGGCGACCACCAGCCGGTGCCCGGGGTCGGCGACGACCGCGGCCCGCAGCAGCCGCGGGATCTGCAGCGCGCCGCCGCCGCGGGTCGCCCAGCGGCCGGAGACCACGCCGCCCACCACGTACTCGGGGTGGAACCTGCCGTCGCGCACCCAACTCTCCCGCCACGCCCAGCCGTGCGCGGCGTGGATCCTCGACAGCTCCTTGTACCGCAGCAGCAGTCCGGCCGCCGGATGGTCCACCCCGCGCAGCTCGTACGAGCGGGTGGAGGCCAGCCGCACCCCGGCGCGGGCGAAGGCGGGCAGCATCTGGGCCGGCGAGTCGGGGTTGACCGGCCGGCCGCCCAGCGCTTGCTGGATGCGCAGCGCCAGCTCGCCGAGCAGCGCCGGCCGCGCGCCGCCGGCCGGGCGCGGGCCGAGCAGCCCGGTCAGCAGCTCGTCGTGCACCGAGGCGCTCCAGGGCAGGCCGTCGCGGCCCATCTCCACCGCGGCCAGCGCCCCCGCCGACTCCGCGGCGCACAGCAGCCGCATCCGGTCCGGGTGCTCGCCGCCCGCCGTCCGGCGCTGCTGGTCGGCGTGCACCTCCACCAGCGCGGCGAGCGGGTCGACGCCCGGCGGCAGATGACGCCGGTCGGCGGCGAACAGCACCGGCTGGTCGTCCGCGCCGGGCTCGGGGGCGTCCTCCGGCTCGGGGAGGCCGTGCAGCCGCGCCCACGCCGCGCCGAGCGAGCGCGGCCTGCCGTGCCGGCCCTCGCGCCCCAGCAGCAGCGACTCGACGAGCTTCGCGTCGTGGCAGCGGGCCGGGCGACCCGAGCCGCGGTCGAGCAGCCACGGGTAGACCTCGTCGGTGGCCGCCCACACCCAGCGCGGCGCGTCCGCGGCCTCCCGGCGCGCGACCTCGGCCGCCAGATCCGCGTGCCCGCGCGGCGGCCCGGCGACCGCGCCCGCCTCGGTCAGGTCCTGCGACCGCCCGCTTGGGCCCACCGGGTCAGGGACGACGGCCACCCGCGCGCCACCCGCGCCCTCGCCCGCCGCCATCACGCCTCCCGCCGAGCCGTCCCGGCGGACCGCCGCCGCTCCGGCCTTGCGCCGTTCCGCCCCTGCTCCTGGCGCCGACGATAGACGCGGCCACCGACAACCTCATGACGATGGCCCGCACGGCGGGTCAGCCGTGCGGGCCGTGCGGGCAGCACTCAACGCCGGCGCTCCCGGGACGCGCGGCGCAGAGCGCCGGTGACCCGGGGGGCCGGTCAGGACCCGCGGACCGGGTCCCGCGCCTCGAACGCGGCGGGACCGGACCGGCGGGGTGCGGCGTCAGGACCCCTGCTGGGCCTTCTCCACCGACTTGCGCACCTCGTCCATGTCGACCGCGCGGGCCTGGGCGATGACGTCCTCCAGCGCGGGCGCGGGCAGCGCGCCGGGCTGGGCGAAGATCGCCACCTTGTCCCGGACGATCATCAGCGTCGGGATCGACTGGATCTGGAACGCGGCGGCCAGCTCCGGCTGGGCCTCGGTGTCGACCTTGGCGAACACGAGGTCCTCGTGCGCGTCGGACGCCTTGTCGTAGACCGGCGCGAACATCTTGCACGGTCCGCACCAGTCCGCCCAGAAGTCGATGAGGACGAAGTCGTTGGACGAAACGACCTCGTCGAAGTTCTCCTTGGTCAGCTCCAGAGTGCTCATGACCGCTCAACGGGCCGCGACGGCCGGAAATTCCTTCCCGCGCCCGGGGAGCCCTTCACTCGTCCGGGTGGTGCGGGGCCGTACCGCAGTGGCGTGCGGCGGCCCGGCGTCGTTGATCAGCCCATGGCGGCAAGCAAGTGGGTCAGGCAGGAGTTCGCACCGGTCGCGGCGGTCGAGGGCGGCATGATGCCCCCGGCCCGAGCAGAAACGCTTCTGCAGAGCCGGGACGCGCCCCTCTACGCGGCTCTGGCCGACCAGTGGCGGCTGGCCGGCCGCATGGTCCCGGGCCAGACGGACCCCGAATGGGCGGAACTCGTCGGCCGGGTGCCGCGGCTCAGCGGGGTCTGAGCGCGGGGCGCGCTGCGGACCGGACGTCCGGGCGGGTTCCCGGGCGGCTTCCCGGGCGCGGTCCGGGGCTGCCGTCCGGGCGGGATTCCGGGCGGGCTCCGGTGCGCGTCCCCGGGCGCGGTTCCGGGCTCAGCGCGCGGGGCGGCCGGGCGCGGGGAGCGGCCGGCCGGGCGGCGGCCCGTCGTAGCCGCCGCCCGGCCGCATCCGCAGCGGGCGCTCGGCGTACTCCTCCAGCGCGTGCGCGATCCAGCCCGCCGTCCTGGCCACCGCGAAGACCGTCTCGCCGGCCTCCGCGGGCATCCCCGAGGACACCGAGAGCACGCCGAGCGCCAGGTCGACGTTGGCGTGCAGCGGGGAGTGCCGGGCGGCGGTCGACACCACGTCGCGGGCGGCGGCCAGGGCCGGGGCCGCCGCGGGCACGTCGGCGAGCAGTCGCAGCAGCAGCCGGGCCCGCGGGTCCTCGCCCCGGTACAGCCGGTGCCCGAGGCCGGGGACCGGCCGCCCGGCCCGCAGGTGCTCGGCCACCACCGGGCCCGCGCCGCGCTCCAGCACCTCGCCGAGCATCCGGTGGACCAGCCCGCTGGCCTGGCCGTGCAGCGGGCTGTCCAGCGCGCCGAGGCCAGCGGACACCACCGCGTAGGGGTGCGCCCGCGCGGAGGCCGCGACGCGCGCGGCCAGTGTGGACGCGGCCAGGCCGTGGTCGACGAGCAGCGCCAGCGCCGCGTCCAGCACCCGCAGGGACGCCTCGTCGGCGGGGCGCGCCGTCAGCCGCGACCACAGCCGCCACGGCAGCCGCCCGGCGCCCCGGTGCGTCCGCCCGGCCGGCGGCAGCGCCTCGACCAGCGTCGGCAGCAGGCTGCGTGCCGAGCCGAGCACGGCTTCGGGCGACAGGTCGAACCGCAGCGGGTCCGCGGCGGCCGCCGCGACGACCGCGACCCGCAGCCGGTCCACCGGGCCGCTGCCGCCCGGCAGCGCCCCCGCCGCCCGGCGCGCCGCGGCCAGCGGCTCGGGCGGCGCCTCGAAGCGGACACCCGGCCGCAGCTCCCCGGTCCACAGCCACTCGGCGACCTCCTCGTACGAGAACGCCTCGGCCAGCGCGACCGCGTCGACGCCGCGGAAGTAGTAGCGGTCCTCACCGATCAGGGTGACGCCGGTGCGCAGGCGGCCGAACACGCCGCCGGACGCGTCCGGGGCGCCCGGGGCGCCCGTGGCGCCCGTGGGAGTCGCGGGGGTCGCGGCGCCCGGAGGAACCGCGCCCGTGGGGGAGTCCGCGAGGAAGGCGCCCGCCCGGGGCCCGGCCTCGGCCCGGACGGCGAACGGGTCCGTCCCCCCGTCCGGCGTCCCGCCCGCCGCGGCCACCGCGCCCGTCCTGCCACGCCGGGCCAGCGCCGCGACCTGACCGGGGTCGAACGTGCTGCCGCGGCCCCCGGCCGCCCTGCGGCTGTCGAGCAGCCCGCGGCTGACGTAGGCGTAGAGGGTCTCGGGTTTGACGCCGAGCCGCCTGGCCGCCTCGCGGGTACTGATCCGGTCCTCGTGCTCGTGCTCGGCGGCCGGCCGGACGCGGGACGACCCCGCACCGCCCGGCCCGCCACCCGCCGGTCCGTCGCCCGCCGGCTCGCCGACGGGCGGTCCGTCGCCCGTCGCCCCCTCCGCCGACCCCGCCTCCTGGTTCGTCATGGGCACACCGTAGCGGCATCCTCCCCGCCTTGACTATTGATTCAATCAACATTGACAGGTTGACGATCAATCATGGACAGTCGCCTGTACACCCCGCGTCACCCAGGAAGGACCACCCCCATGCCTGTCACTTCGGCGAACGCCCCGATCGACGTACCGCGCGGTCTCAAGGGCGTCGTCGTCACCGAGACCGCGCTCGGCGACGTCCGCGGCGACGAGGGCTTCTACCACTACCGGGAGTTCTCCGCCGTCGAGCTGGCCGAGAACCGCACGTTCGAAGACGTCTGGCACCTGATGTTCTTCGGCGTCCTGCCGGACGCCGCCGCGCGCGCGGACTTCACCGCCAGGACCGCCGCCCTGCGCCGGCTGCCCGACGAGGTGCGCGACGCGCTGCCGGCGATCGCCCGCGCCACCGGGCCGGCCCGCTCGCCGGGCTGCGCACCGCGCTCTCGCTGACCGGGGCCGCGGCGGGCTTCGAGCCGCTCTACGACATCGGCCCCGACCGCAGGCTCGCCGACGCGCTGGCCGCCTGCGCCGCGGTGCCGACGCTGCTCACCGCGCTGCACCGGCTGGGGCGCGGACTGGCGCCGGTCGAGCCGCGCGAGGACCTGCCGCACGCGGCGAACTACCTGTACATGCTGACCGGCCGGGAGCCCGAGCCGGACCGGGCGCGGGCGGTCGAGCAGTACCTGATCTCCACCGTCGACCACGGCTTCAACGCCTCGACGTTCACCGCCCGGGTCATCGCCTCCACGGGAGCGGACCTCGCGGCCTGCCTGGTCGGCGCGGTGGGCGCGCTGTCCGGCCCGCTGCACGGCGGCGCGCCCAGCCGGGCGCTGGACACCCTGGACGCCATCGGCAGCGTGGACCGGATCGACGACTGGCTGCGCGAGCACGTGCTCGCGGGCGACCGGATCATGGGCTTCGGCCACCCCGTCTACCGCACCGAGGACCCGCGCTCGCGGATGCTCAAGAAGATCGCCCGGTCCTTCGGCGGCGACCTGGTGGACTTCGCGGTGCGGGTCGAGGAGCGCGCCGAGGCGATACTCGCCGAGCTGAAGCCCGGCCGCGACCTGCACATCAACGTGGAGTTCTTCGCCGGCGTGGTGATGGAGCTGTGCGGGCTGCCGAGGGAGATGTTCACGCCCACCTTCGCCGCCGCCCGGGCGGTGGGCTGGAGCGCCAACGTGCTGGAGCAGGCGCAGGACAGCAAGATCATCCGTCCGGCGGCCCGCTACGTCGGCCCCGCCCCGGCCCGCCCGGTCCCGGTGGGCTGAGGGCGGGCCGGCCGTGGCCGTGGGCGCGGAGTGCGCGGCGGGCCCGGAGCGCGCGGCGGGCGCGGGCGGTGTCCGGCGGGGCGCGTGGACGACATACTTACCAGTCGGTAGGCTGCGGTGGCAGTGGCTCCCGCCGGACGGCGGGAGCGCGGGCCCTGCGGAGGAGTCAGCGTGCGTGCCATCCAGATCACCGGGTTCGGCGGCCCCGAGGTGCTGCGGCTGACCGAGCTGCCCGACCCGGTGGCCGGGCCGGGACAGCTGCTGGTCGACGTCGCCGCGGCCGGCGTCAACTACGCCGACACCCACACCGTGGAGGACAGCTACCTCTCCAGCAGCACCCTGCCGCTGGTCCCCGGCGGGGAGGTCGCCGGACGCACCGCGGACGGCCGGCGCGTCGTCGCCCTCACCGACAACGGCGGCTACGCCGAGAAGGCCGCGGTCCACGAGTCCCTCGCCCACGACGTCCCGGCGCAGGTGTCCGACGCGCAGGCGCTGGCGCTCGTGGTCCAGGGCGTCACCGCCTGGCACCTGCTGCGCACCTCCTCCCGGCTCGCGCACGGCGAGAGCGTCGTGGTCCACGCCGCGGCAGGCGGCACCGGCTCGCTCGCCGTCCAGCTCGCCAAGGAGTTCGGCGCGGGCCGCGTCATCGCCACCGCCTCCGACCGGGCCAAGCGGGACCTGGCCGTGGAGCTGGGCGCGGACGTCGCGGTGGACCCCGCCCCCGAGGGGCTCAAGGAGCGCCTGGTCGAGGCCAACGGCGGCAGTCCGGTGGACGTCGTGCTGGAGATGACCGGCGGGCCGGTCTTCGACGCCTCGCTCGCCGCCCTCGCCCCCTTCGGCCGGCTGGTGACCTACGGGATGGCCTCGCGGCAGCCCGCCACCCCCGTCGAGCCCGCCCGGCTGATGGGCCGCTCCCGCGCCGTCGTCGGATTCTGGCTCGCCCACTGCCTCGGGCGGCCCGGCATGTTCCACGAGCCGCTCGCCGAACTCCTCGACATGACCGCCAAGGGAACACTGAAGCCGCAGGTCGGCGGCGTCTACCCGCTGTCCGGCGCGGCCCGCGCCCACCAGGACCTGCGGTCCCGTCGCACCCGCGGGAAGCTCGTGCTCGACGTCCGGCGTTGACCCTGCCGGGGCCGAGCGGAAGGCCGGTCGCGGACTCACCCCCGTGGGCGGAACCCGGCGGGGCCCGCCGCTCGTTGCCCCGGTGGGTAGAGAGCATGTGAGGAGCCGCACGCGGCGCCTCGGCAAACCCGCGGCGCACCCGGGCCTGGCCCGGGGAGGTCCGCGTCCGGCACGACCCGGGAGGGGCCTTGACCAGAAACCGTTTCGCGGCCGACCGGGGACTGACGACCCGCATGGTCGTCACCATGTTCCTGATCGGGCTGCTCTATGTCGTCTTCGTCGGCGCGCTGCTGGCGCTGCTGCGCGGATCGTGGCCGCTGATCCTGGTGATCGCCGGGCTGCTGTTCGTCGCCCAGTTCTGGTTCAGCGACCGCATCGCCGCCTTCAGCATGGGAGCCCGCGAGGTCACCCCGGAGGAGGCGCCGGAGCTGCACGGCGTCGTCGACCGGATCTGCGCGCTGGCCGACATGCCCAAGCCGAAGGTCGCCATCGCCGACTCCGACGTGCCCAACGCGTTCGCCACCGGCCGCAACCGCAAGAACACCGTGGTCTGCGCCACCACCGGCCTGCTGCGCCGGCTGGAGCCGGACGAACTGGAGGGCGTCATCGCCCACGAACTCTCCCACGTCGCCCACAAGGACGTGGCGGTGATGACGATCGCCTCCTTCCTGGGCGTGCTCGCGGGCGTGATCACCCGCATCGGGCTGTGGGGCGGCTTCCGCCGCGGCGGCCGTGACGCGAACACGGCGATGATCGCCGTCCTGGTGCCGGTGGTCAGCGCCGTGGTCTACGCGATCAGCTTCCTGCTCACCCGGATGCTGTCGCGCTACCGCGAGCTGTCCGCCGACCGCAGCGCGGCCCTGCTGACCGGACGGCCCTCGTCGCTGGCCTCCGCGCTCACCAAGGTCAGCGGGCAGATCGCCCGCATCCCCACCGAGGACCTGCGCAGGTCCCAGCCGTTCAACGCGTTCTACTTCGCCCCCGCGCTCAGCGCCGGCGCCTCGATGTCGCGGCTGCTGTCCACCCACCCGACGCTGGAGAGGCGGCTCGAACAGCTCGCCGGCATCACCGCGGAACTGGACCGCCGCTGATGGGCCTGCTCGACGTGCTGCTCGGCCGCAGCAAGCCGGTCCGCCCCGACCTCGACCAGCTCTTCGGCCTCACCTCCGCCGCGATCACCCTGCGCGCGGCGAGCGAACTGCGGCCCACCGGGCTCGGCTCGGTGTGCTTCGCCGCCGTGGAGGGCGGGGCGTTCGCCGAGATCCAGCAGGACCTGCACACCCTGCTGGCCACCGAGTCCAGCCGCGACTCCTACGGCTACACCTGGCTGCTCTCCCGGCACGACCCCGAGGACACCACCGGCCTGGTCACCGACCTGCACGCCGTCAACTCCACGCTGGAGCAGCACGGGTTCGGCCCGCAGCTGCTCTGCTCCCTGGTCGGCTTCGCGGATCCGGAAGGACGCTCGCTGGCGCTGGTCTACCTCTACAAGCGCGGCAGCTTCTACCCGTTCGCGCCGCTGCCCGGCGAGAAGCGGGACAACGCGCTGGAACTCCAGGTCAAGGCGCTGGTCCACAACGACCTGCGGCTGGAGGACGACCTGTCGCGCTGGTTCCCGGTGTGGGGCGCGCCGGGGCTGTGACGCGACGGAGGGTCGGCGGAACGGAACGGACTGTGCCTAAGCTGGAGATCATCAGCCGCGCATCCGTGGAGGCATCCGCATGACCGCGTACGACCCGAACGACGTGACCCTCACCCGCGAGGACTGGGTGGCCGACCAGGCCAGGCGCTACGAATCCTCGGGGGGCACCGAGGGCACCGACATGAAAGGCGCGCCGTGCCTGCTGCTGGACTACCTCGGGCGCAAGAGCGGCACCTGGCACCGGACCGTGCTCATCTACGGCCGTGACGGCGAGGACTACCTGATCGTCGCGTCCAAGGGCGGCGCGCCCACGAACCCTCTGTGGTTCGACAGCCTGGTCGAGCACCCGGAGGTCCACCTGCGGGTCGGCACCGAGCGGTTCGCCGCCCGCGCCGAGGTGCTCTCCGCCCAGGACAAGGCCCGCGTCTGGCCCCACCTGCTCGAGGTCTGGCCGCCGTACGCGGACTACCAGAAGAAGACCGACCGGGACATCCCCGTGGTCCGCCTGCGCCGCGCGGGCTAGCCCCCGCGCCCCGGCGCGGTGACGGTGCGCCGCACCCATGGCGCGGCCGCACCCGAGGCGCGGCCCGTGGGCCGGACGGCTCAGCGCCCGGCGCCCAGGTGGAGGTCGAGCGCCGCCAGCGCGGCGGCCAGACGGGGGGTGCCGCAGACGCGGGCGAGGTCCGCGGCGTCGTCGGCGAGGGCGCGCGCGCCCTCGTGGTCGCCGGTCATCGCCCGCGCCAGCCCCGCGCGGGCGGAGTACAGCGCGCGATCGCGCACATAGGCCGCGTCCTGCACGGCCAGCGCCTGCTCCAGCAGGGGCCCGGCCGCGGCCGCCTGCCCGAGGTCCAGCAGCGCCTGTCCGGACTGGGCCGCCAGCTCCGCCCCGTCCAGCCAGTACAGCCACGCGGGCCCCGGGTCCCCGGCCGACCGGTCGAGCTGCCGCTCGGCCTCGGCCGCGGCGCGCCGGAACGGCCCCTCGGCGCCCGCCGCGGCGTGCGCGCGGCCGAGCCGGACCGCGGCGAGCGCGCGTACCGCCGGGGGAGCGCCGCCGGCCGCGCGCACCGCCGCCTCGGCCGCGGCCAGCGCGTCCTGCGGGCGTCCGGCGACGACCGCCTGGAGCGACAGACCGCCCCACAGCCCGACCGACAGCGCGCGGTCCCCGCAGCTGTGCGCGAGCCGCAGCCCGGTCAGGAAGTGGCGCTGGGCCGCCCCGTGCCGGCCGGTGTCGGTGGCCGCCCAGCCGCCGAGCTGCGCGAGGTCCGCCGCGACCCGCAGCAGCCGCCGCTGCACCGCGCCGGTGTGCGCGCCGCGGGACAGCAGGCCCGACACCAGCCGCAGATCCGCCTCGACACGGTGGCTCACGGCCGCGCCGCCGAGCCGGTCGTCCAGCCGGCGCAGCCCCAGCACCCCCGCCTCCAGCCACTCCACGACCGAGCCGTCCAGCGGCCGCAGGCCCCTCGGCGGGGCGGCGCCGTCACCGGTCCCGCCGATCAGGTCGGTCCGGTCGTGCTCGCCGCCGCCCGCCCCGGTGGTGAACGGCCCGCCGGCCGCGCCGGGCAGGCGCACCGCGGCGGAGCGCTCGGCGGCTGGCCGCGCGGCGCCCGGCGGCCCGGCGTTCCGGGCGGGCTCCGCGGCCGTCCTCGGCGCCTGGACCGGCACCCGGCCGCGCCGGCGCACCGCCGCGGAGGAGGCGTTCACGGGGCGGTTCGCCGCGGTCCTCGCCGCGGCGCCGGCGGGGGAGTCGGTCTCCGCCGACCCCGCCGCCGCGCCGGCCGCGGCGGTGGTCTCCGCCGTCCCCTCCGCCTCCGCCGCGTCCCAGTCGGCGATCGCGTCGAGCAGCGCCGGACCGTCGCAGGCCGGGAAGCCGCGCGCGTCGCCGCCGGCGTCGTCGACCAGTGAGGCGAGCGCGGTGCGGCTGCCCTCGACCGTCCACGGCAGGCCGTCGGGCATGCCCCCGTGCGCCGGCAGCCACCGCGGCCACGGCCGGGTCTCCAGCTCGCGGGCCGGGATGCCGAGGGCCCTGGCCAGCGCCCGCTGGCTGTCCGCCTCGGGGACCACGCCCCAGTGCTCCCAGCGCCACACCTTCTCCCGGCGGGCCGCCATCGGCACGCCCAGCGCCCGGGCGTGCTCGGCGATCACCCGTGCCAGGTCCTGGTAGCTCCAGCCGTGCCGGCGCCGGACGTAGGCGAGGGGATGGGCGGACGCGGCGCCGTCCTCGTGAGCCACGTGCTTGCCGTCCATTCCACCCGGTCCCCACTGCCGCGTGCCAACACAACCACGATCAGGCTTTCGAATATCAGGTGCGGCACCGCCCGCGCCAGCCGCACAGCGTCCGACGGCGTGCCGCCGCGCGCCTCAAACCCCGGTAACCATACGGGACTACAGCAAGACAACAGGTGCAGCCTTGTAGCCGGGGGCCGTTTACCGGTTGGCTGTTCGCGATCACTCGACGTAACACGTGCCGTGGAGGGCTGCCCGCGGATGACCCCACCGCCGCCACCCTTCCGCTTCAGCCGTGGCAAGGACGACGTGGCCTTCGACCCCGCTCTGGGTGACGAGGAACTCATCGCTGCCCGTGCCGCGTTGGCGCAGGGACGGTGGACCGAGGTGCGCGCCCTGCTGGCCAGGACCGGCGCCGACTGGGACAGCCGGGGGCACCGCCTGGTGGTGCTGGGCGAGGGGAAGTCCGCCGCCGCCTGGGCGCGGGAGTGGCAGCTCGCGGAGCCGGAGAGCTCGGACGCCACCGCGCTGACCGCCTCGGCCGCCGTCTTCCGCGCCGCCGCGGGCAAGCAGAGCCCGGAGTCCGCCCGCGAGGCGTGCCTGCGCGCGGCCAGGATGACGCCCGGGGACCCCACCCCGTGGCTCGGCCTGCTGGTGCTGGCCCGCCGCACCGGCACCGACGACGACCAGGTCCGCGCCTTCGACCAGGTCCGCGGCCGGCACCGCGGCCACCACCACGCGCACTATCTGATGACCATGTGCCTGGCGGAGCGTCAGAAGACCGACGGGGACGACCCGTTCCACGAGGTGTACGAGTTCGCCGAGTGGGCGGCGGGCGAGGCCGGGGAGGGCTCGCCGCTCGCGGTGCTGCCGCTGGTCGCGCTGGTCGAGCGGTTCCGGGTGCTGGCCGGGGCCGGCGTGCTGCCCGGTGATCCGCGCGGGCTGCCGTACTGGACCAGCTCGCGGGCCCGCACCAGCCTGCGCTGGGCCTTCGACTGGTGGCTGGACTGGGAGGGCGTCAGCCACCCCCGGCTGGCGCTGGACATGAACTACCTGGCCTTCGGCAAGTTCCACTCCGGCGACACCGTCGCCGCTGCGGCGCTCTTCAACCGGATCGGCGCGCTCGCCACCCGCGCGCCCTGGTCGTACACCGACCGCGATCCGAAGAAGGAGTTCCGCTCCGCGCGCAACTACGCGCTCGGTTTCGGCTCCTCGTGAGACCGACGCCGGGCCTGCCCCACCGACACCGCACCAGCTTCCGGGAAGGACCGCAGCCATGCTGACGGGCAGTTCGACCGAGATCAGCACGTTCAAGGGAGAGCAGCGCGCGCTGCGCGCCGACCGGATCGGCACGCCCGGACTGCTGCTGTCGGTCCTCGCGGCGACCGCGCCGCTGATGGTCGTGGCCGGGGTGGTGCCCACCACCTTCGCCGCCGTGGGCATCGTCGGGGTGCCGCTGATCTTCCTGATCCTCGGTGTCGTCCTGGTGCTGTTCAGCTTCGGCTACGCCGAGATGAGCCTGGCACGTGCACAACGCCGGCGCGCTGTACGCCTACATCGCGCGCGGCCTCGGCGGCACCGCCGGCGCCGCCGCCTCCTTCGTCGCGCTGGTCTCGTACAGCATCCTGCAGTGCGGCATCTACGGGATCTTCGGCTTCGAGATCTCCAGTCAGATAGCCCAGCACTGGCACCACACCGTCGACTGGTGGTGGCCGGCGCTCGGCGGCGTGGTGCTCACCGGCGTCTTCGGCGCGCTGAAGATCGACGTGAACGCGAAGGTGCTCGGCGTGCTGCTGCTCGTGGAGACCACGCTGATCGTGGTCTTCGACATCAGCTTCCTGTCCGACGCCGGGCCGCAGGGCGTCTCCGTGCACGCCTTCGACCCCAGCACCATCACCGGCGCGGGCTTCGGCACCGCGCTGTGCTTCGCCATCGCCGGCTTCACCGGCTTCGAGCAGGCCCCGGTCTACGCCGAGGAGACCAGCAGCCCGCAGCGCGTGGTGGCCCGGGTGATGTTCCTGGCCGTCGGCTTCGCCACGCTGTTCTTCGCGTTCAGCGCCTGGGCGATCACCGTGGCCACCGGCCCCGGCCACGTGGTGGCCTCCGCCAGGAACAGCCCCACCATGATCTTCGACCTCAACCAGGCCCGGCTCGGCACCGCCTTCACCGACGTGTTGAACGTCTTCTTCATCACCGGCATCTTCGCCTCGATGCTGAGCTTCCACAACGTCGTGGCCCGCTACGCCTTCGCGATGGGCCGCGACGGCCTGCTGCCCCGCGCGGTCAGCCGCACCACCCGTTCCAGCGGCGCGCCGCTGGTCGGCTCGCTGGCGCAGTCGGTGGTGGCGTTCGCGGTGGTCACCGCCTTCGCGGTGACCGACGACAAGCCGGGCGGCGACCCGTCGTTCGCGCCGATGATGCGGCTGTTCACCTGGGCGGGCAACGTCGGCGCCCTCGGCGTGGTGCTGCTGATGGCGGTCGCGTCCATCGCCGTCATCGCGTTCTTCATCAAGCGCGGCGCGGCCGGCGTCCACCTCTGGCGGCTGGTCACCTCGGGCGTCGCCGCCGCGGCGCTGCTGGTGATCGCCTTCTTCGCGGTCAAGGACTTCCGGATCCTGCTCGGCGCCGACCCCGGCCACGGGCTGCGCTGGATCCTGCCCGGGATCATCGCGCTGGCCGCGCTGGTCGGGCTGGTGTACGGGACGGTGCTGCAGAGCAAGCGGCCCGAGGCGCACGCCAGGATCGGCCAGGGCAACGAGGCGTTCCAGCTGGACAAGGCCGCGGCGACGGCGGCGGAAGCGGGCGGCGCCTCCGTCTGACGCGCCGCGGCGCGCCGCCCGCCCCCGCTGAGCGAGCGCTCAGTCAGTCCTTGCCAAAACTGGAACACGTTCTTAGTATCGCGGGTGTGACAGCAGCAGCGCCGCACCCGTCACCGGCGCCCCCCGCGGCGGGTCCGCTGGCGGGGGTACGCGTCGTCGAGCTGGCCGGGATCGGTCCCGGACCGTTCGCCGCGATGCTGCTCGCCGACCTCGGCGCCGACGTGGTCCGCGTCGACCGCCCCGGCGGGCCGGGCCTCGGCCTCGCCCCCGAGGACGACCTGACCAACCGCAACAAGCGCTCGGTACTGGTCGACCTCAAGGCCCCCGGCGGCGCGCGGGCGGTGCTCGACCTCGCCGCCCGCGCCGACCTGCTGATCGAGGGCTACCGGCCCGGGGTCGCCGAGCGCCTCGGCGTCGGCCCGCAGGCGTGCCTGGCCCGCAACCCCCGGCTGGTCTACGGCCGGATGACCGGCTGGGGCCAGGAGGGCCCGCTGGCCGCCACGGCCGGCCACGACATCGGCTACCTCGCGGTCACCGGCGCCCTCGCCATGACCGGCCCCGCCGACCGCCCGCCGGTCGCCCCGGCCAACCTCCTCGGCGACTACGCGGGCGGCTCGCTCTACCTCGTCACCGGCCTGCTCGCGGCGCTCCACCACGCCCGCGCCCACGGCGAGGGCCAGGTCGTGGACGCCGCCATCGTGGACGGCGCCGCGCACCTGACCACCATGATCCACGCGATGCGCGCCGCCGGCGCCTGGCAGGACCGCCGCGAGGCCAACCTGCTGGACGGCGGCGCCCCCTTCTACGGCGTCTACGAGACCGCGGACGGCGGCCACATGGCGGTCGGCGCGCTGGAGGAGCGGTTCTACGCCCGCTTCGCCGACCTCCTCGGCCTCACCGCGGAACAGGCCGCGCTGCGCGCCGACCCCGCCCGCTGGCCGCGGCTGCGGGAGGCGGTCGCCGAGCGCTTCGCGACCCGCACCCGCGACGCCTGGACCGAGGTGTTCGCCGACGCCGACGCGTGCACCGCGCCCGTGCTCTCGCTCGCCGAGGCGCCGCACCACCCGCACCTGGCCGCCCGCGGCACCTTCACCGACGCCGCGGGCCCCGTCCAACCCGCCCCCGCGCCGCGCTTCTCCGCCACCCCGGCCGCGCTGCGCACCCCGCCCGCGCGCCCCGGCGCGCACACCGCCGAGGTGGCCCGTGACTGGGACGTCCCCGCACTCGGCGCCGCCCCCGCCGGCTGACGCCCCGCCGCCCCGGAAGCCGTCCGCAGACCCGTCCGCAGCACCCGTCCGCAGCCCCCGCCCGCACCCCACCGGAACCCTCACCGAAAGGCCCGACGTTGAGCACCGACGCCTACGTCTTCGACGCCGTCCGCACCCCGCGCGGGCGCGGCAAGGCGAACGGATCACTGCACGGCACCAAGCCGATCGACCTCGTCGTCGGCCTCATCCACGAACTGCGCCGCCGCTTCCCCGGCCTCGACCCGGCCGCGATCGACGACATCGTGCTCGGCGTGGTCAGCCCGATCGGCGACCAGGGCTCGGACATCGCCCGGATCGCCGCGGTCGCCGCGGGGCTGCCCGACACCGTCGCCGGCGTTCAGGAGAACCGCTTCTGCGCCTCGGGCCTGGAAGCGGTCAACCTCGCCGCCGCCAAGGTCCGCTCCGGCTGGGAGGACCTGGTGCTGGCCGGCGGCGTCGAGTCGATGTCGCGCGTCGCCATGGGCTCCGACGGCGGCGCCTGGGCCATGGACCCCATGACGTCCTACCGCACCGGCTTCGTGCCGCAGGGCATCGGCGCGGACCTCATCGCCACCATGGGCGGCTGGTCGCGGCACGACGTCGACACGTACGCCTCGCTCTCCCAGGAACGCGCGGCCGAGGCGTGGAAGGACGGCCGCTTCGCCCGCTCGGTGGTGCCGGTGGTCGACCACAACGGCCTGACCGTGCTGGACCACGACGAGCACATGCGACCGGGCACCACCCCGGAGAGCCTGGCCGGGCTCAAGCCGTCCTTCGCCGACATCGGCGAACTCGGCGGCTTCGACGCGGTCGCGCTGCAGAAGTACCACTGGGTGGAGAAGATCGACCACGTGCACCACGCCGGCAACTCCTCCGGCATCGTGGACGGCGCCGCCCTGGTCGCCATCGGCAACCGGGAGACCGGCGAGCGCTACGGGATGACCCCGCGCGCCCGCATCGTCTCCGCCGCCGTCTCCGGCTCCGAGCCGACCATCATGCTCACCGGCCCCGCCCCCGCCTCCCGCAAGGCGCTCGCCAAGGCCGGACTGACCGTCGACGACATCGACCTGATCGAGATGAACGAGGCGTTCGCCGCGGTCGTGCTGCGCTTCGCCGCCGACATGGGCGTGAGCATCGACAAGGTCAACGTCAACGGCGGCGCCATCGCGCTCGGCCACCCGCTCGGCGCCACCGGGGCGATGATCCTCGGCACCCTCGTCGACGAACTGGAGCGCCGCGACCTGCGATACGGGCTCGCCACGCTGTGCGTCGGCGGCGGCATGGGCGTCGCCACGGTCGTCGAACGCGTCTGACCGCCCGCCCATCCGCCCCCCCCGCACCCCGTCCGCCCGTCCGCCCCCGCACCCCGTCCTCGACCGCCCCCGACCGCGCCCGCACCGGGTCCAACGGAGCCAGCAGACCATGAGCGAGTCCACCACCATCCGCTGGGAGCAGGACGCCGACGGCGTCGTCACCCTCGTCCTGGACGACCCCGGCCAGTCCGCCAACACCATGAACGCCGCCTTCGCCGACTCCCTCGACGCCACGCTGGACCGGCTCGAGGCGGAGATCGGGCAGATCCGCGGCGTCATCGTCACCTCCGCCAAGAAGACCTTCTTCGCCGGCGGCGACCTGCGCGACCTGATCCGCGCCACCCCCGAGACCGCCGAACAGGTCTTCGCCGGCTCGATGCGCGTCAAAAAGGCCCTGCGCCGTCTGGAGACCCTCGGCGTGCCCGTGGTCGCCGCGATCAACGGCGCGGCGCTCGGCGGCGGTTACGAGATCGCGCTGGCCTGTCACCACCGCGTCGCGCTGGACGCGCCGGGGACGAAGATCGGCTGCCCCGAGGTGACGCTCGGCCTGCTGCCCGGCGGCGGCGGGGTGGTGCGCACCGTACGGCTGCTCGGCGTCGCCGACGCGTTGCTCAAAGTGCTGCTCCAGGGCCGCCGGTACAGCGCGCGGCACGCGGTCGAGGCCGGGCTGATCCACCAGGTCGCCGCCGACCGCGAGGCCCTGCTCGCCGCCGCCCGCGCCTTCATCGACGCCAACCCCGAGGCCAGGCAGCCCTGGGACGTGCCCGGTTACAAGATCCCCGGCGGCACCCCGAAGAGCCCCTCCTTCGCCGCCAACCTCCCCGCGTTCCCCGCCAACCTGCGCAAGCAGCTGGCCGGAGCGCCCTACCCGGCGCCCCGCGACATCCTGGCCGCCGCGGTGGAGGGCTCGCAGGTCGACATCGACACCGCGTTCACCATCGAGGCCCGCTACTTCACCGGGCTCGCCTGCGGACCCACCTCGAAGAACATGATCCAGGCGTTCTTCTTCGACATGCAGGCGGTCAACTCCGGCGCCAGCAGGCCCTCCGGCGTGCCGTCGCGGCAGGTGACCAGGGTCGCGGTGCTCGGCGCCGGGATGATGGGCGCGGGCATCGCGTACTCCTGCGCCCGGGCCGGCATCGACGTCGTGCTGAAGGACGTCACGCGGGAGGCAGCCGAGCGCGGCAAGGCGTACTCGGCCGGGCTGCTGGACAAGGCGCTCGCCAAGGGCCGCACCACGCCCGCCGAGCGCGACGCGCTGCTGGCCCGGATCACCCCCACCGCCGACCCCGCGGACCTGGCCGGCTGCGACGCGGTCATCGAGGCAGTCTTCGAGGACGCGGCGCTCAAGCACAAGGTCTTCCAGGAGATCGAGTCGGTCGTCGCGCCGGACGCGCTGCTGTGCACCAACACCTCCACGCTGCCGATCTCGCTGCTCGCCGAGGGCGTGCGGCGCCAGGGGGACTTCGTCGGACTGCACTTCTTCTCGCCGGTCGACAAGATGGCGCTGGTGGAGATCGTCCGCGGGCGGCGCACCGGCGACGAGGCGCTGGCCCGCGCCTTCGACCTGGTGCGGCAGATCCGCAAGACGCCGATCGTCGTCAACGACTCGCGCGGCTTCTTCACCTCCCGGGTGATCGGCCGCTTCATCGACGAGGGCGTCGCGATGGTCGGCGAGGGACTGCCGGCCGCCTCCGTCGAACAGGCCGCCGCACAGGCCGGCTACCCGGCCAAGGTGCTGTCGCTGCTGGACGAGCTGACCCTGACGCTGCCGCGCAAGATCCGCCGCGAGGCGCGCGCCGCCGTCGAGGCCGACGGCGGCGTCTGGCAGGAGCACCCGGCCGAGCGGGTCGTGGACCGCATGGTCGACGAGTTCGGCCGTCCCGGCCGCAGCGGCGGCGCCGGCTTCTACGACTACGCCGACGGCCAGCGCACCGGCCTGTGGCCGGGCCTGGCCGAGCACTTCGGCCGGCCGGACGCGCGGATCCCGTTCCGCGACATGCGGGAGCGGATGCTGTTCGCGGAGTCGCTGGACACCGTGCGGCTGTTGGAGGAGGGCGTGCTGACCTCGGTCGCCGACGCCAACATCGGGTCGATCCTCGGCATCGGCTTCCCCGCCTGGACCGGCGGCGTCCTGCAGTACATCAACGGCTACCAGGGCGGCCCGGCCGGATTCGCCGCGCGCGCCCGGGAACTGGCCGCGGCCTACGGCGACAGGTTCGCCCCGCCGGAGCTGCTGGTGCGCACCGCCGAGGAGGGCGGGCGCTTCACCGACGACGCGAAGGGTTGAGGCAACCCATCCCCGGCGCGCGGTGCGGATCACCGCGCGCCAGCCCGCCGGCCCGTACGCTGTCCCGGTGCGTCCCCGTCCCCTGCGCCTCCTCGTGACCCTGCTCCTCGCCTGCTGCCTCGCGGCCTGCGCCGACGGCGCCGCGGCCCCGGTGAACGGCTCGCCGGGCGTCGGCGACCCGCTCTTCCCGACCGCCGGCAACGGCGGCTACGACGTCGGCCACTACGGGCTCGATCTGTCCTACGACCCGCCGTCCGGCCGGATCGAGGCCACCGCCGCCCTGACCGCCACCGCGCGCGAGCCGCTGGCCTCCTTCGACCTGGACCTGTCCGGGCTGACGGTGACCTCGGTGACGGTCGGCGGGCGGTCCGCGGACTTCTCCCGCAAGGGCACCGAACTCGTCGTCACCCCGGCGCAGCCGCTGCCCGCGGGGCGCCGCTTCGAGACCACCGTGGTCTACCAGGGCGTCCCCGGGCTGCTGACCGACCCCGACGGCTCCCAGGAGGGCTGGTTCCACACCGACGACGGCGGCGCGCTCGCCCTCGGCGAACCGGTCGGCTCGATGGCCTGGTTCCCCGGCGACGACCACCCCTCCGACAAGGCGACCTACGACATCACCGTCACCGTGCCGCACCCGATGACCGTCGTCGCCAACGGCGAACTCGCCGGGACCGCGCCCCGCCCCGGCGGCCGCACCGCCTTCCACTGGCACGTCGCCCAGCCGATGGCCACCTACCTGGCCACCGTCGCCATCGGCGACTACACCGTCCAGCGCTCCCGCACCGCGAGCGGACTGCCGGTGTACACCGCGGTCGACCCGCGCTCGGACGACCCGCAGACCGCCGCGTCGCTGGCCCGCATCCCGGAGATCGTCGACTGGGAGAGCAGCATCTTCGGCCCCTTCCCGTTCTCCTCCACCGGCGCCGTCGTCGCCCACCTCGGCGACCGGCAGGGCGGCTACGCACTGGAGACCCAGAACCGGCCGACGTTCCCCGGCAACGAGGGAACGCCCGCGGTCCCGGTCACCACGCTCGTGCACGAGCTGTCCCACGAGTGGTTCGGCGACTGGGTCACCCCGCACAACTGGCAGGACATCTGGCTGAACGAGGGCTTCGCCACGTACACCGAGTGGCTGTGGAAGGACCACGAGGGCGTCGCCACCGAGGAGCAGAGCGCGCAGGCCGCCTTCGCCGACGCCGACAACTGGGCCTTCGCGCCCGCCTCGCCCGACGCCAAGCAGGTCTTCGCCCCCGCCGTCTACGGCCGCGGCGCGCTCGTCCTGCACGAACTGCGCCGCGCGCTCGGCGACAAGGCGTTCTTCCGCATGCTGCGCGCCTGGCCGGCCGCCCACCCCTACGGCAACGCCTCCACCCAGGAGTTCACCGCCTTCTGCGCCGACTTCACCGGCAAGAACCTCACGCCGCTCTTCGCCACCTGGCTCTACGGCCGCGCCCGCCCCGCCCACCTGTGACCCCGGACCGCCGGTGAGCCCGAGCACGCGCGCCGGCCCGGCCCACCGCCGGGTCCGCGCGCTCAGCCGCGCCGCAGCGGCGCGCCCACCTGGTGCATGTGGGCGAACGCCTGGGCGTAGGAGTCCCACAGGCCGGTCTCAGTGTACGGCACGCCCAGGCGCGCGCAGTGCTCGCGCACCAGGGGCCGCACCAGCCGCAGGTGCGGCCGGGGCAGGCTCGGCATCAGGTGGTGCTCGATCTGGTAGTTGAGCCCGCCCAGCACGAAGTCGGTCACCGGGTTGCCGCGCACGTTGCGCGAGGTGAGGACCTGGCGGCGCAGATGGCCCCAGCGCGCGCCCTCCTCGGGCATCGCCATCCCCTTGTGGTTCGGCGCGAAGGACAGGCCCAGGTGCAGCCCGAACAGGCCGTGGTGCAGCAGCGCGAAGAGCACCGCCTGGGCCGGCGGCAGCGCGCTGAGCAGCGCCGCGTAGGCTGCCAGGTGCGCCACCAGCAGGCCGCCCTCGACCAGCCGCTCGCGCCACGGCATCCGCGGCAGGTCGCGGAAGCTCGCCACCTTCAGCGCGAAGCCCTCCAGCAGCAGCATCGGCAGGAACAGCCACGCCTGGCGCTTCGTCAGCCACCGCGCGAACCCCTCGCGCCGCACCGCCTGCGCCCGCGTCCACACCAGCGCCCCCACCTCCACGTCCGGGTCCTTGCCGACGTGGTTGGGGTGGGCGTGGTGCCGGTTGTGCTTGTCCGTCCACCAGCCGGCGCCCATGCCCAGCAGCAGGTTGCCGTGCAGCAGCGCGAGCGCCCGGTTGGCTCCGGCGCCCGCGGCGATCTGCCGGTGGCCCGCGTCGTGCCCGATGAACCCGGTGCGGGCCGACAGCACCGCCGCGGGCAGCGCCAGGGCCAGCACCCACCACGAGCCCGTCGCGCCGACCAGCACCACCGCCGACCAGACCGCGGCCACCGCGACCGCGTTCGCCGCGATCATGCCCGCGTACCAGCCGGGCCGGCGGCGCAGCAGCCCGGCCTCGCGGACCTGCCGCAGCAGCGGCGCGAACTCGCTGCCGCCGCCCCGCTCCCGGCCTCGGTCCGGGAGCGGCGGCGGGGCCGGGCGGTCGAGCACGGGGCCGGGGACGGCGGAGGCGGAGGCGGGCACGGGTGCTCCTCGGGCAGCGCGGACAGGGGATCGCACGGGTTCTCGCGGCCTGATCCGGCCGCACCCACGACGCTATGGACGCCCGACCGCCGCGGCCATGGCGCTTCCACCCGGCCGTCGCGGGGGCCGACCGGCCGCAGGACCGGGGGATAACCCCACCCGGGCCGGCCGCCACCGCGGAACCGCGCGCCGACCCGGACACCCGCCCGCCGACACGGACACGCTCCCGCCGACCCGGACACCCGCCCGCCGCGGCGGGCACCGCGCGCCGCCACCGACACCGCGCGCCGGACGCGGACATCGCGTGCCCGTCGCCGTCTACGATGCAGGGGACGTCTGCACGAGCCGAGCCGAGGAGCGGGACCATCAGCGGCAACATGTCGGTGGAAGCCAGGATCGCCGGGGAACTGGGCGTACGCGAGGGACAGGTGCGGGCGGCGGTCGACCTGCTCGACGGCGGCGCGACGGTGCCCTTCATCGCCCGCTACCGCAAGGAGGCCACCGGCACTCTGGACGACGAGCAGCTGCGCACCCTGGAGGAGCGGCTGCGCTATCTGCGCGAACTCGACGAACGCCGCGCCGCGGTGCTGGAGTCGATCGAGTCCCAGGGCAAGCTGGACGACGCGCTCAAGGCGCAGATCATGGCCGCCGACTCCAAGGCCCGGCTGGAGGACATCTACCTCCCGTACAAGCCCAAGCGCCGCACCAAGGCGCAGATCGCCCGCGAGGCCGGGCTCGAACCGCTCGCCGACGCCCTGCTCGCCGACCCCGGCCTCGACCCGCAGGAGCGGGCCGGCGGCTACGTGGACGCGGACAAGGGCGTGCCCGACGCGGCCGCCGCCCTGGAGGGCGCCCGCGCCATCCTCACCGAACGCTTCTCCGAGGACGCCGACCTGGTCGGCGAGCTGCGCACCCGGATGTGGGGCCGCGGCCGGCTGGTGTCCGCGGTGCGGGAGGGCAAGGAGGAGAGCGGCGCGAAGTTCTCCGACTACTTCGACTTCGCCGAGCCCTTCACCAAGCTGCCCTCGCACCGCGTGCTGGCGATGCTGCGCGGCGAGAAGGAGGAGGTCCTCGACCTCACCCTGGAGCCCGAGGAGCCCACCGAGGGCCCCAGCAGCTACGAGCGGACCATCGCCCAGCGCTTCGGCATCGCCGACCGCGGCCGGCCCGCCGACAAGTGGCTCGCCGACACCGTCCGCTGGGCCTGGCGCACCCGCTTCCTGGTCCGCCTCGGCATCGACCTGCGGGTCCAGCTGCGCCAGCAGGCCGAGGACGAGGCGGTCCGCGTCTTCGCCGCCAACCTGCGCGACCTGCTGCTCGCCGCACCGGCCGGCACCCGCGCCACCATGGGCCTGGACCCGGGCCTGCGCACCGGCGTGAAGGTCGCGGTGGTCGACGGCACCGGCAAGGTGGTGGCCACCGACACCATCTACCCGCACGCGCCGCGCAACCGGTGGGACGACTCGCTCGCCACGCTGGCCCGGCTGGCCGCCGCCCACCGCGTCGACCTCATCGCCATCGGCAACGGCACCGCCTCCCGCGAGACCGACCGGCTGGCCGCCGACCTGATCAAGCGGCACCCCGAACTGAAGCTCACCAAGGCGGTGGTGTCCGAGGCCGGCGCCTCGGTCTACTCCGCCTCCGCCTACGCCTCGGCCGAACTGCCGGACCTGGACGTGTCGCTGCGCGGCGCGGTCTCCATCGCCCGCCGGCTCCAGGACCCGCTGGCCGAGCTCGTCAAGATCGACCCGCGGTCCATCGGCGTCGGGCAGTACCAGCACGACCTGTCCGAGCTGAAGCTGTCGCGCTCGCTGGACGCGGTGGTCGAGGACTGCGTCAACGGCGTGGGCGTGGACGTCAACACGGCCTCGGCGCCGCTGCTGCGCCGCGTCTCCGGCATCACCGAGGGCCTGGCCGCCAACATCGTCGCGCACCGCGACGCCAACGGCCCCTTCCGCACCCGCAAGGACCTCAAGGAGGTCGCCCGCCTCGGCCCGAAGGCGTACGAGCAGTGCGCCGGCTTCCTGCGCATCCAGGGCGGCGACGACCCGCTGGACGCCTCCAGCGTGCACCCCGAGGCCTACCCGGTGGTGCGCAGGATCAGCGCCGCCGCCGGCGCGGACGTGCCCTCGCTGATCGGCAACTCCGCGGTGCTGCGCACCCTTTCGCCGCAGGACTTCGTGGACGAGTCCTTCGGCCTGCCGACCGTCACCGACATCCTCGCCGAACTGGAGAAGCCCGGCCGCGACCCGCGTCCCGCCTTCAGGACCGCGGCCTTCAAGGAGGGCGTGGAGGAGATGAAGGACCTGCGCCCCGGGATGCTGCTGGAGGGCGTGGTCACCAACGTCGCGGCGTTCGGCGCGTTCGTCGACGTCGGTGTCCACCAGGACGGCCTGGTGCACGTCTCGGCGCTGTCCGACTCCTACGTCTCCGACCCGCACGACGTGGTCAAGTCCGGCGACATCGTGCGGGTCAAGGTGCTGGACGTGGATCTGCCGCGCAAGCGGATCTCGCTGACGCTGCGGCTGGAGGACGAGGCGCGCCCGGCCCGCGGCGACCGGGACCGCGGCGGGGACCGGCGCGGCGGCGGCGAGCGGCGCGGCAACCCGCCCCGGCAGGGCGGTCGCGGCGGCCAGGGCGGCCAGGGACGGCAGGGCGGTCAGGGGCAGCAGGGCGGGCGCAGGGGCGGCGGGCAGGACCGGCCGGCCCCGGCGGCGCGATGGCCGACGCGCTGCGCCGCGCCGGACTGACCGGCGGCAAGTAGCCCGCGCCCGCGGCTCCTCGCGCGCCGCGCCGCGGCGTCCGCGTGGCCGGCCGCCGCGCGGCACCGCGCAACCCGCCCCGCACGGGCGGCCGTCGGGACCCGCGGCGCGCCGCCCGCGCGGCGTGCCGTGCCGGTCCCCGCGAGCTTTGACGTGACCTTGCCAGGGGTAGCCTCGGCCGGTGACCTCAAGAACGCGGACACCCCGCATCACGTGGATGATCCCCGTCGTGGCGGCCGTACTCGCCGCCCTCGCGGCCGTGCTGACCGTCCCCGCCACCGCGCACGCGGCCGACCCGGCGCACACCGGGACCGTGCGCGACGGGCTCAGCCGGCCCCTCTACTCCTACGCCGACGCCATCCGCGAGGCCGTGTGGGTCGACACCGGCCTCGACTACGACGGCGACGGGCACACCGACCGCGTGGCCGTCGACATCGTCCGGCCCGCCGAGCCCGCCGCGGCCGGCCGCAAGGTGCCGGTCATCATGGACGCCAGCCCGTACTACTCCTGCTGCGGGCGCGGCAACGAGGGCCAGGTCAAGACCTACGACGCGGCCGGGGACATCGTCCAGGCCCCGCTGTTCTACGACAACTACTTCGTGCCGCGCGGCTACGCCACCGTGCTGGTCGACCTGGCCGGCACCAACCGCTCCGACGGCTGCGTGGACGTCGGCGGACGGTCCGACGTGCAGTCGGCGAAGGCCGTCGTGGACTGGCTGAACGGCCGCGCCAAGGGCTACAGCGCCCGCTCCGGCGGCAGCGCGGTGACCGCCGGCTGGACCGACGGCGCCGTCGGCATGATCGGCAAGAGCTGGGACGGCACCATCGCCAACGGCGTCGCCGCCACCGGCGTCGCGGGGCTGCGGACGATCGTGCCGATCAGCGCCATCTCCTCCTGGTACGACTACTACTTCCACCAGGGCGCGCCGCTGCAGGACGGCCCCGAGTGGCTGTCGGACACGGTGGAGAGCGACAGCGCCCGCGCCGTCTGCGGCCCCGAGCAGCAGAAGATCGCCGACGGCTCGCCGCGCTCCGGCGACTGGACCCCGTTCTGGACCGAGCGCGACTACGTCAAGGACGCCGGCAAGGTCCGCGCCAGCGTCTTCGCCGTCCAGGGCATGCAGGACCTCAACGTGCGCACCAAGCACTTCGGCCAGTGGTGGACCGCGCTGGCCGCGCACGGCGTGCAGCGCAAGGTGTGGCTGTCGCAGACCGGGCACGTCGACCCCTTCGACTACCGGCGCGGCCCCTGGGTCGCCACCCTCCAGCGCTGGTTCGACCACTACCTGCTCGGCGTGGACAACGGCATCCAGCGCGAGCCGATGGCCGACATCGAGCGGAGCGTCGACACCTGGACCACCGACCCGGTCTGGCCGGCCCCGGCACCCGCGACACCCCGCTCGCGCTCGGCCCGACCGCCACGCCCGGACTCGGCACCCTCGGCACGCACCCGCGCGCGGCGTCCTCCGGCGCCACCGAGTCCTTCACCGACGACCCCGGGCTGTGGGAGGAGGACTGGGCCGCCGCCGCGGACACCGCGACCCCGGCCAAGACCGCCTTCACCACCGGCGTGCTGACCAAGGACCTGCGGATCTCCGGCGGCGGCACCCTCACGGTGACCGCCACGCCGTCCACGACCAGCGCCCACCTGTCGGCGGTCCTGGTGGACCTCGGCCCCGCCGTCATCCGCGACTACCTCGGCGGCGGCGAGGGCATCACCACCGGCGGCACCCGCTCCTGCTACGGCGAGAGCACCGCCGGCGACAGCGCCTGCTTCCTGGACACCTCCGCCGACCAGGAGTCCGTCGACCACACCGTCTTCAGCCGCGGTTGGGCCGACCTCGGCCACTACGCGTCGCTGTCGCACGGCGTGCCGCTGACACCGGGCCGGTCCTACACCATGACGATCCAGCTCGCCGCCACCGACCACGTGGTGCCGGCCGGCCACCGGCTCGCGCTGATCGTCGCGGGCACCGACGGCGGACTGATCCTGCCGCCGGACACCACGCCGACGGTGTCGGTCGACCTGTCGCGCTCGGTGCTGCGGCTGCCGCTGACCGGCGGCGCGGCGGCGCTGCGCGCCGGACCTGCCGCGCCGGCCGGGAAGGCCGTCCGCGCCCCGGCGGGTGCCGGGCCCGCGGCGCCCAGGCCCGCTTTCGACCCGGCGGCCGAGCTGGGCTGACCGGGCGGAGAGGGAACCGCGAGGGTCCGCGGCGCGTTCCACTGGGTAGACACGGTGAGGCGCGTCGCGGGCCGCCCGCGCGCGGCCGCGGCGGGCGAGGCCCACCGCGGGCGGGAGCCGGGAACAGGAGTCGGGGAGATGTCCAATCGCGCGAAGATCGCCATCGGGGGAGTGGCCGTCGGGCTGTTCCTGCTCATCTGGCTGCCGTTCTGGGCGGTCGTGCTGATCATCGTGGGCGTGCCCGCCGCCGCCTACCTGATGCTCGACCCCTCGCAGCGCCGCCGGCTGCGCCGCGTGAGCAGGCGGCAAATCGGTCGCTGACCAGCGGCGTCCCCGGATACGCTGAGCCATCGGGTCAGGGCATCCGACCGAGGGGACGACGTCTTCCATGAGTTCCGCGAGTTCCGCGAGTTCGTCGAGTTCCATGGGTTCCGCGAGCACGGACGCGGCGGACACGCCGGGCACGCCCGCGCACGCCGCCGCACCGGACACGACCGACGCCGCGCCGGCCGGCGTGCCCGCCGGCCGCGTCGTCGCGGTCAGCCGCGACGGCGAGCACCGCTTCAGCAAGGCCAACCAGGACAGCATCCGGCTGCTCGCCGGGCTCGGCGTGGAGGGCCACCAGGGCGTCACCGTCCAGCACCTGTCGCGCGTCGCCCGCGACCCGGACCAGCCCAATCTGCGCCAGGTGCACCTCATCCACGCCGAGCTGTTCGACGAACTGCGCGACGCCGGCTACGACATCCGGCCCGGCGACCTCGGCGAGAACATCACCACCCGCGGCGTCGACCTGCTCGCGCTGCCGGTCGGCACGGTCCTGGCCGTCGGCGGGGCCACCGTCGAGCTCACCGGCCTGCGCAACCCCTGCCGGCAGATCGACCGCTTCCGCACCGGCCTGCTCCGCCAGGTCGTCGGCCGCGACCAGACCGGGGCCGTCGTCCGCAAGGCCGGCGTCATGGGCGTCGTCCGCGGCACCGGCACGGTCACGCCGGGCAGTCGCGTCGACGTCGTCCTGCCCCCGCGCCCGCACCGCCCGCTGGAGCAGGTATGACCGCGAAAGGCACGACGGCGGACGGCACGACGGCGGACGGCACGACGGCAGAAGGCACGACCGCCGCGCCCGTACCGGCGCCTGACGTCCCGGCCGCACCCGTGACCGTGGCCGACGTCCGCTCCGTCGCCGACCTGCTCGCCGTCACCGAGTCCGGCCACCGCGCGAAGTACCTCTGCTTCTGGAAGGACGAACCACGGCGCGACGGTCCCCCGGGCCCCGGCTGCCTCAGCCAGTGGTCGCCCTCGCCGTTCACCGTGGACGGGGTCCGCTACGCGACGGCCGAGCACTGGATGATGGCCGGCAAGGCCCGGCTGTTCGGCGACGAGGCGGCGCGGCGGCGGGCGATCGAGGGCGGACACCCCAAGCAGGCCAAGGACGCGGGGCGTTCGGTGCGCGGCTTCGACGAGGAGGTGTGGCGGCGCGAGCGCTTCGCCCTGGTCGTCGAGGGCAGCGTGCACAAGTTCTCCGCGCACCCGGAGCTGGGCGCCTATCTGCTGAGCACCGGCACGCGCGTGCTGGTCGAGGCCAGCCCGCTGGACCGGGTCTGGGGGATCGGGCTCACCGCCGACGACGAGCGCGCCCGGCGGCCGGCCGACTGGCGCGGGCTCAACCTCCTCGGCTTCGCCCTCATGGAGGCCCGCGCACGGCTCGCCGCCGCGGCGGCGTGACGCCGGCGGTCCGGCAGCCCCACCCGCCGCTGCGGCGCCCCCTCACACCGCCGACCGCCGCCCCCGGCCGCCCCTGACCGCCGCCGACGACCTCCACGTGCCGCCCCCGCGGGCCCGGGAGGGGGCACGTAGAGTGCGGTCGGGGCGCGCGGCCGCGCGTCCGCGAAGGGCGGAGAGGGCCGGCGGAAGATGACGGAACGACTGGTGGTCATCGGCGGCGACGCGGCGGGCATGTCCGCCGCGTCCCAGGCGCGGCGCCGCCGGGACGCCGACGACCTGGAGATCGTCGCCTTCGAACGGGGCCGGCACACCTCCTACTCCGTCTGCGGCATCCCGTACTGGATCGCCGGCGACGTCGACGGCCCGGACGGGCTGGTGGCCAGGACCGCCGACGAGCACCGCGCCCGCGGCATCGACCTGCGGCTCGGCGTCGAGGTCACCGAGATCGACCCCGCGCGCGGCCGGGTGCGCGCCCGCGACGCCGAGGGCAGCGAGGAGTGGACGGGCTACGACCACCTGGTGATCGCCACCGGAGCGGTCCCGCTGCGCCCGCCGGTCCCCGGCATCGACGCGCCCGGCGTCCACGGCGTGCAGACCCTCGACGACGGCGAGGCCGTGCTCGCCGCGCTGGACCGCGACGCGGTGCGCCGCGCGGTGGTGGTCGGCGGCGGCTACATCGGCGTGGAGATGGCCGAGGCGATGCTGCGGCACGGCCTCGCCGTGACCCTGGTGGACCGCGCCGAGCAGCCGATGAGCACCCTCGACCCCGACATGGGACGGCTGGTCCGGCAGGCGCTCGAGGGACTCGGCGTGCGGGTGGAGTCCGGCGCCGCGGTGCGCGCGGTGCTGACCGGCCCCGACGGCCGGGCCCGCGCGGTCGCCACCGACGCCGGCGAGCACCCGGCCGACATCGTGGTGCTCGGCCTCGGCGTGCGCCCCGGCGCCGACCTCGCCCGCGCCGCCGGGCTCCCGCTCGGCGAGCACGGCGGACTGCTCACCGACCGCGCCCAGCAGGTCCGGGGCCACGAGCGGATCTGGGCCGGCGGCGACTGCGTCGAGGTGCTCAACCTGGTCTCCGGAGCGCTCCAGCACATCCCGCTGGGCACCCACGCCAACAAGCACGGCCGGGTCATCGGCACCAACATCGGCGGCGGCTACGCCACCTTCCCCGGCGTGGTCGGCACCGCGGTCAGCAAGGTGTGCGACGTGGAGATCGCCAGGACCGGCCTGAAGGAGTCCCAGGCCAGGGCGGCCGGACTGGACTTCGTCACCGCCGTGGTGGAGTCCACCAGCAGGGCCGGGTACTTCCCCGGCGCCTCGCCGATGACGGTCAAGGCCATCGCCGAGCGCGGCACCGGCCGGCTGCTCGGCCTGCAGATCGTCGGCCGCGAGGGCGCGGCCAAGCGCGTGGACATCGGCGCCGTCGCGCTGACCGCGGGTCTGACCGCGGCCGGCATGGTCGACCTCGACCTCGGCTACGCGCCGCCGTTCTCCCCGGTGTGGGACCCGGTGCTGATCGCCGCGCGCAAGGCCGCGGACGCGGTCGCCGCCGACATCAGGTCACGCTGACCGGGCCGCGTCGCAGCCGCCCTCCGGGCCCGCCGCCCGGCCCGCCCCGCTGACCCGCGGGCCGTCACAGCCAGCCGCGCCGCGCCGCCTGGAGCCCGGCCTGGAAGCGCGTCCGCGCGCCCAGCTCGGCCATCAGGTCCCGCACATGCCGCTGCGCGGTGCGCGGGTGCCACCCCATGTGGCGGGCGATCGCCTCGTCGGTGAGCCCGGCCGCCAGCAGGCCCAGCAGCGTGCGGCGGTGGGCGCCGCGCGCCGAGCCGTCGCCGGCCGGCGCGTCGAACCGCATCGGCACCGCGTCCGCCCACACCGCCTCGAACAGCGCGATCAGCGTGTCCAGCAGCGAGGAGGGGTGGATCACCAGCGCGCTGTCGCTGGAGGCCGGCCGGTCCAGCGAGATCAACCCCATCGTGTCGTCGGCGATGAACATCTTGACCGGCACCCCCTCGGCCACCCGCGCCTGTTCGCCGAGGCCCACCAGGCCGCGGATCGCCGCCAGCCGCCCCGGCATCTCCAGCCCCGCCCGGTCGTACACGCACCGGTAGCGGACGCCGGAGGGCAGCAGTTCGGCCTCGATGTCGTTGGTGCCGAGCCCGCCGACGTACGGCGGCCGGTCGAACGCGCTGACCTCGTGCCGGGCGGCGCGCTGCAACTGCGCCCAGCGCTGCACCGTCGCCTCGCGGGTGGTGACGACCTCCACGATCTCGGTCGGGCTCACCGTGCCCTGCCCGGCCCGGAACCGCTCCATCAGCCGGGCCGCCAGCACCCGTACCTGGAGCAGCTCCTGCTCCCGGGAGCGCACCAGCACCTCCATCGCCATGTCCGGCGGCGCCGGCTGGTAGCGCACCGGGCGCCCCGGCAGCCTGGCCACCAGGCCCTTGGCCTCCAGCGCCGCGAGCGCCGGCGCCACCCGCGCGCCCGGCGCCAGGTCCCGCACCTGGGCCGCGGTGGCCGGCCCGCCGTCGAGCAGCGCCAGGTACACCTCCTGCTGTTCCTCCGTCAGACCCACCGCACCGAGCACGCGCCGCCCCCTGTCCACCTGGGCCCGCGGCCGTGTCCGACACCCGCGTCGGGACCCGCGTCCGCGGCCGCTTCCGGGGCCGTATTCACGACAACGCCGGGAACTGGGCACCCATGATTGCTTCCGGAGCGGCCGCGGCGCATGTGAATGTGACCGGAACCACGATCTTGGGAAGGAAGTGCGGTGCGCTCGAAGAGAGTTCGTCGTTGTCTCGTCGGCGGCGCGGCGGTCGCGCTGACCGCCGTCCTGTCCCCGGGCGGGTGGGGACTGCCGGCCGCCGCGCTGGCCGCCGCGCCCGCCACCGCCCCGGCGTCCGCGAGCGCGGCGGCCCCGTCGTCCGCGACCGCCGCGCCGGCCGGAGCGAAGGCCGCCGCGGCCCGGGGCGCCGCCTTCGACCCGGCGCGCGCCTACGCCCCCGGCTCCCCGGAGCCGCTGCGGACCGGTGACGCCGCGCGGCCCCCGGCCGCGGCAGGGGACTCCGCCGCCGCGACCGGCGCCGCCGACCCCGACGGCGGCTCCCTCGGCGTGCGCGTCACCGGCGACGTGGAGACCCCGCAGGGCGCCGCGCTCTCCGCCGCGCTGCCCGGCGGCGACCTCGTCCAGGTGCACAGCCTCGGCGTCGTCGACCGCGTCCGCCCCGACGGCAGCACCGTCTGGCAGCGCGGCACCGGCTCGCTCTACCGCGACTGGCACCTGACGTACAACGCCTCCGGCGGCTACGTCGCCACGCCCCAGCTCGTCTTCGGCACCGACCCCGCGGACCCGTACTACGTGACCACCGCCTCCTCGTACGCCATGGGCAACACCCAGCCGTACGCGATCGGCGACCTCACCGGCGACGGCGCCCCGGACGTCGCGGTCGCCGAGACCGTGGGCGTCAACCTCGGGGCGGCGAGCTGCGGCAACTGCGGCTGGCCGTTCACGGTGCCCGGCTCCGACCAGCACTTCGGCACCTTCGTCACGGTGCTCGACGGCCGCACCGGCGCCACCGCGTACAGCGAGCTGGACCCCGGCTTCGTCACCCAGCTCGCCGTCTCCGGCAAGGACCTGGTCATCGGCGACGAGACCGGCTCGCCCACCGGCGGCGGGCCCGGCGCCTGGGACTCGGTCTCCTCGGTCCGCGCCCTGTCCCTGCACCGCGGCGGCGCCTCGGGCCGCCCGTCCGCGTTCGCCGCCGCCAACGGCGTCGGCGACGTCCAGGGGCCGCTCGGCGCCACCGAGGACTGGCACGTGTCCACCGGCGCCCAGTGGGGCCTGGTGCTCGGCATCCGACCGGTCGCCGGGGGCGTGGCCTTCACCTGGTCCGACACCCCGCTGGGCCTCGGCGACCCCAGGCCGCCGGACGGGCACGTGGTGCTGGTCGACGCGCACGGCACGGTCCGCTGGGACCACCGCACCGCCGGCTACCCGGTGCTCTCGCGCTACGACGGCAGCCGCGGCCTTCTCGCCGTGGTCGAGCAGACCGACCCGGCCGCCGGCGTCTCGTACACGCTGACGGGCCTGCGCGTGACCGACGGACGCACCGTCACCAGCGCCCGCACCGACGGCGTGCTGCCCACCGCGCTCACCGTCGGCGCCCTCGGCGCGCACCGCGGCGCCTCCTGGATCGTGGCCGGCGCGGTGGCGACGGCGGACCAGGTCTCTCCGCCCTACTACGGCTTCAGCGCGGCGACCGTCTCCGCGTACGACCCCGACGGCGCCCGCACGCTGTGGACGCAGCGCCTGACCGCCGCCGACCCCGACGACCCGCCGCAGCCGGGCTCGGTCCAGGTGGCGACGGACTCCCGCGGCCGGGCCACCGTCGTGGTGGGCTCCTGGCTCGCCTCCGTGGTGCCCTCGCCGGCGCAGCCCGTGGTCGCGCGCTACGACGTGCAGGGACTGTCCGGGGCGACCGGCGCCGTGGACTGGGACCGGGCCGGCGACGTCGCCGACCCGCTGAGCCTCGTCCCCGGCGGCGACGGCGCCTTCCGCGGCGTCACCGCCGAGCAGGACGCCGTCACCTACTCCGCCGCCACCGGCGCCGCCACCCGCACCGCGCCGCTGCTCGCCGACCTCTACGCCGCGCTCGGCGCCGACGTGGACGGCGACCGGCACGTGGACGACATCGCCGGCGGCCAGAGCGGCGCGGTCTACGCCTTCGACGGCCGCACGCTGACCCCGGGCGACGACGCGCCGCGGGTGCTGTGGCGCGCCGACGCGGGAGGCCCGGTGCACGCGATCACCCCGGCCACGGTCGCCGGGCGCCCGGCCCTCGCGGTCGCCGCGACCACCGGACTCACCCTGCTGGACCGGCGCACCGGCCGGGTCCTGCACCGGTTCGCGCTGCCCGGCCAGTACGTGTGGAACGCGTCGGCCGGCACGGTGGGCGGCCGCGGCGTCGTGGTGACCGCGACCGACCGGGTCACCGCTTTCGACACGGCCACCGGCCGCACCCTGTGGACGTACCGGCCGCCGGTCGCCGCCTACTTCGCCAACGCCTCCGTCACCGGCGGCACGGTCGTCACCGAGTACCAGAACCAGGTGGCGAGCCTGGCACGCCCCCACCACCATGGCCGCGATCGGCCTGGACGCCGGCACCGGCCGCACCGCGTGGACCGCGGCCGCCGACCCCGCGACGACCTACGCCGCGCAACTGCCGAACGGCGTCGCGGCCGGCCCCGGCATCCCCGGCGCGGGCGCCGACGGCGCGGCCTTCACCTGGACCGCGTCCGACGGGCGGGGCAGGGTCGACGTCCGCGACGCGCACAGCGGCGCGCTGCTCTACAGCGACACCGACGACACCCTCGCCGGCCACGAGTCCTATGTGCTGGACCCGCGGGTGGGGCTGGTCGCCACCGGCGACAGCGGCTCGGCGTCCATCGGGCCGGACGGCGCGACCGGGTCCGGCTCGGTGCGCGGCACCGACTCCGCCGTCGCCTCGGCCGGCGGCGCGCCGGTCCTGCTGACCGCGCAGATCGGGCTGAACGCCTACCCGGTCTCGGCGCTGTCGGCGGGCGACACCGCGGTCAGCCCGCTCGCCACCTACCAGCCGTTCCAGACCGGCGGGTTGGCCGTCACCCCCGACGACCGGGTGCTCACCACGCCGATCGACTGGCGCGCCCACCAGGTCCTGGTCGCCGAGGCGGGCCAGACCGTGCGCGCCTACGACGTGACCATCCAACACGCGCTGGCCTCAGTCGAACTGACCGGGACCCCGGCCGCGCAGGCCGCCCGGCAGCGCACCCAGGCGCCCGCGGCGCCGGCCGCCCGGCCCTCGGTGCTGTCCCTGGCGGACACCGCGGGCCCGGACGCCCGGGACGCCCGCGTCGCCACCGCCCGGCCCGCGGCGCAGGTGCACGTCCGCGGCTACACCGCCGCGGGCACGCCGCTGCTCACCGCGGCCGAGCCCTCGGGCTACGACCCGGCCGCCTTCCGTGCCTACCTGGGCCTGCGCGGCACCGGCGCGGGGCAGACCGTCGCCGTGGTCGACGCGCCGGGAGACCCGGACATCACCGCGGACGTGGACGCCTTCAGCGCGCGGTTCGGCCTGCCGGCGGTGTGCGCGGCCGGGGCGGACTCCGGCTGCTTCCGCTTCACCGTGCGGGCCGCACAGCCGACCGGGCCCGCGGACCCGAGTTGGGGCCTGGAGACCGCCATGGACGTCGAATGGGTGCACGCGGTCGCCCCGGACGCCGCCGTGGTGCTCGTGGAGTCCGCGGACGGCGGCTTCGCCTCCCTGTTCCGGGCGGTCGACGAGGCCGCCGCGCTGCGCCCCGACGCGATCAGCATGAGCTGGGGCATCCCGCAGGAGTTCACCGACGAGACGTTCTACGACGGCCACTGCGAACTGGCCGCCTCGGTGTGCTCGGTGGCCAGCGGCGACTACGGCAACCCCGGTTCGTACCCCGCGTACAACCCGGCCGTGCTGTCGGTCGGCGGCACCTCGCTGCACCTGGCCGGCGACGGCTCGGTGACCGCGGAGACCGCCTGGTCCGTCAGCGGCGGCGGCCGCAGCTACGTCGAGCCGGTGCCGGCCTACCAGCGCGGCGTGCTGAGCGGGGGCCGCGGCACCCCGGACATCAGCTTCGACGCCGACCCGGCGACCGGCGTCGCGGTCTACGACAGCGCGGGCGTGCAGGGCCAGTCGGGCTGGTTCCAGGTCGGCGGCACCAGCCTGGGCGCGCCCGCCTGGGCGGCGATCCTCGCGTCGGCCGACCAGCTGCGGGCCGCCGCGGGCAGGTCCCGGCTCGCCGCCGCCGACGCCTCGGCGCAGAAGGCGGTCTACGCCGCCACCGCGGCGCTCGGCGACATCACCGCGGGCCCGGCCAACGGCGCCTGCCCGGTGCGCTGTTCTGCGGGCGACGGCTACGACTTCGTCACCGGCCTGGGCAGTCCGCGCAGCGGACTGGACCGGCTGCTCGCGGCGGCCCGCTGAGGCGGGCGGTCCCGGTCCGGGAAGTCCGGGAGAGCGGCGCCGCCGCCCGAGCCGAGGTCATGGCCCGGACGGCGGCGCCGTTCGTCGGCTGCGAAGCCCCGGACCGAGCATTGCCACCACGGGTGGAACTGAGTACCGTCTTAAGGGTACTGAGATCCGCCTGTGGGGGCGTGGCCCCGCGGAAGGGGAGTGTCGCGATGAGGACCGAGTGCGCGTGCCTGTGTGTGCCCGCAGGGCACGATCACGCGATCTGCGGACACACCGCGCAGCCGGGGACGTTCATACGTCTCGCCGGCGCGCTGGAGTTCCCGGCCTGCGCGGCCTGCGCGCAGGCGCTCGCGGCGTCGGCGGCGGGGGCCGCGCCCGCGGCGGCGGAAGCTGCGTCGGGCGATGGGGTCGCGGCGGCGTCGGCGCCCGCGTTGGAGTCGGCGCGGGTGTGAGGCGCCGGGCTCCGGGTGTGAGCGCGGGTGCGGGCGTGGGTGCGGTGCGCTGACGCCGGCTCAGGGCGTCCTGCGGGCGTGCGGGTGCGCCGACGGAGCCGTGGCGTGGCAGGTCTCAGGGCGCGCGGGTCCGCCGGCGGAGCCGTGGCGGGTCTCAGGGCGCGCTGACCGGAGCGGGGGCGGCGGCGAGCCTGCCGAGTGCCTCCATGAGCGGCGGCAGCGCGGGGCCGGGCCGGACCGGGAGCACCTCGCCCGGCACGTCGTCGACCAGCACGAACGCCATGTCGTCGGCCCGTCCGACCAGGCTCCACCCCGGCCCGTCGGCCCGCACCGAGCCGTACGCCGCGCGCACCCGGCCCGGCGGCGGCGGTGACCGCACGTACTCCTCGGCGGCGGCGAGCACCCGGCGCACGGGAGACAGGGGCGCGGACGCGTCGGCCCCGGCGGGGCGCGGGGGCGCGCTCTCGGCCGCGTCGTCCGCCGCGCCTGCCGCTGGGTCTGAGATTGCGTCGGCGGCCGTGTTCGCGGCCGTGCTCGTCGCCGTGCGCGTGGCCGTGTTCGTGGCCGCGCCCTGCGATGCCGCCTCCGCCGGCTCCTGCGCGGCGTCCATCGAGGCGAACTCGTCGCGCCACTCGCGCCAGCGGATCGCTATCTCGTCGGCGCCGAGCCGGCGTTGGGCCGGTCCCCAGACGGAGGTGTCCGGCGGGGTGAGCGGCGGGCCGCCGCCGGTCTCCTCGTCGGGGTCGAAGGGGTCGGGGATGCCCGGCACGGCCACGGCCACCGGCAGCGGCCAGCCGGGGAGCGAGGCGGCCAGGCTGTTCTCGTCCGGCGCCAGGTCGTACTCCAGGCCGCAGTCCCACGCCGCCAGCGCGCAGGCCACCATCCACGCGTCGGTGGTGGCCACCGTCCAACGCGCGCCGGTTCCGTCCTGACCGAAGACCAGCCCGTAGCCGGTGTCGAGGGGCTCCAGGCCGAGCCCGGCGCAGGCGGCGGGATAGTCGTCGCCGAGCACGCCGGGGAACTGCCCCGGCGTCAGCAGCGCGGCCGTCAGCACGAACAGCGCCTCGTCGTCCGGCTCCGGCGGTTGCTCGGCCGCGGTCATTCCAGGCTCCCTGTCTCCTCGGTGGTCCGCGCACCTTAACCAGCGGGTAACCCCCGCGTCGAGGGGGTGCGGCGGGGGAAAATCCGGCAAATTCCGTGGATGCCCTCGGGCATGATGGGGCGCATGCTCACCCTGCGCTCCATCGCCCTCTTCCTGTTGGCCGCCGTGCTGGAGATCGGCGGCGCCTGGCTCATCTGGCAGGGCGTCCGTGAGCACCGCGGGCTGCTCTGGGCGGGCGCGGGCGTCGCCGCCCTCGGGCTCTACGGGTTCGTGGCGACGCTGCAGCCGGACGCCGCGTTCGGCCGCATCCTCGCCGCCTACGGTGGCGTGTTCGTGGCCGGATCGCTGGTGTGGGCCGTGGTCGCGGACGGTTACCGGCCGGACCGCTTCGACGTCACCGGGGCGGTGGTCTGCCTGGTCGGCGTCGCGGTGATCATGTACGCGCCGCGCGGCGGCTGACCGCGGGCGGGGGCAGGGGGTTGCCCGGACCGGCGGTCCGTACCAGGCTGCATAGCGCAGCGGAGACCGGAGGTACGCGATGACCACGAGCAACGGCCTGGCGTGGCTGCTGGACGACCTGACCAGGCGGGTGCCGCACGTCAGGCACGCGCTGGTCCTGTCGAACGACGGGCTGGTCACAGGCGCCAGCGGGGAGCTGGACCGGCCGACGGCCGAGCACCTGGCCGCGGTGTCGTCCGGCTTCCACAGCCTGGCCAAGGGCGCCGGCGGCAGTTCGGGACCGGCGGGGTGCGGCAGACGATGGTCGAGTTCGACGACGGCTTCCTCTTCGTCACCGCGGCGGGGGACGGCAGCTGCCTGTCCGTGCTCAGCGCCATGGAGGCCGACGTCGGGCAGGTCGCCTACGAGATGACGCGGCTGGTCCACCAGGTCGGCGAGCACCTCGGCGTGGCCCCCCGGGGGTTCTCCGCACCGTCCTGACCTGGGCTTACGGCCGTCCGTGGAGGTTATCCACAGGCTTCTGACGGGGTGTTGGCTCGCCGCGCTAGATTCGTGACTGTCAGTGATCGAACTGACGGACACGGTCACCGGCAGGCGGTGACCGGCGAGTCGCAGGGGAGTGGACGGCGATGAGGACGACGGGGACGGCGACGGTGCGCGGCGCGGGGCGTGACGCGAGGCGTGACGCGAACGCTGTCGGCGGGGCCGGCGAGTTGGTGGCCCTGAACCGGGTGCGCGACGCGCTGGGCCTGGAGTTCGACGAGTTCGAGGTGGCCCTGCAGGTCGGCGAGGTGCGGACGGTCGTCTGCGGGCCGGCGCAGTGGAAGGTGCCGCGCGCGGAGTTCGAGCGGCTGCTCGCCGAACGCGACGGTCCGGACGGCGGACCCGAGGCCTTGCGCGAGCGGGTGCGGCTGGTCAGCAGCGGCGGCGCGGCCGAGGCGATGGGGGCGAGCCGCAACCGCTTCGCGCTCATCGCCCGCGCCGGCGAGGTCCGCCCGGTCCGCTGGTACGTCAACCGGTACGGAGCGACGGTGTGGCTCTACCGCGCCCGGGAGATGGCCGAGTTCGCCGAGCGCCGCCCGGACTGGCTCAAGGGGAGACTGCCGCAGCGGCTGCGCGAGACCGAGCAGGACGCGCTGGACCTCCGAGCGCGCGCCTGGCGGGAGCGCCGCGTCGCCCACCTGGTCAGGGACGCCTACGACGCCTGGGACGAGGCGGCGGTCTGGGCCGCGCTGCTGGGGCCCGACGCGGTCGGCGAGGCGGTGCCCGATCCCGGCGAACGCGCGAGGCTGCGACGGCTGCGGGAGACGCTGCCACCGGGCCGGCCCGGACGAGCCTCGCCGCAGACGGTCAGGAACGTCGTCACGGCCGACGACCCCGACGAGATCGGACACGCCCTGCTCCGCCTGGCCGACGCGCTGAGCCGCGCCCGCGCGCGGCAGCCGGCGCCGCGACCGATTCCCCGGCCGTCGCCCCCGATTCCGCGGCCGGTGTCGTCGCAGGCCGCGCGAGACCTGGCGCCGCGGGGCCAGGGACGGCCGCGGGGACTGCGCAGACTGATGCTCGGCCTGCGGCGCCCGGCCGGACGCGCGCCGGGTGGGCCGGGTGGGCCGGATCAGAGTTCGCCGACGCCGGTCAGGCGGATCACCGCCCGGCTCTCCTCGTCGGAGGCGGCCAGGTCCACCTCGGCACAGATGCCCCAGCCATGATCGCCCTGGGGATCGGCGAAGGTCTGCCGCACCCGCCACAGGCCGTGCTCCGGCTGCTCCTCGATCATCAGCAGCTTCGGGCCGCGCGCGTCCGGGCCGGTGCCCAGGTCCTCGTACTCGTCCCAGTACGCGTCCATGGCGTCGGCCCACGCGTCGGCGTCCCACCCGGAGTCCGCGTCCAGCTCGCCGAGCTGGTCGTACTTCTCCAGCGCGGCCAGCTCCACCCGGCGGAAGAGGGCGTTGCGGACCAGCACCCGGAAGGCGCGGGCGTTGGCGGTGACCGGCTTGACCTGGTCGGCCCGTTCGGCTGCCTCCTCTGCGGTCTCCTCCTCGGGGTTGGCCAGCTGCTCCCACTCGTCCAGCAGGCTGGAGTCCACCTGCCGGACCAGTTCGCCGAGCCAGGCCGTCAGGTCCTGGAAGTCCTCCGACTTCAGGTCGTCCGGCACGGTGTGGTCCAGCGCCTTGTACGCGCTCGCCAGGTAGCGCAGCACGATGCCCTCGGTCCTGGCCAGCTCGTAGTAGGAGACGAACTCCGAGAAGGTCATCGCCCGTTCGTACATGTCGCGGACCACGGACTTGGGCGACAGCGGGTGGTCGCCGACCCACGGGTGGCTCTTGCGGTACACGCCGTACGCGTGCAGCAGCAGTTCCTCCAGCGGCTTGGGGTAGGAGACGTCCTGCAGGCGCTCCATGCGCTCCTCGTACTCCACCCCGTCGGCCTTCATCGCCGCGACCGCGTCCCCGCGGGCCTTGTTCTGCTGGGCGGCCAGGATCTGCCGGGGGTCGTCGAGGGTGGACTCGACCACCGACACCATGTCCAGCGCGTAGGAGGGCGACTCCGGGTCCAGCAGGTCGAAGGAGGCCAGCGCGAAGGTGGACAGCGGCTGGTTGAGCGCGAAGTCCTGCTGGAGGTCCACGGTCAGCCGGACGATCCGGCCCTCGGCGTCCGGCTCCGGCAACCGCTCGACCACGCCGCCGTCCAGCAGCGAGCGGTAGATCGCGATCGCCCGGCGGATGTGCCGGAGCTGCGAGCGGCGGTCCTCGTGGTTGTCCTCCAGCAGCCGGCGCATCCCGTCGAAGGCGTTGCCCGGCCGGGCGATGACCGACAGCAGCATCGCGTGGGTGACGCGGAATCGGGAGGTCAGCGGCTCCGGCTCGGAGGCGATCAGCTTCTCGAAAGTGTTCTCCGACCAGTTGACGAAGCCCTCGGGGGCCTTCTTCCGCACCACCTTGCGGCGCTTCTTCGGATCGTCGCCGGCCTTCGCGAGCGCCTTCTCGTTCTCGATCACATGGTCGGGCGCCTGGGCCACCACGAACCCGGCGGTGTCGAAGCCGGCCCGCCCGGCCCGGCCCGCGATCTGGTGGAACTCCCGCGCCCTGAGCACCCGGACCCGCTGGCCGTCGTACTTGGTCAGCGCGGTGAACAGCACCGTGCGGATCGGCACGTTGACGCCGACGCCGAGGGTGTCGGTGCCGCAGATCACCTTCAGCAGGCCGGCCTGCGCCAGCTTCTCCACCAGCCGGCGGTACTTGGGCAGCATCCCCGCGTGGTGCACGCCGATGCCGTGCCGCACGAACCGCGACAGATTGCGCCCGAAGGCGGTGGTGAAGCGGAAGTTGCCGATCAGCTCGGCGATGGCGTCCTTCTCGGCGCGCGTGCACATGTTGATGCTCATCAGCGCCTGCGCCCGCTCCACCGCCGCGGCCTGGGTGAAGTGCACGATGTAGACGGGGGACTGCCGGGTCTCCAGCAGCTCGGTGAGCGTCTCGGTCAGCGGCGTCGAGCGGTACTCGTAGCTGAGCGGGACCGGCCGGGTCGCCGACCGCACCACCGAGGTGGGCCGCCCGGTGCGCCGGGTCAGGTCCTCCTCGAACCGGGAGACGTCGCCGAGCGTGGCCGACATCAGCAGGAACTGCGCCTGCGGCAGTTCGAGCAGCGGGATCTGCCACGCCCAGCCGCGGTCCGGCTCGGCGTAGAAGTGGAACTCGTCCATGACCACCTGGCCGACGTCCGCGTCCCTGCCGTCGCGCAGCGCGATCGAGGCGAGCACCTCGGCGGTGCAGCAGATGACCGGCGCGTCCGGGTTGACCGACGCGTCGCCGGTCAGCATGCCGACGTTCTCGGTGCCGAAGAGCTTGCACAGGTCGAAGAACTTCTCCGAGACCAGCGCCTTGATCGGCGCGGTGTAGAAGGTCACCTCGTCGCGGGCCAGCGCCGCGAAGTGCGCGCCCGCCGCGACCAGGCTCTTCCCCGACCCCGTCGGGGTGGACAGGATCACGTTCGCCCCCGACACCACCTCGATGAGCGCCTCCTCCTGGGCGGGATAGAGCGAGATGCCCTCGCCCTCGGCCCACGTCGAGAACGCTTCGAAGAGGGCATCGGGGTCGGCTTCGGAAGGGAGCTGATCGATAAGGGTCACCCCTCCATCTTGCCGGTAACGGGCGGCGGAGGCGGCACCGGAGCACGGGAGGGGTGATCATGACCGGTAGGGTGTGCGCTCGACACGGCGTCAACTCCGCCCGCGGGCGGCGGTACAGGGGGCTGAGCAGCACCATGATGGGACCAGCGCACTCGTTGTCGGGAGCGGCGGCATGGCTGGGGGCCGGGGCGGTCGCCGCGGGCCTCGACCACCCGATGCCGTGGCCGACGCTCGTCGTCGGAGCGCTCATCTGCGCGGGCGCGGCGCTGGCCCCCGACCTCGACCACCACGCGGCGACCATCTCCCGGTCCTTCGGCCCGCTGTCGCGCCTGGCCTGCAAGATCATCGACGCCGTCGCGCACGCCGTCTACAACGCCACCCGGGGCAGGCGCGACCCGCGCCGCAACGGCGGCCACCGCACCCTCACGCACACCGGGATATGGGCGGTGCTGATCGGGGTCGGCTGCTCGGCCGCCGCGGTCTACGGCGGACGCTGGGCGGTGCTGGCGATCCTGTTCGTGCACGCGGTGCTGGCGGTCGAGGGTCTGCTGTGGCGGCAGGCCCGGGTCTCCAGCGACGTCCTGGTCTGGCTGCTCGGCGCGACCAGCGCCTGGGTGCTCGCCGACGTGCTGGACGACCCGGGCAACGGCAAGGCGTGGCTGTTCACCGACCCGGCCCAGCACTACATGTGGATCGGCATGCCGATCGTGCTCGGCGCCATCGTGCACTGCGTCGGCGACGCGATCACCGTCTCCGGCTGCCCGATCCTGTGGCCGATACCGATCGGGCGCAAGCGCTGGTACCCGGTGGGACCGCCGAAGTTCCTGCGGTTCCGGGCCGGCAGCTGGGTCGAGTACAAGGTGCTGACCCCGGCGTTCTTCCTGATCGGCGGGGCGAGCGCGCTGGGCGCTCTGGGCGTCATCGGCTGACCCGCCGAGCCCGCGGATCAGCCGTGCCAGGACCGCCACAGCGCGGCGTAGGCCCCGTCCGCGGCGACCAGCTGGTGGTGGCTGCCCAGCTCGCTGATCCGGCCGTCCTCGACCACCGCGATCAGGTCGGCGTCGTGCGCGGTGTGCAGCCGGTGCGCGATCGCCACCACCGTGCGGCCGTCCAGCACCCGCGACAGCGAGCGCTCCAGGTGTCGCGCGGCCCGCGGGTCCAGCAGCGAGGTCGCCTCGTCCAGCACCAGGGTGTGCGGGTCGGCGAGCACCAGCCGGGCCAGCGCGAGCTGCTGCGCCTGGGCGGGGGAGAGCACCGTGCCGCCGGAGCCCACCTCGGTGTCCAGGCCGTCGCCCAGCGCCCGCGCCCAGTCCTCGGCGTCGACCGCCCGCAGCGCCGTCCACAGCTCGTCGTCGCCGGCGTCCGCCCGGGCCAGCCGCAGGTTGTCGCGGAGCGAGCCCACGAAGACGTGGTGCTCCTGGTTGACCAGCGCCACGTGCGCGCGGACCCGCTCGGCCGGCATCCGGGCCAGTTCGGCGCCGCCGAGCGTCACCGCGCCGGTGCGCGGCGCGTAGATCCCGGCGAGCAGGCGGCCCAGTGTGGACTTGCCCGCGCCCGAGGGGCCGACGAGGGCGAGCCGGGTGCCGGGCGCCACGTTCAGCGTCACGTCGTGCAGCACGTCGGCGCCCGCGCGGTAGCCGAAGCGCACCCGGTCCGCGGCGACCTCGCGGCCGTCGGGGGCCACGGCGTCGTCGCGGTCCTCGGCCTCGACCTCGCGCACCCCCACCAGCCGGGCCAGCGACACCTGGGCCACCTGCAGCTCGTCGTACCACCGCAGGATCAGATTGACCGGGTCCACCAGCATCTGGGCGAACAGCGCGCCGGTGGTCAGCTCGCCGGCCGTCACCCAGCCGTTCAGCGCGAACGAGCCGCCGATCAGCAGCACCGCGGCGAGGATCAGCACATGGGTGGTGTTGATGACCGGGAAGAGCACGCTGCGCAGCCACATCGTGTAGCGCTCCCAGGCCACCCACTGGCCGATGCGCAGCCGGGACAGCTCCTCGCGGCGATCGCCGAGGCGGTGCGCCTCGATGGTGCGGCCGGCGTCCACGGACTCCGCGAGCACCGAGGCCACGGCGGCGTAGCCGGCGGCCTCGGAGCGGTAGGCGCTCGGCGCGCGCCGGAAGTACCAGCGGCAGCCGACCAGCAGCAGCGGCACCGCGACCAGCGCCGACAGGGCCAGCAGCGGCGAGGTCACGGTCAGCGCGCCCAGCAGCAGCGTCGCCCACACCACGGCGATCACCAACTGCGGGACGGCCTCACGCATGGCGTTGGACAGCCGGTCGATGTCCGTGGTGATCCGCGACAGCAGGTCGCCGGTGCCGGCCCGCTCCAGCACGCCCGGCGGCAGCGACACCGACCGCACCAGGAAGTCCTCGCGCAGGTCGGCGAGCATCCGCTCGCCCAGCACCGCGCCGCGCATCTGCTGCAGCCGGACGAAGAACGCCTGCACCGCCAGCGCGACCAGGAAGAGGGCGACGACCCGGCCCAGGTGCAGGTCGCGGTGGCCGGTGGACAGGTCCTCGACCATGCCGCCCAGCAGATAGGGGCCCACCATGGACGCCACCACGGCGACGGTGTTCGAGGTCATCAGCAGGGCGAAGTCGCGGCGGTGGCGGGCGATCAGCTCGCGCACATAGGCCCGCACGGTCGCCGACGAGCCGACCGGCAGCGTGGTGCCGCGCTGCGGTGCGGCCGGGTCGAACTCGGGCGGCGGCACGCCGATCATGCGGACTCCTCCATCGTCGGTTCGTTCGCGCCCGCCCGGTCGCCCGGCTCGCCCGGCTCGCCCGGTCCGGCCGGCGCGCGGTCGTGGGGCACTCGCGCCGCCGCCGGGGCGCCGCCCGCGGACCCCGGCTCCGCGCCGCTCTCCCGGGTGACCACCGCGCGGTACCGGGGCTGGGTGCGCAGCAGTTCGTGGTGGCTCCCCGCGGCGGCGGCCGTGCCCTCGTCGACGAAGACCACGCGGTCGGCGCGGTCCAGCACCAGCGGGCTGGAGGTCAGCACCACGGTGGTGCGGCCGGACCTGATCTTGCGCAGGCCGCGGGCGATCCGCGCCTCGGTGTGCGCGTCCACGGCCGAGGTCGGCTCGTCGAGGACCAGCACCTCGGGGTCGGCGACCAGCGACCTGGCCAGCGCCAGCCGCTGCCGCTGGCCGCCGGACAGCGACCGGCCGCGCTCGGTGACGCGGGCCCGCATCGCGTCCCGGGACAGCGCGTCGGCCCCGGTCAGCGACTGCGTCAGCGCCTCCAGCACGTCGCCGCACTGCGCCGCGGCCAGCGCCTCCGGCGCGCCGATCCGGCCGGAGGACGGGACGTCCAGCAGGTCGGCGAGCGTTCCGGACAGCAGCACCGGGTCCTTGTCCTGCACCAGGACGGTCGCCCGGGCCACCGCCAGCGGCAGGTCGTCCAGCGCGAGACCGCCGTAGCGCGCCGACTCCTCGCCCGCGGCGGACGGGCTGTGCCCGCCCAGCCGGTCCGCCAGCCGCCCGGCCGCGTCCGGGTCGCCGCAGACCACCGCGGTCAGCAGGCCGGCCGGCACCCGAACGCCGGTCGCCGGGTCGTACAGCTCGCCGCCCGGCGCCGGCACACCTCCCGGCGCGCCCGCGTCCGCGCCCGACCCCGCGCCCGACCCCGCGTCCGCGCCCGCCCCGGAGCCCGCCCCGGCAGCCGCCTCCGCGCCGGCCCCGGGCTCCGCCGCCGTGCCCGCTCGCGCCGTGCCGTCCCCGGTCGCCGCGGCCCTGCTCAGCCCCAGCACCCGCGCCGCGCGCTTGGCGGACGGGCGGGAGAAGGACCAGGCCATGGCGATCTCCTGGAAGTTGTTCAGCGGCAGCGTCAGGAAGCCCACCGCGCCGTACACGGTGACCAGCTCGCCCACGCCGATGGTGCCGTCGAGCGCCAGCCTGACGCCGTACCAGGCGACGCCGACCAGCAGCAGGCCGGGGAGCGCCACCTGCACCGCGGAGATCAGCGCCCACATCCGCTCGGTGTGCACCGCGGCGGTCCGCACCTCCTGGGAGGCCCTGCGGTAGCGCTCCAGGAACAGCTCCTCGCCGCCGATGCCGCGCAGCACCCGCAGTCCGGCCACGGTGTCGGCGGCCAGCTCGGTGGCCCGGCCCGCCTTCTCGCGCTGCAGGTCGGCGCGCCGGGTCGCGGTGGGCAGCATCGGCAGCACGCCGAGCGCCAGCACCGGCAGCGCGGCGGCCACCACGACGCCCAGCCGCGGCTCGTAGACCAGCAGCGCGACCGCCACCCCGATCGTGGCGATCAGCGCCGAGGTGAAGCGGGCCAGCGCCTCGACGAACCAGCCGATCTTCTCCACGTCTCCGGTGCTGACCGCGACCACCTCGCCGGCCGCGACCCGCCGGGTGAGCACCGAGCCGAGCTCGACCGACTTGCGGGCCAGCAGTTGCTGCACCCGGGCGGCGGTCACGATCCAGTTGGTCACCGCGGTCCTGTGCAGCATGGTGTCGCCCAGCGCGGTCAGCGCGCCGAGCAGCAGCATCAGGCCGCCGGCCAGCGCGAGCCGGGAGCCCGAGTGGTCCACCACCGCCTGCACGGCGACGCCCACGGCCGCGGGGAAGCCGGCCAGCGCGGCCATGTGGAGGGTGCCCCAGGCGGCGGACGCGAGCTGCCCGCGCCACTGCCTGACCTCCAGCCAGAGCAGGAAACGGAAACCTGAGCGGACGTCGGGCACGCCGGGGTCGGGGAACGGGAGGCTGCGTAGCGAGGGCATGATGTCCTGGATCGGAGGTATCGGGAGAAACCAGGCCGGGAGCGGTCAGGAGCCGTGCAAGGCTCGCGTCGCCGCCGACGCCGGGTCAACAGGTTTTCCGCGTGCCGCGCGGAACCGGCCACCGGTCGCGGTACGTTCACGTACAGGTGATCGAGAACGAGGTTACGATGCGACGGCGAACCGGCAGGACGCGAGGCACGGCCACCCCGAGGGCGGCGGCGACGAGAGCCGTGTCCGCGGCGGCGGCCCTGGCCGTGGCGGGGGCGCTGCTGCTGACCGCCTGCGGCGGCGGCTCGGACACCGGCTCGCACGGCGGCTCCCGCAAGGACTCCTCCGCGGCCGGCAAGGGGGCGGACCCGGCGGGCCGCTCCGGGGGACACGCGGCCGCCCCGGTCGCCACCCGCACGCTCCCCGGCGTCGGCGCGAGGCTGTCCGCCCAGGTCCCGGCCGGCGCCCGGCAGGCGATCGTCGTCTACGGCGCGAGCCCCACCACCTCCAAGTCCAGCGTCGCCTTCTTCACCCGCGCGGCGGACGGATGGCACCGCGGTCCCAGCTGGCCGTCGCACAACGCGATCCACGGCTGGACCGTCGACCACCACGAGGGCGACCTGAAGTCACCCGTCGGCGTCTTCACCCTGCACGACGCGGGCGGCCTGCTCGCCGACCCGGGGTCGAAGCTGCCCTACACCCGTTCGACGGCCTTCACCCCGTCCCCGTCGTGGCCGGCCAGCTACCAGCACGACTTCGACTACGTGATCGCCATCGACTACAACCGGGTGGTCGGCACCTCGCCGAGCGACCCGACCCGCCCCCAGGGCGAGTCCAAGGGCGGCAGCATCTGGATCCACCTCGACCACGGCGTCGGCACCTCCGCCTGCGTCACCGTCTCCAAGGACGCGATGCGCTACCTGCTGCGCACGGTCGACCCGGCCGCCCACCCCGTCATCGTCATGGGCGACACCGCGCACCTCGCCGCGAGCTGAGCCCCGGACCCCAACCCGAGCCCCGGACCCGGACCCGACCCCGGCCCCCAACCCGAGCCCCGAGCCCGAGCCCGGACCCGGACCCGGACCCGAGCCCGGACCCGACCCCGACCTCGGACCCGAACCCGGCCGCCCCGCTTGCGGGACCGCCGCGCGCGGAAACACCTTTCAGCAAGACGGCGCAACTTCTTCCGTCCACCGTATTGACGTGTCCGCATCGACGGCGGGAAGCTCCTGCGCGGAGCCCGCGGGACCCGGGCTCCCCTCCCCCCTCCGGCGGCCAGGCGCGTGGCTGCCTTCGCTGGGCACCCCCATGCCCTCTCACCGAAGGAGCCGCCCATGAGATCCCGTGTCCTCAGCGGTGCGCTGGCAGCGGTCGTCGCCGCGGCCGGCCTCATCGCCCTGTCCTCCCAGCAGGGAGCGCAGGCCAGCCCGCCGGGCGGCAAGGACGTCACCGCCACCCTCTTCGAGTGGACGTACGACTCCGTGGCCAGGGCCTGCACCGACCAGCTCGGCCCGGCCGGCGACGGCTACGTCGAGATCTCCCCGGCCACCGAGACCATCCAGGGCGGCCAGTGGTGGACCTCCTACCAGCCGGTCAGCTACAAGCTGCAGAACCGCCTCGGCGACGAGACCTCTCTCAAGCACATGATCGACACCTGCCACGCGGCCGGCGTCAAGGTCGTCGCCGACGCCGTGATCAACCACATGTCCGCGGGGTCGGGCACCGGCACGGCGGGCACCGCCTACACCAAGTACGACTACCCCGGCTTCTACCAGAACCAGGACTTCCACACCTGCCGCACCGACATCACCGACTACCAGGACCGCTCCGACGTCCAGAACTGCGAACTCGTCGGCCTCGCCGATCTCGACACCGGCAGCGACTACGTGCGCGGCACCATCGCCGGCTACCTCAACCACCTGACCTCGCTGGGCGTGGACGGCTTCCGCATCGACGCCGCCAAGCACATCGCGGCCTCGGACCTCGCGGCCATCAAGGCCAAGCTGACGAATCCGAACGTCTACTGGGCCCAGGAGGTCATCTACGGCGCGGGCGAGGCGGTCCAGCCCAGCGAGTACACCGGCACCGGGGACGTCGACGCCTTCCAGGGCGCCTACGACCTCAAGCGGATCTTCACCAGCGAGAAGCTCGCCTATCTCGGCAACTGGGGCGCCTCCTGGGGCGCCGGCTACCTGGCGAGCGACAAGTCCCGCACCTTCGTGGACAACTGGGACACCGAGCGCAACGGCTCCACCCTCAGCTACAAGGACAACGCCACCTACACGCTGGCCAACGTCTTCATGCTGGCCTGGCCCTACGGCTCGCCCAACGTCCTGTCGGACTACGAGTTCTCCGACAACGACGCCGGCCCGCCCAACGGCGGCACCGTCAACGCCTGCTACAGCGACGGCTGGAAGTGCGAGCACGCCTGGCCGCAGATCGCGTCCATGGTCGGTTTCCGCAACGCCGTCTCCGGCACCGCGGTCACCAACTGGTGGGACGACGGGAACAACGCCGTCGCCTTCGGCCGCGGCAGCCGGGGCTACGTCGCGATCAACCATGAGGGCGCCGCGCTGACCAGGACGTTCACCACCTCGCTCGCGCCCGGCGGCTACTGCGACGTGCAGCACCCGGGCACGGTGTACACCGTGGGCTCGAACGGCGCCTTCACCGCGACGGTCGGCGCCGGCGACGCCGTCGCCCTCTACAGCGGCGCCCCGTGCGGCACCGCGGGCGCCGGCGGCACGACCGGCACGGGATCGACCACCGGCGGGACCACCGACCCGGCCTCCGGCGCGTCCTTCGCCGTCGACGCGACCACCGTCCTCGGCCAGAACATCTTCGTGGCCGGCGACAACGCCGCTCTCGGCGGCTGGGACCCGGCCAAGGCGGTGCCGCTGTCCGCGGCGAGCTACCCGGTGTGGAAGGCCGACGTCCGCCTGCCCGCCGGGACGGCCTTCCAGTACAAGTACATCCGGAAGGACGGCAGCGGCGCGGTCACCTGGGAGTCCGGCGCCAACCGGAGCGCGACCGTCCCGTCCGGGGGAACAGTCGTGCTGAACGACACCTGGAGGAATTGACCGCACGTGACCAACAGGTGAGAAACCGGTGTGAACCGAGCCACACCGATTGGCCCCTCTGTGGCGGACTTGGCACACTGTGGCACTCGCCATCGTGACCACAGAGGGGACCCCCACCCATAAAGGGCTTCAGGACATTCCTGCTGCGCGGCAACGTCGTCGACCTGGCGGTCGGCATCGTGATCGGCGCGGCGTTCACCGCGCTGGTGACCGCCTTCGTCAAGGCGTTCCTCACGCCGATCGTCGGACTCGCCAGCGGCGCCACCGGCGATTTCAGCGCCAGGACGTTCCACGCCTCGGGCGTCACGTTCCCCTATGGCGTGTTCATCGACGCGGTGATCAGCTTCGTGATCGTCTCGGCGGTGATCTACTTCCTGGTGGTGCTGCCGATGAACCACATGCAGAAGAAGTTCTTCCCCAAGGCGGCCGGCGCCCCGATGCGGGAGTGCCCGGACTGCCTGACCGCGATCCCGGCCGCCGCCAGGCGCTGCAGCGCCTGCACCGCCCAGGTCACCCCGGTGATCGGCGTCCAGGGCGGCCCGGTCGACGACCCGGCGGACCTGGCGAAGTAGCCGCAGCGGCGGCCGGTGGCGGTCAGCGGCGCAGCGGTGGCGTGCCCGGTCGGGGCGACGAGGCGGCCTCAGCGGCCGGCGCGGCGGCCCGGCCGGGTCCTCGTCCTCCAGGGCGCCGAGCACCGAGGCGAGCGCCGCGCGCTGACCGTCGTCGAGCCGGCCCAGCAGGTCCACGGCGGCCGTCCGCCGTGCGCGGTGCAGCTCCCGTACCGCCAGCGCGCCGGGGTCGAGCAGCTCGATGCGGATCACCCGGCGGTTGTCCGGATCGGGCGCCCGGCGCACCAGCCCCCGCTCTTCCAGCGCGTCCACCAGCGTGGTGACCGCGCGCGGCACCACGTCCAGGCGCTGGGCCAGATCGGCCATCCGGGGCGGCTCGTCGCAGTGCGCGAGGGTGCGCAGCAGCCGCGCCTGCGCCGGAGTGATGCCGAGCGGCTCCATCAGCCGGCGGTGCGCCCGGTGCAGCCTGCGGCTGAGGTCGAGGAGCTGGTCGGCGAGGCGTCCGGTCAGCTCGTCGGCGGACGCGGGATCGCGGGGACCGTCGGCGGACGCGGGCTCCCGGGGGCCGTCGGCGGGCGGGCGGTCCGCGGAGGGCTCGTCGACGACAGCGGTGGTGCGCGGTTCCATGCGTCCGAGGGTACAGGACCTGGCTCATTGTGAGTATAGGTAACAATGACCTACACTCCCTGTGTCAGCGCTGTCGTGTGCCCGCCGGCAGCGGGTCCCCACCCCGCGAGGAGTCCCTTGCGTCCCGAGAACGAGCTGGTGAACCGGTGGACGCCGCCCAAGAGCGGCAAACCCACCGACTGGCGCCGCATCACGCGGCTGTTCCGCCCCTACCGCGGCCGGCTGGCCGTGGTAGGCTTTCTGGTCGCCCTGTCCTCCCTGGTCTCGGTCGCCTCGCCGTTCCTGCTGCGCGCGATCCTCGACACCGCGATCCCGCAGGGCCGCACCGGCCTGCTCAGCGTGCTGGTGCTCGGCATGATCGCCACCGCCGTCGCCAACGGCGTCTTCGGCGTCCTGCAGACCCTGATCTCCACCACCGTCGGCCAGCGCGTCATGCACGACCTGCGCACCGCGGTCTACGCCCGCCTGCAGCGGATGTCGCTGGCCTTCTTCACCCGCACCCGCACCGGCGAGGTGCAGTCCAGGATCGCCAACGACATCGGCGGCATGCAGGCCACCGTCACCTCCACCGCCACCTCGCTGGTCTCCAACGCCACCGCCGTGATCGCCTCGGTGGTCGCCATGGTCGCCCTCGACTGGCGGCTGACCGTCGTCTCGCTGCTGCTCCTGCCGGTCTTCGTCTGGATCGCCCGCAGGGTCGGCCGGGAACGCAAGAAGATCACCACCGAGCGGCAGCGGCAGATGGCCGCGATGTCGGCGATCGTCACCGAGTCGCTGTCCGTCAGCGGCATCCTGCTCGGCCGCACCATGGGCCGCGGCGACTCCCTGACCCGCGACTTCACCACCGAGTCCGAGCGCCTGGTGGACCTGGAGGTCCGCTCCAACATGCAGGGCCGCTGGCGGATGGCCGTCATCGGCATCGTGATGTCGGCGATGCCCGCGCTGCTGTACTGGGCGGCCGGCGTCACCGGCGGCCACGGCGGTCCGGCCGTCTCCCTCGGCACCCTGGTCGCGTTCGTCTCGCTCCAGCAGGGCATGTTCCGGCCCACCGTCTCGCTGCTGGCCACCGGCGTGCAGGTGCAGACCTCGCTCGCGCTGTTCCAGCGCATCTTCGAGTACCTCGACCTGCCCGTCGACATCACCGAGCGCCCCGAGCCGGTGCGCCTGGAGCGCGCCCGCGGCCACATCCGCTTCGAGTCCGTCGACTTCTCCTACGAGCCCGACGAGCCGGACCAGGGCGCCAAGACCCTGCGCGGCATCGACATCGACCTGCCGGCCGGCCGCAGCCTCGCCGTCGTCGGCGCCACCGGCTCGGGCAAGAGCACCCTCAGCTACCTGGTGCCGCGGCTGTACGACGTCACCGGCGGCCGGGTCACCCTCGACGGGACCGATGTGCGCGACCTGTCCTTCGACACCCTCGCCCGCGCCGTCGGCGTCGTCTCCCAGGAGACCTACCTGCTGCACGCCTCCGTCGCCGACAACCTCCGCTTCGCCAAGCCCGACGCCACCGACGAGGAGATCCGCGAGGCGGCCCGCGCCGCCCAGATCCACGACCACATCGCGGCGCTGCCCGACGGCTACGACACCCTGGTCGGCGAGCGCGGCTACCGCTTCTCCGGCGGCGAGAAGCAGCGGCTGGCGATCGCCAGGACCATCCTGCGCGACCCGCCGGTGCTCATCCTGGACGAGGCCACCAGCGCGCTGGACACCCGCACCGAGGCCGCGGTCCAGCAGGCCATCGACGAGCTGTCCGCGGGACGCACCACCATCACCATCGCCCACCGGCTGTCCACCGTCCGCGACGCCGACCAGATCGTGGTCCTCGACGCCGGCGAGATCGTCGAGCGCGGCACCCACGACGAACTCCTCGCCGCCGACGGCCGGTACGCCGCACTGGTGCGCCGCGACGCCCGCCTCGCCGCCACCGCGCGGTGACCCGGACCGCGGCCACGGCGGCGACTTCCGCGGCGGCCCGGACCGGGACCGTGGCTCCCGCGGCGGGCCGGGCGGTGCTCCGGCGGGCGCGGGTCTACGAGACCGCGCCCACCGCGCCCGCCGCGGCGCGCGCCGCCGCCGCGTCCTGCTCCGCCAGCAGCGCGCGGACCTCGCGGACCGCCGTGCGTCCCGCGCGGTTGGCGCCGATCGTGCTCGCCGACGGGCCGTAGCCGAGCAGGTGGACCCGCGGGTCGCCGGCCACCCGGGTGCCCTCCATCCGCACCCCGCCGCCGGGCTCGCGCAGCCGCAGCGGGGCGAGGTGGTCCAGCGCGGCCCGGAAGCCCGTGGCCCACAGGATCACGTCGGCCTCCAGCGTCCTGCCGTCGTCCCAGGCCACCCCGTGCGGCGTCACGCGGTCGAACATCGGCTCACGGCGCAGCACACCGCTCGCCCGCGCGGCGCGCACCTCCTCGGTCGCCGCCAGCCCGGTCACGCTCACCACGCTCTGCGGCGGCAGCCCCCGGCGCACCCGCTCCTCGACCCTGGCCACCGCCTCGCGCCCCCAGTCCTCGGTGAACGGCGCGCTGCGGAAGACCGGCGGCCGGCGCGTCACCCACGTCGTCGAGGCGACCTCGGCCAGTTCCATCAGCAGCTGCACCGCGGAGGTCCCGCCGCCGACCACCACCACCCGCCGCCCGGCGAATTCGGCCGCGCCGCGGTAGCCCGCGGTGTGCAACTGCCGCCCGAGGAAGGTCTCCTGGCCCGGGTAGTACGGCACGAACGGCCGGTCCCAGGTGCCCGTCGCGTTGATCAGCGCCCGCGCCGACCACACCCCCGCGTCCGTCTCCACCCGCAGCCGGCCGCCGTCCCCCTCGCGTACCGCGGTGACGTCCACCGGGCGGTGCACGCGCAGGTCGAAGGTCCGCTCGTAGCGGTCGAAGTAGGCGCTCACCACCTCGGCGGACGGCCGGTCCGCCGGGCCGTCGACCAGCGGCAGGCCGGGCAGGTCGTGCACGCGGTGCGCCTTGCCGTAGGTGAGCGAGGGCCAGCGGAACTGCCAGGCGCCGCCCGGTCCGGGCGCGTGGTCGAGCAGCACGAAGCCGCGGTCCGGGACGAGGCCCGCCCTGCGCAGGAAGTACCCGGCCGACAGGCCCGCCTGGCCCGCGCCGATCACCGCGACGTCCACGTCCACCGGCTCCGCCGCCCCTGCCGACCCCGCGCCCGTGTGCCGCGTCCCGCTCCCGCTCGATTCGCTCATGTTCCGGACAACGGCACGGCCGGGGCGAACCTTCCCGGCCGCCCGGCCGCCCCGGGCCCGGCGGCTCCCCCGGAATCACCGTGGTCGCCGGAGCCCCCGGAGCCGCCGGCCGCGGACGGCATACGGGGGTCGCTGGCCCAGCGGCGCAGCCGCGACACGCGGTCCGCGGCCTCTTCCAGCCGGCCCAGCGGCAGGTCCCCGTCGGCGACGGCCCGCGCCGCCGCGGCGTGGATCGCCTCGCGCACGCCCGCGCCGCTGGACGGGCCGAGCCTGACCAGGTCGACGCCGGCGATCCAGGCCAGCACCGCCGCCCCGGGCACGCCCCAGCCGTCGACGATCGACGGCGTGTCGAGCACGTCGGTCACCACCACGCCGGCGTACCCGAGTTCGCCGCGCAGGACGCCGGTGATCGCGGACCCGTCGAGCGCCGCGGGCAGGCCGTCGGCCGCGTCGTCGCCGGGGCCGTCGCCCGCGGGGGAGTGGCCCGCGGTGATCGCCCGCACGCCGGCCGCCGCGCCCTCGGCGAACGGCCGCAGGCTGCCCGTCCCGGTGAAGGGGCCGAGCGCCGCGGCGACGCCGTGCGTCTGCAGGTCGGTGACGAAGTCGCGGGTCCGCTCGGGGACCCGCGCCGGCCGCACGCCGAGGTGCAGGTTCGCGCCCGTCGCGACGAGTTCGGCCGCCGCCGCGCTGCCGCCGACCTGGCCGCGCGGGCCGGGGTGCCCGGCCAGCGCGTCGGGGTGCGCCGCGCGCAGCGCCCTGGCGGCGTCCCGCGCCGCGTCCCCGTAAGCGTGTACGGCGACGCCGGGCGTGCCACGGTCCAGGCCGCGCAGGATCCAGTCCGGCAACCGTCCGCCGCGTCCGCTCACCGACGGCAGCAGGCACGAGTCGACCAGCACGGCGAGCCGGTGCGGCGCGTTCACGTGATGTCCCCCTTCGGGACGCGGCAACGGGGAGCCCGTCCCTGGCCCGGTGAATGGTACAGACCAATCTCCCGTCACGGCAATCGCCCGTGCCCCGCCAGACCCAGCGGACCCAGCCCGACGCCCCTACGCCGCACGGCTGTCGGCCCGCACCTTCGCTGGTACCGCCCCCGCTACGCACCCCGTCCGCGCGGCGCGCCCGCGGCTCGCGCGGGCCCGCCCGAGTCGTGCCCGGTTCCCCGCGGCGCGCCCGGCGGCGGGTGCGCGCCGCGCGGCGGGCCGGTGGGCGACCATGGAGGCATGGCCGACCACCCCAGCTCCACCCACAGCCCGGCGCCGGAACCGTCCTCCGGCTCCGCCGCCCCCGCCTTCGCCAGCCGCCTCGTCGACGTCACCACGGGATCGCGCGAACAGGTCCACGACCTGACCGGCGCCTGCGAGGCGTTCCTGCGCGAGGCGGCCGGCGGCCGGGACGGACTGCTCAACGTCTTCGTGCCGCACGCCACCGCCGGAGTCGCCCTCATCGAGACCGGCGCGGGCAGCGACGACGACCTGCTCGCCGCGCTGCGCGACCTGCTGCCGGCCGACGACCGCTGGCGGCACCGGCACGGCAGCCGCGGGCACGGCCGCGACCACGTGCTGCCGGCGCTGGTCCCGCCGCACGCCACCCTGCCGGTGATCGGCGGCCGGCTGGAGCTGGGCACCTGGCAGTCCGTGGTGCTGGTGGACACCAACGTCGACAACCCCCGGCGCTCGGTCCGCCTCAGCTTCCTCGGCTGACCGCGGCGAGGACCGGGCGCGGAGGCCGCCGGCCGACGGCCCCCGCGGCTCAGCCGCCCAGCACCTGTCCCAGGTCGTAGCTCACCGGCTCCTCCAGCTGCGCGTACGTGCACGACGCCGGATCGCGGTCGTCGCGCCAGCGCCGGAACTGCGCGGTGTGCCGGAACCGGTCGCCCTGCATGTGGTCGTACGCCACCTCCACCACCCGCTCCGGCCGCAGCGGGACCCACGACAGGTCCTTCCCGCCGGACCACCGCGAGGGGCCGCCGGGCAGCCGGTCCCGGCCCTGCGCCTCCTCGCTGGTCCACCGCTCCCACGGATGGCCCGCCGCCGAGTCCATCCGCAGCGGCGCCAGCTCCTCCATCAGCTCCCGGCGGCGGGCCATCGTGAAGGACGCGCAGACGCCGACGTGCTGCAGCCGGCCCCGCGCGTCGTACAGGCCCAGCAGCAGCGAGCCGAGCACCGGGCCGCTCTTGTGCGCCCGCAGCCCGGCCACCACGCAGTCCGCGGTGCGCTCGTGCTTGACCTTGACCATGGTCCGCTCGCCCGGCCGGTACGCCGCCGCCGGCGGCTTGGCGACCACGCCGTCCAGACCCGCGCCCTCGAACGCGTCGAACCAGCGCAGCGCCTCCTCGTGGTCGGCGGTCACCGGCGTGGTGAACACCGGGGCCGCCGCGCCGCCCAGCGCCTCGGCCAGCGCCCGGGCCCGGTCCGCCTGCGGGGCGTCGAGCAGCCGCGCGTCGCCCAGCGCCAGCAGGTCGAAGGCGACCAGCGAGGCCGGCGTCGCCCCGGCGAGGTGCCGCACCCGCGAGTCGGCCGGGTGGATGCGCTCCAGCAGCGCGTCGAAGTCCAGCCGCTCGCCCCGCGCGATGACGATCTCGCCGTCCAGCACGCAGCGCTCCGGCGTGTGCTCCAGCACCGCGGCCACCACCTCGGGGAAGTAGCGGGTCAGAGTCTTGCCGGAGCGGCTGCCCAGCTCCACCTCGTCGCCGTCGCGGAAGACGATCGCCCGGAAGCCGTCCCACTTGGGCTCGTAGAGCATGCCGGGCGGGATCTTCTTCGCCGACTTCGCCAGCATCGGCTCCACCGGCGGCATCACGGGCAGGTCCATGCCGTCGATTCTGCTCGGCCGCGCGCCCCCTCGCGCGCCGAGAAGCGCGTCCGGTCCGCCGGTCCTAGCGTGGACCCATGGCAGAGACGCTGGAACTCGACGCCGGCGGGCGCACGGTCCGGGTGACCAACCCGCAGAAGGTCTACTTCCCCGAGCGCGGCTTCACCAAGGGCGACGTGGTCCGCTACTACCTCGCGGTCGGGGCCGGCATCCTGCGGGTGCTGCGGGACCGCCCGACCACGCTGGAGCGCTACCCCGACGGGGTGGACGGCGAGTCCTTCTTCCAGAAGCGGGCCCCGAAGAACCTGCCGGACTGGATCCCCACCGGCCGGATCGCCTTCCCCAGCGGCCGGTACGCCGACGAGATCTGCCCCACCGAGCCCGCCGCCGTGCTGTGGGCGGCGAACCTGGGTTGTCTGACCTTCCACCCCTGGCCGGTGCGCAGGAACGACACCGAGCACCCGGACGAGCTGCGCATCGACCTCGACCCGCAGCCCGGCACGGACTACGCCGACGCGGTGCGGGCCGCGCTGGAGCTGCGGGACGTGCTGGCCGGCCTCGGGCTGACCGGCTGGCCCAAGACCTCCGGCGGGCGCGGCCTGCACGTCTTCGTGCCGATCGCCCCCGAGTGGACCTTCACCCAGGTGCGGCGCTCGGCCATCGCCGTCGCCCGCGAGCTGGAGCGGCGCGCCCCCGAGCGGATCACCACCGCCTGGTGGAAGGAGGAGCGCGGCACGAAGATCTTCGTGGACTACAACCAGACCGCCCGCGACCGCACCATCGCCTGCGCCTACTCCGTACGGCCCAAGCCGCACGCCCCCGTGTCCGCGCCGCTGCGCTGGGACGAGCTGGACCGGGCGGTGCCGGCCGACTTCGACCTGGCCACCATGCCGGCCCGGTTCGCCGAGGCCGGCGACGTGCACGCGGACATGGACGAGCACGCCTTCCGGCTCGACGCCGCGCTAGAACTCGCCGCGCGCGACGAGCGCGACCACGGCCTCGGCGACCTGCCCTACCCGCCCGAGCACCCCAAGATGGACGGCGAGCCCAAGCGCGTGCAGCCCAGCCGGGCCAGGAAACCGTCCTGACCCGGCCGGGCGCGCGTCCTCACCCGCGCCCGAGCAGCTCCACCTCGGACAGCGCGGTCGCTCCGCCCCCGGCCGGCGGGATGAAGTCGAACCGCACGTACCGGTAGTCGCCCGGGGCGCTCGCCGGGGTGAACGCCCGGGTCTGCTGCCGCCACGGGAACGCCTCGCCGCTCCTGCGGTCCAGCACCGTCCAGTGCACGCCGTCCGCGGAGCCGCTGACCGTCCAGCCCGCCGGATCGCCGCCGGACTGCTCGGCGCTGGTCAGCGTGTACTGGTCGATGTGACCCGGCCGGTCCAGCCGGTAGGTCACCGAGGCCGGTCCGGACGGCAGGGCGACCGCCGTGGCGGAGGTGTCGTCGAACAGCGCGGCCGGGTCGGCGCCGCCGCTCGCGGTGGCCGTGCCGCGGCCGGCGCCGGTCAGGTCGGCCGGCGGGTTCGGCGCCGCCGAGCCCCGCGTCGGCGACGGCGGCGCGTCCGCCGCGCTCGTGCCCCACGCGGACGGCCGCGGACCCATGGTGAAGTCGATGGTCCCGCCGTCCGCCAGGTCCGCGTGCCGGACCCAGGTCCGGTCCGAGCTCCTGCCGTCGATCCTCAGCGACTGCACGTAGATGTTCCGGTCGCAGTTGTGGTGCGCGGTGATGGTCAGCGGCCGGCCGCCGACCGGGCTGACGGTCACCCGGTCGTACAGCGGCGACCCGATCGCCCAGGTCGGCGAGCCGGACTGCAGCGGGTAGAAGCCGAGCGCGTTGTCGATGTAGAACGCCGACATCGAGCCGTTGTCCTCGTCGCCGGGGTAGCCCTGGCCGATGGTGCTGCCGGTGAACAGCCGGCTCTCCGCGTCGCGCACGTGCTCCGCTGCCTTGGCGGGCTGTCCCACGTAGTCGTACATGTAAGGCACGTGCATGGACGGCTGGTCGTTGAACGCCCACTGCCCGACGCGGTCGTCGCGGGACTCGAACATCTCGTGGTACGGGCCGAGCCAGCTGCCGCCGAACTGCGCGGTCTCGGGCGTGGCGAAGAACGCGTCGAGCTTGTCGGCGAGCGCCGCCCGGCCGCCGTACAGGTTCGCCAGCCCGTTGCCGTCCTCGGGGACCGCGAAGGCGTACGTCCAGCCGTCGCCCTCGGTGTAGTCGGTGGCGTTCCAGTCGCGCGGGTCGTACGCGGACGGCGACTGCTCGAAGGCGCCGTCGGCGTCGCGGGCCTGGAAGAAGCCGGTGGCCGGGTCGAACAGGTCCACGTAGTGCCGGGCGCGGTCCTCGAAGTAGGTGTAGTTGTCGAGGTACTCGCGCCGGTGCGGGTCGCCCGCCTTCGCCGTCCGGTACAGCTTCAGCGACATCTGGGCGATGCCGTAGTCGGCCACGTAGTCCTCCAGCGACACCGACGCGCTGGACCCGGTGGTCTGCGGGGTGTAGCCGAGGAAGGTGGAGTGCTGCACGTCGGGCCGGCCGGTCAGGCCGGAGGAAGGGATGGTGGCGTCCTTCACCGCGGCCTCGTAGGCGCCGCGCACGTCGAAGTCGGTGACCCCGCGCAGGTACGCGTCGGCGATCGCCACGTCGGAGTTGGTGCCGCTGAAGCCCAGGTAGCCGGGCGCGGTCCACTGCCCGATCCAGCCGCCGTCGCGGTACTGCTGCACGAAGCCGTCGATCATCTCGCCGGTCAGCTTCGGGTAGAGCAGCGAGTCCAGCGCCCACGCGGTGCGGTAGGTGTCCCAGAAGCCCTCGTTGGCGTACGGCTTGCCGTCCTCGACCGCCGAGCCGGTCGCGGTCGGCGTGTTCGGGCCGGTCGCCTGCGTGTAGGGGCTGGCGTAGCGGTAGACCGGCGCGGCGGCGGTGCCGGTGTTCTCGAACAGCTCGTTCGGGTAGAGGTTCAGCCGGTACAGGCTGGAGTAGAGGCTGACCAGCTGGTCCTGGGTCGCGCCGGAGACCTTGATCACGCCGAGCGCGGCGTCCCAGGTCTTTTGCGCGGCGGCCCGCACTTGGTCGAAGCCGGCCCCGCCGACCTCCAGCCGGAGGTTGTGCCTGGCCTGGTCGAGGCTGATCGCCGAGGTCGCCACGCGCATCGTCAGCTGCCGGTCCGCGCCCAGACCGAAGCCCGCGTAGCCGCTCACCTTGTCGCCGCCACCGCCGGGCAGCGTGCCGCCGCCGGTGATCGGACGGTCGAAGGTGGCGTAGACGAACATCCGCGGCGCGCCCCAGAACCCGGAGGTGTCGGTGTAGCCGCTGACCACGCCGGCCCGGGCGTCGACGGTCAGGCCGCCGTTGTTGTTGACGTTGTCGAAGATCAGACTGCCCGTGTCCGAGGGGAAGGTGAACCGCATGACGGCCGCGTGGTCGGTGGGCGTCATCTCCGCGCGCAGGCCGTCGTCGAAGGTCACGCCGTAGTAGTCGGCCCTGGCCGTCTCGTGGTCGTGGCTGAACGGCAGCGCCCGCGAGGCGCGGTCGGCGGTCGTCGGCGCGGCGGAGACGGACGGCATCACCTGGAACGTCTGGTGGTCCTGCACCCAGATGCTCGGCTCGTGGCTGAGCGCCAGCGCCTGCAACCGCGGCTCGTTGTCCGCGTCGTTGCCCTGCTGGTAGGCGTAGACCGTGCCGGTGCTGCCCGCGTCGGTGACCGGCGTCCAGAAGTCGAAGCCGTGCGGCAGCGCGGTGGCCTGGCACGTCGTTGCCGCGCGAGTAGTCGCCCGAGGAGTTCGTGCCGCGGGTGGTGATCACACACGTCGAGGGGTGCGCGCAGTCGTCGGCGGGCGGCGCCTGGCCGATCCTGATGTCGTCCAGCCAGCCGGAGAAGTGCGCGGGACCGCCGGGGCCTTCGTAGCCGACGAGGACGCGGGTGATCGTCCTGCCCGCGGCGACCTTGCCGATGTCGGAGGTCACCTGGTTCCACTGGTCGCTCTGCAGCACCTTCGAGTCGCCCTGGCCGCGCGGGTTCAGCGGCTTGCCGTACTGGTCGGTGGCGCCGAGCGTGCTCAGGTGCGTGCCGTCGCTGAACGCGAGGTCCACCGAGACGTACGTACTGGGGTACGCGGGGTCCAGGCTCGCCCGCTCGGGGAAGACGTCGTACGACAGCCGGGTGTCGGGGCGCACCTTCAGCGAGAGCCGGTAGAGCTTGTCGGACGCCGAGCCGTGCTCGCCCAGCTGCCAGCCGGCGTAGCGCAGGGCGTGGGTGCCGGTGAAGCCGACGTGCGTCTTGGCGGTGGGGCTCGACGCCGGGCCGTCGCCGATCGCGGCGGTCATGCCCGGGTCCGCCGACGGGGCGGCGGCCAGCGCGAGTTCGCCGAGCTGGGTGCGGGCGTCGCCGTCGTTTGCCAAGACCGCGAGCCGGTAGTGCCCGTACGCCCCCGGGTGCGCGACGGTGAACAGCCGGGTCTGCGCGCGCCGTCCGAAGCTCTGCCCGGTCTCGGTGTCCACGGTGTGCCAGCTCCGCCCGTCGGCCGAGCCCTGGAGCGTCCAGGATCGCGGGTCCTGCGCGGGCGAGTCGGCGCCGGAGGTCAGCGCGTAGACGGTGATTCGCGCCGCCGAGGTCAGCGCCACCGTCAGCCGCGGTGAACTCCCCTCGGCCTGCCAGGACGTGGCGGTGTCGCCGTCGACGGCGCGGGCGGCGGTGTGGTCGGGCGGCACGTCGCCGGACGCGGTGACGCCGGCGACCGAGGACATCACGGAGCCGGGCAGCCCGGCGCCGGAGTCGGGGTAGACGCCGGAGACGTCCGGGCGCCCGCCGTGGCCGTCGTCCGGCGTGCTCTGCCAGTCGGGCGCGGGGTCGGCCGGTTCGAACGACGTCGTGAACGCGCCGCGCCCGCCGTCCTGCCGTGGGGGATCGGCGAGCGCGCTGTGCGCGGGCAGCACGGACAGCACCGCGCCGGCCAGCGCCGCCGCGGTGACGGGCAGCGAGTGTCTGAGACGCCGCTTGCGTGCGGGGCGAGCGGGCAGGACCACGTCCAGGCTCCTTGCGGTGAGTGGGCGGACGGCTGGGTGCGGACCACTGGGTGCGGGCGGCGGGGTGCGGCCGGTGGCGTGTGGGCGGTTCGGCCAGCGGTTCTGACAACGTTGTCCGAAGTCTTGTCACGTCATCCGCGCCATGTCAACGGCTCGGACCGGCCGGGGTCGGATCGGTCGATCGCCGGCCCTGGGGCCGATATGGGCAGTTTCCGTACGGTGTGCCGGGCTTTTGAGGGACGCCGCCGACCTGACGACCGGTCAGCGGCGGCACGGATGCGGTCACCCCTCTTGACGCGGGCGGCCGGTCGAACGAATGATGTGCTCCATCCCCCCTGACAACGTTGTCAGTTCGCGGTGTCCCGCGAACGGCGGCGCGCCCTTCCGCACACCGAACGAGGAGCACCCACATGCCCGACGACATCACCGAGGACAGAGCGCGGGGCGCGGGGTTCTCCCGCCGCGGGATGCTGCGCTCGGGAGCCGCCGTCCTGGCGAGCGTGAGCCTCGCCGGGGCGTTCGCCGAACAGGCCGCCGCCGCGCCGGGGTCCGGGCCCGAGGCGGCAGGCGGCACGCCCGGGACCGCCGCCGACCTCGCGCGCTACCGCCCGGTGACGGTCTCCTCGACCGCCTACGGACCGGTGCCGGCCGCGTTCGTGGTCGACGCCATGGGGGAGACCGGGCCCAAGGGCAGCGGCTGGCGGGCCGCGGACACCGACGGCCCGCAGTGGGTGGCGGTGGACCTCCAGGGCCCCTGCCGGGTGACCTCGGTGGTCCTGGTCTTCGAGGCCGCCGAGGGCGACACCGTCTACAAGCCGGCCGACGACGTCAACCCGCGCAACGGCACCACCGGCTGGGAGGTGCTGTCCAGCTACGCCACCGCGTTCCGCATCGAGGTGTCCGCCGACGGCACGGCGTGGTCCACCGCGCACACCGGGACCACCGCCACCGGCGGCGCCGTCGAGATCGTGCTGGACCGGCCGGTGACCGCGCGCTGGGTGCGCATGGTCGGCACCGCGCTGTCCAACCCCAACCCGCTGGGCCTGAACTCCTTCCAGGTGCTCGGCACCCCGGCCGGCCACCGCCCCGCCGCCACCGGCTGGACCGACTGGACCAGCGGCGCCCGGCCGGTCCCGGCACTGCGGGTCGCCGACGACGGCACCGTGCCGCTGGAGTCCGGCTGGAACCTCACCCTGGAGTCCTTCGCCGGCACCGACGACGGCGCGAAGGTCTCCGCCGCGGGCGTGGACACCTCCCGCTGGCTGCGCGCCCAGGTGCCCGGCACGATCCTGGCGTCCCTGGTCGCCGAGGGCCATCTGCCGGACCCGGTGGGCGGCTTCGGCAACCTCCAGGTCCCCGAGGCGCTCAGCCGCAACTCCTGGTGGTACCGCCGCGCCTTCCGCCTGCCGCACGGCTTCGGCGACCGCGGCCGCGGCCGGGTGTGGCTGGAGTTCGACGGGATCAACCACCGGGCCGAGGTCTGGATCGACGGCGCCAGGGTCGGCGAGCTCGAACACCCCACCGCCCGGGCCTCCTTCGACGTCACCGACGCGCTCACCGGCGCCGGGGAGCACGTCCTGGCCGTCCGCATCGACCCGATGCCGTACCCGGGCAACCCCGGCGACAAGGGCGCCGACGGCAGCTCCTACGCCGACGCCGGCTCCAACGTCATGATGCTCAACAGCCCCAATCTGCTGGCCGTCTCCGGCTGGGACTGGATGCCCGCGGTGCGCGACCGCGTCATGGGCATCTGGAACCACGTGCGGCTGCGCGCCACCGGCGACGCCGTGGTCGGCGACCTGCGGGTGGACACCGTGCTGCCGAACCTGCCGGACCGCTCGCAGGCCGAGGTCACCGTGACCGTGCCGGTGCGCAACGCCGCCGCGGCGGCCCGCACGGTCACCGTGGAGGCCGCGCTGAGCGGCGTCACGGTCCGCAAGAACGTGCGCGTCGAGGCCGGGCAGAGCCTGGACGCGGTCTTCGCGCCCGACGACTTCCCCGCCCTGCGGCTGAGGAACCCGCGGCTGTGGTGGCCCAACGGCTACGGCGACCCGGCGCTGCACGACCTGCGGGCCACCGCGACGGTCGGCGGCGCGGTCAGCGACCGGCGCACCGTGCGGGTCGGCCTGCGCGAGTTCGGGTACGCCTCGCAGAACCCGATCGTCTTTGCGCCCGGCGCCAACCACGTCGAGCAGACCGTCGACATCCCGGCGCAGCAGGCGCGCTACGTCCGCGTCCAGGGGCACAAGCGCGCCACCGGCTTCGGCATCTCGCTGTGGACGCTGTCGGTGGCCGACAGCGCGGACCCCGGCACCGACTTCGCGCTGCACGCCGCCGCCACGGCGTCCTCCACCGACAACTCCTCCAACACCCCCGGCAACGCCGTCGACGGCGACCCGCAGACCCGCTGGTCCTCGAACTACACCGACGACCAGTGGATCCAGGTCGACCTCGGGCGGACCAGGTCCTTCGACCGGCTCACCCTGGTGTGGGAGACCGCCTACGCGCTGACCTTCACCGTGCAGGTGTCCGACGACGGGACGACCTGGAAGGACGCGCTGGCCGTCGACAACCGGCCGCACCAGCTGCAGATCAGCGTCAACGGCGTGCGGGTGATGTGCCGCGGCGGCAACTGGGGCTGGGACGAGCTGCTGCGCCGGATGGGCGGCGGCCGCATGGAGGCCGTCGTCGGGATGCACCGCGACATGAACTTCACGATGATCCGCAACTGGATCGGCAGCAGCAACCGCGAGGAGTTCTTCGCCCGCTGCGACGAGAACGGACTGCTGGTCTGGAACGACTTCTGGAACGCCTGGTTCCTCGACCCGCCGAACCACGCCGTCTACCTGGACCAGGTGCGCGACACCGTCCTGCGCTACCGCTCGCACCCGTGCATCGTCGTGTGGTGCGGCGCCAACGAGGGCACGCCGTCGGGCGAGATCGACCAGGGCGCGGCGGACGCGGTCGCCGCCGAGCACCCCGGCGTGCGCTACGTCAGCAACTCCGCGGCCGGCGTGGTCAGCGGCGGCGGGCCGTACGCGTGGATCGACCCGGTCCAGTACTACTCGCCGCAGACCTACGGCGCCGGTACCTTCGGCTTCCACACCGAGATCGGCATCCCGACGGTGTCGGTGGCGGAGTCGATGCGCAACCTGGTCGGCGACGAGGAGGGCTGGCCGATCGGCACGGTGTGGAACTACCACGACTGGTCCACCAAGGGGAACCAGTACCCGCAGAACTACAAGGCGGCCATCGACGAGCGGCTGGGGGAGTCCTCCTCGCTGGAGGAGTTCGCCGCCAAGGCACAGTTCGTCAACTACGAGTCGATGCGGGCGATGTTCGAGGCGTGGAACGCCCACCTGTGGAACGACGCCAGCGGTCTGCTGCTGTGGATGTCCAACCCGGCCTGGCACAGCACCGTGTGGCAGACCTACGACTACGACCTCGACGTCAACGGCAGCTACTACGGGGCGCGGTCGGGCTGCGAGGCGCACCACGTGCAGGCCGACCCGCGCACCTGGGACGTCCTGGCGGTCAACCACACCCCCGATGCCGTCGAGGGCGCGGTCGTCACGGCCGAGGTGCTGGACCTGACCGGCCGGCGGCTGGCCGCGCCGCAGCGCCAGACCCTCGACATCGCCGCGGCCGCCACGGCCCCCGCCTTCACCGTGGCCCCGGCGACCGGCTCCCGGCTGCATTTGGTGCGGCTGCGGCTGACCCGCGCCGACGGGAGCGTGCTGTCGGAGAACACCTACTGGCGGACGACCGAGGCCGCCGACCTCGCCGCGCTCAACCAGCTCTCCGGCGCGGCGCTGCGGCTGACCCGGGGCCGCGTCACCAGCCGGGACGGCCGCCTGAGCACGACCGTGACGGTACGCAACACCGGCCGCCACGTCGCCCCGATGGTCCGGCTGTCGCTGCGCGACCACCGGTCGGGGGAGCGGGTGCTGCCGGCGCTGTACTCCGACAACTACCTGTGGCTGCTGCCCGGCGAGCAGCGCACGGTGACCGTCTCCTGCCCGCGGGGCGACCTGCACCCGGGCGACCTGGAGGTCAGGGCCCAGGGCTACCGCACCGCGGCGGCCAGTGACCGCCAGGGCCGCTGAACCGCGACCGCGGCCGGAGCGGGCCGTTCAGCCGCGGCCCCGCGCGCGCTTGAAGCGGGCCAGGCCCTCGGCGAGGTCGACGATCGGCGCGGGATAGCCCAGGCGTTTGCGTTCCGCGTCCGCCAGCCGCCACGGCTGGTGCGCCGACCGGCCGTCCAGGCCCGCCAGTTCGGGCACCCAGCGGCGCACGTACGCGCCGTCGGGGTCGTAACGGCGGGCCTGGAGCACGGGGTTGAGGACCCGGTGGGGGCGGGTGTCCGTGCCGGTGCCCGCCACCCACTGCCAGTTGAGCTGGTTGTTCGCCACGTCGCCGTCGACCAGCAGGTCCAGGAAGTGCCGGGCGCCCACCCGCCAGTCCACGTAGAGCGTCTTGGCCAGGAAGGAGGCGGCCAGCAGCCGTCCGCGGTTGTGCATCCAGCCCTCGTGGGCGAGCTGGCGCATCGCCGCGTCCACGATCGGGTAGCCGGTGCGGCCCGAGCGCCACGCGTCGGCGTCCCGCTCCGCGTCGGCGCCCCGCCGCCAGCGGTCCCCGCGCGACCGGTAGTCCGCGTGCGAGGCGTCCGGGCGGGCGGCGAGCACCTGGTGGTGGAAGTCCCGCCAGGCCAGCTGCCGCACGAACGCCTCGGCGCCCGGACCGCCGCGCTCGCGGGCCCCGCGCACGCACTCCACCGCCGAGACGGTGCCGAAGTGCAGGTGCGGCGACAGGCGGGAGGTCGCGTCGCCCGCGAGGTCGTCGTGACGGTCCTCGTAGGCGTCCACGCCGCCGCGCAGCCAGGCCGCCAGCCGGGCGCGGCCCTCCTCCTCGCCGCCGCGGGCCAGGCCCGGGGAGACGCCGGCGACGCCGGCCCGGCGCGGCAGATCCCGCGACGCGACGCCCGCGGGCACCGGCACGCGGCGCGGTACGGCCACGGCCGGCCGCAGCGTCTGCGCGTCCCAGCGGCGGAAGTACGGCGTGAACACCGCGAAGTGGTCGGAGGAGGCGGGCACGACATCGCCGGGCGGCACCGCGTTCGCCACCGCGTCGTGCACGGTCAGGGCGCAGCGCAGCTCCGCCAGCGCGCCGCGCAACCGCTCCTCCCGGCGCTGGGCGTACCGGCTGGCGTCCGCCGACAGGTGCACCTCGCGCGCGTCGTGCTCGCGCACCACCCGGCACACCTCCTCCACCACGTCGCCCGCGCGCAGCACCAGCCGCCCGCCGCGCCGGCGCAGCCCCGCGTCCAGGTCGGCGAGGCTGTCGGCCAGAAAGGCGGCGCGGTTGGCGGGCGCGAACCCGGCGCCCTCGATCGCCCGGTCCAGGACGAACAGCGGCACCACCTCGTCCGCCGCGTCGAGCCCCGCGCGCAGCGGCGGATGGTCGTGCAGGCGCAGGTCGCGGGTGAACAGGACCACGCAGACGGTCATCGGCCGCCCCTCCCGGACGCGAGATGGCCGCGGGCGGCGGCCCGGGCGATGTTGCGGGCCATCCCGCCGAAGACCAGCGCGTGGAACGGCGAGACCGACCACCAGTAGGCGTGGCCGAGCAGCCCGTGCGGGTGGAACACGGCACGCTGGCGGTACCGGCTGCGGCCGGCGGGGCCGCCGTCCGGGGCGCCGTCGCCGGCGGCGGTGTTGCCGGCGGCGGTGTTGCCGGCGGCGTCCGTGCCGGCAACACCGCCGGCATCGGTCCGCGCGCCGGCATCGGTCCGCGCGCCGGGGCCGCTCCCCGCGCCGCCGCTTCCGCCCGGCGCCGGCTCCACCCGCATCTCCAGCCAGGCCAGGCCCGGCAGCCGCATCTCCGCGCGCAGCCTGAGCAGCCGGCCCGGCTCGATCTCCTCCACCCGCCAGAAGTCCAGCGAGTCGCCGACCCGCAGCCGCGTCGCGTCACGCCGGCCGCGGCGCAGCCCGACGCCGCCGACCAGCCGGTCCAGCCAGCCGCGCACCGCCCAGCCCGCCGGGAAGGAGTACCAGCCGTTGTCGCCGCCGATGCCCTCGACCACCCGCCACAGCGCCTGCGGCGGCGCGTCCACCTCCACGCCGCGGCAGTCGGTGTAGAGGCTGCCGCCGGCCCAGTCGGGGTCGGTGGGCAGCGGATCGCTCGGCGCGCCCGGCACCGACGCCGAGGACCACCGCGTGGTGACCGACGCCTCGCGCACCCGGCGCAGCGCCGCCTCCAGCGCGGCGTCCACGCCGAGCCGCCCCCGCGGCGGGTCGGGCACCAGCGCCGCGATGTCGTCCTCGCGGCACACCACCTCGTGCCGCAGCGACTCGGTGAGAGGGCGGGCCAGGCCGGCGGGGACCGGCGTGACCAGCCCGACCCACTGGCTGGACAGCCGCGGCGTCAGCATCGGCACCGGCAGGATCAGCCGCCGCGGCAGGCCGGCGACCGCCGCGTAACGGCGCATCATGTCCGCGTAGGTCAGGACGTCGGGGCCGCCGATGTCGAAGGCGCGGCTGACGTCCGGCGGCATGTCGGCGCTGCCCGCGAGCAGCCGCAGCACGTCGCGCACCGCGATCGGCTGGAGCCGGGTGCCGACCCAGCTCGGGGTGACCATCACCGGCAGCCGCTCGGTCAGATAGCGCAGCATCTCGAACGACGCCGAGCCTGAGCCGAGCACCACCGCGGCCCGCAGCACCGTGGTGGGCACGCCCGACTCCAGCAGGATGCGCCCCACTTCGGCGCGCGAGCGCAGGTGCGGCGACAGCCGCTCCTCGGGGACGCCCTCGGGCGTCAGCCCGCCCAGGTAGACCAGGCGCGCCACGCCCTCCCGGCGCGCCTGCGCGCCGAAGACGCGCGCCGCCCGCCGGTCGGTCCGCTCGAAGGAGGCGCCCTTCCCGAGCGCGTGCACCAGGTAGTAGGCGACGTCGGCGCCGCGCATCGCCGCGCGCACCGACTCCTCGTCGGCGACGTCGCCGCGCACCACCTCCACGTCGCCCGCCCACGGCAGGTCGCGCAGCTTCTCCGGGGAGCGGACCAGGCAGCGCACCCGCAGCCCCCGCTCCAGCAGGACCGGCACCAGCCGCCCGCCGATGTAGCCGCTGGCGCCGGTGACCAGGCACAGCCGCCCGTCACCCGCGCCCGGGCCGCCCTCTGCCGCCACCACCGTCCCCGCTCCCTCGTCGTCGCGGCGCCGGCGCCCGCGCCGCCGGTCGCGCGCGGCCCCGCCGCAGCAGCCGGGCCGCGCCTCAGGGCCCTGGATACCGCATGCCGCGCCCGGGAGCGGGGACCCGGGCCGGGACGTGCCGCAGAACGACCCCGCCGAGCGCATCGCTCGGGCCCGCCCGACGCCGGCGCGCGTGTACGGACACGGCCGCGGACCGCCCGGGATCACGGCCGCGGACCCGCCGGGGTACGGCCGCGGACCCTCCGGGATCACGGCGGCGGACCCGCCAGGTACGGCCACGCGGGCGCGTCCCGCGCTCAGAACGTCTCGACGTACTCCTGCCGCGGCCCCAGCTCCGCGCGCTCGCGCAGGTCCACGCGGTCGCCGAGGCGTTCCAGCTCCAGGACGGTGACGGTGTTGGCGCCGGGGACGACCAGCGGCGCGGGCAGGTAGAGGGTGGTCTGCGGGCCGATCTCCCAGTAGCGGCCCAGCAGCGTGCCGTTGACCCAGACGAAGCCCTTGGCGAAGCCGGGCAGCGCGAGGAAGGCGTCGGCCGGCTCGGCGACGGTGAAGCGCGCGGTGGCGAAGCCCGAGCCGCCCGAGGGCGCGGCGGCGTCCGGCGCGCGCCGCACCTCCCGCGGCGTCCACTCGTCCAGCGGCAGCCCGTGCATCGTCCAGCCGTGCACCAGCCGCCGCCCGACGCGCACCCCGCCGAGCAGTCCTTTGCCCTGGCCCAGCAGCGGACCGTAGTTGATCCGGCCCTGGTTCTCCACCAGCAGGTCCAGACGGACCGGCGCGCCGCGGCCCTCGACGGTGAAGGCGGCGGTCTCCCGGTCCAGCACGGCGACCGCCGTCCCGTCCACGAAGACCTGCGCCCGGTCGTGCAGGCCGGTCACGGTGACCTCCTGGGGGCCGTGCGGCAGCCGCGGCCGGGCGCGGTAGAGCACCAGGCCGGACGGCTGGCCCAGTTCGTCGAAGCCGAGCGGGTGCGGCGCGGTCACCGGCGGCCGCGCCGCCGCCAGCAGCCCGTCGAGCAGCCCCGCGCCCGGCTCCGCGCGCAGCGACCGGGCGGGCAGCACCGGCGGATCGGCCGGCACCTGGCGCGGCGCGGCCCCGGTGAGCGCGTGCAGCCGGGCGCGCACCGCGTGGAACTTCGGCGTGAGCGCGCCGTTCTCGGCCACCGGCGCGTCGCTGTCGTAGCTGGTCACGGTCGGCTGCAGGCGCTCGCCGTCGTGGTTGGCGCCGGACCACAGGCCGAAGTTGGTGCCGCCGTGCGCCATGTACAGACTCACCGAGCCGCCCTCGGCGAGGATGCCGTCGAGGGTGTGCGCGGCGCTGTCCACCGACCTGACGTGGTGCGGCTCGCCCCAGTGGTCGAACCAGCCGTTCCAGAACTCCGCGCACACGAAGGGCTCTTCGGCCGGCGGGCGCGCAGCAGCGCCGCCGCCCGCTCCGGCCGGGACCCGAAGGTCGCGGCGGCGGGCAGGCCCGGCAGCGAACCGCCGTCCTGCATCAGCTCGGTGGGGCCGTCCGCGGTGTACATCAGCTCGGTGACGCCGCGTTCGGCCAGCGCGACGCGCAGCCACCGCAGATAGCCGCGGTCGTCGCCGAAGCTGCCGTACTCGTTCTCCACCTGCACGGCGACCACCGGGCCGTCGTGCGCCGCCTGGAGCGCGGCGATCCGCGGGACCAGCACGTCGAACCAGCGGGCGACCTCGTCCAGAAAGGGCTGGTGGGAGCAGCGCGTGCGCATCCCGGGCGTGCCGGTCAACCAGGCCGGCAGCCCGCCGTTGTCCCACTCGGCGCAGATGTACGGCCCCGGGCGGACGATGACGTCCAGGCCCGTGGCGTGCGCGAGGCGCAGGAAGCCCTCGACGTCCCGCCAGCCGTCGAACCGGGGACGCCCGCGGCGGGACTCGTGGAAGTTCCACGGGACGTACGTGTCCACGGTGTTGAGCCCCATCGCGGCCAGCCGCTCCAGCCGGTCGGCCCACTGCGCCGGGTGCACCCGGAAGTAGTGCAACGACCCGGACAGCACGCGGTGCGGGTGCCCGCCGCGCAGCAGCGTGCCGCCGGGGTGGGTCAGCAGGGGAGCGGGCGCCGCTCCCGCGACGCCGGCGGCCTTCACCCGGGCCGCGGCGTCCACGGGGCCCGCGGTGTCCACCGGGCCCGCGGTGTCCACCGGGCCGGCGGCGGGCGGGGCGAGCGCGGCGGGCCGTGCCGGCGGGGTGTCCAGACCCACCGCGACGCCGCGGAATGATATCGATACTTCGTCGCCGACCGACCGCGCCATGCTCGTGTCCTCCGCCTCCGCCACAGCTGCCCAGCGGGCATCCGCGCCCGCACGCGGCGCGGCGCCGTACTTGTCGCTGCCGTACTGTCGCACAGAGATGTTATCGATGCCAAGCGACTGCGTCGGGGAGGCGGAGCGGGGCGACGGGACGCGCGTCACGGCTGGTGGGACCGCTACCATGCAGGCAGGCAGAGCCGGGAAGGGACCGATGACCAGGCAGAGCGCGCGCGAGGCCGGACGGCCGCCCGGCATGACCGATGTCGCCCGGGTCGCCGGGGTCTCGGCGCAGACCGTCTCCAGGGCGCTGGCCGGCCACCCCAACGTGCAGGAGAAGACCCGCGCCAAGGTCCTCGCGGCGGTCGAGCAGCTCGGCTACCGCAGGAACAACGCCGCCCGGATGCTCTCCTCCGGCCGCAGCCGCACCATCGGCGTGGTCACCCTCCAGACCAGCTTCTACTCGCGCACCGCGCTGACCCTCGGCATCGAACGCGCCGCGCGGGAGGCCGGTTACGCGGTGAGCGCGGCCACCACCGCCTCCCTGGACACCTCCGCGATCGAGGGCGCGCTGCTGCGGCTGGCCGACCAGCACGTGGAGGGAGTCGTGCTGGCGGTGCCGCTGATCCACGTCAGCCGGCAGATCGAGCAGCTGACCGGCGCGGTCCCGACGATCACGGTGGACGGCTCGCGCACCGCGGCCACCGAGGTGGTCGCGGTGGACCAGTCGCTGGCCGCCCGGCTGGCCACCCGGCACCTGCTGGACCTGGGCCACGAGACGGTCTGGCACGTGTCGGGGCCGCGCGAGTGGCTGGACGCGGCGAGCCGCTCGGCCGGCTGGCGGGCGGAACTGGAGGCGGACGGCCGTACCGTGCCGCCGGAGCTGGAGGGCGACTGGTCGCCCGCCTCCGGCTACCGCAACGGCCTGATCCTGGGCCGCATCCCGGACGTCACGGCGGTCTTCGTGGCCAGCGACGAGATGGCCTTCGGCGTCATCCGGGCGCTGCACGAACTCGGCCGCCGGGTCCCGCAGGACATCTCGGTGGTCGGCGTCGACGACATCGCGCTCGCCGAGTACTGCTCGCCGTCGCTGACCACGGTGGCGCAGCCGTTCGACCGGATGGGCGCGCTCGCGGTCGCCCACCTCATGCGGTACATCGAGGACCCGGCGGCCGACGCGGAGCCGGCGTCGGTGGAGCCCGAGCTGGTGGTGCGGGCCAGCACCGGGCCGGCGCCCCGCCGCTGACCGCGCGGGCACTGCCCCCGCGGCGACGGCGCCCACATCGCCACCGCCGCCACCGCCGCCACCACTGCCACCGCCGCCACCGCCGCCACCACTGCCCACACCGCCGCCGCGTGCCGGACCCCGCCGCCCCACCGCCGCCGCGTGCCGGTTCCCGAGTGCCGCGTCCGCGCGTCCCGCCGCCGGACCCCGCCGCGAGGACCGCCGCCGGGGGTGTCGCCCGCTAACATCCCTGGATCTGAGCACCGCCACCTCTGGTGTTATCGATGCCATCTCGGCTACCGTCTGCCTCACTCAAGCGCTCCCCGGCACTCACGGACGCCTCCTAGGTGGTGCAATGTCCCCGCGCTCATCCCGCAGACCGCGATTCCTCACCGGCCTCCCGGCCGGCTCCTCCCGCGCCCGCGCCCGCCCGCGCGGCCGGCTGCTCGTCCCGCTGACCGTGCTCGCCCTGACCGCGCTCGGCGTCGTCCCGGCCCACGCGGGCGCGGCGGCCGGCGCCGATCCCGCGCCGGCCGCCGGGTCCGGGCCCGGCGCCGCGACCGTCGCGCCGCCCCCTCCCGCACACCCCGCGACCGGGGTCCGCATCCGGCACGGCGCGCTGACCGTCACCGTCGCCCGCGAGTTCCCGCAGGTGATCTCCTACGACCTGGGCGGACGCACCCTCACCGGTCAGCCCGCGGCCCTGGACACCTTCGAGGTCAACGGCGCCGCCCACACCGCCGACACCACGGCGACCGTGCGCGGCGACACCGCCACGTACGTCTCCGCCTTCGCCGACCTGCCCGGCGTGACCATCACCTCGGCCATCACGGCCACCGCCGCCGACACCGTGGTCTTCGCGGTGAAGAGCATCACCGGCAGCGCCGCGGGGAGCGTGGACACCCTCGAACTGCCCCACCAGTCGCTGGTGTCGGTCGACACCTCCGACCCGCTCGCGAACCTGGCCAGGACCCGGATCTCCACCGACTCCACGACCACCGCCGACCAGTTCCTGCCGATCACCGCCGCGACCGCCCCCGACGCGGCGGACGTCGCCACGCCGTACGGCTTCGTCAGCGACTCGCAGCTGTCCGCCGGCCTGATCAGCGACGCCACCCGGGACGCCCCGCAGGACGACAACGACAACGACAACTCCCGCCTGACCTCGCGGATCACCGACGCCGGCGGCGGCGCCCGGCGCGCGCAGCTCACGCCCGGCGTCTACACCGTGCACGCCGAGGGCGCGACCGACCCGCGGGTGGCGACCTACGCGCTGCCGCGCACCACCGTGGTGCTCGCCGCCGACGCCAACGGCGACGGGAAGATCACCTGGCAGGACGGCGCGCTCGCCTACCGGGCGGCCATGACGCACCCGCTGGGCGCCGACCGGGTGCCCGAACGCGTCGTCCAGCACATCCCGTTCAACTTCGCCAGCCAGGCCACCAATCCGTTCCTGAAGACCCTCGACAACGTCAAGCGGATCTCGCTGGCCACCGACGACCTCGGCCAGTGGGTGCTGGAGAAGGGCTACGCCAACGAGGGCCACGACTCCGGCCACCCCGACTACGGCGGCGACTACAACACCCGCGCCGGCGGACTGTCCGACCTGAACGCCCTCGCCGCCACCGGCGCCCGGTACAACGCCGACCTGGCCGTGCACGTCAACGTCACCGAGGCCTACCCGCAGGCGAAGAACTTCAGCTCCGGCCTGATCAAGGGCCAGGTCAACGGCTGGGACTGGCTCAACCAGTCGTACCACATCGACCAGCGCACCGACCTGGGCACCGGCGCCGTCCTCGACCGCTTCGCCCAACTGCGCCGGGAGGCCCCGGGGATCAGGACCGTCTACATCGACGCCTACTACTCCAGCGGCTGGCTCGCCGACGAACTCGCCGCGCGCCTGCGCGCGATGGGCTTCGAGGTGGCCAGCGAGTGGGCCTACAAGTTCGAGGGCGAGTCGATCTGGTCGCACTGGGCGAGCGACAAGGGCTACGGCGGCCCGACCAACAAGGGCATCAACTCGAACATCATCCGCTTCATCGCCAACTCCGACCGCGACGTGTGGAACGTCGACCCGCTGCTCGGCGGCTCCTCGATCAAGGAGTTCGAGGGCTGGACCGGCCAGGACGACTGGAACGCCTTCTACGGCAACATCTGGACGAACAACCTGCCGACCAAGTTCCTCCAGCACTTCCAGCTCACCGACTGGGACGTCGGCAGGTCCGCCGACCTGACCGGCGGGGTCCGGGTGACCGCCGACGGCGGCGTCCGGCAGATCACCATGGGCGGCGCCCTCGTCCTCAGCGGCGACAGCTACCTGCTGCCCTGGGGCGAGGCACAGGACGGACACGGCGTCTCCTCGCCGGCCCGCGCCGACAAGATGTACTACTTCAGCGCCTCCGGCGGCGCCCACACCTTCGACCTGACCCGGCAGTTCGCCGGCGTCGACCGCTTCACCCTCTACGAGCTGACCGACACCGGCCGCCTCAAGGCCGCCGACGTCACCCCCGACCACGGCCGGGTGACGCTCACCGGCGCCAAGGGGCAGCCGTACGTGCTGGTGCCGCGCGGCGGCGCCGCGCCGCACACCGACGTGCGCTACGGCGAGGGCACCCCGCTCGCCGACCCGGGCTTCGACGCCGGCGACCTGCGCGCCTGGCACCCCGCGGGCGACGCCTCCCTGGTGCGCACCGCGAACGGCGACCACGTCGCGCGGCTCGGCGCCGCCGCCTCCTCGCTCACCCAGACCGCGCACGGCCTCACCCCGGGGCGGCGCTACTCCTTCAGCGCCGACGTCGAGATCGCGCCCGGACTGCGCCGTCCGGTCACGCTGAGCGTCACCGGCGCCCGGCACACCTCGGCCGCCCGCACCTTCGACACCACCCCGGCGCGCAACGAGGTCGCCGCCGACGCCAAGGAGGGCAGCTACGCCCAACGGGCCTCGGTGACCTTCACCGCACCGCCCGACGGGAAGGCCGCCGTGACGCTCGCCGCGTCCGCCGGACAGGCCGCCGTCACCCTCGACGACGCCCGCCTGACGGCCGACACCTCGACGCCGCCGCCCGCCTCCGCACCCGGCGCCACCGTGATCGCCCACGACGACTTCGAGGGGAACCAGCCCGGCTGGGGCCCGTTCGTCAAGGGCGACGCGGGCGGCGTCACCGACCCGCGCACCAGTATCAGCGACCTGCACGCGCCGTACAGCCAGAAGCAGTGGAAGAACACCTACGCGCCGTACGACTCCGGGACGCTGAAGGGCCAGGCGGTGGACGACGTGCTCGACGGCGCGCACTCGCTGAAGTCCCACGAGGAGAACACCGGCCTGGTCTACCGGACCGTCCCGGCGACCGTGCCCTTCACCGCCGGCCACCGCTACCGGGTCTCCTTCCGCTACCAGAGCAACCTCGACGCCCAGTGGGCCTGGATCACCGGCGCCGACACGGTGGGCGGCGGGAAGGTCGCCGCCAGGGACCTGACCCGCGAGACCCTCGCTCCCGCGCTGACCACCACCGCCCGCACCGAGGAGATCACCGCGGGCTGCGGCGACACCTGGGTGGGCCTGCGCAAGCTCGGCGGCGCGGCCGGCACCGACTTCGTGCTGGACGACTTCACCGTCACCGACCTGGGCCCGGCCGCGACCGGCCCGGCCTGCGCGAGCCTCACCGCACCCGCCGGCGCCGAGCTGAGCCCCGGCGCGCCCAGCGCGTTCACCACCGTCTTCACCAACAACGAGGCGGTCGCCGCGACCGGCGTGCACATCACCCTCGACGGGCTGCCGGACGGCTGGAAGGTCGCGGTGGAGGACCGGGGCGGCAACGCCTTCGCCTCCGTCGCGCCGGGCGCCACCGCCGTCACCACATGGCTGCTCACCGCGCCCGACAGCGCCGCGGCCGGATCGGCGACCTGGCGGGCGACCGCGACCTACACCGCGGACGGCGCCAAGTCGGTCGGCGCGAACGCGGCGGCGACCGTCGCGGCCAGGCCGCTGCTGTCGCCCGGGTCGATGACCGCCACCGCCGACTCCGAGAACCTGTCCTCGGGACCGGCGGAGGGCCCGGTCGGCAACGTACTGGACGGCGACCCCGGCACCATCTGGCACACCGACTACACCGAGCAGGAGGCGCCCTACCCGCACTGGGTGGTGCTGCGGCTCGGCGGCCCGGCCGACGTGGACGGCTTCAGCTACCTCGACCGGCGCAGCGGCGGCCCCAACGGCCGCGTCGGCGGTTACGAGATCGCCGTCTCCGACGACGGGACCACCTGGACCACCGTCGCCCGCGGCACCCTCGTCGACTCCCCGGACCCGCAGGAGATCGACTTCCCGGCGGTCCGCGCCTCCTCCGTGCGCTTCACGGCGCTGAACGCGCTCAACGGCCTGCCCTTCGCCGCCGCGGCCGAGATGCGCGTCCTCGGCGGCTACGCGGACGCGCCGACGGGATACCCGCCGGTCTAGCCGCCCGCGCGCCCGCGCGCGGACGAACACGCGGTCCCCGGCGAGGTGCCTCCCGCCGGGGGCCGCGTGCCGTCCGGGACCCGCCCGGGCGGCGCGCGCCGTCCGGGACCGCGCGCTACCCCGCGTGCGGCGTGACCGCCGCCGCCGTGACCGCGGCCGACAGGTCCAGCGGGACCACCTCCTCGGTGCGGTCGTCGATCACCGAGACCCGCACCGCGGGGCTGGGCGCGGTGTCGATCGTCGCGGCCCGGTCCAGTGCGAACAGCACGTTGACCGGGCGCGGTCCGCGCACCTCCTCCTCGTAGACGCCCGCGAAGCGCAGCACCCGCCAGCCCTCGTCGTCCCAGTGGTCCAGCAGCGCGGACCTGACGATGGGGGAGGCGGCCTGCCAGGCCAGCGAGTGCTCGAGCAACTCCACCGACGCCTCGACCGGCACCCGGCCGCCCGCGTCGCCCGCGTCGCCCGCGTCGCCCGCGCGCAGCGGGTGGCCGAACAGATGGATGCGCAGCCGGCGCAGCGGCAGCAGCCAGTAGCGGTCGAGGTCCGCCGACACCAGGAACACCGCCACGGCCGCGGCGACGGCGAACACCGCCGACCCGGCGGGCCGCGCCGCGACCTGCGACCACCAGGCGCGGTCCGCCGCGGCCGAGACGCAGCCGGCGGCGAGCACCAGGAGGGCCCGTGCGAAGGAGCGCGCGCCGATCGGCCCCTCGGCCCGCGCGCTGCACCCGCAGCCCGACTCCGGCGCGGTGGCTTTCGCATAGCCGAGGTAGCCGGTGAATCCCGCGCCCAGCACGGCCGCGGCGGCGCCCGGCCCGGCGGCGGGCAGGCCCGCTCCCACGCCGGCCAGCAGTGCCGCGGCGACGGCCAGTTCGGCCGCGCCGACCGCGCGCAGCGCCCGGCCGGCCCGCTCGGCGTCGCCGAGCACCCGGACCAGCACGGTGCCGGCCGCGACCCGCGCGATGTCGCGGGACAGCAGCTTGGCCGCGCCGGTGGCCGCCAGCAGCACGCCCAGCACGGCCGGGACGAGGTTCGTCAGCAGGGGAAGCATCGCACCGCCCCCTCAGTGCCCGACGGTGACACGGGCGATGTCCACCGAGTCGTCCTCGGGCCGCCAGGCGCCCAGGACCTGCGCGGCCTGGCCGATGCGCACCCGCGACAGGTCCCGGGTCAGCGCGCCGCCCTGGTACGAGGCGGTGGTGGTGTCCGGCACGATCCGGCCGACCACCGCGTGGTCGTGGTCGCCGTGGGTCAGGTGCAGCCGGTCCTTGGCGATGCCTCTGATCGTGCAGTAGAGGTTCACGATGTTCACCCAGACCGCGTCGGCCGCGATGGTGCCGTCGGGCATGTCCACGCCGCGCGCGTACAGGCCGTCGCCGATGCTGATCTCCGCCGCGGTGGTGGGGCGCAGCTTCCACACGCTGGTGGCGTTGGTCATCTGGATCAGGTGGTGGTCGCCGTAGGAGCCGGCCACCTCCAGCACGCTGCCCCTGATCCCGGTGATCCGGCCCTCGGCGAAGGCGGACGAGGCGATCGCCGGGTCGAGGGACGCCATCGGCGCGGCGAAGGCGGCGTCCGCGTCGAGGCCGCCGAGCGCGGAGGCGCCCACGATGGTCGCGCCGCCCAGGGCCGCGGTGGTCAGGAAGCGCCGCCGGTCGAGGCCGGCGCGGGGTGCGCGTTCGCTGTCGCGGTTCATGTCGGTCCTTCCTCCTGCCGGCCGGGTCACTCGTAGATGTAGACGGGGAGCTTGCCCGAGCTGAGGTTGCCGATCGCGGAGAACGCGGCCGGCGTCAGGTCGATCACGCGGTTGGTGCGGCAGGCGCCGTTGCAGCAGGTGGCCTCGCCGCAGAAGGACTGGGTGCGCGGGCCGCAGTCGGCGACGGTGACGCACACCGAGGCGCCGGAGCACTGGTGCTTGACGTTCATCACCGAGCCGCAGGCGCGCCGCACGATGCTCTCGCCGCACAGGTCGGGGCGGGTGATGTCGAAGCACGCCTGGGAGGTGTTGGGCCAGGCGGCCATGTGGGCGTTGGACTGGCAGGTGCCGCAGGCGCCGGTGCCGGCGCTGCCGCAGGGTCCCCAGGACCCGCCGCAGCAGAACCAGGTGGTCTCACCCGCCCACAGGGCGGTCGTTCCGCAGGCCATGTCGGTCTCTCCTTCGCTCGCTCACGGCCACCGCGTCCAGGCGTGACCGGTGCATGACAATCGGATCTCGGCACAGCGCCGCCGTGGAGTGGGGGGCCGCGACGGACCGCGGGGCTGGGCCCGCTGCGCCGGGTGGGTCGGATGTGTCGGCAGTGCACGTGGAGCAGAGCCATGATGCGCGCTTCTACGCGCGTCCGCCAGACGCGCGGCTCGGCGGACCCGCGGGGACGGCGGCCGTCGGCCCCGTCGGCGCGGCGGGCGCCGGCAGGTCAGCCGCCGTCGCGGCGTGCCGCCGCGGCGCCGCGGCCGACGGACTCCACCAGCGGAAGCACCCGGTGCGGCACCCGCTCGCGCAGCGCGATCTCGGTGCGGGTGCGGACCACGCCCGGCAGCCGGATCAGCCGCTGGATGACGTCCTCCAGATGCGCGTTGTCGCGCGCCACCACCCGGGTGAGCAGGTCGCCGCCGCCGGTGATGGAGTACGCCTCGATGATCTCCGGCACGTCCGCGAGCGCGGTGCCGACGTCGTCCAGGTGCCCCTGCGTGACCTCGATCCGCACGAACGCCAGCACCGGGTGGTCCAGCGCGGCGGGCGACACCCTCGGCCCGGCCTGCGCGATCACGCCGTCCCGCTCCAGCCGGTCGAGCCGCGCCTGCAGGGTCCCGCGGGCCACGCCCAGGATGCGCGCGTACTCGCGGACGCTGGTACGCGGCTGCTGGAGCAGCAGCCGCAGGATGCGGGCGTCCAGCGCGTCGACGGACATGAGCCAGTGGTCCCCTCGCGGCCGGTGACAGGGCGGTTTCACTCTACCAATGGCACAGTGCGGGGCGATCGGTTTGAGCCAGAGCGCCACAGGATGCTTTCCTTGCGGTGACGACGGCGTTGCGGAGACCTCCGCAACGCCGTCGCCGTGTCCGCGGCGGCGCGGAGCCGGCCGCGGGCGCGGCGGACGCGTGCGACGAGGGCGCGCGGGTGCGCGGGCGCGCACCGGACGAACGGACGAACGGACGCTCGCGACGGACGGACGAACGCGCGGACCGGGCGGAGAGAACGGCAGCGGAGAGAACGGAAAGGGGCGGGAGGCACGGTGGAGCGGAGGACCTGGACGTGGGCGGCGCGGGCCGCGCGGGCGGTCGCGGCCCCGGACCCGGGCCGGCTGCGGCTGCGCTCGGCCGCCCGCGCGGTGCTCGGCATCTCCGCCGCGGTCGCGGCGGTGCTGCTCGCCGGGCTGCCGCTGCCGGCGGCGTGCGGCGGCGGACTCGCGGCCCTGCTCGCGTTCTTCACCGTGGCCGACGCGACGGTACGGCGGCAGGCGGTCACCACCGCGCTGCTGCCCGCCGCCGGGGTGCCCGTGCTGGCGGCGGCGAGCGCGCTGCACCCGTGGCCGGCGGCCCGCGACGCGGCCTTCGTCGCGGTGGTCATGGGCGGGGTGTACGCCCGCCGCTGGGGACCGCGCGGCAACGCGCTGGGCGTCTTCGCGTTCATGATGTTCTTCGTCGCGCAGTTCCTGCACGCCGCGCCCGGCGACCTCCCCGAACTCCTCGCCGCGGTCGGCATCGGCCTCGGCGCCGCCGCGACCGTCCGGTTCGGCCTGTGGTGCCACGAGCGCGGCGCACCGCCCCCGGCAGCCGCGCTGCTGCCCGCCGCCGTCCCCGCCGTCGCCGGACGCGGCCCGCGCCGTCCCACCACCCGGCAGGCCGTCCAGGCCGCGACCGCCGCCGCGGCGGCCCTCGGGCTCGGCGAGGCGGTCTCCGGCGACCGCTGGTACTGGGCGGTCGCCGCCTCCTGGTGGATCTTCGTCAACACCGCGTCCCGCGGCGAGACCCTCGTCCGCGGGTTCCGCCGGGTGCTCGGCACCGCCACGGGCGTCGCCGCCGGCTTCGCGCTCGCCGCGCCGCTGCACGGCGCCGCCGTGCCGTCGGCCGTCCTCGTCGCCGCCTGCGTCTTCGGGATCTTCTACAGCGCGCCGGTCTCGTACAGCTGGATGACCTTCTTCGTCACGGTCATGGCCGGGACGCTCTACGGGCTGCTCGGCGTGCTGCGGCCCGCGCTGCTGGCGCTGCGGCTGGAGGAGACGCTGGTGGGCGCGGGCACGGCGGCCCTGGCCGTCCTGCTGGTGCTGCCGGTCACCACGCACGCCGCCACCGACGCGTGGGTGCGCTGCGCGCTGCACGCCGTACGGGACGTCGCGGCACGGACCGCGCGGCACCTGGACGGCGCGGCCGCCACGGCGGGGACGGCAGGCTCGGCGGTGTCGCCAGCCACGGCGGGCGCAGTGGGCACGGCGCGAACGGCGGGCCCGGCGGACGCCGTGGGTCCGGGCGGCGAGGCACCCGCGCGGACCCCCGACGGCGATCTCGGCGTCCCCCGTGCGGGTGGCGTCCCAGGCGCCGCCACGGACCCGGGCGGCGTCGGCGCCGCCGCCGACCTGGCGGGCCGCGCCGCCGAACTCGACGCCGTGCTCGGCCGGGTGCGGATCTCGCTGGGCCCGCTGCTGCACCCGCTCAATCCCCATCGCGCGCGCCGCGCCCGCGCCCTGCGGGTGCTCGCGCTGCTGGACGACTGCGCCCGCGAGGCGCGGGGCCTCGCCCGGACCGCGGCCGACCCGCGGGCCGGGCACGACGCCCGCCTGCTCGCCGCCTGCCGCCGGGTCGAGCACGCGGTGCTGCGCCTGCTCGACCCGGACAGCGCGCCCGCCGCACCGCGGCAGGACACCGCCTCCGCCTCCGCGCCCGGGCCGCGGACCGCGTCCGCCGCGTCCGCGCCCGCGCCGTCCGGGCACCCGCACGCCGAGCGCGCCCTCGCGCACCTGCACGGCCTGGAGTCGGCCCTGCGCGCCCTCGCCGCGCCGCTGCGCCCGCAGGAGTCCGCCGCGCCGGCCGCGTGAGCGCACGCCGGGCGCGCCGCCGCGCCCGAGCCGACGCACGGCCGCGCCCGCGGAACCCGCACCGCACCGCCCCGCCCCGCCGCCGCAGACCCGCGCGGCCCGCCCGGCCGCCGCACCCCGTCAACCACCCCGCGCCGCGGGCCGACGCCCCGGGGGCGACGTAACCGCCGTCACGTACTACTGTCAGCCGCCGTACAGACATCAGGCGGAAGAGGTACGGCAGTGGCCGGGCACGTTTACATCGGGTCGTTCACGTCTGCGGGGGGCCGGGGCCTGACCACGGCCGCCCTCGACCCGGACACGGGAGCGCTCAGCGCGCTCGGGCACACGGCCGCGGTGCCGAACCCGTCCTTCCTCGCGCTCTCCGCGGACCGGCGGGTCCTCTACGCGGTCAGCGAGACCGAACCCGAGGGCGCCGCCGCCGCGTTCAGCCTGGCCGACCCCGCCGCGCCCGCCCTGCTCGGCGCGCCCGTGCCGGTGCGCGGCGGAGCGCCCACCCACCTGGCCGTCCACCAGGGCCACCTGCTCACCGCCAACTACGCCGCGCCCGGCAGCGTCAGCGTGCTCGCCCTGGACGGCGACGGCGGCCTGGGCGCGGTGCGCTCGGTGCTGGAGCACGAGGGCGACGGCCCGGACAGGGAGCGGCAGGAGGGCCCGCACGCCCACGCCGTGCTGCCCGATCCCAGCGGCCGCTGGGCGGTCAGTGTGGACCTCGGCACCGACTCGGTCCGGGTCTGCGAACTCGACGCCGCCAGCGGCGAGTTGGAGATCGAACGGGAGCTGGGCCTGCGCTCGGGGATCGGCCCGCGGCACCTGACCTTCCACCCCGGCGGCGCCCACGCCTATGTGATGAACGAGCTGGACTCGGTGGTCACCGTCTGCCGGTTCGACGCGCAGAAGGGCAGCCTGCGCCCGCTCGCCGAGGTCCGGGTGCTGCCCCCGGACGCCGACGGCGAGAACTACCCGTCGGAACTGGTGATCTCGCCCGACGGGCGCTTCGCCTGGGCCGCCAACCGCGGCCACAACAGCATCGCGGTGCTGGGCCTGGACCGCAGCGGCGAGCGGCTGGAACTCCTGGAGACCGTCCCCTGCGGCGGCGACTGGCCCCGCCACCTCACCCTCGACCCGACCGGCGCCCGCCTCTACGCCGCCAACGAGCGCTCCGGCGACGTCACCTGGTTCGACGTCGACCCCGGCACGGGCATCCCGAAGCAGACCGGCGCCCTCGCGCTGCCCGCCGTCTCCTGCGTGGTCTTCGGCTGACCCGACCGACCCGGCGCGTACGCGAAGGGCGGCCCCGACATCGGGACCGCCCTTCGCGCGGCACCTCCACAGAGCGACGCCGCGCCGGCTACTCCTGGGGCCCGGCCTGGCCCGCGCCGGCCGGGACGATGCCGACCGCCCCCGCGTACTGCGTGACCACCAGCTTGCCCACCGCCGGGTAGGGGCCCAGCGCGTCCGCGCCCGAGCAGCCGGCCTCGGCGGCGGCCTCGTGCAGCAGTTGCGGGGCGATCTCCGGCCCGATCAGGCACGGCGCCAGCGCGAGCGTGGTCGAGCCGGAGGAGCGCAGCTGCTCGGCCGCCCGCGCGATCGCGCCGTCCTCGTCCAGCGCCGCCGCCAGCACCGGCACCGCCAGCCGGGCGGCCAGCAGCAGCCCGGTCACGCCGGCCGCCTGCGCGGCCTCCTCGCCGCCGACCGTGGCCAGGATGATGCCGTCGGCCGCGGTCGCCACCGTGAACAGCCGGGCCCGGTCGGCGCGGGCCAGCCCCGCCTCCGACAGCCGCACGTGCAGCGCCTCGGCGAGCAGCGGGTGCGGGCCGAGCACGTCGGTCAGCTCCACCTGCGCCTTGGAGTCCCCGATCGCCTGCCGGACCCGGCGCAGCACCGACGCCTCGGGGCCCGCCAGCAGCGGCACCACGACCGCGGAGGTCTCCTCGCCCGGGCGCTCGGCGGCGACCTGGTCGAGCACGCCGCGCAGGCCCGGGAACTCCGCGTCGTCACCGTCGACGAAGGCCACCCGCGGGTCCAGGCCGGACAGTTCGGCGCGCGCCAGGCTGACGACCTCCTCGGCCAGGCTCAGCGCCGCGGCGGTGGGAGTGCCCGGGACGGCGAGCACCAGCACCGGCGCTCCCTCCGGGGCGGACAGCGCCTCGGGGCGGCGGTGGCGTCCGGTCTGGCGCGGGCGCGGGCTTCGTACGGGGAGGCCGGCGGCGGGCCCTGTGGCGTTGCTCATGGCGTCGCATGCTAACGCCTCGCGGCGGCCCTCCGCTCGTGCGGGTGCGGGAAGGGCCGGGGCTGTCCCGAACTGTCCGTTTCAGCGATCACCCGTGGTCATCGGGCCTGTCTGGCCGGTGCACGACCGACAGCAGCGCCGGGTCGGCGGGCAGCGTCAGCGCCCCGCGCCACAGCGCCGAGGCGATGCGCACCGCGCCGTCCAGCGGGTCGCCGTCCGCCAGGCGCAGCCGCGCGCCCGGCAGCACCGCGGCCGCCCGCGCGCGCAGCGGCGCGAGCAGCGGCTCGCCCGTCCTGAACAGGCCGCCGGCGAGCGCGACCTCCACCGGTTCCCCGGCCGCCGGCGCCTTCCGCGGCAGCACCGCCGCGGCGGCCTCCACGATGTGCCCGGCGGCGCGGCCCAGGATGTCCGCCGCCACCGGGTCCGCGGTCGCGCAGGCCGCCACGTCCGGCGCGAACGACGCCAGCACCGCGGGCCGGTCCTGCCGCGGATACAGCTGCCCCGGCAGACCCTCCGGCGGCCCGAACCGCTCCCGCAGCCGCTCCAGCAGCGCGGGGGAGCCGCCGGCCCGCCCGTCGTGCGCGCGCATCGCCGCGTCCAAGCCCTCCCGGCCGATCCACGCGCCGCCGCCCGCGTCGCCCAGCAGATGACCCCAGCCGTCCGCGCGCCGCCAGCCGTCGCCGGGGCCCGAGGTGCCCAGGGCGATCATGCCGGTGCCGGCGGCGACCACCGCTCCGGGCCGCAGGCCCAGCGCGCCGGCGTACGCCGTCACCACATCGCCCGCCAGGGCCAGTTCGCGCACCCCGAGCGCCTCGTCGAGCGCCTGCGGCAGCCGGGCGCGCAGGTCCGCGCCGAGCGTGGCCATCCCGGCCGCGCCCACGCACGCCGCGTCGATCCGCCCGGCGCCGGCCGCCGCCATCAGCCCCCGGGCGAGCGGCAACACCAGGCCGAGCAGGCTGTCGGCGTCGATGCCGCGCCCGCCGGTCACCGCGGGGCGCGCGCAGGCGGCCGGCGCGGCGACGGCCGAGCCGTCGCCGCGGGCCAGGGCGACCCGTACGCCGGAGCCGCCCGAGTCCACGCCGAGCACCCAGCCGCCGGCGCGGTGCGCGCCGTCCGGGCCGCCGCTCCCGCCGCCGGTGTCGCCGTGGCCGCCGAGACCCTCGCCCACTCGGTCAGCCGAGCCCGCGCGAGTCCTGCTTGAGCGCGGTGTCCACGGTCAGCGCCGAGGCCACGACCATGCTCAGCAGCGGGTCGGCGAGCGGCCGGTGGATCTGCAGCACGTAGTTGTCGGCCGTGGTGAACATGGTCTTCGCCAGGCCCTCCCACGTCTTGGTGATGCGGGCGATCTCGGTCTCGGTGTGGTCGACGATCGCGAAGTTCCAGGCCCGCCAGTTCTCGGCCTTGATCGTGCCGATCTGCTGGCCGTTGTACATGAAGCCGAACTTGATCTTGCCGAAGGCGTTCTGCTGCACGATCTCGCCGAGCGGCTCGCCGTTGGCGCGGTGCACCTGCACCTTGGACTTGATGAACTTGGCCGGCCGGGTCAGCACCAGCTGCGGCACGCCCTGGGCGTCCCGGACCTCCAGCTTGTGGGTGAGGAACTGGTCCACGCTGGAGACGAACCGCAGCACCTTCTTCGCCGTGGACTGGCCGACCTCCACCACCGAGCCCAGCGTCCGGCCGTTCTGGTCGAACACGCTGTACTCGTTGACCAGCTCGATCAGCTTGGCCTTCTGGTTCACCACCAGCACGGGCTCGGTGAACAGCGAGCCGCCGCCCTGGCCCGCCGGCGCCACGCCGGCCTGCTGCTGCACCTGGCGCTGGACCTTCGACGGGTCCGGGGCGCCGCTGACGTTCAACTCCCAGGCGCTGCCGCCGCCCTCCTTGGGCTGCTGCGGAACCTGGCCGGGGTTGGTGTGCTCGGTCCACTGGGTGCCGTCCCAGTACCTGAGCAGGTTCGGAGTGCCCTGCGGGTCGGCGTACCAGCCGGCCGGGGTGTTGGAATGCGTGGTCACCCGGGCAGACTACCCCGGCCGGGCGCTCAGCGGACCGGGCCGGCGCCCGGCCGAGCCCTGCTCAGGGGAGCCGCCAGTCCACCGGCTGCCCGCCCTGCCGCTCCAGCAGGTCGTTGGCCCGGCTGAAGGGCCGCGAGCCGAAGAACCCGCGGTCCGCCGACATCGGCGACGGGTGCGCGGACTCGATGGCGGGCAGATGGCCCAGCAGCGGCCGCAGATTGCGGGCGTCGCGCCCCCACAGGATCGACACCAGCGGACGGCCGCGCGCCGCCAGCGCCCTGATGGCCTGCTCGGTGACCTCTTCCCAGCCCTTGCCGCGGTGGGCGGCGGGCCGCCGCGGCGCGGTGGTCAGCGCCCTGTTGAGCAGCAGCACGCCCTGGGCGGTCCACGGCGTGAGGTCGCCGTTGGACGGCCGCGGGACGCCGAGGTCCTGGCACAGCTCGCGGTAGATGTTCTCCAGGCTGCCCGGCAGCGGGCGGACGTCTGGCGCCACCGAGAAGCTCAGCCCCACCGCGTGCCCGGGCGTCGGATACGGGTCCTGGCCGACGATCAGCACCCGTACGTCGTCGAAGGGCTGCTGGAAGGCGCGCAGGACGTTCGGTCCCGCGGGGAGGTACGTGCGGCCCGCGGCGATCTCGGCGCGGAGGAAGTCCCCCATGGCCGCGATCCGGCCCGCCACGGGCTCCAGGGCCTTGGCCCAGCCGGCCTCGACGATCTCGTGCAAGGGTCGTGCTGTCACGGTCCGTCACTCTACTGGCTCAACAGCCGTGCCGCGGACGCGAGTACGGGCCCCGGCCGCCGCCGGCCGGGGCAGCGCGCGATTCCGGCCATGTCGACCACCCCGACCGGTCCACCGACCGGTCCCGCGCCCGGTCCCGCGACCGCGCCCTCCGGCGCCCGCGCCGGCCCGCGCACGCCGCCGAGGGCGCGCTCAGACCTCGGCCGACAGGTCGTACTCCTCGACCCGGCCGGCGGCGCGCCCGCCGACCACGGCAGCTTGTAGCGCTGGAACAGCTCGGCGCGCAGCCGGGCCAGCGGCATCGGCGCGCCCGGCAGCAGCAGCGCCACCGTGGCGCCCATCAGCAACGCCCGCAGCAGCCGGTACTCCTCGTCCGGGTCCGCCGCGCCGTAGCGGGCCACGGTGTCCCGCAGCAGCCAGGCCAGCCGCTGCTGCTCGGGGCACTGGATGAAGCCCTCCTCCTGGAGGATCGAGGCCATGTGGGTGCGCATCAGCGTCGTGTGCCGCTGGGTGAGCCCGAGGACGGAGTCGACGGCCCGCGCGAGCAGTTCCTGGCCGTCCTCGGTGGGCGGCTCCGCGGCCAGCGCGTCCGCCAGCTCCAGGTGCATCAGCCGGTGCACGGCGGACTGCAGCAGCGCCCTTTTCCCGGAGAAGTAGTACGACACCAGACCGCGCGCGGAGCCCGCCCGCTCGGTGATGTCCGCCAAGGTCGTGGCCGCGTAGCCGCGCTCCTCCACCAGCTCCACGGTGGCCTGCAGCAGGCGCTCGCGGGACCGCCGCCGCATTTCTTCATTGACCGAAGCGCTCCGAGGCGACATGCTTTACTCCTGCGTTGACTGGCTGCGAGCCAATATACTCAGCGCGCGCCGTCCGGCCCTGGACCGGGCGGCACACGGGGGAAACGGGGAAACGGGGGACGCGCCGGACCCGGCGACGCGGGGGATCGCCGGGACCGGCGTTCCGCGTACCCGCGCCCGGATCCTCAGGCTCTTCGGCCGACCGGACACGGCGCGCCGCGCAGGGCGACCTGTCGCCGCCACGGCGGCAAGCGGTCCGCCGGTCGCGCCCGGCGGGGGAGCGCGCCGCCGGCCCGCCGCCCGTCGGGCGCGCTCAAGAAGAGGCGGAAGAGACGGAAACGGAAGAAGGGGAAGGCGGAGCCCGGGAAGCCGGGCACCGCGGCCGTCACCGTCACGCCGTCGCCTCCTCCCGGTCGTCGGCCGTCACGGCCATTGTGCCAACCACCGGTCAGGTCAACGCGTGCAGCCCCGGCCCGAAGGCGATCAGCAGCGGCACCGCGGGCAGCAGCAGCGCGTAGGCGGTCATCCGGACCCGGCGGCCCAGCGGCAGCCGCGGCGCGGGGTCGAGCAGCCGGTGCACCCGGCCAGGGACCGCGCCCGGCGGCGCGGGCGAGGGGCCGAACACCCCGCGCTCCTCGTTCAGCTCCACCAGCGCCAGGGCGGTGGTGAGCCGGCCGAACCGGCGCGAGGCGGTGTCGTCCGCCGCCAGCTCCACCAGGTGGTGGACCTGGTCGCGGAAGGCCGCGAACACCGGCACCTGCGGGAAGGCGGCGGCCAGCGCGCCCGCGCAGTGCAGCAGCAGGTCGTGCCGGGCCCGCGCGTGGCCCTGCTCGTGTGCGAGCACCGCGTCCAGCTGGCGCCCCTTGAGTCGGCGCAGCGCCGCGGTGGTGACGACGAGCCGCGGTGCCGCGCCCGACAGCCACCACGCGTCCGAACGCGCGTCCTCCAGGACCACCAGGCGCTCGCCCGGCGGCACCGACTCGCCCGGCAGCCGCGGCGCCCGCGCGAAGACCTCGCGTCTGCGCTGTCTGCGCCGGGTCCTGGCCGCGCGCACCTCGCGGGTGAGCATCGCCGCGGTCCACACGCCGCCGAGCGCGAGCAGCACCGCCAGCCAGCCGGCCCAGTGGCCGTGGTCCGACAGTCCGTACGCCTCCACCACGCCGCTCGGGGCGAAGGCGAAGACGTTCCCGCGCACCGCCGCCCACGCGGCCGAGCCGGCGAGCGCCATGGCCAGCAGGCAGCACAGCAGCACCGCGGCGACCACGCACTGCCACACCCACAGGGCCAGCACCGGCTCGCGCTCCGGCCACTGCGCGCGGGAGAGCAGACGCGGCGCCGTCGCCGCCGCAAGTGCGCCGAGGACCAGCAGCACGAACGCGACCGTCATGTGGATCACCCTAGGAGCGGGCGGCGCGGCGCGGCACGCGCGCCCAGCCGATGTGACGCATCACTCACCATCACTCACGCGGTGTGCCGCGCGCCCGCCGGGCAGCGGTCCGCGGTCACAGCGTGACCAGCATCGCCAGCATGCCCAGGGCCATGGATATCCGGCAGGCGTCGGCGACTTCGGGGGAGCGCCGCAGCGGCGGACGGACGCCGCCGGGAGCGCCGGCGGCGACGGCCGGGACCATGACCAGGCGGACCCCGGCGCGCACCACGTAGGCCGCGAAGTACACCAGCAGCGCGCCGGTCAGCAGCGGGACGCCGGTGCTGCCGTGGCCCCCGTGACCGCCGTGGCCGTCGCCCGCCGCCATGCCGGACATCGCCACCGCCATGTAGGCCATCGCGGCCGAGCAGACGGCGTGGTGGGTGCGGTGCGCCGCGTGCCGGCCCGGTCCCAGGACGGCGTACAGCGCCGCCGCGCCGAACACCGCGGCCAGCGCCGGCCCGCCCAGGCCCACGGGTCGGCCACCGACAGGGGCACGGCCATCGCCGCCATCGCGGCCCCGGTCAGCGCCTCCACCCGCTCCCGGCCGCGCAGCAGGCAGGAGATCGCGGCGGCGGCGTTCAGCGCCACGATCAGCCACGCCACCAGCGGCGGTCCGTGCATCGTCATGGCCCCTCCCTCCGTTCCCGCGTCCGTCCGCGGCGCCCTGCCGCCCGTCGTCCGCGTGGCGTTCACCCGTGCTGCGCGTGCTGGCGGCGCGATCCCCGCTGCCCGTGCTCGCCCCCGCGGCCCCACACCGGCCGGTGCGTGCCGTCCTGATCCGTTGGTCGTGCGCGCGCCGCCGCCGGTTCCCGGCCGCGCGGATCCGCGCCCCCTCCTGTGCTGCCCGCGCACGAGGGCGCACACCCATGCGCACGGAGGTACCAGGGGTGGTGCGGACATGTGCCGCGCGCCCCGAACGGTCCCGGCGCGCTCCGATAACCTGACCGCATGGACGCCGCAGCACCGCTCACCTTCCGCCCCGCCACCGCCGCCGACGTGCCCGCGCTCGTCGCGCTGATCGAATCCGCGTACCGCGGCGACTCCAGCCGCGCCGGCTGGACCACCGAGGCGGACATCCTCGAAGGCCAGCGGACCGACCCCGAGGGCGTCCTCGCGGTGATCCGGAAGGCCGACAGCCGACTGGTCGCGGTCGAGTCCGGCGGCGAGCTGGTCGCCTGCTGCCAGCTCGAACACCGCGGCGAGCACGCCTACTTCGGGATGTTCGCGGTCCGGCCCAAGCTCCAGGGCGGCGGCCTCGGCAAGGCGATCATCGCCGAGGCGGAGCGCTTCGCCCGCGACGAGTGGGGCGTCGCCGAGATGCACATGACGGTCATCACGGTCCGCGAGGACCTCATCGCGTGGTACGTCCGCCGCGGCTACTCCCGCACCGGGCAGACCTCGCCCTTCCCGTACGGCGACGAGCGGTTCGGCCTGCCCACCCGGGACGACCTGGAGTTCGAGCTGCTCACCAAGAAGCTCCGGTAGCGGAGCCGGGCCCGGCGTCCCCGCACGGGACGCCCCTGGTCTCAGCAGGCCGGCCTCGGTGATGCGGCGCAGGAAATCGCGGGTGCGCTGCTCGGCCGGAGCGCCGAACACCTCGGCGGGGGCGCCGCGTTCGAGCACCACTCCGCCGTCGAGGAAGCACACCTGGTCGGCGACCTCGCGGGCGAACGCCATCTCGTGCGTGGCGATCACCATCGTCATGCCCTCCTCCTCCTTCAACTCCCGGACCACCGCCAGCACTTCGCCGACGAGTTCGGGGTCGAGCGCGGCGGTGATCTCGTCCAGGAGCAGCAGCCGCGGCCGGGCGGCCACCGCGCGCAGCAGCGCCACCCGCTGCTGCTGGCCGCCGCTGAGCCGGTCCGGGTACTCGCGCGCCCGGTCCGCGAGCCCCAGCCTGCCCAGCAGTTCGTGCCCGTGCGCCTCGGCCTGCGCGCGCGGCACCCGGTGCACCCGGCGCGGGGCCAGGGTGATGTTGTCCAGCACGGTCATGTGGGGGAACAGGTTGTACGCCTGGAAGACCACGCCGATCCTGCGGCGCACCGCGTCCTGGTCGGCCCGGGGGTCGGTGATCTCCTCGCCGTCCAGGAAGACCGCGCCGTCGTCGACCTCCTCCAGCAGGTTCGCGCAGCGCAGCAGCGTCGACTTGCCCGAGCCGGAGGCGCCGATCAGCGCGGTCACGGTGTGCGCGGGCACCTCCAGCGAGATGTCGCGCAGCACCACCGAGTCGCCGTACGTCTTGCGGACCGACTCCATCCGCAGCACCGGCTCGTCGCGGGGCGCCGGCACGTCGCGGGGCGCCGGCTCCGCGCTCGGGCTCGGGTCCTTGCCCGGTCCCGGCCTCCTGCCCAGCGCCGGCTCGTCGCGCGGTCCCGGTGCTCCGACGCCGCCCTTCATACCGTGCCTCCCTGCGACTGCCGCCGGTTCATCCGCGCCGCCACCCAGTCGGTGAACCGGGTCATCGGGATGGTGATCGCGACGAAGACCAGCCCGGCGATGACGTACGGGGTGTAGTTGAACTCGCGGCTGGCGATGATCTGCGCGCCGTACACCGCGTCGACCGCGCCGCCGATCGACACCAGGCCGGTGTCCTTCTGCAGCGACACCATGTCGTTCAGCAGCGCGGGCACCACGCGCCGCACGGCCTGCGGCAGGACCACGTGGCGCATCGTCTGGGCGCTGCTCAGGCCGAGCGAGCGGGCCGCGGCGCGCTGGCTGGGGTGCACGCTCTCGATGCCGGCCCTGAACACCTCGGCCACGTAGGCGGTGTAGGTCAGGCAGAGCGCCAGGCCGCCGAGCGTCACCGGGTCGTTGGTGACGCCGCGCAGCCGCAGCGCGGGGACGCCGAAGACGCTGACCAGGATGCAGATGATCAGCGGCAGCCCGCGGAAGAAGTCCACGTAGGCGGTGGCCAGCGCGCGCACCGGGAAGAAGACCGGGCCGCGCAGCGTGCGCAGCAGCGCCACCAGCAGCCCCGCGACCAGGACGACCGCGCCGCACACCGCGAGCAGCCGCAGGTTGAGCCACAGCCCGTGCATGACGTCGGGGAACGCCACCCGCGCGTAGTGCGCGCTGAAGAAGGTCTGCCGGGTGCGCTGCCAGCCGGGGGAGTTGACGACGACCGCGTACACCGCCGCGGCCGTGGCGAGCGTGCTGACGGCGGCGACGGCGAAGGCGCGGCGGGTGCGGTCGCGCTCGTGGCGCTCGCGCTCGATCCGCCGCGCCGAGGGCCGGTAGCCGTCGTCCGCCGGCGCCTGCGCCCGCTTGGCGCCGACGGTCACTTCAGGACCGGGGCGTCGACCGCGTCGGACAGCCACTGCTTCTCCAGCGCGGCCAGCGTCCCGTCGCCGCGCAGCGCGGTGACGGCCCGGGACACGCACGCGGTGAGCCCGCTGCCCTTGTCCAGGACCAGCCCGAACTGCTCGGGGGTCCCGCCGGTGTCGGCGAACTGCCCCACCACCTTGGCGTCGGTGACCTCCGCGCCGGTGATGTAGAAGGCGGTCGGCAGGTCCACCACGATCCCGTCGACCTGGCCGTTCTTCAGCGCGGCCACCGCCAGGTCGTTGCGCTGGAAGACCGCGGGCTTCTTCGCCGGCTTCACCGTGCCGGTGATGACGTCCAGGCTGGTGGTGCCCACCTGTGCGCCGAGCTTGGCGTCCTTGAGGTCGGCCAGCGAGTGCGCGGAGGCGATCGGCGAGCCCTTGCGGGCGACGACCGCCTGCCGCACGTCGTAGTAACCGGGGGAGAAGTCGACGGCCTTGCGGCGGTCGGCGTTCACCGAGACCTGGTTGACGTCGAAGTCGAAGGACTTGGCGCCGGGCGCGAAGGCGCTGTTGAAGGGGACCTTCTGCCAGACGACGTCGGCGGGCGCGTAGCCGAGCCGCTTGGCCACCGCGTACGCGACGGCGGACTCGTACCCCTTGCCGTTGGAGGGGTCGTCGTCGGAGAACCACGGGTCGTAGGCGGGGTTGTCGGTCCCGACGGTCAGCTTGCCCTTGGTGCGGGTGGGCAGCGACGCCGCGGTGCAGGCGGCGCCGGCGGCGCTCGCGGCGGCGCCGGCCGTGGGCGAGCCGGAGGCGGCGTCGGAGCCGGCGGAGTCGTCGTCCTGCGGGGCGCAGCCGGCCACGGCGAGGACGAGCATCGAGGACAGGGCTGCCGCGGCGAGCAGCGCGCGGCGCGGGGACGGCGGGATCGCGGGACGCATGGCGGGACCTTGGCACCACCGGCCCGCGGCTGTCCACGGGATTGGGCCGGTCGTCCGGATGCCGGACATTTGTGTCCGCGGGATTGCCGGAGGTGGCGGGCGGTCAGGTATTTGCATACCTAACTTAGCTAGTTATAGCCTCCAGGGTACCGGCCGTCTCCGCGGGGACCTGTGTGCCGGAAAAAGATACCTAAGTTTCGCATCTATGAGTGGACCAGGGGAGGCCCCTCGCATGGCTCGACACACCGTCCCGGCCCCGGTCGCCGACCGGAACCCTTCCCGCCGGTGGTGGGCGCTGGCGGCGCTCGCGCTCTCCGGTCTGACGATCGGCCTCGACACCACCGTGCTCACCATCGCCCTGCCGGAACTCGCGGCGTCGCTGCACGCCACGACCGGGCAGTTGCAGTGGTTCAGCACCGCTTACACCCTGACCGTCGGCGCGGCGATGCTGCCGGCCAGCAACCTCGGCGACCGCTACGGCCGCAAGCGGATGCTGGTCGGCGCGCTGGTGCTGTTCGGCGGGGCGTCGCTGTGGTGCGCGCTGGCCGGCTCACCGGGCAGCCTGATCGCGGCCCGCGCGCTGCTCGGCCTGGCCGGCGCGGCGCTGATGCCGCTCGGCTTCGCGATGCTGCCGGTGCTGTTCCCCGAGCGGGAGGAGCGCGACCAGGCGGTGCTGCTGTGGACCACCGCCAGCACGCTCGGCCTGCCGCTGGGGCCGATCGTCGGCGGCTGGCTGCTCAACCACTTCTGGTGGGGCTCGGTGTTCCTGCTCAACGTGCCGCTGGCGGCCGTCGGCGCACTGCTGCTGGCGGCCTTCCTGCCCGAGGCGCGCAGCACCCGTCCGGTCCGGCTCGACCTGCTCGGCGCCGCGCTGTCCTCGGCCGGGCTCGTCGCGCTCATCTACGGCTCGATCAACGCGGGCCAGCACGGCTGGACGGACACGGGCACCTGGGCGCCGGCCCTGGCCGGGGTGGCGCTGCTCGCGGCGTTCACCGCCTGGGAGAGGGCCTGCGACCATCCGCTGATCGACCTCGGGCTGTTCCGCGACGCCGGCTTCTCCTGGGGCACGGCGCACGCCACGATCGCCAACTTCGCGCTGTTCGGCCTGCTGTTCGCGGTTCCCCAGTACTTCCAGAGCGTCGGCGGCAGCACTCCGCTGGGCACCGGACTGCGGCTGCTGCCGATGATCGGCGGCATGATCGTCGCCACCCAGTTCGGCGGCCGGTTCGCCCGCCGCTACGGCCCCCGGGCGCTGATCACCGCCGGCTTCGTGCTCGCCGCCGCCGCGCTGGCCGCGGCGGCCACCACGAGCGTCGGCACCGGCTACGGGTTCGCCGCCGCGTGGATCGCGGTGCTCGGCGCGGGCATCGGGCTCGCGCTGCCCGCGGCGATGAGCGGCGCGCTGGGCGCGGTGTCCGCGGAGCGCGCGGGCGCGGGCTCCGGCCTGCTCCAGGCGATGCGCCAGGTCGGCGGAACCATCGGCGTCGCGGTCCTCGGCACGGTGCTCAGCTCCGGCTACCGCGGCCGGCTGCACACCGGCAGGCTCGCCCCGACCTCGACAGCAGCGTCCACGCCGGCGTCTCGGCGGGCGTCCGGGCCGCACAGGCCGCCGGCGACGGGGCGCTGGTGCGTGTGGTGCGGGCGGCCTTCGTGCACGGCATGGACGTCATGCTGCTGGTCTCCGCGGGGACCGCGGCGGCGGGGGCGGTGCTGGCCCTGCTGTTCTTCCCGCGGGGCGACACGGAGAGCCCGGCCGGCGCGGCCGAGACGGGCGAGGCGGCCGCCGACACCGGGGGACAGCAGGGCGCGGACGCCGCTACCTCAGCGGGATCAGCACCCTGACGGCCACCACCAGGCACGCCGCGGCGACCACCGCACCCGCCAGAAGAACCGCGACAGGCCCGGCCGACCCCCGGGGACGTCGTCCGGGACGGCGTCCTCCGGCCGGCCGACCGGGTAGCGCACGAGCACCGGCTCGTCGATCTCCCTGGCCCGCCCCGAGCGATCGACGAGCAGGAACTGCCGCCCGTCCGGCGTCTCGAAGCTCACCACCGAGCGCTGCACGCCCGGGCGGCCCTGGTCGCCGGGCAGCAGCGACACCTCCAGCACCCGGCCCCGCGCCACCGGGCCCGCCCGCAGGGCGCGCCGGGTGCGGACCCTGCGCACCACGGCCGTCGCGCCGACGGCCACCAGGGCCGCCCCGGTCACCCCGCAGACGACGGCGGTCAGTTCGCGCAGCAGGGCGGTGCACCTCCGATCGGGAGCGGCAGGGACGTAGGGCACCAGCATGCCGAAACACCGCGCTGCCTGGGCCGGCTCGGCGCGGCCGCCGGCGCTCCGGGGGCTGAACGCGGGGTTTCGGGGTGGTGACACGCTTCGTGCGGGCGGACGGACTTGGCCGTCGCGGTTCGTCCGCGCGGACGAACGACGGGCCGGGGCGCGCGCCTACTGTCGCCGCATGGCGAAACTCAGCGAGATCCGGACCTGGTGCGAGGAGCGGCTGCCCGGCCTGCTCGCCCAGTACGACGTGCCGGGCGCGGCGGTCGCGGTCGACCTCGGCGGAGAGGTCGCCGACCACGGCACGGGCGTGCTGAGCCTGTCCACCGGTGTCGAGGTGGACACCGACACGCTCTTCCAGATCGGCTCGATCACCAAGCTGTGGACCTCCACACTGGTCATGCAGCTCGTCGACGAGCGGCTGATCGGACTCGACGACCCGGTGCGCGGCGCGCTGCCGGAGTTCCGGATCGCCGACGAGTCCGCCGCCCGGGTCATCACCGTGCGCCAACTGCTCGACCACACCGCGGGGTTCGAGGGCGACATCTTCACCGACACCGGCAAGGACGACGACTGCCTGGAGAAGTACGTCGCCACCCTGGCCGACGTCCCGCAGCTCTTCGAACCGGGCCGGCTCTTCTCGTACAACAACGCCGGCTACTGCGTGCTCGGCAGGCTGGTCGAGGTGCTGCGCGGCAAGCCCTACGACGCCTGCCTGCGCGACCACCTGTTCACGCCGCTCGGGCTCACCCACGCGGCCAACGGCCCGTGGGAGGCGATCTTGTACCGCGCCGCCGTCGGGCATCTGAGGCCCTCGCCGCGCGAACCGCTCGCACCCGCCCCGATCTGGGCGCTGGCGCGGTCCAACGCGCCCGCCGGATCGATGCTCGCGATGCGTGCGCGCGACCTGCTGGCGTTCGCCCGCATGCACCTGGACGGCGGCCGCGCCGCGGACGGCACCCAGGTGCTGTCGGCGCGGTCCGCGCGGGCGGTGCGCGAGCGGCAGGTCGACCTGCCGCGGCTGGGCGTCATGGGCGACGCGTGGGGCCTGGGCTGGGAGATCTTCGACGGCTCCGGCACCAGCGTGGTCGGGCACGACGGCACGACCGTCGGCCAGGCCGCGTTCCTGCGGCTGGTGCCCGAACACGACCTCGCCGTCACCCTGTTGACCAACGGCGGCCGGGGCGTCGACCTCTACCACGAGGTCGTCGGGCACATCCTGCGCGAGCTGGCCGGCGTCGAACTGCCCGCGCTGCCGGTGCCGCCGGCCGACCCGCCGCGCGTCGACGCCGCCCACCTGGTGGGCACGTACGGCTCGCGGATGTTCGACAACACCGTCAGCCAGGACGGCGAGGGACGGGTCTGGGTCGAGCGCGTGCCCAAGGGTCTGGCCGCCGAGATGGGCATGGAGACCGCGACGATCGAACTGGTCGCCCTGGAGGGCGACACGCTGATCGCCCGCGAGCCCGAGGACGGCTTCCACCAGCCGTACGCGTTCGTCGCCGGGGAGGACGGCGGGCCCGCGCGGTTCCTGCACACCGGCCGCGCGGACCGCCGTCTGACGCCCTGAAGCCCCGCCCTGACGCTTTGTCCTTGACGCCTGAGCCTGACGCCTGAGCCTGACGCCTGAGCTTGACGCCTGAGCTTGACGCCTGAGCTTGACGCCTGAGCTTGACGCCTGAGCTTGACGCCTGAGCTTGACGCCTGACGCCGGGTCGCCGCGCTCCGGCAGCCCTCGGCCGGCTCCGAGGCCCCACCGCGGCGGACCGCGCCTCCGCACCGCGGGCCCGCGCCTCCGGACCGCGGGCCCGCGCCCGCCCAACCCCACCGCCGCATCCCCGAACGCCCCGCACCCTCCGCACGTCCCGTCGCACACCGCTCCGCACACCCCTCCGCGGGAGGCACCATGAAGTCCGCACGGACGACGATCGTGGCAGTCGGTCTGCTGCCGCTCGCCCTGGCCGCGTGCAGCGGCGGCGGGAGCGGCGGCACCGCCGGCGCCGGCGGCAAGCCCGTCGACGGCCGCACCTTCACCCTGGCGATAGCCGCCGACCCCGGCACCCTCGACCCCCAGCTGACCTCGCTGTCCGTCGCCTTCCAGGCGGACGCCTTCCTCTACGACTCGCTGGTGTCCGTCGACGCCTCCGGCAAGGAGGTCGCCGGACTCGCCGCCGCCTGGCAGGGCGACGCCTCGACCGCGACGTACACCCTGCGCAAGGGCGTCACCTGTTCCGACGGCACCCCGCTGACCGCGAGCGTCGTCGCGCGGAACGTCAACTGGGTCGCCGACCCGCAGCACGGCTCCGCCAAGACCGGGCTGAACGTGCCGGCCGGCGCCAAGGCCACCGCCGACGACGCGGCAGGGAAGGTCACCGTGACCTCGCCGACCCCCGACGCGTTCCTCGCCAGGGACGTCGGCGGCCTGCCCATCGTCTGCCCCAAGGGCATGCAGGACCGCGACCTGCTCAAGCGGGGCAGCTCCGGCACCGGCATGTTCACCCTCACCCAGGCGGTCGCCGACGACCACTACACCCTCACCCGCCGCAAGGACTACGCGTGGGGGCCCGGCGACTGGAAGCCGGGCGTGCGGGGCCTGCCCGACACCGTGGTGCTCCGCGTGGTGCAGAACGAGGCGACCGCCGCCAACCTGCTGCTGGCCGGGCAGATCAACGCCGCCATGATCATCGGACAGGACAAGGCCAGGGTGGCCGCCCGGCACGGCTTCCAGCGTGCCCTGCGCGCCCCGCTGGGCGAGATGTGGTTCGACGAGAGGCCCGGCGGCCCGGCCGCCGACCCGGCGGTGCGCCGCGCGCTGACCCAGGCCCTGGACCTCGCCCAGCTGCGCACCGTGGTCACCAGCGGCGACGGCCGCGCCCCCACCGGCATGGTCGCCTCGGGACAGGGCCCCTGCACCCAGGACACGGTGACCGGCGCCCTGCCCTCCTACGACCCGAGCGCCGCGGCGGCCGCGCTGGACGCCGCGGGCTGGAAGGCCGGTCCCGGCGGGGTGCGCAGCAAGGACGGCAAGAAGCTCTCCCTGCTCTTCACCTACCCCAGCAGCCGCGGCGCCCCGCTGCAGACCGGCGCCGAGCTGCTGCGCACCTTCTGGCAGAAGATCGGCGCCCAGGTCACGCTCAAGGGCGCCACCGACAGCCAGCTCGGCCAGAGCGTCATCGGCGGACAGGGCTCGTGGGACGCCGCGTTCGTGCCGCTGACCGTCACGCTGCCCACGCAGGTGGTGCCGTTCGTGTCCGGGCCGACCCCGCCCAAGGGCGGCAACTTCGCCTTCATCGACAACCCCGGCTACGCCGCCCACGTCAAGGCCGCCTCCGCGCTGCCCGGCACCAAGGGCTGCGCCGAGTGGGCCGCCGCGGAGAAGGCGCTGTTCCAGCGGACCGACGTGGTTCCCTTCGCCGACGAGCTGACCCCGATCTTCGCCGGCGGCGCCACCTTCGAACTGGCCGACGCCGCCATCTCGCCCTCGTCCATCCGCATGCTCGGCTGACCGGCGCCCGCGCTCCCGGAGGCGATCCGCAACGATGAAGACACCACACGCCGACCTGCTGCCCGCGGGCGCGGGGCCCGCCGCGGCCACCGCGCCGGCGCCGGCGGACCCGCCCGCACCGCGCCTGCCGGGCATGCGGGGCCTGGCCGCCAACCCCTGGGTGCGGTTCGCCGTACGCCGCCTGGGACGCCTGGTGGTGTCCGTGTGGGTGCTGGTCACCGCGGCCTTCGTGATGATCCACCTCATCCCCGGCGACCCGGTGCGCGCCTCCCTCGGCCTCACCGCGCCGCCGCAGGTGGTCGCGCTGCGCCGGCACCAACTGGGCCTGGACGCCTCGCTGCCCACCCAGTACCTGCGCTTCCTGCGGCACCTGCTCGGCGGCGACCTCGGCGTCTCCATGACCAGCGGGCTGCCGGTCTCGCAGGTGATCGGCGACCGGCTGCCGGCCACCGTGGCGCTGGCGGTCGCCGCCTTCGCGGTCGCGCTGCTGGCGTCCGTGCCGCTCGGCCTGCTGATGGCGGTGCTCACCCGCGGCGGCCGGCGCCGCCGCACCGAGCTGACCTTCACCTCCGCCGGCGTCCTGGTCGCCGCGATCCCCGAGTTCCTGCTGGCCGTCGGCCTGGTCTACGTCTTCGCGGTCCGGCTGGGCTGGTTCCCGGTGGCCGGCCGCGGCGGGGTCGGCTCCTACGTGCTGCCGGTGGCGTCGCTCGCGGCGGGACCTGCCGCGGTGCTGGCCCGCATCGTCCGGGTCGAGACGCTGTCGGTGCTGGACGCCGACTACATCCGCACCGCCCGCGCCAAACGCCTGCCGCCGCGCACGGTCTACCTGCGGCACGCGCTGCCCAACGCGGTCACCGCCACCTTCACCATCGCCGGGCTGCTGCTCGGCAGCCTGGTGGCCGGCACCGTGCTGGTCGAGAACGTCTTCGCCTGGCCGGGCCTGGGCAGCACCATCGTGCAGTCCATCCTGGCCAAGGACTACCCGGTGGTGCAGGGCGTCGTCCTCGTCTACGGCGTCGGCGTCCTGCTGGTGAACCTCGCGGTCGACGCCGGGCTGGCCCTGCTCGACCCCCGTTCCGCGATCCTGGAGAGCTGAGCGATGGCGGTGGAGTACAAGGCGGAGACCCGCGAGACGGCCGGACCCGCGCCGGCGTCCCCCGGGACGGACGCGGCGCCGCCGCGCCGCGGCGCCCGCTGGACCGCGGTGCTGCGCACCCCGCTCGGCGCGACCGCCTGCGTCCTGCTGCTGCTCGTGCTGGCGCTCGCCGTGTTCGGCCCGCCGATCTGGTCGGGCCGGGCCGACGCGGTCGACACCGGCGCGCTGCTCCAGGGCTCCTCGGGCAAGCACTGGATGGGCACCGACAACCTGGGCCGCGACGTGCTGGCCCGCGTGCTGGTGGCCACCCGGCTCTCGGTGGGCCTGGCCCTGCTGGCCACCGCGATCGGCGTGGCCACCGGGCTCGTCCTCGGCGCCGCGCCCGCGCTGCTCGGCCGCCGCGCGGGTCGGCTGATCACCTCGGTCGTCAACATCGCGGTCGCCTTCCCGGGGCTGCTGCTCGCGCTGTTCTTCGCCGTGGTGTTCGGGGTGGGCGCCAAGGGGGCGGTGCTGGCCATCGGCTTCGCCACCGCCCCCGGCTTCGCCCGGCTCACCCAGACGCTGGTGGCCTCGGTGGCGGAACGCGACTTCGTCGCCGCCGCGCGGGTGGCCGGCGTCGGACGCTTCCGGGTGCTGGTCCGGCACATCCTGCCCAACGTCGCGGAGCCCCTCGTGGTCAACGCGACGATCGGCGCCGGCGGCGCGCTGCTCGCCTTCTCGGGCCTGTCGTTCCTCGGACTCGGCGTGCAGGCGCCCTCGTACGACTGGGGCCGACTGCTCGGCGACGGCCTCAGCGGCATCTACACCCACCCGGCCGCCGCGCTCGCGCCCGGCGTGGCCGTGGTGGTCGCGGGGCTGGCGTTCAACCTCGTCGGCGAGGCGGTGGCGAAGGCGGTCGGGTCGCCCGAGGCGGTGGCCGCGGCCGGGCCCGGGACGTCGGCGGGGCCCGGGACGTCGGCGGGGCCCGGGACGTCGGCGGGGCCCGGGGCGTCGGCGGAGCACGCGGCGGGGGACGCCGCGGCGCGAGGCTCCGGCGCGGACGGCCGCCCGGGGGACGGCCCCGGGGGCCAGGACGGGCCGGTGCTCGCGGTGGAGGGGCTGCGGGTCAGCTTCCCCGGCGCGAGCGGGCCGGTCACCCCGGTGCGCGGTGTGAGCCTCACCGTTGCTCGCGGCGAGGCGGTCGGCGTGGTCGGCGAGTCCGGCTCGGGCAAGAGCCTGACCGCGCTGGCCGTGGGCAGGCTGGTCGAACCCCCGGGAACCGTGCGGGCGGACCGGCTCGACTTCCTCGGCGTGCCGCTGGCCGGCGACGGCGCGGCAGGCGGCCGGGACGGCGCCGGGCGCCGCCTCCCGGGCCGGCGCGCGGGCGGACCGGGGCGCGCCGACCGCGCGGCACGCGCCGCGCGCCGGCGGCTGCTCGGCACCTCGCTCGCCATGGTCTTCCAGGACCCGATGACCTCCTTCAACCCCACCATGCGGGTCGGGCCGCAGCTGGCCGAGGTCGCCCGCGAGCACCTCGGGATGAACCGGCGGCAGGCGCTGGCGCGGGCGGTACGGCGACTGCGGGACGTGCGCGTGCCGGCCGCCGAGCGCCGCGCGGCGCAGTACCCGCACGAGTTCTCCGGCGGCATGCGGCAGCGCGCGATGATCGGCATGGGCGTGATGGGCAGTCCGTCGCTGATCATCGCCGACGAGCCGACCACCGCGCTGGACGTCACCGTGCAGCGCCAGGTGCTGCGCCTGCTCGGCTCGATCCGGGAGAGCGACGGCGTCGCGCTCCTGCTGATCAGCCACGACATCACCGTGGTCACGCAGTCCTGCGACCGGGTCCTGGTGATGTACGCGGGCCGCGTCGTCGAGGAACTGCCCACCGACCGGCTGCGGTCCCGGGCCCGGCACCCGTACACCCGCGCGCTGCTGGCGACCGTCCCCGGCATGGACACCGACCTGGACCGCCCGCTCGCCGTCATCCCGGGCCGGCCCGCTGCTCCCGACCGGCTGCCGCGGGGCTGCGCGTTCGCGCCGCGCTGCGCCTTCGCGCGGGACCGCTGCCGCCTGGAGGACCCCGAGCTGGAGGAGCTGCGGGAACCGGCGGAGCCGGGGGAGCCGGGGGACGCGAAGGCGCTCGGCACGGGGCGGCGGCACCGGGTGGCCTGCTGGTACCCGCAGAGCGGTGACGAGGCGGACGCCGGGGGAGCGCAGGCGGAAGCGGCGCGGGCGACCGGGGCGGCCGGGCGGACCCGGCCCGCCGAGCCGGCCGGGCACGACAGGCAGGCCGGACACGCCGAGCCGGCCGGACACGCGGAGCCGGTCCAGCGGGACGAGCCGGTTCAGCGGGACGAGCGGGGCGCGGGCGGCGCGCGCGCCGAAGGGGAGGCGGGCGGCGATGAGTGAACTGCGCTTCGAGGGCGTCAGCGTGCGCTACGGCAGGGGGCGCCGGGCGATGAGCGCCGTGGACATGGTGGACCTGACCGTGCCCTCGGGCCAGGTCGTCGGCCTGGTGGGGGAGTCGGGTTCCGGCAAGTCCACGCTGGCCCGCGCGGCGGTCGGCCTGGCGCCGCTCGCGGCCGGGCGGGTGCTGCTGGACGGGGAGGAGCTGAACCGCCGCGGGACCGTGCGCGGACGCCGGCCGTTGCAGATGGTGTTCCAGGACCCGTACGCCTCGCTGGACCCGCGGATGAGCGTGGGCGGCGCGATCGCGGAGGCCGTGCCGAAGGGCGCGTTCCCGGACGCGCAGGCGCGCCGCGCCGAGGTGGCCCGGCTGCTGGAGCTGGTCGGGCTCGACGCCGGCCACGCCGCCGCCCGGCCGGGCCAGGCTCTCCGGCGGCCAGCGCCAACGCGTGGCGCTGGCACGGGCGTTGGCCGCGCGCCCGGAGGTCGTGATCGCCGACGAGATCACCTCGGCGCTCGATGTGTCCATCCAGGGCACGGTGCTCAACCTGGTGCGCGAGCTCCAGCGGAGCATGCGGCTCGGCATGCTCTTCATCTCGCACAACCTCGCCGTGGTGCGCTACGTCAGCGACGTTCTCGCGGTGATGTACCTGGGCCGGATCGTCGAGTACGGCCCGGCGGCGCAGGTGCTGGCCGATCCCCAGCACCCCTACACCCGTGAGCTGTTGGCTGCGGCGCCCGGCGCGGACGCCCGCCCCGCCGCGAGCCGGCCCGCACTCCGCGCGGGACCGGGCGCCGGGGGCGCCGCGGCCGCCACGGACGCCGGCGGCGTGCATGGCCCGCTCCCGCACACCACGACGCCCGACGCCCCGGGCGGGCCGCGGGCGGGCGGGCCGCGGGCGGACGCCGGAGCCGCCACCGCCGCGGGCCCCGGCGCACCCGGGAGCCGCGAGGCAGCCGGGCACGCACGCGGTGTTCCCTCGGCCGGGCCGCCCCCGAGCGCCGCTCCGGCGGACCACGCGCACAAGGGGGCCACACCGCTGCGGAAGGGCCCTCGCAGCGGCGCGGAGCCCGGGTCCGACCCCGGCGGGTCCGCCACGGGGGACGGCGCTTCGACGGACGCCGCCGGCTCCGCGGCACCGCGCTCCGTACCCGCCGCGGCGCCGTCCCCCACGGCGGTTCCGGTCGCCGTGCTGGACGCCGAGCCGCCCGATCCGCACCACCCGCCTGGCCTGCCGGTTCCACCCGCGCTGCCCGGTGGGGCCGTCGGTCGACCCCGGGCGGACGCAGTGCCTGACCCTCGACCCCTCCCGGGACGCCCCCGCGCGGCGGCACGCGGCCGCCTGCCACTTCGCCGAGACGGCCCCCCGATGACCGCCGCCCCCGCCACGCCCCCGCTCACCCCGCTCACCCCGCTCACCCCGCCCACCACCGTGACCGCCGCCGCCGTCGCGCCCGCCGTCGCCCTCGCGGACGGCGCGGCGGCGGGCCCGACCGCGGGCCCGTCCCGGCCGGGCGGTCCGCCCGGCCCAGGTGCGCCGTCGACCGGCGGTGCGCCGGCGTCCGTGCCGGCCGGCGACGGCAACCCGGCCCATGGCGGCCGGAGCGCCGGGGCCGCCGAAGCGGTCGTCCCGGACGGGCCGATGGGCTCGTCCGCTCACGCCGGGGCTCTCCCGGCGCCCCGAACTCTCGCGCGCCGCCCGCACGGGCCGGCGAGGAAGGACGTCCGATGACCCGACCCCTGCGCATCGAGGACCTGGCCGACATCGCGGTGCCGGAGCAGCCGGCGCTCTCCCCCGACGGCACACGGATCGTGTACGTGCTGCGCGGCAGCGACCTCGCAGGCGACCGCACGGTGCGCGATCTGTGGCACGTGCCCGCCGCGGGCGGCGGTCCCGCGCGGCGGCTGACCCGCGGCGGCGCAGACCAGGCGCCGAGCTGGTCGCCCGACGGGACCCGAATCGCCTTCCTGCGCGCCGGCCCGGAGCCCGGCGCGGGCCCCGCCCAGGTGTGGCTGCTGCCCGCGGACGGCGGCGAGGCCGAGCAGCTGACCGAGCTGCCGCTGGGCGCGGGCGCGCCCGTGTGGAGCCCGGACGGGACCAGGATCGCGTTCACCGCGCCGGTCGACATCGCGCCGCCGGGACCCGCGCCCGCCGCGGACCCGTCCGGCGCGTCCGGCGCGTCCGGCGCGCGGCACCCGGCTCCTGCGGCCGACCGCAGGCCGCTGGTCAGCGACCGGCTGGACTACCAGTACGACGGCGCCGGCCTGCTCGGCTCGCTCCGCCATCACGTGCACGTCCTGGACCTCGCGACCGGCGCGTGCCGCCGGCTGACCGAGGGCGACTGGCACGCCGGCGCCCCCGCGTGGTCGCCCGACGGCCGGACCCTCGCGTTCACCGCCGCGACCGACCCGCGCGCCGACCTGACCGTGCGCAGCGCCGCGTACACCGTGGACGCCGCCGCGGCGGGCGCCCAGCCGGTCCTGGTCGGCGCCCCCGACGGCTTCGCCGGCACGGTCGGCTGGACGCCGGACGGCGCCGCCCTGCTGGTCGTCGGCCACCGCGCCGCGCCCGTGGGGCACGCCCGGCTGCTGCGCGTACCGCTGGACGGAGGGCCGGCCGAGGACCTGTCCGGGCCGCTGGACCGCAACGTCATGCCCGGCGGCCCCGGTTACCCCGGCGGCCTGCCGCAGACCGCGGGCGACGGAGCGACCGTGCTGTTCTGCGTCCGCGACCGCGGCTGCACCCACCTGTACGCCGCCGGCCCGGCCCCGACCGGCCCGAGCGCGTCCACCCCCGGCGCCGCCGGCCTCCGCGCGGTGCTGGCCGGCGCCGGCCGCAACGTCTCCGGGCTCAGCGTGGCCGGCGACTTGGCCGCCGTGGTGCTCGCCACCCCGGCCTCCTTCGGCGAGATCGCCGTCGTCGACCTCGCCACCGGCGCGGAGCGCGTCCTGACCGAGCACGGCGCGGCGGTCGCCGACGTGACGCTCTACCCGCGCACCGAGCGGGAGTTCACCGTCTGCGACGGCACCACCGTGCACGGGTGGCTGGTCCGCGCCCCCGGCACGACCGGCCCGGGGCCGCTGCTGCTGGACGTCCACGGCGGCCCGCACAACGCGTGGAACGGCGCGGCCGACGACGTGCACCTGTACCACCAGCGGCTGGCCGCGCTCGGCTGGACCGTGCTGCTGCTCAACCCGCGCGGCAGCGACGGCTACGGCGAGGTGTTCTACACCGCCGCGATCGGCGCGTGGGGCCTGGCCGACGCCGCCGACCTGCTGGAACCGGTCGACGCCCTGGTCGCCGAGGGCCTCGCGGACCCCGAGCGGCTCGCCGTCGCCGGATACAGCTACGGCGGCTACATGGCCTGCTACCTCACCGGACGCGACGGCCGCTTCGCCGCCGCGGTCGCCGGCGGCACCGTCAGCGACCTGGTCAGCATGGCCGGCGCCTCCGACGACGGCCACCTGCTCGCCGACCTGGAACTCGACGGCCCGCCCTGGGCCGGCCCCGAGCACTACGCGGCGATGTCGCCGCTGTCCCGGGTCCGCGAGGTGCGCACCCCGACGCTGATCCTGCACGGCGCGGACGACCGGCGCTGCCCGGCCGACCAGGCCGCGCAGTGGCACACGGCGCTGCGCGAGCAGGGCGTGCCGTCGCGGCTGGTGCTGTACCCGGGCGCCTCCCACCTGTTCGTCCTCGACGGCGCCCCCTCGCACCGGCTGGACTTCAACCGCCGCATCGTGGACTGGGTGGAGCGGTACGCCGCAGGCCCGGACCGCAAGGGCCTGCCGCTGGTCGACGCCGCGCACTGGCAGCGCCGGCTGGAGGCGCTGGCCGCCCGGCACCGCGTCCCCGGAGCGACCCTCGGCATCCTGCGGATCGGCCCCGACGCGGCGGCCGGCCCGGACGCTTCGGGCGCTGGGGGCGACGCGGGCGACGCGGGCGACGAGCTGGCCGTGGCCGCGTACGGGGTGCTCAACAAGAACACCGGTGTGCCGGTGACCGCCGACTCGCTCTTCCAGATCGGCTCCATCAGCAAGGTGTGGACCGCGACGCTGGTGATGCAACTGGCCGACGAGGGCCTGCTGGACCTCGACGCGCCGCTGGTGACCGTGCTGCCCGAGCTGCGGCTCAGCGACCCGGACGTCACCAAGGAGGTGACGATGCGGCACCTGCTGACGCACACCAGCGGCATCGACGGCGACATCTTCGACGACACCGGGCGCGGCGACGACTGCCTGGAGAAGTACACCGCGCTGCTCGCCGACGCCGCGCAGATCCACCCGCTCGGCGCCACCTGGTCCTACTGCAACTCCGGCTTCTCGCTGATGGGCCGGGTGGTGGAGAAGCTCACCGGCGGCACCTGGGACCAGGCGGTGCGGGAGCGGCTGTTCACCCCGCTGGGCCTGGAGCACACGGTCACGCTGCCCGAGGAGGCGCTGCTGCACCGCGCCGCCACCGGGCACGTCGCCGAGGCCGGCGGCGAGCCGGCCGTCGCTCCCGTGTGGGGGCTGCCGCGCTCGCTCGGCCCGGCCGGCCTCATCTGCGCCTCGGCCGCCGACCTGCTCGCCTTCGCCCGGATGCACCTGCGCGGCGGGCTGGCCGCGGACGGCGTCCGGGTGCTCGGCGAGGCGGCCGCCGCGGCGATGGCGGACCGGCAGGTCGAACTCCCCGACCCGCACACGCTCGGCGACTCCTGGGGCCTGGGGTGGAGCCGCTTCACCTGGGACGGGCGGGTGCTGATCGGCCACGACGGCAACACCGTCGGCCAGTCCGCGTTCCTGCGCCTGCTGCCCGACCAGGGCCTCGCCGTCGCGCTGCTCACCAACGGCGGCCAGGCGCGGGACCTGTACCAGGACCTCTACCGGGAGATCCTCGGCGACCTGGCCGGACTCGACATGCCGCTGCCGCTCGCGCCGCCGGAGCGGCCCCCGGCGGTCGGCGTCAGACGCCACACCGGGACGTACGAGCGCGCCGGAGTGCGCATCGACATCCTGGAACGCGACGGCGCCGCGGTCATGCGCACCACCGTCCTCGGACCGCTGGCCGCGTTGCTGCCCGACCCGGTCGAGGAGCACGTGATGACGCCGGTCGACGGCTCAGGCGACCTGTTCGCCGTCCGCGAGCCGGACTCCCCGCACTGGACGCCGGTCACCTTCTACGGCCTGCCCGGCGGCGAGCGGTACGTGCACTACGGCGTGCGCGCCACGCCCAAGGCGGGGCGGCCGTGAGCGAGCGGACCGCGGCCGCGCGGCGGGAGACGGCGCAGGGGCCCGCGGCCGGACGGGCCGCCGTGGACCGGGACGCCCTGGAAAGGGGGTTGGTCGCGCGGACGACGGCCGCGCTGCCGCTGCTGCTCGCCGACATCGAGACCCTGGTGACCTGCGAGTCGCCCTCGGCCGACCACGACGCCGTCGCGGTCAGCGCCGAGGTGACCGCGGGCGTGGGCGCGGCCCGCACCGGCGTGCTGCCGGAGCGGATCGTCGTCGAGGGCCGCAGCCATCTGCGCTGGCGGTTCGGCGAGGGCCCCTCGCGGGTGCTGCTGCTCGGCCACCACGACACGGTGTGGCCGGTCGGCTCGCTCGCCACCCACCCCTTCAGCGTGGACTGCGGCGTGCTGCGCGGGCCCGGCTGCTTCGACATGAAGGCCGGTCTGGCGATGGCCTTCCACGCGATCGCCGCGCTGCCCGACCCGTCCGGCGTCACCCTGCTGGTCACCGGCGACGAGGAACTGGGCTCGCCGACCTCGCGCGCCCTGATCGAGGACGAGGCGGCCGGCCGCCTCGCGGCGCTGGTGCTGGAGGCGTCCGGGGAGGGCGGCGCGCTCAAGACCGGACGCAAGGGCGTGTCGCTGTACGAGCTGCACGCCCGTGGCCGCGCCGCGCACGCCGGGCTCGAACCCGAGCGCGGGGTGAGCGCGACCGTCGAACTGGCCCACCAGGTGCTGGCCGTGACCACGCTCGCCGACCCCGCGCTCGGCACCAGCGTCACGCCCACCGTGCTGACGGCCGGCACCACGAGCAACACCGTGCCGGACCACGGCCGGTTCACCGTCGACGTACGGGTGGCGGCGCGCGCCGAACAGGACCGGGTGGACGCCGCGTTGCGCGCGCTGCGCCCGGTGCTGCCCGGGGCCGCGCTGGAGGTGACCGGCGGCCCCAACCGCCCGCCGCTCGAACCGGCCGCGTCCGCGGCGCTGTTCGCGCGGGCCGCGGCCGCCGCGGCCCGGCTCGGCCTGCCGGAGCCGGCCGGCACGTTCGTCGGCGGCGCCTCCGACGGCAACCTCACCGCCGGGGTCGGCACGCCGACCCTGGACGGCCTGGGCGCGGTCGGCGGCGGCGCGCATGCCGACGACGAGCACGTGCTGGTCGCCGAACTCCCCGGCCGCACGGCGCTGTTGGCCGCCCTGGTGGCCGAACTGCTGGCCGAGCCCGACGCGGCGGCCGGCCGGTCCGCCCGCCGCGGCTCCGGAACGCCGACCGGGGAGCGCCCATGACACCGCCGCGGAGGACGAGCAACGTGGAGAACGACGGCACGGGTACCACCGCCCCCGCCCCGCAGGCACCCGCACGGGACGCGCCTGCTCCGGAGGCACTCGCACGGGACGCGCCTGCTCCGGAGGCACTCGCACGGGACGCGCCTGCTCCGGAGGCACTCGCACGGGACGCGCCTGCTCCGGAGGCACTCGCACGGGACGTGCCCGCTCCGGACGCCGCACCGGACCCGTGGGCCCGCCCCGGCGCCGCCGAACCGGCCCGCGCCGCCGGGCGGCGGCTCGCCGAGGAGGCCGAGCGCCTCGCGGTCGCGGCCGGCGACGCGGCGTCCGTGGTGGTGCGCGAGGTGCGCGCGATCGACGAACTCGACGCCGTGCACCGCCTGTACAACGCCATCTGGCGGCCCGACCCGCAGAGCCCGCCGATGACCGGCGAACTGCTGCGCGCGCTGGCCAAGTCGGGCAACTACGTCGGCGGCGCCTTCGACGGGGACGAACTCGTCGGCGCCTGCGTCGGGTTCTTCGGCGCGCCCGCCGAGGAGGCCGTGCACAGCCACATCGCCGGCGTCTCGGGCGCCGCGCGCGGGCGCAGCATCGGCTTCGCCCTCAAACTGCACCAGCGCGCCTGGTCGATGCGCCGCGGCGTGTCCGCGATCACCTGGACCTACGACCCGCTGGTGCGCCGCAACGCCTACTTCAACCTGGTCAAGCTCGCCGCCCGGCCCGAGGAGTACCTCGCCAACTTCTACGGCGGGATGCGCGACGGCATCAACGGCGACGACGACACCGACCGGCTGCTGGTGCACTGGCGGCTCGGCAGCGACCCGGTCCGCGCCGCCTGCGCGGGCCGCACCGAGCCCGCCGACGCGGCGGCCGAACGCGCGCGGGGCGCGCTGGTCGCGCTCGCCGCCGGCCCGGACGGCGGACCGCAGGCCGGTCCGGCGCGAGCCGCGGGCGCCGTCGGCGGCGGGGGATCGAGCGGCTCCCGCACCCTCCTGGTCGCCGTCCCGCCGGACATCGAGGGGATGCGGCTGGCCGAGCCCGGCCGCGCCAAGGACTGGCGCACCGCGCTGCGCGACGTCATGGGCGCGGCGATGGCCGACGGCGCCCGCGTCACCGGATTCGACCGCGCCGGCTGGTACGTGCTGGAGCACGCCGGCGCCCGTACGCAGGAGGAGCGATGAAGCTCGAAGGAGTCGAACTGCGGCGCATCGCCATGCCGCTGGTGTCCCCGTTCCGCACGTCCTTCGGCACCACCACGGTCCGCGAGGCGGTGCTGGTCAGGGTGGTCGCCGACGGGGCCGAGGGGTGGGGGGAGTGCGTGGCCATGGCGGACCCGCTGTACTCCTCGGAGTACGCGGACGCCGCGACCCAGGTGCTGGGCCGGTTCCTGGTCCCCGCGCTCGCCGCCTCCGGTCCGCTCAAGGCCCACCGGGTCGCCCCGGCGCTCGCCGCCTTCCAGGGCCACCGGATGGCCAAGGCGGCCCTGGAGACGGCCGTGCTGGACGCCGAACTGCGGGCGCAGGGGAGGCCGTTGGCCGACGAGCTGGGCGCGGTCAGGGACCGGGTGCCGTGCGGGGTGTCGGTGGGCATCATGGACTCGGTGCCCGAACTGCTCGACGCCGTCGAGGAGTACCTCGACGCCGGGTACGTCCGGATCAAGCTGAAGATCGAGCCCGGCTGGGACGTCGAGCCGGTCGCCGCGGTGCGCGAACGGTTCGGCGACGCCCTGGCGCTCCAGGTCGACGCCAACGCCGCCTACACCCTCGCCGACGCCCCCCGGCTCGCCCGGCTCGACGCCTTCGGGCTGCTGCTGATCGAGCAGCCGCTGCCGGAGGAGGACGTGCTCGGGCACGCCGCGCTCGCCCGCCGGATCAGCACCCCGGTCTGCCTGGACGAGTCGATCACCTCCGCCCGCGCCGCCGCGGACGCCATCACGCTCGGGGCGTGCGCGATCGTCAACGTCAAACCCGGCCGGGTCGGCGGCTACCTGGAGGCCCGCCGCGTCCACGACGTGTGCGCCGCGCACGGGGTGCCGGTGTGGTGCGGCGGCATGCTGGAGACCGGGATCGGCCGGGCCGCGAACCTCGCGCTCGCCGCCCTGCCCGGCTTCACCCTGCCCGGCGACACCTCCGGCTCCGACCGCTACTACCGCACCGACATCACCGAGCCGTTCGTGGTGCGCGACGGCCACCTCGACGTCCCCGCAGGACCCGGCACGGGCGTCGACCCGCTCGCCGGGGAACTGGCGCAGGTCACCAGGTCCACCCAGTGGCTGCCGGCCTGACCTGCGGACTACGCTGACGCTCCCGGCCTCGGCCTCGGAAGGTGCCGGTTCCATGACCACACACGCGCGTACCAGCCTCGGCCGGATCCTCGACGATCTCGGCGCCACCCTGCTGCACCCGCTCCACCCCGCCCCTCCCGGCCACACCGTGCCGACCGCGCGGCCCGGGGAGCCCGGGGGACCCGGGACGCCCGCCCGGTTCCCGGCCGCCGCCGTGCCCCCGGGACCCGCGGAGATCGGCGGGGTCGTCATCCACGACCCCGTCGACCGCCCGGCGCTGCCGCCGCACGCCCTGGTCCTCGGCGTCGGCCTCTACGATCCCGCGGACATCGCCGCCCTGCTGGCCGACCTGGGGCGGCATCAGGCAGCCGCCCTGGTGCTGCGCGAACCCGTGCCGGCCGACCCGCGGGTGGCCGCCGCCGCGCAGGCGTCCGGCGTCGCCGTCCTGGAGCTGACCCGCGGGGCCTCCTGGACGCAGGTCGCGGCCATGCTGCGGGCGCTGCTCGCCGAGGGCGACGTCGGGGTCGGCGACGCCGAGACGCTGGTCGGCACCCCGGCCGGCGACCTGTTCGCGCTGGCCAACGCGATCGCCGCGCTGCTCGACGCCCCGGTCACCATCGAGGACCGCAACTCCCGGGTGCTGGCCTTCTCCGGCAAGCAGGACGAGGCCGACGAGTCCCGCGTCGAGACGATCCTCGGCCGCCAGGTGCCCGAGCGGTTCTCGCGGGCGCTGACCGAGCGCGGCGTCTTCCGCGAGCTGTACCGGCACGACGAGCCGGTCTACGTTCCGCCGCTGCGGTCGGCCCCCGACACCTTCACCCTGCCGCGCGTGGCGGTGACCGTGCGGGCCGGCGACGAGGTGCTCGGCTCGATCTGGGTGGCGGTCCGCCGGCCGCTCGGCCCTGAGCGCTCCCGCGCGCTCCAGGACGCCGCCCGGCTGGTCGCCCTGCACATGCTGCGGCTGCGGGCCGGCGCCGACGTGGAGCGCCGGCTGCGCGCCGACCTGGTGAGCACCGCGCTGGAGGGCGGCGCGGGCGCGCGCGAGGCCCTGGTGCGCCTCGGGCTCGCCGGGCAGCCCGTCGTGGTGCTCGCCCTGGCCGTCCCCGACCGCGCGCGCGAGCCGCTCACGGTCGGCGACGACGCCGCCGCGACGACCGAGCTCCAGCGGCTCGCCGACGCGTTCGCCGTGCACCTGAGCGCCGCCCATCCGCGCTGCGCGGCCGCGGTGCTCGGCGACGTGGTCTACGGGCTGATGCCGGCGCGCACCGGCGGGTCCGCGGAGGACCGGGCCGACCGCCACGAGCGGGGCGACCGCGTGGGCGGCCGGGACCGGCCGGAGCGCGCCGACCGGGCGGCCGAGCGCGCCGCGGGCCGGGCCGGCGACCCGGGAGCCGACCGCGCGGACCGGGCGCTGCGGATCGCCACCGGGTTCCTCGACCGGGTCACCTCCCGCGCCGGCGCGGTGATCGGCGTCGGCCCGGCCGCCTCCGACGTGCGGGAGCTGGCCGGGTCGCGGGCCGACGCGGACCGCGCGCTGCGGGTGCTGCGCGCGGGCCGCAGCGCGCGCCGCGCGGCCCGGCTGTCCGACGTCCACGTGGAGGCGCTGCTGCTGGACCTGCGGGACCTCGTCGCGGCCCGCGGCGACCGGCCCACCGGGCCGGTGGCCCGGCTCGCCGCGTACGACGAGCGCCACCACACCGACCTGGTCGAGACGCTGCGGGCCTGGCTCGACGCGTTCGGCGACGTGGGGGTGGCCGCCGCCGCGCTGCACGTCCACCCCAACACCTTCCGCTACCGGCTGCGCCGGCTCACCGAGGTCGGCGGCATCGACCTCGCCGACTCCGAGGCCCGCTTCGCCGCGATGCTCCAGCTGCGCGTGCTGCCGCCGCGGCCCGCCGCCCCGTGACCGCCCCGGGCCCTCGCGGCCGGCGTCGGCACCGGCCCCGCCGCGGGCCGGCCTGTGGGATGGTGGGGGTGTGAACCTGGACGACCTGGCCCGGCTGCGCCGCGCACGCGACGTGATGGACCGCGACTACGCACAGCCGCTCGACGTCGCGGCGCTGGCGCGTACCGCCCTGATGTCCTCCGGCCACTTCTCCCGCAGCTTCCGCGCCGCCTACGGCGAGACCCCGTACAGCTATCTGATGACCCGCAGGATCGAGCGGGCCAAGGCGCTGCTGCGGCGCGGCGACCTGTCGGTCACCGAGGTCTGCTTCGCCGTGGGCTGCACCTCGCTCGGCACCTTCAGCACCCGCTTCACCGAGCTGGTCGGCGAGAGCCCCAGCGCGTACCGGGCCCGGTCGCACGACGACGGGGCGGACATCCCGGCCTGCATCGCGAAGATCCACACCCGTCCGGTCAGGAACACCGCGGGGGACGCCCGGAACGGCGGGCGGGCGGATGTCACACCCCGCCCGTAGCGTGGTCGCCATGGACATCAAGCTCTCGCAGTGCTTCATCGCCGTCGACGACCACGACAAGGCGCTCGCCTTCTACCGCGACGTGCTCGGGCTCCAGGTGCGCAACGACGTCGCGTTCGAGGGAATGCGCTGGACGACCGTCGGCTCGCCGTCGCAGCCCGGGGTGGACATCGTGCTGGAGCCGCCGCTGGCCGATCCCAACGCCTCGGCCGCCGACCGGCAGGCCATGGTGGAGCTGCTGGCCAAGGGCATGCTGCGAGCCGTGATCTTCACGACCGACGACGTGGACGCGCTCTTCGCCCGCGTCCGGGAAGCCGGCGCCGAGGTCGTGCAGGAGCCGGTCGACCAGCCCTACGGCGTCCGCGACTGCGCGTTCCGCGACCCGGCGGGGAACATGCTGCGGTTCAACCAGCCGCGCGCGACGTGAGCCGGACCGGCACCGGCGCGGGCCGGCCGGGCGGCCCGGGGAGCCCCGACGGCCCGGACGCTTTGGACTATCCCGCGGTGGCCGCCGCGCGGGCCGCGGACCTCGCGCAGTTGGACGCCGCGCTGGTGGACTGCCGGGCCTGCCCGCGCCTGGTGGAGTGGCGCGAGGAGGTGGGACGCACCAAGCGCCGGATGTACCGCTCCTGGGACTACTGGGCGCGGCCGGTGCCCGGCTTCGGCCCGACCGACGCGCCGCTCGCGCTCGTCGGCCTCGCGCCCGCCGCGCACGGCGGCAACCGCACCGGCCGCGCCTTCACCGGCGACCCCTCGGGCGACACCCTCTACGCCGCGCTGTACGACCTGGGCCTGGCCTCCCGGCCGGTGTCCGAACGGACCGGCGACGGGCTCGAACTGCGCGGGGTGCGGATCAGCATGCCGGTGCACTGCGCCCCGCCGGACAACCGGCCCACCACCGGCGAACGCGACACCTGCCGCCCCTGGCAGGCCCGCGAGCTGGAGCTGCTGCGGCCGACGCTGCGCGCCGCCGTGGTCCTCGGCGGCTTCGCCTGGCAGGCGCTGCTGCCCCAACTGGCCGCCGCGGGCTGGCGGATACCGCGGCCCCGCCCGGTCTTCGGCCACGGCGCCGAGGCGGTGCTGAGCGACGGCGAGCGGCGGCTGCACCTGATCGGCAGCTACCACCCCAGCAACCGGAACATGCAGACCCGCACGCTGACCCCGGCGATGCTGCGCGACGCGCTGCGCCGCGGCGCCCTCGCGGCGGGTCTGCCGGTGCGAGCGCCGGACGAGCCCCCGGCCGCCGACGCCCGCTCCGCCGGCACTCTGGCAGTCGGGGCTCCAGCAGGCGGCACACCGGCCGTGGACACTCCGGCCGCGGACGCACCGGCCGCGGGCATACCGGCCGTGGGCACACCGGCCGCGGGCACCCCGAACGACAGCGCCGCCGAGGTCCGCGCGGGCGACCGCGCACCCGGCGCCACCCGCGGCGGCGCGTCCGGCCCGGAGCCGGACGCGCCGCGCGGACTCAGCGGGCCCGGCGCGCGACCGTGAAGTGGTCGATGCGCTCGCCGGTCTCGGCGATCGCCGACACCGTCAGCGTCGACTCGCGGCCCGCGTGCGCCGGTTCGACGTCCACCGAAAGGAACGAGTAGCCGGTGTAGCGCACCCGCGACCAGTGCACGGTGTCGGTGACCTTGCCGCCGCCCTTCGCCGAGTGCCAGGTGGTCACCGAGTCCACCCGGTTCTCGTGGCCCTCGTAGGTGTCCGGGGCCGGGAAGCTGTAGAGGCTGCGGCCCGCGCCGCCGGCGGTGACGTAGACCGTGCCGTCGGTGGCCGGCCGGGTGGTGGCGCCGATCGGGACCTGGCGGGACACCGCGCCGCCGCGGATCGCGTCGGTCCGCTCGTACACGTGGTTGTGGCCGTTGACGACCAGGTCCACCTGGTGCTTCTCGAAGATCGGCACCCACTGCTCCTGCACGCCGCCGTCCGAGGCGTGCGAGGTGGTGGTCGAGTACGCGCAGTGGTGGAAGAACACCACCAGGAAGTCGATGCCGCGCTGCTTGCGGTACGCCGCCAGGGTGCGGTCCAGCCACGCGGTCTGCCCGCCGCCGGTGATGGCGTAGTTGGCCGGGATCTCGTAGGAGACGTCGTTGGCGTCGAGCGCGATCACCGCGGTGTTGCCGTAGACGAAGGAGTACGCGCCCGGCTGGTTCCTCGGGTCGTGGCCGTTGCGCGGCAGCGACCAGCGGGCCTCCTGGCCGCCGTAGCCGTTCGGCGAGTACCACGCCTCCATGTCGTGGTTGCCGGTGGTCACCATCCACGGCACCCGCGCCGCCACCGACTCGGTCTGCGCGAGGAACTGGTCCCAGGTGCGCGCGTCGTAGTCGCCGGAGTCGCTCTGCTGGCCCGAGCCGTCCGGGTCGGCGTAGCAGATGTCGCCCGCGTGCAGGTGGAACGCCGGGTTCCGGGCCAGGATCAGCGAGTCGTTGGCCAGCGCGTGGTAGCTCACGCCCTGGTCGCCGAAGGCGGTGAAGGTGAACGTGCCGGCCGCGCCGGCGCGGTGGTGAACGATCCGACGGTGCCGAGGGCGCCCCGGCCGGCCGGGTCGAAGCCGTCGTGGCCGACCCCGTAGTAGTAGGTGGTGTCGGGGCGCAGCCCGCCGATCGCGGCGTGCAGGTAGTACTGGTCGACCGGGGGCAGCTTGCTGTTCAGCAACTGCGGGGTGTGCAGCGCGCGCACCTCGGCCTCGATCTTGTGGCTCAGCGCCCACGGCTGCAGGCCGATCCGCACGAACGGCCTGCGCACCGCCAGCGGCACCTGCCAGGAGATGGTGAACTCGGAGCGGGGGTCCGCGCCGAACTGCAGGTGCCGGCCGAACGGCGCCACCACAGCGCCGTCCACGCCGTGCCCGGTCGCCGGGTGGCCCAGCAGCGCGGGCGCGGGGGAGTCGGCGTGCGCGACGCCGGAGAGCAGACCGGAGGCGGCGACCGTGCCGGCGGCCGCCATGCCGCCCATGACGACGCGTCGGCGCGAGAGCTTGGCGCGCAGGTACTCGTGCTGCTCCGCCATGCTCATCCGGGAGGCGGTGGTGGCGTCGATGCCCATGCCAGGAGTGTCCATGGCGGGCAATCTCGCACCGCCCGCCGACGCGCCGTCGACGGCGACGTGAACACCGCGCGGCGCGGCGGGGCCCGGCCGGCGGCCGACGTCCCACCCGCCCCACCGCGTCCCAGCGGCCCCGGGCGATGCGGCCCCGACCAGCCGGGCGTCCCTCAGAGCGACTCGCCCAGGCGCTCCAGCAGCGGCGCCGCCGCGCCCAGCCGGGCCAGCTCCTCGGCGGTGAAGTGCGCGGTGAGCGCCTGCGCGAGCATCGCGGTCTGCGCGTTGCGCTTGTCCTCCAGCGCCTGGTGACCGGCCGGGGTCACCGAGAGCACGGCCCGCCGGCCGTCGTTCGGGTCCGGCCGGCGCTCGATCAGCCCGCGCGCCTGGAGCGTGGCGAGCGTCGCGCCCATCGCCTGCGCGGTGATCTGCTCGCGCCGGGCCAGCTCCGACGCCGAGGCCGGACCCTGCCGGTCCAGCCGCGACAGCGCCTGCCGCTCCGGCATCGACAGCCCGCCGCCGACCGGCACCTGGCGGATGCGGCGCAGCAGCACGCCCACGCTCGTCAGCAGCGCCCCCGCGATCTGCTCCGGCTCGGCCGCCGCCCCCCGGGCCGACGCGGCCGGCTCCCGCCGCCCGCTGCCCTGCCCCCGTCCGTGCCCGTGCCCCGGGCGCCGGCCGCCGCGGACGAGGCGTCCGCGGCGCCGCCGGGCGCGACCGGGTGGGGCCCGCTGCTCTCACTCATGTCCGCAGGTTATGCGGTCGGACGTGCCCGCCGCACCGTGGCGGCCCGGGTCCGTTCGGGCGCAATGCGCGCCGCGCGGGTATGCGGAGCGCCACGGCGGGCAGCCGTGGCAGGAGTGAACGGCCGCGCGGCCGGGCGCGGTACAGGCACGGCGGAAGGCGGGCGGTGGAGTTGCGCACCTGGATTCGGGACTGGCCGGTCTACCGGCAGCTGACCGGCGACGACCCGCTCGGCCGCGGCGCCGCGGCGTCCTCCGCGCGCACCCGGGCGCTGCGCGCCCGCACCGCCACCGCGGACCGGGTGGTGAAGTCGATCTGCCCGTACTGCGCGGTCGGCTGCGCGCAGAACGTGTACGTCAAGGACGGGGCCGTCGTGCAGATCGAGGGCGACCCCGACTCGCCGGTCAGCCGCGGCCGGCTGTGCCCCAAGGGCTCGGCGACGCTCCAGCTCACCACCGGCGACGCGCGGCGCCACGAGGTGCTGTACCGCCGGCCGTACGCCACCGACTGGGAGCGGCTCGACCTGGACACCGCGCTGGACATGGTGGTCGACCGGGTGATCGCCACCCGCCGCGCGACCTGGCAGCAGGAGAGCGACGGCGTCCGGGTCAACCGGACGCTCGGCATCGCCAGCCTCGGCGGCGCCACGCTCGACAACGAGGAGAACTACCTCATCAAGAAGCTGTTCACCGCGCTGGGCGTGGTCCAGGTGGAGAATCAGGCCCGGGTCTGCCACAGCGCCACCGTCGCCGGGCTCGGCACCTCCTTCGGCCGAGGCGGCGCCACCACCTTCCTGCAGGACCTGCAGAACTCCGACTGCATCGTCATCGAGGGCTCCAACTTCGCCGAGGCCCACCCGGTCGGCTTCCAGTGGGTCATGGAGGCCAAGGCGCGCGGCGCCAAGGTGATCCACGTCGACCCCCGCTACACCCGCACCAGCGCCCTGGCCGACCTGCACGTGCCGATCCGGGCCGGCAGCGACATCGCCTTCCTCGGCGGCATCGTCAACCACGTCCTGACCCACGAGGCGGACTTCCGCGAGTACGTCCTCGCGTACACCAACGCCTCGACCATCGTCGGCGAGGACTTCCGCGACACCGAGGACCTGGACGGGATCTTCTCCGGGCTCGACGAGGAGACCGGCCACTACGACACCGCGACGTGGCAGTACCAGGGCGCCGAGGTGCAGGCCGCCTCCGGGGAGCGCGACGAGCAGTACGAGGAGCGCACCGGGGGCGGCAGGTCGGTGTCGCGGGCCGGCGGCTCGGAGTCGCACGGCTCCGGCGGCGCGGCGATCGGCGGCGACCCCGAGCGCGACCCGACGCTGCGCCACCCGCGCTGCGTCTACCAGATCCTCAAACGCCACTACGCCCGCTACACCCCGGAGATGGTCGAGGAGGTCTGCGGCATCCCGCGGGACACCTTCCTCGACGTGTGCCGCACCCTGGTGGAGAACTCCGGCCCGGACCGCACCAGCGAGTTCGTCTACGCCGTCGGCTGGACCCAGCACACCGTCGGCGCGCAGTACATCCGCACCGCCTGCATCCTGCAACTGCTGCTCGGCAACATCGGCCGGCCCGGCGGCGGCATCCAGGCACTGCGCGGCCACGCCAGCATCCAGGGCTCCAGCGACATCCCCACACTGTTCAACCTGCTGCCCGGCTACCTGCCGATGCCGCACGCCCACGCCCACGAGACCCTCGACGCGTTCATCGAGGCGATCCGCACCGACAAGGGCTTCTGGGGCGACATGCGGGCCTACATGGTGAGCCTGCTCAAGGCGTACTTCGGCGACGCCGCCACCGCCGACAACGACTACTGCTTCGACCACCTGCCCCGGCTGACCGGCTCCCACAGCACCTACGAGACGGTGCTGGCGCAGCTCGACGGCGTCTGCAAGGGCTACTTCCTGCTCGGCGAGAACCCGGCGGTCGGCTCGGCGAACGCCGCCATGCAGCGCCTGGCCATGGCGAAGCTGGACTGGCTGGTGGTGCGCGACTTCTCCCTCATCGAATCGGCGACCTGGTGGAAGGACGGCCCCGAGATCGCCACCGGCGAGCTGCGCACCGAGGACATCGGCACCGAGGTGTTCTTCTTCCCCGCCGCCGCCCACACCGAGAAGGCCGGCTCCTTCACCAACACCAACCGCATGCTGCAGTGGCACCACCCGGCCAAGGAACCGGACGGCGAGGCCCGCAGCGACCTGTGGTTCATGTACCACCTGGGCCGGCGCGTCAAGGAGCGGCTGAAGGACTCCGCCGACCCGTCCGACCGCCCGGTGCGGGACCTGGCCTGGGACTACCCGACGGACGGCCCGCTCGCCGAGCCCGTCGCGGAGGCGGTGCTCGCCGAGATCAACGGCCGCGACGCGGACGGCGCGCCGCTGAGCGCGTACACCCAGCTCAAGGACGACGGCAGCACCTCCTGCGGCTGCTGGATCTACTGCGGGGTCTACGCCGACGGCGTCAACCAGGCCGCCCGCCGCAAGCCGCACACCGAGCAGGACTGGGTGGCCGCCGAGTGGGCCTGGGCCTGGCAGGCCAACCGCCGGGTGCTGTACAACCGCGCCTCCGCCGACCCCGAGGGCAACCCGTGGAGCGAGCGCAAGGCGCTGGTGTGGTGGGACCAGGAACAGGGCCGCTGGACCGGCCACGACGTGCCCGACTTCGTCCCCGACCGGGCGCCGTCCTACCGGCCGCCAAAGGGCGCCACCGGCCCCGACGCGCTGCGCGGCGACGACCCGTTCATCATGCAGGCCGACGGCAAGGGCTGGCTGTACGCGCCCGCCGGGCTGGTCGACGGCCCGCTGCCGACGCACTACGAGCCGCAGGACTCGCCGGTCGCCAACCCGCTGTACGGTCGCCAGCAGCGCAACCCGGTCCGCCAGGCGTTCTCCCGGGAGCACAACCGCTTCCACCCCAGCGGCGCGGAGCCCGGCGCGGACGTCTTCCCGTACGTGGTCACGACCTACCGGCTCACCGAGCACTTCACCGCGGGCGGCATGACCCGCTGGTCGCCCTACCTGGCCGAGCTGCAGCCGGAGATGTTCTGCGAGATCTCGCCCGAACTCGCGGCCGAGCGCGGCCTGGAGCACACCGGGTGGGCCACCGTCGTCACCGCGCGCGGCGCCATCGAGGCGCGGGTGCTGGTCACCCGGCGGATGGCGCCGCTGACCGCGGGCGGGCGCACCGTCCACCAGATCGGCCTGCCCTACCACTGGGGACCCAACGGCTACACCACCGGCGACGCGGCCAACGAGCTGTCGGCCATCGCCCTGGACCCCAACGTGCACATCCAGGAGGTCAAGGCGCTCAGCGCCGACATCCGCCCGGGCCGCCGGCCACGCGGCCCCGAGCTGCTCGACCTGCTCGCGGACTACCGGCGGCGCGCCGGCATCACCGAGCACACCGGAACGGAGGTCAGGGGATGACGTCGATCATCGGCCGCAACCTGCTCGCGGGGGCCGAGCCCGACCCGGCCGGGGACGCCGGCCACGGCCCCGACCACCCGCCGCGGGTCGGCTTCTTCACCGACACCTCGGTGTGCATCGGCTGCAAGGCGTGCGAGGTGGCCTGCAAGGAGTGGAACGCCGTCCCCGAGGACGGCCTCGAACTGACCGGCATGTCCTACGACAACACCCAGGGCCTGGGCGCCGACAGCTGGCGGCACGTCGCGTTCATCGAGCAGGACCGGCCGGTGCGGGACCCGGGAGGCGCGGGCCCGCAGGCCGGCGCCGCGGCCTCCGGGATGCGCTGGCTGATGGCCTCCGACGTCTGCAAGCACTGCACCCACGCCGCGTGCCTCGACGTGTGCCCCACCGGCGCGCTGTTCCGCACCGAGTACGGCACGGTCGTGGTGCAGGAGGACGTCTGCAACGGCTGCGGCTACTGCGTCCCCGCCTGCCCGTACGGCGTGATCGACCAGCGCCAGGACGACGGCCGGGTCTTCAAGTGCACAATGTGCTACGACCGGCTCGGCGCCGGCCAGGAACCCGCGTGCGCCAAGGCGTGCCCCACCGACTCCATCCAGTTCGGGCCGCTGGACGAGCTGCGCGAGCGCGCCGCCGCCCGGCTCGACCGGCTGCACGAGGACGGCGTCGCCGACGCCCGGCTGTACGGGGACAGCCCGGACGACGGCGTGGGCGGCGACGGCGCCTTCTTCCTGCTGCTCGACGACCCCGAGGTGTACGGGCTGCCGCCGGACCCGGTGGTCACCACCCGCGACCTGCCGGCGATGTGGCGACACGCGGGCGCCGCCGCGGCGGCGCTGCTGGGAGCCGCGGCAGCGGTGTTCGCGGCACACGGGACGATCGGGAAGGGCGGCCGATGAGCACCTCGGACGTACGCAGGGACGGCGTCCACGGCGAGCGCCCCGGACGCGAGGCACGGCTCGCCCAGGACCTGCACGGCGACCGCTCGCGCGGCGACGGAGCGCCCGCGGACGGCGGGCCGCGGCGGCACGGCGGACCCGGCGGAGCCGGTGCCGGCGCCGGCAGCGGACGGGACGGCGGCCGCGAGGCCGGGCGGCGCGGCGGACGCAGGGGCCGGGGCGGCCGGCGCGGTGAGCAACTGATGGTGCCCGAGGCAGAGTTCGGCTCGTACTACGGCCGGCCGGTGATCAAGGAGCCCACCTGGAAGCCCTTGGACATCGCCGGGTACTTCTTCCTGGGCGGGCTCGCGGGCGCGGGCTCGGTGCTCGCCGCGGGCGCCGAGCTGACCGGGCGGCGCGGCATGGCCCGCGGCATGAAGATCTCCTCGGCGCTGGCCGTCTCGGCGTCCGCCGCCGCGCTCGTCCACGACCTGGGCCGCCCCGAGCGGTTCGTCAACATGCTGCGGGTCTTCCGCCCCACCTCACCGATGAGCATGGGCTCGTGGCTGCTGTCCGCGTACGGGCCGGCCGCGGGGGCCGCCGCGGTGCTCGACGTGTCCGGCCGGCTGCCGTCGCTGGGCCGCGCCGCGACCGCGGGCGCCGCGCTGCTCGGCCCGGCCGTCGCCGCCTACACCGCCGTGCTCGCCGCCGATACCGCGGTCCCCGCCTGGCACGGCGCCCACCGCGAACTGCCGTACGTGTTCGCCGGGTCGGCCACCGCGGCGGCGGCCGGCATGGCGCTGGCCGCGGCCCCCGTCGCCGAGAACGCGCCCGCGGTCAGCGCCGCGCTGCTGGGCGCCGCAGCGGAGACGACCGCGGTCGCCGTGATGGAACACCGTCTGGGCATGGTCGCCGAGACCTACCGCACCGGCGCCGCGGGCCGGCTGACCCGCGCGGCCCAGGTGCTGTCCGCGCTCGGCGCGGCCGGCGCGCTGCTCGGCCGGCGCAGCCGCCCGGCCGCCGTGGCCGCGGGCGCCGCCCTGCTCGGCGCCTCGGCGTGCACCCGCTTCGCCGTCTTCCACGCGGGCGTCGCCTCCGCCCGCGACCCCAAGTACACGGTCGTGCCGCAGCGGGAGCGCCTGGCGCGCCGCCGCCAGGAGCAGGCGGGGACGCCCGACACGGCCGACACGGCCCGCCCGGCCGACCAGGCCACGGCGGCCGGGCGGGCGGAGCAGGCGGGGGAAGCGGGCGAAGCCGGGGAGTCCTGACCGCGCGGCTGGCGCAGGCGGCCGGCCGCCCGGCTGCCCGACCGCTCGGCTGCCCGCGCGCCGGAGGCCCGACCTCGCCGGCCGCGCCGCGCGGCAGCCGTGGGCCCGGCCTCGACGGCCGGCCGCGCCGCGCCGTCACGTCATGCTCCGGCCGGACCGGTCAACCCGCCTTCGCCTGCGCCGAGATGCCGCCGTCCACCGGCATGGCGACGCCGGTCACGAACGACGCGCGGTCGCTGCACAGCCACACCGCGGCCTCGGCGATCTCCCTCGGGTCGGCCATCCGCTTCTGGATCTGCGGGGCGATGAACGCCTGGGCCAGTTGGGGATAGAGATCGATGGCGGTCTCGATCATCTCGCTGCGCGTGGTGCCGACCACCAGCGCGTTGACGCGGATGCCCGAGGCGCCGTACTCGGACGCCGCGGCGCGGGTGATGCCGAGGACGGCGTGCTTGGCGGCCACGTACGGCACCGACGCGCCGGTGGCGTAACGGCCCGCGGCGCTGCTGGTGTTGACGATCGAGCCGCCGCCGCGCGCGAGCATCACCGGGAGCTGGTGCTTCATGCAGTTCCACACGCCGCGCACGTTGACGTCCATGGTCCGGTCGAAGACCTGGTCGGGCGTTTCGTGCAGCGCGGTCTCCACCGTGCCGTAACCGGCGTTGTTGAAGGCGCAGTCGAGGCCGCCGAACTGCGCGACGGCCGCTTCGACGGCGCGCCGGGCGTCGTCCGTGTCGGCGACGTCGCCTGCGACGGCGAGCGCCCGCCCGCCGGCGGCGGTGATCTCGTCGGCGAGCAGCTTCAGCCGGTCGCCGCGGCGCGCCATGAGCACCACGGCCGCGCCCTCCTCGGCGAACAGCCGCGCCGCCGCCGCGCCGATCCCGCTCGAAGCGCCCGTGATCATCGCGACCCGGCCGTCCAGCAGCCCCGGTCGCATCCCCTGTGTGATCCTTCGTTCGTCCATCCGCCGAGCATAAGGGGGAGCGCGGCCGCCCGGGTCAGCCCGATTCGTCCCCGAGGAGCGCCAACGCCTCGACCTCCAGCACGAGTTCGGGCCGGAACAGGGCCGCCACCTGGACCGCCGTGCTGGCCGGCGGGCGTTCGGCGTCGATGTGGGCGTCGCGGACGGCGCGGACCGCGGGCAGATACGCCACATCGGTGACGAAGTACGTCAGCTTGACGACGTCCTCGAAACCCGCGCCGGCCGCCGCGAGACAGCGCCGCAGATTCTCGAAGACCTGCCGCGCCTGCGCCGCCGGATCGCCCACGCCGACGACCTCGCCCCGCTCGTCGAGTGCCACCTGCCCGGACACCGCGACCAGCCGGCCGGTGCCCGTCACCACGTGCGTGTAGCCGGTGCCGGGGGCCACGCCCTCCGGCGCGGGGATGCGGGTGAGTCGCGTCTCGTCCATGGCCGCATCCTCACGCGGGCCGGGGCCCGCGCGCCACCGCATATCGCCGCGGCGGGCACCTCCGGAGCCCTCCGCCGCGCTCGGCCTCCCCGCGCCCGCGCTCGGCCCGCGCCCGCACGCACCCGGCCTGCTGGCCCGCGCGGCCCGCTCCTCACGGCCGCAGGAGCGTGTCGACCGCGCGGCCGAAGACCAGGCGGCCGGCCAGCGACGTCAGACCGTCCAGCGCCCGCGGCAGACCGCGGACCCGCAGGTCCTCGCGCCAGCGCACGAACGTGCCCGTGCCGCCGTCCAGACCCGCGCCGGGCCGCGGCAGCACGTCGAACTCGGCCCATCCCAGCACCACCCGCCCGGTCTTCTCCAGCCGGCAGTGCCGTTCCGGCTCCCAGCGGGTGACCCGCATCGGGTCGTCGAAGCCCAGGCGGCCCACCCCGGTCCTGGCCACCACGACCGTGTCCGTGCCGGACGGCGGCGGAGTGCGCACCGTCATCCGCGTCAGCGGCACGGTCGCGGTGTGCCGCTCCCAGGTGGTCAGCCGCCGCCACGCCTCGGCGGGCGGCAGCGGCGTGACGCGCTCGATCACGAACAGGGCCATGCCCGCCACGCTAGCCGCCCGGCCACGCTAGCCGCCCGGCCACGCTAGCCGCCCGACCGCCCGACCGCCCGACCGCCGGACCGCCCGCCCCGCCGGCCTCCGGCCCCGCCGCGCCCCCGTCACCGCCCGCCGCGGCCACGGCTCGCCGCGACCGCGATCGCGCCGGCCAGGGCCGCCGTCGCGGGCCAGGTCACGCCCGGGTGCCGGGACAGCCACGCCTGCGGGGACCGCGCGTGGGAGCGGTCGTCGAACACGCCGTGCGCGCCGAAGTCCTCGGCGTCCCCGGCCGGATCGTCCACCGGGTGCCAGAGGTTGTCCCGGCGGCCGGCCGGCTCGGGCGCGTCGGTCTGCTGGGAGCCGTAGCCGGTACGCGCCAGGTAGCGGTCGAGCAGCCCGGCGGCCACGCGGTTGGCGAGGATGGTCGCCACCGTCGACGCGCCGACGTAGAACTGCTTGCGCCCGGGCCGGTCCGCGGCGTTCACCACCGCGCGGGCCGCCGCCTCCGGCTGGTAGATCGGCGGGACCGGCTGCGGGCGGCGCGGCAGCCGCGAGCGCACCCAGGAGAACTGCGGCGTGTTCACCGCGGGCATCTGGACCACCGTCACCCGTACGTTGCTGCCGTCGTGCATCAGCTCGGTGCGCAGAGAGGAGGTGAAGCCGTTGACCGCGTGCTTGGCGCCGCAGTAGGCGGACTGCAGTGGGATCGACCGCTCGCCGAGCGCCGAGCCGACCTGCACGATCACCCCGCGGTCGCGCGGTTTCATCCGGGCCAGCGCCTCCCGCGTGCCGTTGACGAACCCCAGGTACGAGACCTCGGTGACGCGGCGGAACTCCTCCGCCGTGATCTCCGTGAAGGGCGCGAAGACCGAGGTGAAGGCGACGTTCACCCACACGTCGATCGGCCCGAACCGCTCCTCCACCTGCTCCGCGGCGGCGTGCACGGCCGCCGCGTCGGCGACGTCCGCGGGCGCGGCCAGCGCCTGCCCGCCCAGCGCGCGCACCTCGCGAGCCGCCGCCTCCAGGCCGGTGCGGCCCCGGGCGACCAGGCCGATGCGGTCGCCGCGCGCGGCGAACTCGCGGGCCGCGGCCCGCCCGATGCCCCCGCTGGCCCCGGTGATGACGATGGTCCGCGGCATGTCCCAGTCCTCCTGATCTCGTGTGTATCCCGGTACGGCTCGTCGTACGGGTCCTTCTGCGGCCGGTCCCTCGGCGGTTCCCTCGGCGGGTCCCTCAGCCGGTGCGGAAGCGGTGCGCGGCCTCCCGTCGCAGGGTCAGGCCGTGGCCGGGGGCGCCGTCGGCGCCCGGCCGCAGCACTCCGCCGGCCGGGTCGAGCACCCCGTCGAACAGCAGGTTCTCGATCCGCACGTGGTCGTGGAACCACTCCAGGTGCCGCAGGTTCGGCGCCGCCGCCGCGACGTCGGCGTGCAGGTGCGGGGCGCAGTGCCCGGAGATCCCGAGGCCGCGCGCCTCGGCGAGCGCGGCGGCCCGCAGCCACACCGTGACCCCGCCGCAGCGGGTGACGTCCACCTGGAGGCAGTCCACCGCCCGCGCGTCCAGCATGTGCTGGAAGTAGGGCAGGTCGCAGCCGTACTCGCCGGCCGTCACGTCGGCCGGCACGGCCGCGCGCACCTGCGCGAGCCCGGCGAGGTCGTCGGAGGACACCGGTTCCTCGAACCACAGCACGCCCTCGGCGTCCAGGTGCCGGGCGAAGCGCACCGCCTGCTTGCGGCTGTACGCGCCGTTGGCGTCCACGTACAGCTCGACGCCGTCGCCGACACTGCGCCGGGCCCGGGTCACCCGCTCCCGGTCGCGCGGCTCCGCGCCGCCCCAGGACTCGCCGATCTTGATCTTCACCCGTGGGATACCCTGCTCCTCGGCCCAGAACCGCAGCTGTCGGTCCTGCCGCTCGTCGTCGTACGTGGTGAAGCCGCCGCTGCCGTAGACGGGGACGCCGTCGCGGGCCGCGCCGAGCAGGCGCACCAGCGGCAGGCCCAGCAGCCGGGCCTTGAGGTCCCACAGCGCGATGTCCACGGCGGAGATCGCGTACGCGGCCACGCCCGGCCGTCCGGCGTTGCGCACCGCGCGGTTCATCGCGTCGTTCGCGGCCGGCACGTCCCACGCGCCGCGGCCGGTGACGACCGGCGCGAGGTGGGCGCGGACCGCCGCGGCGACGGCGGGGGAGCCGTACGTCCAGCCGAGCCCCTCGGTCCCGCCCTCGGCGATCGCCTGCACGAGCACCACGGTGGTGGCGTCCCAGGCCAGCGTCCCGTCGGCCTCCGGCCCGTCGGTGGGCACGGTCAGCACCGAGACCCGCAGCTCGCGCACGGCCGGCCCGGTCTCGGGCCACCTCCCGGCCGCGTCGCCGGTCCGCGCCCCGGCTCCCGCGCGGGCGCCGGGCGCGGTCGCGCCCCCGTGGTCCTCCGGCACGCTCACGTCTGTCGCTCCTCTCGCTGGCAGTGCGGACACCACACGGTGGTGCGCCCAGCGACCTTGCCGCGGCGCAGCCCGGCGCCGCAGCGCGGACACCGGCCGTCCGGCCGGTCGCGGTGGCCGGTGAGCCACGACGCGCGGTCCGGCACTCGTCCGGCGCGCACCGACAGCGCCAGCACGCGGCGCATCGCGCCGTGCAGCCGGCCGCTCTCCTCGTCGGTGAGCCGGTCGGCGCGCCGGGCCGGGTGCAGGCGGGCGCGCCACAGGATCTCGTCGGCCAGCAGGTTGCCGAGGCCGGCCAGCGCGGACTGGTCCATCAGCACGGACTTCACCCGGGCCCGCCGCCCGCCGAGCAGCTCGCGCAGCTCCGCCCGCCCCACCGACGCCGCGTCCGGGCCCTGGCCGGCGAGCGTGTGCGCGACGGCGTCCTCCGAGCCCGCCAGCCGCAGGCCCTGGAGCTTGCGCTGGTCCCGGTAGCGCACGCCCTTCCCGCCGGACAGGTCGAAGCGGACCCGGTCGTGGCGGTGCGCCGGCTCCTGCGGCGACTGGCACACCAGCCGCCCGGTCATCCCGAAGTGCAGTAGCACCGCGGGACCGCCGTCGGTGCGGGCGATCAGCCACTTGCCGTGCCGCTGCGGCTCGCGGAACTCCCGGCCCTGCAGCTCCCGCCGCAGCCGCCGCTCGCTCACCCCGCGCAGCACCTCCGGGTCGTCCACCCGGACCCGGTCGATCCGGCGGCCCTGCCCGCACGAGGCCAGCTCGCGACGGAATCCCTCGACGTCCGGCAGTTCGGGCATGGCGCCCACTCCTTTCCCTGTCCCCGCCGTGCGGGGCCGCCGCCCGCGCGTTTCCGCCGGCTTTCGGCCCGAGGACCGTCGTCAGGCGACTAGTGCCCGTCCTGGGCGCCCGGCCGGTCCTCGCGGTGGCGGCGGCCCGGCAGCGCCTCCTGGATCTTGGCCTTGATGCCCTGCCGCACCATGCCGGCCCGGTCCGGGTCGCCGTGCAGCACCGAGGACGCCGCCGCCTCGATCTGGTCGAGGCTGGCGTGCGGCGGGATCGGCGGCACCGCGGGGTCGGTGCGGAAGTCGATGACGAACGGCCCGTCCGCCGCCAGTGCGCGCCGCCACGCGTCCACCACGTCCCCGGGACGCTCCACCCGCACCCCGTCCAGGCCGAAGGAGCGGGCCACGTCCGCGTACGGCACGTCGGGGATCTCCTGCGACGGCAGGAACTGCGGCGCGCCCTCCATGGCCCGCATCTCCCAGGTCACCTGGTTGAGGTCCTGGTTGTTGAGCACGGCCACCACCAGCCGCGGGTCCTGCCACTGGCGCCGGTACTTGGCCGCGGTGATCAGCTCGGCCATGCCGTTCATCTGCATCGCGCCGTCGCCGACCAGCGCCACCGCCGGGCGCTGCGGGTGGGCGAACTTCGCGCCGATCGCGTACGGCACGCCCGGCCCCATCGTCGCCAGCGTGCCCGACAGCGAGCCGCGCATCTCGCCGCGGAACCGCAGGTGCCGCGCGTACCAGTTGGCGGCCGAGCCGGAGTCCGCGGTCACCACCGCGTCCCGCGGCAGCAGGTCGTCCAGCGCGTGCACCACGTACTCGGGGTTGACCGGCTCGGCGTCGACCGCGGCCCGCCGCTGCATGACCTCCCACCAGCGGGCGGTGTTCTTCTCCACCGTCTTGCGCCAGCTGCCGTGCCGCTTGTGCTTCAGCTGCGGCAGCAGCTGCTTGAGGGTGGCGGCGGCGTCCCCGACGAGGTTGACCTCGAACGGGTAGCGCAGCCCGATCATGAACGGGTCGCTGTCGATCTGCACCGCCCGCGCCTGCCCGAACTGCGGCAGGAACTGGGTGTACGGGAAGCTCGACCCGATCACCAGCAGGGTGTCGCAGTCGCGCATCATCTCGTACGAGGGCCGGGTGCCCAGCAGCCCGATCGAGCCGGTGACGTAGGGCAGTTCGTCGGACAGCACGTCCTTGCCGAGCAGCGCCTTGGCGACGCCCGCGGCCAGCACGTCGGCGGCCTGCTCGACCTCCTGTCGGGCGCCGCGCGCGCCCTGGCCGACCAGGATCGCGACCTTCTCGCCGGCGTTCAGCACATCGGCGGCCCGGTGCAGGTCGGCGTCGTCCGGCACCGGCGCGTAGTGGCTCATGCCGAGGCTGGAGGGCACCATCTTGAACGCGTGCTGCGGCGCGGAGTAGTCGAGTTCCTGGACGTCGGCGGGGATGATGACGGCGGTCACGGTGTGCCGGGCGTAGGCGGTGCGGATCGCCCGGTCCAGGACGTTCGGCAGCTGCTCGGGCACGGTGACCATCTCGCAGAACTCCGAGGCCACGTCCTTGTACAGGCTCAGCAGGTCCACTTCCTGCTGGTAGCTGCCGCCCATGGCGCTGCGATTGGTCTGGCCGACGATCGCGACGACCGGCACGTGGTCGAGCTTGGCGTCGTACAGCCCGTTGAGCAGGTGGATCGCGCCGGGGCCCGAGGTCGCCGCGCAGACGCCGACCTTGCCGGAGAACTTGGCGTAGCCGACCGCCTCGAAGGCGGCCATCTCCTCGTGCCGGGCCTGCACGAACTGCGGTTTGTCGCCGGCCCGCCCCCATGCGGCGAGCAGCCCGTTGATGCCGTCGCCCGCGTAGGCGAAGACGTGCTCGACGTCCCACTCGCGCAGGCGCTCCAGTACGTGGTCGGACACCTTGAGGGACACGGTTGATTCCTCTCTGTCGTGCCGTTCGGTCGTGCCGTGTGGCGTGCTCTTCCGTGCGGGCGCGGGCGGCGTTCGTCGGCGCGCGCGGACCGTCACCGGGGCGGTCGGTCCCTCACCCCCCGTTCCTGCGGGCGCGGGTCAGCGCGTGGACGCCCGCGCCCGCCGCCACGGCCGCCGCGGCGACCACCGCCCCGGCCGCCGCGGTCGCGGTGCGGGCGGCGACCGGCGACGGCGCCTCGGGCCGCGCCACGGCCTTCTCCGGCCGGTCGGCGGGCGGCGGCCCGTCGAGTGCCGCGGCGAGCGCCTCGGCCAGGTGCAGCGCGGTGCGCCCGGTGCCGCCCTGCTCGATCTGGGTACGGCAGCTGAAGCCGTCGGCGAGCACCAGTGCGTCCGGCGCGCTCTCACGCACCGCCGGCAGCACACCCAACTCGCCGATCTTCATGGACAGTTCGTGATGGCCCGCCTCGAACCCGAAGTTGCCGGCCAGTCCGCAGCAGCCCTCGTCCAGCACGTCGGCGTCGATGCCGGCCCGGCGCATCAGCTCCCGGTCGGCGTCGAACCCGGTCACCGCGTGCTGGTGGCAGTGGGTCTGCACGGTCGCCGCGCGGGTCAGCGCCGGCGGCTGCCAGTCGTCAGGGGCGTGCCGCAGCAGCAGTTCGGAGAAGGTCAGGAACCGGTCCGCCAGGCGCTTGACGTCCTCGTCGTCCGGCATCAGCTCCGGCGCGTCGGCCCGGAAGACGGCCGAGCAGGACGGCTCCAGGCCCACGATGTGCGTGCCCGCCGCCATCCAGGGCCGCAGCGTGCGCAGCGTGTTACGCAACACCCATTGCGCGATGTCCAGTTGGCCGGTGGAGATCCAGGTCAGGCCGCAGCACACCGGCCGCGTCGGCACGGTGACGCGGAACCCCGCGTCCTCCAGCACCCGCACGGCGGAGCGCGCCACCGACGGATGGAAGTACGTGCTGAACGTGTCGGGCCACAGCACCACCGTCCGCGGGTCCGCCGGATCGGGCTCGGTCCACCCCTGCTGCGCGGTGCGCCGGCGCCACCACCGCAGGAACGACTCCTCGGCGAACAGCGGCGCCTGGCGATCGGGCGCCACGCCCGCGAGCCGCTTGCCGAGCCGGGCCAGCCCCGGCGCCCGCAGCAGGGTGTTGACCGCCGCGGGCGCCACCCGCGAGGCACGCGCCCACACCGGCAGCCAGCCCAGCGAGTAGTGCGCGATCGGACGCAGCCGCCCCTGGTAGTGGTGGGAGAGGAACTCCGCCTTGTAGGTGGCCATGTCGACGCCCACCGGGCAGTCGGACTTGCAGCCCTTGCAGGCCAGGCACAGGTCCAGCGCGTCCCGCACCTCGGTGGAGCGCCAGCCGTCGGTGACCGGCGAGTCCGGGTGGCCGCCGATCATCTCGAACAGCAGCCGGGCCCGGCCGCGGGTGGAGTGCTCCTCCTCGCCGGTGGCCCGGTAGGAGGGGCACATCACGCCGCCCTCGTGGCTGCGGCAGTTGCCGATGCCGACGCACCGCATCACGGCCTGGTTGAAGGAGTGGTCGTCGTCGGGGTAGCCGAACCGCGCGTCGCGGTCGTCGCGCGGGCGCCACGCGGCCCCCAGCCGCAGCTGCCCGTCCACCGGGTTCGGCGCGACCACCTTCCCCGGGTTCATCCGGTCGTCCGGGTCGAACAGCGCCTTGAACTCCCCGAAGGCGCCCACCAGCCGCTCGCCGAACATCTTCGGCAGCAGCTCGCCGCGGGCCTGCCCGTCGCCGTGCTCCCCGGACAGCGAACCGCCGTAGGAGGCCACCAGATCGGCCGCCTCCAGCAGGAACGCCCGGAAGTCCGCGACCCCCTGCGCGGTGCGCAGCCCGAACGGGATGCGGGTGTGCACACAGCCCTGCCCGAAGTGCCCGTACAGCGACGGGTGGTCGTAGCCGAACCGCGCGAACAGCTGCTTCAGGTCGCGCAGATAGTCGCCGAGGCGGTCCGGCGGCACCGCCGAGTCCTCCCAGCCCTCCCACGTCTCGCGGTCGTCCGGCGGGCGCGCGGTGACGCCGAGCCCCGCCTCGCGCGCCTTGAGCATCCGCTGCTCGCGCTCGGCGTCCTCGGACACCACGACCGTCGGGTCGTCGGTGGAGCGGCCGAGGCCGTCCAGCATCGCGCGGCACTGCCGGTCCACGTCCTCGGGACCGTCCCCGGAGAACTGCACCAGCAGCCAGCTGGAGCCCTCGGGGAACGACTCCAGCGACTCCAGGTGGCTGCCCTCCTCGCGCATCAGCTGCGCCATCCGGCCGTCCAGCGCCTCCAGCTGGGACGGCTCGCAGACGTCGAGCAGCCGGGGCACGTCGTCGGCGGCCGCGCAGATGTCGGGGTAGCCGAGCACGACGATCGCCTGCGCCGCCGGGACCGGCACCAGCTCCAGCTCGGCGTGCAGCACCGTGACCAGCGTGCTCTCGCTGCCGGTCAGGGCGCGCGCCACGTGGAAGCCGTTTTCGGGCAGCAGGTCGTCCAGGTTGTAGCCGGACACCCGGCGCGGGATCTTCGGATAGCCGCGGCGGATGTCGGCCAGATGGCGGTCGGCGAGGGAGCGCATCCCCTCGTACAGCTCGGCGCGCCGGCCGCCCGCCGCGACGATCGCGTCGTACTCCTGCGGCGAGGTGCGCCCGGTCCACATCCGCAGCCCGTCGTAGGTGAGCACCTCCAGCCGGCGCAGGTTGTCGACCGTCTTGCCGTACGCCTGCGCGGACGCGCCGCACGAGTTGTTGCCGACCATGCCGCCGATCGCGCAATGGCTGTGCGTCGACGGCTTCGGCCCGAACATCAGCCCGTACGGGGCCAGTTGACGGTTCAGCTCGTCAAGGACGATGCCCGGCTCCACCACGCAGGTGTGCCGCTCGGCGTCGACCGAGACCAGCGCGTCGCAGTACTTCGTCCAGTCGATCACGACCGCGGTGTTGGTGCACTGGCCGCCCAGGCTGGTGCCGCCGCCGCGGGACAGCAGCGGCGCGCCGAACCGCGCGCACACCGCGACCGCGGCGGCTCCCGCGTCCACCGAGCGGGGGACCACCACGCCGATCGGGACCTGCCGGTAGTTCGAGCCGTCGGTCGCGTACGCGCCGCGGCTGCCGGCGTCGAAGCGCACCTCGCCGTCCACCTCGGCGCGCAGCGCCTCCTCCAGGGCGGCGACGTCCAGGTCCCGCGGCGCCGCGCGCCCCGCGTCGCCGCCGGGGCCGCCGGCCCGCGTCCCGCGCCACGTCCTGCGGTGGTGGTCATTCGCATCTCCCGGGAGCCCTTCCGTCGAGCGTCGGCGGCCGGGCGCCCGGCCCGGCCCGTTCCCTCCCCGTCGCCGGGCGCGGCCGCGGCCGCCCCGGCGCCGCCCCGGCCGGAGCGGGACGCCGCTTCTTCCGCCCGGCCCGTCCGTTTTCGCGCCTGCCCTGATCGACGGCGGCTACGCACGCGCCCGATCCGCACGGCGCCCGGTGCGCGCCCCGGCCGGCACGGTCCCGTCCGGCGGGCCCGCGGCGCTCAGGCCGGCGGGTAGGGCGCGTCCCGCAGCACGCGCGCCAGGTGCGCGGTGTTCGCGGCGAGCGTCCTGGTGGCCGTGGCGACCGCGTCGGGCGCCTTGTCGAGGTCCTGGTAGTCGGTGCCCTGCATGGCCTCGCCGACCCAGTACGTCACCGCGTTCGGCGCGAGCGAGAAGCCCACGTCGTCCAGGCCCTGGTAGAGGTCGGCGCTCACCTTGTGCGCGCCGTCCTCGTTGCCGACCACGCACACCGCGGCGACCTTGCCGTAGGTGAGCATCCGGCCCTCGTCGTCGGTCTCGGACAGCTCCGCGTCCAGCCGCTCCAGCACGCGCTGGGCCACGCTGGAGGGGTGCCCGAGCCAGATCGGCGTGGACAGCACCAGGATGTCGGCGGCCATCATCCCGGATGGCGGGCCACGCGTCCCCGTCGCCCATGTCGAGCCCCACGCCGGGGCGCACGTCGTGGTCGGCGATCCGCACCGCCTCCCCGGTCACGCCGTGGTCGCCGAGCGCGTCCAGCGTCTGCCGCGCCAGCAGGTCGGAGCTGGAGCGCTTCGGCGACGGGTTGAGGGTGCAGACCAGGGCGAGTGCGGTCAAAGGCTTGTCGTTCATGCCCGGCCGGGTACCCTCGATCGCCTGCGGCAACGGTACGGCGCCGGAAATGCCCCCGGTGCCGTACCGTGCTCGGCCGGACGGGTCGTCGGCCCGTACGGCGCTCGGGCCGGGCGGGTCGTCAGGCCAGGCAGGTCAGCGGGCGCCCGCCGTTGTAGGCGACCATGTCGGCCAGGGCCGCCGCCGCGTCGATCGGGGCGCCGGGCGCGGCGCCGGCCAGCTCGGCGTAGGCGCGGTGCAGGTTGCCGACGATCCGCTCGCGGTCGGCGAGCCCCGCGTACGGCCCGAGGTCGGTCTCGCGGGCGGCCTCCAGCGGGGACAGGCCCGCGTCGACGGCGGCCCGGGCGGTGTCCTGCACGAAGCGCAGGTAGCCCAGCACGTCGTCGATGGTCCCGGGACCGGTGACCGGCCCGTGGCCGGGCACGATGACCTCCGCGCCGAGCGGCCGGACCACGTCCTCCAGCACGCCGATCGCACCGGACACCGACCCCTGGAGCAGGAACGGCGTGCCGCCGTTGAACAACAGGTCGCCCGCGAACAGCACTCGGCGCTCGGGGATCCACACCAGGGAGTCGCTGGTGGTGTGCGCCGCCGTGCCCACGTGCCGCACCTCGCAGCGCAGGTCGTCCACCCACAGCGTCACGCCCTCGGTGTACGTCAGGAAGGGCGGCGCCGCCTCGAAGTCGCCCCAGTCGACCTCGGTCCAGAACGGCGCCGAGCGCGGGGCGCCCCAGGCGAGTATCCCCTCGCGCACCGCCTCATGGCCGACGATCGTCGCGTCCTCGAAGAGGTGGTTGCCGTAGGTGTGGTCGCCGTGGTGGTGGGTGTTGACCAGTGTGCGGACCGGCCGCGGCGTGACCGCCCTGATGGCTTCCAGGTAGGCCCGGGTGCGCCGCTCTGTGGAGCAGGCGTCGATGCTGGTGACGCCGCGGCGGCCGACGAGGAACCCGGTGTTGTTGATCCACCAGGTCCCGTCGGGCTGGTGGTAGGCGAAGACGCCGTCGCTGACCTCCTGCACGCGCGGCGCGGCGGGCGTCCTGACATCGTGCACGGTGCTGCTCATGGGCGGGTCTCCTGACTGCCTGCGGACGACGGCGGGTCTCGCACGCAACGGGCCGCCGGCCGCGGGAGGTTGGCGGCGAGCCGCCGCGTGCGGGCTCCAGCGTGGTGCCCCGGCGGCGCCGGCGTCCACCCGTCCCCGTCCCTCGCGGCCCCTCCGTCCTCGCAGCCCTCCGTCCTCGCGGCCCCTCCGCCTCGCGGCCCGGCTGCCCCGCCCCGCGCCGTCAGGCGCCCCCGGAGCTCCCCGCCTCCGCCAGCGCCGCGCGGGTCAGCGTCCGCGCCGTGTCGGCCGCCGCGGCCACGGCGGCGTCCGGGTCGAGCCCGGCCAGGTCCATGAGGTTGAACAGGGCCTCGGCGCTGACCACGAGGCTGAGCCCGAGCTTGAGCCGGGCGACCGCCTCGGCGGGGACCGCCCCGGCCACCGGCGCGAGGGCCTGGTCGATCACCCCGAACCGCAGCCCGGGCCGCCGGGCCGGACCCTGCGGGTGGGCGACGGTCGCCGCGATCATCGCGCGGATCGCGCCCTGGAGCGTCAGCACGTGCCGCAGCATGAACTCCGCGGCGGCGCCGACGCGTTCGACCGGGTCCGCGCGGTCGCCGATCGCCGCGAGCACCTCGTCGGGGGAGGGGACCATGTCCGTCATCGCCTCCTGGAGGAGGCTGGCCATGTCGGGGAAGTAGCGGTAGGCCGTGGCCTCGGAGACCAGCGCGGTCCTGGCCACCTCCGGCATCGTCACCTCGCGGCCGGTGCGGATCAGGTCGGTCGCCGCGCGGACGATCGCCAGGTGGGTGCGCCGCTTCTGGTTGACCCGGCCCGCGGCCGTCTGCCCCGAAGTGCCCTGCGCTGCCATGAGACCGCCCTTCTGCCGACCGCTGTCCGGCGCCGGCCGCGCCGGCCGTCCGGACGGCACCCTACCGCAAGTCTGCCTTCGTGATGAGAGTGTACTTGCATAATGAGGTGCGAGGGGACTACCTTCACGAGAGTTGGATCTCACCAAGCGTGCGGGCCTGACCGCCGCCCCGCGGGGCCCGCGGTCCCGCGCGCCCCGCGCAGCAGTACGTACGACGGAGGAGTCGGTCATGAACGACGTGTCGGTCGTCGGCCCGGACGGCGGCGAGACCATCGTCCTCGGACCCGCGCGCATGCGGATCATGGAGGACGGCGCCACGACGGAACACCGCCTGGGCATCGGCGAGATCACCCTCGCCCCGCACAGCGCGGGCCCGCCCCAGCACCGCCATGCCCGCCACGACGAGGGCTTCTACGTGGTGTCCGGCACCGCGCTGTTCACGGTCGGCGCCACCGAGCACCTCGCGCCCGCGGGCACCCTGGTGATGGTCCCGCCCGGCGCCCCGCACACCTTCGCCAACCCCGGCGACGTCCCCGTGGTGATGGTCAACACCTTCACCCCGGACCTCTATGTGCAGTACTTCCGCGACCTCGGCGAAATGCTCGCCGGCGGCACGCCGATGACCGACGAGTCCACCGCGCGGGTGATGAGCCGTTATGCGACCACCGCGTCCGACGAGTTCGCCTGAGACGGACGCCGCCGGGCGGGCCCGGGGTGGAACCGAACCCGCGCCCGGACCCGGGCCGGGGCGGCCCGGTCTGGGTCGGCCCGTCGACGTTCATGACAGTCGCTGACATGGGCTACGATCTGCACATGGGACGATGGGAGCCGAACGCCCGCGGCCGGCTCAGGGAAGCGGCGATGGAGCTGTTCGAGGAGCGCGGGTACGAGGAGACGACCGTCGTGGAGATCGCCCGGCGCGCCGGGCTCACCGACCGTACGTTCTTCCGGCACTTCGCCGACAAGCCCGAGGTCCTCTTCGACGGCTCCGACGTCCTCCGGGAGGTCTTCGTCGCCGGGATCGCGGGGGCGCGCGCGGAGGACCCGCCGATGGCGGTGATGGCCTCGATGCTGCTGGGCATCGCCCCGCGCCTCCAGGCCGACCGCGAGCGCGCCCGCCGGCGGCACGCGATCATCTCGGGCACCCCGGAACTGCTGGAGCGCGAGCTGATGAAGCTCGCCCGCCTCGCCGAGGTCGCGGGCGACGCCCTGCGGCGGCGTGGCGTGCCCGACCCGACCGCGGCGCTCGTCGCGGAAACCGGAATCGCCGTGTTCAGGACGGCCTTCGCCCGCTGGATCGGCCCCGACGAGAAGGCCGCCGACCTCGACGCGGTGATGCGCGAGACGCTGGCCGAGCTGGCCGCCCTCACCCGGCCGCTCACACCGGCCGCGAGCTGACCCGGGGCGCCCCGCCCGGATCCGACGACCGCCTACGCCGGCCCGGCGCGCGGCCGGATCTCACCGCGTCGTGATGACCACCTTGCCGCCCTTGGGCGTGCCGTGGACCTCCAGCTCGGTCAGCGCGTCGATCGCCTCCGCCAGCGGCGCCGTGCGGGCGATCGGCAGCCGCAGCGCGCCCTCGCCCGCGGCCCGTGCGACCGCTTCGAGGTCCTCGGTGACCGGCTGGGCGATCAGCACCTGGAACGGCCCCGGCAGCGCGCTCTTGGCGAGTTTCGCCGGTGTGGGGTTGATGTCGACGATGTGGCCCCCGGGCCTCAGCAGCGTCCGCGCCGCCTTGGGCGGGAGCGTGCCCGCGGTGTCGAGGACGAGGTCGAACCGGCCGGCGAGCGGCGCCGGGTCGAAGTCGAACGCGACGACCGGGTCGACGCCGAGGCCGCGCGCCTCCCGCGCGGCGGTGGGGCGGCAGCTGCCGGCCACCGAGGCGCCGCGCATCGCCGCAATCTGCACGGCGGAGCGGCCGACGCCGCCGAGGCAGCCGTGCACGAAGACCGCCTGCCCCGCGCGCACTTCCGCCCTGCCGGCCACGGCCTGGTACGCGGTCAGCCCGACGGTCGGGATCGCCGCGGCCTCCTCGAAGGACAGCTCCTCGGGCTTGAGCACGACCGCCCTCTCCTCGGCGACGGCCATCTCGGCGAACGCTCCCGCCGTCCTGATGCTGGTCCCGCCCATCACCGCGTCGCCGACGCGGAGCCGGGTGACGCCGTCGCCGACCGCCTCGACCACGCCGGCGAAGTCGTGTCCGACGCCGCGCGGGAAGCTCCGGCCGGTCACGACCTTCAGATTGCCGCGGCGGATGCCCCAGTCCATCGGATTGGCCGCCGCCGCCCTGACCCGCACCAGGACCTCGCCGGCGCCCGGCCGCGGCGGCTCGACGTCCTCCAGCCGCATGACCTCGGGTCCGCCGTACTGGTGGTACTGGATGCGCCTGATCGTCGCCATCGGAATCCCTCCGGAGAAGTGATGTCACCGTCTGACGTCACCGTACCACGGTTGATGTCGCTGACTGACATCACTGTCGGGCGCCCTTTCCTGTGCGCCGGCGGCGGTCCGCGACGGCGGGGGGCAGGTGCGGGGTTCCACCGTTCAAAGAAACAAACCCCAGGTGGTTTCAGACTCTTGACGGTCATATTCGTGCAACGTAGCGTGAGCGTCCGCAAGATTCCGGAAGCCGTCGGCCCTGCCCGGTCTGCCGCTCGACCTCCGCACCGCGGGCCGGGGAGCGGCGGCCCGCAGGTGACGCTCCGTCAGCGGCAGGCATGTCGGTACGTGCCCCCCACCCCGCCGTGCGGCTGCTTCTGGGGTGGCAGAAGGAGGAATCGTGCATGCACCACCGGGCCGGCAGATCCGGCCCTCCCGGTCCCGCACGCTCAGAAGAGTCGGCTACGTCCTGGCCCTCGGGTGCCTGCTGGGCGGCGTGACGGTCGCACCGGCCGCGTCCGCGGCGCCCGACGCCGCCCGCGCGGGCGGCGGCTCACACGGCGGATCGGACGGCGGAGCGGACGCCTGGGTCCTGAGCACCGACCAGACCGCCGACGACTACGCGCCGACCTTCGTCGGCAACGGCTACCTCGCCGCGCGCGTGCCCGCGGCGGGTGAGGGCTTCTCCAACAGCCCGATCGTCACCCAGTCCGAGCTGGCCGGCTTCTACGCCCAGCCCGCCGGCCAGTACGAGCGGCGGGCCAGCCTGCCGACCTGGACCACGCTCGGCTTCGGCCGCAGCGGCGGCGTCTACGGCGTGCCGGGCAACTGGTCCTGCGCCTTCGACCAGATCTGCCCGGCCAGGGACGGACAGATCTCCGGCGGCGCGTTCGTCGAGACCTCGCACGGCGGCTCGGTCGCCGGCGGCTACCTCGCCGGACTGAACACGAACAACACCCCGACCGTCGGCGGGACCGACGTCATCGCGGTGCGCGACGCCCCGGCCGGCCAGGCCGTGCTGGACGTCCGCTACGCCAACGGCAGCGGCACCCCGCAGACCGTCCACCTCGGCGTCGACGGCGCCCTCCAGCAGCTGACGCTGCCGCCCACCGCCGACTGGGACACCTGGACCGTCGCCCACGTGCCCGTCACGCTGGCCGCCGGCGACAACACCCTGCGGATCACCGTCGCCGGCGACGACACCGCGCGGGTCAACGTCGACTACCTGGCGGCCTACCCCACCGGCGCGCAGCCGCCCACCGACGTCGCCTCCGCCGACACCGGCACCACCACCGACTACCGGCAGTCCCTGGACCTGCGCACCGGCGTGCTCACCACGTCCTTCGACTGGACCTCCGCGGACGGCGACCGGACCAGCTTCAGCTACGCCGTGAGCGCCAACCGCGCCGACGGCCACCTGGGCACCGTCACCCTGCGGGCGGTGCCGCACTGGAGCGGAACGGCCACCGTCGTCGACGAGTTCGACGGCCGCGGCCTGGACCACGCCACCGCCACCCAGTCCCACGTCGACCCCCGGTCCGCCACCTTGTCGCAGACCGTCGTGACCGACGGGAACCTCGTCACCGCGGGCCTGAACTCCGTGCTGCGCGTGGACGGCAGGACCCGGGCGACCGCGCCGGTCGCCGCCGCCACCGACGGCAGCGCCGGCCAGAGCGCCGACCTCCCGGTCCGCGCCGGCCAGTCGTACGAGATCACCAAGTACGTGGGCGTGGCCTCCAGCGTCGACACCGACCGCCCGCTGAAGGCCGCGACGCCCCAGCAGGCCGCCGCGGCCACCGCCGCCGGCGCCGCCCGCGCCGGCTACCGCGCCGCCTCCGCCCGCAACGACCAGGCCTGGGCGCGCCTGTGGCAGTCGGGCATCTCGGTCCCCGGCGACACCGCCATGACCGCGCAGATCCACGCCTCGATGTTCTACCTGCTGGCCAGCATGCGGGCCGGCGTCACCTGGAGCACCAGCCCCGGCGGCCTGTCCTCCGACGGCTACAACGGCCACGTCTTCTGGGACATGGAGACCTGGATGTACCCGGCGCTCCTGGCCCAGTACCCCGACATCGCGCAGACCGCCGACACCTACCGGCAGAAGCTGCTGCCCGCCGCCGAGGCCGCCGCCGCGTCGCTGTCCACCCCGGACCGTCCGATCAAGGGCGCGAAGTTCCCCTGGGAGAGCTCGCTGACCGGCAAGGAGTCGATCCCGCCGGGCAACAACGAGGGCAACGACGAGATCCACATCGACTCCGACATCGCCCTCGCCCAGTGGCAGTACTACCAGGCCACCGGCGACACCGCGTGGCTGCGGGACAAGGCGTGGCCGGTGCTGAGGGACGTCGCCGACTACTGGGCCACCCGCGCCGAGCCGGACGGGACCGGCGGCTACTCCATCAAGCACGTACAGCCGCCGGACGAGTACCACGACCCCGTCGACGACAGCGCCAGCACCAACGCCGGAGCCCAGGCGTCGCTGCGGATCGCCGTCCAGGCCGCCCGCATCACCGGCAGGACGGCCGACCCGGCCTGGAGCAAGGTCGCCGACGGCCTGAAGATCCCCGTCGACACCGCCGCGAACATCCACCCCGAGTACCAGGGATACGACGGCCAGCAGATCAAGCAGGCCGACGTCACCCTGCTCCAGTACCCGTGGAACGTACCCATGTCCGCGGACCTGGCGCAGAGCGACCTGGACTACTACTCCCAGCACACCGACCCGGGCGGCCCGTCGATGACCGACTCGATCGCCACCATCGACGCCGCCGCGCTCGGCTCGCCCGGCTGCACCGCCTACGACCACCTGCGCAGCAGCGCCGACCCGTTCGTGGCCCAGCCGTTCGACCAGTTCCACGAGTCCCGCTCGGGCGGCGCCTTCACCTTCACCACCGGCGAGGGCGGCTACCTCCAGCAGTTCCTCTACGGCTTCACCGGACTGCGCTGGGGCACCGACGCGGTCACCGTCGACCCGTTCCTGCCGCAGCAGCTGCCCGGCGTCGACGTGACCGGCGTGAAGTGGCACGGCAGGACCTTCGACATCTCCGTCGGACAGCGGACCACGACGGTCAGCGAGCGCACCGGCCCACCGCTCCAGGTGCGCGACCGCGCGGGCAGGACGCACACGGTCACGCCCGGCAAGCCGCTGCGCCTGACCACCCGGCACCCGGCCGCCACCGCGGGGCCCGTGGTGTGCAGCACCCCGATCACCGCCGTGTCCGGCGACCGCTGCGTCGACGTCACCGGCGGCGACAGCAGGGACGGCACCGCGCTGCAGCTCTACGACTGCAACCGCACCGCCTCCCAGATCTGGTCGATGCCCGGGGACGGCACCGTGCGGGCGATGGGCAAGTGCATGGACGTCCGCGGCGGCACCGACGCCGACGGCACGCCCGTACAGCTCTACACCTGCAACGACACGGCGTCCCAGCAATGGGTGTACGACACGTCGGCCCGCACGCTGAGGTCCTTCGGCAAGTGCCTGACCGCCTCCGGCGGCGGGACCGGCAACGGCACGAAGCTGGAACTGCGCGGCTGCGACGGCGGCGCGGACCAGCAGTGGAAGATCCCGTCATGACCGGGATCCGACCGGCGCGCGCGTGACGGCCCGACCGGGGGCCTGACCGGGCCGGCAGGGGTTCCGACCGGGACCTGACCAGGGCCTCACCAGGGCCTGGCTCGATCCCGGCCGCGTCCCGGCCCCCGCTCGCCCCAGGGCTGTGCGGAACGTCCACCGACGTCCCGCACAGCCCTGCGCCGTCTCCGGGACCAGGAGGTTTGCCCGGCGTGCGACGGGTGAGGCGCTGGTATGTGCTTCGGACAGCAGGCACCGCGCGGGGGAGCAGAGCAGTCCGACGAAAGGCAAGACAGGCTATGGCGTTGCCGCAGATCGACGAGCCCGGCGAGCTCGCACCCTCCCGGGCCCGTTCGTTGACCAAGATCTTCCTGCGCCGCCTCGGGGAGCTGGAGGAAGGCACCGAGTCCTACCAGTACGTCCGCAACACCCTCATCGAGATGAACCAGTCCCTGGTGCGCTTCGCCGCCGGCCGCTTCCGGCCGCGCTCGGGCGCCGAGCCCGAGGACATCTTCCAGGTCGGCGTGATCGGGCTGATCAAGGCGATCGACCGGTTCGACCTGGGCCGCGAGGTGGAGTTCACCACCTTCGCCCTGCCGTACATCAGAGGTGAGATACGCCGGCACTTCCGGGACGCGACCTGGGCCGTGCACGTGCCGCGCCGCCTCCAGGAGCTGCGGGTCGACCTGGCCCGCGCGCACGAGCACCTCGGCGGGGTGCTGGGGCGCGAGCCCGCCGCCGCCGAGATGGCCGAGCACCTCGGCATCGACGAGTACGAGGTCGCCGAGGCGATGACCGCGGCCAACGGCTACGAAGCCGCCTCGCTCGACGGCATGGCCGCGGCCGGCGACCACGAGGAACCGGCCGGCCGCCCCACCCGGGGCCTGGCCGACGTCTGGGGCGAGGACGACCCCGGCTTCGAGCTGTTCGAGAACTGCCACGCGCTCGGCCCGCTGCTGCGCGACCTCGACACGCGCGAGCGCCGCATCCTGCGGATGCGGTTCGGCGACGAGATGACCCAGCAGCAGATCGGCGACACGATCGGCTGCAGCCAGATGTGGGTCTCCCGCACGCTGTCCGCGATCTTCGACAAGCTGCGCCGCGGGCTGCTCGCCGAGGCATGAGCGGGCGCGGCCCGCGCGGACGGCTCACGGACGGCAAGCGGCCCGGACCATCTACCACCACCTACCACCACCGACCATCAGCACGTCACGGGAGGACGTATGACCGGCCACGGACAGCACGCCCGGCACGACGGCGGGGACGGCGACCCGGATCGGCGCGGGCGGCGCGCGGACCGGCCGCGGGAGGCCGCCCAGGACTCCCCGCAGGAGCGCGAACGGCGCGACGAGGACGCCCGTGTCGGGCAGAGCGAGGCGGCGGAGGACCGGCTGCCCACGCCCGAGGGGCTCACCTCGCCCGGCGAGGGCTTGGACGACGCCCCGGCCGAGCCGCGCCAGTCGAAGGACTACGCCTGACCGTGCGCACCCGCACCACCCCGCGCGACCTGCCGCACCACGCGGCGGAAGGAGGACGGCCGTGAGCAGCGACCCGAACGCCGACGGCGTCTACCAGCCCATCGGCGACAACGAGGAGCAGGAGGACGCCGCGCCGCTGGACCTGGAGGACGCGCTCCAGGAGGACGACTACGACGACGTGCTCGACAAGGGCTACTCCCCGCCGGAACGCCCGCTGGGCGTGAACAGGACCGGCACGACCGCCGAGGAGCAGCGGCGCGGCGAGAGCCTGGACGAGCACCTGGCCGAGGAGGTGCCGGACGTCGGGGCCGACATGGAATCCGCCGGCGGCCCGGACACCGGAGCGGGCGCCGGATCGGGCGGCATCGGTGACGGCATCGGTAACGGCGTCGGCGACGGCATCGGCGACGCTCCCGGCACCGACGGCGAACCGCTGGACCCGGAGGCCGGCGGCCCCCGCTCCGGCCGGCTCACCGATCCCGACCAGGGCAACGCCATGACCACCGACGACGATCTCCAGGCGGAGAGCGTCGGCATCGACGGGGGCGCCGCCACCGCGGAGGAGGCGGCCGTCCACGTCGTCGAGGACCCGCAGGCCCCGCCGGAGCGGGAGGTCTGAGCGACACGTGCGGGCGGCCCCGGCGGTGCGGACCGGGCCGCCCGCGCCAGGTGCGCGCGCACGCGGCTGCGCGCGTACGGTCAGCGCATCAGTTCGACGGCCTGGCCCAGCGCGCCCGCCGCGAACAGCGCGACGACCACCGCGATCAGGGCCACCGGCCACCCCGCCCACCCGTGCCTGAGCGCCTCGCGCTCCGGCACGCCGAGCGACGACACGCCCGACTCGGCGGGCGGCGCGTGGCCCGCCGGTGGCATGGCGTCCTCGGGCACGCTCAGCCCCTCGTCCGGCAGGTGCGGGTTCCGCGGGGGACTCGCGGGGTGCTGCCCGGCCCGTGCCGGATGCGTCGTCGCCATGGCGGCCTCCTCTCCGGTTCCGCCCTGCGGCTACCCGGCCCGCGAGCCTTCATCGCGCCGAGACACGGAGGCACGGAGGCGCGGACGTTCGGACGTTCGGACGTGGGGAAGCGCCGAGGCGCCGACGTCCCGCACGGTCACTCGGGGTCCGTGCCGCCGCGCGGGACGGTCAGGGACGACAGGTCAGGACGTCCGCCCAGGCGCTGGACGACGGCGCCGGCCGCGGCGGAGGCCAGCCGGCCCGCCGCCACCGGGCCCGCGCCGGCGCGCAACGCGGCGACCAGCCCGGCGGTGAAGGCGTCGCCCGCGCCGGTCGGGTCGGCCACCGGCACGTCCGCCAGCGGCAGCAGACGGCTGCCCTCGGGCCAGAGCAGCAGGTCCCCCTCGCCGGGCACCGCGACCGCGACCAGCTCCGGGCCCTCGGCGAGCAGCCGCCGGCCGAGCTCCCGCGCCCGCGGCACCGACCCGACCGGCTCGCCGGCGAGCAGCTCCGCCTCCTCGGCGTCCGCGCGCAGCACGTCCACCGCGCCGAGCAGTTCCTCCCGGGCGGACGGTTCGGGCGCTCCGTCCGCGACCACGCGCGCTCCGCGCCGCCGCGCCGTCCGGGCCGCGACGAGCACCGCCGCCGAGGGCCGCTGCAACTGGAGCGAGACCGTGTCCGCCCGCGCGATCAGGCCGGCCGCCCGCTCCACGTCCGCGGCGGTCAGCAGGCTCTCCTCAGGCACGTCCTCGAACAGCCGCCGGCTGCCCGGCTCGGCCACGATGTCGAGCAGCAGCGCGGTGCGGCCGCGCCGGACCACGGCGGACGTGTCGATCCCGTCGCGTTCGGCCTGACGCAGCACGGCGTCCCCGGCGGGGTCGTCCCCGACCACGCCCACGAGCGCGACGGGGACGCCGAGCCCGGCGAGAGCGACGGCCTGGTTCGCGCCCTTGCCGCCGAGCGACTCCCACCGCGTGCGGGCCCGGGTCGACCCGCCGTCCGGCGGCAGGCCCTCCGCCCGCAGCACCAGGTCGCGTCCGATCTGTCCGATCACCACAACACTCACGGCCCGCGCCTGCCCGGCCGCGTACCGCCCACACCCCGCCGCGGCGTCCGTGCGGCGCGAGCCGGCGTCCGGGCGCGTCGGCGCGTGTCAGTACGGCCGGGAGGCAAGCGGACCGGACGCGCCGATCCGGCCGGCGGCGGCGACGGCCCGGGCATGCAACTCCTCCAGGGCGTCCAGCACGATCGTGGCGTAGTACCAGGTCAGCCAGGCTCCGGCGGAGGACGCCAACCGGTCGAGCACACGGGCGGCGCGCGCGTCGAGCGGCTGCACCGGGACGTCGAACAGGGTCGTCACCACCCCGTGCGTGCGCGCCCCGGGACCCGGCAGGGGAGTGGCGTGCGAACCCCTGCCGCCCGCGGCGCGCAGCAGCGCCCGCGCGCGCTCGCCGAGGGCCGGGTCCCGCGCGGCGTCGGTCATCGTGACCCGGACGCCGCGCCGCGCCGCCCAGACGGTCGCGCCGCCGCCCTCGTCCTGCCGCAGGTGGGCGAAGTCCTCGGTGAAACCGTCCGGAAGGCCGCGGTCGGCCTCGATCCGCAGTTCGCCGCTGCACGGATCGACCAGCCGGACGTCGCCCATCGGCGCCCGCGTCACCTCCATCGCCCGCGCCAGCAGCGCGTTGACCACCGCGGTCTGCGAGGCCCGCTCGGGCCGTTCGCCGGGCAGGAACGCCAGCGTGGGCGCGGCACGCCGGGCCCGGCCCGGGAACCACGGCCCCGCACCCTCCGGCGGCGTGGTCAGCACCACCGCCGAGGCCAGCAGCCGCAGCTTGACGTTGTGCCGCTGGGAGACCGCGCGGAGCAGCTCGAACGCGGTGTCGCCCGCCGGGAGCCCGTACCGGCCCTGCACGACGCCCTGGGCGCGGTCGATCAGCGGATGGGAGCGGACCCTGCCGCTCAGGTGCCGCACCTGGGACCTCAGCCGGCTCAGCTCCTCCGCGGTGTCGTCCGAGGCGGCGTCCTTGGCGGCGGCCGGCGGAGCGGTGGGCGCGCCGCCCGCGCTCGCCGGCGGGGCGGTGGGGGTGCGGACCGCGGCGGCCGGCGGAAGGCCCGTGGCCGCGGTGTCCGCGGTCTCGGGGGCGGCCCCGCCTCGGGCGGCCCGGGCGGTCCCGGGGACCGTGTCCGCGCTGTCGGGCGCGGTCGCCGCGGCGGCCTGTGCGCACGCGTGCGCCGCGCGGCGCAGGGTCTGCGCCACGGGCACGGAGCCCGGGTTGCCGCGCGCCGCGTCGCCCCGACCCCCGTCCCCGGCGCCGCCCGCCGCACCGGCGACCTCCGCGACCGCCTGCGCGAGCGTCGGCACGATCCGCAGCCGGTCGTCGTCGCCGCCGGGGACGCGCAGGACCGCCTCGCTCGCGGCGGACGGCCCCGTGACGTAGACGCGGCGCCCGCGCGCGGACAGCTCCGCCGCCGTCCGCCGCAGCGCCCGCGCCGCGGCGGGGGAGACCACGGGCACGAGAACCAGATCGAGCGCCACGGTGGGGCAGTCGGCCGGGGCGTCGGCCGTGGCCGCCAGGGCGGGATGGCGTTCGTCGCCGAACGGGCCCTCCGCGCGCACCACCCACACGGGGCCGCCGACGGGCACGGGCAGCCGTACCAGCTCGGTGCGCGCGCCGACGCCGCCGGACGCGGACCCGGGACGGCCGGGCGGCGGCGCGGACGCCGGGGCGCCGCGCGGGGTGCGGGCGACGGACGTCGCGCTCGCGGCGGACTCGGGTGGCGGCTGCTCAGCCACGGCGGCCTCCGGCGGGGACGGGCACGGACGGCCCGGGCGGCAGGGCGGCGACCCCGGCGAGGCGCGGGGGCGGCCATGCGTACGTGCGCGGCGCTTCGGGCACGGGCACACTCCGTTCGGTGTAGTACCCGGGCCGCTTCCTGACCCAGTGCGGCCCGGGAGGCGGGCCGTCGCCGACGTTACCCGTCCCGCGCCCCGGCGGCCACCACCGCCGGTGCGCGCGGCGGCGTCGCGTCCCCAGCGCCTCCTGCCCGCGCACCGGGGTGCGCACCATCGTGGCCGGCTTCGCGTCGCGGATGCCGGCCTCCTGCCCGCGCACCGGGGTGCGCACACCGCCCGGCCGGGTCATCCGACGTACCGCCTTGCCGTCGACCGGCGGCGCGCCCGCTCCAGGGCGGACAGCCGCGCCTCGATCTCGGGGCGGACCGGCCTGCGCTCGCGCAGCACCCAGGGCAGCCCGCGCAGCGCCATCAGGAACGCGCGGAGCGACGCGCGGTCCCGGGGGACGGTGCGGACCAGAAAGCCGGTGCGGCGCAGCGCCGCCGCCGGGGGCCTGCGCAGCCAGGTGAACCAGAGCGTGTTGCGCAGGCCCACCACCCGCCGCTCGGTGCTGTCCCGCGCCTTCGAGGCCCGGTGGTGCACGGTGAGCGCGGGCACGTAGGCCAGCCACCAGTGCGCGGTCATCAGGTCGGTGGCCAGCAGCTCCTCCTCGCCCCCGAACCACAGCCGCGGGTGGAAGCCGCCGCCCCCCTCGAAGGCGTCCTTGCGCAGCACGGTCGCCCCGGCGAGGAAGGAGCCGATGGCCGGGCCCGGCAGCCAGTCGGGGCCGGTCAGCGGGGAGTCGCGCAGCTCGGCGTTCACCGGGTCCTGGGTGCCGCCGGGCTCCACCACGATCCGCGCGCCCACCGCCGCGAGCCGGGGGTGCGCCTCCAGCAGCCGCACGGCGTGCGCCAGCGCGCCCGGGGCCCACCAGGTGTCGTCGTCGCAGAAGGCCACGTACGGGGTGCGGACGCGGTCGACGGCGAGGTTGCGGCCGATGGCGCCGAGGTTGCGGCCGGGGGTGAGGAGGGTGACGCCGGGGTGGTGCTCCGCGACGGCCGCGGCGGTACCGTCCGCGGAGCCGTTGTCGACGACGACGACCGGCGGCCGCTCGGGCAGCGCGGCCAGACGGCCGAGGGTGTGCAGCAGCTCGGCACGCCGGTTGTGGGTGATCACCGCGACGGTGACGCGGCACGCGACGTCGTGGGAAGCGTCCCGCGGACCGTTCCGCGCGGCCTCGTGCGGGGCGTGCGGGGTGTGCGGGGTGTGCGGGGGGTGCTCGCCGTGCAGGCCGTGCGGTCCTCGGGTCGTCCTGGTCATACGGGCTTCTGGGTGTCGAGGAGGCGCGCGGCGCGTTCCACGGCGCGCGGCAGGCGGCGCCGGGCGCGCAGCGCGGCGGGCAGCCGGGCGAGGGCGCCGAGCAGCGCCGCGCGGGCGTCGCGGTCGCCGCGGCCCGCGTCGGCGGCGAGCACGGCGGTCCCGCGCAGGGCGACGCCGACCGGTCGGCGCAGCCACGCGGTCAGCACGGCGTTGCGCCGCGTCGTCGGGGACCGGCCGTGCCGAGGGCCGGGCGCAGGATGGTGGTGGGCCACCACGGAGGGGACGTAGCGGACCTGCCAGCCGCGCGCCGCCAGGTCGTAGGCGAGCAGGGTCTCCTCGGCGCCGAAGAACAGCAGCGGGTGGAAGCCGCCCGCGGCGAGGAAGGCGCTGCGGCGCACCACGCTCGCGCAGGCCAGGAAGCCGAGCACGGGTGTGCCGGGCACCGCCGGGTCGCCGGTCAGCGGCGACGCCGCCATGACCGCGTCGAGCGGGTCCTCCGCCTCGTCCGGTCCCACGACGGTCCGGGCGGCCAGCAGGCCCAGCCGCGGATGGGCGTCCAGCAGGTCGGCCGCCGCGGCCAGCGCGCCCGGCGCCCACCAGGAGTCGTCGTCGCTGAAGGCGACGTAGCGGGTGCGCGCCCGCCGCGCGGCGAGGTTGCGCCCCGTCGCGCCGAGGTTGCGGCCGGGGGTGAGGAGGGTGACGCCGGGGTGGTGCGCGGCGACGGCCGCGGCGGTGCCGTCCGCGGAGCCGTTGTCGACGACGATGACCGGCGGTCGCTCGGGCAGCGCGGCCAGCGCGTCGAGGGTACGCAGCAGGCGGTCGCGCCGGTCGCGCGTGATGAGGGCCACGGTCAGGCGACCGTCGGGCACGAGTCCTCCTTCGGGGGTCCGCGCTGCGCCGCCCGGTCACCCGGTCACCCGGCTGGGCGGTGGGCGGATGCCCGGGGGACGGCGGGCGGGCCGGACGGGTCAGGCGGGTCGGATGGGTGCGACGAGCCGGACGGATCGAATGGGGCCAGCGGGCCGGGCGGGCGGGATGGGCGGGCGCGTCCGCGTGGACGGGACGGTCGGCTCGGTGTCGCCGCGGACGTACGGGCGTCGTGCCGTGCGTGCCGGGCCCGAACGGGATGTCCGCGTCCGCGGCGGCCGCGGACGTCGGCCCGTGCGCGCGGGGGCGCGCTACGCCGATGCCCCGGCGCCCGGCGGCGGCGCGGAACGGACCCGGCCGCCCCCGTTCCGCCAGTCGTCGTCCGTACCGCGCTGGGGAGGGCCGGCGGAACCCGGCGCGCCGGCCCCGCGCCGCAGGCCGTGAGCCGCGGCGAGCACCTCCTCCGGGGTGATCTCCAGCAGCCGGGGGTCGGGCGACCTCCCGTGGGGATCGCCGGCCGGGCCCGGGTGGTACAGCGCTCGGTGCGGCCCGTCCTGCGGGGGCCCCCACAGCGCCGGGGACACGGGTCCGAACAGCGTCACCGACGGCGTGCCGTAGGCCGCCGCCAGGTGCGCGGGCCCGGTGTCCGCGCTGATCAACAGGTCGGCGTGGGCGATCAGCGCGGCGAACCGCGCGAACGGCGGCGACTGGTGCACGTCGCGGTGCGCGACGCCCGCGGCGGCGGCCAGCGCGGCGGTCACCGGTTCGTCGCCCGGGCCGCCGCTGATCACCACCCGGCGGCCGGCCAGGGCGCGCACCACCGCCGCGTAGCGCCGCACCGGCCAGCGCCGGGCCGCCGCGTTCGCCCCGGGGTGCACGACCACCGCGCCCGGCGCGGGGGAGGGCCCGGGCCGCGGCAGCCGCAGGTCCGCGGGGTCGGCCGGGATGCCGTGCGCGGCCAGGAAGCGGCACCAGCGGGTGCGCTCGTGTTCGTCGGCCCGCCACTGCGGCGCCGGTTCGCCGGGCCGGTGCGGCCCGGCGAACGCCAGCAGCCGCCGCGGCCGCAGCTCCTCCAGCGCCCGGCGGCTGGCCGGCCCGTTTCCGTGCAGGTCCACCGCCACCTGCGGCGCGGGCCCCGGCCAGTGCCGCAGCGACGGCACCGCGCGCTCCGGCGCCCCGGCGGGCAGCAGCGCGTCCACCGCGCCGGTGTGCCGGACGGCCTCGCGCAGCGCCTCGGGGGCCGCCAGCACCAGCTCGTGCCCGGGGAAGGCCCGGCGCAGCCCGCGCAGCGCCGGCACGCCTGCCAGCAGGTCGCCGAGGCCGAGTGCCCGCAGTACCAGCAGCCGGGGCCGCTCCTCGCGCTCCCGGTGCGCCGTCACGGCCGGGTCTCCGCCCGCGCGGCGCGTTCGGCCAGGACGCTGGTGGACCGGCCGTCGAGGTACGGCAGCAGGACCACCTGCCCTCCCCAGCTCTCCAGCAGCGCGGCCTCGGGGAGGTCGGCGACGCCGTAGTCCGCGCCCTTGGCCCACACGTCCGGGCGCAGTTCGCGCAGCAGGGACTCGGGGGTGTCCTCGGCGAAGACGGCGACCGCGTCGACGCAGCCCAGCGCGGTCAGCACGCGCACCCGGTCGGCGGCCGGCACCAGCGGCCGGCCGGCACCCTTGCGGCGACGGACCGACGCGTCGGAGTTGACGCACACGATCAGGCAGTCGCCGGCCCGGCGGGCGGCCTCCAGCAGCGTGATGTGCCCGGCGTGCAGCAGGTCGAAGCAGCCGCCGGCCGCGACGACCGTGCCGCCGCGGGCGCGCACCGCCGCCGCCAGCGCGAAGGCGTCCGGGGCCCGGGCGTCCTCGGCGTGCCGGGCCGGCCGGTCCACCGCGTCCGCGGGCGGTCCCCCGCGCAGCACGCACCGCACACCGCCCTCCTCGACATAGCGCGTCGCCGCCGCCACCGCGCCCTGGACGGCCGCCTCCGGCAGCACGCCGTCGGCCAGCAGCCCGGCCGCGGCGGTCGCGAAGCGGTCGCCCGCCCCGCAGGGGTCCCCCGACGCCCGCCACGGCGTGCTCACCAGCAGCGGCCGGTCGCCGTGGGAGAGCAGCGCGCCGCGCTCGCCGAGCGTGACCGCCACCGAGCCGACGCCCCAGGCGCGTACCAGCCGGGCCGCGTCCTCGGCCGGCTGCCTGCTGCCGGCCGCGTGCCCGGCCCGGGACCGGGCCTCGGGCCCGGCGTGCCGGCCGGCCCGCGCGGCGTCCCGGCCGGGCTCCCGGGCCGGACGGCCGTCGCCGTCGGCGAGGGCCGCGGCCAGCGTGCGCGCCTCGCTCTGCGACGGCGTGACCAGCCGAGCGCCGGCGACCGGCGCACCGCCGCGCGGATGCGGGTCCCACACCAGCGGCCGCCTGGCGGCGGCCTCGGCCAGGGCGTCGCGCAGCACGTCCGCGGTCCCGCGGCCGTAGTCGCTGACGAGCACCGCCCCCGCCCCCGCGACGGCCGTCAGCGCCTCCTCGGTGGGACCCGCGGCCCGGCCGTCGCCGGAGTCCAGCCTGACCACGGGCGCACCGGAGGCCAGCACCCGGGTCTTGGTGCTCAGCGTGCCGTCCAGCGGCAGCTCCACCAGGCGCACCCGGCCGGCCAGCAGCCGGCGCACCTCGGCGCTCGCCTCGTCGGCGCCCAGCGCGGTGACCAGGCAGACCCGGCGCCCGTCGGCCGCGGCCAGGCACGCGGCGAGCGCGGCCCCGCCGGGCCGGGCGTCGCGCAGCGGCCCGTCCACCACCGGCACGGGCGCGTCGGGCGCGAGCCGCTCGGCCTGCCCGCGCAGGTCGACGTCGAGGAGCGCGTCCCCGACGATCAGCAGCGGACGGTTCATCACGGCATCCCCCTCCCGTCCCCGGCGCTCCCGCCGTACGAAGCGGCGACCGCCCCGTCGAAGGACTCGCAGAGCATGTGCACCGCCACCAGGTGGATCTCCTGCACGGTCGCGGTGCTCGCCGCCTCCACGCACAGCGCCGAATCGGCCGCCGCGGCCAGCGGGTTGGGGGCCGGGCCGGTCAGCGCCCACACCCGCATCCGGCCGCGCCGCGCCGCGCCGGCGGCCGACAGCAGGTTGGCGCTGGCGCCGCTGGTGGACAGCAGCATCAGCACGTCGCCCGGCCTGCCGTGCGCGTGGACCTGCCGGGCGAACACCTCCTGGACGCCGTAGTCGTTGGCGATCGCGGTGGTCGAGGAGGTGTCGGCGTGCAGCGCGATGGCCGAGTACGCCGGCCGCTCGTCGCGGTAGCGCCCCACCAGCTCGGCGGTCAGGTGCTGGGCCTGGGCGGCGCTGCCCCCGTTGCCGGCCACCAGCAGCCGGCCGCCCCCGCCCAGCCGCGCGGCGAGCGCCGCGCCCCACTGGTGGACGGTCCCGCACGAGCCGCGGAAGGCGGCGAGCGCGGTCATCAGCTCGTCGCAGTGGCGGACGTCGACGGCGGACTTCATGACGCCTCCCCGGTGACGGGTCCCGAGGCCCGCTCGGCGAGCGGGCCGATCGCGTCCGCGCGGCCGGGCGGACGGGTGGCCGCGCGGCCGCCGGCCGACGGCGAGGCCGCGCGGTAGACCTGCTCGACCTGCGCGGCCACCCGGTCCCAGGTGTAGTGCCGCAGCACCCGCTCCCGCCCGGCCGCCGCGCAGCGCGCCAGCCGCGCGGGGTCGGCCAGCAGCGCGACCACCGCGCCGGCCAGCGCGTCGTCGTCGCAGTCCTCCGGCACCAGCACGCCCGTCTCCCCGTCGACGACGGTGTCCAGCTGGCCGCCGACCGCGGTGGCCACCACCGGGGTGCCGCAGGCCATCGCCTCCAGCGGGACGATGCCGAACGGCTCGTACACCGGCGTCGACAGCACCAGGTCGGCCCGCGACATCAGCGCCGGCATGTCCTGGTGGCGGACGCCGCCCAGCAGCCGCACCCGGTCCGCGACGCCGTACTCGGCGGCCAGCTTGCGCAGCCGCTCGGCCTCGGGATCGGCGACCAGCAGCCCCGCGTCGGGACCGCCGGCGATCACCAGCTCCGCGTCGGGGATGCGGGCCAGCGCCCGGATCGCCCGGTCGAAGCCCTTGCGGGGCACCAGCCGGCCGACCGCGAGCAGCAGGGCCGGGCCGCCGCCGGAGGACGCGCCGGCGTCACGGCCCGTGGCGCGCGGCGAGTCCCGCGGCGCGTCGCAGGGCGAGAAGTGCCCGGGGTCGACGCCGCACGGCACCACCGAGACGCCCGCGGCCGGCACGCCCATCGCCGCCAGCTCGGCCACCTCGTCCGCGCAGGTGGCCAGCACCCGGGCGCAGCTGCGGCCGAGCGAGGTCTCCAGGGCGATCCGCTGGTCGGGGCTGGTGTCCGCGGCGCCCTGGTGGCGCCGCTTGACGGTGCCGAGCGCGTGGTACGTCTGCACCACCGGCACGCCCGTGCCGCGCGCCCCGCGCAGCGCCGCCACCCCCGACATCCAGTAGTGCGCGTGCACCACGTCCGGCGGGCTCGCCCGCCACTGCGCCGCCAGGTGGTCGCCGAACTCCGGCATGTACCGCAGCAGTTCGTCCTTGGGCAGGACCGTCGCCGGCCCGGCGGGCACATGCGCGACGGTGAACCCGCGGTCGGTGCGGATGCGCTCCGGCAGGTCGGGGTCGTCCCTGCGGGTGTGCACCACCACCTCGTGCCCGAGGTCCGCGAGCTGCCCTGCGACCTCGGCCACGTAGACGTTCTGGCCTCCCGCGTCGGCGCCGCCGAGCGCCGCCAGCGGACTGGCGTGCTCGGAGACCATCGCTACCCTCATCGGCTTGTCGCTCATCGCGTGACCTCTTTCATCAGGCGCTCCCAGTCGTCCAGGAAGCGCGGTAGTCCGTAGCGGGCCAGTGCCGCGGCCCTGGCCCGCTCGCCGGTGGCGCGGGCGAGCTCGTGGTCGGCGAGGAAGCCGCGGACCGCGCCGTGCAGGACCTCGGGGCGGTTGCTGACGACCCCGGCGCCGTCCGGCACGGCCTCGCGCACCTCGGTGGTGTCCAGCGCCACCGGCGGCAGGCCGATCAGCATCGCCTCCAGCAGCGACAGGCCCAGCGACGTCCAGCGCACCGGGTGCAGATACAGCCGCCGGCGGGCCATCGCCCGGTGCAGTTCGCCCTGCGGCAGGTCGTGGGCGCGCACGCCCTCGATGGCCTCCAGCGGCCGGGTGCGCATGCCGAAGACGTCCAGCGGCGCGGTGCGCGCGAACTCCGGCAGCAGGTCGGCGCCGACCACCCGGCCGCGGCGCACCGGGTCGTTGACCACGACCGCCGCCCGCTCCTGCTCACCGGTCCACAGCGGGCCGGGATCGGGCACGCCGTGCTCGATCACCGTCGTGGGGGCCCGGCCGCTGTCCCACATCAGCCGGTTGAAGTGGGTGACGTGCACGACGGGGATGTCCGCGCGCTCCGCCAGCGGATGCCGGGTGCCCACGGGCGAGCGGTCGGGGCTGTTGTGCTCGACGTAGACCGCGGGCACGTCCTCGCCCGGCCGGCGGCCGGTCCACTGCCGGGCCAGGTCCAGCTCGTGCGGGCGCTGGAGCAGCATCAGGTCGATCGGCGTCTGCGCCAGCCGGGCCGGCGGAAGCTCCCGCGCGGTGTCCGGCCACCGCCAGGTGCGGGCGCGGCCGAGGCCGTCCGGGCCGCGGCCCGCGGTCACCGGCAGCAGGTAGGTGTGCGGTCCCTGGAGGAACGCGGTCAGCCAGGAACCGTGCACGTGCCAGACGAGGATGTTCACCGTGCCTCCTGAAGGATCTTGTGCACCGCGCGCCGCACGTCCTGGGCGGTCACCTCGGACAGGCAGGGGTGGCCGGGCACCGGGCAGTCGCGGGCCCGGCTGCCGGCGCACGCCGCGTCCTGGTCGCCCAGCAGCACCAGCGGCACGCCGTAGGGGCGCCACCGGGCCGCCGGCACGACGGGGGAGAACAGCGAGACCACCGGCGTGCCGACCGCGGCGGCCAGATGGGCCGGCCCGGTGTTGCCGCAGACCAGCGCGTCGGCCAGGCGGAGCACACCGGACAGGGTCCGCGCGTCGGTCCGGCCGCCGAGGTCCACCGCCACCCCGGCGCTCACCCGGCGGGTGAGGCCGGTCTCCTCCGGGCCGCCGGTGACCACCACCCGGTAGCCGCTGTCGGCCAGCAGCTCCACCGCCTCGCGGCAGCGTTCGGGCGGCCAGGCGCGGGCCGCGACGCTCGCGCCGGGGTGGACCACCACGTACGGCCCGTTGCCGGTGAGCGTCGCGGTGTCGGGGGCGGGCAGCACCCGCAGTCGCCCGTCGTCGCGCGCACGCGGCGTGAAGCCCATGGCCGCGGCGGTGTCGAGCGCGGCCTGCGCCTCGTGCCGGTCCGGCAGGCGGCGGTGCCGCACGTCCAGCAGCCGGCCGGGGTGGTCCTCGCTGTCCGCGCCCAGGTACGGGACGCCGGCCAGCCGCAGCATCAGCGCGGTGGGCAGCGGGCTCTGGTGGTACGAGGTGAGGATCAGCCCGGCGTCGAACCGCGCCTCCCGCAGCCGTTCGGCCGTCCCCACCACATCGGCCTGCCGCACGTCCGGCGGGTTGAAGCCCTCCCAGGGCGCGGCCCAGGTCAGCACCTCGTCCACGCCGGGCAGCAGCCGCCCGGCCGCGGCCCCGGCCGGCCCGCACAGCAGGGTGACGTGGTCCGCGTGCTCGGCGACCGCGCGCACCGCGGGCCCGGCGAGCAGCACGTCCCCGAAGCTGTCCAGCCGCACCACGAGGACCCTCCCCGAGCCCGAGCCGGAGCCCGAGCCCGAGCCGGAGCCCGAGCCCGAGCCGGAGCCCGAGCCCGAGCCCGAGCCCGGGCCCGGCGCGCCGAAGCGCGCTTCGGGCGCCGCCGAGCCGTCGGCGCCGTGGGAGGGGACCGGGGTCGGCGCCGTCACCGGGGCCACCCCCCGGCGAGGATGCGGCGCGTCGCCGTGAGCAGGTCGGGGGCGGTGGGCCGGTCGGCGTACTCGGCCGGGCGGGTGACCGGCGTCGGCACGATCACGGCGCGCGCCCCCGCCGCCTCGGCCGCCTCCGCGTCGGCGCCGATGTCGCCGAGCACCACGCAGTCCCCGGGCCGTACGCCCAGCCGGCGCGCGGCGCGGAGCACCAGGCCGGGCCGCGGCTTGCGGCACGCGCAGCCCGCGTCCGGGCGGTGCGGGCAAACCTCCCAGACCGCGAACGGGCCGAGCAGCTCGCCCACCCGCGCGTTGACCCGCCGCACCTGATCGGCGGTCAGCAGGCCCCGGCCGACCCCCGACTGGTTGCTGACCACGCCCAGCAGCACGCCGGACGCCCGCAGTTCGCGGAGCGCCCGCGCGGCGCCGGGCATCGGCCGCACCTTCGCCGGGTCGCCGTTGTAGGGCACGTCGTGCACCAGGGTGCCGTCCCGGTCCAGCAGCACGGCCCGCGGTCGCCACACCCCCGCGGGGCCTGCCGCGACGCCCGGCGATCCCGCCGGCGGCGGGTACGCGTGCTCCGGTGGCACCACCGGCATCGCGGCCATCGGCGGCGTCACCGGTGTCGTCGCGGCCCCCACGGGCGTCGCCGGCCTCATGCCGCACCGCCCGTCCATGGACCCGCGGCGCGGTGCCGGACCCGGCCGCTCAGCCAGTGGGCGACCGCGAGCGGCGGGATCGCGCAGCTCGTCAGGACCATCGCCGCCACCTCGTCGGCGGTCCGCGGACCCGGCGCGATCCTCGCCCAGGCGAACTCCGCGGTGCCCAGCGCCCACAGCGCCGCCCATCCCGCGGCGGCCCGCCGGCGGCCGAGCGCCAGCGCGACCGGGGCCGCCGCCGCGGCCAGCGCCACCACGGCGTGCCGGGGGAGCCGGCCGCGCGGCGCACCGGCCCGCTCCCACCAGTCGGCTCCGTGCAGCCGCGTCATCAGCGCGTCGTCGGCGTTGCCGCGCTGCACCCGCACCGACACCCAGGGGTCCGCGGGCCGTACCGGGTGCAGGGTCTCCCGCCGGCCGCGGGTCAGCTCCCAGCCGGCGTCCAGCATCCGCAGCGCCAGGTCGGCGTCCTCGCGGAACGCGCGCGGGAACCGCTCGTCGAAGCCGCCGACCGCGCGCAGTGCCGCCGTCCGGTAGGCCATGTCCGCGGTGGCCCAGGCCGCGTCCTCCAGGCCCGCGGTGCCGCGCTCCCAGTCGGTGGGCCTGCGGCCGACCGGCAGCGGCACCCGCAGCCGTCCCTGGACCCCGCCCGTGCCGGGCCCCGCGCCCGCCAGGTCCGCGGCCAGGCGCCCGGCCCAGCCGGCGGTCACCCGCACGTCGTCGTCCAGGAAGACCACCCACTCGCCGTGCGCGGCACGGGCTCCGGCGTTGCGGGCGGCGGCCGGCCCGCGGCCGCCGCCGGGCACCAGCCGCAGTCGCTCCGCCAGGCCGCCGGCGGCCTCCCGCAGCGCTTCCGCGTCCGCCTGCGGCGACACGGCGCCGCCGGGCAGGTCGACGACCACGATCACCTCCGCCGGCTCCGGGGAGCCCGCCGCCGCCAGGGCGGCCAGGCAGTCGGCCAGGCAGGGGCGGGCCAGCGTCGGCACCACCACCGAGTACGCGGGCGTCCGGCCGGAGGGAGCCGTCATGAGAACGCCCTCCCGCGCCGTACCGCGAAGGGGCCGATCGCCAGCAGGCCCACCGGCGCCGAGCCGAAGCACTCCAGCGCGTCGCGGGGGCTGTCGACCATCGGCCGTCCCGCGGTGTTGAGGCTGGTGTTGACCACCGCGGGCAGCCCGGTCAGCCGCTCGAAGTGCCCGAGCATCCGCGCCACCAGCGGCTCCTCGCGGTCCTCGACGGTCTGCACCCGCGCGGTGCCGTCCACGTGGACCACCGCGGGGATCCGCCCGCGCCACGGCGGCCGCACGTCGTGCACGAAGAGCATGTACGGGCTCGGCAGCGGCCCGTCGAACACCTCGGCGGCCCGCTCCGCCCGCACCATCGGCGCCACCGGCCGGAACTCCTCGCGGCCCTTGACCGCGTTGAGCCGCTCCACGTTGTCCGCCCGGCCCGGGTGGGCCAGCAGCGAACGGTGGCCCAGGGCCCGCGGACCGTACTCGGACCGGCCCTGGAACCACGCCACCACCTCGTCGCGGGCCAGCGCCTCCGCGACGGTCCGCGCGATGTCCGGCGGGCGGACGTACGGCACCCGCGCCGCTTCCAGCACCTCCCGCAGCTCCTCCTCGCCCCAGCCGCGGCCCAGCGCGGGCGTCGGCATCGGCTCGGTCGGGTCCTTGCGCGAGGCGACGTGCAGGGCGGCGCCGAGCGCGGTGCCCGCGTCGCCGGCGGCCGGCTGCACCCACACCCGATCGAACGGCGACTCGCGCCACAGCCGGGTGTTGGCCACGCAGTTCAGGGCGACGCCGCCGGCCAGTGTGAGCACTGGCTCACCGGTCCGCTCGTGCAGCCACCCCGCGAGGTCGAGCAGCACCTCCTCCAGGCACAGCTGCGCGCTCGCCGCGAGGTCGGCGTGCTCCTGCGTCCAGGGGGCGCCGGGCGCGCGCGCCGGTACGAGGTCGGCCCACGGCACCGGTCGGGCCCTGAAGCCGCCGTCGCCGGTGCCGTGCGCGTGGGCGCGCAGCCGGTCGGCGAACCGCGGCCTGCCGTACGACGCCAGGGCCATCACCTTGAACTCGTCGCTGCTGCGCAGGAAGCCCAGGTGCTCGGTGAGGTCCTCGTAGAACAGCCCCAGCGAGTCGGGGAGCGCCTGGGAGCCGAGTACCTCCAGCGTGCCGCCGCGGTAACGGCCGGCCAGGTGGGAGGCGCACTCCCCGCGCCCGTCCAGCACCAGCACCGCGTTGTCCGGGTGCGGCGCCGCGAGCCCCGCCGAGGCGGCGTGCGCGACGTGGTGCGCGACGAAGCGCACCTTGTCCGGGTCGAGCCCGGGCAGCTCCTCGGCGAGGAAGTCCGGGGCCGCGCGCGCGTAGTCCTGCCGGACCGGGTCGTACGGGTCGTGCAGGCCCAGGTCGGCGGCGGGCCGCGCCAGGGCGGGGTCGTAGGAGTACGCCACCGCGTCGAGGTCGGCGGGGGACAGGCCGGCCTGCTCCAGGCACCAGCGGGCCGCCTGCCCGGGCAGCTCCCAGGCGGAGAACGGCACCGGGCGCTTGCCGTGCTTGCGCCGGGAGAACCGCTCCTCCTCGGCGGCGGCGACCGTGCGGCCGTCGACCACCAGGGCGGCGGACGGGTCGTGGAAGAGGGCGTTGACGCCCAGCACGCGCATCGCGGCCTCCTGCCTCAGCGCCGGCCGGCGCCGGCGGAGGGGACGCCGGTCCGTGACGCGAAATGGTCGATGGTCCGCTTGATGCCCTCGGCCCAGGGCACCCGCGGCTCCCAGCCGAGCAGCTCGTGGGCGAGCGTGGTGTCGGGGCGGCGGCGCTCCGGGTCGTCCTCCGGCCGCTCCACGTGGCAGATCCGCGAACGCGACCCGGTCAGCTCGATGATCTGCCGGGCCAGGTCCAGGACGCTGACCTCGTCGGTGCCGCCGATGTTCACCGGCCGCACCGAGCGGGTGGCGGCCACGGTCAGCACGCCCTCGACGGTGTCGTCCACGTAGCACAGCGAACGGGTCTGGCTGCCGTCGCCGGCCACCGTCACCGGGTCGCCGGCCAGCGCCTGGCAGATGAACGACGGCACCACCCGGCCGTCGTGCGCGCGCATCCGGGGGCCGTAGGTGTTGAACAGCCGCACGATGCCCGCGTCGGTGCCGTGGGTGCGGACATGGGCGGTGACCAGCGCCTCGGCGAACCGCTTGGACTCGTCGTAGACGCTGCGCGGGCCGACCGGGTTGACGTTCCCCCAGTAGTCCTCGCGCTGCGGGTGCACCAGGGGATCGCCGTACACCTCGGAGGTGGAGGCGAGCAGCAGGCGCGCGCCGTCGCGGGCCGCCAGACCCAGCGCGTTGCGGGTCCCCGTGCTGCCGACGTCCAGCGTCTGCAGCGGGTGCGCGAGGTAGTCCGCCGGGGAGGCGGGACAGGCGAAGTGCAGGATCACGTCGTACGGCCCCGGCAGCTTCCCGACGGCGCCGGGGTCGGCGACGTCGCACTCCACGAAGCGGAACCCGGGCCGTTCCTCCAGGTGCGCGACGTTGTCCCGGGACCCGGACAGCAGGTTGTCGGCGCAGTCGACTTCGACATCCGAATCCAGCAGGCGCTCGCACAGGTGGGAGCCGAGGAAACCCGCACCCCCGGTCACGAGGGCGCGCCGCCAGTCGGGGGCGGGCACGGCAAGAGACATGGCACAGCCCTTCGGGCGTGACGGTCGGGACGTCCGGCGCCGCGCCGCCGCGACGGCCTCCCGCATGGCGCGGGCGCCGGGCGGCGCTCCCTCCGCTCCGCGCGGGCCCCGCACACGGGGCGCCGCGACGCGTGGCGCGCGTACCGGTGCGCGCGGCCCCGCCAGGGGCCTGACGGGCGACGCACGTGAGGGCGGACGCACGCGGCGGGCACGGGCACGGGCAGGCCGGCGGCCTGCGACCCGTTCCCGCCGTGGGGACGCTCACGGTCCCCGGCGGAAGCGGCTGCCGAAGCCGAGCGGCGCCTGACGGGCGCCCGCGCCTTCGGCCGAGCCGGACAGTGCGGCCGCCGCAGTCCTGACGGCCGTGTCTGACGGATGCCCGGATCAGTTGTCTCTACACAGTGAATCCTGCTGGACCACCCGGCCGACCTGTCCCCCGGGCATGTCGCGGCGGCCCGGGGTAGGGGACGGCCCGCCGGCGTGCGAGGGCCCTGCGCAGGACCCGCGTCGCGTCGGGCGGGTCCGCGGGCCGCTGGACGGGGACGGGCGGCCCGCGGACCCGGGCGCGCGGGACGTGGCCGCGCGCCGCGGGTCCCGTCACGCCCGGCGGGGCCCCATGGCAGTGTGGTGCGCCGAGCGGGCGCGACGGGACGTCTCGGTGATCCCCCGACGACGGGGGCCGGTGCTCAGGCTCACGCCGAGAACACCGCCCGGGCCGCAGCGGGGGCCGAGCCGCAGCCGGGTACCCGCGGAGGCCCGGACAGACGGCGCGCGGCGCCCGAATCACCCGGACGGCCTAGGGTCGGTCCCCTTCCGGCCGAGCGCGCCCCGGCCCGCCTCCGGGCGGCCCCGTCCCCCTGATGACGGCTCGCCGCCGCCCGGCGGGCCGCCCGGGCAGCCCGCACGCGTCGGCGATTCCCCGGGCCGTGCCCGATGGCCCGCCGTTCGTTCGACTGCTCGCGCCTTTCGCGGGCACCCGCAGACGACCGGCCGGGACCACCGGGCCGGCCGCCGCCCCCGCGGCGGCGGAAGCGAGCAGACACAGCGGGACCGAGCAGCGCGGAGCCCGACCGCGGCGGAGCCGACGGCGGCGACCGGACGACGGGGAGTGAGCGATGGGCGAGGGACGCGGAACCGGGCACGGAGGCCGTGCGGCCGCCGAGGAGCAGGGCACGCAGCCGCCGGCCGCCGGACCGAACGGCGCGCGGGCCGAAGGACCGGGCGCGGACCGGGCGGGCCGACCGGATGCCGGGCCGGCCGGCGGACCGAACGCCGGGCCGGCCGGCGAAGCCGGCGCCGGGCGCGACGCGGAGCCGGACGTGGACGAGCTGCGGCGCGACGCGGAGCCGGACGCCGTCGAGCTGCGGCCCGACGGGGTCACGCGGATCATGCTGCGCCCGCTGGGCAGCAGCCTCCCGCTGGGTTTCTTCGCCTTCGGCACCGCGAGCGTGCTGCTCACCGCGCTCGAACTGCACTGGGTGCCGGAGCAGCAGACCCGTCAGGTGATGCTGCTGGTGCTGGTCTTCGTCGTGCCGCTGGAGCTGGTGGCCGCGGTCTTCGCCTTCCTGGCCCGGGACGCCGGCGCTGCCAGCGCCATGGGGGTCTTCGCCGGGGTGTGGGCGGGCGGCGCGCTGACCATGGCGATGGGCAGACCGGGGGAGACCAGCCCGGTGCTCGCGCTGTTCCTGCTGACGGTGGCGCCGGTGATGCTCGCGCTCTTCTGCGCCTCGCTGCCGGGCAAACCGGCCTTCGGCGCGCTGCTGCTGCTCGGCGCCTGCAGGTTCGTGCTGGTCGGCGCGTACGAGGCCGGCGCCCCGAACGCGGTGCAGACCGTGGCCGGCTGGTTCGGCGTGGCGCTGGGCGCGTTCGCGCTCTACGGAGGGCTCGCGCTGCTGCTGGAGGACGGCGCGCAGCGCACCGTGCTGCCGGTCGGCCGCCGCGGCCGGGCCCGGCTCTCGCTGGAGGGCGACCTCGGGCACCAGATCCACCGCACCGAACGCGAGGCCGGCGTCCGGCGGCAGCTGTGACCGTGCGCGACCGCGCGCCGTCCCCGCCGCGCGGCCCGGCGACCGGCGCCGGCCGCCCGTCCCCGGCCGTCCGCAGCCGTCCGCGGCCGTCCGCGGCAGTCCCCGGGCCGCCTGCCCGATCCGCCGGCCCGATCCGCCGGCCCGACCCGCCGGCCCGACCCGCCGGCCCGACCCGCGGGCCGGACCGGCCGGAGACCCCCGACCGAACGCGACACACACCACAGGAAAGGGAGCGTCATGAAAGCAGTCGTCTGGCACGCGATCGGCGACATCCGCCTCGACGAGGTGCCCGACCCCGGGATCCGGGACCCGTACGACGCGGTCGTGCGGATCACCACCTCCGCGATCTGCGGCACCGACCTGCACTTCGTCCGCGGCACCATGCCCGGGATGAAGGAGGGCCGGGTGCTCGGCCACGAGGCGGTGGGGGTGGTCGAGGAGGTTGGCCCCGGGGTGCGCGACCTGCGCCCGGGCGATCGGGTGGTGGTGCCCTCCACGGTGGCCTGCGGCGTCTGCTCGTACTGCCGGGCCGGCTACCACGCGCAGTGCGACAACGCGAACCCCGGCGGCCCGCTGGCCGGCACGGTGTTCTTCGGCGGCCCCGAGGCGGCCGGCGGGCTCGACGGGCTCCAGGCGGAGTACGCCCGCGTGCCGTACGCGCACGCCGGTCTGGTGCCCCTGCCGGACTCCGTCGACGACGGGCAGGCGGTGCTGCTCTCCGACATCTACCCCACGGCGTGGTTCGGCGCGAAGCTCGCCGAGGTCGCCACCGGGGACACCGTCGCGATCCTCGGCGGCGGACCGGTCGGCCAGGCCGCGGTGGCCTGTGCGCGCCTCCAGGGCGCGGGCCGGATCGTGCTCGTGGACGGGGTGCCCGACCGTCTCGACCTCGCCCGCCGCCAGCACGCGGAGACCGTCGACTTCAACGCCGAGGACCCGGTCGAGGCCATCCGCGAGCTGACCGGGGGGATCGGCGTGGACCGGGTGATCGACGCCGTCGGCGTGGACGCGCAGCGCCCCGCGCGCGGCCCCGCGGCGCCGGGCCCGAAGGAGGCGGCCGGCTTCGACCGCGAACGGGACCTGGCGGCGCCGGAGCGCGACCCGCGCGGCGACACCTGGGTCCCGGGCGACGCGCCCAGCCAGGCCGCGCGCTGGGCGGTCCAGGCGGTCGCCAAGGCCGGCACGATCGGCACGGTCGGCGTCTATCCGCCGCAGGTGGAGACGTACCCCTTCGGTGAGGCCTTCATGAAGAACCTCACGCTGAAGAGCGGCAACTGCCACCACCGGCACTACCTGCCGGAGCTCGTCTCGCTGGTGGCCACCGGCGCGCTCGACCCGACACCGCTGATCACCCGGTGGTCGGCGGCGCAGGACGCGATCAGCGCCTACGAGTCCTTCGACCGCCGCGAGAGCGGTTGGACCAAGGTCGCGCTGGGCCTCGGCGGCGAGGGCGCGATGCCGCCCGGCTCCGGCGCGTTCGCGGGAGTCGGCGCGGCCACCACGGCGGGAACGGCCGCGAGGGGCGCCGCGCCCGGCGCCTGAGAAGCCGCGCCGGCCTCGGCCTCATCCGGCCTTCGCGCACCCGGGCGTTCGCGCAGCCGGGCGTTCGCGCACCCGGGCGTTCGCGCACCCGGGCCTTCGCGCACCCTGGCCTTCGCCCGTCAGGTCCCGCCCGTCCCGCCCGCCGGCGCGCTCACCGCTCGGCCGGGGCGGGCGGGACCTGATCGCTCGGCCGGGGCGGGCGCGCCGAGCGCCTCCTCACGGATGCGCCGGCACACCCCCTGGATCAGCCGCGAGACGTGCACCTGCGACACGCCCAGGTGCGCGGCGATGGCGCTCTGCGTGCGGTCCTCGACGAACCGCAGGTACAGCACGGTGCGCTCGCGCTCGGTCAGGCCGCGCAGCGACGGCCGCACCGACTCGCGGTCCACGACCAGCCCGAGCCGCGCGTCGGGCGCGCCGAGGGTGTCGGCCAGCACGCCGATCCGCGAGCGGACCGCGCCGTTCTGCGAACGCAGCGGAGCGTCCAGGGACAGCGGGCTGAAGCTGTCCAGGGCCTCCAGACCCGCCGCGGCCTCGCGCTCGGTCAGCCCGGTGTACGCGGCGACCGCGGCGGGCTCCGGCCACTGCGTGTCCGACGCCCGGAGCATCTCAGGCAGCGCGGCGCGCACCCGCGCCCTGGCCTCCTGGACCCGTCGCGGCACGTGCACGAGCCAGGAGCAGTCCCTGAAGTGCCGTTTCAGCTCGCCCTCGATGGTGGGGACGGCGTACGTCGCGAAGGCCGCGCCGCGCTCGGGGTCGTACCGGTCGACCGCCTTGACCAGCCCGAGCGCGGCCACCTGGCGCAGGTCGTCCCACACCTCGCCGCGGTCGCGGTAGCGCGCCGCCAGCCGGTGCGCCATCGGCAGCCACTGGGTGACCAGGTCCTGGCTCAGCGCGTCACGGCGCGGCCCCGGGGGCAGCGCCGCCAGTCGCCGGAACGCCTCCTGGGTGTCCGGGGCGTCGTCGTGCGAGTGCTTGGGCCGTACGCGCGGCGGCATGGCGCAGTCGTGTCCTCGGGGCGTCGGGCGCGAGGCCGGACGGGCCGCCGGGCCCGGGGCCCGGCGCGCGCCCGCGTCCGGGGGCGTGCCTTCCGGGCCGAAGCACGACCGATGCCTCCCCGGACCCCGCCCCGGCAAACGGGACACCGCCCGAACGGCGGTACGTCCGCGACGAACCGTCCGCCGTCCGGCGGATCACGGCTCGTCGGCGACCACCCGGATCGACGCCGCCTCGGGGTCCGCGGCATCGGGGACGACCATGCCGGCCTTCACACCGCTGCGCAGGTAGTCAAGCACCGCGGCGTTCAGTCGCTCGCCGGGGAGCGCGGCCGCGATGCCGGGCGGGTACGGCGTGAGCACCTCGGCGGCCAGCCGGCCTTCGGCCTGTTCCACCGGCACCTGCTCGATCCGGCCGAAGAAGGCGTCGCGCGGCAGCATGACCTGCTCCAGCCGCAGCTCGGCCGGGTCGGGCAGGTCCACCTCGGCCGTGGGGCGCAGCTCCTCGGCGTGCGCGGCGAGGTCGGCGAAGGCCTCCACCAGCCGGTCGGCCGAGCCGGCGTCGTCGGCGTAGGTCAGCTGGGCGCTGGCCCGGCGGTGGTCGGCGACGTGCAGATTGACGCGGTGGTGGGCGCGCAGCCAGTCGGCGGCCGCGTAGCCGCTGATCTTCAGGCCGTCGAGCTCGACGAAGACCTGCAAGGGGTCCATGTCGTGGCCCAGGCCCGGGCCGCAGAAGTCGTCCCGGTCGTTGACGTGCAGGCCGTCGATCGCGGCGAGCTGTCCGCGCACCCGCCGGGACAGCGCCAGCGCGCCGTCGAGCAGCCGGCGGCCCTCCTCGGCCATCTGCCGGCGCCAGCCGTCGAGTCCGGCGTAGATCAGGACGGACGGGCTGGTGGTGCCGAGCAGGTCGGCGCGCGACTGCAGGGTGTCCGGGCCGACGCGATCACCGCGCAGGTGGAACACCGAGCCCTGCTCCAGGCCCGAGCCCATCTTGTGCACGGACGTCACGCACACGTCGGCGCCCGCGTTCATCGCCCAGGCCGGCAGGTCGGGGTGGAACGGCAGGTGCGCGCCCCACGCCTCGTCCACGATCAGCGGCACGCCGTGGTCGTGGCACACCTCGGCGATCGCGGCGAGGTCGGCGCACGTCCCGTACGGGGTCGGGCTGGTGACCAGGGCGCCGCGCGCGTCGGGGTGCTCGTCCAGCATCCGGGCGTAGGCGGCGGGGGACGGGGGGTGCGCGAGGTGCCGGCGGGCGTCCCACTGCGGATCGACCCACATCGGGCGGATGCCGGCCAGGATCAGCCCGGAGATCACCGACTTGTGGGCGTCCCGGCCCACCAGCAGCTTCTCGTGCGGGCCGGCCACCGACAGCATGGCCGCCTTGACCGACAGCGAGCTGCCGCAGGTGGAGAAGAAGGTGTGGTCCGCGCCGACCGCGTCGGCCATCAGCTCCTGGGCGTGCTCCAGCACGTGGCCGGAGGAGGTCCGGTCGTCCAGCCCGGCGACCGCGAGCACGTCCGAGGCGAACACCGCGTCGCCCAGCACGGCGCGCACCCGCGGGTCGGCCCCGCGGCCCTGCTTGTGGCCGGGCGGGGTGAAGGGCAGCTGTCCGTCGGCGTGGTACGCCGCCAGGGCGTCGAGAACGGGTGCCTGCGAGTGGTCCATGCCGGACGGCTGCCCGGCCGCGCGCGGGGGAAACGCCGCAGGCGGCGCGGCGGCAGGCGACCGGCGGCCGGTGCGGTGCGCGCGGCCGGCGCCGTGGCCGGTCCCCGTCGGGCGGTGGCGGCGGCCGGGCGTTCAGTCCCGCAGCAGTCCGGCCGCCACCCGCAGATCCGCCACGAACGCGTCGTACGCGGCCTCGCGGTCGTCCGCCCGCAGCACGGACGAGGGGTGCACGGTGGGAACCGGCCAGGCCCGCGGGGCGCCCGGCCCCTCGCCCGCCGCCGCGTCGCCCGGGGCGGGCGCGCCCAGGGCGTCGGGCGCGGGCAGCGGCAGGACCGTGCCGCGTACCGGGCCGACCCGGAACGACGGCCCGAGCAGCGCGCGACCCGCGGTCGCGCCGAGCGCCACCACCGCCTCCGGCCCGACCAGCCGCAGCTCCGCCGCCAGCCAGGGCCGACAGGCGGACATCTCCCGGAGCGTCGGCGGCTTGTGGATGCGCTGCTTCGCGCCCGAGGCGCGCCGCACCGGGGTGTACTTGAAGTGCTTGACCGCGTTCGTCACATAGGGCTTCTCGTCGGCGAGTCCCGCCTCGTCCAGCGCCTTGCGCAGCAGCCGCCCGGCAGGGCCGACGAACGGCTCGCCGTCGAGATCCTCCTTGTCCCCGGGCTGCTCGCCCACCATCATGAGCCGCGCCGACGCGGTCCCCTCGCCGAACACCGTCTGCGTCGCGTCCCGGTACAGCGGGCACCCCCGGCAGTCCCGCGCCGTCGCCCGGTGGGCCGGCAGCCCGCCGCGCTCCGGCAGATAGGGCGTCGCGTCGTAGCCCCGGCCGTTCCCGCCGTCCCCGCCGTCCTTGTCCCCGTCATCCACCACCGGCCACCTCCCGCGCTCCGGACACTCCGTGCTGAGCGGGTGCCCGCCCTGACCCGTCCCAGTCGGCTCGGGCAGGCCCCGCCGGATGTCCGGTTTGCCCGACCTGTGAGCGGGCAGGGGCTGGTACGTCAGCGGGCGCGGCGCACGGGTCCGCCGCGCGGCCGTGCCCGGAGCGAGCTTCAGGAACGGACGGCCCGTGATGCAGCAGCGAACCGCGCCGCAGGCGCGCACCAAGACCTGGACCCTGCGCATGGACATCGTGGAGGAGAACGACGACGACACCACGGTGGAGGCGGTGCTCGACACCGGCGGGCGCACGCTGCGCTGCCGCTCCACCGCCCAGCGCAGTCGGCACGATCCGCCGGCCCCGGAGGTGGGCGACGAGTACGCCGCCGGGCGCGCCCTGCTCGACCTCGGGCGGCAGCTCCTCGGGCGGGCGTCGGCCGACGCCGAGCAGAACGAGCGGTCCATGGACCGCGCCTGGCCGCTCGGCTGACGCGGGAGTCGCGACGGCGCCGGGTCCTTCGGGGGAAGGCGGCGGCCCTCCGGGAAGGCAACGGCGCCGGCGGCGGGGGCGGCCCGATGAGGGCGTCCCCGCCGCCGGCGGGCGCCGAACGGACGGGATGGCGTCGCCCGTTCAGCAGATCGGGACCGTCGGGGCCGCGACCCCGACGGTCGATCAGTAGGAGAACTGCTGGATCTGCTCGCCGTACGGCCCGAAGGTCCAGCCCGTGCGGGTGGCCGGGTCGAGCTGGAGGGCCGGTGCGGGGCCGCCGGCGGTGGCCCCGACGCCCGGGAGGGAGCGCAGGACCGTGCCCGTGGCGAGGTCGACCACGACGAGACGCCCGGTGGAGTTGTTGTCGGGCACGTACATGCCGGAGCCGAAGTAGACGGTCCCCTCGGGCGTCGCGTAGGAGAGGAGCGCGACCTTGTGCGGTCCGTCCACGGCGAGGGCCTGCGGCTTGGCGAGCCGGACCGCGAAGGGGTCGCCGACCGGTGCGCCGGTGGTGTCGTCCAGGGCGGACAGCGTGGTCGTGGGCACGAGGTTCACGCTGATCTGGGTGGCGAAGGCGTTGTAGAGCGTGCCCGCGTCGTCCGTGGCGATGCCGTGGCTGCACGCCGAGGTCGAGCCGTCGGCGGCGGTCGTGCGGGCGACCAGGTCGACGCGCGCGACCGTGGCGCCGCCCAGGCAGTTGTACGGCCCGGCCGCCTTGGTCAGGAACACCGCGCCCGAGGAGGCGTCGAAGGCCAGCAGGCCGTACGAGCCGGCCGGCACGTTCGGCGGGTCGGCGGTGATCGGCGCGCCCGCGGAGCCGGTCGCCAGGTCCACCGGCAGCACCAGATCGGCGGTCGCGCCGTGCAGCAGCAGCGCGCCGCGGCCGTGCACCGCGTCCACCCGGCCGGTGACGAAAGAGCCCTGCGCGGCGGGCAGCGCCGCCGAGCCGACCAACGCGTCCTTCGCGGTGTCCCATGTCTCCACCCGCGGGTCCGCGCCGGCCGCCGGGGTGTGCACCAGCAGGACGCGCCCCGCCGACACACCGAGCACCTCGTAGCCCGAACCGGGCCCGTCCGAGGTGATCACCGCGCCGTACCGGCCGGTCCTGGTGGAGTAGTGCCGGACCTCGGCGCCGCCGTCGGCCGTGGCGAGCGCGGCCACCGAACCGTCGCCGGCCGCCGCGAAGCTGCTCACGGTGGAGCCGGCGGGCGCCAGGCCGTCGTCGAAGGACAGCGAGGACAGCGCCGACGCCTGCCCGGTCACGTGCCCGGACCGGTCAAGCGCCAGCACCCGCACCCCGTAGGCGGTGGAGCTGCCCAGGCCCAGCGCGGCCGGGTCCAGCCGCACCGCGCCGGACGTGCCGGACAGCACCCGGTGCGCGGTCGACGGAGTGTCCACGCCGTCGTCGTCCAGCACCGTGCCGTTGGCGTTGCTGAAGGTGTTGTACGAGCCGAAGTTCGTCGGGGCGGGGGCGGAGAACTCCACCTCCGCGCCGCGCGCCCCCGGTACCGACCGCACGTCGTAGCGCAGGGTGAACCGCGGTTCGGCGCGGGTGACCTCGGCGGTGTGGGCGCTGCCTCCCTCGGCGCCGGTGAGCAGCGGCGCGGCCGGCCGCGCCGCCGCGTCGCCGCCGGCCACCCGCAGCGGCGCGAACTCGCCGTACACCACGCGCAGCGGATTGCCGCCGAAGCCGGACTGCGCGATGCCGACGCCGTACAGGCCGCCGCCGTCGTCGAAGGCGGACGCCGGGACGGTGACCGTGCCGCGCGGCGCGGTCAGCTCCTGGTGCCAGGCCGCGGTGAACAGCGGCGCCAGGTCGGGGTTCCAGTGGCCCACGGTGGACACGACCAGCTGCGGGCTCGACGTCGAGGCCACCCCGGTCAGGTCGTACGACACGGTGACCGAGTGCCCCTGCGGCACCACGGCCGGCACGCTCGGCGCGGCGGCCTCCGCGTACCGCCCGTCGCTCGGGCCGACGGTCAGGGTGCGCTGCGCGCTCGCCACCGTCCGGCCGCCGCGCAGCACGGCGTAGGACACGGTGAGCCGCCGGTCCGCGGCGGACACCACCGGGAGCCCCGCGGCGGCCAGCAGTTGGGCCGGGGTCACCCGGATCGCGGGCGTGTCGGAGCGGAACACGGTGCGCCCCACGGTGAGCGTGTACGAGGCCGGCGCGCCGCCCAGGCCGGTCACGTCGCCGGCGAAGGTCACCGGACCCACCAGGCCCTCGCCGTCACCGCCCGCGGCCATGTCGCCGAGGTCGATCCGGTCCTGGTCGGTGGTCTCCAGGAAGGTGCCGCCGAGGCTGCCGGAGGTCACCCGGTGCGCGACGGACAGCCGGACCAGCGCCGGCCGGGACGGCGCCCTGCCGCCGAGCGCCTCCTGCGCGGCGGCGGTCACGTCGATCTGCGGGCCGACGTGCAGCTCCCGGTCGATCTGCGGCGGCGTGGGCACCGCCCGCCCGGTGCGCTCCAGCACGTCGCGGACCTGCCGCGGGTCCAGGTGGCGCCCGCCGAGGCGGGCGGACTGCAGCACCACGGCCGCCGCCGCGGCGATCTCCGGCGCGGAGGCGGAGGTGCCGCCGTTCAGGGACACCGCGACGTCCTGCGCGGAGCCGCCCGCGGCGTGCGAGAGGGCGAGGATGTTGTCGCTCGGCGCGGACAGGTCCACCCGGCTGCCGAAGCCGGAGGAGAAGGTGCCGAAGCCGCTGATCCGCGTCTCGGCCGTGGTCGCCGGGCCGCCGGGGCCCTGCGCCAGGGTGTCGTCCAGGGTGCTGCCGCCGGCCGCGATGGCGCCGGTGTCGGGCACCTTCGTGGGCGTGGTGGACAGCGCGTCGTCGTCGACGGAGGTCGCCGCGGCCGCGTTCGGCGCGGTGTCGGTCGGGGTGCTGCCGCCGTCCGGGCCGACCGCCGTCGGGGTGTACAGGCGGGTGCCGTCGTTGGAGGAGATCGACACCACGATGCCGTCGCGCCGCACGATGGTCGCGACGACCGAGCGGATCACCGGGTCGTCCTCCAGGTAGCGGCCCGGCAGGCCCTGCGCGTCGGTGCCGAAGCCGAGGCTCGCGGTGATCACGTCGGGCTTCGGCGACTGGTGCGCGGCGGCCAGCAGCGCGCCGGCGATGCGGTCGGTGGTCGGCTGTTCGGGGACCACCAGCCGGTAGTCCGCGCCCGGCGCGATGCCCAGCAGGTCGGTGTAGCCGCTGCCGGTGGCGCCGGGCCGCTGCTCGTCGTGCGGGAGCGGCGACATGACGCTGAAGTCCAGCAGGACCTCGTCCAACGTCGGGTCCTGGTCCTCGGTCGAGGCGGACGCGTCGAGGCCGCCGGCGTCGGTGGCGACGTAGGTCGGGATCAGCGGCATCGACGGCAGGTCGAGGTAGCGCCTGCCGTCCTTGAGGATCGTCGTCGGGCCGTTGCCGGCCACGTACGCGTCGCCCGCGTCCGCCATGGACTGGTCGGTGAGGTCGCCGATCGAGACGTTGGTGACGGTCTCGCCCGCGCCCGGCCGCTGGCCGAAGCGGTCGCCCAGCAGCGCGTACGCGCCGACCGCGTCGACGCCGCCGGCGTTGAGGAAGGACTGCGCGGAGTCGGCGAGGGCGGCGTTGCCGGGGACCGAGGCGGAGCCCGCGGGCGTCGCCCGGGGCGCCGAGGCCGGCGGCCCCGCGGGGGCGGCGGACGGCGCGGCGCCGGCCTGCGGGGCGTGCGCCGACGGCTTGGGCGCGGAGGACGGCAGCGGCTGCGCACCGCTGTTCATGGTGGTCACATAGCGGTCGGGCTCGGCCGCCGCCACGCCGGGGCTGCCGCGCAGCGCCCGCGCCACGGCCGCCGAGTCGCGCTGCGAGGTCTGGAGCACGTAGGTGTGCGCGAGGTCGGCGGCGTCCGCCCCGAGCTGGTCGGCAGCCGCGCCGGTCAGCGCCTCGGCCGAGGCGGTGGAGACGCCGGGCAGCAGCGGGCGCAGCGACAGCGCCCCGGCGGACGCCAGGCGGGAGTTGAGCGCGGCGTCGCTCGTGACGGGGCGGCGCGCGGCCACGCGGGTGCCGGGCGTCGCCGCGCCGGTCACCGACGTCGAGGCGTCCAGGGTGACCAGGACCTGCCCCGGCACGACGCCCTGGCGCCGCGGCGCCGCGGGCGCCTTGGGCCGGCGTCCTCGCCGAGCGCGGTGAGGGCGGGGGCGGGCAGCGGCGACCGGGCGGCGCCGGCCGAGGAGCCGGGCACGGCGGACGTGTCCGCCGCGGTGGCGGCCGTGCCGGTGCCGCCCGGGGCGGGGGCGGACGGGCCCGCGGGGTGGGCCGGCGTCGCCGCTGACACCGTTGTCGGAGCGGCCACGGCGGTGGCGACGGCCGCGGCCACCGCCACCAGGACGGTGCGGGCGCGGCCGGGCGGGCCGCCCGGCAGAGGGGACCGGTGCATGGGACACCTTCCGGCGGAGGAATGCGGACGCGCAGGGGGAGCGCGGTCCCGGGTCTGCTCCGGCGCCGGGACCACGCCCTGTGGGCTGGAAGATGCCAAGGGGAGGCGATCATGTGCAAGATGTTCATACTGGCCGGGTTGTGCCAGGTGGCGACCATCGGCCACGCGAGCGCGGAGATGCAATGGACCTTGACATCCTGGGACTTGGCGCGGAAACAGAACGCGTCTACACCGCGCTGGTGGGCCGGCCGCGCAGCCGCGCCTCGGAGTTGGCCGGCGTCGTCGGCGCCAGCACCGCGGCGACCGCCAAGGTGCTCGCCGCCCTCGTCGCCAAGGACCTCGCCACCCGCGCCGGGAGCCGTCCGCCGCGCTTCACCGCCGCCCCGCCCGACGTCGCGGTCACCGCGCTGATCCAGGAGCGGCAGCGACGGCTCGACGCGGCGCGCACGCTGGTGCAGCGCCTGGCCGAGGCGCACCGCGAGGCCGGACGCATCCACGACCCGGCCATCGCGGTGGAGCTGCTCACCCACCGGGAGGACATCAGCGAGGCCGCGCACCGGCTCCTGAACAGCGCCCGCCACCAGGTGCGCGCCTTCGACCTGCCGCCGTACGTGGACCGGCCCGGCAGCAACTTCGAGCACCAGATACGGCGTCAGCGCACCGGCGTGGTGCACCGGGTGATCTACTCGCGCGACGCGGTGGCCTGGCCGGGGCGGCTGGCGCAGGACATCCTGCCGAGCGTGCGGGCCGGCGAACAGGCACGGGTGCGCGGCGAGTTGCCGCTGAAACTGGTGATCCGCGACGACGAGGCGGCGCTCATCCCGTTCAGCCTGGCCGCGGGCGGCCACTCCGCGGCGTACCTGGTCGGCCCCTCGCCGATGCTGGTCGCGCTCGCGGCGCTGTTCGAGGCGGAGTGGGACCGGGCGGTGGAGCTGGGCGCGGCTGCGGTCCCCGCCACGGCCCCTGCTCCCACCCGCACTCCGGCCCCTGCCGCCGCGCCTGTCGGGGCCCCCGCGCCTGCCTCCGCGTCCGCACCGGCCCCGGTGGCGGGTCCGGCGGCCGGGGGACCGCCGGACGAGGAGACGCGTGTGCTGCTGACCCTCCTCACCTCGGGCCTGACCGACGCGGCCATCGCCCGTACCCAGGGCTGGAGTCCGCGCACCACGCAGCGCCGCATCCAGCGCCTGATGGCCGCGCTCGGCGCCACCACCCGCTTCCAGGCCGCGCTGGCCGCCGCCCGCCGCGGCTGGGTCTGACCGCGCGCCGCTCGGCGACCGCGCGCCGCTCGGCCGCCCCGCGCCGCCTCCTCGACGTCCCCGCCGCGGCCGGCGGTATCGCTGAATTGCCCAATCCCGCCCGGGGACCCGCGTCCGGGCCCGCCGGGTGCGCGACTTCGGCACACTACGGAGGGCGAGGAACACCCACACCTACGAGGAGAGGCATTCCCATGCCGCGGATTCCCGTCCACACCGTCGACAGCGCGCCCGCAGCCAGTGGGGACACCCTGCGGGCCCTGGAGAAGCGCTTCGGCAGGGTGCTCAACATCCATGGTGAGATGGCCCATTCGCCCGTGGTCCTGCACACCTACGCCGCGATCCAGGGCGCCATCGCCGAGCACGGCACCTTCGACGCCCGTGCCCGCGAGGCGATCGCGCTGGCCGTCGGCGCGGTCGACGACTGCTCCTACTGCCAGTCCGCGCACACCATGTCGGCGAAGGCCGCGGGCTTCACCGAGGAGGAGACGGTCGCCATCCGCCGCGGCGACTCCGGCGGCGACTCCAAGCTCGACGCCCTGGTGCAGGTCGCCCGCGAGGTGGCCGGCGAGGTCGGCGACGCGTCGGACGCCGCCTGGGACAAGGCGCTGGCCGAGGGCTGGACGGACACCGAGCTGGCCGAGGTCTTCGCGCACGTGGCGGTGAACCTGTACACCAACTACTTCAACCACTACGCCCGCACCGACCTCGACGTCCCGGCCGCGCCCGGCCTGGACGGCTGACCGCCGCCGCGAACCTCCCGGCGCGCGGCCCGGACAGCCCCTCCCCGGGCCGCGCGCCGCACCCGGCCCGGCTGCGCTCCGCCGCCGCACCCGGCCCGGCTGCGCTCCGCCGCCGCACCCGGCCCGGCTGCGCTCCGCCGCCGCGCCATGGCGTTCCGTCACGCATGCCTCCGCTTCCGGCCGCTTCGGGTGCCGAATCCGCCAACTGAAGCGAACACCGCCCGCCCCGGCATTAGCCTGGTGGCCCGCTGGCTCACGAACCGTCCACGTACGCACGCAAGTTGGCACACCGTCAGCGACACCAGGCGCCCGGCACGACGGCATCGGCCGGGCGTTCATCCGTTCACGGGGAGGCTTCATGAGTCGAACGGGCGCGCGCCCCCGAGTGCTGATCGTCGGGGCGGGCCTGGCCGGCACGGCGACGGCGATCCGACTGCTCCACTTCGCGCGCCAGCCGCTGGAGGTCGTGCTGCTCGAACGCCGCTCGGACTACCGGTCGGCCGGCGTCGCCTACCACCGCGACGGCAACCCCTGGGACCACGTCTTCAACATCCAGGCCGGCCGGATGTCGGTGTTCCGGGAGGACGTCCTCGACTTCGTCCACTGGGCCAACTCCGAGGCCGACCGCGGGGACTGGCCGCCGCAGTGGGCCGCCGCCACCTTCGTCGAGCAGGGACCCGCGCCGCGCCGGATCTTCCAGGACTACCTGGAGGACCGGCTCGCCGAGGCCGTGCGGGAGGCCGGCCCGGCGCCGTCCTGGTGCCGGCCGACGGCGAGGCCGTCGACCTGGAGATCCGCGCCCAGGGCGTCGAGGTGACCGTGCGCGACCTGGACCCGGGCGAGCTCGCCGGGGTCCGGCCAGGACCGCTGCCCGGCACCTCCCTGGTCACCGCCGACCACGTGGTGCTGGCCACCGGGCTCGAACTCAAGGAGCCGCCGTTCGCCGCCGACGTCGTCGGGCACGGCTCCTTCGTCCGCAACCCGTACTCCGCGGCCGGCATCCGCAAGCTCTCCACCCTCCCGCGCGACGCGACCGTGGCGATCGTCGGCTCGGTGCTGAGCGCCTACGACGCGGCCGGCCTGCTGCTGCGGGCCGGCCACACCGGCCGGATCCACCTCATCTCCAAGTCCGGCACCATCTTTCGCACCTACCCCGGCGGCCACGAGCACGGCGTGGTCCGGCTGCCGCGCCCCGCGGCCCTGCTGGAGCCCTTCCGGGACCGCGAGGAGTTCCTCGGCCGGGTGGTGCGGGAGTGGCGCACCGCATGCGCCACGCTGGAGCGCGAGCACCCCGACATCGACCCGGTGATCGTCGCCGAGCGCGTGACCAAGGCGTGGGAGCCGTACCTCCCGGAAGCCATCGACCGTATCCCCACCCGCGAACTGCGCAGTCTGCTCGACGAGTTCGGCACCACGATCGCCGCGTTACGGGTCGGCGCGATGGACTACACGATGTCCGTCATCGAGCGCGCGATGCGCCCGGCGGACGGGCCGCTCAAGCTCCTGGTCGGCCGGGTGGAGTCGATCACCCCGGCGGTTCCCGCCGCCTCCTCCGGTTCCGCCCCCGCGGCTTCCGCCGACTCCGGCCGGCTGGTCGTCACGGTCACCGGGCAGGAGGAGAAATACACCGTCGAGGCCGACCTCGTGGTGTCCAATTTCGGCCGCGAGAGCGACTACGCCAGGGTGGGCCAGCCGCTGTGGCGCAATCTGCTGCAGCGCGGCATCGCCGTGCCGCACGAGCGCACCGGACGCGGCCTGGAGGTCGACGAGCACGGCACGCTGCTGGACGCCGACGGCCAGCCGGTCGGGCCGGTCTCCGCCGTCGGCGTGCTGCGCGAGGGCGACGAGATCGTGCGGAACGGCAGAACCGGCGCGTTCGCCTTCAATCTTGCGGCCATCAAGAATCACTCGATCGCGGTTGCGGCGCACGCCATCGAACACGTGGAATTGTTCGAGGACGATGTGCGCCGCGAGTTGGCTCGACACCCGCATGACCGGAGTTACGTCAGCAAGACAGAGGAAGCGGTCCCGGCGGCATTGGAGCAGGCTGTGGTGCTGGAGGTGCGGCGGTTGGCCACACGTGTGCGCAGCGAACGGGACGTGCTCGATTCGCTGCTGGAAACGTGTATCCGCGCCATGGCCGGCCGTCCGACCCTTCCGACGGATGCTTCCCGGCACGACCGCCTGGTACGGGCGGTCGTCAACCGGGCCGCGGTACGACGGCTCACCGACGTCTCCGTGACGCCACGGCAGCTACGTCGACAACTGGGGATAGGCAACGCCGAAGATCCGGAGGGCTAGTTGAACGGGCGACGGATTCAGGGATTCCTGTTGGCTGGTGGCACCGAGAGTGTGGTGCGAGGCACCTGCAATCGCACCAGAAGTCCACGCGAGGGTTCCATCCTCGTCGCCCCTTCCCTCGAAGCGGGCCTGTACGACGCGATCGTGGCGTCGCGCGCGGTCGTCTGCGGCGCCGGCGGGCTGACCGGGCACATGCAGTCGCTGTGCCGCGGCCGGGGCATCCCGGTGCTCCGCGTGGACGAGGCGGACCTCGCCGACCTGGTCGGCGAGGTCACGCTGTACCTGGACAGCGAGTCGATCGTGGTGGAGTCGGCGCCCGTGCCGCAGCCGGAGCCGCGCGAGCCCCGGCTGGAGGACATCGGCTCCGCCTGCGCGGTCATCGCCGACCTCCAGGACATCGACACCATCAACGCCACCGGGCCCGACGCGGCACGGGTGGAGTCGTTCTTCATCCGCGAGGAGTTCATCTGCCTGGCGGCCGGACTCAGCCCGCTCGACGCGATGGACGCCGGACCGGCCGGCATCGCCGCCTACGGACAGGCGATCGCCGACCGGCTGTGCGGCTTCGTCGACGCGCTGCTGCCCGGCCAGCGGCTGATCCTGCGGATGCTGGACCTGCGCTCGGACCACGCCGCCGGCGTCACCGAGACGGCCCCGGTGGCCGTCGAGCCGAACCCCGAGATGGGGCTGCACGGGGCGCGCTGGCTGGTCGGCTCCGCCACCTACCGCCAGGCCCTGCACGCGATGCTCGCGGCGCTGCGCAAGCGGCTCGGCGACGAGGCGGACCGGGTCGAGCTGTCGGTGCCGTTCGTCACCGACGAGGTGGAGTTCGCGCAGTTGCGCGAGCACCTGCGGCTGCCCGAGGGCACGCCGCTGTCGGCGTTCGTGGAGACCCCCTCCGCGGTGCACGCCACCACCGCGCTGTGCGCCGCGGGCGTCAGCGAGCTGTTCGTCGGCATCAAGGACCTGGTGCAGTTCTACCTGGCCGCCGACCGCGGCAACCACCTGGTGGCCGACACCTACCGCACCCGCCACCCGGCGGTTTTGGACGGGGTGCGCAGGGTCGTGGAGTCCGCGCGCGCCGCCGGCACCCCGGTACGGGTCTTCTCGCTGGCCTCCGACCTCGCGCACTACCTGGAGCACCTGCCGACGCCCGACGGCTACATGATGTGCACCGCCGAACTCCAGCAGCTCATCCTGCGGTCCGGCCGGCAACGCGAGCCGCAGCCGCAGATGTGACCGCCCGAGCGGCGCCGCCGCTCCCCCTGTCCAGGCGTCCCGCGACCCGCCGGCCGCGGGACGCCCGCACGTCCGTACAACCGTTTCCGGCCCCCGGCCGTCGTACCCGGTGGCCGATCGGCGACCACCGGCCGCACGGCCGGTGTCGGGAACGGGCCGGTGCGGACGGCGGGACCCGGGCGGGCCCGGGACGGGGAGAGGCGCGTGCGGACGTGGACCAGGGCGGTACGGACGGCTGCCGCGGCCTGTGCGCTGATCGGCTCGGCGCTCCTCGGCGCGGCCCCGGCGGGCGCGGCGGGCGCGCGGGCCGGCACACCGACGCTGCGGTTCGTCGGTGGGAACGTGTACTACGTCAGCACGACGATCCAGCCGGCCGGACTGCACAACGAGCAGCTGCCGCTGCGGCTGAGCGACTCCGACGACACCGGCGTGCCCGGCCGGCTCACCGTCGACGCCACCGCGCTGGCCGGGAAGGTCACGGTGGCGGACGTGCCCACCGACTGCACCCGCTCGGGCCTGGTCGTCACCTGCCGCGAATGGATGGACAAGGACGTCAGGGACTACCCGTTCGCGCTCACCGCCGCGCCGGGCGCGCCGATCGGCTTCACCGCCGACATCCTGGTGACCGCCGAGACCGCCGGCGGCCCGCACGCAGCCGCCACCACCCGCGTCCACACCGTGATCGGCACGCCGGACCTGCGGGTACGGGACGTGCCGACGGTCACCGGCGTGCACCCCGGCGACGTCGTCCGCGATCCGCTGGTCGTGGAGAACCGCGGCCAGGTGGCGCCGCTCGGCGGCTTCGTGCTGTGGGGCGTCTCCGACGTCGGCTTCGACCCGGCCGGGAAGGTGCCGCGCAACTGCCTCTACCGGCAGGGCCCCGGCGCGGCCGGGCACACCGCCTACGACTTCTGGTGCACGTTCACCCGGCAGATCCCGCCCGGCGCCGCGTACGCCGTGGACACGCCCATCGCCCTGCGGGCCCGGCCGGAGCTGACGTCCGGCGAGGTCACGTACACGATCCCCCCTGCCGGGACGGACCTCGCCGTGACCGCGTGGAGCGACGACGAGGACTTCGCCGGACCGCCCAGCCGCGGCACCGGCCCCGTCCTGGGCATGCACCGCGCCGGTCCCGGGGAGCCGGCTCCGGCGACAGCGCCCGCGTCGGCGGGGTCGCGGGGACCTTCCGGGCCGTCGCCGAGCAGCAGGCCGACTACCGGGCGGTCGGCGCCACCGTGCACGGAACGGTCGGCCAGGTCGTGCGGTTCACCCTCTCGGTGCGCAACGACGGCCCCGGAAGCATGGCCGGGCGGCCCGTCGGCGACACCGGACTCGACGTGACGCCGCCGCCCGGCACCACCGTGCTCTCCCTGCACCAGGGCGACCCCGAGGAGGTCCCGAACCCCTGGTGGTGCTCGCCCCGGCACAGCGGCGCGAGCGTGTACCACTGCGGGATGGGGCCGCAGCGCGAGGGCCAGCTCGCACCCGGCCAGGCGTACGCGGTCGACGTGACCCTGCGCGTCGACAAGGCGGTGGCCGGAGCGCGCGGCTCGGTCAGGGTGCGCCGCACCTCCGGCGAGGACACCCACGACGGCGACGCCGCGGACGACGTCGCGCCGATCGTGCTCGACGTGTCGGGCGGGACGACCGCCGGCGCGTCGCACGCCTGGCTGCCGGCCGCCGCCGCTGCGGCCCTGGCCGTCGTGCTCGGCGGCGCCGCGACCGCCGCCGCACGCCGCCGCACCCGCCGCACCCGCGGCGGACCCCCGGACGGAACCTAGTCCGTACCCGGGCGCACCGCCCGGCGCAGGGCGCGGGACAGGTCGGCCGCCGTCGTCAGCGTGACGTCCGGCCGGTCGACCAGCGCGGCGTCGATCAGCTCGGCGAGGGCGCGGGGGAGCGAGGGCACCCGGTCGCGCACCGGCACGGGCGGCTCGCGCAGCACCACCGTGACCGGCGCGGCGCCCGCGGGGAAGTCCCGCGGCGGCGCGCCGGTCAGCATCCAGTACAGGCAGGCGGTGACCGCCCACAGGTCGACCTCGGGGCGGACGTACTTGAAGTCGATGACCTGGCGGCGCGGCATGAAGGCCACGCTGCCGCCCATCGCGCCGGTCTGCGTGTGGCCGGACAGCCCCGCGCTGTCGAACGCCTTGGCCAGGCCGAAGTCGGCGATCTTGACCACCGTGCCCTCCGCCGACCGGGTGAGCAGCACGTTCTGCGGCTTGATGTCGCGGTGCACCAGGCCCTGACGGACCGTCCGCGTCCCGTCGGCGAGCCGCACCGGCACCGGCGCGCGGTGCGCGTACTCCAGCCCGCGCAGCGTCTGGAGGGTGATCGCCACCGCGCGCCGCACACCGAGGCGGCCGCCGTGCCGGGCCACCAGGTCCGCGACGCTGCCCGAACGGCAGAACTCGCTGGTGAAGTAGAACGTGTCGCCGTACGCCCCGCCGGCGTGGAAGGCGACCACGTTGCGGTGCCGCAGCGCCCGGGTGCACGCGAACTCCCGCAGGAACCCGTCCCGCGCCGAGTCGCTCGCCGGCCCGTGCGCCACCAAAGTCTTGAGTGCGAGGAGTTCGCCGCTCTCCTCGCGCCGCAGCAGGTGGACGACGCCCTGGCCGCCGCGGCCCAGCTCCTGCAGCAGCCGGCAGCCGTGCAGCGGGGCGAGGGCGGGATCGCCGCCCCGCGCGGCGGCCATCAGCGCGTGCGCGGCCTCCTCGGCGTCGTCCCCGGCCCGGCCGCCGGTCCGCGTGCCGATCAGGGGGTCAGTCCGCTCCGCGGTCCGCGCTTCCCCGCCGGTCCGCGCACCCGTTTCCCCGCGGGGCCGCCCGCCGGTCACCGAGACCCGCAGCACCGCGCCGCCGAGCCGGACCTCGTCGCCGTCGGCCAGCTCCCGCTCGGTGTCCGGCCCGCGCAGCACCGAGCCGTTGACGTACGTGCCGTTGCGGCTGCCGAGGTCCCGCACCGTCACATGCGGCGGGTTGACGTCCAGGACGCAGTGGTGGCGGGAGACCCGGCGCTCGCCGCGGTCCAGCCGGATGCCGCACTCCTCGCCGCGCCCGACCAGGCAGGTGGCGCGGCGGACGAAGGTGTGCACCGCGACGGCCGCACCCGCGCGGAGGGTCAGCGTCACCTCCGCGGCCACGTCACCCGCGCCCTTCGGGGCCGTCGCCCTCGCCGTCCTGGACGTCGAAGTCCCAGGCCAGCTCCCACCCGCGGACCGTGCCGTGGGAGTCGCCGCTGACGAGCCGGTGGCCGTCGGTGCTCAGGACCAGGGTGTGCACGTCGCCGCGGTGGCCTTCCAGCGTGCGCAGCAGGCGGCCGGACGCCAGGTCCCACACCCGCAGCCGCCGGCCCCTGACGCCCGCCACGGCGTAGCGCCCGTCGTGGGAGAGGGCAAGCGCCAAGGTCTCCCCGGCGTCCGCGATCGACCGCAGCACGCGGCCGGTCGCGGTGTCGAACACGGTCAGCGACCGGTGGTCGGCCGTCACGGCCCGGCTGCTGTCGCGCGTGACGGCGAGGACGTGGTGGTTGTTGACGCCGTCCACCGCGTACAGCGGGCGGCCGGTCGGCACGTCGAACGCCCACAGGCCCTGGGCGCCGTACTCGAACAGCGTCCCGCTGTCCGGGCTGAACGCCAGGCTGAGCCCGGGGGGCCGCCCGTCCTGCCGCCACACCCGCTCCCCGGTGTCCAGGCTCCACAGGCACAGCTCGTCGTCGTGCGGGTACCAGGACTCGGAGACGTCCGTGCGGGTGGCGGCGCGGGACGCGCCGAACCTGGCCTCCTCGCCGAGGGCGACCGCTGCCACCGCCAGTCGGTGCGCCGGCACCTCGTCCCAGCGCGCGTCGACCGTGCGCCGCTCCCGGCGGATCTCCATGTCGCACCACCGCAGCCGGCCGTCGGTCTCGCCGGTCAGCACGCAGTTGACCTCGGGCGACACGGCCGTCGCCGACACCCGCCCGGTGGTCGACAGCGGATAGGCGCAGTCGGCGACGAGGTCCAGCAGGTGCACGGTGCGGTGGACGTCGTCGTGGACCACGGCGACCGTGTCGTCGGCGGTGAGGTGCAGAGCACCGGCCGACCCGACGTCCCAGGTGTACTCGTGCAGCAGACGCCCGTCGGCTGCGTCCCACGCGTCGACCGGGCCGCCCAGCCGGACGGTGGCGAAATACGCGCCCTCCCGGCCGGCCGCCAGGACCAGCGGGTCCGGGAACATCCCCTGCCCGTCGAGGTCGAACAGCGGCCACGCCCCGCGCAGCCCCGCCCGGCGCCCGTGCCGGCCCACCAGCCGCCAGGCCTCCCGCAGGTCGGGATGGCGCGCGAACCCCGGCACCGCCTCCGCGGCCCGCAGGCTCCGCGCCGCCCGCCCGTACCGCTCCGCCGCGACGAACTCCCGCGCCTGCGCCATCCGCGCCCGGAACCGCGCCTCGTGACCGGCCACCTCGCTCGCCGCCCTCGGCCGGGCGTACGCCCAGGGCGCGCGGTAGCCGGGCACCGGCATCGGCTGCACCCGGATCGCGCCGTCCAGCCCGAGCACGGCGGTGCGCCCGTCACCGCTGACGGCCGCGCACCGCAGGTACGTCGTGTCGCCGACGCCGTCCGCGCCGTCCGCCGTCCCCGGTCCGTCCGCCGTCCCCGGTGCGTCCGGTGCGTCCGGTGCGCCCGGTCCGCCCGGTCCGTCCGCGCCGTCGCGTCCGTCCGCGGCGTCCGTCGCGCCTGCTGCGCCTGCCGCGTCGCCCGCCGCACGGGCGGAGACGGGCTCCGGGTCGCCGCCGGCCGGCGCGTCGGCTCCGAACGTGTGCAGACACCGCCCGGTCCGCGGCTCCCAGACGCGGGTCGGCGCGCCGCCGGCGCCCACGACGGCGAGGGCGCCGCCGGGGGCGAGCGCGCTGACCCCGACGTGCCGCAGGTGATGCGGCGGCCCCGCGACGGCCCGGCCGGCAGCGCGGTCCCACAGCACCATCGGCCCCTCGTCCCAGATCTGCAGCGCGTGCCCGGCGTCCGGCGAGAACGCGTTCTCGTAGCGGAACGAGCCCCAGGCGGGCCCGCCGCGCTCGTCCGCAGGCTGGGCGAGCGTCGCGCCGCGCCGCCCGCTCGCGGTGTCCCAGACGGCGATCGCCTGGTCGCGGGACATCGAGGACGCGGCCGACAGCGCGACCGCGCCGGCGGCGTCCAGGGCCAGGGTGCGGACCGCTCCCGCGTGCGCCCGCACCCGCAGCGGCGCCCGCCCGCCGGCCAGGAACCACAGCCGCACGCCGCCGTCCTCGTGCCCGGCGGCGGCGACCGCGCCGTCACCGCTGACCGCCACGGCGGTGACCGCCGCGCCCTGCGCCGGGTCCGGGCCGCCGTCCCCGGCCACGTGTCCGGCGGCTTGCGCGGGCGGGCCCGCGGTCCCGTACGCCGCCGCGTCCCCCGCTTGTGCATCCGGGGCGTCGCCCGGTCGTCCATCCGCCGTGTCCTCCGGCGGTTCGCCGGGCAGCGGCAGCCGTTCGCCGCGGACGAGATCCCAGCGCTCCGGCGGCCCCAGCTCGCGGCCCACCAGCGCGACCGTGGCCGCCGCGTCCACCGCGAGGGCGGTGACCCGGGCGCCCCGCGCGGTCAGCTCGCGCAGGCACCGGGCGTGCTCGGCGTCCCACAGCCGCAGCCGGCCGTCGTGATCGCCGGACAGCACCCGGCGCCCGTCGGCGGAGACGGCCACCGCGGTGACCAGGTCCACGCCGTCCGTGAGCAGGACCGGCCGCAGCCCGGGGCGGCGTTCCGCCTCCGCGAGCGCCTCGGCGGCCTCCGCCGCCGCCCGGTCCTCCCCGGCCGCCGCGCGCAGCAGCGTCGCCGACCGCTCCGGGTCGCCGCGCTCCAAGTGGACGAAGCCCAGCAGCCGTTCGACCGACCGGCCGTCGCCGTCCGGGTCCCGCGCGGCGGCCACCGTGGCCAGCAGCTCCTGGTCGGTCACGGCGGCGGTACGCCACAGGTGCAGGCCCTGGTTGTACCGGGCGAGCAGATGGCCGGGGTCGGCGGTGACGGCGCGGCCCCACAGCGCCACGGCCTCCCGCGGGCGGCCGAGGTCCAGCATGGACAGCGCCTGGTTGGACAGGCCGTCCGCCAGCAGCGCGGCGGCCCGCGGAACGGGTCGCGGGTACGGCGTCCCGGTCAGCTCGCCGTAGAGGTCGGCCAGCACCCGCGCGAGCTCGCCGAGCTGCGGCCGGGCGGCGGGGGAGGCCACCAGGCACTGCCGCAGCAGCCCGGCCACGGCCGGCGGCACGGCCGGCGGCCGGGGGTCGTCGGGGCCCGTCGCCAGCAGCAGTTCCAGCGCCTCGGCGCCCGCCTCGCCACTGGGCGCGGGGACGCGGCCGGCGAACATCGTCAGCACGGTCAGCGCCCACGACCACACGTCGGTGGCGGGCGTGAGCCGGACGTCGCGCCGGCCCGCGGCGGCGGCGGCCTGCTCGGGGGAGCGGTACGCGCGGGTCATCCCCGCGTACGTGACGCCGCCGGCCCCTCCGGACGGCCCCGCGCCGCCACCGGGCTCCGCGTCCGCCGGTCCCGCCTCCGGCAGGGCCCTGGCCAGTCCGAAATCGGTGACCTTGGCGGTCGCGTCCGGCTCCAGCATGACGTTGGCCGGCTTGACGTCCTGGTGGACCAGGCCGCTGTCGTGCGCGTGCCGCAGGCCCCACGCGGTCTGCACGGCGACGTCCAGCACCCGCGCGAGGGCGGCGCCCGGACCGCCCTCGTAGAGCCGGCCGCTGGCCACCGCGTCGGCCAGGCTGCCGCCGTCGACCCACTCGGCGAACACCCGCGGCAGCCCGTCCAGGGTGCGCACATAGGCGCAGTTGACGGTGTGCGGGTGCAGGCCCAGGTCCACCCAGGTGCCGGCCTCCTCCTCGAAGCGCCGCCTGGCCCGCGGCGAGGCGACGGCCCGCGGGCGCGGCGTCTTGACGGCGAGGTCGATGTTCCAGCCGCGGTGCCGGACCCGGTGCACCACGCCCATGCCACCGCTGTGCACGGCGTCCAGCACCTCGTACAGGTCCAGGATCACGTCGCCGACCTGCCACTGCCGCCCCTGCCCCCGCGTCACCGGCGTGCCCTCAGTCGGCCAGGGCGACGTACAGCGGACTGCCCAGCAGCACCCGCAGATCCGGCCGCCCGTCGATCTCGGGGTACGGCGAGGGGCCGGTGAGCAGGCGGCGCGCGAGGAACTCCACTTCCTGCAGCGGCCCGCGCAGCAGCAGGCCGGCGGTGTGCACCCACCCCAGGTGCTCGTCGTCGGCGGGCAGTTCGCCGGCCTCGCCGGCCTCGCCGGCCAGGGCGGCGCCGAGGCCGGCCAGCAGCGCGGGCAGGGAGGAGGGCGCGAACTGCGCGGGCGGCGGCGCCGCAGGGCCGAGCACGTGGCCGCCGGAGCCGCCGAGTCCGAGGATCGTCCGCGCGGTGCGGCCGGCGAAGTACACCGTCGACGCCCCGCCGCCGGGCAGCGGGCCCCATCGCATCGGCAGCCGGCCGCGGAAGTACGGCGCCGGCTCGTCCACGTCGCCGACCCGCCCCTCCTCCTCCAGGTGTCGCAGCACCCGCTCCAGGCGCGCGATGTGGTCCGGCTCGGGCGCCTGCACCGTCCGCTTGGCACTGAACAGTCTCAGCCCCGCGCCCGCCTCGGTGATGATCCGGCGGCCGAAGCCCGGGTCGACCTGGGACAGCAGCATGTCGACCTTGGCATCGCTGATGTACACGTAGTAACGGCTGGCCACGCTTCGAGGCTATCGTGCGCCCGCCGCGACGTCGCCTAGGTGTCGAGCAGTTCGGCGGCGAAGACCTCCTCGACCGCCAACCGCCGGGTGGACAGGCCCTGTTCGTGGTGATGGCGCAGATACGCCTCCAGCGTCCGGCGGTTGGCCGCGACGCCGTACGGCCACCAGTCCTCGGGGAACTCCTCCTGGGCGCGCTCGAACAGCGCGTTCGCCCAGGGGATCATGGTCGGGATCTGGTAGAGCCTGCGGTGCTCGCGGTAGCGGTCGGCGGCGGCGTCCTTGGCGCGGGAGAAGAGGTCGTAGAGCGCCCGCGCCAGGCCCGGGCGGGCGCGGAGCAGGTCCCGGCGGACCACGACGGCGTGCATGATCGGGAAGACGCCGGTGCGCCGGTGGTAGTCGCGCTCCACGGCCTCGTGGTCGGGGAACAGCCGTGCCACGTGCGGCGAGCCGTCGAGCACGCACTGCGGGACGTTCGCGGAGAACAGCGCGTCGATCTCGCCCGCCTCCAGCATGGCGCCCAGGGCGCGGCCCTCGGGCGCGGTGGTCACCTCGACGTCGGCCGGATGCGGGTGCGGGACGAAGTCGAAGGGTGCGGCGGGGCGTTCGAGGCCGCCGATCACCCACCGGCTGCGCTCCGGCCGGAACCCGTACTCGTCCATCAGGACGCCCTTGGCCCACACTCCGGAGTCCTGCCCGTAGGTGCCGAACTCGCCGATGGTGCGGCCCGCGAGGTCCCGCGGCCCGGTGATCCCGCTGTGCGTATTGACGAAGACGCAGCTGTGGCGGAACACCCGGTTGGGGAAGACCGGCAGGGCGACGAACGGCAGTCCGGTCTCCAACAGCCGCAGGTAGAAGGTGAGTCCGAGTTCGGCGACGTCGAACTCGTCGCCGCGCACCGTGCGTTCGAAGATCTCCGGAAGCGTCGGCGCGGTGGTGACGACGGCGTCCAGGCCGTCGACCGTCACCGGCCGCTCGAACAACTGCCTGGTCGTGTCGTACGGGTAGCACCCGATGGTCAGTGCGGAAGGGCCGGTCATGGCCGTCACCTCTCGTCGGCGTCGGCGCCCGCGCGGCGCTGCGCCGGGGTGTCGTCGGCGTGGCGCCGTCGGCGTGGGGCCTGGGGCATCGTGCTCGCGGCGGGGTGCCTGCGGCGTCTTCGATGGTCGGCCGGGGCGGGGCCGGGAATCCAACACCGCCTCGGTGCGCCCGATACCGCGCGGGTATCGTGGCAGGCGTGGACCTGCGCTCGCTCCGGTACTTCGTCGCCGTCGCCGAGGAGCGCCACGTCGGCAGGGCGGCGCGGCGCCTGCACATGACGCAGCCCCCGCTCAGCCGGGCGATCCGCGGCCTGGAGGACGAGCTGGGCGTCGAGGTCTTCGAGCGCACCCCCAAGGGCGTCGTCCTGACGCCCGCCGGCGCGGTCCTCTACGACGAGGCGGGCGCGCTGCTGGCCCGCGCGGACCGCATCCGCGGCCGGGTAGCGGCCGCGGCCGGCGCGGCGCACCTGGCGGTCGGCACGCTCGCGGACGCGGCGGAACACGTCGGCGGCCGGCTGGTGCCGGCCTTCCGGGCCCGCCACCCACGGACGCGGGTGACCGTCCGCGAGTCCGATCTCGGCGACCCCACTGCGGGCCTGCGCGGCGGACTGGTCGACGTCGCGGTCACCCGTACGCCCTTCGACGCCACGGGCCTGGTCACGCATGCGCTGCGCTCGGTGCCGGTGGGCGTGGTGGTGCGCGACGACGACCCGCTGGCCGGGCGTGCCTCGGTGCGCCGCGCCGACCTCGCGGGCCGCCGCTGGGTCCGGCTCCCGGACGGCGCCGATCCGCTGTGGACCGCGTACTGGACCGGCGGCCCGCCCGACGACGCCTCGCCCGCCGTGCGCACGGTGCAGGACTGCCTGCGGGCGGCGCTGTGGAACGGCACGTCGGCGCTCGCCCCGGTCGACCAGCCGCTGCCGGCCGGGCTGGTCGCCGTACCTCTCGCCGACCGTCCGCCCAGCGAGCTGGTGGTGGCCTGGCCGCAGGCGGTGCGCAACCCGCTGGTCAGGGACTTCGTCCGCCTGGCGGTGGGCGGCTGGGGCGGCTGAGCGGGCACTGCGCTGGGCCGTGTGGTGCTTCCCGCTTCCCGGGCCGGCGGCGGCCGTCGCGCGGCGCCGGCCGGGGGAGCGGTGCACAGTGGGAGCATGAGGCACTCTTCAGCCGCGAGGCCGGGCGCGGTCGCGCGCGCGGGGCCGGGCCCGGGCTTGCGCGTGGGTCCCGTGGGCTTCCGCGCGGGGCCGGGCGCCGGCTTGCGCGCCTGGTCGAGCCCGGGCTCGTGCGCCGGGCCGGCTGCCGGGGTGCGAGGGGGTCGCTGTGGCGGCCGGTGAGGGCGGCGGGCGGCGCGGGGGCCGCGGCGCGGGCGGGAAGAGCGGCGGGGGCCGTGACGACCGGGGCGGGCGGCGCGCTCGCGGGGGCTCGGGGGGCTCGGGGGGTTCGGGGGAGCGCGGCGCCGTCGGCCCGGAGGCCGCGCTCGACGAGCTGTACGCCGTGCCGCCGTCCGGGTTCGTCGCCCGGCGCGGCGAACTGGCAGCGGAGCTGAAGCAGGCAGGCGACGCCGCGGGAGCGCGTACCGTACGCGGCGCCCGGCGGCCCACGCTCGCCGCGTTCGCGGCGAACCTGCTGGCCCGCTCGAAGCCGGCGGAGACCGCGCGGTTCCTGGAGCTGGGCCGGGCGCTGCGCGAGGCCCACAGCACGATCGACCCCGGACGGTTGCGCGAGCTGTCCCGGCAGCAGTGGCGCGTGATCGGCGCGCTGTCGGCCGAGGCCGCGCGGCTCGCCGAGGAGTCCGGGCAGCGGTTGTCCGACACCGTGCGCCGCGAGGTCGAGTTTACGCTGCGGGCGGCGCTCGCCGATCCCGACGCGGCCGACCGATGGGCCGCCGGCCGGCTGGAGACGGCCCTCAGCCCGGCCGGCCTGTCCGCCCTCGCGGACGCCGCGCCGCCGGCCCGGGCCCGCGCGCCGCGACGAAGCCGGACGCGAAGAAGCCGGCGGCGAGAGCGGCGGCGAAAGCGGCGAAGGAATCGGCGAAGAAGTCGGCGGAGAAGTCGGCGGAGAAGGACGAGCTGGCCGAGCGCAGGCGCATCCGGCAGGAACGCCTGGACCGCGCGCGGGAGAAGGCGGAGGCCGCCGAGCGGACGGCCCGCGAACGCCGCGAGGAGCACACCGCGGCCGAGGCCGCGCTGGCCGAGGCCCGCGAGCGCCGCGAGCAGGCACGACAGGCCCGCGACGCCGCGGAACGCCGCGCCGCCGAGGCCCGCGAAGCCCTCGCGGACGCCGACCGCGCCCACGACTGCGCCGAGCACCGCGAACACACGGCAGCCGAAGCCCTGGACCGGGCCGACCGGGCCGCGCGCACGGCCCGCGCCGCCGCGGCCCCTCCGAAGCGCCCGCCCCGCGGCCGCACCTCGTAGCGGCCCGCACAGCCCGGCACGAACCGCCGCGACCGGCTCGCCCGCCGCCGCTCGCCGCGCGGAGGCGGAGCGCCGGGCCGCCGGTACCGCGGTGACCCGCGGGCTCGGGCCGCACGCCTCGCCCGAACCGCCGCGACCGGCTCAGCCGCTCGCCGCGGCGAACCGCTCGCGCGCCGCCCGTAGGCGGCCTCCGGCCAACCGCCCGTGCGCGGGCGCGACGCCCCCACCCCGCGCGGGAGCGCTCACGCCGCCTGGGGGAGGTGCGTCCTCGCGGAGTCGTGGAAATCGGCGACCAGGGGGTCCTCTTCGCCGGCGCGGGTGGCCAGGACGACCTGGCAGGGGGCCACGCCCTCGATGGGGACGGTGGTGAGGTCGGGGCGCAGCGTCACGCGGCGGTCGCCGGCCGGGAGGACGGCCACCGCCTGCCCGTCGGCGATCAGTTCGAGCTTGTCCTCGAAGCTGTCGATAAGCGCGGGCCCGGTGGGCGCGGTCCACTCGCCCGGCCGCGGGTCGAGGTGCCAGAAGACGCCCCACGCCGTGGCGCTCGCCGCCATCGGGCACGGGATGAACGCCTACTGCGCGAAGTCCGCCGGCCCCACCGCGTCCTTGCCCGCCAACCGGTGCGCGATCGGCACCACCAGCACCCGCGGCTCCTCGTACAGCACGCTGATCCGCAGCCCCTCCGCCGGGAAGGCGAACGGCGACCGCGCGACCAGCGCGTCCACCTGCCGGCCGATCAGCGCGTCGTGCGCGGTGCGGCTGGTCAGGTGCCGGGTGCGGACCCGCGCGTCCGGCCGCCGGCGGTGCAGGTCCCGCACCGCCGGGGTGACCACCACGTCGTCGACGTGGCCGATGGTCACCGACCGCGGCGGCTCCGCCTCGCGCGCGCTGGCCATGGCGGTGCGCGCGGCCTGCAGCACCGCCCTGGCCTGCGGCAGGAACGCCCGCCCCGCCGCCGTCAGCACGCTGCCCCGCGAGGTGCGGTCGAGCAGCCGCACCCCCAACTGGGCCTCCAGACGCCGGATCTGGCGGCTGAGCGACGGCTGCGCGAGGTGCAGCGCGGCGGCGGCACGGCCGAAGCTCGCCTGCTCGGCGACGACGGTGAAATAGCGCACCAGCCGCAGATCGAGGTCCGGGCCGAGATCGGCGCGCACGGGCGGCGGAAAGACGTCGGACACACCGGAAGCGTACTCCCGGCCCGCGCCGCCCGGGCGGGGCTGCTCGGCGCCCGGTCCGCGCCCACCTGGGACGGCCGCGCGCGTCCCCATACGCCGCGGCTATGAGGGGGGTACGCAACAGGTCTTGGACAGTCCCGCGGGACCGGTCGTTGACTCGACGGTGCGCGGCGGCCCCGCCGCGGGACGCCGGGCCGGCGCCCGCCGGGGCACGCGCCGACACCGGATTCGAACGTGGAGAGGGGCCGTCCGACATGGGCGCCTATGACGGCAGGAACGTCGTGATCATCGGGGGCAGCAGCGGGCTCGGGCTCGTGACCGCCGGACTGCTGGCCGACGGGGGAGCGCGGGTGCTGGTCACCGGCCGCACCCAGGCCAAGCTGGACGCCGCCCGCGAACAGCTCGGACCGGACGCGGTGGCCGTGCGCAGCGACGCCGCCGACCTGTCCGACATCGACGCGCTGGCCGAGCGGGTGAAGGCCGAACTCGGCGGGGTGGACGCGCTGTTCGTGAACGCGGGCATCACCCACTTCGCGCCCCTCGCCGGCACCGCCGAGGAGGACTACGACCGGGTGCTCGCGGTCAACACCAAGGGCCCGTACTTCACCGTGCAGAAGCTCGCGCCGCTGCTGAACGACGGCGCCGGCGTGGTGATGACCACCTCGGTCGCCGACGTCAAGGGCCTGGACATGCTCAGCGTGTACTCCGCGAGCAAGGCCGCGCTGCGCTCGCTGACCCGGACCATGGCCCGCGAGCTGCTGCCGCGCGGCATCCGCGTCAACGCGGTCAGCCCCGGACCGATCGACACCGGCATCCTGGACGCGTCGATGCCGGCGGAGGCGGTCGAGCAGCTGAAGGCGGACCTGGTCGCCAGTGTTCCGATGCAGCGGTTCGGCACCTCGCTGGAGGTCGCCCGCGCGGTCGCGTTCCTGGCCTTCGACGCCACGTTCACCACCGGCTCGGAGCTGGCGGTGGACGGCGGCGGCTCGCAGCTGTGAGCGATCGGCCCCCGGCCGGGCCGGGGGCCGTTGTCAGTGGCCGGGGCTAGCGTGGGGAACGCACAGGAGTCCGGCGGCCGACCGCCGGACGCACACCGCGAGCCAGAACACGGGGAAGGCCATGAGCACACTGGAGAACCGCCCGCACACCGCACTGATCGTCATCGACGTGCAGAACGGCGTGGTGGAGGGCGGCCACGAGCGGGACAGGGTGGTCGCCAACATCGACACCCTGGTGGCGAAGGCGCGCCGCGAGGGCGTGCCCGTCGTATGGGTCCAGCACTCCGACGAGGGCCTGGTGCGCGGCAGCGAGGAGTGGCGGATCGTCCCCGAGCTGGTTCCCGGCGACGCCGAGCCGCTGGTGCACAAGAACTACGGCGACTCTTTCGAGGCCACCGAACTGGAGGAGGTGCTCGCCGGCCTCGGCGTGGGCCGTCTGATAGTCACCGGAGCGTCGACCGACGCGTGCGTGCGGTCCACCCTGCACGGCGCGTTCACCCGGGGCTACGACACCACGCTGGTGAGCGACGCGCACACCACCGAGGACCAGACCGCGTGGGGCGCCCCGCCGCCGGCCCAGGTCATCGCGCACACCAACCTCTACTGGACCTACCAGTCGGCGCCCGGCCGCACCGCCGGCACCGTCGAGACCAAGGCGGTCGACTTCGGCGCGGCGTCCGCCTGACGCCCGGCCTCAGGACCCGTCGCCGTCGGACCGGTCCCCGTCGGACCCGTTCTCCGGCGGGGCCTGGTACTCGGGGTGGGCCTCGGCCCGGCGCTGCACCGCCAGCAGGGCCAGCAGGTCGGCCACCGTCGGCCCGACGTCGGCGGGGTGCCGCAGCGGCGTCTCGTCCTTGATCGTGTAGTGGTTCGTCCGGCCCACCCGGGTGTGCTCCAGGTAGCCGGCCTCCTCCAGCTCCGCGATGATCTTCTGCACGGCGCGCTCGGTGAGCAGGCATCTGGTGGCGATGTCGCGTACCCGTACCCCGGGGTCGCGCGCGATGGCGGCGAGCACCCGTGCGTGGTTGGTCAGGAAGGTCCATCCTGGGCGGGTCGGCGTGGCATCGTCCATGGGCGACATCGTACGACGAAACATTCACGTCACCTGATACGTGAACATCGTTTCGTGTATTTCTTGACGTGTGCCTCGTAGTCTCCGATGCTGGACGGGCAACAGTCCGTCGGCGAGGGGAGCGATGATGCCCGGCTCAGAGGTTGTCACGCTCGCGCACGAGCGCCGGGAGCTGCCTCCGGTGGGGGTAGCCCTCACGCCGCCCGCCGCCCGGACGGTCAGGGACCTGCGCGGCCGGCTCGTCATCCGGCTCACCGAGGACGGCGGCCGGTCCCGCGCCGCGCTCACCGGCGAGATCGACCTCGACAACGTGCCGATGCTGCGTGACGCGCTGGGGGACAGCCTGCGGCTCGCCGAGGAGGGACTGGACGTCGATCTGAGCGGCGTGCGCTTCCTGGACTGCTCAGGGCTGAACGTCCTGCTCGCGCTGCGCCGCACGGCGGCGGCCTACGGGTGCGACCTGCGGATGGTGAACCCGTCGGGGCCGGTCTCCCGGCTGCTCATGATCACCGGCACGCAGGCGCTGCTCACCGCCGCGTCCGCTCCGACCGCCGCGCAGCCGTAGGGGGTACCGGGAGCGACCGCCGCACCGGCTCCGGCCGCGCGCGAGCGGCCCCCTGCGCCGTGCGCAGGGGGCCGCGACGCGCAGCACCCCGCCGGTCAGCCGCGCAGCGCCGAGCGGCCCTCCCGCCACGCCGCCAGCAGGACGTCCCCGAGCCGGTCCTCCAGCAGGCCGGTGGCCTCGACGCCGAAGGCCACGTCCGCCTCCAGCCGCGGTTCCGCGGCGATCAGCGGATCGATCACCTCCAGCCGCACCACCTGCTCGTGCACCGCGTCGGCCTCGACGTGCTCGTCGTAGAACCGCTGCGCGGCCGGGCCCGCGCCTATCCGGCGCAGCGCCTCGGCCAGCCGCCGCGAACCGGGCGAGGACGTGACCTCCACGGCGGCGAAGTGCCCCACCAGCGCGCCGCGCAGCGACCGGTGCAGGCCCAGCAGCGACATCAGGTTGACCGTCGCGAGCACTGCGGCCGGCGCCGCCTCCAGATAGCGGCCGTAGTCCGTGTCCAGTCCGAGGTCAACCATCAGGTCGGCGAACAGCCGCGCGTGCACGCCCTCCGCGTGGCCGGCCCGAACTCGTCGAACTCCACCGCCACCAGCGCGGCCTTGGGCCGCCCGTACAGCCGCGGAATGGCCCACGCGTGCGGGTCGGCCTCCTTCAGGTGGTACAGCGAACGCAGCGCCGCGTACTCCCGCATCTGCTCCAGCGTGCCCTCGCGGCGCAGGAAGTGGCTGACGCCGCCCGGGTCGCCGACCGGCTCGGTGAGGATCCGCGCCAGCGCCTCGTCGGCGCTCGCCGTCCCCGGCACGTCCGCGCGCAGCGCCGCCAGGAAGCGGTCCTCCAGCACCGCGCGCAGCCGCAGCAGCTCGGGGTCCCACTCGAACACGTCGGGCACCCCCGCGAAGCCCTGGTAGTGCAGCTCGTACAGGACGTAGAGCGCCAGGTGCAGGTCCTCGCCGTACGGCTCGGCGTCGGCCGCCGTCTCCAGCGGCAGCGGCGGACCGCCCGGCCGGCGCAGCAGCGCGGCGAGCACGGACTCCGACACCGGCCCGCGGGCGGCCGGCAGGGCCGGCGCGCAGGCGCGCGACTCGCGGGCGTCCCGCCGGCCGGCGCACCGGCCGGCGCGGTTGCGGACTCGGCGGGGCGCGTCGTCGTCCGGACCGTCATCGCGGACCCTCCTTCTCCTCGTCGTGGGGCGTGTCCCTGGTCCCGGTCCTGCGCCGGTGGCTGGTGTCGCACCACGGATAGCGCCGGCTGCGACGGCAGGTGCACAGCGCCACCATGAAGCGGTCGGAGGTGACCGGCACACCGTCGTCGCCCACGACCGTCACCGGCCCCTCCACCAGCACCGGCCCGCCGCGGACGAGACGGACGCGGCGCGCCTCGCCGCGGGCGCCGCCGGGCGCGCGGGCGTCCTCGGACGACCCGGGGGCGGTGACGTCGCCGGGGGCGGTGATGTCGCCGGGGGCGCGGGCGTCGCCCGCTGCGCGGGCGCTGCCGGCACCGCGGGCGTCGTCAGGAGCGCTGTGCACGGATGACCACCAGTTCCTCGGTGTCCTCGCCGTCCTGGAGCAGGCCCCGGCCGCTCAGCCAGGACCGCCGCGCGTGCAGCACCGGCCCGAGCGGCACCCGCTCGCGCGCCACCACCCGGGCGGCCAGGCCCGCGTCCGCGAGCTGCCGCAGCGTGGTCTGCGCGCCGCACATGCCGGAGTGCACCATCAGCAGCACCCCGCCGGGGCGCAGCACCTTCGGCGCGGCGGCGCAGACCCGGTCCAGCACCGCGCGTCCGTCGTGCCCGGCGTCCCACGCGCGTGCCGCGCCGTGCCGGGGCGGTGGACCGCCCGGCGCGGGGACGTACGGCGGGTTGCTGACCACCACGTCGAAGGCGCGCCCGGGCGGCGAGAGGTCGTGGCGGCGCACCGTCACGCGGTGCCCGGCCAGCGCGGCGTTGACCCGCGCGCACAGCACCGCGCGCCGCGACACGTCGACCGCCGTGACCCGCGCGCCCAGCCGGGCCGCGCACAGCGCCAGCACGCCGCTGCCGGTGCCGAGGTCCAGCAGGTCCGTGCCGGGCCCGACGGGCTCGGCGCACAGCGCCCGCATCAGGATGCGGGAGTCGTGCTGCGGCCGGTACACCCCCGGCACCGTCACCAGTCGTGGAGCACGGGCCGGCGCGGGGGCGCGGCCGATCCGGCCGACACGGCGGACCGGGCCGACCTCGCCGTCGATGTCAAAAGCATCAGGGGACCGCCTCGTCGTCCAGGGTGGGGTCCGCCGCTCTGGTGCGGCGGACCGGCTGTCACGGCTCCGGGTCCCGCCGACGCGCAGGCCACGGCGGCGGGGGCCGCGTGCGGCCTGCTCCGTTCGCCCGGAGGACGGCCGGCCGCGGGGCCCACGGGCCCGCACCTGCCGTCGAGGAGCGGATGCCCGGAATGTTCTCCCTCACGCATCCCCGTCACCCGTTCGCCTCCGCGCGGCGCTCCGCGGGCGGCCGGGGAGCGCGCCTGGTCACCGCCGTGGGGCGGCACCGTCGTCCGCCGCGCGGGACGCGGAGTCTCACCGGGTGAGCAGGCGGAGCACCGCGTCCTCGATGCGGCCCTGCATGGCCGGGGTCCCGTAGGGCGTGTCCGCGCCGAGCGCGTCGAAGTCCAGATCGACGGTGACGCCCTCGTGGAACAGCTCGACCACCCGCGGGTTGATGTACGAGGCGCGGCACACCGCGGGGGTGTTGCCGAGGTAGTGCGCCACCTCGCGGACCGCCCGGTTGACCGCGCGGGTGCGGGCCACCGTCCGTCCGCCCGCGACCCTCGCCGACACGGCCAGCGCCACCGCCGCCAGCACGGTGGCGTGCCAGGTGCGGAAGTCCTTCGCGGACACCGGGACGTCCGCCAGTTCGCGCAGGCAGGCGTTCAGGTCCTCGCTGTGCACGTCGTGCCACCGCCGGTGCTCCCAGTAGGCCAGCAGCCGGTCGCCGCCGCCCCGGCGCCTGCGCAGCTCGGTGACGGCCTTGCGCACGTCCGGGTCCGTCAGCGCGACGACCCGCTGCCTGGCGCCCTTGGCGGGGTAGTCGAAGGCGACCTCGTCCGCGCGGCAGGTCACGTGCTCGCGCAGCACCGTGGTCAGCCCGTAGGTGCCGTTCTCCCGGCTGTAGGCGTCCGAGCCGACGCGGAAGAACCCCACGTCGAGCAGGCGCACCGCGCAGGCCAGCACCCGCTCGCGGTTCAGGCCGCGGGTGGCCAGCCGGTCGGCCACCGCCTTGCGCACCGCCGGCAGCCGCTCCGCCACGACGAGCACGTGCTCGTGCTTGCTCTGCTCCTGCTGCCGCCGGAACTCCGGGTGGTAGAGGTACTGGCGGCGCCCGGCGGCGTCGGTGCCGACCGCCTGGAGGTGGCCGGAGGGCCGCGGGCAGATCCACACCTCCCGCCAGGCCGGCGGGATGGCCAGGGAGCGCAGGCGCGCGAGGTCGTCCGCGTCCCGCACCGGTTCGCCGTCCGCGGCGAAGTACCGGAACCCGCGCCCGCACGGGCGCCTGGTCCACCCAGGACGCGAGGGATCGCCGACCGTCAGCCGCATGTGCCGCCGGATACCCGCGTCCGCGGCGGACAAGCACGACCGGGCCCCGCCGGCGGACGAGCGGGCCGGCCCGGCGCCCGCCGGGCGGGCCGCGGACGGCAGGGCCGGTGCGGTTGGGGAGCGGGTCGCGGACGGCAGGGCCGGCGCGTTGCGGAGAGGGCCGCGGACGGCAGGGCCGGTGCGGTTGGGGAGCGGGTCGCGGACGGCGCGGCTAGCGTGGCTGGAGGGCGGCGTTCCGGTACGCGTCCGTCCCGTAGCCGAGGAAGGCGCCGGACCATGGCCAGCAAGCGTGTCCGCGCGAACGCGGGCCGGCGCACGCGTCTGATCCGGGCGCGCGCGTTCGGCGACCTGCTCGAGGCCAGCCACCTGATGACGTGGGAGCAGCTGCCGCGCATCGTGGCGCGCTACGCGGCCGCGGCCGGGTGGCCGGACGCGGTGATCTACCTCGCCGACCTCCAGCAGGAACGCCTCTACCGGCTGCCCGACGACCCGTCGCCCGCGGCCGGCGACCCGCAGGCTCCCGACGGCCCGACCGGCCCGGTCGGCCTGGACGGCACGTCCGCGGAGCTCGCGATCGACGGCACCATGGCCGGGCGGGTCTTCCAGCGCGGCGAGGTCGCCGCGTCGGCCGCCGCCGCGGGCTCGGCGTCCGCGCACCTGTGGATCCCGCTGCTCGACGGGACCGAGCGGATCGGCGTCCTGCGGGTCGGCGCACCCGGCGCGCGGGTCACGATGGACGAGGACCTCGGCAAGCTCGCCGCGCTGGTCGCGATGCTGGTGGTCAGCAAGCGGTCCACCACCGACTCCTACGCCCGGCTGGTGCGCAGACGGCGGATGCGGGTGGCCGCCGAGATGGAGTGGCGGCTGATGCCGCCGCGCACCTTCGCCACCGACCGGGTGCTGATCAGCGCCGTCATGGAGCCCGCGTACGACATCAGCGGCGACGCGTTCGACTACGCGCTGGCCGGCGACGTCGCGCACCTGGCGCTGTTCGACGCGATGGGCCACGACACCGCGGCGGGGCTGACGGTGAACCTGGCGGTCGCCGCGAGCCGCAACCAGCGCCGTACGGGCGCCGACATGGTCGCCACGGCCGAGGCGGTGGACCGGGCGCTGGCCGGGCAGTTCGACGGCGCGCGCTACGCCACCGGTCTGCTGAGCCGGCTGCACCTGGGCACCGGCGTGCTGTCGTGGATCAGCCTCGGCCATCCGCCGCCCCTCCTGATCCGCGGCGGACGCGTGCCGATCGCGCTGGAGGGCGAGCCGGCGCCGCCGATGGGACTGGGCCTCGGGCCGCCGCCCTTGGTGCACCGGGGGCAGTTGGAGCCCGGCGACCGGCTGGTCGTCTACAGCGACGGCATCACCGAGGCGCGCAACCCGCACGGCGAGGAGTTCGGCATCGAGCGCCTGGTGGACTTCCTGATCATGCACCACGCCGACGGGCTACCGCTGCCGGAGATGCTGCGCCGGCTGGTCCGCCACCATCTGGAGTACCACCACGGCAGACTGGGCGACGACGCGACGATCATGCTGCTGGAGTGGCACGGCCCGACCGCGTACCGCACGGCGGCGCTGCGCACGCTGGTGGGACTGCCGCACAGCGGCTGACCCCGGCGACCGGCCCCGGCGACCGGCCCCGGCGACCGGCCCCGGCGACCGGCCCCGGCGGGCGCTCCCGGCGCCGGCGGCCGGTCAGGCGCGGGCCGGGGCAGCCGGACGGCGAGCAGGGCGACGTCGTCGTGGGAGTTCGTCGCCAGCCCCTCCAGAAGGCCGTCGCACAGCGCGTCGAGACTGCCTCGGGCCAGGGCGGCGGCGTGCCGGCGCAGCCGGGTCATGCTGTGGTCGAGGTTCTCGCTCGAGCGCTCGATCAGCCCGTCGGTGTAGAGCAGCAGGACGCCGCCGGCCGGCAGGAACGCGCTCACCTCGGTGCGCTCGGCCCGGGGGAGCGCGCCGAGGAGTATGCCGTGGCCGGAGTCGAGGAACCGCGTGTCGCCGTCGCCGGTGATCAGCAGTGGCGGCGGATGCCCGGCCGAGGACCACTGGAACGCGTACGGGCCGCCGACCGGACCCTTGAGCAGCCCGTACACGCACGTCGCGGTCTGGTGCGCGTAGAGCGTGTCCATGGCCATGTCCAGCCGCCTCATCACCTTGCCCGGCGGCTCCTGCCGGTCGCAGGCGATGCCGCGCAGCATGTTGCGCACGTGGCTCATCGTCACCGCCGCGTGCAGGTCGTGCCCGGTGACGTCGCCGATGATCAGCGCGGTGTCGCCGTTGGGCAGCGGGAACGAGTCGTACCAGTCCCCGCCGACCTCCGCGGTGACGCCGGCCGGGGCGTAGCGGGCGGCCAGGTCCAGCCCCTCGATCTCGGGCAGGTCCGGCAGCAGCGAGCGCTGCAGCCGTTCCGCGATGGTCTGCGTCTCGGCGTGCAGCCGGGCGTTGTCCACGGCCAGCGCGATCCGGTGGGTCAGATCCTCCACCAGCGCCTGGTCCGCCTCGTCGAACGGCGCCCGTCCGCCCGCGCGGGCCACGGTGAGCGCCCCCACCACCCGCCGGCGGGCCCGCAGCGGCGCCACGAACAGCGTCTGGCCGCCCAGCCTGCCGTACATCTCCAGGTCCGCCGCCTCCAGCGGGTCCCGGGCGGCGTCCACCGGCCGGACGTCGGCCGCCGACAGCAGCAGCGGCCCCGCGCCGCGCAGCACCCGCGACAGCGGGCCGGTCGGCACCCCCGGCGGGCGCGGCAGCGGACCGGTCAGCCCCCGCACCGACAGGCCGCCGTCCCGGTGGTTGACGCACGTCCGTTCCAGCCGGCCGTCGTCCTCCAGCAGGTCGATCGCGCACCAGTCGCCCAGGGCCGGCACCAGGACGCGGCCCACCCGCCTGACGCCGTCGACCGCGTCGAGGGTGCTGGACAGGACCGTCGCGATCTCGTTGAGCAGCGTCAGCCGGTCCAGCGCCGCCTGGAGCCGCGCGTCCCTCTCGAATGCGTCCATATCGCACGCATTCCCCAGAAGCCGCCTCCCAGCGGCGAAGCCGCTGTCCCACAGGCCGTTTGGAGGACGGCGCGGGGGTGATACGGCTGCTGTGCGGGTCCGGCTCCGGCGCGCGCGGTCAGGGCGGTACGGCGCGGCGCGCCGGACGCGAGGCAGACGAATTCCCGGGAGGTACGCGGTGACGCGGCGAGCTGACGAGACGCGGCCACTCAAGGCGACGGTCATCGGCACACTCGACCTCTCCGGCGACCATGACGCGGCCGTCGCCCCCGTCGCCGCGGACCTGGTCTACCGGCCCCGCGACCCCCTCGCGGTGAACATGGTGCTGCGCGGGCCCGACGGCGTGGAGGTCGGCTGGACCTTCGCGTGGGAGCTGCTCGCCCGGGGCCTGCGCGGCCCCGCCGGCGAGGGCGATGTGAGGGTCCGTCCGCTGCACGGCGCCGGGTCCCTGATCGAGGTGGCGCTCGCCACCTCCTTCGGCGTGCGGATGCACTTCCCCGCCCGCGCCGTCGACGACTTCGTCCGCAAGGTGAGGGCCCGCGCGGACGCGGACGCGGAAGGCGTCCCCCGGGCGCTGGAGGCCGCGCTCGCGACGATCACGCAGCAGGCGTAGCGGCCCCGGGGCCACGGAACGGCGATCGCACGACGGCGATCGCATGACCGCCGTCGCATGACCGCCGTCGCACGACCGCGATCACGGAACAGGCGCGGTCTCGAAGACCGGGCGGCCGTCGGCGATGTCCACCGTGACCCGGTCGCCCTCGCCGATCCGGCCGTCCAGCAGCAGCCGGGAGAGCCGGTTGTCGATCTCGCGCTGGATCGTCCGCCGCAGCGGACGCGCGCCGTACTCCGGCTGGTGGCCGCGCGCGGCGAGCCAGTCCACGGCCGCGGCGGTGAACTCCACCGTCACGCCCTGGGCGTGCAGCAGCCGCCGGGTCCGCTCCAGCAGCAGGTCGGTGATCTGCCGCAACTGCTCGGCGGTGAGCTGCCGGAAGACCACGATCTCGTCGACGCGGTTGAGGAACTCGGGCCTGAAGTGCTCCCGCAGCGGCCGCAGCACCTGCTCGCGCCGCGCCTCCTCGTCCGCCTCCGCGCCGCCGGGCCCGAAGCCGATGCCCGCGCCGCGCCGGGAGACCGCCTCCGAGCCCAGGTTGCTGGTCATCACCACGACGGTGTTGCTGAAGTCCACCGTGCGGCCCTGCGCGTCCGTCAGCCGCCCGTCGTCCAGCACCTGCAGCAGGAGGTTGAACACGTCCGGGTGCGCCTTCTCCACCTCGTCGAGCAGCAGCAGCGAGTACGGGTGCCGGCGCACGGCCTCGGTGCAGCCGCCGGCCTCCTCGTACCCGACGTAGCCGGGCGGCGCGCCCACCAGCCGGCTGACGGTGTGCCGCTCCTGGTACTCGCTCATGTCCAGCCGGACCATCCGCTCGTCGCTGCCGAACAGCGCCTCCGCCAGCGCCCGCGCCAGCTCCGTCTTGCCGACGCCGGTCGGGCCGAGGAACAGGAAGCTGCCGATCGGCCGGTCCGGGCTCGCCATCCCGGCGCGCGAGCGCAGCACCGCGTCGGCGACCACGGTGACCGCCTCGTCCTGGCCCACCACCCGGCGGTGCAGGTGCTCCTCCAGACCGAGCAGGCGGTCCCGCTCCTCCTGGGTGAGGCTGGCGACGGGGATGCCGGTCTGCCGCGACACCACCTCGGCGATCGCCTCCGCGGTGACCTCCAGGTGCTGTCCGTCGTCCGCGCCGCCGTCCCCGCCGGCCTCGGCGATCCGCCGCCGCAGCGCCGCGATGCCGTCCCGCAGCCGGGACGCCTCCTCGTAGCTCTCGTCGGCGACCGCCTGGTCCTTGTCCAGGGTCAGCTTCTCCAGCTCGCGCTCCATCGCCCGCACGTCGGCGCCCCTGGTCCGGGAGCGCAGCCGCACCCGCGCGCCGGCCTGGTCGATCAGGTCGATGGCCTTGTCCGGCAGCCGCCGGTCGGTCAGGTACCGGTCGGACAGCTCGACGGCGGCCGCCAGCGCCTCGTCGGTGTAGCGGACCTGGTGGTGCGCCTCGTAGCGGTCGCGCAGCCCGCGCAGGATCTCCAGGGTGTCCGCGACGGACGGCTCGGGCACCATGATCGGCTGGAACCGCCGGGCCAGCGCGGCGTCCTTCTCGATCCGCCGGTACTCCTCCAGCGTCGTCGCGCCCACCACGTGCAGCTCGCCCCGGGCCAGCGCGGGCTTGAGGATGTTGCCGGCGTCCATCGACCCGCCCTCGCCGCCCCCGCCCGCGCCGACCACCGTGTGCAGTTCGTCGATGAAGACGACCAGTTCGTCGGAGTGAGCACGGATCTCCGAGACCAGCGTGTTCAGCCGCTCCTCGAAGTCGCCGCGGTAGCGGGTGCCCGCAACCACGGCGGTCAGGTCGAGCGCGACCACCCGGCGGCCGATCAGCACGTCCGGCACGTCGCCGTCGACGATGTGCTGGGCCAGCCCCTCCACCACGGCGGTCTTGCCGACGCCCGCGTCGCCGATGAGCACCGGGTTGTTCTTGCCGCGCCGGGAGAGCACCTCGATGGTCTGCTCGATCTCCTGCTCCCGCCCGATCACCGGGTCGATGCGCCCCTTCGCCGCCAGGTCGGTCAGGTCCCGCCCGTACCCGTCCAGGGTCGGCGTCGCGCTCGGCCGCTCGCCCCCGGGCCCGGCCGGACCGGCCCCGGGCGCCGCCGCGGGGGCGCCGAAGGCCGGCCCGGCGCTCCCGGCCGGACCCTGCCCGAACGGCCCGCCGGCGCTCCCGGCCGGCGCGCCGCCCAGCAGGTGGCCCGCGGCCGAGTCGGGGTTGGCGGCGAGCGCGCTCAGCAGGTGCTCGGGGCCGATGTAGCCGGCGCCGTCGGCGCGTGCCACGTCGTGCGCGTCGAGCAGCGCCCGCTTGGCCGCCGGGGTCAGCGCGATCGAGGGCGGCAGGCCCCCGCCGGCCGGGGGCCGCGCCGGCCCCAGGCGCTCGTCGATGGCGGACGCGAGCGAGTCCGGGTCCGCGCCGGCCCGGCTCAGCAGCGAACGGGTCGGCTCGGCCGCCAGCGCCGCGCGCAGCAGGTGCTCGGTGTCCAGGTCGCGGCTGCCGTGCTCGGCGGCGTACTGCGCCGCGCCCTGGACCAGCTCGCGGGCCGGCTGGCTGAGCAGGCGGCCGATGTCGACGTGCCGGGGGCCCGGCTGGGGGCCGCCGAAGAAGCGGGCGAAGAACTCACCGAGGGGGTCGCCGTCCGGTCCGGGGAAGCCGCTGGTCATCGTCTGTGTCCGTTCCTCCGCTGACAACTGGCTGTCCCCGACGGGTAACCGGACCGGCCGCGTCCATGCCGCGCGGCCCGGCCCGGTTTCCCCGTCGCGGGCGGCCGGGCCCGCACTCAGGCGCGGTCGCCGCCCCGGTTCGGCGTGTTCGCGGGCCCTGAGTCCGGCGTGTTCGCGGGTCCGGGCTCCGGCGTGTTCGCGGGTCCGGAGAAGACGTCGAACAGCGCGACCAGCAGGGCCACCGCGGCCAGGCCCGTCGAGGCCAGCAGGCCGTGCCGCAGGCCCGCCGACCAGTCGGGGCGGGCGCCGCCGGCCCGGGCGAAGAAGACCGAGCCGACCGCGGCGATGCCCGCCGCCGACCCGATCCGCTGCGCCGTCTGCAGGACGCCGCCCGCGCTGCCGGCGCGGTCCACCGGCACCTCGCTCAGCGTCAGCGTCTGGTTCGGCGAGATCACCAGGCCGCTGCCGATGCCGGCGAACAGCAGCGGCAGGGCCGTGGCGAAGCCCACCGAGCGGGTGTCGTCCAGCTCCACCGCGAGCGCCGCGCCGAGCAGCCCGACGACCACCATGCCGAGCCCCGCGGCCACCAGCGGCCGCCCGACGCGGGTGACGACCCGCCCGCCGACCGCGGCGGCGGCCCCCGAGCCCAGCGCGAACGGCATGATCGACAGACCCGCCTCCAGCGCGCTGTAGCGCATCCCGTTCTGCAGGAAGAGCGTCAGCACGAAGAAGATCGAGGTGAAGCCGGCGAAGTACAGCAGCGACAGCAGCGTGCCCAGGCCGTACGACCTGCGGCGGAACAGGCCGAGGTCGACCAGGGGCTCGCCGTGCCGCCGGTAGCGCCGCTCCCAGGCGACGAACGCGCCCAGCACCAGCACCGCCAGCGGCACCAGCAGCCACTTCCCGGCGCCCGCCCACTGCCGCTCCTCGACGAACGGCAGCAGCAGGATCACCGTGCCGGCGCCCAGCAGGAGGACGCCGAACGGATCGAGGTCGCCGCGTCCGCCACCTCGTCCGCCGCCCCGGCCGCGCGCCGCGCCGCCTGCGGCGTCCCTGCCGCCCCCGGCGTCCGTACCATCGCGGTCCTGAGCACCCTCCGGCCGCGCTCTGCCCGGCAGCAGCCGGTACGCCAGCGGCAGCAGCACCGCGCCGATCGGCAGGTTGACGTAGAACACCCAGCGCCAGCCCTCGCGGGAGCCGAACAGCTGGATCAGCAGCCCGCCCAGCAGCGGGCCCACCGCCGTGGACACGCCGATCGTCGCGCCAAGCAGGCCGAACGCCCGGCCCCGCTCGGCGCCCTGGAACATCTGCTGGATGAAGCCGGAGACCTGCGGCACCAGCACGCCGCCGGCCGCGCCCTGGAGCAGCCGCGCGCCGATCAGCCAGCCCTCGTTCTGGGCGGCGCCGGCCAGCGCGCTGGCGAGCGTGAAGAGCGCCAGGCCCGCCATGAACATCGTCCGCCGGCCGCGGACGTCGCCGAGCCGCCCGGCCGGCACCAGCGCCAGGCCGAAGGCGAGCGCGTAGCCGGACAGCACCCACTGCAGGCCGCTCTGGGACGCGCCGATGCCGGTGCGGATCGAGGGCAGGGCGACGTTGACGATGCTGACGTCCAGGAGCGTCATGAAGCCCGCGGTCAGGCAGACCGCGAGCGCCCGCCACCGGCCGCGGTTCTCACCGCGGCCGGCGTGCGGGCCCCGCCGGTCCTGCCCGGCGCGGGAGGTGCGCTGGGAGTCCAAGGGGTCAGAACGCCGACGGCAGCCGGTCCCAGACCCGGTGCGCCCCCAGCAGCTCGCGGACCTGCGCCAGCGCCCCGGCGCCGCCGTCCGCGGCGACCACGCCCGGCTCCGACGTCTCGATGCCGGCCGCGGCCAGCAGGGCGCTGCCGCCGCCCCACGCGCCGATCGCCTTGCCGTGCCGGAACGCCTCGGTCAGCAGCACCGCCAGCCGCGGGTCGATCCGCTCCCCGGCCGCCGCCGGCGCGTCGGCCACCAGCACGGCGTCGAACTCGACCGACCGCGCGGTGGCGAAAGTGCGCTGGACGCCGTCCCCGCCGGCCGGCGCGACCACGAGCGGCACCAGGCCGTCCGCGTCGGCCTGCCGCCGCACCTCCTCGACCTCCCCGGCGGACGGGTCGAGCGTGACGACCGCGACGGTGCGGCCGTCCAGCGGCCAGGTGCGGCCGACCTGGGACAGCGCCGGGCTCGGCGCCGGATCGGGGAGCGCCTCGCCGGCCTCCGGCACGGGCAGCCCCAGCCGCTCGGCGACGGTCCGGCACAGCTCCGGGTCGATCCGGGCGAGCACCGTCAGGTTCCGCTCCTTGACCGCCTTCTCGTAGCACTTGCCCAGCTCGAAGCTGTACGCGTCGGCGATGTGGTCCTTCTCGGCCGGCGACATGCTCAGCCAGAACAGCCGCGGCTGGGTGAAGTGGTCGTCGAAGGACGCCGCCGCGTCGCGCACCTTGCGCGCGGCCGGCACCTCGACCGGCGCCTCGATGTAGGCGGCCGTCTCCGAGCCGGCCAGGAACGGGCAGCCGCCGTCCAGGGAGTTGGGACGGTAGGGCGCCACACCGCGGTGCACGGCGGTCTGGTGCATGCCGTCGCGCAGCATGTCGTTGACCGGCGCGTGGGGGCGGTTGATCGGCAGCTGCGCGAAGTTGGGGCCGCCCAGCCGGGTGATCTGGGTGTCGACGTAGCTGAACAGCCGGCCCTGCAGCAGGGCGTCGTTGGTGACGTCGATGCCCGGCACCAGGTGGCCGACGTGGAAGGCGACCTGCTCGGTCTCGGCGAAGAAGTTCGACGGGTTCGCGTTGAGCGTCAGCAGCCCGACCGGCTGCACCGGCGCGATCTCCTCCGGCACGATCTTCGTCGGGTCGAGCAGGTCGATCCCCTCGAACATCTGGTCCTCGGTGTCGGGGAAGGTCTGCACGCCCAGCTCCCACTGCGGGTGCGCGCCCGACTCGATCGCGTCGGCCAGGTCCCGGCGGTGGAAGTCCGGGTCGACGCCCGCGGCGATCTGCGCCTCCTCCCACACCAGCGAGTGCACGCCGAGCTTCGGCTTCCAGTGGAACTTCACCAGCGTGGTGCCGCCGTCGGCGGCGACCAGCCGGAAGGTGTGGACGCCGAAGCCCTCCATCATCCGGTACGAGCGCGGGATGCCGCGGTCGGACATGTTCCAGAGCGTGTGGAAGGTGGCCTCGGTGTGCAGGCTCACGAAGTCCCAGAAGGTGTCGTGCGCGCTCTGCGCCTGCGGGATCTCCCGGTCCGGGTGCGGCTTGGCGGCGTGCACCACGTCGGGGAACTTGATCGCGTCCTGGATGAAGAACACCGGGATGTTGTTGCCGACCAGGTCGAAGACGCCCTCGCTGGTGTAGAACTTCGTGGCGAAGCCGCGGGTGTCGCGCACGGTGTCGGCCGAGCCGCGCGAGCCCAGCACCGTGGAGAAGCGGGTGAAGACCGGCGTGCGCGCGCCCTCGGCGAGGAACGCGGCGCGGGTGATGCCCGCCGCCGTGCCGTAGGACTCGAAGACGCCGTGCGCCGCGGCGCCGCGGGCGTGCACCACCCGCTCGGGGATGCGCTCGTGGTCGAAGTGGGTGATCTTCTCCCGCAGGTGGTGGTCCTGCAGCAGCACCGGGCCGCGCGGTCCGGCCTTCAGCGAGTGGTCCGTCTCGTACAGCCGCGCGCCCTGCGCGGTCGTCAGGTACGCACCGCCCTGCGCCACCGCCGCCTGGTCGGCGCCGGTGGGCTGTCCGGTCGGGCTCACGGTGTCAGGGCCGCGCTGGTCGGCCTTCGGCGGCAGCGGCTCGCGCGGCTCGACCGGCTCGTCGAAGGGGGCCGGGCGGCTGCCGGGCGCGCCGGGGACGGCGGGCCTTGCGGACTTCTCTTCGCTCATCAGTGCTTCCTCGGTGTCGCGTGCGGATGCGTACGGGTCCGGAGGTACGGGACGGCGGCCGACCGCACCGGCCCCGAACGGGGGCGCGGGGAGGAGCCGCCGGCTCGCGGCGGGTACCCCGTTCTCGGCGGACGAACGCGGTCGGCGGCCGGGAACACCCGATCGGTCCAGAACCCGCTGCCCGGGGCGGACCGCTCCGCGGCGGGGTTTGACCCGGTTCGAGGAGGACAGACGCAGGGGCGACGGAGGCGGACGAGGGAGGGTGCATCGGCGATGAGCAGCGAGGACACCGGCATCACGCTGGGAGTCGAGGAGGAGTACCTCCTGCTGGACGCGGCCGGCGGACTCCCCGTCCCCTCGGCCGCGAAGGTCCAGCGGGCCGCTGGCCTGGAGGCGGCCGGGCGCGACGACTGCGCGGTCGACCGCGAACTGCTGCAGGCCCAGGTCGAGGTGGCCACCCCGGTGTGCCGGGACCTCGACGAGGTCACCGCCCACCTGATCCGGCTGCGGGCGCTCGTGGGGCGGGCGGCGGGCCGCGTCGGCTGCCTGGCCGCCGCGACCGGCGCCGCGCCGCTGGGCACGGACGTCGACGTCCCGGTCACGCCCAGGCCCCGCTACCAGGCGATGCGGGTGGAGGCCGGGCAGCTGGTCGACGAGCAGCTGATCTGCGGCATGCACGTGCATGTCTCGGTCCCCGACCGCGACGCCGGCGCGGGCGCCCTCGCGCGGCTGCGGCCGTGGCTGCCGGTGCTCATCGCGCTGGGCGCGAACTCGCCGTTCTGGAACGCCCGCGACACCGGGTTCGCGAGCTGGCGCACGGTCGTCTTCGGCCGCTGGCCGGCCAGCGGCGCGCCGCCGTTCACCGCGGACGGCGACGCGTACGAACAGCGGGCCCGCGAACTGCTGGCCACCGGCGTCATCCCCGACCGGCGCCAGCTCTACTGGCACGCCCGGCTCTCCGACACCTACCCCACGCTGGAGGTGCGCGCGCCCGACGTGCAGATCGACCCGGGCACCGCGGTGACGCTGGCCGGGCTGGTCCGCGGCCTGGTGGCGACCGCGCTCGACGAGGTCGCGGAGGGCCGGCCCGCGCCCGATCCGCCGGCCGGCGTGCTCACCGCCGCGGGCTGGCACGCCGCGCGGCACGGCCTGGCCGACACTCTGGTCGACCCGCGGGCCGGCAAGGCGGTGGGGGCGGCGCAGGCCGCGCAGGCCCTGCTCGACCACGTGACGCCCGCGCTGCGCCGGCTCGGCGACGAGCACCGCGTCGGCGAGGGGCTGCGGCGGCTCCTGGACGGCGGCACCGGCGCGGACCGCCAGCGCGCCGCCGCACGGTCCGGCGGCGACGCCGCGCTCGTGGACCTGCTCACCCTGGACGCGGGCGACGGCGCGGACGCGCGGGTCGCGGGCGACGGCGTGGGCGCGGGCGACGCGGAGGGCGCGGACCGCACCGAGCCCGCCGGGGCGACCGGGGCGACCCGGGTCGAGGACCCCGCGGGACGCTGACCGGTCCCAGGGCGGCGCCGCGGCCGGTTTGGACCCGCGGAATGCGGACAGCCGCGTGGGCACACCGCCGTTCGCGCCACGTGGCGGGGACTCACCGGAATCCGGGAGGAGGCCGGCGGGCCCGCGACCGCGGACGGCGCCGCACGACGGAATCCACCACGAACCACGACGAGATCCACGACGAGATCCCACCAGAACCACGACGAGATCCCACGACGAGATCCCACGACGAGATCCCACGACGAGATCCCACGACGAGATCCCACGACGAGATCCCACGACGAGATCCCACGACGAGATCCCACGACGAGATCCCACGACGAGATCCCACGACGAGATCCCACGACGAGATCCCACGACGAGATCCCACGACGAGGAGAAGACGATGAGTTCTGCCACTGCCGAGCGGGCCGAGGCGGCCCGGCTGCCCGACGGCGACGCGATCGCCGTCCTGCTCAACCAGCACGCGCGCATCCGGGACCTGTTCGCGACGGTACGGGCCACCCGGGGCGACGAGCGCCGGCAGGCGTTCGACGAGCTGCGGGCGCTGCTCGCCGTCCACGAGGTCGCCGAGGAACTGGTGGTGCGCCCGGTCGCCAAGGACATCGCGGGCAAGGACGAGGCCGACGCCCGCAACCACGAGGAGGCCGAGGCCACCGAAGTGCTCAAGCGGCTGGAGAAGGCCGACCTCGACAGCGCCGAGTTCGAGGCCGACTTCGCGCAGTTCGAGCGGGCGGTCGGCGACCACGCCGACCACGAGGAGAACGAGGAGTTCCCCGCGCTGCTGCGGGAGTGCTCGCAGGAGCGGCGGCAGGCGATGGGCGAGCGGCTGCTGCGGGCCGAGCGGATGGCGCCCACCCACCCGCACCCGACCGCGGCGGGCAAGCCCGCGGCCCTTGCCCTCACCGGACCCTTCGCGGCCATGATGGACAAGGCGCGGGACGCGATGAGCCGCTGACCGGGGAACGCCGCGCACCCGCGGGAGACCCTGATGGGGGCGTACGGATGGCCCGCGGGCCCGGTCCGGGATGGAGTGGGAGCGGGCGCACCGCACCGGTGCGCGGCCTTGAAAGCGAGGACGCCGGGGCGCCGGGCGTCGGGGCGGGCAACGCCGGGACGCCGGGGCGCGAGGACGTCGCGAAAGGAATCAGACCATGCCTGCAGGATCGAACGCCAAGCGGGAACGCCAGTACGAGCACATCAAGGACAGCGCCGAGAAGCGCGGCGAGTCCACCGGCCGGGCCAAGGAGATCGCCGCCCGGACCGTCAACAAGAACCGGGCCAGGTCCGGCGAGTCGAAAACGGCGAGCCGTACCTCCACCAAGGACCCCAAGTCGGCCTCGCAGCGCGGCGGCGAGCGCTCCCACCGCGGGGCGCAGGGACCGACCCGCGACCAGCTCTACGAAGAGGCCAGGAAGAAGAACGTCGAGGGCCGCTCCAGCATGAACAAGCAGGAGCTGCGCAAGGCGCTGGGCCGCTGACCGGCCCGGCGCGACGGCACCGAAGATGAGCCAGGACCGGCGCTCCGCCGTGATCGTGATCGACATGATCAACACGTACGACCACCCGGACGCCGAACCCCTGATGGCCTCGGTGCGCCAGGCGCTGCCGCGGGTACGGCAGTTGATCGACCGGGCGCGGTCCGCGGGCACGGACGTGATCTACGTCAACGACAACTTCGGCCGCTGGCGCTCGCACCACGACGAACTGCTCGCGGCGGCGCTGGAAGGGCCGCACGCCGACCTCGTGGAGCCCGTGCTGCCCGACGCCGAGTCGCTGTTCGTGGTCAAGGCCCGGCACTCGATCTTCTACCAGACCCCGCTGGAGTACCTGCTCCAGCAGAGCGGCGTGGAGCACGTCGTGCTGTGCGGCCAGGTGACCGAGCAATGCGTGCTCTACTCGGCGCTCGACGCGCACATCAGGCACTTCGACGTGAGCGTGGCGCGCGACGCCGTCGCCTGCATCCACGAGGATCTCGCGGACGCGGCGCTGCGCATGATGGAACGGAACATGGGCGCGCGGCTGGTCCGCGCGCGGGACGTCGAACTGTGACGCGGCGCCGCGGGCCCGGGTGGGGAACACCCGGGCCCGCGGCGCCGCCGTCGCGCGCCGCGCGTCAGGCGGTGGCCGGCGCCCGGCGATCCGCGACGGTCAGTGTGCGGCGGGCGGCGGCGTGCGCAGCCGGACCTCCACCTGGCCGTCGTCGGTCACCCGCGCCTCGAACGCCGGCTGCGGCGCGGTCGCGGGCCCGGTGACGTTCCAGCCGTCGGTCAGCTGGAAGCTGCTGCCGTGCCAGGGGCAGCGCAGGCAGCCGTCCTCGACCTCGCCCTCCGACAGCGGACCGCCCAGGTGGCTGCACCGGTCGGCCAGCGCCCGCACCGAGTCGTCCGCGCCGCGCACCACCGCGACCGCGACCTCGCCGACCATGCGGCGCACCGGCCGCCCCTCGGGCAGCTCCGCCAGCGCCCCGACGCCGTGCCAGCCCGGCGGCACCAGGTGCGGCACGGACTCGGCGTGGTTGGCGCCCGAGGCCTGCCGGTACGCCATGTGGCCGCCGACGGCCCCCGCGGCGGCCACCGTGGCGAGCCCGGCGAGCGCGTACGCGCGGCCGCGCACCGGACGGCCGGTCAGGCGGGCGGCCAGCGAGGCGGCGTACCAGGCCAGCGCCGTGGTGTTGAGCGCGGCGTGCAGCAGGCCCACCCGGGCCTGCTGCGGTTCGAGTTCGGCCCAGTCCACCAGGCCGGCGACCGCGGCGGGGGCGGCGCCCCCAGGCCCGTGGCGACCAGCACCGCCGAGGCCCGGCCGCCGCCGGGCAGCCAGTCGAGCACCGCGGACGACATCCACGCGCCCACCGGAAGCTGCACCATCAGCGGGTGCACCGGATGGCCGAGCCACCGGCCGTGCAGCGCGTCCCGCACGCCGCCCAGCGGCACGGCCCGCACCGCCTTGCGCAGCCCGTCGCAGACGCCGTCCAGGGCGTCGGCCCGCTCCAGCCTGCCCATGGCGTCGAGGACCCGCCCGGGCCCGTCCGGGTCGGGCAGCGCGCGCCGCAGCACCGCGCCCAGAGAAGGCGTACTCACCGTCCGGTCACCTCTTCCGCTCTGTCGTTCCGCTTCTGCGCCGCGCGCGCGTCGTGCGGCCGGGTCCGGCGTCCCGGTCCCAGCCTTCCGTGCTTTCCCCGCTCCCGCGATCGCTTGCGTCCGGGCCCGCGACCGCCGCCGCGCCCTCGGAAGCGCGCCGGCGCGGTCCCGTCCGGCAGGGGGCGCGAGCCGTCCGGCGCGCCGGACGGGCGTCGCCGTGCCGTCGGCGTCCCACGGATGGACGGCGACCAGGAGGGTTCGCACCCGCGAAAGCGCCCGGTCCGGCACGGTCGGCCCTTCCGCCGCCCATACGTCCGCCCTCCACCCTCCACCCTCCTCGCTCCCGCTCCCGCTCCCGCTCCCGCTCCCGCGGTTCGCGGATACCCCGCACGGGCCACGCCACCCACGGACCGCGGCGCGGCGGGCGTCCGGGCCGCGCCGCGTCTGCCGGGCGGGGACGAATCGGGCGTCCGGGCGCATGAGGCGGGCGGTGGCGGGCAGGCGGCGACCATGGCGGACGACGGACAGAGCTCTCCCGCGGCGGTGCTCTTCGACGTGGACGGCACGCTGATGGACACCGTCTACCTGCACACCCTCGCGTGGTGGGAGGCGTTGCGGCAGCAGGGGCGGCACGTGCCGATGGCGACGATCCACCGGTCCATCGGCATGGGCAGCGACCATCTGATGGACGCGCTGCTCGGCGAGGACCGCGACTGCGACGGGGACGACGCGCTGAAGGCGGCGCACGACACCCTGTACGCCGCCGACTGGCCGCGGCTGACGCCGCTGCCCGGGGCCGCCGAGCTGGTCAGGGCCTGCGCCCGGCGGGGACTGCGGGTGGTGCTCGCGTCCTCCGCCTCGGGCGAGGAGGCCCAGGTCATGGTCGACACGCTGGGCGTGGACGACGCGCTGTACGCGGTGACCACGGCCGACGACGTGGACTCCAGCAAACCCGCCCCCGACCTCGTGCGGCAGGCGCTGGACCGGGGCGGCGTCCCGGCCGACCGCGCGGTGTTCGTCGGGGACGCCGTGTGGGACGCGAAGGCGGCGCGCGCCGCGGACGTGCCCTGCCTGGGCGTGCTGACCGGCGGCGTCTCGCGCGCCGAGCTGACCGACGCCGGGGCGAAGGACGTCTACGACTCGCCCGCCGACCTGCTCGACCGCCTGGACCGCAGCGCGATCGGCGCGCTGACCGCCACGCCACCGACGTGACCGCCTCGCCCCGGGCGTGACGGCCGCCCCACCGGATCTTCCCCCACCGGATCTTCCGCCGCCGGACCGGCGCCGCCGCCCGCAAGCTCGCAGACCCGCCACCCACGACGACCGGCGGCTCTCCCGTCCCGGGACCGCCGCCGGCAGAGAGGACCGGCGCCATGACGACGTACGGCTACTTCCTTTCCTGCGAGGAGTTCACGCCCGCCGAACTCCTGGACCAGGCACGCTCGGCCGAGCAGGCGGGCTTCGAGGCGCTGGCGATCTCCGACCACTTCCACCCCTGGAACGACGAGCAGGGCCAGAGCCCCTTCGTCTGGTCGATGATCGGAGCGCTGTCCCAGGTCACCTCCCTGCCCGTGACGACGCTGGTGACGTGTCCCACGGTGCGGATGCACCCCGCGATCAACGCCCAGGCCGCGGCCACCGCGTCGGTGCTCACCGGCGGCCGGTTCCGGTTCGGCCTCGGCAGCGGCGAGGCCCTCAACGAGCACGTCGTGGGCGGTGCCTGGCCGGAGGCGGCGGAGCGGATGGAGTTGCTCGACGAGGCGGTCCAGGTGATCCGGCGGCTGCTCACCGGCGAGCGCGTCACCCATCGCGGCCCGCACTTCACGGTGCAGAACGCCCGCCTGTACACCGTGCCGGACGAGCCGCCGCCGCTGCACATCTCCGGCTTCGGCCCGCAGGCCGCAGCCCTGGCCGCGCGGATCGGCGACGGCTTCGTGACGATGGCGCCCGACGCGGCCCTGGTGGAGCAGTTCCGCAAGGCGGGCGGCGGCGCCAAGCCGGTGCTGGGCGGCCTGAAGGTCTGCTGGGACGCCGACCGCGACCGCGCCGTGCGGACCGTGCACCGGCTGTGGCCGAACGAGGCGCTGCCCGGCGAACTGGCCCAGATCCTCCCCACCCCCGAGCACTTCGAGCAGGCGTCCTCGCTGGTCACCGAGGACATGATCGCCGACTCGGTGGTCTGCGGCGACGACGTGGACGCGCACGTGGACGCGGTCGGCGCCTACGCCCGCGCCGGCTTCGACGAGGTCTACGTCAACCAGATCGGCCCGGGCCAGACCGAGTTCTTCGACGCCTACCGCGCCGAGGTCCTGCCCCGGCTGCGCGACGCCGTCTGACCACCGGGCCCCGATCCATCCCGTCCCGTACCCGCGCCGCCTCCCGCGATCACGCCCCAGGCCACCAGCGGCCACCAGCGGCTCCCAGCGGCTCCCAAGGCCCGGAGCGCCCTCGCGGCGATCGCGTTCAAACCCTCGGCTATCCCTCGCCGCGGTGCACGTACTGGAACACCATCCCGCCGACCCCGGCGGCCAGCACGCCGAAGCCGATCAGGAACAGCCACAGGCCGAAGACGACGCCCAGCACGGTGAGCGCCGCGCCCGAGGCGAGCACCGGCGGGTACGGGCTGCGGGCCGGGAAGAAGTCCAGCGGTCCGGCGCGGTCGGCGATCCGGCCGTCCCGCCGGTCCTCCGGCCTGCTGCCGTCGCGCCGCAGCGTACGGTCGAAGAAGAAGGCGATGACCGACGCCATCAGGAAGGCGACCGCGAGCGCGGCCGTCCCCGCCGGCTCCGGGCCCGACCACCACCCGTAGCCGACCCCGGTCAGCAGGAAGAACACGGCCACCCCGGCGAACAGGTTCCGTTCGGTCCTCATGACGCGCCCTCCCGGCGGCTCACGGCGTGGACTCCTGGTGCGGGTCCGGGGTGGCGAGCCCCGGCGCGGTGGTGCTCGGCGGCAGCGCCGCCGCCTCCGGGTGGTGCAGGTCGAAGGCCGGCGAGTCGGAGCGGATCTGCGGCAGGGTCACGAAGTTGTGCCGCGGCGGCGGGCACGAGGTGGCCCACTCCAGCGAGCGGCCGAACCCCCACGGGTCCTCGACCTCGACCTTCGGGGCGTATCGCGCGGTCTTCCAGACGTTGTAGAGGAACGGCAGGGTGGACAGGCCCAGCAGGAACGCCCCGATGGACGACACGGTGTTGAGGGTGGTGAACCCGTCGGAGGCCAGGTAGTCGGCGTAGCGGCGCGGCATGCCCTCCTCGCCGAGCCAGTGCTGCACCAGGAAGGTGGTCTGGAAGCCGGTGAACAGCGTCCAGAAGTGGATCTTCCCCAGCCGCTCGTCCAGCATCCGCCCGGTCCACTTCGGCCACCAGAAGTAGAAGCCGCCGAACATCGCGAACACCACCGTGCCGAACAGCACGTAGTGCAGGTGGGCCACCACGAAGTAGGAGTCCGTGACGTGGAAGTCCAGCGGCGGCGACGCCAGCAGCACCCCGCTCAGCCCGCCCAGCAGGAAGGTCACCAGGAAGCCGATCGACCACAGCATCGGCGTCTCGAAGGACAGCGAGCCGTGCCACATCGTGCCGATCCAGTTGAAGAACTTCACCCCGGTCGGCACCGCGATCAGGAACGACATCATCGAGAAGAACGGCAGCAGCACCATGCCGGTGGCGAACATGTGGTGCGCCCACACCGTGGCCGACAGCATCGTGATGGCGATGGTCGCGCCGACCATGCCGATGTAGCCGAACACCGGCTTGCGGCTGAACACCGGGATGATCTCGGTGACCACCCCGAAGAACGGCAGCGCCACGATGTACACCTCGGGGTGGCCGAAGAACCAGAACAGGTGCTGCCACAGGATCGCGCCGCCGTTGGCTGCATCGAACACGTGGGCGCCGAACTTGCGGTCCGCCTCCAGCGCCAGCAGTGCCGCGGTCAGCACCGGGAATGCCAGCAGCGCCAGGATCGAGGTGAACAGCACGTTCCAGGTGAAGATCGGCATCCGGAACATCGTCATGCCCGGCGCGCGCAGGCACACGATGGTGGTGATGAAGTTGACCGAGCCCAGCGTGGTGCTCAGGCCGGCGAGCACCAGGCCCATCGCCCACAGGTCGCCGCCCGCGCCGGGGGAGTGCTCCGCGTTGTTGAGCGGCGCGTACGCGAACCAGCCGAAGGCCGCCGCCCCGCCCGGCACCACGAAGCCGGCCACCACGATCAGCGCACCGAACAGGTAGAGCCAGTACGTCAGCGCGTTCAGCCGGGGGAAGGCCACGTCCGGCGCGCCGATCTGCAGGGGCATCACCGCGTTGGCGAAACCGGCGAACATCGGCGTCGCGAACAGCAGCATCATGATGGTGCCGTGGATCGTGACCAGTTGGTTGTACTGCTGGTTGCTCCACAACTGCATCCCGGGCCGGGCGAGTTCGGCCCGCATCCCCATCGCCAGCAGCCCGGCGAACAGGAAGAAGCAGAAGGCGGTCACCAGGTAGAGGTTGCCGATCACCTTGTGGTCGGTGGTGGTGACCCAGCCCAGCAGCTTCTCGCCCAGCGGGCCGGCGCCGTCGTCCGGTCCCTCGTCCCGCCCCGGCGCCGCCGGCTCGTCCACGGTCTGCGTCATTTCCCGCTCCGCTCCGGGTCGGCAAGGGCCCGCTCGACGTGCTGCCGCTGCCGGGGCGTCGCGGGCAGTTCCACCCGGCGGGCGAAGTACCAGCGGCTCAGCGCCGCGCGCAGCCGGACCCGGCGCGGCGCGTCCCGCCCGGGCCGCTCCCGTGGCGGCGGCAGGTCCCGCACGAGGAAGGAGTAGAGCCGCTCGGGCGCGACCGGCGCGTGCCCCGGCTCCATCCCGCCGTCCACCTGCTGCACCACCTCACCGGTCTCCTCGCCCTCCCTCAGCACCGTCCGCTCGTGCGCCTGCAGCGCCAGGCACAGCCGCTTGGTGACGAGGAAGGCCAGCACCGGCACCACGAAGAAGCCGATCAGCAGCATCCAGGTCAGCACGTTCACCGACAGGCGGAAGGAGAAGGCGGTCACGTCGTTGCCGCCGGCCAGCAGCAGCACCGCGTACCAGCTGATCCCCGCGACCCCCAGCGCGGTGCGGGTGGGCTTGTCCCGCGGCCGGTCGCACAGGTGGTACTCGCCGCGGTCGCCGGTCACCCACCGCTCGAACACCGGGTAGGCGAACAGCACCAGCATCAGCAGTCCGGGCAGCACCACCGCCGGCAGCAGCACGTTCCACATGACGGTGTGGCCGCCCACCCTGGTCTCCCACGAGGGCATCAGCCGCAGCGCGCCCTCCAGGAACCCGACGTACCAGTCCGGCTGCGCCCCGGTGCTGACCTGGTCGGCGCGGTAAGGCCCGTACATCCAGACCGGGTTGATCTGGGCGACCGCGCCGAGCGCCGCGATCAGCCCGAAGACCATCAGGAACAGCCCGGTGGACTTGGCGATGAACTGCGGGAACATCGGCTGCCCCACGACGTTCCGGTTGGTGCGGCCGGGCCTGCTCCACTGGGTGTGCTTGAGGTAGACCACCAGGATCAGATGGACGGTCACCAGGCCGATCAGCAGGCCGGGGATGAACAGCACGTGCAGGATGTACAGCCGGTTGTTCAGCAGGTGGCCGGGGAACGACCCGCCCCACAGGAAGAAGGACAGGTAGGTGCCGGCCACCGGAACGGACATCACGATGCTGTTGGCCGTGCGCAGCCCGGTGCCGGACAGCAGGTCGTCGGGGAGCGAGTAGCCGCAGAACCCCTCCAGCAGCGCGGTGAAGAACAGCAGCACGCCGATCATCCAGTTGATCTCGCGCGGCCTGCGGAACGCCCCGGTGAAGAAGATCCGCATCATGTGCACGCCGATCGCGGCCACGAACACCAGCGCCGCCCAGTGGTGCATCTGACGCATCAGCAGCCCGCCGCGCACCTCGAAGCTGATGTGCAGCGTCGAGTCGTAGGCCTCGGAGACCGGCAGTCCGTTCAGCGGGGCGTAACTGCCCCGGTACGGGTGCTCCTTGGTGCTGGGCTCGAAGAACATGGTGAGCCACGTGCCGGTGAGCACCACCACCACGAAGCTGTACAGGGCCAGTTCGCCCAGCAGGAAGCTCCAGTGGTCGGGGAACGCCTTGCGCAGCAGGCCCTTCGCGGCCTCCGCGGCCGGCAGCCGCCGGTCCAGCACGTCGAAGCCGGTGCTCGCGGCGTCGCGCGCCGCGGACGCCGCGTGCTCCTTCCGGTGTCGCAGCGCCATCCACACCCCTGCTCTCTCCGCGTCCCGGCCGGCGGTTCTCCGCGCCTCATGCTTCAGGGCGAGGCGCCCTGTTCGGGCCGTCGGCTACCCCGAAAACCGCGTGCCATAGGGAAGTTCACCCGTTCGCCGCAGCGCCGGCGCACCGCCCGCCGGACCCCTTGGCGCTCCGGCGGGGCGCTGCTACTCTGCGCGGGCAGGGTGACAACGTTGCCAGCGCCGTAGCGGCTTATGCGACGCCCACCGCTCTACGGCTCTCGTCCGGTGGAGGTCTCGCAATGAGAAGTCCGTACGACAGCGCAAGGGCGTCGCGGAGACGCCTGTCCATCCCGTTGGCGACCGCGGCCCTGGTCGCGGCGGCCACGACCGCGATGCTCGCGCCCTCGGCGTCCGCGAGCACCACGAGCACCGCGAGCACGGCCAGCACGGCCACCGCCGTGTCCGCCGCCGGCAGCCGCCAGGCCGCGGCGCCCTCGGCACTGGCGTCCGGCCTCGACTACGTCGGCATGGGCAGCTCGTTCGCCGCCGGGCCCGGCATCCCGCCGCAGCAGACGGGCGACGGCGCCGCCTCCTGTGCGCGCTCGCAGAACAACTACGCCAGCGTGGTGGCCCGCGACATCGGCGCGAACCTGACCGACGCCAGCTGCAGCGGCGCGGTGACCGCCAACATCCTGACCACGAGTCAGAACGGCCTGCCGCCGCAGATCGCCGCGGTCGGCTCCGGTACCCGGATCGTCACCGTCACCATCGGCGGCAACGACGTGAACTACCTCGGCAGCATCGACTCCTACTCCTGCCAGACCGGCGGCGGCTCGAACTGCGGCTCGGTCGACCGCACCTCCATCGACCAGACCTTCACCCAGCTCACCGGCCGGCTGGAGAACGTGGTGAACGCCGTGCACAGCGCGTCGCCGCAAGCGAAGGTCTACTTCGTCACGTACTTCACGCTGCTGCCCGACTCCGGCGTCTGCTCCGGGGTGCCGCTCACCGACGACCAGGCGTCGTACGAGCGCAGCATCGCCTCGCGGCTGGCCGCCGACACCGCGACCGCCGCGAGCGCCACCGGCGCGACCCTGGTCGACCTGGCCGGCGCCAGCCACGGGCACGACGCGTGCTCGTCCGCGCCCTGGGTGGAGAAGTACGCCGCCCCGTCCGGCCGGTCCCCCTACCACCCGAACGAGGCGGGCATGAACGCCGCCGCCTCCCTGGTGGAGCAGGCGCTCGCCCAGACCGGCGTCACCGCCTCCGGGCCGATCACCTCCGGCATCCCCGGCAAGTGCGTGGACGTCGCGGGCGCCGCGACCGCCAGCGGCACCCCCGTCCAGCTGTACACGTGCAACGGCACCGACGCGCAGAAGTGGACGCTGGTGCCCGGCGCGGGCGGTGCGATCCGCGCGCTCGGCGGCTGCCTGGACGTCAGCAACAGCGGCACCGCCAACGCCACCAAGGTCCAGCTGTGGAGCTGCAACGGCACCGTGGCGCAGCGCTGGGTGGCCGGCGCCAACGGCTCGCTGGTCAACCCCAACTCCGGCCGCTGCCTGGACGATCCCAACAGCTCCACCGCGGACCGGACGCAGCTGCAGATCTGGGACTGCAACGGCACGGCGGCCCAGCGCTGGTCGCTGCCCGGCTGATCCGGCCGCGGACCGGCTGATCCGGTCGCTGCCCGGCTGATCCGGTCGCGGACCGGCCGATCCACCGGTCCGCGCTCCGAACGGGGTCCGGCGGTCCTCCGCAGCCCCACCCCCGCACCGGCCGGGGGCCCGTCCCTCCCGGGCCCCCGGCCGGTTCCCGTTCCGCCGCGCCCCGGCGCCGCAGCCGGCCGCCCGCGGTCGCGCCGGCCCGCGCCCGATCGCCGGTACGGCGTCCGGGTGGTGGGCAAGGCTTGTCGCCGCGTGAACACCCGGGTTAGCGTGGACACGATCGTGGTCCCGACCGCGGGACCCACCCGACCGAGGGGGCGGACATGCGGACTGCCAAGCGCGCCGCCGCGTACCCCGGTCGCTCCCTGCGGTCACGCGTCGTACGACGCCATGTGGACCTGCTGCGCGTGAACAGCGCACTGTGTCCCGCGGGTTCCCTGCCGGTCCGCTGACCGCCGGGGCCCGCGCGCCGCGACCCGTCACCGACCCGCCCGCGATCCTCCCGTCCCCCGCAGGGGACCGGCGGCCCGCGGCCGCGTCCCGTCGCCCCGCCGTGGAGCCTCCCGCGATCCGGCCGGTCCCGCTGCGCCGCCTGCCCGAGCCGGAGGCGTCTGTCCCCGGCCGCCGCGGCCCCCGACGAGACGGGAAGCACCCACGCCATGAAGCAGCAGACCTCCGACCTGACCCCTGACCGGGTCCCGGGTCCGGCCCCCGATCCGGCCCCCGGCCCCGCTCTCGACCCGGTCTCCGACACGGCCGCGGGACCGCTCGCCGTCCCGCCCCCCGGACCCGTCGGGTCCGGCGCCCGTCCCGCCCCCGACGTGCTCCCGCAGGACGACGTGCTGCTCGCCGCCGGCCTGGTGCCGCGCCGCAGGCCCGGACAGTGGCTGGCCGCCGCCGTGCTGCTGGTGCTGTTCGCGATGCTCGTGCACACCCTGCTGGCCAACGACCGCTTCCAATGGGGGACGGTCGGCGACTACCTGCTGCGCGGATCGGTCGTGCACGGGCTGGAGTTGACGCTCTGGCTGACCGCCGCGGTGATGGGCACCGGCTACCTCCTCGGCATCGGCATCGCGGCCATGCGGCTGTCCGGCAACCGCATCCTGCGCGGACTCGCCTTCGGCTACGTCTGGCTGGTGCGCTCGGTGCCGCCGCTGGTGCAGCTGCTCTTCTGGTACGAACTGGCCTCGCTCTACCCGCACCTGTCGTTCGGCGTGCCGTTCGGACCGCAGTTCGTGTCGGTGCGGACCGCGCACCTGTTCAGCGGGGTCCTCGCGGCGTACGTCGCGCTGAGCATCGACGTGGCGGCGTTCGCCGCGGAGATCGTGCGCGGCGGCATCCTCGCCGTCGACCGCGGGCAGACCGAGGCGGCGCAGGCGCTCGGGCTCGGCGGCGGCCGCATCTTCCGCCGCATCGTGCTCCCGCAGGCGATGCCCGCCATCGTGCCCGCCTCGGGCAACCTGCTGATCGGCATGCTCAAGGCCACCTCGATCGTCAGCGTGATCGCGGTGCAGGACCTGCTGTACTCGACGGAGCTGATCTACAACCAGAACTTCCTGGTCATCCCGCTGCTGATCGTCGCCACCCTCTGGTACGTGCTGCTGACCACGCTCCTGTCGGTCGGCCAGTTCTACGTCGAGCGGTACTACGCCCGCGGCAGCGGCAGGAACGGCGCGCGCCCCGGGCGCACCCCGGGCGGCCGGGGACTGCGCCAGGTGGTCCGCGAGAACCTGCCGTTGTTCGGGCCCGCGGGAGCGCGGCGCGCGGCGGGGCTGTCATGAGCGCCCGCCCGGCCGCAGGCGCCGGCCGCAAGCCCGCCGAGCGCGTCGTGCCGGCCGCGCCCGCTGACGCCGCCGCGCCCTCCGACGCCGCCCCTGCCACAGCCGCCCCCGCGCCGGCCGTACGCCCGCTGGTGCGCGTCCGCGGCCTGCGCAAGTCCTTCGCCGGCCACACCGTCCTCGACGGCGTCGACCTGGACGTGCGCGAGGGCGAGGTGACGGTGCTGCTCGGGCCCTCGGGCGCCGGCAAGTCGACGCTGCTGCGGTGCGTCAACCACCTGGAACGCCCCGACGCCGGCTTCGTCGAGGTGGGCGGCGAGGTGGTCGGCTACCGCCCCGAGGGCGGCCGGCTGCACGAACTGCGCCCGCGCGCCGTCACCCGGCAGCGCGCCGGGATCGGCATGGTCTTCCAGCAGTTCAACCTCTTCCCGCACCTGACCGTCCTGGAGAACGTCACCGAGGCGCCCGTCGCGGTGCGCCGGCTGCCGCGCGGCCAGGCGTCGGCAGCCGCCGCGGAGCTGCTCGCCAGGGTCGGCCTGGCCGGGCGCGAGAAGGCGTACCCCAAGCAGCTGTCCGGCGGGCAGCAGCAGCGGGTGGCCATCGCGCGGGCCCTGGCGATGGAGCCGCGGCTGATGCTCTTCGACGAGCCGACCAGCGCGCTGGACCCCGAACTGGTCGGCGAGGTGCTGGCGGTGATGAAGGACCTCGCGCTCAGCGGCATGACGATGATCGTGGTCACCCACGAGATCGGTTTCGCCCGCGAGGTCGCCGACACCGTCGCCTTCCTCGACGGCGGCCGGATCGTCGAGTCCGGCGCGCCCGCCGACGTGCTCTCCGCGCCCCGGCACGAGCGGGCCCGGGCCTTCCTCGACGCCGTCCTCTGACCCCTGCCGCAAGGGCCCGTCCCGCCACCCACCCGAAAGGCACACCGTGACCACGCACATCCGTCCCACCCCCGGCACGCCCTCCGAGCCGTTCGCCGGCCCGTCCTGCGAGGCGTCCGCCGGCGCGGCCCCCACCGTGTCGGCCCGGCCGGCGCGGCACAGACACCGCCGTCCGGCGCGGGTCGCCGCCGCGCTCGCCACCGCGGCCGTGCTGGCCCTGACCGCCGCGGCCTGCGGCAGCTCCGACGACGGCTCGGGCGCCGGCTCGAACCCGGCCCCGGCGGGCGGCACGGGCGGCTCCGGCGGCCCGAAGAACGCCGCCGCCGACGACGCGATCCCCACGCAGGACGTGGTCTCGCAGATCGCCGCGGACCCGGCGCTCACCGCCGAGCTTCCGGCCGCGGTGCGCGAGCGCGGCACGCTGACCATCGGGCTGACCCCCGCGCCGGGCACCACCGGTCTGCCGCACGCCGGCACCGCGCCGGACGGCAGCAGCGTCGGCCTCGACGTGGACCTGCGGGCCGCGGTGGCCAAGGTGCTCGGCGTGCGCTGGAAGTCCGAGCAGGGCACCTTCGCCACCATCATCCCCGGCGTGCAGAACGGCAAGTACGACGTCGGCCAGGCCAACTTCGGCGTCACCGCGGCCCGTGAGAAGGTGGTCGACTTCGCCACCTACCTCAACGACGGCCAGTCCTTCCTCGGCTCGAAGGACCTGAAGCTGGACAAGGTCACCTCGCTGGACGACCTGTGCGGGCTGACGGTGGCCACCAGCCCGGGCTCCACCTTCCAGCAGATCCTGACCGACGGCGCCGGCAAGTGCGCCGACAGCGGCAAGAAGCCGTACAAAGTGCTCTACTTCACCGACCAGGCGCCGATCTTCCTGGGCCTGGCCAACGGGAAGGTGGACGTGTCCTTCGGCCCGACGCTGGGCCTGAAGTACGACGCCGCGCACGTGGCCGGCACCAAGTACCTCGGCCAGATCAGCAGCACGCCGGTCGGGTTCGTCACCGGCAAGGGCTCGCCGGTCGCCAAGGCGCTCAGCGACGCGGTGAACAAGCTGATCGCCTCCGGGGACTACGCCAAGATCTTCGCCAAGTGGGGCGTCCCCGACACCGGCATCCCGCACTCGCAGGTCAACCCGCCGGCGACCTTCTGACCGGGCGACCGCGACATGGAGCGGGGCCGCCGCCCGGCACGACGTCCGGGCGGCGGCCCCTGGCCCCGAAGGGGCGCCGGCGGCTCACCGGCGCCCCGTACGGTCCGCCGGTTCAGCGGACCGACCGGCTCACGGGTACGAGACCACGATCGACGGCACCGTGGACGTCCCCGAGGTGCCGGGACCGGTGTCGTTGATGACGTGGGCGTACTGGCCCTGGCCGCCCAGCGACACCACGAGCAGGTCGTGGAACTTCACGCCCGCCGTGGTCGGCGCCTCGAAACCGTGGTCCTGGATGATCGTCGGGTCCGCGGTGTAGTTGCAGTAGCTGCCCAGGCCCCACCCCTCGTGCGTGGTCACGTTGGTGTCGACCTTGTACGCCGCGAAGCCCCGGACGCTGCCGTTCTGCACGGCCGCCTGGTTCGGCGCGTCGTACGCCTTCTCGTTCTGGAAGAAGATGGTCCTGCCGTTCTGGCCGGCCCACTCCACGTCGTACTTCTTGAAGTGCTCCACGAACAGGCCGGTCGCCAGCACGTTGTTGCCGTTGACCTTCAGACCGATGTCGGCCGGGTTGACCGTCCAGCCGGTGGCCGCCGCGCCGTGGTCGGCCCGCCAGATCCAGGTGTGGTCGATGATCACGTCGTTGCTGTTGATCTCGAAGGCCGTCTGGGCGGCGACCGGCGCCGCGGCGCCGCCGACCCGGGCGAACACGTCCTGGACGGTGGTCGGGTTGGCCGCGTGGCTCGCGGTCGAGCCCGGGGCGCCGACCTGGAGCAGCTGCGGGGAGTTGCCCGAGCCGGCGTTGATCAGGAAGCCGGCCAGCCGGACGCCGTCGACGTCGGCGACCTTCATCGCGTCCACGCCGTTGTCCGGGATGAGGGTGGCGTATCCCAGGCCCAGCACCACGGTGTTGGCGCGGGTGACGTTGATCGGCTGGTCCACGTGGTAGATGCCCGGGGTGAGCACCAGGTTGAGGCCCTGCGCCAGCGCCGCGTTGATGGTCGCCGCCGAGTCACCGGGGTGCGCGACGTAGAACTGGCTCAACGGGATGGAGGTGCCGGGGGTGTTGGGCCACGAGACGCCGCTGGCGTTGGTGCGCAGCGACGGCACGAACACCGCGTAGTTGCTGCCGTCGAGGTACATGTACGGCTTCTCGCGGGACTCCGGCGTGGTGTTCAGCGTCGTGTACTTGGTGTCCGCGGAGAAGTTCTGCGCCGGGGCGCCCTGCACGCCCGAGAACACCATGTTCCACACGCTGTTGGTCCAGCCGCCGATCGAGCTGTCGCGGGTGTACCACTGCTGCTGCGAGTACGGGCCCACGGTGCCGTCGATCTTGCTGTCGGCGATGTAGCCGCCGGACGCCCAGCCGTAGCCGTTCGGCGCCAGGTTGAGGCCGCCCTCGACGTGGATGCGGCGGAACGGCGCGGCCTGCGCGACGGCCCAGCGGTCGGTGCCGCTGACCGGCTTGATGGCCATGTTCTCCACCGAACGCCAGAAGTTCTGGGTGGCGTTGCCGTTGAACCAGCCGGCGTCCACGGTCATGTCGCCGTTGATCTGGACGTCGTCGGGGTTCTTGCCCAGGCCGGAGACCGAGGTGTAGAAGCCGATCTGGTCGTTGATGTTGTTGTACGTGCCGGGCTTGAAGAAGACCTGGTAGCGGGCGTCGCCGAACTGGTTCTTCTCCTGCTGCTGGAAGATCGTGTCCAGCTGGCCCTGGAGGTTGGGCGTGGAGGGGTCGAAGACCTTCACGTTCGGGCCGAGGTCGCCGCCGCCCTGGATCGGGCCGGTGCCGCCGCCCGTGCTGCCGCCGGTGGTCCCGCCGTCGCCGCTGCCCGCGGTGCCGTAGACCTGGAACTCCCAGAGCGAGTAGCCGTATCCGGTCGCGCGGACCGTGCCGTACATCCGCACGTAACGGCCGGAGCCGCTGACGGTCAGCGTCTGGGTGCCGCCGGTGCCGGTCGTCGTGGAGTAGACGTCGGTCCAGTTGGCGCCGTCGTTCGACGTCTGGATCTTGAACGCCTTGCCGTACGCGGTCTCCCAGTTGAGCACCACCGAGCTGATGGTGTCGGTGGCGCCGAGGTCGACCTGGAGCCACTGGGGGTCGGAGGCGGCGCTGGACCAGCGGGTGCCGGTGTTGCCGTCGACGGCCGCGGAGGCGGGGGTGCCGGCGTTCTCGGTGGAGGAGGCGGTGGCGGTCTTGCCCTGCGACAGCAGCGTGCCGGCCGCCGGCGGGTTGCCGCCGCCGATGCTGCCGTAGACCTGGAACTCCCAGAGGGAGTAGCCGTACTGGGTGGCGCGGGTGGTTCCGTACATGCGGACATAACGCCCGGAACCGTTTACGGAAAGCGTCTGCGTGCCGCCGGTCGCGGTGGTGGTGGAGTAGACGTCGGTCCAGGTGGCGCCGTCGGCCGAGGTCTGGATCTTGAACGCCTTGGCGTACGCGGTCTCCCAGTTGAGGGTGACCGAGCTGATGGTGTCGGTGGCGCCGAGGTCGACCTGGAGCCACTGGGGGTCGGAGGCGGCGCTGGACCAGCGGGTGCCGGTGTTGCCGTCCACGGCCGCCGAGGCCGGGGTGCCGGCGTTCTCGGTGGAGGACGCGGTCGCGGTCTTGCCCTGCGACAGCAGGGTGTCGGCCGCGTGGGCCGCGTGGCGGGGCACGAACAGCAGCAGCGAGGCGAGCATCGCCGTGAGGACCGCCGCGACGACCCAGTGGCGACGCCATGGCGGCGTCGCTCTCAGGTCCGCCGTGTCGGTGGGGGGAGCGAGCATGGGCAACTCTCCTGGTTCCACAAGGTGGGGGGCAAGGGTTGGGGATACCGCCCGGCCCTGACAGCGGACGGACGGCGGGATGCCTGGACAGCACACGAACTGACGGGGAAGCAGCATTCTTGATCACTCAAGAGAGCGCTCTCCCGACGCACACGGTGATGTTTCTCCCTGTGTTTCATCCATGTCAAGAGTTGTGCACACGACGGGTTCGCGGCGGGGGCCGCGAGGGGCCGGGTGCGGTCATGACCCGATCTGTCTTCAACTCATGGAGACGGCCGCGCTCTTGACAAGCCGCCGGTCTTCACGGTGCGAACAGCCGAGGGCCGCCCCGGCGGCTGCCGGGACGGCCCTGGTGAACGACGCGTGCGTCAGGCGGTGGTGGCCGGCTGACGGCGGTGCCGGCGGGCGTAGTACAGGGCGCCGCCGCCCACCAGGAGTGCGCCCGCGGTGATGCCGAGCGGCAGCGCGGGGGAGCTGCCGCCGGTCTCCGCCAGCTCCTGGCCGGTGCTGCCGTCGGGGCCGGGCTGGTTGCCGCCCGAGCCCGCCTGGGAGCCGCCGGCGCCGTTGCCGCCGCCGTTGCCCTTGCCGCCGTGGCCCGGCGGCGGGGTGTGGGTGCTGATGTTCTTCACGGACTTCACCGAGCCGTCGGCGTTCAGCAGCACCTGCTTGTTGTTCGGGTGCTTGAAGTCGAACGCGCCGGTGAGCGAGCCCGCCCGCTGGTCGAAGGAGGCGTCGCCGATCCGCCCGGTCTTCCAGTTGTCCTCGATGAACTTGGTGATCGACGCCTGCTCGGTGCGGGTGTGGTCGACCGCGTTCACCTTGCTGTACGGCGAGATGACCAGCAGCGGCTGCCGGGTGCCCGGGCCGCAGCGGTCGGCGTAGCCGCCGGCCGACGCGGGCCCGGCCTGGCAGGCCGGGCTGTCCGTGGCCTTGCCGTTGGAGCCCACCGTGGCGTCCTTGGAGCCGTTCTGCGGCGCGGCGAAGGCGTGGTCGTACCAGCCGTCGGAGTCGTCGTAGGCGACGACGACCGCGGTGTCCTTCCACTGCGCGGACTGCTGCAGCGTGTTGATCTCCTGGACCAGGAAGTGCTGCTCGTCGATCGGGTCGGAGTAGCCCGCGTGGCCGTCCTGGTACTCGGGGGCCTTCAGGAAGCTGACCGCCGGCAGGTCGCCCGCCTTGACCGCCGCGTCGAAGTCGGTCAGGTCGTAGTTGTGGTTGGCCTGGCCGTTGTGGCCGATCTCGGCGACGTTCTTCGGCGGCAGGTGGTGCGGGTTGGCCGTCGACTTGTAGTACTGGAACGGCGAGTGGTGCGGGCTGTAGTCGACCGAGGCCGCGCCGCCGATGTTGGCGTGCGTGGTCCCCGCGCAGCTGGCGTAGTGGCCGGACGTGCCGTCCACGCGGTGGCCGGCTTGAAGCCGCCCTGGAACCAGCCCCAGCTCACGCCCTTGGCGTTGAGCAGGTCGCCGATGTTCTTGCCCTTCATCGCCGCGAGCGCGTTGCTGGAGGTGTGGCTGTTGTCCGAGCAGTCGTCGAAGGCCGGGTCGGGGTCGTTGATGACCGTGCCGACGCCCTTGGCGTCCGGCGAGACCACGGTGTACGCGTCGGGCGTCGCCGTCTGCTTGGGGTCGGTGGTGCCGCTGGCCGGGTCCACCGAGATCACGCCGTGCGTCTGGCCGGAGACCAGGTTCAGCGCGCCGGGGGTGGAGGGACCGTAGGTGCTGCTCCACGAGTTGTCGCCGAGCGTGTAGTGCTGGGCGTAGTTCCACAGGCCGGTGACGGTGTTGCCGTCGTAGTAGTCCATCACCAGGCCCGGCTCGCCGAAGAGGCCGCCGGAGCACTTGCTGGTCTCGGTGTTCTGGACGTACGAGTCGGCCTTGCCGCCGTTGCCCGCGTACTGCTCCGGGCCGTAGCCGTGGTTCTGGTCGCAGGTCAGCGCCTTGTCCGGGCCGAGCCGCTTGGGCGCGTACTGGTTCGGGTTCTTCGTCAGCAGACCCGCGGTGGCCAGGTTGTCGACCTTCGGGGTGTGCTTGGCGGCGGTGAACTTCGTCCCGTCGGTGTTCGCCGCGGACGGGTAGGTGGCGAAGTAGTGGTCGAAGGACACGTTCTCCTGGAAGATGACCACCACGTGCTTGATCGGGGTGGTGGTGCCCGCGTCGCCGCCGTGGTGCGCGGGGGAGTCGGCGGTGGCAGCCGGAGCGGTGCCGCCCATCAGCACGAGAGCCGCGGCCCCGGCGTACGCCCCCCAGCGCGCGGCCCTGGGAACCGCCCTTCTCGTTCTGCCCGTACCGGTTGTGCTCATGCTGTTCCTGCCTCCGCTGAATGGCGCTTCACTCGTGGCGCAGTGGATTCGCGCCCGGTGTCGACCGCGATCGTCCGGGCGGTCCGCGACCGACCAGCGGCCCTTCGGTGGCCTCGCGGTGAACAGCGGGTCAGTAAATCCTTGGGTTTGCTTGACCCGGCCTTTGCCATCCGGCGGACGGCGCCGGCGGACGGCGCGCGGGCCGTCACGCCAGCAACGCGCGTCCCAGCCAGTCGCCGCGGTCCCGCACACCGGGCAGCGCGAAGAAGTAGCCGCCGCCGAACGGGGTGATGTAGTCCACCAGCGGCTCGCCCGCCAGCCGCTTCTGCACGGTGGCGAACTGCCGTTCCAGATCCTGCTGGTAGCAGACGAAGATCAGCCCCATGTCCAGGTTGCCGTTGGAGTCCATGCCCCGGTCGTAGTTGTACGCGCGGCGCAGCAGCCGTGAGTCGTCGGTCTGCGCGGTGCGCGGGTTGGCCATCCTGATGTGGCTGTCCAGCGGGATGACGTCGCCCGCCGGGTCCTGGGTGAAGCGCGGGGCGTCGAACTCCCGCTCGCCGTCCAGCGGGGCGCCGCTGTCCTTGGCGCGGCCGAACATCCGCTCCTGCTCGGTGATGGACACCCGGTCCCAGAACTCCACCAGCATCCGGATCAGCCGCACCACCTGGTACGAGCCGCCGGCCGTCCAGGCCGGCTCGGCGCCGGGGTCCGCCCACAGCAGCCTCGCGGCGGTCGCCGGGTCGCTGATGTCGGGGTTGGCGGTGCCGTCCTTGAAGCCGAAGTGGTTGCGCGGGGTGCCGCTGGGCCGCGGCGGGCTGGTGAAGCCGTCCATCCGCCAGCGCACCTGCATGCCGCCGCGGGTGTGCCGGGCGATGTCCCGCAGCGCGTGCAGCACGGTGTCCGGGTGCGGCGCGCTGAGCTGCAGGCTCAGGTCGCCGTGGCACCACCGGTCGTCCAGGTCGTCGTCCTCGAACGCCGGCATCGTGCTGAGCCTGGCCGGCCTGCGGTCGGCCAGGCCGAACCGGTCGTCGAACAGCGACGCGCCGACGCCGGCGGTGACGGTCAGCCCGTCGCCGGGCACCCGCGGGCCCAGCGTGCCGCTGTCGGACGGCGAGTCGGTGATGCCGAGCGCGGCCGGCACGCCGCCGGCGGTCAGGAAACGGGCCCGGTCGGTCACCGTGTGCAGCAGCTCGGTCAGTTGGCGGCGGTCCTGCGCGGTGACGTCGAAGGAGAGGAACACGGTGGACTGCTGCACCTCGCGGGTGATGCCCGCCTGGTGGACGCCGTGGAAGGGGACGACGGCGCCCGGGGCGGCGCCCGGCGCCCCCGCCGGCGCGGTGGGCGACGGGGCGGCGGCCGCGGCGCCCGCGCCGGCCAGCGCGCTCGCGCCGCCCGCGACCGCGCCCACCGCGCCGACGCCCAGCGCCGCGCCGCGCAGGAACCCGCGCCGCCGCAGGTCCCCCGGCCGGCCTGCGCGCCGTCGCCGTCGTCCGTGCGCGCAGCGTCCCCGCGGTGCGCGTCCGTCGTCATGCCGTCCTCCGTACGTCGAAGATCGCCGCCACCGCGGCGAGTTGTTCCAGCAGGTCGCCGAAGTCGGCGTCGATCTGCTCGCGCCGGGCGCGGCTCAGCTCGTCCAGCGGCGTCCAGGTCCCGTTGCTGTCCAGCGCCTTGAGGTGCGCCTGTGCGCGGTCCAGACCGGCGTCGAGCTCCTTGAGCCGCGGGTCGCGCGGCGCGAGCAGGGGGCCGAGCAGGCCGAGGATCTCGCGGGTCCCGTCGAGGTTGGCGTTCGCGGTGGCCAGGTTGGTGCCGCTGCCGTAGTCGGTGCGGCCGGTCAGCTCGAACTGCTCGCTGTTCTCCACGATCTCGTGCGCGCGCAGCCCCATGTCGGCGGGGTCCATCCGCTCCTGCGCCCATGTCCTGCCCAGGGCGCGCACCGCGGCGTCCAGCCGTGCGGCCGGCGCGCGCAGCGAGGCTGCGGACGCGCCGTGCCACAGGCCGTACTCGATGCGGTGGAAGCCGGTGAACGACGGGTCCCGGACGGCGCCGGGAGTACGCGCGGCAATGCCGTTGATCACCGCGTCGGCGTCGCCGAAGGTGCCGTACGCGGCGCCCATCCGCTCGTACACCAGGTGCGCGGAGAGCCAGTCGCGGCGGGCCGCGGTCAGGTCGCCGCCGTCGATGTCCGCCTTCAGCGCCCCGGTGCCCTCGGCGAGGTCGGCGATCCGGGCGCCGATCCACTTCTGGTACGCGAGCGTCGGCGGGATGACGTCGTGCTCGGTCACCGGCAGCGTCGCCGGCCCCTGCGGCCGGTTGCCCGGCACCTTCACCGGGGGACCGGTCACCGCGTCGGTGTCCTCGGCCAGGCACTTGAAGGCGTACGTGCCGCTGCCCAGGTCGACCAGCATCGGCCGGGTGCGCCCGGGCGCCAGGCCCTCGACCTCGGCGTAGAACTTCCCGGTCGCCGGGTCGCTGAGGTAGACCTCGGTCGCGTTGATGCCGGTGTTGTGCAGGTCGAAGACCTGGGTGCCGGGGCGCGGGTCGGTCCAGCCCCTGCCGCAGCCGCCGGTGGAGACGTCGATGGTGGTGTGGGGGAGTCCGTCGGAGGAGGACGCGGCGGCGTTCCGGGCGTCGTCGCGGCCGGAGCGGCCGGAGCCGTCGCCCGCGCCGGTGGCCAGGACGACCGCGGTCACCGTACCCGCCACGGCGACCAGCGCGGCAGCGGCCTGCCAGGTGCGCCGGCCGACGCGCGGGCGGCGCGGCACGTCCCGCCGCGGACCGTCCCGCCGGCCGGGGTCCGGTGCGGCGCGGTCCGGCTCCGCCGGCCCGGCGGGCCCTTCGGCAGGCCCGTCGCCGGGCGGGGTGGAGGGCTTCGCGGACACCGGACCTCCGGCTTTCGTGCGGTGGGGCGAGTGGATCGTGGGTGCCGCTCATGCTAGGCACACCCCGGGGCCCCGACCCCATGAGTCCGGGCCCGGCGGCCCACAATTCGTCCGCAGTTCACCTGCCGGATGCTGTAAGGGTGCCCTCACCCCACGTTCGGGCCTGGTCGGGCGCCCGCGGGTCAGCGGCAGGTGAGCAGCCCCGCGTTGCGCTTGGCGGTGAGCACCCGGTGCACGCTGTCGTCGACGTCCTTGCGCAGCGCCGCGTCCTTCGGCAGCCGGCTGAGCACCGCCGAGGTCATCGGGGCGATGTCCGACGGCTTCACGGTCAGGACCATGTCGCCGCCCGCGCGCAGGAAGCTCAGGGCCCGTTGCGCGGGGGTGAGGTCGCTGACGGCGACGGCCTGGCCCAGGTCGTCGGAGATCACCGCGCCCCGGAAACCGAGCGAGCCGCGGAGCATGTCGCGGATGACCGTCGAGGAGAACGCGGCCTGGTGGGCCGGGTCGATCTTCGTGTAGACGGCCGAGGAGATCATCACGAAGGGCGCGCCGGCCTTCACCGCGGTGCGGAACGGCTCCAGGGAGGGGTCCTCGCGCGTGGTGACGGTGTCCTTGACGTTCGCGGTCAGGTCGGTGTTGCCGGCCACCCGGCCGAGGCCGGGGAAGTGCTTGGGCGTGGGGATGACGCCGGCGTCCTGCATGCCCTGGAGGAACGCCTTGCTGTGCGAGCCCACCGACGCCGGGTCGTTGCCGTACTCGCGGTGCAGCTTGCCGATGGGCGCGTTGGTGTCGACCAGGTCCCGCGGCACCGTGTCGGCGACCGGCGCGAGGTTCATGTTCACCCCGGCGGCCTTCAACTGCCTGCCCCAGGTGGCGGCGTCGGCGCGCAGGGCGCCGGTCGACCACGTGCCCTGCGTGACGGCCTCGGGCATGGCGCTGAAGCCGGGGCCGTTCAGCACCTGGACCTGGCCGCCCTCCTGGTCGGTGGAGATGATCATCTCCACCTTGGCCCCGCGCACGTCGGGGGCGAGCGCGCGCACCCGGCCGGTGACGCCGCGGACCGCGGCGGTGCCGCCGTTGGTGTGGCCCATCAGGATGACCGCGCCCACCTTGTGCTCGGTGATCGCGGTGGACTCCGCGCGGGTCATGCCGGTGGAGGAGACGGCGGTCATGAAGAGCTGGCCGACGCGCTGGGCGTCGGACATGGCGTTCGCGGCGCGGTCCACGCAGCTCGCGGGCTTCGCGGTGGTCGTCCGGGGCGGCGGCGCCACCGTCGGCTTGTGGGTGGCGCTGTGCGAGGGGCTCGGCGAGGCGCTCTTCGACGCGGTCGCGCTGTGGCTCGCCGACGCGGACGCCGAGGTCGTCGGGGCGGCGGGGGAGGTGGTCGAGGACGACTCCTTGTTCCCGTCGCCGCACGCCGAGACGGTGATCAGCAGGCCGAGCGCGGCCGCGGCGACCTGTGCCGAGCGCGCGGGTGCGAGCCGCCGCCGGGCCCCGGCGGGAGGGGGCGCGGCCGAGGCGGCGCGGGCGGCCGGGGCCGCGGGTGCTGCGGCGCGGGCGGTTGCGGCGGGGACGGTCGGCTGGGAGCGCACGGCGGAATCTCACACCTCGTCGTCGGCGGACAGGGGCCGGGAGCTGTGGGGATGCTCCCCCTCTTGCTTCCCTGTGGGGCTGCTGACGTCCCGTGGGGCAGGAAGAAACCCCCGGGACGGAGTCAGCATGCCCCGGACGGCCCAGTTCCGCATCTTCGCACGCGCCGTCCGCTGACCGGACGGCGCCGCCGATCGCGCCGCGCGCGGCGGCGTCCCCCTTGCGGGCGTACCGGGTCCCGATGCGGACAGACGATCGGGACGAGCGGGTACGTAGGACCCCCGGAGACGACGAGGAGGAGGTGGTTCCCGATGGCCTCGCCTGTTGCGGGACCAGCCGGTGACGGAGCGCCCGGAAGGCGGACCCCGGAAGGCCGTGCGCCCGCGGGACGCGCGGCCGGCGGTCATGTCGTCACCACCGACGTGCAGGCCCGGCTGGACCGGCTGCCCTGGTCCGGATGGCACTGGATGATCGTCATCGGACTGGGCACGGTGTGGATCCTCGACGGCCTCGAAGTCACCATCGTCGGCAACATCGCCGGCCGGCTGTCGGAGAAGGGCAGCGGGCTGGCCGTCACCGCCTCCCAGATCACCGGCATCGCCGCCGCGCTCTACGTGGCGGGCGCCTGCTCCGGCGCGCTGTTCTTCGGCTGGCTCACCGACCGCTTCGGCCGCCGCAAGCTGTTCATGATCACCCTCGCGGTCTACCTGACGGCGACCGCGATGACCGCGCTGTCGTTCGCGCCCTGGTGGTTCTTCACCTTCCGCTTCCTGACCGGCTTCGGCATCGGCGGCGAGTACGCGGCCATCAACTCCGCCATCGACGAGCTGATCCCGTCGAAGTACCGCGGCCGGGTCGACCTGATCATCAACGGCAGCTACTGGCTCGGCGCGATCGGCGGCTCGCTGCTGTCCGTGCTCGCGCTGAACACCGGCATCTTCGCCAAGGACGTCGGCTGGCGGCTCACCTTCGCGCTCGGCGTCGTGCTCGGCCTGGTGATCCTGCTGGTGCGCCGGCACGTGCCGGAGAGCCCTCGCTGGCAGTTCATCCACGGCCACGGCGACGAGGCCACCGACCTGGTGCACGAGGTCGAGCAGCGGATCGAGCAGGAGAAACACCGGCAGCTGCCGCCGCCCAAGAGCGAGATGACCATCCACCAGCGCAAGAGCATCGGCTTCGGGACGATCGCCAAGACGGTCTTCACCACGTACCCGCGGCGCGCGGTCCTGGGTCTCGCGCTCTTCGTCGGGCAGGCGTTCCTCTACAACGCGATCACCTTCGGCTTCGGCAACATCCTCACCACCTTCTTCGGAGTCTCCAGCGGTCACACCGGCTACTACTTCGCGGTCATCGCGGCCGGCAACTTCCTCGGCCCGCTGCTGCTCGGCCGGCTCTTCGACACCGTCGGCCGGCGGGTGATGATCTCCTCCACCTATCTGCTCTCCGGTCTGCTGCTGTTCGGGACCGCCTGGCTGTTCCACCGCGGCTCGCTGGACGCCACGACGATGACCGCCTGCTGGTGCGTGGTGCTCTTCTTCGCCTCGGCCGGCGCGAGCAGCGCCTACCTGACCGTCTCCGAGGTCTTCCCGATGGAGACCCGGGCGATGGCCATCGCCTTCTTCTACGCGGTCGGCACCGCGGCCGGCGGCATCAGCGGCCCGCTGGTCTTCTCCGACCTGACCAAGTCCGGCGTGGTGGACGACACCGTGCTGGCGTTCTGCCTCGGCGCGTCGCTGATGTGCGCCGCGGGCCTGGTGGCCCTGGTGCTCGCGGTCAACGCGGAGGGCAAGTCGCTGGAGGACATCGCCACTCCGCTGTCCTCGGCGGACTCCGCGTCCTCCGACGCCTCCACCGCCGCGGCGTAGGCGGTGTGGCTAGGCGGTGTGGCTAGGCGGTGCGGCGTAGGCGGCGCGGCTACTGGGGGAGTGCGGCGTAGGCGGGGCGGCGATCGGCGCGAGGCGCGATCGCCGCCCCGGATGCCGGCGCGTCCACGCCCGTGGCCGGCCCGGGCGAGGCGGGCCCCGGCCGCGCCGACCTCCGGGATATTCGTCTTGCCTCAGACTATCTGAGGTCGTACGATCCCCCGCATGCGCTTCCTCCCCCAGCCCTCCGCCTGGACGGACCCGCTGCCCGCGGCCGCTCCGCCGGCGGACATGGCCGTCCACCAGGTGCCCACCGGCACGTACGAGACCAGGGCGGCCTTCGCGGTCCGCGGCGGCTCCTTCCGGGAGCGGCGCCACTTCGCCGCGACCGCGGTGCTGATCCGCCATCCCGAGGGCGACCTGCTGATCGACGCCGGCTTCGGCGCCGGCGTCGCCGCGCACGTCGCGAGCCTGCCGCGGATCGCGCGCTCGCCCTACCGGGTGGAGGCGACGGTGGGCCGGCAGCTCGACGCGGCCGGCTACGACCGCGCCCGGCTGCGGGGCGTGCTCCTCACGCACAGCCACTGGGACCACGTGAGCGGCCTGGACGAACTGCGGGTGCCGGTCTGGATGACCGCGGGCGAGCGGCGGTACGCCGCCGAGGACCCGGACGGCAAGGTGTTCCGCGCGGTCTGCGCCGACCACGAGATCCACGAGTACGCCATCGACGGGCCGCCGTACCTCGGCTTCCCGGCCGGCTACGACGTGTACGGCGACGGCTCGGTCGTCGTCGTGGCCGCCGCGGGGCACACCACCGGCTCCGTGATCGTCTTCGTGACCGTGCCGTCCGGCCGGCGCTACGCCTTCGTCGGCGACCTGACCTGGCAGCTCGACGGCATCCGGCGCCGTGTCGAACGGCCCTGGCTGATGCGGGCGCTGGCCGACAGCGATCCCGCGCAGGTGCGGCGGGACCTGCTCCGGGTGATCGCGCTGGCGGATCTGATGCAGATCGTGCCCGCCCACGACCGCGACGCCTACCAGGGCATTCCGCGGCTGCCCGGTCTGCCGGAGCCCGCCGCGGACGGAGACGCGGCCGGCCGGCCGCGCTGAGCGCCTGCCGACCGGCCGCACGGAGCGCCCGGCGCCGGGACGCGGAAGGAGCGTACGGTTCCCTCATGCACAGTCCCACGTCCACGACGCGGACCGCGCCGGAGCGCACGCCCTCCGGCGCGGCGGCCACCGGCCCCACGGTCGACTCGGAGATCACCTGGCTCCTGCACCGCGCCGCCCAGCGGTTGCGCGGCGCGACCAGCGAGCAGGCGGAGAAATACGGGCTGCAGCTGCGCGACTACATCGTGCTGAGCGCTCTCGACAGGACCCCGAACCTCACCCAGGGCGAGCTGGCGAGGACCCTGGGCCTGGACAAGACCACTCTCATGAGCCAGCTGGACCGGCTCGAGGGCAAGGGCCTGGTCGTGCGGCGCACGGACCCGCGCGACCGCCGCGCGCGCATACCGGAGATCACCGCGGCGGGCGGCGACCTGCGCGCCGCGGTCGCCGCCGCCTGCGACGAGGCCGAGCAGGCTGCCCTGGGCGGGTTCCCCCGCGACCAGGTGCAGCTCCTGCGGCGGATGCTCTTCGGCATCATCGGCGACAGCGAGGACCGCGGGTCCTGCCTGTGACCGGCTGACGCGGCGCGGTGCGCGGGCCGCGCGGTCAGTTCTGGGCCAGCAGGCCCGCCCGCAGCTTGGCGATGGTCCGGCTCAGCAGCCGCGACACGTGCATCTGCGAGTACCCCATCACCTCGCCGATCTGCGCCTGGGTCATCTCCTCCACGAACCGCATCCGCAGCAGCTCACGGTCCCGGTCGGGCAGTTGCGCGACGAGCGGGGCCAGGCTGTGGAAGTCCTCCACGAGTTCGAGCGCCGGATCGCAGGCGCCGAAGGTGTCGGCCAGGGTGCGGCCCTCGCCGTCGGTGCTGCTCTCCGCGTCGTTGTACGGGGTGTCCAGCGAGCCCGCGGTGTAGCCGTTGGCGGCGACCAGGCCCTCCAGCACCTCCTGCTCGGTGAGTTCGAGGTGCTCGGCCAGCTCGGCGACCGTGGGGTCGCGGTCGAGCAGCACCGCCAAATGCTCCTTGGCCTTGCTCAGCTCGACCCGCAGCTCCTGGAGCCTGCGCGGCACGTGCACCGCCCACGAGGTGTCGCGGAAGAACCGCTTCATCTCGCCCACGATGTACGGCAGCGCGAACGTGGTGAACTCCGTCTCGCGCGACAGGTCGAACCGGTCGATCGCCTTGATCAGCCCGATGGTGCCGACCTGCACGATCTCCTCGCGGTCGGTGTCGGGGCGGTTGCGGTAGCGGCCGGCCGCGAAGTGCACCAGCGCCAGGTTCATCTCGATCAGGGTGTTGCGTGCGTAGGAGTATCCGGGCGTCCCCTCCTCCAGCTCCTGGAGCCGGTCGAAGAACAGCTTCGACAGCGCGCGGGCGTCCTTCGGCGCGATCTGAGAAGCGTCGTCGATCAGCGGAAGCCCGCCGGTGGTCTCCAACGGTCCCGCGGGCAGGGCCGCCTGTCCGGCCGTAGCGGTCACGGCGTCCGCCGTCACGCCCGTGCTTTTCGACTGCTCAACCATCGTGGTCACGTCATCGCCTCGCACTCGTCCGACTTGTCGTCGGGCGTCTGCCCCGCCGCCGGCGGGGTATGCCACATTCGTTTCACGAATTGTCGTGCAGGTGTGCCGGGCGCGTCCACGGACCCGCGCGACCCGTCCGCGGACGGCGCCGGCGACCGCCAAGTGCGGTGTGTTCCCCCGTTGTTCCCCCGTCGGGCCGGTCGGGCGCGCCGCCGTCCTAGCGCGCGGGGCCGCTCCCGCCTGCGGGCCGACCGCGCTCGGGGTCGGTGGTGCAGCCGCCCTTGCGGCAGTTCACGTCGGGGCAGGACATCTGGGATCACCTTCTCTTGCCGGGTTCTGATCTTCTGACGGTCGAGCCCGTCGATTTGGTTCCCTCTTCGCTTCACAGGTTGGCATGCTGTGGCCAGGGCATTGTGGACAAAAGCCGTAAGTGGGGTGATTCCAACTGTGCATTGGCGCCCGGAGTCGGCTTCGCCGGCCGTCCGGAGCCGGTTCCGGCGGCCGTCCGCCGGCCGTCCGAGGGCCGGACCGGCGCGGTTCGGCGAACCGGACCGCCGCCGGAGTTCGACCTGATCGCCCCCCGGCGGGGTAGGGCGGCCGGGAACGGGGAAGGCAGGAGGCACGCGAGCACCTCGTACACGATCGTCGACCCCGGGAGGGCCCTGGTGAAGGTCGGACTGCTGACCCGGGAGTACCCGCCGGACGTCTACGGCGGCGCCGGCGTCCACGTCGAGTTCCTCGCCAGGGAGCTGCGGTCGCTGGTCGACCTCCAGGTGCACTGCTGGGGCGAGGGCGCCGCGGGCGGCGCGGTCCGCCACCGCGCGCCCGCCACCCTGGACGGCGCCAACGACGCGCTGCGCACCTTCGCCGTCGACCTCGCCATGGCCGCCGCCGTCGAGGACCGCGACCTGGTGCACTCCCACACCTGGTACGCCAATCTGGCCGGCCACGTCGCCAAACTGCTGCACGGCATACCGCACGTGCTCACCGCGCACTCCCTGGAGCCGCTGCGGCCGTGGAAGGCCGAGCAGCTCGGCGGCGGCTACGCGCTGTCCGGCTGGGCCGAGCGCACCGCGATGGAGTCCGCGGACGCGGTCGTCGCCGTCTCCGACGGGATGCGCCGGGACATCCTCGGCTGCTACCCGGCGCTCGACCCCGAGCGCGTCCACGTGATCCGCAACGGCATCGACACCGTCGCCTACCGCCCCGATCCCCGCACCGACGCCCTGACCAGGATCGGCGTGGACCCGGACCGGCCGTATGTGCTGTTCGTCGGCCGCATCACCCGGCAGAAGGGCGTGCCGCACCTGCTGCGCGCGGCCCGCGCCTTCGACCCGCGGGTGCAGGTCGTGCTCTGCGCCGGAGCGCCCGACACCCCCGCGCTCGACCGCGAGTTCCGCGGCCTGTTCGACGAGCTGAACGCGGTGCGCGACGGCGTGCACTGGATCCCTGCGATGCTGCCCCGCCCGGTCGTCGTCCAACTGCTCACCCACGCCGCGGTGTTCGTCTGCCCGTCGGTGTACGAGCCGCTGGGCATCGTCAACCTGGAGGCGATGGCGTGCGGCACCGCGGTCGTCGCCTCCGCGGTCGGCGGCATCCCCGAGGTGGTCGAGGACGGCGTCACCGGTCTGCTCGTGCCGTACGCCGAGGAACACCCCGAGGAGTTCGAGGCGGGGCTCGCCGCGGCGGTCGGCCGACTGACCGCCGACCCGGTGACCGCCGCCGCGATGGGCGAGGCCGGCCGGGACCGCGCGGTCCGCGAGTTCGGCTGGGACACCGTCGCCCGCCGCACCGCCGACCTGTACGCCTCGCTGACCAAGCCCGGCTGACGGCGGGCGGCGGCCGGTGCGGAGCAGGGGCCGGGCCCGGCCATTGACAGGGGCGGGCGCGGACAGTGTGATCAGGTGCGGACACGGACCCTAGGGGGTGCCTCATGCGCGGTGGACCTTCGGTACTGGGCATAGTGCTGGCCGGCGGCGCCGGCAAACGACTGATGCCGCTCACCGCCGACCGGGCGAAGCCCGCGGTGACCTTCGGCGGCACGTACCGCCTGGTGGACTTCGTGCTGTCCAACCTGGTCAACGGCGACGTGATGAAGGTGTGCGTGCTCACGCAGTACAAGTCGCACTCGCTGGACCGGCACATCACCACCACCTGGCGGATGTCCAGCCTGCTGGGCAACTACGTCACGCCGGTGCCGGCGCAGCAGCGGCTCGGGCCGCGCTGGTTCCTCGGCAGCGCCGACGCCATCCTCCAGTCGCTGAACCTGGTGCACGACGAACAGCCGGACTACATCGCGGTGTTCGGCGCCGACCACGTCTACCGGATGGACCCGCGGCAGATGCTCGCGCAGCACATCGAGCACGGCGCGGGCGTCACCGTCGCCGGGATCAGGGTGCCCAGGTCCGACGCCGCCGGGTTCGGCGTGATCACCCCGGCCGCCGACGGCGTCCAGGTCGAGCGCTTCCTGGAGAAGCCGGCCGACCCGCCCGGGCTGCCCGGCGACCCCGCGCACGTCTTCGCCTCCATGGGCAACTACCTGTTCACCACCAAGACGCTGCTGGACGCGCTGCACGAGGACGCCGAGGACAGCCAGTCGGTGCACGACATGGGCGGCAGCATCCTGCCGCGGCTGACCGAGAAGGGCGTCGCCCAGGTCTACGACTTCGACACCAACCACGTCCCCGGGGAGACCGCCGCCGACCACGGCTACTGGCGGGACGTCGGCACCGTCGACGCGTACTACGAGGCGCACATGGACCTGGTGTCCGACCAGCCCGCCTTCAGCCTCTACAACCGGCGCTGGCCGATCTACACCCATCCCGGGCAGCTGCCGCCGGCCAAGATCGCGGCCGGCGGCATCGTCGGGGAGTCGGTGGTCAGCCCCGGCTGCGTGATCCGCGGCCAGGTCACCCGCTCGGTGCTCTCGCCCGGCGTGGTGGTGGACGCCGGCGCGGTGGTGCAGGGCTCGGTGCTGCACGACAACGTCCGGGTGGGCCGCGGGGCCATCGTCCGCGGCGCGGTGCTGGACAAGAACGTCGACGTGCCGCCGGGCGCCACGATAGGCGTCAACCCCGACCGCGACCGCGAGGTGTACACGGTCTCCGCGGGCGGGGTCATCGCGCTGGGCAAGGCCCAGCGGGTGGTGTGAGGGGCCCGGCCGGGCCCCTCACGCATGCCGTCGCCGACGGCCGCTAGCTGCCGTAGACCTCCAGTTCGTAGATGCGGGCGGCCGGGTCGGAGTTCTGGGTCGGGGTGATCACGCTCAGCCGCACGTAGCGGCCGGTCGCGCTCACCTGGCTGGTGGTGGTGTCGGCGGTGTTGCCGCGGACCTGGGCCACGGTGGTCCAGGCCGAGCCGTCGGCGGAGACCGCGAGGTCGAAGTCCTTGGTGTCCCACGCGGAGTCCTCGCCGCCGGCGCCCGCGTGGCGGACCACCAGCGAGCCGAGCGCGTGGGAGGCCCCGAGGTCGACGGTCAGCGTCTTGGTGCCGTCGACCTTCGAGCACCACTTGTCGCTGGTGCCGCCGCTGTAGCTGCCGTTGACCGCCTTGTCCGGGGTCTCGGTGCTCGCGCACGCGTCGGAGCCGGTGGCCGTGCGGCCGACCGCGAGGTCCGCGGAGCCGCCGCCGTACACCTCCAGTTCGTAGACGCGGGCGGCGTCGGTGCCGTTGCCCGAGGTGTTGGCCGGGGTGGTCACCACCAGCCGGACGTAGCGCGCCTGCCGCGGCGACACCGCGTTGTAGGTCCGGCTGGCCCGCGACCCGGTCACGGTCGCCGCGGTGGACCAGGTGCTGTTGTCGGTGCTGGTCTGCACCTGGAAGGCGCCGGTGTTCCACCCGGTGGTCTCGCCGCCGAGGCCGGCGTGGTCGACGACGAACGACGAGACGGTCTGCACGCTGCCGAGGTCGACGGTCAGCGTGGCGTTCGCCGTCTTCGAGCACCACTTGCTGTTGTTCTTCAGCGAGCCGTCGACGGCCTTGTCACCGGACTCCGCGGTCGCGCACGACGCCGACGCCGTCACCGGCTTGCCCTGCGCCAGGTCCGTGCCCAGCTCCGGCGGGGCCTGGCACGGTGCTCGCGCCGTCGGTGAAGGACGGCGGCACGTCGCCCGCGCCGGTGCCCCAGGTGGCGCTGGGCGTGCCGCCCATGGTGAAGTTCACCGTGCCGCCGGCCGCGATGTCCGGGTAGCGCAGGTAACTGTGGCTGGTCGCCGTGCCGTTGACGGACATGCCCTGCACGTAGGAGCCGCTGCCCGAGGAGTTGACGGTGATGTCGCCGCCGGGCCGCTGAATCAGCACCGAGGGGAACGAGGGGCCGTTGACCGCCAGGGTGTCGGCGCCCGGCGTCGCCGGGTACATCCCCAGCGCCGCCCACACGTACCAGGCCGAGGTCGCGCCCAGGTCGTCGTTGCCGGGCAGGCCGCCCGCGCCCGCGGTGTAGGACTCCGACATCACCTTGCGCACCGCGTCCGACGCGCCCGCCGGGTCGCGCGCGAAGTCGTACGCCCACGGCACGCCGTGCTCCGGCTCGTTGCCGATGTAGTAGTACGGCAGCGTCTGGCCGGCGTTGACCTGCGTGAAGTGGTGGTCCAGCCGCTGCACCGCGGTGCGCCGGCCGCCCATCTCGTTGATCAGGTCGGCGAAGTCGTACGGCACCATCCAGGTGTACTGGGCGGCGTTGCCCTCGGTGAAGTTCGACTGGCTCGCCGGGTCGATCGGCCACACCCAGCTGCCGTCGGAGTTGCGCGGCTGGATGTAGCCCGAGTCGGCGCCGTAGGTGTTGCGCCACCACTGCGCGCGCGTCATGTGGGTGGAGTAACTGCTCGTGTTCCCCAGCGCCTTGGCGAACTGCGCCACGGCGAAGTCCGAGGCCGAGTACTCCAGGGAGTCCGAGGGCGCCCCCGGCAGGTAGTGCAGGCTGGTGTACGTGCCCTGGTTGCCGCGGATCGCCGAGCCCTGCGCGGTGCCGCCGTTGGACGCCTTCTCCATCAGCGACAGCGCCGCCGCGGTGTCGAAGTTCCGCACCCCGAAGGCGTACATGCTGGCGACGATGATCGGTCCGGGGTCGCCGGTCATCACGAAGTCCTCGTTGGTCTGCTGCGACCACTTGGGCAGCAGCCCGCCCTGCTGGCCGTCCAGGACCATCGAGTTGGCGATGTCCGCGGCCTCGGCCGGGGCGACCAGGGCGATCAGCGCGGCCCAGGAGCGGTAGATGTCCCAGCCGGAGTAGTTCTGGTAGACCGGCCGCGTCGAGTTGTGCACCGCGTTGTCGAAGCCCCGGTAGTCGCCGTTCACGTCGCTGGAGATGTTGGGGCTCTGGAAGACGTGGTAGAGCGCGGTGTAGAACTTCTTCAGGTCGGCCGCGGCGCCGCCGGTGACCTGGACCCGGTTGAGGATCTGGTTCCAGGAGGCGGCGGCGGCGGTGCGCACCGCGTCGAAGTCCCAGCCGTTGTTCTCCGCGGCCACATTCGCCTGGGCGTTGGCCACGCTGACGTAGGACAGGCCGATCTTGGCCTGCACGGTGCGGGCGGAGCTCGCGTCGAAGGTGACGTACGCGCCGGTGTTCGTGCCGCTCGCGCCGGTCGAGCCGGCCGAGACGCTGCCGCCCGACCAGGTGCCGAAGCCGCTGGGCGCGCGGTCGAAGCGGATGTCGAAGTAGATCTGGTAGGTCTTGGACGAGCCGCAGAAGCCGCCGGCGGTGACGCTGCCGGTGACCTCCGAGCCGCTGATCCTGACCGAGCCGCTGCGGTTGCCGGTCGCGCTGCGGCTGGTGTTGATCAGCAGCCCCGCGCTGCTCGTCGCGGGGTACGTCAGCCGGGCCATGCCGGTGCGGGTGGTCGCGGTCAGCTCCACATCGGTGCCGTACTTGTCCAGCCGGTTCTTGTAACTGCCGGGCGAGGCCGACTCGTTGGACTTGGTGTACGCCGACGCGTAGGAGGTCCAGCTGCTGCCCGGCGAGGTGCTCACCGAGCCGGTGATCGGCATCAGCGGCAGGTCCTCGTTGTTCGGGCAGCCCGCGCCGTCGAAGTGGGTGAGGCTGAAGTCCTCGATCGAGGTGTCGGAGTAGCGGTAGCCGGACGGCGAGGCGGTCGGCGTGTCCGGGCTGAACTGCACCCCGCCGAAGGGCACCACGGCGCCGGGGTACGTACTGCCGCCCGCGCCGCCGGGCACCGGGTTGGGGGCGTTGCTGTCGTCGGTGCCGACGAACGGGTCGACGTACTGGGTCAGGTCCGAGGTCGCGGCGTGGGCCGGTGCGGAGGCCAGGCCCCCGACGCCGAGCGCGGCCAGTAACAGGGCGCTGAACGCGCCGACGGCGCGGGAGCGGAAGAGGCCCCCGGGACGGGAGCGGGACAGGTCAGGGCGCACGGAGGACCACCTTCTCGTGGAGGCGGGCCCGCGCCGGCGCGGCGCGCCGCCTCGGGGGGCACGGAGCGGCTCTTGGGGGCTGTGAACGTTACCAACCGACGTGGCATTGTTGATGTGTACCTGACGCTGTGTCAAGGCTGTGAACGTTCCCGGCGGATGCGCCCGCGAAGCCCCCCGACCCCCGTGCCGTGCAAGGCTGGTGGGGGCCGCCGCGGGCAGCGGGACCGGCCCCGGGGACCGGCGAACGGAGGCACGTGAAGCGCCCCACGATGAAGGACGTGGCCAGGGCCGCCGGGGTCAGCCCGATGACGGTCTCACGGGTGGTGGCCGGCGAGTCCGGCGTGGCGCCCGGCACCGCCGCCCGGGTCGAGCGCGCGGTGCGCAGCCTCGGCTACCAGCGCAACGACAACGCCCGCAGCCTGCGCCAGAAGAACCTCGGCACCTCCGCGATCGGCCTGGTGGTGGACGACCTCGCGCACCCCTTCTACGCGCTGATGGCCCGCTCGGTGGAGGACGAGGCGCACCGCCGCGGCTACGTCGTCCTGGTCGGCAGCACCAACGACGACCCGCGCCGCGAGCGCGAGGTGGTCGCCGCCTTCACCGCGCGGCAGGTCGACGGCCTGATCCTGGTGCCGACGATCGGCGGCCACGCCTTCCTGGAGCGCCCCATGAGCAGCGGCACCCGCGTGGTCTGCGTCGACCGGCCCGCACCCGGCCTGGACGTCGACACCGTCACCGTCGACAACCGGGCGGGCGCCCGCCGCGCCGTCGTCCACCTGCTGGCCCGCGGCCACACCCGGATCGCCTACCTCGGCGACCGCTACGACATCTGGACCCAGGCCGAGCGGCACGCCGGCTACGCCGAGGCGCTCGCCGCGCACGGTGTGCCCGCCGACCCCGCGCTGGTCCGGCACGGGCTGCGCTCCCACGCCGACACCCATGCGGCGCTGCGCGAGCTGGCCGCACTCGACCGGCCGCCGACCGCGCTGTTCACCACCAGCGACCTCATCACGCTCGGCGTGCTGGACGCCCCGGAGGGACCGAGGTCGCCGACGGTGGTGGGCTTCGACGACCTGCCGCTGGCCGCCCGGCTCGACCCGCCGCTGACCGTCGTCAGCCAGGACCCCCACGCACTCGGCGCCACCGCCGCGAGCCTGCTCTTCTCCCGCATCGACGGCGACCGCTCGGCGCCGCGCGACGTCGTGCTGCTCACCCGGCTGCTGGTGCGGGACGGGCCGCGGGGCGCCGCGGCGAGCGGACCCGGCAACGCGCCGGGCGAACAGGCGGACGGCTGACACGGCGGGGGTACGGGCGGGGGCGGGCGCGCACGGGCGGGGCGGCGCGCGCGGGCGGCGGTGCGTGGAACGCGCGGCCGGCGGTGTCCGGCCGCGGCGGGCGGCGTGGCGCGGCGGCGCGGTCGACGTGGCGGCCCGGGGGAGCGGGGGAAGGGGCGGGGAGCGGGGGAGCAGGGTCAGTCGACGACGTGGGCGGCGATCGCGCGGGCGCAGGACGCGGCGTCGGTGTGGGTGGTGTCCACCACGAGGTCGTAGGCGACGCCGCGGTGGACGGCGTCGGCCTGGGAGCGGGCCATGCCCGCGGCGCGGTCGCCGCGCGCCGCCTCGCGGGCCGCGGCCACGTCGGGGTCGCAGCGCACCCCGACCCACAGCACGTCGAGCCCGGCGAGCGCGGCACGCCAGCGGGCCTGCGAGTCCGCCCCGCCGAGGAAGACGTCGTCCACGACGACCGGTGCGCCGGCGCGGGCGATCGCCGCGATCCCGGCCGCCCACGCCGCGTCCATCCGGCGGAACTGCGCGCCGACCGCGACCTCGCCGCCCGGGCCGACCCCGATGCCCTCGCCGCCTGTCTCGCCGCCCCCCTCGCCGCCTCCCGCGCCGCCTCCCTCGTCGGCCGGGCGCAGCCGGGCCGGCAGGGCGTCGACCAGCGTGTCCACGCTGAACGCGAGCCAGGCGCGCGCCAGCACGTCCTGGAGACACCGGGCCAGCCGGGTCTTCCCCGCGCGGGAACCGCCGTTCAGGACGATCACCTCGGTGGGCATCCCGCCACGGTAGGCGCGGCGCCAGGGCGGGGCGAGCGGATATCCCCGCGCGGCGCGTGTCCCCGCCGAACGGGGTGCGGCCCGTCGCACCGCCCGGTCATGAGCAGGCCGGGGCGGGGCGGGACAGCTCGGGACAGGTCGGGACACCGGCCCCTCACGGCGAGGGCGTCGGCCGCCTCACGGCGAGGACGTCGGCCGCCTCACGGCGAACGCGCGGGCCGGGTTGGCGACCGTGACGGCGTGCGCGGCCTCCGCGCCGAGCGCTCTGACCAGGCGCGGCCACAGCACCCGGGGGAGGTAGGGCATGCCGGGGCCGCCCCCGGTGGCCGCGCGAGCGGCGGCCACCACCGTGTCGCCGCCGAGCAGCAACTGGTCGGCGTGGCCCGCGGCGGCCAGCTCCGTGAGGCAGTCCACCAGCCGCCAGTCGGTGGCGTGGTGGGCGCGCGACGGGCCGTCGAAGGCCAGGAACGCGCCGGAGGCGGCCAGTTCGCGGTGCAGGCCCGCGTCGGGGAAGCGGTTGAGGTGGCCGAGCAGCAGGGACGCGGTGGGGACGCCCAACTCGCCGTGCAGCAGGGCGAGGACGTCGGGCGCCGCGGTGCCCGCCTCGTGGTGCACACCGATCGGCGCACCGGTCGCGTGGTGCGCCTCGGCCGCCGCGGCCATCACCCGCCGGGTGTGGTCGTCCAGGCCGTGGAACATCCCCGCCACCTTGATCATGCCGGCCTTCGCGGGACCGCGCGGTCCGTCCGGGTCGTCCCCGGTGACCATGCCCTCGGTCAGCTCCGCCACGAAGAAGGCCGCGAGGCCGCGCGCGTGCAGCCGCTCCAGCAGCGCCGGGTCGTAGTGCGCCGCCTGGTGCAGGCCGGTCGCGGCGATCACGTGCACGCCGGTGGCCGCGGACACCGCCGGCAGGCGGCCGGCCGCCCGGCCCAGACCGAACGGCGTCCACTGGGCGACCGCCGCGCCGCCCGCGGCGCGGTAGGCGGCGGCCTCTGCCTCGGCCGCCGCGGGATCGTCCAGCTCCTGCCCGGCGAGGGCCGGCGCGGCGAAGAACAGGTGGTCGTGGGCGTCCGTGGCCCCGAGGTCCGCGGGGGCGACGTCACCGAGGACCGTACGGACGCGGGCCGGGCCGAGGCCGTTGCCGGCGGCGGTGTCCGCGGTCACCACTGCCGTCCCGTCGGCAGGGAGTCGAGCCCGGGGCGGGACAGGTGCAGCACCTCGTAGCGCTCGTCCCCCGGCTCCGCCGGCGCGGCGTCCTGCCACAGCGTGAAGCGCAGCAGCTCCCAGCGGCGCGGGTCCACCGCCAGCGCCGCGCTGTGCAGGCCGGGCCGCCCCGCGGCGTCGGAGAGTTCGGCCACCGCCTCATCGACGGCCCGCCCGGGTGGCTCACCGGACGGCAACCGCCATGCGCAGCGCGCCGCCTGACGCGGCGTCGTGCCGATCGCGGGTCCGCGCTCGAACGCCAGGCCCGTCCAGTGCTCCACGGCCGGGCGGCCGAAGTCCTCGGCCAGGCCGCGGAATCCGGGCCCCCAGAGGAAGGAGTTCATGCCCTCGACGGTGTTCCACAGGTAGAAGGGCGCGTAGCCGTTCACCGGGGAGCCGTCCTTGCCGCGCTCCCGGACGAGGTACGCCTTCAGGCCCAACCCCGGGAAGGCGTCGAGGAGATGGCCGCGGGTGGCGACCCGGTGCCGGACGATCCCCATGTCGTAGTCGGCGGGCAGCGTGATGCGGTAGTTCATGGCGTGCACGGGCGGATCTCCCTCGTTCTGCCCTCCAATCGGGCGTGCCGTCCAATCGGGTGCGGGTCGGGTGCGGGGGCGCGGGTCGGCGGTCCGGGGCCGGGCGGCGTCGGCCCGGCGGGCGCCATCGCGTCGGCCCGCCGGGCCCCATCGCGTCGGAGGCGGGGCGGTCTCAGGGCCGGGCGGCGGCGAGGAGGGCGACCGCGCCGCGCACCGCATCGTCGAACGGCTCGCGCGTGCCGGCGGCGCGCGCCAGCACGTAGCCGCCCTGGACCACCGCGGCGACCGCGGCGGCGGTGTGCGCCGGGTCCAGCTCGGCCCGCAGCTCGCCGGAGGCGACGCCCTCCGCGACGACGGACGCGAGCCGCGCCCGCAGCCAGGCGAAGGTCTCGGCGACCGGTTGCCGCAGCTCGTCGCTGACGACCACGTCCGGGTCCATCGCCATCCTGCCGACCCGGCACCCGCGCAACGGCTCGCGTTCGCGCTCCAGATAGCCCGCCAGCCGCGCCACGGCGCCGCCTTCCGCGTCCAGCACCGCGCCGGCCTGCGCGGTCAACTCCTCGGCGCTGCGCCGCATCGCGGCCAGCGCGAGGTCGGGCTTGCCGCGGAAGTGGTGGTACATGCTGCCCTGGCCCGCGCCGGCGCGCTCCTGGATCGCCCGGGGGCTGGTCCCGACGTACCCGCGCTCCCACAGCAGCTGCCGGGCGCTCTCGATCAGGCGTTCCGCGGTGTCCATGCGAGCAGTGTACATACTAGTAGGTACAGAAGTGCGCGGGGTGTCCCCGTGTGCGCAAGCGGCGAGGGCCCCCGCCGCTTGCCGCTTGCCGCTTGCCGCTTGCCGCTTGCCGCTTGCCGTCTGCCGCCTGCGGCGTGCTGCCCGTCGCCGCCTTCGCGCGGGGCTCAGCCGAAGCGCACGTCCGCCGCCGCGACCACCGTGCCGAAGCGCGGGAAGTCCAGCGTCACCGACGCCTCGTGCTCCGCCGCGGTGAGCGCGGACATCGCGTCCTCGGCGAAGACCAGTCCGTAGCCGAGGTCGGCGGCGGCGCGCGCGGTGGACTCCACGCCCAGGCTGGTGGCGATCCCGGCCAGCACCAGCGTGCCGACCCCGCGGCGGGTCAACTCCTCGTGCAAACCGGTGTCCTGGAACGCGCCCACGGTGTGCTTCACCACCACCGCGTCCGCCGCGTCCGCCACCTCGGCCACCAGACCGCTGCCCGGCGGCTGGTCGGCGACGCCGGGACGCTGCCCGCGCACCGCCAGCACCGGCGCGCCCGCCGCGGCGAAGACCCGGGCCAGCCCGAGCGACGCGGCGAGCACGGCCTCGCCGGAGCGCGGGGCGAGCGGGAGGGCGACCATGCGGTCCATGAGGTCGATCAGCACCAGGGCGGTACGCGAGGGGTCGAGCCCTGGGGGCGCCCCGAGGTCGTGATCATCGCGAGTCATGATCGCGACCCTACCCCCGCGGAGCGTGCCCACGCCGGTGATCCAACAGGCCGCGACACCAGGTGGGATGACGATCCGTCAGAAACCGCGGCGGCGGGTCGGGCGACCGCCCGCGGCCCGCCGCGGGCGGACCCGGCGCCCCGTCCGCGCGGCCCCGGGGCCGCGCACCGCTCACCCGGCGCCACTACTCCACTGCGGGCCGTCGCGGGCGGGTTCGCGGATTGTGCTCCCGCCGCCCTCACGGCCGATAGGCTGGACGGGGAACCGAGGTGGGAGGAGAGCGGACGTGGCCGAAAGCACTGTCGGACAGCCGTTGGCCAACGGGAAGAAGCCGCAGGTCGATCTGACCGGCGCCGAGTGGCTGTCCAGCAGCCAGGGCAGCGGCGATGTGCAGATCGCCTTCGTCGAGGGCTACATCGCGATGCGGGACGGACGGAACCCGGACGGTCCCGCCCTCATCTTCACCCCCGCCGAGTGGCGAGCCTTCGTCCTCGGCGCACGCGACGGCGAGTTCGACCTCACCTGACCGCCTCCGGCGCGGGTGCGCGGCCGAACCGCGGGCGCGCGACCGGGACTTCGGCGTGAGTGCGGGGCCCTGGGGGACGTCGGACCGACGTCCCCCAGGGCCCCGCTGACGTCCACGGCCCGCCGCGCCGCCCGCGGTTCGGCCGGTCAGGGCCAGTCGGTCAGCGTCGGGAGCCGGTCGCCGGTGAGGGGGCGCAGCGGGTGCCGGCCGGCCAGCCAGGCGGCGATGTCCGTCAGCCGGCCCCGCGCGGACAGCGGCCTGCCCTCGCCCACGGTCCAGCTCCGCCCGCCGTGGTCGGTCGCCGTGAGGGTGAGCCGGACCCCGCCGGGCACACGCGGGGCCAGATAGCCGACCAGGTAGGTACAGAACGGCTCGGACCAGTCGTCGATCGACGGGCCCAGCAGGGTGTCGGTGAGGTGGATCTCCAGCTCCCGCCACCAGCCGAGTCCCGCGTCGAGCAGGGTGCCGTCGCGGTAGCGCACCGGGCGCTCCCAGTCCTGCCCGCCGACCGCCGACCAGGACGCCTCGACCTCGTCGAGCGCCGCGGACAGCGCGGAGGCGAGCACCGGTGCGCCGCGCCGGTGGCCGGTCTCGATCGCCGCGTCGCGTCCGGGCCGGCCGCCGTCGTACACCTCGATCAGCTTGCCGCGCTGCGCGTACCTGGCCTGGCGGGCGAGCGCCAGGCCGACGCCCTCGATGTGCGTCAGCACGTGCGCGCGGGTCCAGCCGGGGAGCGCGCTCGGCGCCCGCACGGCCTGCTCGGTGAGGCCCGGCAGCAGCGCGCGCAGCCGGGAGTGGCCGGTGGCGAGCGCGGCGGAGAGCTCCGCGGGAGAGGTCGTCGTCACGGCCACAGCAGTCCCCGCTTCCAGCCGTCGCCCTCGCGGACGTAGTCGACGCGCACGTGGCGGCGCTCCCGGTCGCCCTGCCAGAACTCGACGCGCTCGGCCCGCAGCACGTAGAGCGTCCAGGACGGCGGCACCAGGCCCGGTTCGCGCGCCACCCGCTCTGCCGATGCGCGCACCGCGGCGTCGCGCTCGGCGAGGTCGCCCAGCGGGGCGCTCTGCCGGCCGAGCAGCGCCTCGGCGCGGGCGGCGGGGGAGCGGGCCAGGAAGTCCGCGGCGCTGTCGGCCTCGCCGGCCGGTTCGACCCGGCCGCGGACCCGCACCTGGCGGGCGAGCGGCGACCAGTAGAACGTCAGCGCCGCGGCCGGGTGCGCGGCGAGCTGGCGGCCCTTGCGGCCGCCGGCGTCGGAGGCGAACTCCCAGCCCTGCGGCGAGACGTTCTTCAGGATCAGCACCCGGGCGTCGGGGTCGCCCGCGGCGTCGACCGTCGACAGGGTCATCGCGTGCGGTTCGCGCACGCCGTCCCGTACGGCGGCCAGCAACCACTCGGAGAACAGCTCGTGCGGGTCGGCCGGCAGCCCGGTGGGGTCGAAGGTCGGCAGCTCGCCCGAGAACACCTCTGTTCCGCGCAGCAGTTCGCGGAGGTCGGACACGGATACCCCCTCAGAATTAATGGTGTGCGATGACGATACCATTAGCCTATGGCAGATGATCATCTGGCGCTGCAGTTCGCGGTGACCGTCCGGCACGACGGGCGCGGCGGGATCGCCGACGACCTGGCGGAGCCCGAGGGGCTCCGCCAATGGGCGCGGGCGCGCGCGGAGCTGCTCGGGCTGCCGCCCGGCGCGATCACGGTGGACGAGGGGGTGCGCGCGGCGGTGGTCGAGGTGCGTACGGCGATGCGCGCGCTGTTCGCCCGGGCGGTGCGGCCCGGGGAGCCCAGCCGCGCGGACGCCGGGCGGCTGCCCGACGCGGAGGTCGCGCTGGCGCGGCTCAACGCGGCGGCGGCGCGCACGCCGGTGGTGCCGCGGCTGGCCTGGCCGCCGGACGGCCCGCCGCGGGCCCGGCTGTCCCCGGTCGCCGCCGGTCCGGCGGCCGACGATCTCGCCGCGGCGCTCGCCCGGGCCGCGATCGACTTCCTCGCCGGCCCCGACCTCCCGCGTCTGCGGGCCTGCCACGCCCCTCGCTGCGTCCGCTACTTCGTCCAGTCCCACCCCCGCCAGCAATGGTGCAAGCCTGCCTGCGGCAACCGGGCCCGGGTGGCCCGCCACCACGCCCGCACCCACTGACCACCGCCCCCGGGGGTTACGGGTACGCCCCCGACTGCCCCGATCCGTGGTCGCGCGACCTTCCCATGGCCGTGGCCGGTCGCGCAGTCCCCGCGCCCCTGACCTGCGGCTCGCACCATTGATCGGTCCGCCGCCAGGTGCTTTGCCCGCGGCGTGAGCCACATCAGGGGCGCGGGGAACGGCGCGACCAGCCACGGCCGGAGGAAGGTCGCACGGCGACAGTCCGGGGCAGCCGGGGGCGTCGCCCTGACCCCTTCCCGGAGGGAGGGGCGCATGGGGAGCGCATGGGAGCCAACTCCGGGATCACGCGTAGCCCCGCGCCGAGCGCCATGGCAAGGTCGCGCGTGGGCCGACCGAAGGAACCCCGCGGCACCCGCCTCCTGCCAGGGGCGCCCCGCGGGGTTCCGGCCGGCCGCCTCCGCGTCACCGTGGCCGGCGGTGCGCCCGGCCGCACCTCGCCGCGGGGTTCCGGCCGGTCCCGGGCGGCGCGGCGTCGAGAAGGCCGTCGCCCGAGCCCGGACCGCAGGCCGTACCCCGTACGATGGCGGCATGTCCTTCCTCCGCCGCCGTAGCGCAGCCACCCCCACCGGGCCGGACTTCGACGTCCTCGCCATGGACCCCGGGGACTGGCCCGGTGACCTCGGAGCCGGGCTGCTGCCGGGCCCGGACGGCAGCTGCCAGGGCATCTACCTGCGCTACGACCTGTTCGGCAACCGCGGCCCCGCGATGCTGATCGGCAACCTGCCGGAGGGCTCGCCCGCCCGCGAACTGGAGGAGGGCCAGGTCCCCTTCGAGGTCGCGCAGCTCCTCGCCGCGCTCGGCAACGACGAGCCCGCCGAGGTCACCGAGTCCGAGGACACCCCGGTCATGCACGGCGACAGCCTGCTGATCGTGCGCCGGATCAAGATCTCCGAGGCCCGCGTCGCCTGCGCCCAGTTCGAGCGCAGCGACGGCGTCCAGGTCACCATCGCCACCTGGGACCGGCCGATCACCGACGACCTGTACCAGCTGCTCAAGCCGCTGCCCGCGGAGATGTTCCAGGTCGGCTGAGCCGCCGGAGCCGCCGGAGCCGCAGCTCCGGCCGGCTCGTGGCCGCGCCGGCCCGTACGAGGACGCGACGGCCCGAGGGGCGCCGCCGGATCCGCTCCGGCGACGCCCCTCGCGTCCGTTCAGCGCACACCCTCACGCGCGCGCACGCCCGCCGCCCGCGGTCAGCGCGGCGCCCCCGCCGTCGACGGCAGCAGCGTCACGTCCGCCGCGTTCACGTACTCCACCCGGTGCCCGAGCTGGATCTCGTAGTAGAGGTTCTGGCCCCGCACCACCTGGTGACCCGCGGTGTCGTACGTCACCGAGTAGTAGTACTCGCCGTGCACCGCGCCGCCGACCACGTACCGCTGCCCGGCCGGAACGGTGTACGGCATCGCGTAGATGCCCTGGACCGGCACGTCCGCGGGGTACGCCGCCGCCTCGGGGTAGGCGCGGCCGTACACCGGGGCGCTCGCCAGACCCGCCTTGGGCGTGACGACCAGGCCGGCGGAGTCCACCGCGGTCGGGTGCGCCTTCGGGTTCAGGAACCACGCCTCCTGCCCGAGGTACCATATCGCGGTCCAGTCGCCCTGTCGGTCGGCGACCGCGAACTGCTGGCCGGTCGAGGCCCGCGCGCCCATGTCGTTGACGCCCGTGGTGCTCGCGCCGGTCGCCCCGTGCAGCCCGACGTCCTTGACCAGCGGCGCGTCCAGGCTCGGCGCGGAGTACAGCCGTACCGCCTCGGAGCCGTACGCCGGGCAGGTGTCCCCGGCGGTCACGCAGCCCGTGTACAGCGGCTTGTTGGTCGCGAAGTCCGGGTCGATGGTCACCACGCCGCCGCGCGGCCCGGCCGTCGCGTGGATCGGCGCGCCCAGCAGCGCCATGTAGTGGTCCCAGTCCCAGTAGGGACCGGGGTCGGTGTGCATCCCGGATATGTACGAGGCGGTCGGGCCCGGCACGTTGTCGTGGCCCAGGATGTGCTGCCGGTTCAGCGGGATGCGGTACTTCGCCGCGAGGTACTTCACCAGCCGCGCCGACGAGCGGTACATCGCCTCGGTGTACCAGGTGCCCGGGTCGATCAGGAAGCCCTCGTGCTCGACGCCGATCGACTTGGCGTTGGTGTACCAGTTGCCCGCGTGCCAGCCCACGTCCTGCGTCCTGACGTGCTGCGCCACGTGCCCGTCGGCGGACCGCACGGTGTAGTGCCAGGCCAGGTACGTCGGGTCCTGGACCAGCTGCATCGCCGTGTCCCAGTACCCCTCGGTGTCGTGGATGACGATGGTGTCGATCTTCTCGTCGACCGGCCGGTTCGCCTTGTCGTAGTTGCCGTAGTCGCCGCCGCCGGTCTCCTGGTACGGCGCCGGGACCCACTCGCAGCCCAGGCCCGGCGGGCACTCGGTGCCCGCGTCGTTCGCCCGCGGCAGTCCGATCCTGCCGCTCTGTCCGGCGGCCGGCGCCAGCCCCGGGTCGGCCGCGAGCACCACGTGCTCCCCGCTGTCGGTGGTCCTGGCCTGGCCCTGCCTGATCACGTCGAAGACGTCGTCGGCGAAGGACGCGGCGGTGGCCCGGTCGCCCGCGCCGGAGTAGCGGGCGACGGCGGCGTACCAGTCCGCCGGGTCCGCGCTCAGCGGCTCGCCGAGCGACGTCTGCGTGTCGGCGAGCAGCGCCGCGCCGCCGCGCAGGTTCGCCGCCGGGTCCTCGCGCAGCGCCGCCGCGGACAGCCCGGTGAGCGTCGCCGCCCGGTCCAGCGTGGTCAGCCCGGCCGGCAGCGCCGCGAGGTCGGGCGCCCGTACGGTCGCGGCGGTGATCAGCGGACGCGAGGTGTCGCCGCGCCCGTCCCCGCCCTCGCCGGCGCCCGCGGCGGTGCCGTCCGCCGCGCCCTTCCCGTCGGCCGAGGCGTCCCCAAAGTCCCCGCCGCCCTCGGCCGCGGTCTGCGGGAACTGCTTCAGCGCGGCGCGCGCGTCGGTCAGGTGCATCGGGCCGTAGCCGCCGGTGACGCTCGGCAGCCCCTGGTGGGCGTCCCACCGGGACTCCATGTACGCCACGCCCAGCAGCACGCTGTCCGGCACCCCGTACTGCCGGGCCGCGGCGCCGAACGCCTGCTGCAACGATCCCGGCGCGGCCGCGGGTTGCGCCGCGTGCGCGGCGCCCGCGCCGCCGAACAGCGGGAGCAGCGCGGCGGCGGCCACGGCTGCCGTCAGGGTGCGCGGCAGCCCGTGCGCGGCGCCCGCGCGGCGGCGGGCACGGGGTTCCTCGGGTCTGCCGGACGGGGGAGCGGTTCCTTGCACAGCGGCCTCCTCCATGAGTTGCCGGTCGATCGGCACCACAGAGGTATCGGCTCGCGGATCATCCGTCAACAGCCCGTATACGACCCGGAGATGACGTTGTCTTCGCACGTCAGGGCCGGTCCGGCGAAGTTTCCGCGGGCCCCCGCGCCCACCTGGACCGCGTCAGTGGTGTGGACCACTGGGGCGGGTGGGGAGAGCCGCGGAACTCCTGCCGGAGCGGTGACACAGCCGGGCCGGAACCGCCCGCCGCGGACGCGGCGGTACGTCGCCGCCGGAACCGTACGCCGCGGACGCAGTCGTCCGCAGCGGTCGCCACTACCGGAGTCGCCCGCCGCGGCCGGAGCCGCTCGCCGGGCGCGGGTCAGCGGGTGCCGACCGCCGCGCGGACCGCCCGGCGCGCCACCCAGCAGTCGTCGTGCAGCCGCCGCAGCAGCAGCCGCTGCTCCTCGCCGGCCTCGACCGCGCCGGGCACGGCGGGCCCGGTGGCCCGCATCGAGCGCTGCACCGCGGTCTCGTACGTCCGGATCTCGCGCGTCAGCACCAGCATCAGGTTGACCAGGAAGGCGTCCCGCGCGTCCGGGCCGCCGGCCTGCGCCTGCTGGCTGATCTGCCGGCGCGAGGCCGGGTCGTCGCCGAGCACCGACCACAGCACCGCCAGGTCGTAGCCCGGCAGGTACCAGCCCGCGTGCTCCCAGTCCACCAGCGAGGGCCCGGCCGGCGACAGCAGCACGTTCGACAGCAGGGCGTCGCCGTGGCAGAACTGGCCCTGCGCGTGGGCCAGTCCGTGCAGCAGCTTGTGCAGGTCGCCGGTGTCGCGGTCGGTCAGCAGACCCAGCTCGTGGTAGCGGTGGATGCGCGCCGGATAGTCGATCGGCGCGTCGAAGGCGCCGGTGGGCGGCCGCCACGCGTTGATCCGTGAGTACGCCGAGACCGCCGCGCGCACATCGGCCCTGGTCGGGGCCTGCGCCGGGTGCCGCTGCGGGGCCACCACCCGGCCGGGCATCCGCTCGATCACCAGCACGCAGCTGTCCGGGTCCGCCGCGATCAGCCGCGGCACCCGCACCGGCGGACGGTGCCTGACGAAGGTGCGGTAGGCAGCTATCTCCTGGCGGAAACGTTCCGTCCAGGCGGGGGACTGGTCGAGCAGACACTTGGCCACCGCCGGGGCGCGCCCGGACGTGCCGATCAGCAGCGCGGTGCGGCCGCCGCGGCGGAGCAGCTGCGCGGGGGTGAATTCGGGGCAGATCCGCTGCACGGCTGCGACGGCGGTGCGAAGCTGTGCCTGCTGCGGCCCGGTCAAGTCGATCCTCCCGCTGAGCGGATGGGAGGGGGCCGCCGCCGGACCGCGCCGGACGACGCCCGCCGCCCGGCGGGGCGGCTGCCGCAACCCCGGTTCCACGACGGAGGGGAAGGCGGTACGGGCTGGTGCGGACACGGAGGACGATGCCGGATACATGGAGGAAGCAGATCCCTTCGTGTGCCTGCGGGCTGAGGGCGCGCCCGCCCCGCCCGTCCTCCGCACCCTGGGGAATGCGGCGCACAGGCGGGGTGGCGCGTTCCTACCTGACACCCGCGGACGGGTGGCAGACCATCTGGCGGACCCTGGCGAACCCTGGCGAATAGTCGCGGGGCGAATGTCGGCGGGAATAGTCTCGGCGTGCCGAGGAACCTGGGGGCTTGACGTGGGCAACGAAGCCAACACCCGACTCGCGGACCTGTTCGGCCTCACCGGCTGGTCCAAGGGCGAACTCGCACGGCTGGTCAACAAGCAGGCGGCGGCCATGGGCCACCCGCAGCTGGCGACCGACACCTCGCGGGTGCGCCGCTGGATCGACACCGGCGAGTCGCCGCGCGAACCCGTGCCGCAGGTGCTGGCAGCGCTGTTCACCGAGCGCCTCGGACGTGTCGTGACCATCGAGGATCTCGGGTTCGACCGGCGCCGGCAGACAGCGAAGAAGCGGGCCGACGACGGCCCGCCGTGGCCACCGGAGCGAACCGCCGCGGTCCTCACCGAATTCACGGGAATGGACCTCATGTTCAACCGACGCGGTCTGGTGGGCGCGGGCGCCGCGCTCGCCTCCGGCACCGTACTCAGCACGGCCATGTACGAATGGCTGCACACCGACCCGGCCCTGGCGGCCGACGGACCGGTACTCGACGACCCCCTGCACGCGTCCGCCGACGCGGCCTCCTTCGACCGCTACGAGGCCGCCCCGGTCGGCCTCCAGGAGATCGAGGCACTGGAGCGCTCCGTGGAGGTCTTCCGCGCCTGGGACGCCTCACGCGGCGGCGGCCTGCAGCGCAAGGCCGTGGTGGGCCAGCTCAACGAGGTGGGCGGGATGCTCTCCTACCGCCATCCGCCGCAGCTGCAACGGCGGTTGTGGGGCGTCGCCGCCAACCTCGCGGTGCTCGCCGGGTGGATGTCCCACGACGTGGGCCTGGAACCCACCGCCCAGAAGTACTTCGTCATCGCCACGCACGCCGCGCGCGAGGGCGGCGACCGGCCGCGGGCCGGCGAGGCGCTGTCCCGCGCCGCCCGCCAGATGGTCCATCTGGGCCGCCCCGACGAGGCGTTGGACCTGATGAAGCTCGCCAGGTCGGGCGCGGGCGAGACCGCGCTGCCGCGCACCCGCGCCATGCTGCACACCATCGAGGCATGGGCGCAGGCGTCCCTGGGACGCGGCCAGGACATGCGCAGAACCCTCGGCGAGGCCGAGGAGCTGTTCGTGTCGGCCGGCGACGACACCCCCGCGCCGAGCTGGATGCAGCACTTCGACGAGGCCGACCTGCACGGCATGCAGGCGCTGGCGTACCGCACCCTGGCCGAGCACGAGCCGTCGGCGGCAGCCCAGGCGCAGATCCACGCCCGGCAGGCGATCGAACTGCGCAGCAGCGGCCACGAGCGGTCGATGATCCTGGACTACCTCTCGCTCGCCTCGGCCTGCTTCATCGCCGGCGATCCCGAACAGGCCGACACCTACGCCAGGATGGCGCTGCTCAGCATGGGGTCGACCTCCTCGCACCGGACCTGGGACCGGCTGCGCGAGATGTACCGGCTCACCGGCCGCTACGCCGACCAGCGCCACATCTCCGACCTGCGCCGGGAGATCGAGACGGCGATGCCGCAGCAGAAGAAGGGCAGGGCGGCGAAAACCGGCGGCAGCCGCACCACCCCGGTGTGACCGGCCCGCCGCGCCCGCGCCACCGGACCGCTCCGCCGCACCCGCGCCCCTCGCGCCCGGGGCTCCCGGCGCGCGGACCGCTGACGTACCCCGACCCGACGCCGAACGGGCCGGAGACGGTCAGGCCGCAGACGGTCGGGTGCGAGGCGACCACGGCGGACAGGACCGGGCGGGAGACCGTCCGGACACCCTGACCGCGGGGCGCGGGGCCACCCGCCAGGGGAGAGCGTCCGGAGCCGCTCCGGACGCGCGCCTCAGCCGATCTTGGCTATCAGTATGCAGGCGTCGTCCTCGCGGTCCGGCACGCCGAACTCCTCGGCGACCATCCGCATGCAGTCCTGCGCGGTGCCCGCCTCCGCGAACCGGGGCGCCATCGCCAGCAGCCGCTGCTCGCCCCCCTCGGGCCGGCGGCGTCGCCGGTGCGGCGGGGCACCAGGCCGTCGGTGTGCAGCACCAGCAGGTCGCCGGCGGCCAGCTCCACCCGGGCCTGGCCGTACTGCGCCCCGGAGGTCGCGCCGAGCAGGACGCCCTCCGGGCGGTCCAGGACGGACCCCGTCCCCTCGCGGAACAGCAGGGGGGCGGGGTGCGCGGCCTGCGACCACTGCAGCACCCGCGAGCGCGGGTCGTAACGGCAGCACAGCGCGCTGCCCAGCGCGGGCTGCGGCGAGGTGTCCAGCAGTTCGTTGAGCCAGCCCATCAGCGGCGCGGGCTGAAGGCCGGCCACCGCCATGCCGCGCAGCGCGCCCAGCAGCATCGCCATGCCCGAGGTGGCGGCCACGCCGTGGCCGGTCAGGTCGCCGACGGTCAGTAAGGAGCAGCCGTCGGGCAGCTGCATCGCGTCGTACCAGTCGCCGCCGATCAGCGCGCTGGTGGCCGACGGCAGGTAGTGCGCGGCCAGGTCCATCGTCACCGGGCCACCGCCGTCCTGCGGGAACCGCATGGCGCCGCGCCACGGGGGGAGCACGGCCTCCTGCAGCTCGACCGCCATCCGGCGCTCGGTCTGCGCGATCCGCTGCTGGCGCTCCAGGGAGTCACGGGTCTCGCGCAGGGTCCGCTGGCTGCGGCGCAGATCGCTGACGTCGCGGATCACCGCCCACATCGAGACGGTCCCGCCCTCGGGGCCGAGCACCGGCTCGCCCACCATGTGCACCGTGCGGACCGTGCCGTCCGCCCGCACGATGCGGAACTCGCCGTCGATCGGCCGCCCGTCGACCAGACAGCCGGTCACCATCGCGGTCAGCAGCTGCTGGTCCTCGGAGAACAGCCACGAGGGCAGCTCGTCCAGCGTCAGCGGGCCGTCCTCGGGGGAGCGACCGAAGATGCGGTACAGCTCCTGCGACCACTGGACCTCGTCGGTGAGCAGGTCCCACTCGGCGCTGCCGGCCCGGCCCAGCGCGCCGACCGCGGCGGCGTCCGGCCGGCCGCCGCGCGCCGCCGGCTCCGGCGGCAGCTCGTCGGCCGCCGGGTCCGCGTCGAAGCCCTCCCGCAACTGGCCCAGGTGGGTGCCCAGGTCGTCGAGCTGGTGGACGGCGAGGTCGCACAGCGCGCGCTGCCAGCGCTGCTGGGGGTCGTCGGCGGGGGCGTCGACGTCGCCGAGGACGGCGTCGACCCGCGTCCTGAGCTGACGCGCCTGGGAGATCAGCGCGTCCACGGCACCGGCGTCCGGTGACTGAGCTGCGGGGTGACCCGCGTGCGTGGGGGACGGCATGACGCACTCCGAACAGGTCTGCTGGCAGGCACGCAGGAGCGGCCGCGGCGGACGGGAAGGACCGGTAACGACTGTTGCACAGCCAGCGACGGCCCGTAAGGCATTCTGCGATACTCGATCCGGTGGTGCTTCCGGCATATGCCTGCCGAAAGCCGGAAACTCCTGCCGGGCGCCGCCCCGCTCGGCGCGCCGCGCCCGCCACCTGCCCGATCGTATGTGCGGACGGCGTCGCGCGGCCCCGCCGGGCGCGGCCCGGACGGTAAGCGGTTGCCGCCGCCGGTTGTGGGGACCCGCCAACGGCCGGCGACCCCGGACGGGGGTGCGAGAGGGCCGCCGTACCGGCCCGGAAGCGACATCCCGCCCATGAGTCGGTAGGCTTCCGCCGCCCGTCCCCACGGAATCCGCCCGCTCCCGCCAGGCATGAATTGTCCGGCGGTCGGTAAGGATGCCGGGCACCGGCAGCGGAAATCCCGTTGCCATGGAATCCCCCGCACCGGATGCTGACCTCATGTTCGACCCAGACATAGCGCCCAGCGGCACCCTTCTCGGCCTCCTCCAGCGGGGGCGCGGGGACGGGCCCCTGCACGCCCTGGCGGCGCCGAGGGCCGAGGCCCTCGCCGCCCTGGAGCAGTGCGTGCTGCGCGACCCCCGCCTGGACTGGCGGGTGGAGTCGCGCTCGCTGTATTACGCACGCCTCTACTCCGACCTGGAGGGCCCGCTCGACGGGATCGAACAGCACCTGTTCCATCCGGACGACCTCGTGTCGCCCGACGAGCACCGCTGCGGCCTCGCCCTGTCCGTGCTCGGCCACCTGGCCGGCTACGGCCGCCGGGACGCGCTGCGGCTGCTGCGCCGCTACGCCGCGGCCGGCGGCTGCTGGGAGTGGGCCCTGGACGAACTCGCGGTGCGTGACGACGAGGCCGGACTGCGCGCCCTCGGCCCCGCGGTCGTCGCCCGCTTCCCGGCCACCGAGGAAGGCGAGGCCGACCTCGCCCGCGCGGTCCGCGAGGCGTACGAGCCCCGGCCCTGGCAGCTGTGGGCCGAGGACGGCGCGCACCCGGCCACCGCCGAACGCGTCCGCAGAGCCGCGGAACGCGTCTCCTTCGACCGCTGGCAACGGCAGCTGCGCTCCGGCGGCCCCACCCCCGGCTGGAGCGTGGCCGCGGTGCTGGAATGGGCCCAGGACGGACTGGCCGCCCACCCCGGCGTCGAGCGCGACCAGCCCGCCGCCCGCTGCCTGGGCGCCGTCGCGGGCCCCGAGGACCGGCCGGCGCTGCTGCGGGCCGCGCTGCACGGCCCGTCCGCGGCCCGCGCCGCCGCGCTGCGGCACCTGACGGACCGCCGCGACCCCGCGCGCTTCGACCTCATCGAGGCCGCGGCCGGCGACGGCGACGAACGCGTGCTGCGCGCCGCCGTCGAGTCCTTCGAACGCCTCCGCGACGCCGAGGCGCTGGAACGCGCCCGGATCTGGGCGGACCGCGCCGACGCCCGGTCCGTGGCGGCCGACCGGACGCCGCCCTCCGCCGACCCCCTCGGACCGGTCGACGCCCCCGGCGGGCTCGATCCGCTGGGCTCCGCCGCCGCCCGCGTCCTGGCCCGGCACGGCGGCCCCGAGGACGCCGGCCGCGTGCTGAGCGCGCTGCGCCGCACCGTGCGGATCGGCGGCGCCGACGCGGACGGGCTCGACGCGCTGATCGAGGGCGTCGGCCGGCTCGCGTCCGGCGCGGGCGGCTTCGGTGAGCCGTGCGAGGGGCCGTCCGGCGCGGACCCGCGCGAGGAGGCGTCCCGCGCGGACGCGGGCGACCGGGCGCCGGGGGCCGACGCCCGCGCGGGCCGCCCGGGCCGCGGCGACCACGACGGACGCGCCACCGCGTGCCGCGCAGCGCCCGTCCTGCGCCACGTCTACCGCGAGACCTCCTCCTCCCACCTGCGCGGCACCGCCGCCCACGCGCTCGCCGAGGCCGACCCCGGCTTTGCCGCGGGCTTCGCCGTCGAATGCCTGTGGGACTGCGAGGAGTCCACCCGGGAACTCGCCGCACGCCGTGCCGCCTCCGGCGACGTGAGGGTGCTGGCCCAGCTGCGCAGGCTGGCCGCCGACCCGGCCGAGGAGGCCGAGGTCCAGACCGCGGTCCGCGGCCGTCTCAGCGCGGGCGGCGCCGCGCGCTGACCCGGGCCGTCCCCGCCCTGTCGACGCGTCCCCGTGTCGACGTGTCGACGTGTCGACGACCCGGGCTGACCCCGGCCGACGCGGGCCGGGCCCCCGGCCGACCCGGGTCGGCCCCCGGCGGACCCGGTCGATCCGGGCGGACCCGGCCGATCCCGGCCGCCGCGGCCGGCCGGCTCGCACGCATGGCGTCGTCCGGGTCGGCCCGCACGCATGGCGTCGTCCGGGTCGGCTCGCATGCGTGGCGCGGCGCGACCACCGGCGTGACCCGGGGCCCCGGCGCGGCCCCGGACACCGGGTGCGCGCCGGCGCCGCGGGCACGGCGGACAGGGGCGCGCGCACGGGAACGCAAAGCTCAAGTTGCGTTTCGCCGCGGGAAAGATCCACGTGACCCTGACAACTCCCGGGGCGGCGACAACCACCGTATGAGAGTCGCCATCGTCACCGAGTCCTTCCCGCCCGACGTCAACGGCGTGGCGCACTGCACGCTGCGCACCGCGGAGCACCTGGCACGGCGCGGCCACGAACCCCTGGTCATCGCCCCCGCGGGACCCGCCGCCCCCGAGCCGGGCAGCGACCCGTGTCCGGTGATCCGCGTCCCCTCCCTCCCGCTGCCCGGCTACCCCCAGGTGCGCGTCGCCCTGCCCGGCCGCCGCACCGCCGCCGCCATCGCCGCGCACCGCGCCGACCTGGTCCACCTGGCCAGCCCCTTCGTGCTGGGCGCCCGGGGCCTGGCCGCCGCGACCCGGCTGCGCATCCCCGCCGTCGCCGTCTACCAGACCGACCTGGCCGGCTACGCCAGGACGTACCTCAACGCCGGAGAGGCCGCCGCCTGGCGCCGCATCCGCGCCGTGCACTGCGCCGCGGCCCGCACCCTCGCGCCGTCCACCGCCTCGGTCGGCGCGCTCACCCGGCAGGGCGTGCCGCGGGTCCACCTGTGGCCGCGCGGCGTCGACTCGGCGCGCTTCCACCCCGGGCACCGCGACGGCGCACTGCGCCGCGAACTGGCCCCGCGCGGCGAGCTGATCGTCGGCTACGTCGGCCGGCTCGCGGCCGAGAAACAGGTCGAGCTCCTCGCCGACACCTGCGCGCTGCCCGGCGTCCGCGTCGTCGTGGTCGGCGACGGCCCCAGCGCCCCCGCGCTGCGCTCCGCGCTGCCCGGCGCGGTGTTCCTCGGCCGCAGGACCGGCCACGACCTGGCCAGGATCTACGCCTCGCTCGACGTGTTCTGCCACACCGGACCGTTCGAGACCTTCTGCCAGACCGTCCAGGAGGCGATGGCCAGCGGCCTGCCGGTGGTCGCGCCCGCCGTCGGCGGCCCGCTCGACCTGGTGGAGCACGGCCGCACCGGCCTGCTGGTGCCGCCCGGCGACCCGCTGGCCGTCCGCACCGCCGTGGGCCTGCTGCAGGCCGACCCCGCGCTGCGGCTGCGCTACGGCACGCAGGCGCGCGCCGCCGTCGCCCACCGCACCTGGGAGGCCGTCGGCGACCGGCTGCTCGACCACTACGCCCAGGTGCTCGGCGAGCGCGAGGCGGCGGCGGCATGAACGCCCGTCGAGTCAGCGGCGGTTCGCTGCCCGGCCGTGCGGACCGCGCCCGCGCGGGGCTGCGCATCGTGCGGGTCGCGAACTTCGTCACGCCCGTCTCGGGCGGCCTGCGCACCGCGCTGCGGCACCTCGGCGAGGGGTACGCGGCGGCCGGGCACGAACCCGTGCTCGTCGTCCCCGGACCCGGCCGCGGCGACGAACTCACCTCGCAGGGACGGGTGATCACCCTGCCGGGACCCGAACTCCCCGGCACCGGCGGCTACCGCGTGCTGGCCCGCCGCGGCCCGGTCGAGGCGCTGCTGACCGCCCTCGCCCCGGACCGCCTCGAAGTCTCCGACCGGACCACCCTGCGCTGGACGGGCGCGTGGGCCCGGCGCCACCGGGTGCCCGCGGTGATGGTCTCCCACGAGAGCGCCGACGGCGTGCTCGGCGCGTGGGGCCTGCCGGGACCGGCCGCCCGGCGCGCCGCCGACGCGCTCAACCGCCGCACCGCGCACGCCTACACGAAGGTCGTGTGCACCACCGCGTGGGCCGCCGCCGAGTTCGAGCGGATCGGCGCGCGCAACGTGGTGCGCGCCCCGCTCGGCGTCGACCTCGACGGCTGGCGGCCGGAACTGCGCGACCCCGCCGTCCGCCGCCGGTACGCAGGCGACGCCGGCGTGCTGCTCGTGCTGTGCTCGCGCCTGTCGCCGGAGAAGCGGCCGGGCACCGCGCTCGACGTGCTGGCCCGGCTGCGGCACGACGGCGTCGACGCGGCGCTCGTCGTGGCCGGCGAGGGGCCGCTGCGGGCCCGGCTGACCGCACGGGCGGGGGCCGAACGCCTGCCGGTGACCTTCCTCGGCCACGTCGGCTCCCGCCCCGACCTGGCCGCGCTGCTCGCCAGCGCCGACGTGGCGCTGGCGCCGGGGCCCGTCGAGACGTTCGGGCTGGCCGCGCTCGAAGCGCTCGCCAGCGGCACCCCCGCGGTGGTCAGCGCGCGGTCCGCGCTGCCCGCGCTGGTCGGCGACGCCGGCGCGGCGGCCGACTCCACCGCCGAGTACGCCGGCGCGGTCCACCGCCTGCTCGCCCTGCCCGAGCCCCGCCGCCGTGCCGCGGCCCGCGCCCGCGCCGAGCGCTACACCTGGCCCGCGGCCGTCGACGCCTTCCTCGCCGCGCACGCCGCGACCCCCCTCTCCGCACCCGCTCCGGCCGCGCCATGACCACGCCGCGTCAGGACCACCGCCCGCCCGCGGGCGCCCCCGCACCCCCGCACCGCAGCGCCGACCGGCCGGCACCGGTCCGCACGTACCGCGCCCGTACGGGACATGACGCCGCATCGGCCGCACGCACGACGGCTTCGGCGGACGCCGGCGCCGACGGTGATGCGGGCGGATCGGCGGCCACCGGGCCTGTGGTGGACGCGCCGACCGGTGCCGACGTGGTCGCGGTCGCGTGCGTGGCGGACTCCGCGGACCGTTCGGCTCCCTCCGGACCTGTCGCCGCCGCGCCGGCCGGAGTCGACGCCGCGGCGCCCGCCGCGGGAGGTCCCGCACGTGGGCGGCGCGATGGCGGCGCCGGCCGGTCGGTCGCTTCCGCGCGTACGGCGTCGGCGGGGGCCGGTGTCGGCGTGGGGTCGACTGCGCGGGGGGCGGGCGGCGCCGTGGGCGGCACGGGCGGATCGGGCGCTCTCGGGTCCGCGGTGGTCGCGCTGGCCGGAGGTGGCGCCGCGGCGCCCGCCGGCAGGGGTTTCCCGCGTGGCGGCTGCCTGGCGGGGGCCGGGGGAGGGGCCGGGCCGGCGGGGCTGCGGTTCGCCGTGCTCGGGGACTCGCTCAGCGAGGGCGTGGGCGATCCGCTGCCCGGCGGGGGATGGCGGGGCTGGGCCGCGCTGCTCGGGGAGTCGCTGGGCGCGGACGTGCGCGTGCTCAACGTGGCGCGGAGCGGGGCGCGTTCGGCCGACGTCGCCGGGCCCCAGCTCCAGGCCGCGCTGCGGCACCGGCCGCACCTCGCCTCGGTCGTGGCCGGCGGCAACGACACGCTGCGCGGTGCCTTCGACATCGCCGAGGTCGCCGCCGACCTGCACGCGGCGCTGGGCGCGTTGCGGGCCGCGGGGGCCGAGGTCCTCACCGCGTGCCTGCCCGACGCCGGCAGCGTGCTCGGCCTGCCCCGGCCGCTGGCCCGCCCGCTCGCCCGCCGGATGCGCGCGGTCAACCACGTGGTGCACGCCCTGTCCGCGCACCACGGCGCGATCCACGTGCACGCCGTCGACCACGCGTGGGGCGAGCGCCCGGAGATGCTCGGTGCGGACCGGCTGCACCCCAACGAGGCCGGACACCGGCTGCTGGCCGGGGAGTTCCACCGCGCGCTCGCCGCGGCCGGCCTGGCCACCGGCGCCGGGCCGCGCCCGGAACCCGACGGACGACCGCCCGGCCGCGCCGCGGCGGCCTGGTGGCTCGCCACCCGCGGCACCCGCTGGGTCGCAGAACGCTGCACCGACCTGCTGCCGGACCTGCTGCGGCTGGCCCTCGCGGAGCGCTGCGGCGACCCCGCCCGGCTGGACGAGGCCGCGAACCGGGCCACGCGGGACGCCCTGCGCGCGCTCGGCGTGGCCGTGGACGCCGGAGGCGGACCCCCGGCGGATCAGCCCCCGCGGGGCGCGCGCAGCACGACGAAGCGCAGCGGCGTGCCCGGCGGCGCCTGGGCCGCGGCGGACAGGGAGGAGGCCGGAACCACGCCGATCACCGGGTAGCCGCCGGTCGTCGGATGGTCGGCCAGGAAGATCACCGGACGGCCGTCCGGCGGCACCTGCACCCCGCCCGACACCATGCCCTCGCTGGGCAGTTCGCCGTCGCGGGCGCGCTCCAGCGGGGGACCGAGCGTGCGCAGGCCGATGCGGTTGGACTGCGGCGAGACGGTCCACGTGCCGGTACGCAGCAGCGCGAGCGCGCCGGGGGTGAACCAGTCGTCGCGCGGGCCCGGCACGATCGGCAGCGCCAACGCCGCGCCGGACCCCGCGCCCGGGAGCGGCGGGTACGGCTGCGCGTCCACGGCCGCGGGCGGCCCCTCGGGATCGCCGAGCGGCAGGCGAGCGCCGTCGGCCAACGGTGGTGGTCCGAGCCCCGAGAGCAGGTCCGTGGACCTGCTGCCCAGCACCGGGTCGACGGCGATGCCGCCGCCCACCGCGAGGTAACTGCGCACGCCGTACGTGGCCGCCCCGACCTCCAGCAGCGCGCCGCGCGGCACCCGCACGGGCGCGCCCCATGCCGCGGGCCGGCCGCCGACCCGTACCGCGCACGCCGCGCCCGTGACGGCGACGACCGCGGGTCGCGTGAAGCGCACGGCGCACCCGAGGACCGTCGTCTCCAGCCCGGCGGCGCGCGGGCCGTTCCCCACCAGCCGGTTCCCCAGCCCCCAGGCCGCCGCGTCCAACGCCCCCGCCCGCGGCACCCCCACGTGAGCGAACCCCACCCGCCCCCCGTCCTGCACGGTCGTCATCCCACCTCGCACCACGACCACCTCCCCCCTCACCACCGCCACCCCTCCACCGCCGCGCAGTCGCCCGGACAGGCGCAGTCAGACAGGGGCGCGGGGAACTGCGCGCCCAGCCCCCGCGCAACGGGTGTCGCCCCACCGGCGGATCGGGGCAGCCCGGAGTCGCCGCCCACCGGGGGAAGGTCGGCGGGGTGCGTGCAGTCAGACAGGGGCGCGGGGAACTGCGCGCCCAGCCCCCGCGCAACGGGTGTCGCCCCACCGGCGGATCGGGGCAGCCCGGAGTCGCCGCCCACCGGGGGAAGATTGGCCGGGTACGTGCAGCCAAGCAGGGGCGCGGGGAACTGCGCGCCCAGCCACCGCGCAAGGGGAGTTGCACCACCGGCCAACGAGGGCAGCCCGGAGTCGCCGCCCACCGGGGGAAGATTGGCCGGGTACGTGCAGCCAAGCAGGGGCGCGGGGAACTGCGCGCCCAGCCACCGGGCAAGGGGTGTCGCCCCACCGGCGGATCGGGGCAGCCCGGAGCGTCGGGCGGGACCCCGAGGGAGTCGGCCTCTCATCGGGCCACCGTGAAGCGGACCTCGACGCCGGGCGTCAACAGGGCGGCCGGATCGCGCGAGGGATCCCACACCACCGCCCGCGTCGTACCGACGATCCGCCAGCCGCCGGGCGACACCCGCGGGTAGACCCCCGCGTAGGGCCCGGCCAGCCCGACCGACCCGGCCGGCACGGCCGTCCGCGGCGTGGCCCGCCGCGGCACGTGCAACCGCCGCGGCAACCCCGCCAAATACCCGAAGCCTGGCGCGAACCCGCAGAACGCCACGCGGAACGCCGTCGCCACGACGACGTCCGCGACCTCCTCCGGCCGTACTCCCCACAGCTCCGCGACCTCCCCGAGGTCAGGCCCGTCGAAGCGGACCGGCAGCTCCACCACACCGCCCTGCCCCGGCCGCACCGCCGGCACGTCCCAGCGCACGACCTCCCGCGCGAACCCGCCCGGATCGGCGAGCCCGGTGACCAGCACCGTACGCGCCGCCGGCACGATCTCCTCGACCCCGGCCAGCGCCCGCGCCTCCTCGCCGCCGGCCCGGCGCCGCCGCAGCAGCTCCGCGTGCAGCGCCGCCGCCTGCGCGCCGTCCTCCGTCTCGACCAGCACGGCCGACGCACCGGCCGGCAGCACCCGCATCCGCGGCCTCACGCGAACGCCACCACCCGCAGCCCCGCGCCCTCCAACGCGGCCCGTACCCGCACCGCGAGGCCGGCGGCGCCAGGGGTGTCGCCGTGCACGCACAGCGACCGCGCGCCGACCGCGACGTCCTCGCCGCTCGCCGCGGTCACCACTCCCTCGCGCGCCAGCCGCACCGAACGGGCCACCACCGCGTCGCCGTCCTCGACCACCGCGCCGGGCTCGCGGCGCGGCACCAGCGTGCCGCCCGCGGTGTACGCGCGGTCCGCGAACGCCTCCGGCACCGCCCGCAGCCCCGCCCGCTCGGCGGCGAGCAGCAACTGCGAACCGGGCAGGCCCAGGACGGGCAGCTCGCCGGCCAGCCGCACGCCGGCCACCACCGCGGCGGCCTGCTCCGCGTCGCGCACCGCGCGGTTGTACAGCGCGCCGTGCGGCTTCACGTACGCCACCGACGCGCCCGCCGCCCGCGCGAACACCTCCAACGCGCCGATCTGGTACGCCACTTCCGCCGCCAGCTCCTGTGGCGGCACGTCCATCGCGCGCCGCCCGAAGCCGGCCAGGTCGCGGTACGACACCTGCGCGCCGATCCGCACCCCGCGCCGCGCCGCCAGCTCGCACACCCGGCGCATCGTGGCCGGATCGCCCGCGTGGTAGCCGCAGGCGACGTTCGCACTGGTCACCACCGACAGCAGCGCCTCGTCGTCGGTGAGCCGCCAGCGCCCGAAACCCTCGCCGAGGTCCGCGTTGAGGTCGATCACGGCGTGTGCCGCGCCGGTCGTCTCCGCCATGCCGCTCCGCCCGATCCGTTCGCCCGATCAGTTCGTCCTGCCGCGTGCCGCGTGCCGTGTGCCGTGCACCGCCCGCGCCGCGTCCGCGTACCCTTCCCGTACCCCGCCCGCGTGATCATCGCATCCCGGGCGGCCGTGCGTCGCGCGTCCACCCCGTGGCGGTCCGTGCCGTTTCGGTCGATGTCGGTGCCAGCCCCTAATGTGTGGGGCGTGACCACGACCGTTCCGCACCCGCCGCGCAGCCTGCCGGGCGCGGCGCGCCCCGCGCCGGGGCCCGCCGCGGACGAGGGCCTGGCCCGCAGGCTCAAGGCGCTCGCCTGCACCGCGCCGCTGCACGACCTCGACGCCCGCAAGGCCAACCTGGCGGGCGAGTACAGCGTGTACGCGATGGCGGAGGTCGCGCTCGCCGCGATCGACCTGGTCACCCTCAACATGGACTTCGACACCGGCGCGGACCACGACCAGATAGTGGCCAGGCTGCTGCCCAGGGTCGCCGCCCAGGCCCCCGCGCGGGAGGCCGCTGAGCACGAGCGGGTGGCCCGCTGGGTGCTGGAGAATCTGATCAACGTCGGCAGCGCCGACCGCGGCTTCCGCGCCGTCTACGGCACCTTCGACCCCGACGGCGCGTACGTGCGGCGGGACTACGACTTCAAGCTGATCGAGGAGGTGCCGGGCCCGGGCGGCGGGGTCTACCTGCGCACCACCGACGAGGCGGTCAACGTCCTGGTGGGCGCCCTCGACACCGACGTCACCAGCGCCCAGATCGCCGCCGAGGTCAAACTGGAGGTGCTGATCAGCCGCGGCCGGCTCGCCGACGCCCAACTCGCCGCGGAGCAGGCCCGCTACCGCACCGTGCAGTACGCCGAGGCGCTGCGCCGCACCCTGGAGGCCACCCGGCGCAACGTCCGGGCGGTGGACTGGCTGCGCCGCGTCCCCGACATGATCGCCGAGGCGCTGGACCACGTCGCCGACCGCTACCGCCACGAGAACGCGATCCTGACCAACATCCGCAAGGCGCGCGACGAGGCGGAGGACCCCGAGCACAAGCGGCGCGCCGCCGAACTGGTCGACATCGTCAAGGACTGCATCCGCCGGCACACCCAGCTCCAGTCCCGGCTGCTGGAGGCCGGGCCGCTGTTCCGCGCCGAGCAGGACCGGCAGGCGTTCGCCGCGCCGCCCGCCCGGGCCGGCCTGGACCTCTACGGGCAGCTGGTCGCGCCGATCCTGCCGCTGCCGGTGGAACGCGCCTCGCGGGTCACCGACGCCTTCTTCGCCCGCGGCGCCGGCCTGCGCACCCCCGGCGCGGTCCGCATGACCGACCTGGTCGACCTGCTGCTGACCCCGCCGGTCGAACGCGAGCACCTCGGCGCCGAGATGCCCGAGCCCGACCTGGTGGCCACCCCGGACGACTCGCGCTTCTCCGAGGAGCAGCTGGACGCGGCGACGGAACTGCTCGACCTGCCCGACGACGCGCCGCGCCGGCTCTCGGGCCTGCTCGCCGAGGCCCGGCAGCGCGACCCCGACCTGCCGTATCTGGTGGCGCTGCTGGCCGTGCACGCCGCGTCGCCGCCGGTCGGCACCGCACACCGGCAGGGCGAGCCGCGGGTGCTGTTCGCCGTCGACGACGGCACCCCGCTGGACGACCCCGAGTTCGGCGGCGCCGACCTGATCCTGGGCACCGCCCGGCTGACCCAGCCCGGCCCGAGGAGTGAGTGACGTGAACGACCCACGGGAGCACCAGGACTTCCGCGACGGCCGGGACCTCCGCGACCGCGGCGGCGTACCCGGGAGCCGCGAGGTGTCCGAGGCACGCGACGCACGCGAGGCCCAGGGCGCCCGGGACATGCCGCACCCCCGCGACGCCGCGCACCCCCGCGACGTACCGCAGGTCCGGGACGTGCCGCACGCCCGCGACCCGCGCGAGCCCGGCGCCGAACCGCGGCACCCGGACCCCGCCGCGCCCGCCGCCCTGACCCCGGGCGACGTGGCCGACGCCGCCCGCCTGGTGGGGCTCGGCCTTCAGGCCAAGCTGCTGCCGGCCCGCGACGCGGAGTACGCCGACCTGATCCGGCGGCACCGCGAGGACCCCGCCTTCGCCCGCCTCGCCGACGCGGTCGCCGCCGGCCTCGGCCTGGTGGTCCTCGAGGTCTCGCCGCGGGCCGGCATGGCCGTCGCAGCGGCCGAGGACTCGCTGTTCGCGGTCCGGATGGGCGACTACGCGCGGCGCGCCGCCTCCGACGCCGGCGACCGGTTCCTGCACGGCCTCGCCCACCTCGCCGCCGCGGCGCTGGCCTTCCCCCGCCCCGAGGACCTGGCCGACGACGGCTACATCGGCCGGATCACCGTGCACGGCGTCGACGCCTTCGTCCGCCAGGCGTGCCGGCGGCTGGAGGAGCGCGCCGACGAGGCGGGCGAGAACACCGACCCGGCCAGCGACGCGCCAGGTCTGGAGGCGGCCTGGCGGGTCTACACCCGGCGCAGCGCCACCGGCGCCACCAAGGACGCGCGCAGACTGGCGAGTTCGACCACCGGCATCATCGGCAAGGCGGTCGCCTTCCTGGTCGACTCCGGCTTCCTGCAACGCACCGGCGACGACAACGGCGGCACCTACCGGACCACCGCGCGCTACCAGTTGCAGGTGCGGGACATGGCCGGCAGCGCGGCGATGGCCGAACTGCTGGAGCTGGGCGTCGTCCCGGTCGGCGACGGCACGCCCTCGCTGGTGCCGGCCGCGGAGGGAGCGGACGCGGAGGAGCTGGTGGCGGGCGCGGGCCTGCCCTTCCACACCTGACCCCGACGACCCGCTCCCCGTCCGCCGGGCCGCGCCGGCTCCCCGCCGAACCACCCGCGGCCCCGTCCCGCACCCGCCCTCAACGTCCACACCCGCGTCCGCACCCGCACACCGAACCGAGCCAGTCGAAGGAAGCACGAGCCGCCGCATGTACGAGCTGTCACGAGTCCGCCTGTACTCCATCGGGCCCGCGGGCGCGCGCTACGCCGACACCGTGCTCGACCTGCGTGGCGTCGGCGACCCGGTGCCGCAACCCGCGCCCGCGCAGGGGGACTTCTTCGCCGACGAGCCGGCCGGTCCGCCGCGCCGCCCGGCCCCGGCCGGCGTGCTCTTCCTGGAGAACGGCGGCGGCAAGTCGGTGCTGCTCAAGCTCATCTTCTCGGTGATGCTGCCCGGCCACCGCAACACCCTCGGCGGCGCCAGCTCCGGTGTGCTGCGCAAGTTCCTGCTCGCCGAGGACTGCGGCCACGTCGCGCTGGAGTGGCAGCACACCCTCACCGGCGAGCTCGTCGTCGTCGGCAAGGTCAGCGAGTGGCGCGGGCGCCAGGTCTCCTCCGACCCGCGGAAGTTCGCCGAGGCGTGGTACTCCTTCCGCCCCGGCCCCGGACTCAGCCTCGACGCGCTGCCGGTCGCGGAGTCGACGGCCGTACGCCCCCCGGTCGAGGGCGCGTCCGGCGCGCGGGGCCGCCGCCGCACCATGAAGGGCTTCCGGGACGCGCTCACCGAGGCCGGCAAGGCGTATCCGCACCTCGACGTGGTCTGGGAGGAGATCCACGACCGCTGGAACGAGCACCTCGGCGACCTCGGACTCGACCCCGAACTCTTCCGCTACCAGCGGGAGATGAACGCCGACGAGGGCGAGGCGGCCGGCCTGTTCGCGGTGAAGAAGGACGCCGACTTCACCGATCTGCTGCTGCGCGCGGTCACCGACACCCGTGACACCGACGGGCTCGCCGACCTCGTTCACGGCTTCGCCGGCAAGCTCGGCCGGCGCGCCGAGCTGACCGCGGAACGCGACTTCACCGCGGGGTCGGTGGAACTGCTGGAGCGCATCGTCGACGCCGCGGAGCAGCGCGACCGCGCCCGCGGCGTGCACGCCCAGTCCGAGCGGCGCGCCCGCGCGCTGGCTCGCCGGGTCTCCGCCCGCGCCCAGGAGGAACGCGGTCGGGCCGCCGACCTGGCCCAGCACATGGCACAGGCCGCGCACGCCGTCACCGACGCCGAGCAGGCCCGCGCGGGCAGCGCCTCGATCGCCGCGGAGCTGGCCTACCGGCACGCCTCGCTGGCGCTCGCCGCGGCGGACAAGGGCGCGGCCTCGCTGCGCCGCGAACTGGGCGACGCGCGCACCCTGCACGCCGCGTGGCAGGCCGCCGAAATCGTGCTGCGGCACCGCGCGGCCGGCGACCGGCTGGAACGGGTGGGCGCCGCGATCCGCGAGGCCGAGCGCGACGCCGCCCCGGCGCTCGCCGCCCGCTCCCGCGCCGCCGCCGACCTGGTACGGGCCCTGCACGCCGCGGCGGCCCGCGCGGAGGAGCGCGCCGACGAGGAGGAGGAGCGGTCCGCCGCGCTCCAGGAGCAGGCCGAGGCGGCGCAGCGGGCCGCGACCGCCGCCGCCACCGAGGCGGGCCGCGCCCGCAGCGAGAGCGGGCACCTCGCACAGCGCCTCGCCGAGGTCGAGCAGGAGACCGCGGACGCGGTCCGCGCCGGATGGCTCGACGACTCCGCGCCCGACGCCGACCCGGCGCGGGCCGCGCTCGCCGCCTCCGACGCGGAGAAGGCCGCCGAGGCCGCCGCCCGCACGGCGGCGCGGACCGCGTCCGAGGCCGCCGCGCGCGCCAAGGACCTCGCCCTCGCCGAGAACCGCGCCGACCTCGCCGCCGCCCGCGCCGCCGACGCCCTCGCCACCGCCGAGTCCGCCCACTCCGCCGCCACCGTCGCCGCCACCGCGCTGGCCGCGGACCCCCGCCTCACCGCCCTCCTCAGCCTGCCCGCCCCGGTCGCGCCGTCGCCCGACGCCGCGCCGCACGCCCCGGGCGTCGCCGCCTCCGCCGCCTCCGCATCCGGCAAGGGCGCTCACGGAGCCGACGCGCCCGCGCCTGCCGTGGCCTCGCCCACCGAGGCGTCCGCCCCGGGCACGTCCGCGGAGTCCGGCGCGCGCGCGGAGACCCCCGGGCCCGCCGCCTCCGGAGCCGACGGGGCGGCGGGCGCGGACGCCGTGGCCGGCCCCGCCGCGCACGCGTCCTCCGGCGCCGCCGCGCACGCGTCCTCCGGCGCCGCCGCCGCGGACCCCGACGCCGACCCGGCGCGGGCCGCGCTCGCCGCCTCCAACGCGGAGAAGGCCGCCGAGGCCGCCGCCCGCACGGCGGCACCGCCCGCACCCGAGGTGCCGCGCGGCGGACCGCCCGCGAGCGCGAGCGGGGGAACCGACACCGGAGCCTCCGCGGCCGATGCACCGGCGGCCCCCGCGGGTTCCGCACCGGACCGGCAGGCGAAGCCCGGCGCCGGCGGGGAACGGGCGCCGGCGCGTCCCCCGCCGGCACACCGGGCGGGACCGAGGGCCCCGGCCGGCAGTCCGTACCCCGCGCGCGCACCGAAAGCGGCGCCGGCGCGGACGCCGAGGTGCCGGACACGTCCCCCGCCGGCGGGGCCCGGCGTCCGGGCCGCCGTGACCTGGCCGCCACGGACGGCGTGCGGGCCCGCGGCGTCCGGGCCCGCGTCGGGGAGCCCGCCGACGGCCCGCTCGGGGTCGGCGAGCTGGACGCGTTCGCAGACGCCCTGCGGGACCTGCTGGAGGACTCCGTCGCATCCGCCGAGCGGCAGCTGTTCGAGCTGCGCACCGCCGCCGCGGACGACGCGCGCATCCTCGGCGCGCTCGGCGACGGCGGCCTGCTGCCGCCGGGCCCGGACGTGCTGGCCACGGTGGAGTTCCTCGGCGAGCACGGCATCCCGGCGCTCCCCGGCTGGCGCTACCTCGCGCAGGCCGTCGACCCGGCCGACCACGCCGTGGTGCTGGCCGCCCGCCCCGAGCTGGTCGACGGCGTGGTGGTCACCGAGCCGGCCTCGTACGCCCGGGCCAAGGACGTGCTCGCGCAGGCCGCGCTGCTGCCGCGGTCCGCCGTCGCGGTCGGCACCGCCGCCGCGCTGCTCGCCCCGCCGCCCGGCGCGGGCGCCGCGCAGGACGTGTTCCTCGTGCCGCCGAACCCGGCCATGCACGACGAGATGGCCGCCGACGGCGAACGCCGCGAGCTGCGGGCCCGCGCCACCGCCCGAGAGGAGGAGATCCGCGCGCTCGCGGTCCGGCTCGCGCACGACCGGACGCTCGCCGCCCGCCTGGCCACCTGGCGCGCCGCCTGCCCGCGCGGGCGGCTCGCCGAGCTGGCCGCCGAGGTCGAGGCCGCCCGCGCGACCGCCGAGCGCACCCGCACCGAGCTCGCCGCGATCCGCGCGGAGCGCGCCGACGCCGACACGGCCGCGGCCGAGGCCGCCGCGGTCGCCGACGCCCGGCGCGCCGCCGCCGAGCAGGCCGGCCGCCGCGCCGACGCGCTGGCCGGCCTCGCCCACCGGCTGCGCGAGCGGGCCGGCTGGCAGCGCAGGAGCCGCGAACTGGCCGCCGACGCGGCCGAGGCCGAGGCGCGCGGCGAGGCGCTGCTCGCGCAGGCGCGCGCCGCCGACGAGGACCGCCGCGCCGCCCAGCGCGCCTCCGACGACGCCCGCCGCACCGCACACGTCCTGCGCGCGGAGCGCGCCGAGATCGCCGGTGCCCCCGAGGACGCGGGCGACGCCCAGGACGCCGCACCGGCCGCCGCGGCCTCGCTGCCGGCGCTCCGGGAGGCGTACCGCGCGGCCTCGCAGGTCTACGAACAGGTCGGCGTCGGCGCCGACCTGCGCGCCGAGCAGGCCCGCGCCGAGAGCACCGAGCACGCCGCCCTCGCGGAGCTGGAACGCCTCAGCAACAAGGTGCGCAGTCGCGCCGCCGTACTGCTGGAGGGCCCGGACGGCGCGGACGGCGCGTCCCGCCAGGCCGCCGCCGCCCGCGCCGAACGCCTGGTGCAGACGCTGGAGTCACGCCAGTCAGCGGCCAGCGAGCAGCTGGGACGGCTGCGCGGCGAGGCCGAGCGGCTCGCCCCCGCCGACGGCGCCGCGCACGCCGAGCTGCCCGAGCAGCTGCAGCCGCGCGACGCCGAGCACGCCCAGGAGCTGCTGCGCGCCGCCAACGCCGAACTCGCCGCCCGCACCGAGGCGTTCGAGCAGGCCAGGGCCGCCCACGCGGACGTCGTGCGCGACCACCGCGGCGCCGAGGACGCCGCGTCGGGCTTCGACGAGACCGCCGCGCTGCTGCGCGACCTGCTGCGGGACGGCCCCGGCGGCGTGCCCGAGGACGACGAACCGGAGCCGTACCAGGGCCGGTTGGAGGAGGCCCGGCAGGCCGCCGCCGAGGCCCGCCGCAGCCTGCGCGGCTGCGCGGCCGATCTGTCCGCCGCCGAGACACAGGTGCGCGAGGCGTGCGACGTGCTGGTCCGGCACGCCAACGCGGTCCGGTACGAACAGGTCCGCACCCCGGCACGGCAGCAGATCAGGGAGCTGCCGGCCGCCGCGCTGCCCGACCACGCCGCCGCGTGGGCCGCCGCGTTCGCGCCCCGGCTGCGCGTGCTCAGCGACGAGCTGGAGCAGCTGGAGCGCAACCGGGACAGCATCGTGGACCGGCTGCGCGGGCTGGTCGAGTCCTCGCTCGCCACCCTGCGCTCGGCGCAGCGGCTGTCCCGGCTGCCGGAGGGGCTGGGGGAGTGGTCGGGGCAGGAGTTCCTGCGCATCCGCTTCGAGGACCCCGACCAGGCGGTGCTGACCGAACGCCTCGGCGAGGTCATCGACGAGGCGACCCGCGCCGCCGTGCGCAAGAACTCCGACCTGCGCCGCGACGGCATGACGCTGCTGCTGCGGTCGGTCGCCGCGGCCCTGGAACCGCGCGGCGTGGCGGTGGAGATCCTCAAGCCGGACGCGGTGCTGCGCGCCGAGCGGGTGCCGGTCGGACAGATGGGGGACGTCTTCTCCGGCGGCCAGCTCCTGACCGCCGCGATCGCGCTCTACTGCACGATGGCCGCGCTGCGCAGCAACGACCGGGGCCGCGACCGGCAGCGCCACGCCGGCACGCTCTTCCTCGACAATCCGATCGGACGTGCGAACGCGACGTATCTTCTGGAGTTGCAGCGCGCGGTCGCCGACGCGCTCGGTGTGCAGCTCATCTACACCACCGGATTGTTCGACACGACGGCACTCGCCGAATTCCCGCTGGTGGTCAGGCTGCGCAATGACGCGGACCTGCGCGCGGGACTGAAGTACATCAGCGTGGAAGAGCATTTGCGGCCCGGACTGCCGGTGCCGGACCCCCAGGGCGAACGCGTGCACGGCGAGATCACCGCCACCAGGATGTTCCGCCGCCCGCCCGATCCGGCCACGGCACCCGCCGGCCCTGCCGCCACGCCCGCCGCCGACCCGGCCGAGGCGCCCGCGCCCGCGGCACCGTAGAACCCACCGCCCGCGCCCGCGGCACCGTAGAACCCTCACGGCCAGCGCGCCGGCCGCCCCCGGCGCCCGCTCAGGCGCCGTGCGGCCGCGGCATCCTGGGCCGTCCGCCCGCCGGGTCGCGCCCCGCCGCGCGTCCGCGGCCGTCGGCCCGCCCCCGCGCGTCCGAGCGGTCCCGTGCCTGCTCGGCGCGGCGCGCGGCGTCACGGCCGAGGGCCGTCCGCTCGCGCTCGGCGGTCCGCTCCTCGCGCCTGGCGCGGCGCAGCTCCCTGCGCCGCGCCCGCGCCACGCTGCTCGGGCTGGACACCACGCCGTTGCGCTGCAGCCACACCTGACGGGTGACCCACACGTCCAGGACCGACCAGGTGGCGACCACACTGATCAGCAGCGTCAGCACCAGCACCGGCGCCGACAGCCAGGAGTGGCCCATCGCGAGCAACGCGTCGATCACCACCATGATCAGCGCCACCGATGCGATCAGCATCGCCCGCACCGCTGCGGCCCGGACCGGATCGGGCATCCGGGGAGTCCCGACCTCCTCCTCGTGCCACACCGATTGCCTTTCGAACTCCATGAATGGTGCCTGCCCCGGAATATCCCCCGCATTCCCCGGGTACGATTCCGGCCAGACCCTCCCAACCCCCCGGACACGCTTTCGGGTTACCTCGAAGTCAGTAGTAGGCTCGCGCCGTTTGAACGGCACACAGTTCCCCCGCCGGGGGCAGACGTTGGGGAGGCCATGCGCTTTCGCGGTACGACGATCCGCCGGAAGATCGTGGCGCTGATGCTGATCCCGCTGGTCTCACTGACCGCGATCTGGGCATTCGCCGCCACGGTGACGGCCCGGGCGGTGTGGGGACGGCCGGACATCCAGCGGGTCGCGGAGAACGTCGGCTACCCGGTGGGCGACGCGATGAGCAGCCTCCAGCAGGAGCGCCGGGTGGCGATGGTGTACATCGCCAACACCCGCGACTCGCAGGCCAGGATCGCCTACGACAAGCAGGAACACGCCACCGACGGCTCCATCGCCCGGCTGCGCACCAAGATCTCGTCCTCCGGCATCCGTAGCGACCTCGACTCGCGCGCCCGCGACCGGCTGGACATCTTCCTCACCACCGTCGAGGGCATCGCCTCGCTGCGGCAGCGGGTGGACAGCGAGCGGATCAGCCGCAACGACACCTACCTGGCGTACAACGCCCTGCTCGACCCGGCGTTCGACCTGGCCGCGGAGGTGAGCCCGCTCAGCGACGGCGACCTGGACAGCCAGCGCCGCGCGGTGATCGGCGTCGAGCGGGCCCGCGAGCAGCTCAGCCGGCAGGACGCGCTGATGGCCGCCGCGATCAGCACCGGCCACATCAGCGCCGCCGAGCTGACCTCCTTCGAGTTCTCCGTCGCCAACGAGCGCAATTACTACGACACCGACCTGAAGACCCTCGACCCCGACGAGCGCGCCCCCTACGAGGCGTACTGGCAGGGCACCGAGGGCAAGGCGCTGCGCAGCGCCCAGGACCGCATCATCGCCGCGGGCGCCACCGACGCCCCCGTGGTCGCCGCCCACCTGGGCTGGCCCTCGCTCGCCGGCACCGTCTTCGACGACCTCAACCGGCTCAACACCGTCTCCTTCACCCACTTCACCAAGGCCACCAAGCCGCTGTCGACCGCGCTGCTGGTCGAGGTCGCGGTGATCGGCGGACTGGGGCTGGTCGCGGTGATCGCCTCGCTGATCGTCTCGGTGCGGATCGGCCGCAGCCTCATCCGCGACCTCACCGGGCTGCGCCGCGAGGCCCAGGAGGTCTCCGGCACCCGGCTGCCGCGCGTGATGCGCCGCCTGGCGGCCGGCGAGCAGGTCGACGTCGAGACCGAGGTGCCGCGCCTGCAGTACGCGGACGACGAGATCGGCCAGGTCGGCAAGGCGCTCAACACCCTGCAGCGCGCCGCCGTCGAGGCCGCCGTGCGGCAGGCCGACATGCGCAAGGGCGTCTCCGACGTCTTCGTCAACCTCGCCCGCCGCAGCCAGGTGCTGCTGCACCGGCAGCTGACGCTGCTGGACGCGATGGAGCGGCGCACCGAGGACTCCGAGGAACTGTCCGACCTCTTCCGCCTCGACCACATGACCACCCGCATGCGGCGGCACGCCGAGGGCCTGGTCATCCTCTCCGGCGCCGCGCCGTCCCGGCAGTGGCGCAAGCCGGTCCAGCTGATGGACGTGGTGCGCGCCGCCGTCGCCGAGGTCGAGGACTACGAGCGCATCGAGGTGCGCCGGCTGCCGCGGCTGGCGGTCACCGGCGCAGCGGTCGCCGACCTCACCCACCTGCTGGCCGAACTCATCGAGAACGCCGCGGTGTTCAGCCCGCCGCACACCCAGGTCCGGCTGCACGGCGAGGCGGTGGCCAACGGCTTCGTGCTGGAGATCGACGACCGCGGCCTCGGGCTGACCCCCGACGCGCTGCTGGAGGCGAACCTGCGGCTGGCCGAGACGCCCGAGTTCGAGCTGTCGGACACCGACCGCCTCGGCCTGTTCGTGGTCAGCCGCCTGGCGCAGCGGCACGGCGTGCGCGTCTCGTTGCGGCAGTCCCCGTACGGCGGCACCACCGCGGTCGTGCTCATCCCGGCCACGCTGCTCACCGACACCGGCGAGGACACCGGCTCCACCCGGCTCGGCGAGGGTGCGGGGCCGTACGGCGGCGAGCCGGAGCCGCGCGACACCGAGCACACCTTCCGCCAGTGGGGCATGGACGGCATCGACGCGATCGGCGGCGAGTCCCACAAGGAGCACGCGGCGCACACCGACGCGGACGAGCCGCCGCTGCTGCCCGGCGAGGACCCCGAACTCGACGGCCCGGTGCCGCTGCCGCGCCGCCGCAGGACCACCCCCGTGCTGGTCTCCGACCGCGGCCGCACGGTCGGCCGGCCGGGCGCGGAGCCCGCGCGGGACCGGGGGCGCTCGGCGGACTCGGTGGGGACGTCCGACCCGGTCCGTCCGGTCGCCCCGGAGAGCCCCGCGGACACCGGTTCCGCGGACCCCGGTTCCGCGGTCGGCGGCCCCGCCGAGCGGCCCGCGCCGAGGGCCGCTCGGCCGGACCGGCCGAGCGGTCCCACCACCAGCACCACCGGGGGCTCCACGCTGCCGCGCAGGGTGCGCCAGGCCAGCCTCGCGCCGCAGCTGCGCGAGTCCGGCACCGGGTCCACCCGGACCGGCACAGCGCCCGAGCGCACCAGAGAGCGGTCCCCCGACGAGGTACGCGACCGGATGAGCGCCATCCAGCGCGGCTGGCAGCGCGGCCGGGAGAGCGCCGAGCCCGCGCCCGGCCCGGCCGCGCAGCCGCCGGCCGGCTCCGACGAAGCATCGACAGCAGCACCGCGAACGACACCTGATGAGGGGAAGAACGGTCGATGACCGCAGCATCGAGCCCGACACGTGAGCTGAGCTGGCTCCTCGACGACCTGGTCGGCCGGGTGGGCAGCATCCGCAAGGCTCTGGTCCTGTCCGGCGACGGCCTGGCCATCGGCGCGTCGGACGGGCTGACCCGGGAGGACTCCGAGCACCTGGCCGCCGTGGCCTCCGGTTTCCACAGCCTCGCCAAGGGTGTGGGACGCCACTTCGACGCCGGCCAGGTCCGCCAGACGATGGTCGAACTCGACGACGCCTTCCTCTTCGTGACCGCGGCCGGCGACGGCAGCTGTCTGGCCGTGCTCGCCGACGCCGACTCCGACGTGGGCCAAGTCGCCTACGAGATGGCCCTGCTCGTCAAGCGGGTGGGGGCCCACCTGGGCAGCGCGCCGCGAGGCGGCGACGACGCGGCGCTCAGCGGCTGACGACCGATGGGCCGGTGACCACGGCGTGACGGGGACGGGGCGATGGATGACGGCAGGGATGGGTCCGGTGGACGGCGCGGACAGCGGCACGGTCGGCGGACCGGACTCCGGGGGACCGGACGGCGTCGCACCGGGCGGCGGCGCGGGCGCGGCCCGCTGGTACGACGACGCGGCCGGCCCGGTGGTGCGGCCCTATGCGATGACCCGCGGCAGGACCAGCCACGCGGCCGACGCGAGGATCGACCTCATCGCCCTCGTCGTCACCGAGACCAGGAACGGCGACAGCGCCGCGCTGGACGACCACAGCCTGTCGCCCGAGCACCTCGACATCGTCGAGCGCTGCCGGCTCCAGGCCACCTCGGTCGCCGAACTCGCCGCCGACCTCGACCTGCCGGTCGGGGTGATCCGGGTGCTGGTCGGCGACCTGCTGGAGGCCGAACACGTGCACATCCACAAGCCGGTGCCGCCGGCCGAACTGCCCGACGAGAGTATCCTGCGCGACGTCATCAACGGGTTGCGCGCCCTGTGAACCACCGCGTGGGCAGCACGAGTCGAGCCCCCGCCCCATACCAAGAGAGATGACCATGGCCATCGTCCGCTCCGAACGCCGCAGCACGCCGACCACCGCGGAGCCGGTGGCACTCAAACTGCTGGTGGCCGGCGGTTTCGGCGTGGGCAAGACGACGCTGGTGGGCACGGTCAGCGAGATCAGGCCGCTGCGCACCGAGGAGCCGCTCAGCGAGACGGGCCGCCCGGTGGACGACACCGCGGGCGTCGAGGGCAAGCGGACCACCACCGTGGCGATGGACTTCGGCCGCATCACGCTGCGCGAGGACCTGGTGCTGTACCTGTTCGGCACGCCCGGACAGGACCGGTTCTGGTTCCTGTGGGACGAGTTGGCGCAAGGGGCGCTCGGCGCGGTGGTGCTGGCCGACACCCGCCGGCTGGCCGACTGCTTCGCCGCCGTCGACTACTTCGAGCGCCGCGGCATCCCGTTCATGGTAGCGGTCAACTGCTTCGAGGGCGCCGAGGTGCACGAGCCGGACGACGTGCGCGACGCGCTCGACCTGGACCCGGGCGTGCCGGTGGTGCTGTGCGACGCGCGCGAACGCGAGTCGGCCAAGCAGGTGTTGGTCACCGTCGTCGAGCACGCGGCCCGGACGGCCGCGGACCGCCGCCGCACCCCCGCCACCACCTGACGCGGCGTCACCGAAGCGCCCGGGCCCCGGAGGGTCCGGGCGCTTTCGCGTGCCCGGGACGGTACCCCGGCATCAGGCGGTGTCCGCGGGCCCCGCGCAACACCCTGGACGGCGAGCCCCGCGCAACACCCTGGACGGCGCCCGAGGCCGGTGCTAGGTTGTTCTCTGCATGAGAAATACTCACCATGAGAACAACTGATGAGGCACCGGCGTGAGGAGGACCGCGATGGCAGCGCGGCAGAACGGCGAACGGCGGCCGGCCCGGCGACCGTCCCCGTCGGGGACGCGGCAACCGGCTGACAGCGAGGCGGACTTCCTCGCCGCCTACGACCCGCGTGCCTTCGACCCCGTCGCGGTGACCGTCGACGTGGTCGCGCTGACCCTGCGCGGGGGAGCGCTGCACGTCCTGGCCGTACGCCGCGGCGGCCCGCCGTTCGCCGGCGCGTGGGCGCTGCCCGGCGGCTTCGTCCGGGCCGGGCGCGAGTCGCTGGACGAGGCCGCGGCCCGCGAACTGGCCGAGGAGACCGGCCTGGACGCGCCCGCACTCGGCCGCGTGCACCTGGAACAGCTGGGCTCCTACGGCGACCCGGGCCGCGACCCGAGGATGCCCGTGGTGTCGGTGGCCTACCTCGCCTTCGCCCCCGGCCTGCCCGAGGCCACCGCGGGAAGCGACGCCGCGGGCGCGGAGTGGCTGCCGCTGGAGTCGGTCGCCCTGCCCGGGCAACCGCTTACCGGGCCCTCGCGTCCCTTCGAGCGGGGTCGGCGGACCGGGACCCACGGGGGTGGTGCCGGCCGCCGGCCCCTTCCTCGCAGGCGCCCTCCCACCAGGCGCCGGGGGAAAGGACCGTCCTCGCCTTCGACCACGCGCGCATCCTCGCCGACGCCGTCGAACGCGCCCGCGCCAAGATCGAGTACACCCCGCTGGCCACCGCGTTCCTCGGCGAGACCTTCACCGTCAGCGAACTGCGCGCGGTCTACGAGACGGTGTGGGGCGCGCCTCTGCACGCCGGCAACTTCCACCGCAAGGTCCTGTCCGTCCCCGGCTTCGTCGAGTCCACCGGAGAGACCGACAGCCGGCCGGGAAGCCGCGGCGGCCCCCGCGCCCGCCTCTACCGCGCCGGCGACGCCCGCCTGCTGCACCCCGCGCTGCTCCGCCCCGACCACGAGGCGGCCGTCCGATGACCGCGGGAGCCGGGGCGTACGGCGGCGACGGGCGCGGCGGGCCGGCGGCGCGCCCGCCGCAGAGCTTCGACGACGCGCTGGCGGTGCTCGCCGGGCTGCCGGGCGGCTTCCCCGCCCACGCCGGCCGCGCCGCCGGCCTCTACCGCAGGCTGGCCCGGCTGCTGCACCCCGACACCGCGCAGGCCGGCCGCGCCGCGGAGGCCACCGCCGCCTTCGCCGCGCTCGCCGACGCCTGGCGCGCCCGGAGCGTCACGGCGGCGGACGGCGGCCCGGACGGCCTTGCCCCCATGGACGGCCTGGCCCCCATGGACGGACGCCTGCACCGCTACACGCCGGGCCCGGTGATCGCCACCGGCGACCTGGCCGAACTGCGCTCCGCGCACTACGAGGACGCCGGCGCCCGGCGCCCCGCGGTGCTCAAGGTCCCGCTGCTGCCGCGCGACAACGACCTGATGGAGCACGAGGCCGACGTCCTGGACCGGCTCGACCGCGTCGCCGAGCCGCGCCACCGCGCCTACGCGCCCGTGCTGCTGGAGAGCTTCCGGCACGCGACCGCCGACGGCGCCGAGCGCCGCGTCAACGTGCTCGCGCCGCTCAGCGGCTTCCACACGCTCGCCGAGGTCGCCGCAGCGCACCCCGGCGGGCTCGACCCGCGGGACGCGGCGTGGATGTGGCGGCGGCTGCTGACCGGGCTCGGCTGGGCGCACCGCGCCGGTCTGGTGCACGGCGCGGTCTTCCCCGAACACGTGCTGATCCACCCGCGGTTGCACGGCCTGGTGATCGCCGACTGGTGCTACGCGACCGCGGTCGGCACCGACGTCCCGGTGCTCGTCACCCGGCACCGCGACGCCTACCCGCCCGAGGTCCGCGAGCATCTGCCCGCCTCGCCCGCCACCGACATCCACCTCGCCTCCGTCTGCGTCCGCGACCTGATGGGGTCTCAGGCGCCGCCCGAGATGCGGGCGTTCCTGCGCGGCTGCACCCTGCCGTCGCAACGGTCCCGACCGCAGGACGCGTGGCGCCTGCTCGCCGAACTGGACGACCTGCTGACGCGGCTCTACGGGCCGCGCACGTTCCGCCCGTTCGCGATGCCGGAGCCGTCGCGGCCCTGACCGCGCCTCGCCGCCGGCCCGCCGCGACGGCGCCGGGCGTCCGTACACCCACCGCCGACCCGTCAACCCGCTCCGACCGCACCCGCGTTCGCACGAACGCCCGCACCCCAAGGGGGAACCACCATGGGTAGTGGAAACTGGTCCACCGACGTCTACGCCGCCGCCGCGCGCTACCGCGCCGCCTCGGGGGCCGACGCCTTCGGCTACGACAACCGGATCAGGTCCTCGTCGCCGCGCCGCAGTTGGAAGGCCCACCCGTCGCTCGACCCGCACGGGCTCACCGTGCGGGAGAGCCGCGACAGCGCAGAACACCCCACCTCGCTCGCGATATCCGTGCTCTTCGACGTCACCGGCTCCATGGGCGGCGTGCCGCGGGTACTGCAGACCAAGCTGCCCGACCTGTTCGGACTGCTGCTGCGCAAGGGCTACACCGAGCACCCGCAGATCCTCTTCGGCGCCATCGGCGACGCCACCTGCGACCGGGTGCCGCTGCAACTGGGCCAGTTCGAGTCCGACAACCGGATGGACGACGACCTCGGCAACATCCTGCTGGAGGGCGGTGGCGGCGGCCAGATGACCGAGTCCTACGAACTCGCCCTCTACGCCATGGCCCGGCACACCTCGATGGACTGCCACGAGAAGCGCGGCCGGCGCGGCTACCTCTTCCTCATCGGCGACGAACTGCCTTATGGCAAGGTCAAGGCGCGCGAAGTGCGGTCGGTGCTCGGCGAGTCCATCCCCGAGGACATCCCGCTGCCCCGGATTCTGGCCGAACTCCAGCGCAAGTTCCACGTGTTCTACATCCTCCCGGCCGGCGCCTCCTACGCCGGCAACAGCGAGGTGCTCGGCGTGTGGCGCAAGCTGCTCGGCCAGAACGTCCTGGAACTGGACGACCTCGACGCCGTCTGCGAGACCATCGCCGTCACCGTCGGCCTCGGCGAGGAGGCCATCGACCTGGCCGAGGGGCTCGCCGACCTCGCCGACATCGGGTCCACCGCCGGCGACTCGGTGGCCCGCGCGCTGAGCGGACGCAGCCCCGGCGCCGGCCGCTGACCCGACGGCGCCCGCACCCCACTTCGCCCGACGTCCGGAGGACACCCGTGCACACCATCGTCGTCGACCTCGGCCACGGCGACGCCGGCAAGGGCGCCGTGGTCGACGCGCTCAGCCGCGACGGCCACGTCGCCGCCGTCGTCCGCTTCAACGGCGGCGCCCAGGCCGCGCACAACGTCGTCACCGAGCAGGGCGGCCACCACACCTTCGCCCAGTTCGGCTCCGGCACGCTGCGCGGCGTGCCCACCCACCTGTCCCGGCTGATGCTCGTCGACCCGCTCGCGCTGACCGCCGAGGCCGACCACCTGCGCGCCCTGGGCGTGCCCGACCCCTACGCGCTGCTCACCGTCGACCGGCGGGCGCTGCTCACCACGCCCTACCACGCCGCCGCCGGCCGGCTGCGCGAGCAGGCCCGCGGCGCCGCCCGGCACGGCTCGTGCGGGATGGGCGTCGGCGAGAGCGCGAGCTACGCGCTCACCCATCCGGGGGACGCCCCCACCGCGGGCGACTGCACCTCACGGCCACGCCTGCTGCGGCTGCTGAGACTGCTGCGGGACCGGCTCGCCGACGCGCTCGGCGGGCCGCTGCCGGCCCCGCCGGTCGAGGACTGCGCCGACGCCTATGCGGCCTTCGCCCGCACCGTCACGCTCACCGGCGACGACGAACTGCACCGGCTGGTGCGGCGCGGCCCGCTGGTCTTCGAAGGCGCGCAGGGCGTGCTGCTGGACGAATGGCACGGCTTCCACCCGTACACCACCTGGTCCACCACCACCTTCGCCAACGCCCGGACGCTGCTCGCCGAGGCGGACGCCCCGGACGGGGCCCGCAGGCTCGGGGTGGTCCGCACCTACACCACCCGGCACGGGCCGGGACCGCTGGTCACCGAGGACCCGGCGCTGACCGCGGCGCTGCCCGAGCCGCACAACGGAACCGGCCGCTGGCAGGGCGCCTTCCGCATCGGCCACTTCGACGCGGTCGCCCACGCCTACGCGGTCGAGGTCTGCGGGGGAGTGGACGGGCTCGCCGTCACCCACCTCGACGCCCCGGCCCGCGCCGGGCTGCGGATCTGCCGCGGATACGACGTCGACGGCGAACCCGTCACGCGCATCGAACCCGGGCCGGCCGGCGACCTGGCGCGGCAGGCGGAGCTGACCGGCCGGCTGCTGCGCGCCCGCCCCGCACGCTGGGACGAGCCGGGCAGCGATCCGGACGCCTGGACGGGCGCGCTCAGCGCGCTGCTGAACGCGCCCGTCGTGCTGGAGTCGTCCGGTCCGACGCGTCAACGCCTCGTGGACGCCGGGTGGTTCGCCAACGACCGCGGATCGACGGGGAAGTCGAAGTACGTGTCGGGGAAGGGCTCGTCGTTGAGCGTGTAGTGCCACCACTCCTCGGGCAGGTTGGTGAAGCCCTGCGCCTCCATGGCGCTCTTCAGCAGCAGCCGGTTGTCCAGCTGGACGCCCTGGATGCGCGGGTCCAGCGTGTGCGCGAGGGTGTCGAAACAGTCGAAACCGGTGCCCATGTCCAGGGAGTTGTCGGGGAAGCGCTCGCTCTTGGGCCCGTAGCACGGCGTCAGCGGCTCGCCCGGGCGGTACGGCCGGGTGGGCCGGACCGGCAGCGGCACGACCGTGAGGTCCATGGTGCTGCCGCGGCTGTGCCCGGACTTCGCGGCGATGTAACCGTCCGCGAACAACCGGGTCTTGTCGACGCGCGGGTAGAACTCGGCCTTCATGGCCTGGTCGTCCAGGTCCTCGGCCCACGCCACGAAGTCGTCGACGGCGCGCTGCGGGCGGTAGCAGTCGTACACCTTCAGGGTGTAGCCGCGGGCGAGCAGCCCCGTCTGCACCCGGTGCAGGGCCTGCGCGGCGGCCCGGGTCAGGATGCACATCGGCACGCGGTACCCGTCGACGCGGGCGCCGGTGAAGTTGTGCACGGTGAAGTAGCGCATCTCCTGGACGATGGTCGGGTCCACCGCGCTCAGCGCGACGAACTGCGCGGGGGCCGTGGGATCGTGGGCGCGCTGCGGTGCGGTCGCCGCGCCGGCCCGGACGTCGGCCCGCGCGTCGGCGCGGGCCCGGGCGGGGCCGGCCGCGGAGAGCGCGAGGAGCGCGGCGAGCGGCAGGGCGAGGGCGCGTAAGGCGGTGATCGGCTTCAGCATGTACCTGCCTTATCAGCAGGAGCCGCCCGCGCGCAGGCCGATCGGATACAGTCCGGGCGTGTCCCCTCAGATGCCGCCCCCGCCCCCGCAGCCCCCGGCGACCGCCGAGTCCGGCCCGGCCGCGGGGCCGGGCGCCCCGGTGCGCGACTCGCACTGCTCGTCCTGCGGCGCGCCGTTCACGCCCGGCGCGGGCTGGCCCCGCACCTGCCCGGCCTGCGGCACGATCGCCTACCGCAACCCGCTGCCGGTGGCCGTCGCGCTGCTGCCGGTGCGGGACGCGGACGGCCTCGGACTCGTCGTCATCCGTCGCGCCATCCCCCCGCAGCTGGGCCGGCTCGCGCTGCCCGGCGGCTTCGTCGACGTCGGCGAGAGCTGGCAGCGGGCCGTGGTGCGCGAGCTGTTCGAGGAGACCCGCATCCAGGTGCCGACCGCCGACGTGGTCCTCGCCGACGCGCTCACCGACGAACAGGGCGGCTATCTGCTGCTGTTCGGCCTGCTGCCCGAACTCGCCGCCGCCGGCCTGCCGCCGTCCGCGCCGACCGACGAAACGGACGGCTACGTGCTGCTGCGCGAGCCCGCCGAGCTGGCGTTCGAGCTGCACACGCTCGCCGCGCGCCGCTGGTTTGACGGCGCGTACGCGACCGCGGGCACGCGGCCGGCCTGACCGCCGCACCCGTCCCGGTCGGCGCGGCCCGCGTGACCGCCGCACCCGGTCCGACCGTGGCCCGCGTGAGCGCCGCACCCGGTCCGACCGTGGCCTGGCTGACCGCCGCGGTCCGTGTGACCGCCCCGGCTCGCTCGGCCGTCACGGCCGGCCCGCCCCGCAACCGCCCTGGCCCCCGGGCTCGGCCGCCCTCACTCCGCGGCGGCGTCCGCGGCGCCGGCCGTCCCGCCCGCGTCCCGCACCGCCGGGGAGTCCGCGCCGGCCCCGCACCCGCACCCGGTAGCCGACCTCGCCGCCGCCGTCGCGCTCGACCAGCACCCGGCCGTCGGCCCACCGCGTGGTGAACCGCTCCATCGTCGGCGCGCCCCAGCCCTCCGGGTCGCCGGTGAAGACCACGCCGCCGCCGGTGCGTCCGGTGCGCGGCGCCCACGCCTCCAGCTCGATCGCACCGTCCGCCCCGGCCACCGGCAGCACCGCCCCGGCCCTGGCCAGTACCGGCGTCCGGCCCGGTGGCGCGTCCAGCAGCACCTGCCCGGGCCCGCGGTGCGCCCGGCCCGTCGCCGTGTCGTACCACAGGCCGCGCGGCAGCCGTACCGCCCGAGCCACGGCGCCCGGCTCCAGCACCGGCGCCACCAGCAGCGCGTCACCGAGCAGGAACGCGTCGCCGCACTCGCGCAGCGCCCGGTCGGCGGGCGAGGACCACCACAGCGGCCGCACGTAGGGCGCGCCGGTGCCGCGGGCGATGTGCGCGAGCGTCTCGAAGTACGGCAGCAGCCGCGTGCGTTCGGCCAGCGCGGCCCGCGCGTGCTCCAGCACCGCGGGGCCGAACCGCCACGGCTCGCGCAGCCCCGCGTCGATCGAGGAGTGGGTGCGGAAGAACGGCAGGTACGCGCCGAGCTGGAACCACCGCAGGTACAGCTCCGGCTCCGGCGGCGCGCTGAACCCGCCCACGTCGGGCCCCGAGTACGGCACCCCGCACAACCCCAGGCCCAGCACCAGCGCGAGCGAGGCGCGCAGCCCCTGCCATCCGGTCGCCACGTCGCCCGACCAGGTGCCGCCGTAGCGCTGCATGCCCGCCCAGCCCGACCGGGAGAACAGGAACGGCCGCTGCCCCGGCAGCAGTTCGGTCAGCGCCCGGTGCCCGGCCGCCGCCATGCCCAGCGCGTACACGTTGTGCGCCTCGCGGTGGTCGCCGCCGCGGCCCTCCAGCGTGTGCCGGGCCGACCGCGGCAACGACGGGTCGCCGAACGCCGCGAACGACACCGGCTCGTTCATGTCGTGCCACACCCCGGCGAAGCCCCGCGCGACCCGCTCGGCGTACAGCCCGCCCCACCACGCGCGGGCCGCGGGATCGGTGAAGTCCGGGTAGACCGCCTCGCCCGGCCACACCACGCCCCGCACCTGCCGCCCGTGCGCGTCCCGTACGAACGCGTCGGCCGCGACACCCGACTCGTACGCGTCCAGGCCCGCCTCCGCCTTCACCGCCGGGTCCACGATCGACACCAGGCGTATCCCCTGCTCGGCCAACTCCCGTGACAGGCCCGGCAGGTCGGGAAAGCGCCGGGCGTCCGCGGTGAAGACCCGGTGGCCGTCGTAGTGGTCGATGTCCAGGTGCACCGCCGACAGCGGCAGCCCGCGCTCCCGGTAGCCGGCCACCACCGCGCGCACCTCCTGCTGACTGCCGAAGCCCCAGCGCGAGATGTGGTGCCCCAGCGCCCAGCGCGGCGGCAGCGCCGGCCGCCCGGTCAGTGCCGTCCACGCCGACAGCACCCGCGCCGGCGTGCCCGCGATCACCCAGTAGCGCAGCGGACCGCCGTCCATCCGCACCTCGCAGCCGCCCGGCCGGTCGTGCCCCGACCCCGCGCCCTCCTCGCCGTCGCGCAGCGTCACCTGGCCGTCCCACGTGTTGTCGTGGAAGACCAGGTGGCAGCCGGCGTCGGCGACCACGAACTGCACCGGCATGGTGATGTACAGCGGATCGTCGCCCGGCCCGAACGCCCCACCGGGGTCGGTGTTCCACAGCCGGTAGGTGCCCGCCGGCAGCCGCGGGCCGCCGGACCTCCCGCCGAGCCCGAACACCCGGGCGTCGGCCGGCGTCTGCGACCGCTGCACCCAGCGCGGACCGTCACCCCCGCCGGGGCCGTCCGCGCCGCCCGCCGCCGCGTCCGGCGACCCCGCGCCCCCGGAGCCCGGGCCGTCCGGGGCGTCCCACCAGCGCGGCGGCAGCTCCCGGCGCAGCAGCAGGCCCCCGGGGGTGCGGATCTCCACCGCGCCGTGCCGGGACACGTGCACGGTCACCCGCTCGGACACCACCCGCCAGCCGTCCTTGTCCGGCTCCAGCACCGCCCGCAGGTCCGCCTCCGGGCACCGCCCGGTGAGACCGGCCCGCGGCGAACCGGGCGCCAGCGCGTACGACGGCTCCGGCTCCGCGCCGTCCCAGCCGCAGAAGACCGCGCCGCCCACCGCGACCCGCACCCGCAGCACCGACCGTGCGAAGCGGACCGTGCCACCGCCCGGTCCCGGCTCCGCGTCCACCGCCGCGCCCGGCACCCTGGCCCGCTCGGGGCCGCGCCGCGGCAGGTCGCGCGCGTCCAGGCGCCGCCTGCGCCACGCCGAGCGCACCGAGCGCAGGCCCTGGGCGGAACCCGCCATCCTCACCGACCGCAGCAGGTCCCCGACATCCATGCCCCCACCCTTCCACCCTTCCCGCCTGCGGCGCTCGCCGTTCAACCAGCGTTCACCTGGAGGGGGGCGGGCGTCCGCGCGGCGGGGACCGGTCCACCCTGGCGTCCCGGACGATCACATGGCATCGTCACAAGGATCTGCCGCCGCGCAACGACGCGCACCGTCCGGGAGCCGCCCCATGAGCACCACGCCCGAGCCCGCCGCCCCCTCCGCACCCGCAGCCGGCACGCCCGCCGCAGCCGCCTCCTCCGGGACGCCCGGCAGCACCGCCGGCACGGAAACCGCAGGTCAGCCGCTCCCGCTGTGGACGCCCGGACCCGAGCGCGTCGCCGCCGCACCCCTCACCCGCTTCCACGCGTGGGCCGCCGAGGGGCACGGCGCGCCGAGCCCCGGCGCGGGCGGACCGCAGGCGGACTACGCCGCGCTGCACGCCTGGTCGGTCCGCGAGCCCGAGGCGTTCTGGGCCGCCGTGGCGCAGTGGTTCGACGTGAGGTTCGCCACTCCCTACCAGCAGGTGCTCGCCGACCCGGCGATGCCCGGCGCCCGCTGGTTCCCCGGCGCGACCCTCAACTACGCCGAGCACGCGCTGCGCCCCGCCCTCGACCCCGCCAAGGCCGACACTCCCGCCCTGCTGCACCTGGACGAGCGGCAGCAGACCGCCGCGGTCAGCTGGGCGGAGCTGAGCCGTCAGGTCGCCTCGGCCGCCGCCGCCCTGCGCCGCCTCGGCGTGGCCCCCGGCGACCGGGTCGGCGGCTACCTGCCGAACATCCCGCAGGCCGTCGTCGCGCTGCTGGCCACCGCCGCCGTCGGCGCCGTGTGGACCTCCTGCGCCCCCGACTTCGGCGCCCGCAGCGTGCTCGACCGGCTGCAACAGGTCGAGCCCGTCGTCCTGTTCACCGTCGACGGCTACCGCTACGGCGGCAAGACCCACGACCGCTCCGCCGTCGTCGCCGAACTGCGCGCCGGACTGCCCACGCTGCGCGCCACCGTGCACATCCCGCTGCTCGGCACCCGGGCTCCCGACGGCGCCCTGCCCTGGGACGAGGTCACCGCCGGGACGGCCGAACCGGCGTACGAGCAAGTGCCGTTCGACCACCCGCTGTGGGTGCTGTACTCCTCCGGCACCACCGGCCTGCCCAAGGCCATCGTCCAGTCCCAGGGCGGCATCCTGCTCGAACACCTCAAGCAGACCGGCCTGCACCTGGGCCTCGGCCCCGAGGACCGCTTCTTCTGGTACACCTCCACCGGCTGGATGATGTGGAACTTCCTGGTGGGCGGCCTGCTGGCCGGCTCCACCATCGTGCTCTACGACGGCAGCCCCGGCTTCCCGTCCGTCGACGCCCAGTGGCAGGTCGCGGAGAAGACCCGCGCCACCGTCTACGGCACCTCCGCCGCGTACGTCATCGCCTGCCGCAAGGCCGAGGCGCACCCCGGCCGGGACCGCGACCTGTCGGCGCTGACCTGCGTGGCCACGACCGGCTCCCCGCTGCCGCCGGACGGTTTCCGCTGGCTGCACGACGAGGTCGCGGAGGACCTGTGGATCGCCTCGGTCAGCGGCGGCACCGACGTGTGCAGCTGCTTCGCCGGGGGAGTGCCGACCCTGCCGGTGTACGTCGGCGAGCTCCAGGCGCCCTGCCTGGGCACGGACCTGCAGGCGTGGGACGCCTACGGCAAGCCGGTCGTCGACGAGGTCGGCGAGCTGATCGTCGCCAACCCCATGCCGTCCATGCCGATCCGCTTCTGGAACGACCCGGACGACGTCCGCTACCGCGAGAGCTACTTCGAGATGTTCCCCGGCGTCTGGCGGCACGGCGACTGGATCACCGTCACCTCCCGCGGCACCGTCGTCATCCACGGCCGCTCCGACTCCACCCTCAACCGGCAGGGCGTCCGCATGGGTTCGTCCGACATCTACGAGGTCGTCGAACGCCTGCCGGAGATCAGGGAGTCGCTGGTGATCGGCCTCGAACTGCCCGACGGCGGCTACTGGATGCCGCTGTTCGTGCAGCTCGCCGAGGGCGCGGTCCTCGACGACGCGCTGCGCGACCGGGTGCGCACGGCGATCAGGGCCCACCTGTCGCCGCGGCACGTGCCCGACGAGATCATCGAGGCGCCCGGCGTGCCGCACACCCTCACCGGCAAGCGCATCGAGGTGCCGGTCAAGAAGCTGCTCCAGGGCACGCCGCTGGACCGTGCGGTCAACCCCGGGTCCGTGGACGACCTTGAGGTGCTGCGCTTCTACGAGCGGGTGGCGGCCCAGCGGGCGGCAGGGTCGTCCGAGGCGTCCGCCGGCTGACCGCGCGGGCGGGCCGTCAACGGCCGTCCGGCGGCTGTTCCGGCGGACCGCCGCCGACGGCCGGTCAACCGCCGTACGTGAGGGACCTGTCGGCGTACAGGGACGCGAAGTCCGCGGCCAGCCGCGTCGCTTCGTCCTCGGTCAGGTCGGCGACGGTGATCCGCACGCCGGGCGGCGCCGCGATCCGGAAACGGGCGCCACCGGCGACCCACCAGCCGTGCGAGCGCAGCCCGTTGACCACCGCGGACTCGTCGCGCACCGGCACCCACACGTTCATCCCGCTCACCCCGTGCGAGGCGATCCCGTGCTCGGCGAGCGCCGCGACGAGCGCCTCCCGGCGGGCCCGGTAGGCGGTAGTGGCCCGCCGCACCATCCCGGCCGTCGCGGCATCGGTCATCAGCCGGGCCACCGTCTCCTGCAGCACATGGCTCACCCAGCCCGAGGTGAGCAGCATCCGGCCGTCGTGCCGGGCCAGCGTCGTCGCGTCGCACGCCATCGCCGCCCACCGCAGGTCCGTGCCCAGGTGCTTGGAGACGGTCCTGATCTGCGCCCAGCGGGCGGGTCCCGCCGCACCGGCCGCGGTCAGCGAGTGCAGCGGCCCCTGCGTGGTGTCCGCGCCGTGGTCGTCCTCGACCACCAGCACCTCGGGCGCCGCGGCGAGCACGCCGAGCAGCGCGTCCCGGCGCTCGCGCGAGACCCGCGAGCCGTACGGGTTCTGCGCCCGCGGGCACAGCACGAACGCCCGCGCCCCGGCCCGCAGCGCCGCCCGCAGCGACTCCGGCCGCGGCCCCTCGTCGTCCACCGCGACGGGGACCGTACGCAGCCCCAATGCCGGTACCAGGTCCAGCAGATGATGGAAACCGGGGTCCTCCACGGCCACCGGGTCGCCGGGCCGCAGCTCCACCGCCAGCAGCCGCGCGACGCAGTCCAACGCGCCGTGCGCGAACGTCACGTGGGCGTCCGGCACGCCGTCCCTGCGGAACCACGCACGCGCCAGCTCCTCCAGCTCCGGCAGCCGCGGCGACGCCCGGTGCGAGCGCGCCCCCGGGGACAGCCGGCCCGGCGGCACGAGATCGGGCAGGAACGCCGGGTCAGGATGCCCGCCCGCCAGGTCGCGCAGCCCCTCGGGAACCCGCGGCGGCCGGCGCGACGCCACCGACGGCGCCTCGGCCACGACGGTGCCGCCACGCCCGCGGGTGACGACGATGCCGCGTCTGCGCAGCTCCTTGTACGCGGCCGCCACCGTCCCCGGGCTGACCGTCAGCGACTCGGCCAGCGCGCGCACCGGCGGAAGGCTCTGCCCGGGCTGCAACACCCCGTCGGCCACCGCCTGTTCGGCCGACGCGGCAATCTCCCTGGCCGTCGCGCCGCTGATCGCATATTGTGTCACCACAGTCGAGAGTATGTATCAATACAAAGATGTCCGCAAGTGGCGGCCCCCGATGGCCACCGGACGGCACGGCACGGCGCGGACCACGGTGCATACGCGCGCACAGGCGGGAGCGTGAGGCCGATGCGGACACGGGGGACTGCGCGCGGGACCGCGCGGGGCACGGCCCGGCGATGGGCGGAGACCGTCCCCGGCGGGCCGGACGGCCGGCGGATGCTCTGGATCAACCTCGTCGACAAGACCGGCTCCGGCCTCTGGTTCTCCGTCACCGCGCTCTATTTCGTGGTCGTCGGCGGCCTCAGCACCGGCGCCACCGGTCTGCTCCTCGGCATCGGCGGCGCGTTCGGCCTCGCCGGACCGCCCCTGGCCGGCCGCCTCGCCGACCGGGTCCCCCTCACCCGCGTCCTGCTCGCCGTCCAGATCCTGCGCGGCGCCTCCAGCCTGCTGCTCCTGTTCTGGCACGGCTTCTGGCCGCTGCTCCCGCTCGTGGCCCTCGGCAGCTTCGGCGAACGCTCGGCGTCCGTCCTCACCAAGCTCTTCGCCGCCCGCGTCGCCGGCGGTGACCGCGCCCGGTACCAGGCGATCCAGCGCACCGTCGTCAACCTCGGCTACACCATCGGCGGACTCGCCGCATCCGCCGCGCTCGCCGTCGGCAGCACCGCCGTCTACCGCGGCCTCCTGCTGGGCGACGGGCTCTCCTTCGTCGCCGTCGCCCTCCTCGTCGCGCGCTGCGCCGAACCGCCGTCGGCCACGCGGACCGTCGCCGTGCACCCGGTGGCGGGGAAGGAAGCGGGTACGGGCAAGGGGGCGGGCACGGCAGCGGCGGCATCCACGCCCGCCCCGGCCCAGACCCCGGTAACGGCACCGGCCCCTGCCCCGGCCAATCCATGGCGCGACCCCGGCTACCTCGGCTACGCGGCCCTGGACTCCGTGATGTTCCTCTACGGCGCCGCGCTCAGCGTCGGACTCCCGCTGTGGATCGTCACCCGCACCACCGCCCCGCACGGCCTCGCCGCCGCGGTCTTCGTCGTCAACACCGTCATCGTCGTCTTCTGCCAGGTGCGCCTCTCCCGCTACGGCCGCAGCCCCCGGATCGCCGCCGGCGCCCTGCGCCATGTGGCCGTGTGGTTCGCGGTTTGCGGCGCCACCGCGGCGCTGGCCGTCGTGCACGCGCCGTGGGCCGCCACGCTCAGCGTGATCGGCTGCGCGGTCGCCGTCACCGTGGTCGAGATGATCCAGTCGGCCGTCTCCTGGGAACTGTCCGTCAGCCTCGCGCCCGCCGACGCGCAGGGTGCTTACGTCGGCGTGCACGGCCTCGCCCAGTCCGCCGAGCGCTGCGTCGGCCCGCTCCTGATGACCTCCGCCGTCCTGGCCGGCGGTCCGCTGGGCTGGCTCGTCTTCGGCGCGGTACTCGCCGCCGCGGCGCTGCTCCAGCGCCGCCTGGTGCTTCGCAGGCTCGACCGACTGGGCGCGGCGGCATCGCCGACCCCGTTGTCAGTGGCACCGATTACGGTGAGTGAGCAGTAGAGACCGGGCCGTGGACCACCGAGTCCCCGGCCGCGTCTCCACACGCCACACGGCATCCTGCGGCGCCACCCGGCACCGCGACGATGCGGACCACAAACGCGGTACCACACCGCGGGACCGGCGCGGGGGACCCGCACGGGCCCCGCCCGACGAAGGGGGAACACCATGTCACAGGCGAGGAAGCGCCACGCCAAGAGCCGTACCGTGCCCGCAGGCGGTCGGCCCAAGGGAACCGCCGCGATCGGCGCCGGAGGACCGCGGACCGCCGCTCCGGGCGGCACCGTCCGGAGCGGGGCCGCGGCCGGACCCTCGGCCGATTCCTCGGCCGATTCCACAGCCGATTCCACAGCCGGCTCCTCAGCCGGCACCGGCGCGTCGGCCGGCGGCAGGACAGGCACGGCGGAGCGGACGAGAGGCCCCGGAGGACGCGGCGCGGGCAGCGGACCTCCCGGCCGGACCGCCCGCCGCAGGGCCCTGCGCCGCGAGGCGCCGGTCGTCCTCGGACTGCTCCTCGACGACCACGACTTCACGGCCATGACCGGCTACCGCACCTTCCCGCACGACGACTACGCCCAGTACCTGCACCAGGTCGACCGCATGCTCCGCGACCTGCACGGCAAGGGCACCCACGTCGCCGTCACCCTCTTCGACCCGGCCGACTACGCCGACTACTGCGCGACGACGAGGCAACCGCCGGACGCCCCCGTGACCCGCACCCGCTACGTCGCCGAATCCACCACCGCGGGCCCCGCCATCCGCTACGACCGCCAGCCGATCGACACCGTCCGCGTCGACCTCGCCCGCGAGGCCGAACGCCGCGCCACCTGGGAACGGGCCACAGACCTCCTCCTGGAGGCCGGCCCCTGCCCCGACTGCGACCAGGACCTCGCCCACTGCGCCTTCGACCGCGCCTCGCACACCCTGCTCCGCCTGATCGAAGCGCTCGGTCCCGGCGGCCACCACGTGGTGTGCAGCCTGCGCCTCGACCCCGGCGAACCGGCCCTGCACGCCGCCGCCCAGATCGATGCCGCGCCACCACACGACGACGGCGATCCCAGGTCGCCCGACGACGGCGACCTCAAGTTCTCCGACGCCGACATGCTCGTCGTCTGCACCGTGATGACCGCCGCCGAGGTCACAGGGAGAACCGCGGGCCTGGTCATCCGCACCACCACCGGCACCGGGGAGGACGCCCCCGGCACCGAGACCGTACGGGGCTGGTCGCTGCGCGGCGGCACACCCCAGCCGCTGAGCGAGGCCGAGGTGTTCAACGCCTACTGCACCGACCCCGCGACGGGCGACCCCGTACCGCCCGAACCCGGCGTGCGCTATCGCGCCGGCCTCCCGCTGCCACCGCCGCTCCCCGGCGACCTCGCCTGACCCGCGCGACCGCGCGACGCCGCCGTGCCCGGACACACAGCGGAGGGCGCCCCGCTCCGTGAGCAGGACGCCCTCCGGCGCCGATGGCAGCGGACCGCACTCGCCACGCCGACCGCAGCGACCACCCGGGGCCGCAGCAGCCGGCGCGACCGCGGCGGCCCGGTAGAGCACTCCCCGGCGGGCCGCCACGACCGGAGCCGCACGACCGGCTCGCTACTCGCCGGACAGCACCGCCTGCGCGGCGCGCCGCGCCTCCTGCGCGCCGTCCGTCGCCCGCGCCGCGGCAGCCGCACGCTCGCACTGCGCCAGCGTGTGCTTCGCCAACGCGGCCCGCACATAAGGAATCGACGCCGCACCCATCGAAAGGCTGGTGACGCCCAGACCGGTCAGCACACACGCGAGCAGCGGGTCCGCCGCGGCCTCGCCGCACACACCGCAGCTCTTGCCCTCGGCCGCGGCGGCCTCCGCCGCCATCGCCACCAGGTCGAGCAGCGCCGGCTGCCACGGGTCCTGCAACCGCGACACCGCGCCCACCTGCCGGTCCGCCGCGAAGGTGTACTGCGCCAGGTCATTGGTGCCCAGCGACAGGAACTCGACCTCCTGGAGGATCGACCGCGCCCGCAATGCCGCCGACGGGATCTCCACCATCGCGCCGAACTTGGCCGACAGACCCGCCGCCTGGCACGCGTCCGCGAACGCCCTGGCGTCCTGCCGGTCCGCGACCATCGGCGCCATGACCTCCAGGTATACCGGAAGCCCCGACGCGGCCCGGGCCAGCGCGCGCAGCTGCGTCGCCAGCACCTCCGGGTGGTCGAGCAACGACCGCAGCCCCCGCACACCCAGCGCCGGGTTCGGCTCGTCCGCCGGCGTCAGGAAGTCCAGTGGCTTGTCCGCACCCGCGTCCAGCACCCGGACGACCACCCGGCCCTCCGGGAACGCCTCCAGCACCTGCCGGTACACCTCGGTCTGCCGATCCTCCGATGGCGCGTTCGCCGAGTCGTCCAGGAACAGGAACTCCGTGCGGAACAGACCGACGCCCTCCGCCCCCGCTTCGACCGCCGCCGGCACGTCCGCCGGGCCGCCGACGTTCGCCAGCAGCGGC